>NC_009675.1:0-1490000 GCF_000017505.1 Anaeromyxobacter sp. Fw109-5
GAGGGGTGAGCCTCGTTCTGCAGCCGTGACCGACGGGGGGCAGCACCATGGATTCGCGCGCGAGCGCCAAGTGGATCGGGCCGTCCGACGAAACGGCGCTCTGGGCTCGAATCGACACGTACCTCCGCTCCCGGCTGCGCCCCGATCTCTACGATCGGTGGTTCGCCCCGCTCCGCCTCGTCTCGCTGGAGGGCGGGCGGTTGCAGATCGCGGCGCCGGATCCGTTCCACCGCGACTTCGTGGAGGACAACTACCGCGCCTTCTTCGAGGAGTTCGCGCCCGGCATCCTGGGCAGGCAGCTGCCCATCGCCTTCGTGGTGGACTCGGCCCCGCGCGTCGCCTCCCCGCCCGCCCCCGCCGCCGGGCCGGCCCTCTCGCCTGTGCCGCGCGCGGCCGAGCCCGCGGACCCGCGCGAGTCGCGCCCGAACCCGCGCTACACCTTCGACACCTTCGTGGTGGGCGAGTCGAACCGCTTCGCCTTCGCCGCGGCCCAGGCCGTCGCCGCGAACCCCGGCCACACCTGGAACCCGCTCTTCCTCCACGGCGACTCGGGCCTCGGCAAGACGCACCTGCTCCACGCGCTCGCCCACGCCATCCTGGACAAGCAGGGCGGCCGCGTCGCGATCGTCTCCTCGGAGCGTTACACGAACGACTTCGTGGCGGCGCTCTCGAAGGGCACGATGGACGACTTCCGCCGCAAGTACCGGGAGTGCACGGCCCTGCTCGTCGACGACGTGCAGTTCCTCGCCGGCAAGGACAAGACCGCGGAGGAGTTCTTCCACACGTTCAACGAGCTCCACGACCACCACGTGCAGATCGTCCTCTCCAGCGATCGCAGCCCCAAGGAGCTGAAGGGGCTCGACGCCCGCCTCTGCTCGCGCTTCGAGTGGGGCATGCGCGTCCAGGTGGAGGCGCCCGAGTTCGAGACCCGCGCCGCCATCCTCCAGAAGAAGGCGGAGGTGGAGTCCATCGACCTGCCCGGCGACGTCACGCAGCTGCTCGCCGCCCACATCCGCTCGAACGTGCGCGAGCTCGAGGGCGCCCTCATGCGCCTCGCCGCCTTCGCCTCGCTGAAGAGCGAGCCCATCACCGTGGCGCTCGCGCGCGACGTGCTCTCCGACGTCATCCCGCCCGAGGGCTACAAGCCCACCATCGAGCGCATCCAGGAGGCCGTGGCCGCCCACTACGGCCTCACCGTCGCGAAGCTCACGAGCAGCTCGCGCGAGCAGAAGATCGCGCTGCCGCGCCAGGCCGCCATGTACCTCTGCCGCGAGCTCGGCAAGGAGAAGTTCCAGGCCATCGCCGAGCGCTTCAACAAGAAGGACCACACCACCGTGATCGCCGCCGTCGAGCGCATCCGCACGCTCATGGAGACGGAGGAGCCGGTCCGCTCCGCGGTGCAGGTCCTCACCTCCAAGCTCGCGCCCTGAGGAGCGAGGCCTTCGGGCCACGCCCTGCGGGCCATCGGCGAAGTCCGCGCGCCGCCCGTTCCAGGAGCCGGGGGCCTGAAGCGCCCGGCCTCTCCTCGGCTGCGCCGCCCGCGCTCGCCTTCCCTGGGCGGCGCTTTCGTCCGCGCTCACGCGGCCGGCGACCTCTCGCCCCGGGCCTCCCGGAGCGCCCTCCGTCCGCTGTGGATCGTCTGTGGATCCGCCACCGATCCTCGTGGGGACGAGGTGTGGGCGGCTGTTGACAGTGTTTCTCGGCCCGCGCTACACAAACTCGACCCAGAAGGATCCGGAAACTTTTCCAGGCAAAAACCTCCAGAAGTTTCGCGGACTCCAGCCCCTTTTCCACATCGTCGCGGCCCCTGCTGTTACGCCTAAGATCAAAAGAAGAGAGATCTCCCATGGAACTGAAGATCGGCGTGGCGGAGCTGGCCAAGGCGCTCGGGCGCTCCCAGGGCATCGTGGAAAAGAAGAGCACGATGCCGATCCTCTCCCACGTGCTCCTCGAGGCGAAGGGCGGCCACCTCGTGGTCTCCGCCACCGACCTCGACCTCGCGGTCTCCTCGGAGCACGGGGAGCACTGCGAGGTCCTGAAGGAGGGGGCCCTCGCCGTCTCCGCACGCCACCTGTACGAGATCGTGCGGGCCCTGCCCGAGCAGCAGGTGACGCTCAAGCGCGCGCACAACAACTACCTGGAGGTCCGGAGCGGCCCCTCGGAGTTCCGCATCGTCGGCCTGCCCGCCGAGGACTTCCCCGCGCTGCCGCGCTTCGAGAAGGTGACCTTCTCGGACGTGAAGCCGGAGGACCTGCTCGACATGATCGAGCGGACCTTCTTCGCCGTCTCGAACGACGAGACCCGCTACAACCTGAACGGCGTCTACTTCGAGCCCGGGCCCGAGGTGCTGCGCCTCGTCGCCACCGACGGCCACCGCCTGTCGCTCTCGGAGCGCTCGATCGGCGGGACCTTCGGCCTGAAGCGCGGCGTGATCCTCCCGAAGAAGGGCCTGCACGAGCTGCGCAAGCTCCTCGGCGAGGCGGTGGAGGCCGGCGCGGACGCCGGCGAGACCAAGCTCGGCTTCGTCGAGAACAGCGCCATCTTCCGCCGTCCGGGCGTGATCCTCTCCATGCGGCTCATCGAGGGGCTCTTCCCGGACTACCGCCAGGTCATCCCGAAGCAGGGCGAGAAGGTGCTCCGCCTCGGGCGCGATCGCTTCCTCGAGACGCTGCGCCGCGTCTCCCTCCTCTCCAGCGACAAGGCGCACGCGGTGAAGCTCGAGCTCGGCCAGGGCACGCTCAAGGTGCTCTCGCAGAACCCCGACCTCGGCGAGGCGAAGGAGGAGGTGCCGGTCGAGTACGCCGGCGAGCCGCTCAAGATCGGCTTCAACGCCCGCTACCTCATGGACGTGCTCGGGGTGGTGAAGAGCGCCGAGGTGCAGCTCGAGCTCGCGGACGACCTCTCCCCCGGCGTCATGCGCGGGGGCGACGAGAAGGACGCCGGCTTCACCGCGGTGGTGATGCCGATGCGGATCTGAGAGAGATGGGCCGCGGGCTCCAGGCTCCGGGCTTCGGGAACGGCCGGCTCGCGAGCCCCTCCTGCGGCCCGTAGGCCGTAGCCTGCAGCCCCCCTTCCGTGAAGCTCCTCTCCCTCGCCGTCCAGGACTTCCGGAACCTCGCCCAGGTCGAGCTCCTTCCCTCGCCGCGGGCGACGGTGCTCCTGGGCGAGAACGGCCAGGGGAAGACGAACCTCCTCGAGGCCATCTACTTCCTCACCACCCTGAAGCCGCTGCGCACCGCGCGGCTCGCCGAGCTCGTCCGCCACGGGGCGCAGACGGGGCTCGTGGCGGGGGACTTCGACGGCCCCGGCGGGACGCGCCGGGTGGCGGTGCAGGTCGCCCCCGGCGGGCGCGTGGCGCTCCTCGACGGCAAGCCGCAGGAGCGGCTCGACGCCTACTTCGACGGGCTCGCCGCGGTCTGCTTCGCCCCGGACGACCTGCTCCTCGTGAAGGGTGGGCCGGAGGGGCGGCGCCGCTTCCTGGATCGCGCCGCCTTCAACCGCTGGCCGGCGGTGCTCGGCGAGGCCCGGGAGTACGTGCGGGCGCTGCGGGCCCGCAACGCCGCGCTGCGCGGCGGGTCACCCGAGGTCGAGGCGAGCTTCCGCGGCCCGCTCGTGCGCGCCGGGGCGCGCATCGTGCGGCGGCGGCGCGACCTCGTCGAGGAGCTCGCCCCGCGGGTGAGCACCGCCTTCCGCGAGATCTCCGGGCCGGCGGCGCCCGAGGCGCGCTTCGCCTACCGGCCCGCGGCCGGGGTGCAGGCGGAGGTCGGGGAGGCGGAGCTCGCCGAGCGCCTCGAGCACGCGCTCGCGCAGCGGCTGGAGCGCGATCGCGATCGCGGCTTCACCTCCGTCGGCCCGCACATGGACGAGCTCGTGCTGGCCCTCGACGGCCGCGGCGCGCGCGCCTACGCGAGCCAGGGCCAGCAGCGGGCCCTCGTGCTGGCCCTCAAGATCGCGGAGATCGAGAACCTCCGCGCGGCGCTCGGGCGCCCGCCGCTCCTCCTGCTCGACGACGTGTCGTCGGAGCTCGATCCCACCAAGAACCGCTACCTGCTCGCCTACCTGGCGGCCCTGCCGGCGCAGGCCTTCCTCACCACCACCGACCGCCGCCTGATCGAGCCCGCGGCGGGACCGGATACGGCCTTTTACAAGGTGGAGGGTGGGATGGTGAGTCCGCTCATTTCCTGAGTCGATCCGCCGAGTTGAATCGCGCGAGTGGACGTTGCCACCGGGCGCCTTGCCTGCTATACCCCCGTATCTCGCCTAAGCCGCGGGAACCCTTCGGGGAAACGACGGAGGAGCCCCCCTGGAAACCGCCCAGAAGAGCCTTCAGCCGACGAACGGCGCGGAGGAGTACGGAACCGACGCGATCAAGGTGCTCGAGGGCCTGGAGGCGGTCCGCAAGCGACCGCACATGTACATCGGCGACGTGGGGGAGCGCGGGCTCCACCACCTCGTGTACGAGGTCGTCGACAACTCGGTCGACGAGGCGATGGCGGGCCGCGCGAACGAGATCACCGTCACCATCCACGCCGACAGCTCGATCACCATCGTCGACAACGGCTCGGGCATCCCCATCGGCCCTCATCCCTCGGTGAAGGGGATGGACACGCTCGACGTGGTGCTCACGAAGCTCCACGCCGGCGGCAAGTTCGAGTCGAACGCCTACAAGGTCTCCGGCGGCCTGCACGGCGTCGGCGTGACCTGCGTGAACGCGCTCTCCGAGTGGCTCAAGGCGGAGGTCTACCGCGAGGGCAAGGTGTGGCTGCAGCGCTACGACCGCGGCACGCCGGCCGGCAAGGTCACGGCGGTGGGCGAGACGCAGCGGCGCGGCACCAAGATCACCTTCAAGCCGGACGCGACGATCTTCGAGGTGACCGAGTTCTCCTTCGAGACGCTCTCCGGCCGCCTGCGCGAGCTCGCCTTCCTGAACGCCGGGCTCACCATCACCATCGAGGACGAGCGCAGCGGCAAGAAGCACGAGTTCCTGTTCAAGGACGGCATCCGCGAGTTCGTGGGCTACCTCAACAAGAGCCGCGACGTGCTGTTCCAGCCGCCCATCTCGCTGCGCCAGGAGGTGGAGACCGAGCGCGGCACGGCGCTCGTCGAGATCGCCCTCCAGTGGAACGACGGCTACGACGAGAAGGTCTTCGCCTTCGCGAACAACATCCACAACCACGAGGGCGGCACCCACCTCATCGGCTTCAAGGCCGCGCTCACCCGCACCATCAACGCGTACGGGCAGAAGAACAACCTCTTCAAGGACCTGAAGGACGAGCTGCCCTCCGGCGACGACATGCGCGAGGGGCTCGCGGCGGTCATCTCCATCCGGCTGCCCGGGGCGAGCTTCGAGGGGCAGACGAAGACCAAGCTCTCCAACACCGAGGCGAAGAGCATGGTCGAGACCATGCTCAACGAGCGGCTCGGGGCGTTCCTGGAGGAGAACCCCAACGTCGCGAAGCGCGTCTGCGCGAAGGTGGCGGAGGCCACCCGGGCGCGCATCGCCGCCCGCAAGGCGCGCGAGACCGTGCGCCGCAAGGGCGCGCTCGACGGCGCTTCACTGCCGGGAAAGCTGGCCGACTGCCAGTCGCGCGACCCGCGCGAGTCCGAGCTGTTCATCGTGGAGGGCGACTCCGCGGGCGGCTCGGCGAAGCAGGGCCGCGACCGGCGCACGCAGGCGATCCTCCCGCTGCGCGGCAAGATCCTGAACGTGGAGAAGGCCCGCTTCGACAAGATGCTCTCGTCCGCGGAGATCGCGACCATGATCACCGCGCTCGGGACGGGCATCGGGCCGGAGGAGTACGACGTCTCCAAGATCCGCTACCACAAGATCGTCATCATGACGGACGCGGACGTCGACGGCTCGCACATCCGGACGCTGCTCCTCACCTTCTTCTTCAGGCAGATGCCGGAGCTGGTCGAGAAGGGCTACCTCTACATCGCCCAGCCGCCGCTCTACCGGGTGCAGAAGGGGAAGAAGGAGAGCTACCTCAAGGACGAGGCGGCCCTCGACGACTTCCTGCTGCAGCTCGGGACCGAGAAGGCCAAGCTCGTCGCCGGCGACCTCGTCGTCGAAGGGGCGGACCTGAAGCGCCTCGCCCAGGACGCGATCCGCTACCGCGGGCTGCTCGCCCGGGTGGATCGGCGGCGCGACAGCCGCATCGTGGACGCGGCCGTCCAGCTCGGCGATCTGGACCTCGAGCTGCTGAAGCACCACGAGCAGGTGAAGGAGCAGGTGCAGAAGATCTTCGACAAGGCCCAGAAGCTCCACCCGGAGCTGGAGGTCCGCCTCGCCAAGATCGAGCGGGACGAGGAGCACGGCTGCGACGCGCTGGTGTTCCAGACCACCATGTCGGGCGCGACGCGCACCACCCGCATCGACTTCGACTACCTGTCCGGCCCGGAGTGGGGCGAGCTCGCCGGGCTGTACGGGGAGCTGGCGGAGCTCGGCGCCGGCCCGCACAAGCTGCGGACCGGCGACGGCGAGGAGGAGGTGGACGACGTCTTCGGCGCGGTGGAGGTGCTGAAGCGAGCGGCGACCGCCGGCCAGACCATCCAGCGCTACAAGGGGCTCGGCGAGATGAACCCCGAGCAGCTCTGGGAGACGACGATGGATCACGCCCGCCGCACGCTCCTGCAGGTCCGCGTCGACGACACCGTGGAGGCGGACGAGGTGTTCAGCGTGCTGATGGGCGACGCGGTCGAGCCGCGCCGCGAGTTCATCGAGAAGCACGCCCTCGACGTGCAGAACCTCGACATCTGAGAGAGAGACGATCATCGATGCCCCGCGCCGCCTTCGCCGCCCTCGGCACCTTCGTCCCGGATCGCGTCGTCACGAACGAGGAGCTCACCCGGCTCATGGAGACGTCCGACGCCTGGATCCAGGAGCGGACGGGCATCCGGGAGCGGCGCTGGGTGCGCGAGGGGACGGAGAACTCGGACCTGGCCCTGGAGGCGACGAGGCGTGCGCTCGACGGCGCGGGCTGGAAGGCCTCCGACATCGAGGCGATCGTCTACGCCTCGCTGTCTCCCGATCACATGTTCCCGGGCGACGGCTGCTTCCTCAACGCGAAGCTGGGCATCCCCGGCGTGCCCGCGCTCGACATCCGCAACCAGTGCTCCGGCTTCCTGTACGGGCTCTCCGTCGTGGACGCGTGGATCCGCGCCGGCGTGTACCGGCGCGTGCTGCTCGTGGGCTCGGAGATCCACTCCACCGGCCTCGACGTCTCGACGCGCGGCCGCGACGTGGCGGTGATCTTCGGCGACGGCGCGGGCGCGGCGCTCCTCGAGGCGACCGACGACCCGGGCCGCGGGGTGCTCTCGGTGCACCTGCACGCCGACGGCCGCTACGCGAAGGAGCTGTGGACCGACGCGCCGGGCTCCAAGTACCACCCGCGCGTGCAGCCGGCGCACATCGAGTCCGGCGCGGTCTACCCGCACATGGAGGGGCAGAAGGTCTTCAAGCACGCCATCTCCAAGATGCCGGAGGTGGTGCGCACCGCCCTCGAGCGGAACGGGCTGACCACGAGGGACCTGAAGCTCCTCGTGCCCCACCAGGCGAACCTGCGCATCAGCCAGATGGTGCAGCGCAGCCTCGAGCTCTCCGACGAGCAGGTGTTCAACAACATCCAGAAGTACGGCAACACCACCGCCGGCTCGATCCCCATCGCGCTCGCGGAGGGGATCGAGACGCGGGGCGTGAAGCGCGGCGACCTCGTGGGGCTCTGCGCCTTCGGGGCGGGTTTCACCTGGGGGAGCGCCCTGGTACGCTGGTAGGTCGCTGCCGCGGGGCCACGGTGTTCCCGCGCTCTAGAGCGTGTCGCCCCGAGGAGCGCAGCGAGGAGAAGCGGGCCGCCCGTGCGTCGCAACGATTCTGAGGCGTCGTCCAACGGCAGGACTGCGGACTTTGGATCCGCGTATGAAGGTTCGAATCCTTCCGCCTCAGCCACCAACGGACCGAGGACCGGCGCCGCTCGGGACGAGCTGAAGGCGCTCTCCCACCCGAGCCACGTCCTCCTCGTGCCGCTCGGCGGGGTCGGCTCCAAGATCGTGGCGCAGGCCGCCCACGCGCTGCGCGAGGCGCTCGGCATCGGCGCGAAGGGCGGTCCCTCGCTCGACCGGCCGCGCTACGCCTTCAACGAGGCGCGCGGCCAGTACCACGCCACCTCGATCCTCCGCCGGCTCGCCTCGCTGCGCGGGGGCGCCGGCGGCCCGCCGGTGGTGGGGATCGCCGACGTCGACCTGTTCCTGCCCGACGCGCCCTACGTGATCGGGGACGCGGACCGCGACGCCGGCGCCGCCCTCTTCTCGCTGGCGCGGCTCTCCCAGGGCGAGCCGGAGCAGCTCCTCCGCCGCGCGCAGGTCGAGACGGTGCACGCGACCGGGCACCTCCTCGGATTGTCGCACTGCGCGGACTACCGCTGCGCGATGTTCGTCTCCCGCGACGCCGCCGACTCGGATCGCAAGGGCCCCGGGCTCTGCGCGAGCTGCCGGGCGTCGCTCGGCGCCGGGGCGTGAGCCACGCTCCGGCTCTGCCAGACGGCGGGGGCGAGCTGCGGGGCCTGCTGCGGGCTCTACAACAGCCGCGCGCTCGACCGCCCCACCCTGCGCGCCGAGCTCGCCCGGCGGACGCGCGCGCTGGCGCGCGTCCCGCGCACGCCCGAGGCGTTCCGCGCCGCGGCGGCGGCGCTGGCGGCGGGCGCGCCGGCGCCGCTCTTCCCGTCGGTGCGGATCTGCCCGCTGCTGGGGTTCCTCGACGCGGAGGAGACGCGCGTCGGGTGCCTCGCCCATCCGCTCGCCACCGGCGGCGCCGACCTGCGCGACTGCGGCGCCTACGACGTCGCCACCTGCGACGCGTTCCTGTGCCCGAGCCACGCCTTCCTCTCCGAGGAGGAGGCGGCGATCCTCGATGGCGCCCTGGCGGGCGACTTCCACCTCTACGGGCTCGTGGTGACCGACGTGCCGTTCCTGCGCGCGGCGCTCGCGGGCGTCTCGGCCCGCACGGGCGCGAAGGTGGAGCTCCGCCAGCTCGCGCACGCGGCGTTTCGCGCGGCGCTGCGCCGGCTCCTGGCGCTCAAGGAGGAGCTGGCCCCCGGCTCGGACGGGCTGTTCGGCGCGTTCCGCCCGGGCAAGAACGGCGAGGACCTGCCGCGCCGGATCGACTACGACGCGCTCGGCAGCGCGCCCTCTCCCTACGACGAGATCCTCACCTGCGTGGGCGCCGATCCGCGCTCGGGGAACGACCTCGAGGCGCTCGAGGGAGAGGTGGCGCGGCGGCTCGACGCGGCGGCGGCGGCGTTCCCGGTGCCGGCCCGGCGCTGACCGCCGGCTCGCCTCGCGCGACCGGATCGGCGGTCAGCGGAGGAAGCCCGCGCGGCGCGCGACGTCGCGGATGGCGTCCGCGATCGGGCCCGGGGCCTCCTCCTGCGGGGTGTGGCCGGCGGGGAGGCGTGTCACGCGCGCCGCGGGGAGCGCCGAGGCGACGCCGCGGAGGGCGCGGCCGAGCACCGGATCGCGCTCGCCCCACACCACGGCGGCCGGGCCGTCGAACGCGGTCGCGACGCCGAGCGCGCGCTCGAGGAAGGGCATCGAGGGGTGCCCGGGCGAGAGCGGGACCATCCGCGCGAGCGCCAGCGGCGCGGCCCGATCGCGGAGCCGGCGCAGCGGCCAGCGGTAGGCGCGCGCGACGTCGCCGCGGATGGAGCGGCGATCCGCCTGGGCGAGGTGGAGCGCGTTCTGCGGGAAGCCGAGGAGCCGGAAGAGGATCGTGGAGAGGACCGGCAGGTTCGCGAGGCGATGGAAGGCGGTCTTGCGGGCGCCGGGGCGCGGCGGGCCGACCCCCGTGTTCGTGACGACCAGGCCGGCGAGCCGGCCCGGGCGATCGGCCAGGGCGGCGAGGGCGATGGGGCCGCCCCAGTCGTGCACGGCGAGGACGAAGCGGCCCGGCGCGGCGGCGTCGAGGAGCGCGCCCATCACGCGGGCGTGGCGCTCGAGCGTGTGGAAGCGCGGATCGCGCGGCTTCTCGGAGAGGCCGAGGCCGGGGAGGTCCGGCATCACGAGCCGCAGCGGCGCGTCGCGCAGCCGGAGGGCGACCTCGCGCCAGAGGAAGCTCCAGGTCGGGTTGCCGTGGAGGAGCACGACCGTGGGCGCGGCGGCGGGCCCCGACTCCATCACGTGGAGGGCGAGGCCGCCGGCGACGACCACCGAGCGCTCGAAGGGGAGCGCGCGGGCGAGGAACGGCGGGAGCGGCGGGGCCGGGAGCCGCTCCACGACGACCCTACCCCTCGCGCGGCGCGCGCGCGCCGGGGAGGCCGAGCGCGACGATCTCCGCCACGTCCATCACCCGCAGCCGCTCCTCGCGGCCGGTCTCGTTGACGCCGTCCTTCATCATGGTGAGGCAGAACGGGCAGCCGGTGGCGACGACGCCGCCTGCTTCACCCAGCGTCGCGGCGGCCTCGTCCACGCGGTGCTGGTTCACGCGCGTCCCGAGCTTCTCCTCGAGCCAGAAGCGCCCCCCGCCCGCGCCGCAGCAGAAGCCCTGGCGGCGGTTGCGCGGCATCTCGACCATCTTCAGGCCGGGCACCGCGCCGAGCGCCTCCCGCGGCGCCTCGGTGACCCCGTTCCACCGGGCCAGGTAGCACGGGTCGTGGAAGGTGATCGTCCCGAGCCCCTCGGCGGCGGCGGGGGTGAGCCGCCCCTCGGCGACGAGCCGCGCGATGAGCTCGGCGTGGTGCACCACCTCGTAGCGGCCGCCGAACTGCGGCAGCTCGTTCTCGAGGGTGTTGAGGCAGTGCGGGCACTGGACGAGGATCTTCTTCACCCCGTAGCCGTTCAGCGTCTCCACGTTGGCCTGCGCCTGCAGCTGGAAGAGGTACTCGTTCCCCAGCCTGCGGGCCGCCTCGCCGTTGCAGGTCTCCTCCTCGCCCAGGATGGCGAACGAGACCTTCGCCTCGCGCAGGATGCGCACGATGGCGCGCGAGACCTTCTTCTGGCGGTCGTCGAACGCCCCGGCGCAGCCCACGAAGAAGAGCCACTCGAACGGCTCCCCCGACGACGCGCGCGGCACGTCCAGGTCCTCGCACCACTCGGCGCGCTTGTTCGAGCCGATGCCCCACGGGTTCCCCTGGGTCTCGATCCCCTTGAAGACGCGGGCCGCCTCGTCCGGGAAGGAGGACTCCACGAGCACCTGCTGGCGCCGCATGTCCACGAGGCGCGGGACGTTCTCGATGAGCACGGGGCAGGCGGTCTCGCACCAGCCGCAGGTGGTGCACGCCCAGAACGTCTCCGGCGGCACGACCGAGGCGATGGGGGGGAGCGCCCCGAGCGCCGCCTCCCGGGCGGCGGGCTCCTTCGCGCGGGCCGCGGCGGCGAGCGCGGGGGCGACGTCCAGCAGGTGGTGGCGGATCGTCCGGTTCACCTCCTTGTGCGAGAGCGGCTTGCCGGTCACGTAGGTCGGGCAGTGCGTCTGGCAGCGGCCGCACTCGGTGCAGCTGTAGACGTCCCAGGCCTCCTTCCACGAGAGGTCCTTCACCGTGGCGGCGCCGTAGCTCGCGTCCTCCGCCTCGAGCTCGAGCTTGCGCAGCGCGCCGGTGGGCGACAGCCGCGCGAAGAACACGTTCGGCAGGCCGGTGATGATGTGGAAGTGCTTCCCGAACGGCAGCACGTTCAGGAAGACGAGGATGATGGCGAGGTGCAGCCAGAAGGAGAGGACGCCGATCGCCCGCGCCGGGCCGGGCGCGAGCGGCGCGAGCAGGGCGCGCCCCAGCGCGCCGGCCGGCTCCCACGCCGAGCCGTGCTCGCCGCGGGCGAGGAGGACGGACCCCTCGAAGAGCAGGTCCGTCACCATCAGCCCGCCGATGAAGAGGAGGATCACCACGCCCTCGGTGGAGAGCGTGACCCGGTCCGGCTTCGTGACGAGGCGGCGCCACAGGAACCCGGCCACCCCCACGAGCGCGCCGAGCAGCACGAGGTCCTTCAGGAACCCGTAGACGCGGCCGAGCGGTGACTCCGGGCCGAGGAGCGGCAGGTGGAAACCCTCGGTGAAGCCCATCCCGAAGAGGGTGATGGTCCGCAGCGCGAGCACCAGGAAGGCCGCGAAGACGAGCACGTGCAGGACGCCGGGACCGCGCTCCTCCGGATCGACGAGGCGCCGCTGGCCGAAGCCGTAGCGCAGGAGCGCCGCCACCCGCTCGCCGGTGCGCGACAGCCGGTCGTCGCGCCGCAGCGCGAGGAGCGGCACGATCCGCCCGAGCATCGTGAAGGCGAAGAGCGCGAGCCCGACGAGGAGCATCGCGGCGGTGAGGAAGGGGCCCATGACGCGGCACGCTACCACCCCGCCGAGGGCGGGCAAGTTGCCCGGGGAGTCACGGCCGGGGCGCCGGCCGAGCCGCGAAATGGGTGAGGCCGCCCCGGTCTAGGGCGGCCTCGAGGTGCAGGCGGCGAGGCGCGATGGGCGAGGGCGCGATCAGCGGCGACCGTCGCCGCGCGCCGGGCGACCGTCCCGCTCGCCCTGCTCCTGCTCGCCCTCGCGACGATCGTCGTCGTCCTCGCGCTGGCCACGCCCGCGGCCGTTGCCGCGGCCGTTACCTTCGCGGTTCCCCTTGCCGTTTCCGTTGCCGCGGGGCTCGGCGCCATCTCGGCCGCCCTGCGCGGGAGGGGGCGCGGCGCGTCCGGGCGGCGTGCCGCCGTGGCCGCGAGCGTCGCCGCTGTTGCCCGGCGAAGGCGTGGAGGAAGGCGGGACGGCTCGGTCGGGCCGGCCGTGGGCGGGAGGAGGAGCCGCGTGCCCGGGCGGCGTGCCGCCATGCCCCGGAGCCTCGCCGCCGCGGCCCGGCGTGGTCGGCACGGGGGCGGGCGGACGCGGCGGCTGCGGCGCTGGTGAAGCGTGTCCCGGGGGCGTGCCGCCGTGGCCGGGCGGGAGGTTGCCGTGCCCGGGGGCGTCGTCGCTGTGGCCGGGGCCGGGGCGGGACGGCACGGGGTACGGGGCGGGCGCAGGCACGGGCCGCTCGTAGCCGGGGCTCGGCCGCGGCGGGGTCGGGGCCGGGCGCGGGTAAGGAGCGGGCGCCGGGCGCGGATCGTAGACCGGGCGCGCGGGAGCGGGGGCCGGCCGCGGATCGTCGTAGTGCGCCGGCCGCGGGCTGGGCCGAGGAGCGCGCACGACGGGCCAGTAGCTGGGAGGAGGCGGGCGGTTCGGCCGCCAGCCGCCGCGGTAGATCCAGCCGCGCCCCCGGTTCCAGGCGAAGTCCGTACCCTGGGGCGGGAAGTACTCGTGCGTGTGCGGTCCGCGCACGTAGCACCAGCCGCGCCCCGGCACGGGATGGCCGCCGTGGTAGGCGAACACGTAGGGCCCGTTGAAGTAGTAGTACCCTTCGTGAAGGTCGTACCAGTCGGCTCGGTGCGGGGCGTAGTCGTGCTGGTGCGGCCCCTCCCCGTAGCACCAGCCGCCGCCGAGGTCGTCGGGGACGAAGTGCTGGCCGTGGTACCAGTAGCTCACGACCGGCGGCGGCGCGGGCGCCGGCGGCGGGGGAGGCGTGTAGATCGGCCGGCTCGCGCCGGAGTGCACGACGCAGCCCGAGGCGAGGGCGGCGGCGGCGACGAGTAGCAGCAGGCGCTTCATCGTGGGCTCCTTCGCGAGGGCTCGACCGATCGACGCACGGTGAGCGTCCGCATTCAGCGGGGCCCGTCAGGCGGCCCCTCGGCGGGAGCGTATTCGCAATGCCCGTGCCGGGCGAATTCGACGCGCCAAGTCCGCGGGACTCTGCGGTCCCGGGCGCGGGGCCGGTGTGCGCGTGCCGGCCGCGCACGTGCGGCGGCACACTCGCGACCGCCTCGAGCCGCTCAGTGGAGGACGCGCGCCAGCGGGAGACCGTGGCGCACCTGCGCGTACCGCTCGAGGATCTCGCGGTACTCGTCGGCCGAGCGAGGGCCGGCGATGAGCCACTCCTCTCCGACGACCAGCGCGGGGGCGACGTCGACGCCGCGGTCGACCGCCTCCTCGTAGCGGGCGCGCACGCGCCGCTCGGTCCAGGGCGTCGCGAGGGCGCACGCGAAGCGCGACACGTCGAGGCCCGCGCGCTCGGCGAGCTCGTAGAGCACGTCGGTGCGCGACACGTTGACGCCGCGGAAGAGGGCCGCCTGGCGCAGCAGCGTGCGCAGGGCCTCCTCGCGCGCGTCGCCCTGCAGGCGCGCCGCGGCGAGCGCCGCGAGCGGCGGGATGGACGAGAGCGGCGGATCCGTCGAGAGCCACAGGTCGGGGGTGATGCCCCGCGCCTCCGGCTCCTTCGCCGCCTTGCGCGCCGCGCGGGCGAGCCGCTCCCGCTCGGCGCGCGACATCGCGCGCGGCTCGACGCGCAGCGGAAACGGCTCGTGCCGGAGCGGCGCGTAGGCGGCGGCGAGGTCGGCGAGCGCCGCCGCGATGCGCTTCTCGGCGACGAAGCACCAGGGCGAGAGCGGATCCTCGTACAGGACGAGCGGGATGGGCTCGACGGGCGGGGTTCGAGGTGGCACGGTTGCGGCGGATTCTAGAGGGCGGGATCGCTTTGGTGAAGGGGCGTCCGCAGGTCGGCCTGCTCGCCTGCCCGCTCCCCACCTCCGCTCACACGAGGCGACCGCCCGTGCTGCCGGAGAGGCGGGCGTGGCCGAACTCGATGGCGTGCGACACGTAGGCCGTGGCGATGTCCACGCCGGTGGCCGCCTCGAGCCCCTCGAAGCCGGGGGAGGAGTTGACCTCCATGACCTTCGGGCCGGTGCGCGCCTCGAGCATGTCCACGCCGGCGACCTCGAGCCCCATCACCCGCGCGGCCTTCACCGCCACCTCGGCGAACTCGCGGTCGAGCTCGACCGCCTCCGCCACGCCGCCCCGGTGGATGTTGGAGCGGAACTCGCCGGCGCGGGCCGTGCGCCGCATGGCGGCGACCACGTGGTCGCCCACCACGAGCGCCCGCACGTCCTTGCCGCGCGACTCGGCCACGAGCTCCTGCAAGAGGATCTCCTGACCCAGCGTCCAGAGCGTGTCGAGCATCCCCTCCACCTCCGCCGAGGTGTGGGCGATCATCACGCCGACGCCCTGCGTCCCCTGGATGAGCTTGATGATGCACGGCAGGCCGCCCACCATCTCGACCGCCTGGGGGACCTCGTCGCGGTAGCGGCACATCACCGTGCGCGGGATGTCGAGGCCGAAGCGCGAGAGGAGCTGCAGCGCGCGCAGCTTGTCGCGCGAGCGGGCGATGGGGATGGCGTTGTTCAGCACCGGCACGCCCATCATGTCGAGCTGGTTCACCACCGAGAGGCCGTAGCCGGTGATGGACGCGCCGATGCGGGGGATGGCCACGTGGACGTCGGTCGCGAGGAGCTCCTCGCCGGCGTAGAACATCCGCGGACGGTCGCGGCCGAGCACCATGTTGCAGCGGAGCGTGTCGAGCACGCGCGGCAGGTGGCCGAGCGCGCCCACCGCCTCGACGAGCCGCCGCGTCGAGTAGAGCTTCGGGTTGCGGGAGAGCACGACGACGCCGAGCCCCTCCGTCGAGGCGGACACGCGGCGGCGCCGCGCGCGCGGGCGCGCTCCGATCTTGCGGGGGGGCGGCATGAGGCGGGGAAGGTTAGCGGCGCCCCGCTCCGCCCGCAATGGAGCGCCCGGCCGAACCGCTTCGTTGAATGTCCTCCCCCGCGCTGCTAAAAACCCGGGTTTCCCAGAGGAAAGCACGTGGACTACAAGGACACCGTCAACCTTCCCAAGACGCCGTTCCCGATGAAGGCGAACCTTCCCCAGCGGGAGCCGGAGATCCTGCGCGGCTGGGAGGAGCAGGCGATCTTCCAGCGCCTCGTCGCGTCGAACGCGGAGCGGCCGGGCGCGAAGAGGTTCGTGCTGCACGACGGGCCGCCGTACGCGAACGGCGACATCCACATCGGCCACGCGCTGAACAAGATCCTGAAGGACGTGGTGGTGAAGTACCGCAACCTGAAGGGAGAGGTGGCGGACTACGTGCCGGGCTGGGACTGCCACGGGCTCCCCATCGAGCTCAAGGTGGACAAGGAGCTCGGGCCGAAGAAGCGGGACATGGACCGCGCCCAGGTCATCGAGGCGTGCCGGGCCTACGCGCGAAAGTGGATCGAGCGGCAGCGCGAGGCGTTCAAGCGGCTCGGCGTGTTCGGCCGCTGGGACGACCCGTACACCACCATGTCGAAGGGGTACGAGGCGGAGATCGTCCGCACCCTCGCGCGGGCCGCCGAGAAGGGCTTCCTGTACCGCGGCAAGAAGCCGGTCTACTGGTGCGTCACCGACCGCACCGCGCTCGCCGAGGCGGAGGTCGAGTACGAGGACCACACCTCGCCCTCGATCTACGTCGCGCTCGACCTCGTCTCGCCGCTGCCCGACGCGAAGCTCGCGGGCCGCAAGGCGCGCCTCGTCATCTGGACCACCACCCCCTGGACGCTGCCCGCGAACCTCGCCGTGGCGGCGCACCCGGAGTTCGACTACGTCGCCTACGAGCTGGGCGGCGAGGTGCTGGTGGTCGCGAAGGACCTCCTCGCCCGCTTCCTCGCCGACTGCGCGCCGGGCGAGCTCGCCGTGAGCGACGCGCCGGCGGCGCACACGCCGGATGCGCACGCCGCCGCCACGGGCGGGGGCGGGGTCGCGCCGAGCGCGCGCCTCGTCCACCCGGAGCGCGTCCTCGCCCACCTCGACGGAAAGGCGCTCGAGGGGCTGCGCTACCGCCACCCGTTCATGGGGCGCGAGTCGCCGGTGATCCTGGGCGAGCACGTGACGCTCGAGGCCGGCACCGGCCTCGTGCACACCGCCCCGGGCCACGGCGCCGAGGACTACCAGGTCGGCCTGGCCTACGGGCTCGAGGTGCTGAACCCGGTGGACGGCGCGGGCCGCTTCACGGCGGAGGCCGGCAAGTACGCCGGCAAGAAGATCTTCGAGGCGAACCCCGAGATCGTGGCGGACCTCCACGCCTCGGGCCACCTCCTCTCCGATCCCAAGGCGTCGCTGCGCCACAGCTACCCGCACTGCTGGCGGTGCCACAACCCGGTGGTGTTCCGCGCCACCGATCAGTGGTTCCTCTCGCTCGAGCACGCCGGGCTGCGCAGGCAGGCGCTCGCGGAGATCGACAGGGTGCGCTGGATCCCGCGCTGGGGGCGCGAGCGCATCTACGGGATGATCGAGAACCGGCCGGACTGGTGCCTCTCCCGCCAGCGCACCTGGGGCGTGCCCATCCCCGTCTTCTACTGCGAGGGCTGCTCCGAGGCGCTCGTGTCACCTTCCGTGATGGAGCGGGTGGCGGAGGCCTTCGAGCGGGAGGGCATCGAGGCCTGGTACCGCCACGCGCCGGCAGACTTCACCGGGGGCGAGCGGTGCCCCGCCTGCGGCGAGGGCGAGTTCCGGCGCGAGCAGGACATCCTCGACGTGTGGTGGGACTCCGGCGTGTCGTGGGCGGCGGTGGCGGAGAAGCGCGGCCTCGGCGTGCCGGTCGATCTCTACCTCGAGGGCTCGGACCAGCACCGCGGCTGGTTCCACTCGTCGCTCCTCACCTCCGTCGCCACCCGCGCGCACGCGCCGTACCGCGCGGTGCTCACCCACGGCTTCGTCCTCGACGGCCAGGGCAAGGCGATGTCGAAGAGCCTGGGGAACACCGTCGCCCCCGACGAGATCATCAAGAAGTACGGCGCGGACATCCTGCGCCTGTGGGTCTCCGCCTCCGACTACCGCGACGACGTGCGCATCTCGAGCGAGATCGTCTCCGGCCTGGCCGAGGGCTACACCAAGATCCGCAACACCGTGCGCTACATGCTGGGCGCGCTGGACGGGTTCGATCCGTCGCGCGACGCGGTGCCGCTCGACGAGCTCGAGCCGCTCGACCGCTGGGCGCTCGCG
The DNA here is from genome assembly GCF_000017505.1 of Anaeromyxobacter sp. Fw109-5. Taxonomy (NCBI): domain Bacteria; kingdom Pseudomonadati; phylum Myxococcota; class Myxococcia; order Myxococcales; family Anaeromyxobacteraceae; genus Anaeromyxobacter; species Anaeromyxobacter sp. Fw109-5. The sequence continues at coordinate 17,867 of NC_009675.1, forward strand.
AAGCTCGCCGCCTGGGACGAGAAGGTGAAGGCGGCCTACGAGGAGTACGAGTTCCACCTCGCCTACCACGCCACCATGCAGCTCTGCGCGGTGGACCTCTCGGCCCTCTACTTCGACATCATCAAGGACCGGCTCTACACCTGGAAGAAGGACGGCAAGCCCCGCCGCTCGGCGCAGACCGCGCTCTGGCTCGTCTGCCAGGACGTGCTGCGGCTGCTCGCGCCGGTCCTGTCGTTCACCGCGAGCGAGGCGTGGGGACACCTGCCCGGCAAGCCCGCCGAGAGCGTGTTCCTGGCCGGGCTGCCCACCCGCGCGCGCCCCGCCGACGCGGACGCGCTCGAGGCGCGCTACGGCAAGCTCTTCGAGGTGCGGGCGGCGGTGCAGAAGAAGCTCGAGGAGGCGCGCCGCGCCGGGCTCATCGGCAAGAGCCTCGAGGCGGCGGTGACCGTGCGCGCGGAGGGCGAGACGCGCGCCCTCCTCGAGGAGGCGAAGGCCGAGCTGCCCACCCTGTTCATCGTCTCCAGGGTGACGCTCGCCGACGGCCCGTCGGGCGTGGAGGTCGAGCGCGCGCCCGGCGAGAAGTGCGAGCGGTGCTGGATCTACGCGGCCGACCGCGGCGCCGATCCGGCCCACCCCACCCTGTGCGGCAAGTGCGCGGACGCGATCCGATGAGCGCGCGCCGGCCCTTCTCCAAGTGGGCGCTCCTGGCGCTCCTCTTCGTCACCCTGGTCGCGATCGACCAGTGGACGAAGTACCTGGCGGTGGAGCGGCTCACCACGCTGTTCGAGCGGACCGGCGCGGAGACGCTCGGCGAGCGGCTCGCCGGCTTCCTCGAGCACCAGCACCTCGAGCCGATCTCCACCGACCCCTACTACGTGTGGCGGCCGGTCTGGCGCATGAACTACGTGGAGAACCCGGGCGCGGCGTGGGGGCTCTTCCGCGGCCACTCCGAGGCGTTCCGCAACGGCTTCTTCACGCTCGTCTCGCTCGGCGCGGTGGCCTTCATCCTCCACTACTACCGCAAGCTCCGGGCCGAGCAGCGCTACCTGCAGGTGGCCCTCGCGCTCGTCCTCTCCGGCGCGGTGGGGAACTTCCTCGACCGGCTCGCGCGCGGCTACGTCATCGACTTCATCGAGTGGTACTGGTGGAACCGGCCGGACATCCGCTGGCCGACGTTCAACATCGCCGACTCGCTCATCGTCGTCGGCGTCGCCCTGCTCGTCCTCCACCCGGGCTCCGGCAAGGCCGCCCAGAAGGCCGGGGCGGACGCCGAGGGCGACCGGCGCGCGTCCACCGGCGGCTAGCCGCGCGGGCGCTCCGCGCCCGGAGGAGCCTCATGCACCCCGAACTCCTGCAGCTCGTCGTGCCCGAGGGGCTCGGCGCGCTCGTCGCCCTGGCGGTGCTCGTCATCTTCGTGGTGGGGCGCGCGGCGGCCCGGCTCCGCGAGGCGCGCCGCGCGGAGGAGCCGCTCCCGGTGGTCGCGGCCTTCCGCGCGGACTGGCCCACGAGCGCCGCGCTCGCGGCCGCGGCGCTCTGGCTCTGGCGCGCGGGCGCGCTCGACCGCGAGCTCCGCCTGTCGCTCCACAGCTACGGGGTGCTCATCGCCGCCGCGTTCCTCTCGGGCATCTGGCTCGCGCAGCGCGAGGCGCGCCGCTGCGGGCTCGAGGCGGGGCGCATCGCCGACCTCGCCTTCTGGGTCCTCGTCGCCGCGCTGGTGGGGAGCCGCGTCTACTTCATCCTCGTGAACTGGGGCGAGTACTTCGGCCCCGGCCGCTTCCTCCTGGCGACGCCCGTCGGGCGCATCCCGCGCGTGCTCGCCGTGTGGGAGGGTGGGCTCGTCTTCTACGGCGGCTTCATCGGCGCCGCCCTCGCGGCCGCGCTGTACATGCGCCGCCATCGCATGCCGTTCCTCGCCTACGCGGACGTCGTCATCCCGTCGGTCGCCTTCGGCCACTTCCTCGGGCGGCTCGGCTGCTTCGCCGCGGGCTGCTGCTGGGGCGGGCTCGCCGGCGAGCACCTCCCCTGGGCGGCGCGCTTCCCGCCCGAGTCGCTGGCGTACCGGACGTTCCTCGACCGGCCGGACCCCGCGCAGTACCTCGCCCCGGGCGGCGCGACGACGCTCCCGCTCCACCCGACCCAGCTCTACGAGGCGTTCGGCGAGCTCGCCCTGTTCCTCGTCCTCGTCCTCGTGGTGCGGCCCCGCAAGCGCTTCCACGGGCAGGTGCTCGCGAGCTGGCTCCTCGCCTACGCGGTGCTGCGCACCGGCGTGGAGCTCTTCCGCGGCGACGTGGAGCGCGGCGTGTACCTCGGCCTGGGTGCGGGGCAGTGGACGTCCTTCGCGCTGCTCGCGGCGGGCGCGGCGGTGTGGGTGAGTGCGCGCAAGACGCGCCCTGCGCCGGCCGCCGCGGGTGCGCCCTAGCGCTGGCGTTGATCGTCCCCGCGCGCGGCCGCTAGACTCCGCGCGTGTCCCTCCCGAAGCCGCCCGCGCGCCCCGGCGCTCCGCTCGCGAAGGGCGCGCTCGGCGCGGAGGATCCGCTGGCGCGCTCGCGCCGCGACAAGGACGAGCTCGCCGAGTCGGTCAAGACGCTGGAGGAGGAGCTCGAGGCGCTCAAGGCGCGCTACGAGCAGTACTTCCTCGGCATCGAGCGGCGCGAGCCGGTCCGCTGGCGCGAGGAGCTGAAGCGCAACGTGGCGCGGGTGAAGGGCGCCTTCACCCGCAACGCCGCGCTGCGCTTCCGCATCCAGACGCTCAACGCGCGCTACCTCTCCTACGAGCGGCTGTGGCTGCGCGGCGCCCGCGAGCGCGAGGAGGGGACCTACCGGCGCGACCTCTTCAAGGCCAGGCTGCACGCGCGCGCGGACGAGGGGCGCGGCCAGGCGGCGGACGCCGCGCCCGCCGCGTCTGCCGAGGCGAAGCCGTCCGCGACGCCGGCGCCGCGTCCCACCCCCGCGCCCGGCGGCGTGGACGAGGCGAAGCTCCGCGCGCTCTTCGACGACTACGTGGCGGCGAAGCGGCGCTGCAACGAGGACGTCTCCCGCCTCACCTACGAGGCGGTCGCGAGGAGCGTCGCGAAGCAGGTGCCCGACCTCATGGCGCGCTTCCAGGCCAAGTCCGTCGACTTCCGGGTGGAGGTGAAGGACGGGCGCGCGGTGCTGAAGGCCATCCCGAAGGTGTAGCCGCCCGCGGCGCTCGGCCGGCGCCGTTCGTTGGACTTCCAACCATCGGGCCCCCGCGCCGGCGCGGCCGCGCGCTGCGTCGATTTCGGGCCGGCTCCACCCGGGACGGCCCGCGCGGCACCCCCCGCCAGGTTTTTCCTCCGCCGGCGAGCGAGGTTCGGCGGTGATCCACGCCCGGGTCCCGTATCCGGCGGGAGGATGTGTCCCGACCCTGGCGTGGAGAGCTTCGAGCGGACCGGGGCGCGATGCCCCGTGGCCCTTGGGAGGAGGTCCGCTTGAGAACGCTCGCGCTCGCCGCCGCCGTCTCCCTGCTGGCCGCCTGCGGCGCCTCGAAGGAGCTCGAGGTCCAGCGCGCGCGGCTCCACGCCGAGCGGCGCGCGCTCGAGGCGACGTTCGATCACCTCGAGGACCGCCTGCTCGTGAACCAGGCCCGCGTCCGCTTCTGGCAGGAGATGCGCGAGCGGCACGAGGGCGTCACCGCCGTCGCGTGCACCTCGCTCGAGCAGCACGCCGAGGAGATCGCGCGCCGCATGGCGCCGCCGCCGGCGCGGCAGGCGTCGGCCGTGCGGACGTCGCTGCACGAGTCGCGCGTCGCCGCCCGCGCCGTGCCGAGGGCCGAGCCGTCGCCCGCTGCCCGCGCCGCCCGCTCCGAGTAGCCCGGCCGTCCCCGGCGCCCCGGGCCCCGCCGCGTTTTCGATTTGCCTTCCGCCCCCTGTCGATCGTAGAACGCTACCCCGCGACGGCCCCCGGGCCGGACGCACCTTCGCCTGGGTAGCTCAGTCGGTAGAGCAGGGGACTGAAAATCCCCGTGTCGGTGGTTCGATTCCGCCCCCAGGCACTTCCACCTCGTCCGGCATCCGAGGCCCCGCTGACCGCACGGTTCGCGGGGCTTCCCTGTTTTCAGGGCCGGTGACGTGGTTTGCTCTGCGTGTGCCTCGCGCGCGACTCGCCGCGGGAATGCTCCGGAGCACGCGGGTCGAGTAGATGGCGGGCGCGCGCGGCCCGGTCACGAGCACCACCGCGGCCGCACGGACGCTCGCAGAGGTTCGCCGCGTCGCCGCCCGTCGCCTGCACACGCGCTCGATCGGTTTCAGCGTCGGCCGCACGAGGGCGGCGCCTCGCCGCGCGCCTTCGGGTCCGCCCTCGCTGGAGCTAGCGCGGGCGCGGCGGTCTCCGAGTCGCATGGAAGAGCAGCGGCTTCGGGCGCACAGTGGCGATGCCGTGACGTTGCCCGTCAGGATCGTCGCGCCGCGCGGGGGGGCGGCACCACACGAGCGGCAGGGATCGCGCAGTCTGGAGTCGCGGACTCGCCCTCTCGTGCCAGGCGCTCGCGTGTGGCCGACTCGCGGCAAGGCGCACGACAGGAGGTCGTGTGATGCGTCGCTCGAGCGTACTCATGGCAGCGCTGGCGCTGGCGCTGGCGGCCTGCGGCCCGCCCGAACGGAGCGATGAGCGGACCAGCTCATCCGCGCCGGTCGAGGCGGCGGCAGCGGCGAAGCAGATCGAGCTCACCAGCTACACGTATGGAAAGATCGACGGGCAGCTGGCCGATCAGCTCGTGAAGGTGTTCTCCCCCAAGAAGTGGCGCGGAGAGACCGACGGCCCGGTGCTCCTCTCCGGAGCGAGCCTCGCCACGCTCACCGACGATCAGAAGGCCGCGCTGAAGACGATCCTGAAGGAGGGGCATGCCATCCTGATCACGGGCGTCACGCAGGAGCAGCTCGTGCGGGCGCATGACCTCATCGCCCAGAAGTATCCCTCGATCAAGCTCTCGGGCACCACGCCAGCGGAGCTCTACGTGCTCGCCTACCCCCAGGAGCGAGTGCGCACGCTGGCGATCCGATCCGTCTCCCCCGGGCGCCTTCCCTGGGACAGCGAGAAGCGCTACGCGGCTCACGCGAAGGCGGTCGCCGAATGGTTCCAGGAGCACGTCCGGGGGACGCAGCCGGTCGCCATGGCCGTCGCCGCGGACAGCAACTACAACGTCTTGCCGACCGACAGCACGCAGTTTCCGTTCATGCACTCTCACCAGTACGAGATGGCGGCGTACTACAACGGGACGTGCAAGACGACGGATTCGTGCATCAACATCGTCAAGACGAATCTGTATGCCTGGGCGGTGCACAACCCCTTGCCGTCGACGTCGGAGCAGCCCACCGATTACATCGTCGCGCGGGTGACGGGCGACATCAACGTCTCGGACTGCGTGCTCCCCCTCGGTGGCGATGGGGATCGGTTCGCGGGCTACTGGCTCCAGCAAGCCAACTTCAGCGCCCACATCCCGGACATGACGGTGAGTGGCTACCGGCTGGTGGACGGCGTCCTGCTGGGCGACACCGCGCCTGGGAACGCGAACCCCGACGTGACGGTGAACAAGGGCGTCAGCTTCAGCTTCGGGGGGTCGGGGACGATCGGCTCGAGCGCGGGGTTCTCGGGGGCGAAGCCCAGCGCAGAGGTCAGCAAGTCCCTCGGCTTCAACTTCGGCGTGACCTACACGAACGAGACGCAGACCACCTACAAGGCGATGCAGACGATCGCGAAGGTCCCCGCCGACGCATCGAATCCATCGAAGGTGCTGTGGACCTGGGATTCCTGGCGCTTCGTCGAGGACAACATCAAGCCGGCCAACCACGCCTGTGGCGGCCCCGGGCTCCTCAAGGAGAATCTCCCGTCCATCATCTACGGGGGTGGGCTCAGCGGGGCAGACGCGTCCCAGGCGGAATTCGTGTGGGCGCTGAAGCCCGACGTCCGTCGCGCGCTGGGGACCAACGTCAATGACGGTTACACCTACCTGCCCGTGCAGGTCGACACGTCCATGCTCCTGGGATGGGCGTTCTTCTGGCAGGACATCGGCTATTGCTCCGAGAGCGACGCCTCGGCCACGGGGTACCATTACAAGCTCGGCGGGAAGAGCATCGACATCGTGGGCACGACGAGCTCCCCGTTCGCCACCGCCCCGAACAACACGGCCCTGTATGCCGGGGATGGCCTCGCGTTCGATTCGGGCTGCGGCACCGCGGTGAACTTCGGCACCATCCCGCTCGGGAACAGGCTGAGCTGCGATGGCAATCACCCCTGCCTCAACCCCGGTCCTCCCTTTGCGTTCGAGCCCATGGAGGTCACGATCCCGCTCGCCCCGGATCCGCGCAGGATGACGCTGACGAGCATCGAGCCGACGGCCGGTCCGATGGGCGCGAGGATCACGCTGCGAGGAACCGCCCTGAACACCGCCACGTACGTGTACATCGGTGGACAGCCGGCCCCGGCGTCACTGGAGTTCGAGAACGGCGTCCCGGTGATCACGACGGTGGCCCCGGCCCTGAACTATCCGGCCGGGTATACGGTCCGGATCGAGGTCCAGAACGCCGTCGTGACCAGCCAGGACTTCGACTTCACGTATACGGGTATGCCGCCGGCGCCAGACGACTAGGAGGACGTGAGCCGGGTTCAGACCCGACAGCGAGCGTGTCGATCCGGGCTCGTCCGCGGTTGCCGGCGGACGAGCCCGCTCGCGCGTCCTGCGTGAACGAGCACCGCGGCGCGTGCTCGGGACGGGAGGCGGTCCCGGCGGGCGAGGTCCCCGCGGTCGTCGGGCGCCGGCGCGGCGCTGCACTCCCCGATCCCGGAGCACGGGCCCCCCATGGCCCTCCCGCGCACGGGTGGGCAGGTGTGGTAGCATCCGCTCGCCCAAACGATACCAACAGGGGGACTCACGTGAATATCGTTCGTAGTTTCGTGACATTGCTGTCGGTGGCGCTCGCCTCGGCGGCCGCCGCCCAGGAGAGCTTCGAGCTCGAGAGGCTCCAGCTCGACCCCGCCGCGCGCGGCTCTCTCGTCGTCGGCGACGGCGAGGTCGCGCCCGCCGGCACCGTCCGTGGCGTGGCCGCGTTCGACCGCCAGCATCGCTCCCTCGTGACCCGCGGCGATGATCTCCTCGGCCGGCGCGACGACCGAGGCTGGGCCGCGGTCGTCGAGGACCGAGACACGCTGCGCCTGACCCTCGACTACGTCGTCCTGCCTCGCGTCGAGCTCTACGGGCGCGTCAACTTCGTCATGAACCAGGGCGAGGGGCTGCAGGCCGCGTCGTCGGGCTTCGGCGCCACGTCCTTCGGTCTCAGGCTCGGCGCGCTGCAGCAGGCCTCGGGCGCGCCCTTCAACCTCGCGCTCGCGGGCGAGTTCTTCGCGCCCTGGGGCACGAGGAGCATCTTCGCGAAGCCTGCGAACCCCGCCGGCCTCTTTCGCCTCGAGCTCGGCCGTGACTTCGGAAAGAACACCGTCGGCGTCGAGGGCGGCTACTACCTCACCGACGAGCAGCTCGTCGGCAGCCGCACGGTCGGCTCGGAGATCCGCTACGGCGTCGTGCTCGCGCGCAAGGGTGTCATCCGGCCCGAGCTCTCCTATCGCGGCGCGGTGGGGGTGGACGGCGAGCGGGGGCCCGCGTACGGCGAGGTCCTCGCGGGCCTGAGGTTCAACATCGGGCCGGTCGAGGTGTTCGGCCTCGGCGGCCCCGGCATCTTCAACCGGTACGGCACCCCGCAGTGGCGCGCCCTCGCAGGCTTCGCGCTCCGCTTCGAGCGCCAGGAGAAGGCCGAGGAGCCGGCCCCCGCGCCCGAGCCCGCCCCCGCGGCGGCGCCGCCCCCGCCCCCGCCCGCGGATCCGTGCGCGCCCGGCCAGGCGCACACGCCCGACCAGTGCCCCGACCTCGACGACGACGGCGACGGCGTGGCGAACAGGGACGACGAGTGCCCGTCGGAGCAGGGGCTCGCGGAGCTGAAGGGCTGCGCGGCGAAGGACGGGGACGGCGACGGCGTGCCGGATCACCAGGACAAGTGTCCGGCGGAGGCGGGCTCTGCGGACAACGAGGGCTGCCCGCGCGTGGTGGTCGAGAAGGAGGCGAAGAAGGTCGAGCTCAGGGAGAAGGTCCAGTTCGACACCGGCAAGGCGACCATCAAGCCGGAGTCCGCCGGGCTCCTCGACGAGATCGCGAAGGTGCTCGCGGAGCACGCCGAGATCACCCGCGTCGTCATCGAGGGTCACTCCGACTCGTCCGGCGGCGCCGCGCTGAACAAGCGGCTCTCGCAGGCGCGCGCCGACGCGGTGCTGAAGGCGCTCGTCGAGCGGGGCATCGCCAAGGAGCGGCTGTCGGCGAAGGGCTTCGGCCCGAGCCGCCCGATCGCCTCCAACGACACCCCCGAGGGCCGTGAGGCCAACCGGCGGGTCGAGATCTCGATCGCCCAGTCCGAGTAGCCGAATGCACGGGAAGTGACGAAGGCCCCCGGTTCTGCCGGGGGCCTTCGGCTTTTCCGGGTGCGCCCTCCCGCCTCGAGCCGGGGTGGGCCGCGGGGCGCCGGGGCGCGGCCGCGCGGCGGCCACGCGCGCCCTCGCTCGAAGCCGAGCGCGCATCCGAGGCGCTCGCCGGGACCCGCTGCCCGCGCCGCCCGCGACCAGCGCAGGCCCTGCCGCGCGCGGCGACGGTGAGGCATACTGCCCGTCCAGATGCACTCCGAGGTCGTGCAGAACCTCCTCGTCCTCCTGGCGGGGGCGGCCCTCATCAACACCGGCTTCGCGGCGGCGTTGTGGCGCAGCACGCGCGACCCGCTGTTCCGCATGCTCTTCGTCGCCTGGGCGTCGGTGATCGCGTCCGCGCTGCTCCAGAGCGCGCTCACGCAGAACCACCTGGCGGTCACGCTCGGCTTCGCCTCCGTCTTCGTCAACAACGCGGCCTTCGCGCAGCTCCTCGCCTCGGTGGCCGAGGTCGCGGTGCCGTGGCGCAGGCTCGTCCTGCTCCTCGGCGGGGGGCTCGCCTGCTCCGTCCTCGCCGCGGCGGCCGGGGCGCCCTTCGTCGTGGTCGCGGGGCCGACCGCGGTCGCCGTCGCCGCGCCCTCGCTGGCGGTCGGGCTCGACGTCATCCGCCACCGCTGGACCACGCTCCACGCGCAGGGACGCGCCCTGGCGCTGGCCTGCATCCTCTTCTCGGCGCACAACCTCGACTACGTGTTCCTGCGCGGCCGCGAGGGGCTCGCGCCCGTCGGGTTCACGGTGGCGTTCCTCGTGATCTTCGCGATCTCGATCAGCGCGCCCGCGGCGCTCCTCGAGGTGGTGACGAAGCGGCAGGCGCGCCTCGCGGCCCAGATCGAGATCGCCCGCACGCTCCAGGCGCGGCTCGTGCCCCCCGACTCCCGCCTCGAGCGGTTCGAGTTCGCCTGCCACATGCGGCAGGCCGACTCGGTCGGCGGGGACTACCTGCACCACTTCGAGACGGAGGACAGCGAGTGGTTCTTCGCGGGAGACGTGGTCGGGCACGGCTTCCACTCCGGGCTGCTGGCGCTCATGGCGCACAGCGCGCTCTCGTCGATCATCGAGGCGCGCCCGGAGGTCTCGCCCCGCGAGCTGAACCACCTCGTGAACCGGGTCCTGTGGCGGAACCTCGCCCAGCTCGAGGACCGGCGCTTCATGACGATCGTGGCGATCCGGAGGGACGCGCGCGGCGACCGGCTCGTGGTGAGCGGCTGCCACGAGGACCTGCTCGTCTACCGCGCCGCCTCGAAGGAGGTGCAGACGCTGGAGGTCCAGCACCTGCCCCTCGGCGTCGGCTTCACGCCCGATCTCCCCCTCGAGCGCATCGGCGACGCCACGCTCGAGCTCCGCCCCGGAGACCTGGTGTTCGTGGGGACGGACGGGGTGTTCGAGGCGGCGCGCCACGGTCGTCACGAGCTCGGGCTGTTCGGCCCCGAGCCGGTCGTGGAGCTGCTGTCCCGCTGCGGCGACGAGCCGCTGGGGGAGCTCCGGCGGCGCCTGGTGGAGCGGCTCGACGAGTTCACCGACGGTCGCTACGCGGACGACGTCGCGTTCTTCATGCTGCGCGCGCGCGCCCCGGGCGCTCCGGCATGAGGCTGCGGCTCGAGATCGCCGCGGGCTCCGGCGACGTGCTGCGCTGCCGGCAGCTCGTGGGCGAGGTCTACCACCGCCGCTACGGCGTGGTCTTCTCGGGCGACACCTACGACCTGGACCGCAAGATCGAGCCGTGGCCGCACCGCTTCCTGATGGGCTTCGCCGGGGACGAGCTGGCCGCGGTGTGCGGGCTGTACGTGCGCAACACCTACGTGGAGCGCTTCGGGCGCGTCACCGACGACGAGGTCGCCGGCCACGTGCGCGCGCTGGGGCTCGAGGACCGCTACGAGCCCGCCGCGCGGCGCGAGCTCACGAAGCTGGTCGTCGCGCCGCGCCTGCGCAACTCCGGGCTCGGCCCGCTGTTCGTCGCTATCGCCCACGCGCGCGCGTTCGTGGAGCTCGACGCGGCGCGGCCGCCGCTCGTCACGTTCTGCGTCGTCCGTTCCATGCGGCGCCTCGTCGAGCGGCACGGGATCCGGCCGCGACACCTCAAGCCGTTCCCCCACTACAAGGTCCACGAGCTCTACCGATCGGAGCGCAACCCGATGGACAGCTACCTCGTCGTCCCGCACCTCGACGTACCGACCGCGTTCCGAGACCTGCGCATCCCGGGGGAGCACGAGCTGGACCCCTGGCTGGGAGACGAGCGATGAGCACCCCCACCGTCCTCGGCGCGTTCCCCGAGGTCACCCCCCCGCCGCTCAGCGCGATCGAGCTGGAGGTCTTCCCGATAGACCTCGTGACCGAGTGGCGACGTTGCGGCATGATCGCCGACTTCATGGCCGACTACATGGGGCAAGGCTTCGAGCGGCCCGACACGGCGCGCAGCGTCCTCTCCACCGTGATGAACGAGCTCGTGGAGAACGCCGCCAAGTTCAGCGCGGACGCTCGCGCGCCGGCCCGCGCCTCGATCCGCCACCACGGTGAGGTGGTGCACCTCGAGATCCAAAACGAGGCCACCGAGCAGCACCTCCAGAGCCTGCGGGACCTGCTCCCCGCGCTCGCCCGGGGCGACGCGGCCGACGTGTTCCACCGGCGGGTACAGGATCGGCGCGGGCTCGGCATCGCCCTGCTCGCTAAGGATTACGGCGCGACCGTGGGGGCCACGGTCCTGCCCGCCCAGGCGGGCGGAAGGGTGACGGTCTGCCTGCGCGTGGAGCTCAGCGCGGCGGAGGTCGAGCAGCGATGAAGCCGAACAAGGCGGACTACTCGGTGGAGGCGGGGCCGTCCCCGGGCACGTGGCTCCTGCGCGGGGTGATGCGCCTCGAATCGCCCGAGGCCTACGCGCGGGCGTTCGAGCCCTTGATCGCCTCCCTGGGGAGGGGCCCGGCCATCTCGATCGACCTGACGCAGGTCGCCTTCCTGAACAGCTCCGGGATCCGGGCGCTCGCCGACGTGCTCCTGCAGGCGCGCGACAAGCGCTGCCAGGTGAAGCTGTTCGGGAGCGCGGCGGTCCCGTGGCAGAAGAAGCTCGCGAGCTCGCTCACGGCCCTCTTCCCCGAGATCGTGATGCGCGTCGACCGCTGAGCCGTCGCGCGGCGCTCGGCCGCGCCGGCCCGCTCACTCGAGCAGCGACGTCGGCGAGACCGCGAGGGCCTTCGCGAGGCACTCGAGCGTCTCGAGGGGCGGCGTCCGCTGGCGCCGCTCGAGCATCGAGATGTAGGAGACCGAGAGCCGCGCCTTCGTGGCGAGGGCCTCCTGGGACAGCTTGCGGCGGAGACGTTCGCTCTTGAGGTTCAGGGCGAACTTGTCGGCGAGTGCGGGCATGTGAAGGCTCCGGGTGAGGTACGCCCTCCGTGACATTGCGGACTCCGCAACATGTGCTGCGAGGGCGGCACGAGGGACACTACCACTCAGCGTGAGGATGCGCCAGGACGCAGCGTGTCCCTACTTGCGGGGGCGCGCCGCCGGGAACGGGACGTCGTACCGCGCGAGGAGTCGCCGCAGCGAGAAGTAGGACACGCCGAGCGCCTTCGCGAGGCCGCGCGGGTCGCGCGCGAAGAAGCGCGTGGCGGCGAGGAGATAGCGGCGCGCGGCCTCGCGGAAGGGCAGGACGTCCTCACGCGAGTGCAGCGGCCACAGCCCCGGCATCGTGCCGACGAGCTCCCCGGCGAGCTGGGCCAGCCTGCCGCGGGCCTCCTCCACGTCCGCCTCCTGCTTCTCGATGGTGTGGGTGAGCCGCCGGCGCTCGATGGCCAGGTCCACCACGTGGGCCAGCGCCGCGCTCGACTCGTCGCGGCAGTCGAAGAAGAAGTCCGCGCCGGCCATCACCGCGGCCATCGCATCCGACGCCCCCGCCGTCGTGGCGTACGCCAGGATGGCGAGGTCCTCGCGCGCCTCGCGGAGCTCCCGGATCGTCTCGAGCCCCGGCCCCTTGGGCAGCTCGAGGTTCACCATCGCGATGGTGACGCCGCCGGCGCGCCTGAGCGATTCGCGACCGCCCGGGACGGCGACGATCTTGAACCGGGGGTGAAGGCCGCGCTCGCCTGGCTGCTCGCGTCCGCGGACCTGGGCGAGGCGCTCGCGCAGCACCCGGCGGTGGGCGTCGTCCGGGGCTACGAGCAGGAGCACGTCATCGAACGCGTCGGGATGATCCCAGCGGATCGCGCGCATCGCGGCTTCGTCTATCACGTCTGGTCGCGGGGTTCATTCGGAGGCGTACACTCGGTCCGAACACCCAACGGGAGGCACCCTGCAATGCGCGGTCCGCACCAGCTGGAGTTTCGGGAGACCGCCCAGTCGCCGCGGCCCCGCCCCGCCGGCCCTCCCGGCTTCGAGCACGCGCCGCCCGATCCGGACCGGGTGCTGCGGCCCGGCCACGAGGGGAACCGGTGGCGGCCGGAGGCGTTCGCCGCAGGCGACCCGGCGGCGCGCGAGCGGCTCGCCGCGCGCGTCGTCGAGGGCGGCCTCGCCGTGCACGACACGCTGCGGGAGCAGCTCGTGGAGCTCCTCGAGACCCGCGAGCCCGCCCGGGAGCTCGAGCCCGCGGAGCTGGGCGAGCGGCTTGCGGCGCATCTCGAGGGGGCGCCGCTCGCGCACCACGGCACCTGGTTCCTCTACCCGTGGTCCCGGCGGGTCGTGCACGTGCTGCCGGAGGACGAGTTCCGCGAGCTCCGGGCGAGCCGGAACAGGAACAAGATCTCGTCCGAGGAGCAGGAGCGGCTCCGCGCCCTCCGGCTCGGCGTCATCGGGCTCTCGGTGGGGAGCGCGAGCGCGGTCGCCCTCGCGATGGAGCAGGTGGGCGGGGAGCTCTACCTCGCGGACCACGACCGGCTGAGCCTCTCGAACCTGAACCGGCTCCGGGCCGGCGTGCACGAGATCGGGCTCCCCAAGGCCGTGCTCACCGCGCGCGCCATCGCCGAGCTCGATCCGTACCTGCGCGTGCGACCGTTCCTGGACGGGATCACCGACGGGAACATGGACGCGTTCCTTCGACCCGGCGGGCGTCCGCTCGACCTGCTCGTGGAGGAGTGCGACGACCTCTACGTGAAGGTGCGGGTGCGGGAGGCGGCGCGCGCGCTGCGCATCCCCGTGCTCATGGAGACGAGCGACCGGGGCCTCCTCGACGTCGAGCGCTTCGACCTCGAGCCCGGGCGGCCCGTCCTCCACGGCCTCGTCGGCGCCATCGACGCGGAGCGCCTCCGCGGCCTCGACACCTCGGAGAAGGTGCCCATCGTGCTCCGCATCCTCGGCGAACGGTCGATCTCGCCGCGCCTGGCGGCGTCGCTCGTGGAGGTGAAGGCCACGCTCAAGACCTGGCCGCAGCTCGCCTCGGCCGTCTCGCTCGGCGCTGCGGTCGTGACCGACGCCGCGCGCCGCATCGCGCTCGGCCAGCTCACCTCGTCCGGGCGGTTCTACGTGGACCTCGACGAGCTCGTGCGCGACGGAGCGGGGGCGGCGCTGCCCGGGCTCCAGGACCCCCCGCCCGCGCAGGTCGAAGCGGCGTGCGCCGCCGCGCCGGCCCCGGTCGCCCCCATGGTGGTGCGGTCGCGCGCGGCGCTCGACGCGCAGCGCGTCCGGGAGCTCGTGTGGCTCGCCACGCTCGCGCCGTCCGGGGGGAACTGCCAGCCCTGGCGGTTCTCTTGGGACGGCAAGCGTCTCCGCCTGGTCCACGACGCCGCCCGCTCGCGGTCGTTCCTCGACCACCGCGATCTCGCCAGCTGGCTCGCGTTCGGCGCCGCCGTCGAGAACGTGGCGCTCGCCGCGGCCGCGATGGGGCTCGACGCCGCGGTCGAGCTCCGCCCGGATCCGGGCGATCCCGCCGCGGTGTGCGATCTCCGCTTCGCCGCGACGGGCGGCGCCGCGCCGGCGAGCGTCGTCGCGCTCGCGGCGGCCATCCCGGAGCGGGTCACGAACCGCAAGCTCGCGCCGCGCGCTCCGCTCGCCCGGCACGCGCACGACCTCCTCCTCCGCGTCGCCGCGGAGGTGCCCGGCGCGGCGCTGCACCTCGTCGAGGACCCGGAGCGGCTCGCCGCGCTCGGCGAGGTGCTCGGGCGAGGGGACCGGCTGCGCTTCCTCTCGCGCACCATGCATCGCGAGATGATGGGGGAGCTCCGCTGGAGCGCCGAGGAGGCGCGCGCGACGCGCGACGGCCTGGACGTCGCCACGCTCGAGCTCTCCGGCGCGGATCAGGCGGGCCTGCGCGTGATGTCGTCCTGGGCCGCGATGGAGCTCGTGGGCCGCCTCGGCGGCGGGCGCGCCCTCGAGAAGCCGGCGGCGCGGGCGATGGCGGCGGCGAGCGCCGCGGGCCTCGTCTCCGTGCCCGAGCACACGCGCGAGGCCTACTTCGCAGGGGGCCGGGCCATGCAGCGCGTGTGGCTCCAGGCGACGGTCCTCGGCCTCGCGTTCCAGCCCATGACGCCGCTCACGTACCTCTTCGCGCGCCTGGCGTCCGGCGGCGGCGAGGGGCTCACGCCGGCGGAGGCCACCACGCTGCGCGAGCTGCGGGGCCGGCTCGACCGGCTGTTCCCCGACGCGCGGGGGCGGGGGGAGCCCATGCTGTTCCGGCTCGCCGTCGCGCCCCCGGCGAGCGCGCGCGCCCTGCGCCGCGGCGTCGAGGAGGTGCTGGAGGTCGATCCGTCGGCGGAAACGCGGGCGGGTCCGCTCCGGGCGGCGCCGTTCACGTCCGCGACGCACCGGCGCGCCGGCTGAGCGGCGGTGTGAGGTCGATCACGCCCGCGCGGGGGTGAGGCCCGGCGCGCGCGCGCTCAGGGCCCCGATGACCCGCTGCAGCTCGTCGCTGCTCACGGGCTTGGCGAGGTGGCGGTCGAAGCCCGCCTCGATGGCCCGGCGCTGGTCGTCCGGGAGGGCGTAGCCCGTGAGCGCCACGAGCGGAAGGTCGGCCAGCGCGAGGTCCGACCGGATCGCGCGGGCGACCTCGTACCCGTCCATCCCCGGGAGGCCGATGTCGCAGAGCACGACGTCGGGGCGGAACGCGCGCACCTGCTCCATCGCCCCGTGCCCGTCGTGCGCCACGCCGACCTCGTGGCCGCACATCTCCAGCATCAGGCAGAGCGTCTCCGCCGCGTCGAGGTTGTCCTCGACGATCAGCACGCGCCGTGGCCGGGCCGCGGCGGCGGGCTCCTCGTCCCGGACGCTCCCGGACGGCGCGTCCGCGCAACGAGGGAAGCGCAGCGTGAACTCGGCGCCGCGCGCGATCCCCTCGCTGCGCGCCTCGACGGTCCCCCCGTGCAGCTCGACGAGCCCCTTCACCAGGGCGAGCCCCAGCCCGAGCCCCCCGCGGCTCCGGTGGAGGGAGTCCTCCGCCTGGATGAACGGCTCGAAGACCCGGCCGAGCAGCCGCGGCGCGATGCCCACGCCGGTGTCGCGAACCGTGACGCGCGCGCGGGCGTCGTCCTCCGCGGCCACCTCGACCTCCACCCGCCCGCCCGCGCCGGTGAACTTCGCGGCGTTCACGAGGACGTTCCCCACGATCTGCGCCAGCCGGGTGCGATCGCCGTCCACCCAGAGCGGTCGGTCCGCGCCGGAGACCCGGAGCCCGAGCTCTTGCTGCGCGAACAGGGCAGCGTGATCGTCGACCGTGCGGCGGACGATCCCGGCGAGGTCGACGAGCGTCCGGCGCAGCTGGATCTTCCCGCGGGAGATGCGCGTCACGTCGAGCAGGTCGTCGACGAGCCGGGCGCCTCCTCGGCCCGCTTCTGCTCGCGCTCGCGATGCTCGAGAAGCGCCCAGGGCGTCCTCGTCGCGGCGTCGCTCCGTGATGTCCACGAGGGCGACCACGGCGCCGCGGGGGTCGCCGAGCTCGTCGCGCAGTGGCGCTGCGTTGCCGAGGACGTGCCGCCTCGTCCCGTCCGCGAACACGAGGCTGAACTCGTGGTTCCTGACCTCGACGCCTCGCGCCGCCGCCACCTGGAGCGGGAGCTCGTGCGCCGGGATCTCGACCCCGTCCTTCATCGCGCGGAAGCTCGGCGCGCCGTCGCCCGGCACGGTGCGGGAGAGGTTCACCGCGGGCGGAAGCCGCAGCAGCTCGCGGCAGAGGTTGTTCGCCTCGACGTGGCGAGCGTCGCGCTCGCGCGTGATGCACACGGCGGCCGGCACCGCGTCCAGCACGGCCTCCAGCTCGTCGGCCCGGGCGCGCGCGCGCTCCTCGGCCTCGCGCAGCGAGTGCTCGGCGTGCTTGCGCTCGGTGATGTCGCGCGTGACGGCCAGCACCGACGCGACGCCCTCGTCCTCCCCGGGCTCGGGCGCGAGGCGCGCCTCGTGGTACCCCGTCCCGTGGGGCCCATCGAAGCGGAACTCCAGCGTGCGCGGCTCCCCGGTCTCGAACACGCGTGCGAGCCCCGCCTCGAGGCAGGCGACCAGGTCGGCCGGGAGCTCCAGCTCCGCGCTCGTCTTGCCGGTGACGTGCGCCGCCGGGATCCCGGTCACCCGCCCGAGCGCGGCGTTGGCGTACAGCAAGCGCATGTCGCGGTCGAACCGGGTGATGACGTCCGGCGCGTGCTCGGCGAGCGTCCGGAACCGCTCCTCGCTGCGCCGGAGGGCCTGGGAGCCGCGGGCTCGCGTGATGGCCAGCGCGGCGTGATTCGCGATGGCCTCGGCGAAGTCGAGGTCCGGCTGCGGCGGACGATCGCCCTCGGCGCGGGCGACGTAGAGGAGCCCGAGCCGCTGCCCTTGCACGGAGACGGGGGCGATGAGCCAGCTCCGCGCGCCACGGCTCTTCAGCCAAGCGAGGCCCTCACCCTGGCCGTGACCTCCGCTCACGAACCTCGGGCGGCGCTCCGCGAGGGCCGCCCTCCCGGCGGGGATGGCGTCGACGTCGAGCACCGTCCCGGTGCGACCCAGCTTCCACGCCTCGCTGTGCACCCTGGCGTGCCGCCCGTCGGGCTCGAGAAGGAGGAACGCTCCGTCGACCCCGCCGAGCAGCTCGGTCCCGCGCTCGACGGCCGCTCGGAGCACGGCGTCGAGATCGGCCCCCCCGCTCAGGTCCTGGGCCATGGACGCGAGGAGCTCCGCTCTCTCGCGGGCGAGCCGCTCGGCCGTGGGCGTTGCTCCGGACCGGGAGCGCTCGGGCTCGCTTCCCCGCTCGCGCGCGAGCGCCCCCGGCACCTCGCGAGCGGTGAGGAGGACGCCCGCACCGAGGCGGGTGGGCACGGGCACGAGCCGCCCCTCCCAGCACGTCGAGCGGCCGTGCTGATCGATCCGCCGGCGGGACGGGAGCTCGACCGGCTCGCCCCGGCGAGCGCGCTCGAGGAGCGAGGTGAGACCGCCGTCCTCGCCCAGGAGGGCGAGGACGTCCTCGCCGACCGCCTGCGAGGAGAGCCCCATCGCGCGAAGCCAGTCGCCGTTCGCGCGCACGACCCTCCCGTCTGGCGCGACGAGGCACAGCCCGATGCCGGCGTGCGCGAACAGTATGTCCAGCAACGGATCGGTGTCTGTGGCGGTCGGCACGGGCCCCGGTTCCAAATCGAGCCATCCTGCCGTACGGGCACCCGACGGCGCCAGTCCCACCGTGCCCGTGAGCCCACCTCGCCGCCCGCTCGACTCCCAGTCGGGTCCGCCGGAGAGGCGACCGACGCACCGAGGGCATGGCGCGGAGGCTTCGTCGGCGTCACGCCGACTCGACGAACCGCACCATCCGCTCGCGGGCCGCCGCGTCCGGCAAGAGCCCGTGGGCGGCGCCCATGTTGTCCACCAGGTGCTTCACCTTGGAGGTCGCCGGGATCGCGCAGGTGACGGCGGGGTGCGAGACGGCGAACTTGAGGAAGTACTGGGCCCAGCTCGCGATGCCCAGCTCCTTCGCCCACGGTGGCAACGGCTTCCCCCGGACCTTGTCGAAGAGCCCGCCGAGCTGGAACGGCCGGTTCACGAGCACGGCGACGCCGCGCTCCGCGGCGAGCGGCAGCAGGCGGGACTCCACCTCGCGGTCCTCCAGGTTGTAGGAGAGCTGCACGAAGTCGAACCGCTCGCGCCGGAGCGCCTGCTCCAGCTCCTCGTGCATGCGCCCGTGCGAGGTGGTGATGCCGAGGTAGCGGATCCGCCCCGCCGCCTTCCACTCCTTCAGCGTGGCGAGGTGGACCTGCCAGTCGCGCAGGTTGTGGATCTGGATGAGGTCGAGGCGCGGCACGCCCCACAGGCGCCGGGAGCGCTCCATCTGGTCGACGCCCGCCTGCTTCCCGTCCGTCCAGACCTTGGTCGCCGCGAACACCTGGCCGTGCCGCGTCGTCTTCAGCAGCTCGCCGACGACCTCCTCCGCGCGGCCGTACATCGGCGACGAGTCGAGGAGCGCGCCGCCGTGGTCGAAGAACGCCTGGACCACCGGGGCGAGCGCGGCGCGCTCGGCCCCGGGCGGCGCGTCGAAGGTGCGCGAGGTGCCGAGCCCGACGACCGGGATCGCCTCGCCGCTCGAGGGGATCTTCTTCTTCACCACGCTCCTCGACGCCCCGGCCTCCGCCCGCGGAGGCGAGGCCGCGGCCGCGGCGGCGGCGGCGAGGCCGAGGCGCCCCAGGAAGCGCCGGCGGGTCAAGGAGCGGTTCCAGGTCTCCATTCTGCTCCTCCTTCCGTGGACGTCGCGGCCAGCGCCTCCTGGCGCCGGCCGAGCCGGTAGGCGAGCCAGGCCCAGCAGCCCGCCACGGGCACGGCGAGCCACGCGATCGCGCCGAGGCTCGCGCCCAGGGCGCGCAGGCCGGCGTAGGCCCAGGCGCTCAGGGCGTCGCCGCCGCGGTAGACCACGGTGTCGACGAAGCTCTTCGCCTTGTACTTCTCCTCGCGCCCGAGCACGACGTAGAGCAGCTCGCGCGCGGGGCGCGTCACGGCGTAGTCGCCCGCGCGGCGGAGGACCTGTACCGCCACGATCACCGGCAGCACCGGCGCGAAGGCCAGCGCGAGGAAGCCGAGGCCGAGCAGCGCCGGGACGAGCGCGAGCGTCCCGGCGACGCCGAGGACCCTCACCAGGCGGCCGGTGAGCAGCACCTGGACGCCGACGGTGAGCGCGTTCACCGCGAGGTCCATGGCGCCGAACACCGCCGTGCGCTCGGCGGCGCTCGCGAAGGCGTCGCGGACGATCTCCGCCTGCTGGAAGTAGAGCACCGTGGAGGCGGTGGTGAAGAGCAGCATGAACAGCGCGATGCCGAGCAGGTACGGCGAGCGCAGCACGAGCGGCACGGCGGCGAGGACGCCGCCGCCGAGCGGGCGGGCCTCGGCGGCGCGCGCCTGGCCGGGCGCCGCGGCCCGCTGCCGGTCCTTCCAGGCGATGAGCCGGTGGACGCACAGGACGGCGACGCCCATGAACCCGGCGGAGAGGAGCAGCAGGCTGGCGTTCCCGAGCGGGCGCGCGAGCGCGGTGGCGAGCGCCGGACCCACGAGCGCGCCGATCGTCCCGCCCGCCGCGATGAAGCCGAACAGCCGCCTCGCCTGCGCGTTCGTGTAGAGGTCGGCCATGAAGCTCCAGAACACCGACACGACGAACAGGTTGTAGACGCTCGTCCAGATGAAGAAGGCCCGGGCGGCGTGGACCCCGCCGCGCTCGCCGGCGAGGAGCGCGTAGAAGACGAGCAGGTTCGCGATGAAGAAGTAGTAGACGAGCGGCAGGAATCGGCGGCGCGGGAAGCGCGAGGTCACCCAGCCGAAGAGCGGCACCGCGGCGAGCATGGCCACGAAGGTGCCCGTGAACAGCCAGTGAAGCTGCTCGACCCCGCCCGCGATGCCCATCGCGTCCCGCATCGGCCGGACGATGTAGTAGCCGCAGAGGAGCGAGAAGAAGTACGCGAAGGACCAGAGCAGCGCGCGCACCTCCCCCGGCTCGACCTGGACGAGGCGGGTGAGCCGGACGTGGAGCGCGCTCGCGGCGGCGCGGGCGGGGGCGGCCATGCGGCCCCGATATTAGACGGCACGAGCGACCCCGCCTGCGGATCGACCGGGGCGGCCGGTGAACCGCGGGGGGCGCGCGGGGTGCGACCGGCCGCGACCTCCATGGAGGGTGCGCGGCCTCGCCGAGGCGTCACCCTGCATCGAACGGCGGCGCCGGCGCTTTCAGGCCGGAGCCCGCCCAGGCGTGCCGCTCCCGCGGGCGCCCGCGCGGCAGCCGGACGGTGAAGGTGGTGGGGCGGTCCGGCCCCGACGCGACCTCCACGTTCCCGCCGTGCGCCTCCACGATGGTCCGCACGATGAACAGCCCGAGGCCGAGGCCGTCCGCGCCGGCCTGCCGGGCGTCGCCGCGCCGGAAGGGCTCGAAGATGGCGCGCGCGGCCTCGGCCGGGATGGGCGGCCCGTCGTTCTCGACCTCCACGCAGACGGCGTCGTGGTCGCCGATGGCGCGCAGCCGCACCGGGGCGCCGGTGGGCTGGTGCTGGAGCGCGTTCGACACGAGGTTCCCGATCGCCTGCTGGAGCCGGTCGGGGTCCCAGTTCCCGTCGAGGTGCCCGTCGAGCGAGAGGGCGACGGCGTCGGCGCCGTGCCGCAGCCGCACCTCCTCGACGACCGGCCGGCACACCTCGCGCAGGTCGGTGGCACGCGGCGCGAGCGGGATGCCGCCCGCGTCGCGCACCCGCGTGAAGTCGAGCAGGTCGCCGATCATCCGCGCCATGCGCCGGGAGCTCGCCAGGATGCGGGCGAGGGTGCGCGCCTCGGCCGGCGCGAGCGAGCGGCGCGAGAGGAGGGTCGCGCCCGCCTCGATCGCGGAGAGCGGGGTCCGCAGGTCGTGGCCCACGATGCCGAACATGCGCGCCTGCGCCTCGAGGGCGACGTGCCGCTCGCGCTCCCGCGCCTCGTGCGCGGCGAGCGCGCGGCGGACGCTCGTCGCCGCGAACAGCAGCACCGCCGCGAGCGCCAGGTTCGCGACGAGGAACACGGCGTCCCCGAGGGCTGTCTTGCCCGACCAGGCCTGCTCCCGGCGCTCGAGGGCGTCGCGCTCGACCGCGACGAGCCCGGCGCGCACGCGGTCCATCCCGTCGAGCAGGCCGGGGTCCGCCACGGCGTGCCAGGGCGCGCCGCCGACCAGCGCGCCGTCTCGCGCGTCCCGCTCGGCGCGCATGGTCGCGAGCGCGGCGTCGGCGCCGGCGACGAGCGCCTCGGTGCGCGCGCGGAGCGCGGGCTCCCGCTCGGCGCGCGCCGTGAGGGCCGCGAGGTGCGCGCGGATCTCCGACACCGCGCGCTCGTGCCGGGCGAGCTCCGCGGCGCTCCCGTCGAGCAGGTATCCCCGGTGGCTGCTCTCCGCCTCCCGCATCGAGGCGTCGAGCCGCTCGAGGGCGAGCACCGCCCGCGTCGACTCCGCGGCGCGCGCGGCGTTCGCCTGGCGCGAGATCGCGACCGCGAGGTACACGGCCAGCGCCAGCACGATGGCGGTGATGGCGGCGACGAAACCGGCGACGGGTCGGCTGGGCACGCCGATCGTCAACCCGCCGTCCGGGCGAACTGTTCCCTTCCAGGTCGGAGGGCGACCGAGTAGGCCGAGGTCGGACGCGCACGTCCGCGGTCGGTTGGGGTCCTACGGCCTCCGCGCCTCAGCGGACCCGTCCGGGCGCGATGGGCCCGGTGGCCTCGCCGAGCGCACGGTGCGGAGGCGTCGCGCGGCGTCCGCGCTCGACCGTGGCCCACGCGGTGACGCCGCCCAGGGCGCACAGCGCCGCGGAGATCGTCATCGCTCGCTGGAACCCGGAGGTGAAGCTCCCGGAGGCCACCTCGGCGGGGGCGATCCCGGCGGCCAGGGGCAGGACGGCCACCGCGAGCAGCCCCGCGACCCGGGCGACGGCGTTGTTCACGGCGGAGGCCACCCCGGCCCGCTCCACCCCCACCGCCGAGAGGGCCGCCGAGGTGAGCGGCGCGATGGCGAGGCCGAGCCCCACGCCGAGCGTCGCCACGCCGGGGAAGACGTCGGGGAGGTACGCGGCCCCCGGCGTCACGCGGGCGAGGAGCGCGAGCCCGGCCCCGGCGACGAGCGCGCCCGCCGCCATGGGCGGGCGGTTCCCGACGCGCGCGGCGAGGCGGCCCGACCAGGGCGACAGCACGAGGATGCAGAAGGTGAGGGGGAGGAGGGCCGCACCGGCCGCGAGCGGGGACCAGCCGAGGCCGCGCTGCAGCTGGAGCGCGAGGAGGAAGGTGGCGCCCCCGAGGCCGAAGTAGAGGGCGAGGGTGGCCGCGTTCACGCCGGTGAACTGGCGCGAGCGGAAGAGCGATGGCGGGAGCATGGGGGCGGCGCTCCGACGCTCGACGAGGGCGAACGCGGCGAGCGCCGCGAGGCCGCCCGCCGCGCCGACCAGGACGCGGGGTGAACGCGCGGCGCCGCCGGTGGCCTCGATGAGCGCGAAGGTGAGCGCGCCGAGACCGACGGCGGCGAGCGCCGCTCCGGCCAGGTCGAGCCGCGCCCCCCGCCGCCCGCGCGACTCGGGCACGAACCGCACCGCCGCCCAGACGCCCAGCGCCGCGAGCGGCGGGTTCACGAGGAACACCGCGCGCCACGAGACCGCGTCCGCGAGCCAGCCGCCGAGGAGCGGGCCGAGCGCCGTCGTCACGCCGGAGAGCCCGGCCCACGCGCCGATCGCGCGCCCCTGGTCCTCCGGGGCGAAGCAGCTGCGGATGAGGGCCAGGCTGCCGGGGACGAGCAGGGCCGCGCCGATGCCCTGCACCGCCCGCGCCGCGACCAGCGCGCCGGCGCTGGGGGCGATCCCGCAGAGGAGGGACGCGAGCGCGAACCAGACGAGACCCACGGTGAACACGCGCCGGCGGCCGTGACGGTCGCCGAGGGCGCCCGCGGGGAGCAGCAGCGCCGAGAGCGTGAGGAGGTAGGCGTCGAGGGTCCACTGCAGCGCGCCCAGGCTCGCGCCGAGCTCCCGCCCCAGCACGGGCAGGATGACGTTCACCACCGTCGCGTCGAGGAACGCGAGCCCCGAGCCGAGGACGGCGACGAGCAAGACGCCCCTCCCCGCCCGGCTGCCGTAGCGCAGCGTCCCGTCCATCGCAGAGACCTAAGCCGCGCGCGGCCGGCGCGCGGCCTGGCGCCGCGCGGCCCCGTCCTCTCCCCCACGCTCCCCCGCGCCAGGCGCTCGCCCGGCCGGGTCCAGGACCGGGTGGCGGCGGCCCCGGCGCCGCGTGCGCATGATGCTGGCGCGCGACAAGGAGATGACACGTGCGGCGACTGGAGACCTGGACCGCGCTGGCGATCGTCGGAGGGGCCGCGGCGCTCACCCTCTCGCGGCGGATCGGGCGCGTGCGGCTGCCCGGCAAGATCGCGCTCGTGACGGGCGGCTCGCGCGGGCTCGGGCTCCTCGTCGCCCGGGAGCTCGGCCGCCGAGGCATGCGCGTCGTGGTGCTCGCCCGCGACGAGGAGGAGCTCGAGCGCGCCCGGAGCAGCCTGGCGGCCGAGGGGATCGACGTCACCGCCCTGCCCTGCGACGTCACCGACGAGGAAGGGATCCAGGGGCTCGTGGCCGACGTGGAGCAGAACCTCGGCCCCATCGACGTGCTGGTGAACAACGCGGGCATCATCCAGGTCGGCCCGGTCGAGACGATGAAGCCGGACGACTACCGGCGGGCGATGGACGTGATGTTCTGGGGGGCGCTCAACGCCGCCGAGGCGGTGCTGCCCGGGATGCGGCAGCGGCGGCGCGGCACCATCGTGAACGTCACCTCGATCGGCGCCGCGGTCGGGCTCCCCCACCTCGCGCCGTACGACGCGGCCAAGTTCGCCCTGCGCGGCTGGTCCGAGGCGCTCGGGGCGGAGTCGATCCGCCACGGGGTGCGGGTGGTGACCGTGGTCCCCGGGCTCATGCGCACCGGCTCCTTCGGCCACGCCCTCGTGAAGGGCAAGCGCTACGCCGAGGCCAGCCTGTTCACCCTCTTCGCCTCGCTGCCGCTCGTCACCGCCAGCGCCGAGCGCGCGGCGCGCCGGATCGTCCGCGCCGTCGAGAACGACGAGCGCTTCGTGGTGATCGGCCTGCCGGCGAAGGGGCTGCGGCTCGCGCACGCGCTCTTCCCGGGCACGGTGGTGCGGACCCTGGGGATGGTGAACCGGCTCTTGCCGCCGGCGGAGCCCGGCGCCCGCGAGGCGATCCCCCTGCCCGGCGAGCTGTTCCGCCGCGGCCTCGCGCGCTCGATCCTCACCGCGCTCGGGGATCGCGCCGCGCGGCGCTACAACGAGGAGCCCGAGCCGGCGTAGCGGATCGGGCCTGACACACCACGGGCGGCGGCGTCGTCCACCGCCGCCCGCGTCGCGTCTCGGGCTCCTGGCCGGCCGGGCTCTAGCGCGCCCGGGCGGCGCGGGCCAGGTCCGTGTTCCAGCTGAGGCTCAGCGAGGTGATCATGATGTCGGTCTGGAACGTGCCGGGGAACGCGATGTCCCCCTCCGTCTCCACCTCGTCGCGGTAGCCGTAGAAGAAGGCGGCGTTCACGGCGAGCCCGCGCTTGCCGAACGCCCAGGTGAGCCCGGTCGACACGCCGGTGGTGTTCGAGTCCGGGAGCGTCGGCGAGTAGGTCGTGTCGCGCAGCCCGGAGGTGTCGCGCATGAGCCCGAGGCGCAGCGCGAGCGCGGGCAGCGCCTGCCACTCCACGCCGCCGCGGACGACCTGGCCGTTGCGGTAGTCGCGGGGCACCGTGAGCGTGAGGCCCGCGTCGCCCTCGAAGGTGTCGTCCACGTACTCCACCCAGCGCGACCAGGAGTACTGGAGCGTCAGGAGGACGGGCTTCGCCGGGCGCCACCCTACGCCCACGTTGAGCAGGTTCGGCAGCGTCACGTCGTGGGACACGCCCTGGTCCCGCGTGTCCGCGCTCTCCAGGGACGGCGGCACCACGAAGTTGCCGTCGCCCTCGAGCGTGACGTGCGCCTTGTGCTTGTAGTCGACGCCGAAGACGAGCGGGTAGGAGGGCACCGGCTGGATCTCGGCGGACACCTGGTAGGTGACGCCGCCGCCCTTCGTGTCGAGCTCGCCGTACGCCGCCGGGATGGGCTGGATGCCCTGCTTCAGGTACTCGAACCCGTAGTACCAGACGAGCCCGCCGCCGAGGCGGAGCTGCGGGAGGACCTCGTAGCCCGCGGTGGCGTAGGTGCCGAAGAAGCGGCGCTGCACCTCGACGATGCGGCCGCGCCCCTCCCAGTCGTCCTCCCAGAACACGTTGCCGCCGAAGGGCTGCGTGAAGCCGACGCCGACGCCGAAGCCGCGGTCGGCGAGCTTCGTGCCCCAGCCCGCGTAGATCGCGACGGGGGTCACCGGCTCGAAGCGGGTCTGGGCGTGGCCGGCCGGCCCGCGGGCCGGGTCGCCGTCCCACTCCGTCCAGATGTTCAGGAGGGAGCCGCCGACGGAGACCGTGGGGCCCTCGAGCTTCGAGAGCGCGGCCGGGTTGAGGGACGCCGCGGCGGCGTCGACCTGCACGGCCACCGCGGAGTGGGAGAGCGCGAGGTCGCGCGGGTTGACGGAGATGACCTCGTACCCGCTCGCCGAGGCGAGGGCGGGGGCGAGGAGGAGCGTGGCGAGGATCGGCGTCGTGCGCATGGGGTCAGTCCTCGTCTCGATCAGGGGAGCGCGTTCGTGGCGGGACCGGGGTTGCCGGTCGAGAGGAACTCGGCGAGATCGGCGCGGACCTTCACGCCGTTGGCCGGCGAGGCGATGACCCCGTGCAGCTCCGCGGGGCCGAGCGCGGACGTGTAGAGCGTGACGGGCATCTCGCCGAGCGCGTAGAGCAGCCCGTTGAACGGGTTCGGGACCACCGGATCGCCCTGCACCATCTGCCCGTAGAGGGCGGTGGTCTCCGGCGCGAGCGGCCCGAGGGCGGTGACGAGCGCCGCGCTGGCGAGCGCGTTCGTGTCCGCCTCCGCGGCGTAGTTGAGCGGCTCGGCCGGGTCGAGGATCCACTTCGCCACGATGAGCGTCTGCGCGTAGCGGGCCGCGACGGCCGGGTCGAAGGCGGCGTTCGCCGAGTCGACCTTCTCGAAGGTGAACCCGGGGATGAGCGTCGCGAAGAGCGCGCCGACGCGCTCGCGGAACGCGGGGGCGTTCGTGAACACGTCCACCATGGTGCCGCCCGTCACGTTGAAGGCGGCGCGCCCGATGCGCGGGTTGGTGGCGGTCAGGCTCGTGCCGATCATGCCGCCGAGCGAGACGCCGGCGAAGTGGACCTCGAGCGGATTCACCGCCACGCCGGAGCCGAGGAGCGCCGCCTGGAGCGGGTCGTTCGCCTGCTGCGGGACGCCCTGGGGCGGACGCGCCACCGCGAGGACGAGGGCGGAGTGGTCGAGCAGGTCCTGGCGGATGGCGTCGCGGATCCGGAAGAAGTTCTCCGAGATGAAGTAGTTGCCGGAGGCGGTGGTGGTGAGCCGCGCCGGGTCGAAGGCGAGCGCGCCGCCGGTGCACACGCCCGGCGCCTTCTGGTTCGAGGCGTCGAGGGTGCAGGTGCCGCCGTCGCAGTCGTCGTTCGAGTCGCAGTACGCGCGATCCCCGTGGAAGGGCGCGTCGATGGCGGCCACCACGAACCCGCGGGCGGCGAGGTCGTTCGCGACGGTGAGCAGCTGGTAGTGGCCGCCGTTGAGGCCGTGGTGGAACACGACGAGCGGGGCGCACCTCACCTGGCTGAGGGGCGGCTCCGCTCCGCAGGGCGAGGCGACGTTCTCGGGCCTCGGCACCGCGATGAGCGCCGGGATCTCCTTGCGGTTCGCGCTCAGCTCCGCCGGGCCCCACGTCGGCACCGCCGGGTTCAGCGCTCCGGTGGCGGCGTCGAGGACGTCGAGGGTGGCGATGTTCGCGGTGTGGAACCTGGCGACGCTCGGGAACGCGCCCGCCGGGAGTCCGAAGGACGTCGGGTCGAAGTCGGCCACCTGCGAGGGGGTGAAGATCGCGGTGGCCGCGGCCGCCTCCGCGCCGTACGGCAGCCCCGTCAGGCTCGCCGAGACGTCCGACACCGACTGGGTCGAGAGCGTGTAGGCCATCACGACCCGGTGGCCGTCGAGCTCGAAGGTGGGCGCGACGAGCTGGACCGCGCCGCGCAGCGCCTGCAGCGACCGCGCGTCGGTGGCGGAGATGCCGCCCACCGTGGACTGACCCGTCGCGGGATCGTACAGCGGACCCTCCAGCTCGAAGAGGATCTTGCCGAGGGTGCTGCGCGCGAGCCCGTCGTTCCGGAGGTCCTTCACGCCGTCGGTGATCACCACCAGGTAGCGGGCCTTCTGCTTCAGCGGCGGGAGCGGCGCGATCGTGGTGGGGCTCGTCGGGACGGGGATGGCCGGCTGCAGGCCGATGGCGGAGGACACCTGCGTCCCGCCCACCGTCACCTTCAGGTTGGGCGGCTGGGTGAGGTACTCCGGGCTACCGCCGCTCGTCACGTCCACGAGCCGGCGCGTGGTGGGCGGCGTGGTCGCGCCGGTCGGGATGAGCTCGTAGATGCGGACCGTGTCGTGGGTGATGGTGCTCGCCTGGACCGGCGCCGAGAGGGGGGCGAGCAGCAGGCTCGTCGTGGAGAACCCGTCGAGCGTGGCGAGCCCCGGCGCCGCGGGCCCGAGCGACGGGAGGTTGCGGACGTAGAAGCGGGTCTCGTTCGTGCCCGGAACCGGGCGCGTCGGATCGAGGAGGAAGTCGGACGGGAAGGGGAGCTGCCCGGAGCCCGAGTCGGTGAGGACCGCGGCGCCCGTGGACAGGGGCGCGATCTCGAAGGTGGCGATGCTCGCCACCTCGGCGCGTGGGAAGGCCGCGTCGATCGCCTCGAAGGCGGGGACGATCCGCGGGTCGGGCGCCGGCGCCCAGCCCGCGGCGCCGGCCGTGTTCCACTCGAGCGGCTTCCACAGCGCGTTCTGGACGTTCAGGAGCAGGGCGAGCTCCGCCGGCTCGAGGCCGCCGGGCGGCTGGTTCTCGCGCTCGGACAGGTCCTCGTTCTCGAGGTTGAGCGCGATCGCCTTGTCGGGGCTCAGCGGCACGCCCTCGCGGGTCTTCACGCCGTTCGCGCCGCCGCGGGCGGCGAACACGTAGCGGCCGGGAGCGAGGCGCCGGCTGCCGCTCGCGTCCGCCCTGGGCTGGACGCGCAGCTCGCCCGGCACCTGGCTCTGCGCCGCGAGCGGCTCGGTGTCGACGCGCACCGCGGTGCCGTCGCCGAGCCTGAACAGCGCGAAGGTCTCGGGGGTGACGGTGGCCACGTCCACGGTGGGCCTCGCCGCGTCCACGTACTCGCCCGTCTCCGCGTCGTACGTCACCGCACGGAGCGGCACCGTCAGCGTGGGCGCCTGATCCGCAGGGAACCCGCCCTGGGCGGCGAGCAGCTCCAGGAACTGGCGGCCGGGGCCCGCGGGCAGGGTGGGCGCCGCGGCCAGCGCGAGGTCGTTCGGGGTGGGGATGTTGGGCGACGAGTAGCTCGCGATGACGGCGGACTCGGCGGGCGGCTCCCGGTCGACCGTCTCGGTGCAGGCGGCGGCGAGGACCGCCAGGGCGGCCAGGATGGGGGCGCGGCGATGAAGCATGAGTGGCTCCTCGTGACGCGGACGGGGAGTAAAGGAGGCTGCTGAAAGAGCTAGACCGATTTGCTGGTCAAAGCGCGCGAAGTCAAGAAAGAGCGCGCGTCGCGACGCGTCATGGTCAGCGCGAGAGGACAGGGACTCCGCGTGCACGTGGGGGTCGGCGCGGGTGCGCGAGGGCAGCGCGACGCGAGCGCGCCCATCGAACGCGGCGTGGCGCGCGCGTCGAGGACGACGCGCGCGCCACCCAACAGGGAGAGGTCAGAACGAGAAGCGAACCTGGGCGCTCGCGAGCCACACGCTCGCGTCGTACGAGCCCACGAGGTGCCCGCGCGGCGGGGCCGAGAACCCCGCCGGGGGGCTCGCGTCCACGTTGGGCAGGTCGCTGCTGGCCTCGTCGATGATGAGGTACGCGGCGCCGACGTCGAGCGCGGCCTGCCTCGTGAACGCCCACTGGACGCCGCCCGCCAGCCACCAGCGGTCCTCGTCCGGGAGGCGCGGCGTGCGGAACTCGTCCTGCACCGGCGTCCTGTCGTAGGCGGTGCCGAGCCGGATCTTCAGCGCCTCCGTCGCCCGATAGCTCGCGCCGAGACCCACGCGCCAGCTGTCGTCGAACTCGAGCGGCGTGCTCGTGAGCGGCGCGCCGCTCTCCCTGAAGATCGAGAGGTCCTTGAGCGTGGACCAGCCCGTCCACGTGTAGTCGGCGAGCAGCTCGAGCGCGTCGCCGACCGGCTGCGCGACCGCCGCCGAGAGCGTGTCCGGCAGCTCGATGGTCGTCTGGATGGCGCCGTCCGGAAGCCCGGCGGCGAGCAGCGCGGGCCGGTTGGCGAAGGAGACGTCGCCCTTCACGTAGTGCTTGATGCGGGACCGGTACGACACCCCCACGCGCGTCTTCGTCGGGAGCTCGACCAGCGCGCCGACGTTCCAGCCCCAGCTCCACGTGTCGCCGGAGACGTTGGCGACGCCTTCGCAGCCGCCGGTGGCGCCACCGCAGCCCGACGCCGCGAGCGCGCCGAGCGCCGTCGCGCCACCCACGGCGAACGCGGCCGCGCTGTAGTTCACCGAGTTCGTCAGCTCGGCGTCGAGCCACTGGTAGTTCGCGCCGGCGCCGAGCGACAGCCAGGGCGCGACCTTCCACGCCACCGTCGGGTTGAGGTTGATGGTCTGCACCGCGGACTTGATGGCGTGGAAGCGGCCCATCCAGCCGGAGTCCCACTCCGTCTCGAGGCCGAACGGGACGCTCAGGCCGAGCCCCGTCCAGATCACGCCGGGAACCGTCTCGAAGGAGACGTAGCCGTTCGGGACCAGCGCGAGGGAGCCGCCGTCGCCGCCGGTGCCGCCGAGGGTGGGCTGCAGCGTGGCGGGGGTCGAGCCGCCGTCGCTGAAGTCGGGAGACGGCCGGATGAGGTTGAGCGCGGCCACCACCTGGAGCCCTTGGACCCGGGTCAGGCCGGCGGGGTTGAAGAAGATGGCGCTCGCGTCCTCCGCCGCGGCCGCCTGGCCGGCGTAGGCATTCCCGAGCCCGCTCCCGTTCTGCTCGATGAGCTGGAAGCCGGAGGCGAGGGCGCCGCTCGGCGAGGCGATGAGCGCGCACGCGATCGCCGCCGCGAGCGAAGCGCGTCGAATGAGGATCTTGTTCACGGGGACTCTCCTTCTTCCTGTTCCTGCGGAGCGATCGCGCCCGCCCACCGCTGCCGGGCGAGACCGATTTGCGTGTCGAACCGCCTCGGCACGACTCCCCGAGACCGACACCGTGCGTCACTGTAGCGGCGCGGCTCGCGGCCGAGTCAGTCCACGCGAGGCTCACCCCCAAGGAACGGGGCGAGGGGGAGCCGAGGGGGCCCGACGACGCGCTGCGTGATCGCCCGGTTCGCCCGGGAGGGTTGTGAGTCCCACTCGGGACCCGCTAGCATCGCCGTACACCCCGGCTCGCTCCCGTTCCGTCCGTCCCTGCCGCACCGAGGTCCCCCATGCTCGGATTCGCCGACGGCGGCGTCGCCGCCGCGTTCCTCCTCTCCGTCGCCAGCGCCGCCCTGTGCGTCGTCTACGGGCTCCTCAAGTGGAACGAGGACGAGGCCCCGCTGCCCACCCCGGTCCATCCCGCCGGCGAGCGCGTCGAGATCGACGACGTCTAGGAGGCGCACGTGAACGTCCCGCTGCTCGCGACCATCGTCGCGCTCTACACCGCCGTCGTCGTGTTCCTGGGCTGGCTCGGCTACCGCAACACGAAGAGCGCCGCCGACTTCCTCGTCGGCGGCCGCCAGATCCACCCGGTGCTCATGGCGCTCGCCTACGGGTCGACCTTCATCTCGACCTCCGCCATCGTCGGCTTCGGCGGCGTCGCGGCGCTGTTCGGGATGGGGCTGCTCTGGCTCACCGCCCTGAACATCCTCATCGGCATCTTCGTCGCCTTCGTCGTCTTCGGCCGGCCGACGCGCCGCCTCGGCGCCGCGCTCGACGCGCACACCTTCCCCGAGCTGCTCGGGCGGCGCTTCGGCTCGCGCTTCATCCAGGGCTTCGCCGGCGGGACCATCGCCCTGCTCATGCCGCTGTACGCGGCCGCGGTGCTCATCGGCGGCGCGCGCTTCCTGGAGGTGCAGCTGCAGCTGCGCTACGACCTCGCCCTCCTCGTGTTCGCCGCCATCACCATGGCGTACGTGCTGTTCGGCGGGCTGAAGGGCGTCGTCTACACCGACGCGTTCCAGGGCTCGCTCATGTTCGTCGGGATGATCGTGCTCCTCGTCACGACCTACGCGCTCACGGGCGGCGCGGGGGCGCACGACGCGCTGACGGACCTCGCCGGCCAGGTCCCGCCGGCGCTGCAGAAGGGCGGCCACCGCGGCTGGACCGCCATGCCGGCGCTCGGCTCGCCCATCTGGTGGCAGCTCGTGTCCACCATCGTGCTCGGCGTCGGCGTCGGCGTGCTGGCGCAGCCGCAGCTCACCCTGCGCTTCATGACCGTGAAGAGCGGCAAGGAGCTGAACCGCGCCCTCGTGCCCGGCGGCGTCTTCATCCTCTTCATGACGGGGGTCGCCTTCCTCGTGGGCGCGCTCACCAACGTCTACTTCTGGAACCGCGACGGGAAGATCGCGCTCGCCATGGTGGTGGACCCCGCCACCGGCAAGCCCAACGTCGACAAGCTCATCCCGACGTTCACCCAGGCCGCGATGCCCGAGTGGTTCGGCTACCTGTTCATGCTGACCTTGCTCGCGGCGGCGATGTCCACGCTCTCGGCGCAGTTCCACGTGATCGGCACCGCCATCGGGCGCGACCTCTACCAGGAGGTCGTCGCGCGCGGCGCGCACCAGGAGCGCACCGTCCCCATCGCCAAGGTCGGCATCTTCGCCGGCTTCCTCGTGACGCTCGTCCTCGCCTTCCAGCTCGGCGCCGGCATCGTGGCCATCGCCACCTCGCTCTTCTTCGGCATGTGCGCGGCGGCCTTCCTGCCGCTGTTCGTCGCGGCGCTCTTCTGGAAGCGCGCCACCAAGGCCGGCGCGCTCGCCGGCATGATCGCCGGGACCGTCGCGTGGGCCGGCTGGGTGCTCCTCGTGCACGAGAAGGAGTCCGCCGCGCTCGGGCTCGCGCGGCTCCTCTCCGGCAAGCCGAGCCTGGGCGCGGGGACGGTCTGGGCGGTAGTCGACCCCATCGTCGTGGCCCTGCCCATCTCGGCGCTCGTGACCATCGCCGTCTCCCTCGCGACCAAGCCCATGACGCTCGCGTCCGCCCCGCCCGCCCACGCCCGGCGCGACGCCGCCTGAGCCGTTCCCCCGCCGCTCCGCCCCGCAGCCCCCCACGCCCGCACGCGCCTCCGCCGTGCAGGAGGAACCCGATGACGCGCACCGCCCCGATGCTCGCCGCCTTGCTCCTCGCCTCGCCGCTCGCCGCTCGAGCCGAGGAGCCGCAGAAGCTCACCCTCGACACCTCCGGGTGGATCATCCTCAACACCTACGCCAGCTCCGGCGCCCTGAACGCCAACGACCTGCCTCGCTTCGCCAAGGCCGGCTCGGCGGACGAGGCGGCGCTCGGGATGGGCGTGCGGCAGAGTCGCCTCCGGGTGAATGCCGGCATCCCCTCCGACGGGCTCCTCTTCGACGCGAAGCTGAAGGCGTTCGTCGAGCTCGACTTCATGGGCGGGAACGCGGTCGGCTCGGACGACCCGTCGCTGCCGCTCGTGCGCCTGCGCCACGCCTGGGTCTCGGCGGCCTGGCCCCAGCGCGGGAACCTCTCGGTGCTGGCCGGGCAGACCTGGGGCATCGTGGGCGGCCCGTACTTCGCCCAGAGCATCTCGCACCTCGCCGTGCCGCGCTTCGCGGGGGCCGGCTTCCTCTACCGGCGCGCGCCGCAGGTGCGCGTCTCCGGCGAGCTCGGCCGGGCGTTCGGCGTCACCTACCAGGCCGGCGCCCTCGCCCCCATCGACCGCGCCGGCGTCACGGCCGACGCGGCGAGCGGCGCGCCGGGGCCGGTCGGCGAGCGGTCCGGCCTCCCCAACCTGGAGGCGCGGGTGGCGGGCGTCTACCGCCCCGAGGGCAAGACGCGGGCGGAGCTCGGCGTCTCCGGCCACTACGGCTGGGAGAAGTACTCCTTCGCCGCCACCGAGACCCGCGCCGCGGACGACTTCACCGCCCACAGCAGCGCGGTGGCGCTCGACCTGAAGCTCGAGCTCCCCTACGTGCAGCTCGTGGGCGGCGCCTTCTCGGGCGAGAACCTCGACATCCTCTACGCCGTGAACGCCAAGGGCGTGGTGCCGGACGCCGCCGCCGCGAGGGTCGCCAACGTGGAGACCCGCGGGCTCTGGGGGCAGGCCGCGGTGACGCCGGTCGCCGGCTACACGCTCCTCCTCGGCGCCGGCCTGGAGGACCCGCGGGACGCCACGCTCCCGGCGGCGAGCGCGAGCCCCATCCTCCGCAACGTGCAGTACTCGGCGGGCGCGCTCGTGAACCTCACCTCGAAGTGGCGCGTGGGCTTCGAGGTGACCCGCTACGTCACCGACACGGCCACGCCGGCCGGGCACGACACGTTCACCGGGAACCAGTTCGAGCTCTCCACGCTGCTCGCGCTGTGACCCATCGCCCACGCCCGGCGCCGATCGCGGCGCCGGGCAGGGCGGAGAGAGCGGACGACGTGGGATCCTCTCGCGGCCGCGCCGGCTGCGTCGCCGCGCTGGCGGCAGCCACGGTGCTCCTCCCCGCCTGCGCGGGGTGGAAGCGCGACCTCGTGGCGCGCACGAGCAGCGTGATCGAGCCGCTCGTCGTGCGCTGCGACGCCCCGCCCGCCCCGGGCGCGGCGCTGCGGGTGGCGTCGGTCACCGTCGAGGGCGAGCTGCACCCCAAAGCGAAGGTCGGCTCGCAGTTCGATTGGGGGCGGCCGTTCGAGGAGGACCCGAACCTGCCGGACTGGCTCCGCCTCGAGCGGAAGCCGCTCGTCGTCGACGCGGACGCCTTCGGCCGGACGCTGCGGGAGGACGCGCAGCGCCTCCTCGCCGCGAGCGGGGGCGAGCCGCCCGCCGGGGCGCACCTCTTCTTGCGCTTCGAGGACGTGCGCACCGTCGCGATCCCGGGGCGCTGGAACGAGCTGCGCGGGCGCGTCCTCGCGCGGGTCGCGTTCCGCGCGGCGCTCCGCGACGCCGCGGGCGGACGGCTCTGGTCGGGCGTGTTCGAGGGCGAGGCGGAGGACCGCGTCATCTACTTCCGCCAGGTGCACCACGAGCGGATGCTGTCCGAGGCGTACTGCCGCGCGCTGACGCGCTTCGGGGAGAGCCTCCCGGTCGCGGCGAGGGCCCTCGCGCCGGCGCGGGCGCCCGCCGGGGCGCCCTAGCCGGCGCGGCGGACGCCGCGACCTCAGGCGCGGCCGGTCCGCCGGTGATCGAGCACGCGCTGCGCCTTGCCGGCGGAGCGCTCGAGGGTGTTGGGCGCGACGAGCTCCACCGTCATGCGCACGCCGGTGACGGCGTGGATCTCCCGGTCGATGCGGTCGTGCAGCTCCTGGAGCTGCCGCATCTCGTCGCGGAAGTCCGCGGGGCGCATCTCCACCTTCACCACCGCCTCGTCGAGCGAGCCGGGGCGCGAGACCTCGATGAGGTAGTGCGGCGCGGTCCCCTCGACGCGCAGCAGCGCCTCCTCGACCTGCGACGGGAAGACGTTCACGCCGCGGATGATGAGCATGTCGTCGGAGCGGCCGACCACCCGGCTCATGCGCACGCCGGTGCGCCCGCACGGGCACGGGGAGCGGTCGAGCGCCGCGAGATCGCGGGTGCGGTAGCGGAGCACCGGCATCGCCTGCTTGGTGAGGGTCGTGAACACCAGCTCGCCCACCTCGCCGTCCGGGACGTGCGCGAGGGTGTCGGGATCCACGCACTCCACGAGGAAGTGGTCCTCCTGCACGTGCATGCCGGTGCGGTGGGAGCACTCGCCGGCGACCCCCGGGCCGACCACCTCGGAGAGGCCGTAGTTGTTGAAGGCCAGGATGCCGAGCTCGCGCTCGAGGGTGATGCGCATCTCCTCCGTCCAGGGCTCGCCGCCGAAGTGGCCGAACCTGAGCGGCAGCTCGCCCGGCCGGTAGCCCTCCGCGCGCGCCACCTCCGCGATGTGCAGCGCGTACGAGGGGGTGCAGACGAGCACCTCCGCGCCGAGGTCGCGGATGAGCATCACCTGGCGCGGCGTGTTCCCGCCGGCGGCGGGGACCACCGCGGCGCCGACCCGCTCGATGCCGTAGTGCAGGCCGAAGCCGCCGGTGAAGAGCCCGTAGCCGAAGGCGACGTGGACGAGGTGCTCGGGGCGCAGCCCGCCGGCCACCAGGAAGCGCGCCACCAGGCCGGACCAGGTGTCGAGGTCGGCCCGCGTGTACGCGACGAAGGTGGGCTTGCCCGTCGTGCCGGACGAGCCGTGCACCCGGGCCAGCTCGGCGCGAGGGACGGCGAGCAGGCCGAGCGGATAGCTCTGGCGGAGATCGTCCTTCGTCGTGAAGGGGAGGCGCCGGACGTCGTCCGCCGAGCGGATCGCGTCCGCGCCGGCGCCGGCGCGCCCGAGCGCGTCGCGGTAGAACGGCACCGCCGCCGCGCGGCGGACGGTCTCGGCGAGGCGGCGCGCCTGCAGCGCGCGCCGCTCGGGGACGGGCAGGGTCTCGGCGGGATCGAAGATCGCGCTCTCGAGCAGGGGCGTGGACACGGTCGCTCCCCTACGCGCCCGAGCGGGCGAAGAGCTCGTCGGAGGGGACGAGCTTCACGCCCGCCGCCTCGAGGAGCTTCGCGGCGCGGTCGGGGTCCTCGAGCCGGAAGAGCAGGGTGGCGTGGCGGCCGCGCTCGCGGGACGCGAACGCGTACATGTACTCGACGCCCACCCCGGCCTTCTCGAACGCCTCGAGCACCCCGGCGAGCCCGCCCGGGCGATCGGGCACGTCGACCGCGAGCACCTCGGTGACGTTCACCACGACCCCGGCCGCCTCGAGCACCTCCCTGGCGCGCTGCCACTCCTTCACCACTAGGCGAAGGATGCCGAACTGCGCGGTGTCGGCGAGCGACATGGTGAGGATGTCGATGCCGGCGTCGCCCAGCACCTTGCAGGGGAAGCGCAGCTGGCCGGGGCGGTTCTCGAGGAACAGCGAGAGCTGGCGGATCTTCACGAAACCCCTCCTTGGATGTTGCGGCGATCCGAGACGCGCTTCGCCTTGCCCTCGCTGCGGGCGAGGGTGCGGGGCGCGACGAGCGTCACCTTCGCGCGGATGCCGACGACGTGGTCGATCGCCGCCTCCAGCCGGCGCCGCAGCCCCTCCATCGCGCCGATGGTGTCGGAGAACACCTCCGGCGTCACCTCCACCTGCACCTCCATCTCGTCGAGCCCGTGCTCGCGGGTGAGGACGAGCTGGTAGTGCGGCAGGGTGCCCTCGACGGCGAGGAGCGCGGCCTCGATCTGCGACGGGAACACGTTCACGCCGCGGACGATGAGCATGTCGTCGGAGCGGCGGCCGATGCGGCGGATGCGGCGGATGGTGCGGCCGCAGGCGCAGGGCTCCGGGAGGAGCGCCGTGATGTCGCGCGTGCGGTAGCGGATCATCGGCATCGCCTCCTTCGAGAGCGTGGTGAGGACGAGCTCGCCCTCCGCGCCGTCGGGGAGGACGTCGCCCGTCTCGGGATCGATGATCTCCGGGAAGAAGTGGTCCTCGAAGAGGTGGAGCCCCTCGCGCCGCTGGCACTCGATCCCGACGCCCGGGCCGATGATCTCGGAGAGGCCGTAGATGTCGTGCGCCCGGATGCCGGCGGTTGCCTCGATGTGGCGGCGCATCTCCTCGGACCAGGGCTCCGCGCCGAAGACCCCCACCTGCAGCCGCTCGAAGGAGATGCCCGCCTCGCGGGCGCGCTCGACGAGGTGGAGCATGTAGGAGGGGGTGCAGCAGATGGCGGTGACCCGGAAGTCCTGGAGCACCATGAGCTGGCGCTCGGTGTTGCCGCCGGAGATGGGGATCACCGTGGCGCCGAGGGCCTCGCCGCCGTAGTGGGCGCCGAGGCCGCCGGTGAAGAGCCCGTACCCGTAGGCGTTCTGGATCACGTCGCCGCGGTGGAGGCCGCAGGCCGCGAACGTGCGGACCATCACGCTCGTCCACACCCGCAGGTCCGCCTCGGTGTAGGCGACCACGATGGGCTTGCCGGTCGTGCCGGAGGACGCGTGGAGGCGGACGACCTCCTCCATCGGGCTCGCGAACAGGCCGAACGGGTAGGTG
This sequence comes from Anaeromyxobacter sp. Fw109-5, assembly GCF_000017505.1. Classification (NCBI taxonomy): domain Bacteria; kingdom Pseudomonadati; phylum Myxococcota; class Myxococcia; order Myxococcales; family Anaeromyxobacteraceae; genus Anaeromyxobacter; species Anaeromyxobacter sp. Fw109-5. Next base: position 55,527 of record NC_009675.1, read on the forward strand.
TCGCGCAGGTCCGTCTTGACCGTGAAGGGCAGCCGCGCGAGGTCCTCGAGCGAGCGCACGTCGGCGGGCGAGAGGCCGCGCTCCTCCATCCGTCCGCGGAAGAGCGGCACGCGCGCGTAGGCGCGGGCGACGACCGACTGCAGCCGGCCGAGCTGGAGCCGGGCGAGCTCGCGCCGCGGCAGGAAGTCGGGCGCGCTCGCGGGGTGGAAGCCTCCCGGCGCGTCGTTCCACTGGGTCGTCAAGGAAGCTCTCCTCTTCGTCGATCCCCGCCCCACCGTCCGTGAAGGTCCCGCCGCCCCTACCCGGCCCGGCCCGCCGCCTCGCGGCCGAGCCGGAACGCCCGCTCGTTCACCTCGTGCAGCCGCTCGGGCAGCGCCGCCCGGATCGCCGCGAGCCAGTGCTCGTCGGGCAGATCGAGGTGGCGGGCGAGCGCGCCCAGCAGGGCGACGTTCAGGCTCTTGCGGTTCGGCAGCGCCGCCTCGTCCACGAGGTCGGGCGGGATGAGCACGCCGGCCTTCCCGAGCAGGGGCCGCGTGACGGCGACCTCGGAGGGGGAGAGGACCACGAGGTAGTGCGCCTCGCCGCGCGGCACCATGGGCGAGAGCACCTCGCGCCCGAAGCGGACGTCCGAGGTGACCGACCCGCCGCGCTGGCTCATGCCGTGGACCTCGGCCTTCTTCACGTCTCGCCCGGCCCGGAAGGCGGCGTCCGCGAGGATGTCCGACGCCTTGATGACGCCCTGGCCCCCGAGGCCCGCGAACACGACGTTCACCACGTCAGACATTCTCCACCTCCGGGCAGGCCGCGCAGCCCGCGGCGGCCGCCGCCTTCTCGTACTTGCGGATGTCCGCGGCGGCGAGGATGCAGGGGCGGCGCGCGACGATGACGGAGAGCTGCGGGCGGGAGAGCCGGCCCGCGAGGAGCCGCTCGAACCCGGCCGGATCGGCGATGGGGTCCACCACGTCCACGTTCGCGACCCCGAGGGCGCGCGCGAGCCCCTCGATCGAGAGCTTGGCGGTGGGCTCGTGATCGAGCGTGCGCCCCGTGCCCGGGTGCTCCTGCTGCCCGGTCATGGCGGTGGTGCCGTTGTCGAGCACCACGAGCACGTGGCCGGTGGGCGGCGGGTTGTAGACCATCTCCACGAGCCCGTTCAGCCCGGTGTGGACGAAGGTCGAGTCGCCGATGATGGACACCACCTTGCGGGCGTCCTCCTCGGGCAGCACGTGGCGCAGCCCCAGCCCGACGCCGAGCGACGCGCCCATCGCCACGCAGGTGTCCATCCCCTCGTACGGCGGCAGCACGCCGAGCGTGTAGCAGCCGATGTCGCCGGCCACGATGCAGCCGAGCTTCTTCAGGGTGGAGTAGACCGGGTGGTACGGGCACGCCTCGCAGAGCTGCGGGGGCTTGCCCTTCGGCGCCTCCGGCTCGGGCGAGAGGTCGCGCGCCAGGATCCGCCGCACGCGCGGGACGTCGAGCTCGCCGAAGCGGAAGGAGGGTGCCTTGCCCTCCACCGGGATGCCCGCGGCCCGGACCGCGTCGGCGATGACCGGGTCGCCCTCCTCGATCACCACGCAGCGCTCCACCGAGGCGGCGAAGGCGCGGATCTTCTCGAGGGGGAGGGGGTGCACGAGCTTCAGCTCGAGCAGGCTCGCCTCCGGCGCGGCCTCCCGGACGTGCCGGGCCGTCACGCCGTTGGCGATCACCCCGAGCGCCTTGCTCCCCTCGCGCCAGATCGCGAGCGGCGCGGTCTCGCCCCACGCCTCGAGGCTCTCGAGCTTCTTGCGCAGGCGGCGGTGGGCGGGGCGGGCGTAGGCGGGGATCATCACGCGCGAGGCGACGTCGCGCGCGAAGCGCGGCACCGGCGCGGGGGCGACGGCGGACTGCCGGGTGACGATCGACTTCGAGTGGCAGACGCGCGTCGTCATGCGCAGCAGCACCGGCAGCTGCCAGCGCTGCGACAGCTCGAGCGCGGCGAGGGCGAGCTCGTAGGCCTCCTGCGAGTCGGCGGGCTCGAGCATGGGGAGGCCGGCGGCGATGGCGTAGCGGCGGCTGTCCTGCTCGTTCTGGGAGGACGCCATGCCCGGGTCGTCCGCGGCGACCACCACGAGCGCGCCCGAGACGCCGGTGTACGCGGCGGTGAAGAGCGGGTCGGCGGCGACGTTCAGGCCGACGTGCTTCATGGTGACGACGGCGCGCGCGCCGGCGAAGGCCGCGCCGAGGCCGACCTCGAGCGCGACCTTCTCGTTCGGCGCCCACTGGGCGCGGCCGCCGAGCGCCGAGAACGCCTCGAGGATCTCGGTCGAGGGCGTGCCGGGGTACCCGGTGCCGAGGTGCACGCCGCCGTCCATCGCGGCGGCGGCCACCGCCTCGTCACCGGAAAGAAGCCGTCGTTCCATCGTTCGCGCTCTCCTCGTGATCGCGCGCGCCACATCACGGGACGTGCGGGGCGCCGCCGTCCGGGGTAAAAGCCGGCCGGCCCGTGCGCGATTCCGGGCAAAAGGAGCGGCATGATAGCGCGAGGGAAGCGATGATGCCCATCCCCACGCTCGAGCGGCTCGTCGCGGCCGCCCGCGCCGCCGGCCCGCTTCGTGTGGCCGTGGCGGCGGCCGAGAACGACACCGCCCTCGCCGCGGCCGCGCTCGCCGTCCGCCAGCGCATCGCGGAGATCGTGCTCGTGGGCGATCCCCAGGCGATCCGCGCGCGGCTCGCCGCCGCCGGCGAGGATCCCGCCGATTTCAGCGTCGAGCCGGCGGAGAGCGACGCCGACGCGGCGCGTCGCGCCGTGGCGATGGTGCGCGGCGGGGAGGCGGCCGTGCTCATGAAGGGCCGCCTGCCGACGGGCGAGCTGCTGCGCGCGGTGCTGGATCGCGAGGGGGGGCTCCGCGCCGGGCGGCTCCTCTCCGACGTGCTCGTCGCGGATCACCCGCTCTCCGAGCGGCCGCGCCTGCTCGGCGTGACCGACGGCGGGGTGAACGTCGCGCCCACGCTCCCGCAGAAGAAGGAGATCGTCGCGAACGCCGTCCGCCTCTTCCAGGCGCTGGGCTACGCGCGGCCGAAGGTGGCCTGCCTGTGCGCCGTGGAGACCGTGAGCGAGGTCATGGCGGCGACGAAGGACGCGCAGGCGCTCGCGGAGGCGAACGCGCGGGGGGAGCTGCCGGGCTGCGTCGTCTCCGGCCCGCTCGCCCTCGACAACGCCCTCAGCCCGGAGGCCGCGCGCGCGAAGGGCATCGACCACCCGGTGGCCGGCCACGCGGACGTCCTGCTCGTCCCGACCATCGAGACCGGCAACGCCCTCGGCAAGGCCTTCACCTACCTCGCCCGGCGCCACGTCGGCCACGTCATCGTCGGCGCGCTGGCGCCGGTGCTCATCCCGTCCCGCGTCGAGCGGGCGGAGGACAAGATCTACTCCATCGCCCTGGGCGTCCTCGCGGCGGCCTCCGAGCGCTGGCGCCGCGAGGGCGGCGGGAGGGAGCGGCCGTGACGGAGGCGACCCCGGAGCACGCCGGGCCGCTCGTGCTGGCGGTGAACCCGGGCGCGGGCTCGACGAAGCTCGCGCTCTACCGCGGCGACGCGCTCGTGCGCGAGGAGAAGCTCACCCACCCTCCGCTCATGGAGCGCCCCGCGGCGCGGGTCCTGGACGAGCTCCCCGCCCGCCTCGAGGCGGCGCGGGCGCTGCTCTCCGCCGCGGCGATCCCGCTCGGCCGCCTCGCCGCGGTGGTCGGCCGCGGCGGGCTCCTCCCCCCGCTCCGCTCCGGCACCTACCTCGTGGACGCCGAGATGCTGCGCGACCTCGCCCGGGCCGAGCGCGGCGAGCACGCCTCGAACCTGGGCGCTCCCATGGCGCGCGCGCTCGCCGACGACCACGCCTGCCCGGCCTTCATCGTGGACCCCGTGTCGGTGGACGAGCTCGATCCGGTCGCCCGCGTCTCCGGCCTCTGCGGGGTGGAGCGGCGGAGCCTCTCGCACGCGCTCAACATGCGCGCCGTCGCGAGACGGCACGCCGCCCGGGCGGGCCGCGCGCTCGAGGACCTCCGCCTCGTGGTCGTGCACATGGGCACCGGCGTCTCGCTCTCCGCGCAGCGCGACGGGCGGATGGTCGACGTCGTGAACCCACAGGACGAGGGGCCGTTCTCGGGCGATCGCGCCGGGGGCGTGCCGGCCATGGCGGTGGTGGAGCTGTGCTTCGCGCCGGGCGCGGAGGAGCGCGCGGTGCGTCGCCGGCTCTTCGGCGACGGCGGCCTCTACTCGCACCTCCGCACGCGCGACGCGCGCGAGGCGATCCGCCGCTGCGAGGCGGGCGACTCCCAGGCCTGCCTGGTGCTGGACGCCATGTGCTACCAGATCGCCAAGGCGGTGGGCGGCCTCGCCGCGGCGCTCGAGGGGCGCGTGGACGCGGTGCTCCTCACCGGCGGCATGGCCCACCTGCCGCACGTGGTGGAGGGCGTCCGCCGCCGCGTCGGCTGGATCGCGCCGGTGCACGTCCTCCCCGGCGAGGACGAGCTGCGCGCGCTCGCCGAGGGGGCGCTGCGCGTGCTGCGCGGCGAGGAGCGGCCACGGAGGTACGGCGACCGCGAGTGAGACCGCGACGCCCCGAGGGGAGGCGAGGCGCCGCGGCCCCTTTCCCGGCAACGACCCGACGAACGCCTTCCGTGGAATACCAGTACTCGCGGCGAAGACGACAGTACCTCACACAGGGTACCGCCCTCGCACCATCCGCTCTCCCCCTTTCACGGTAGGTGCGGGCCATTCTCCGCGCCGGGCCGCGCCTGGCCGCTGCCGTGTTCACGCCTCAGCGATCCGCCCCGAACCGCTCGCGGGCCCAGGCCACCGTCTCCGTCGCGCCGGCGTCGGGCGCGACGGGCACGAGCTCCGGGAACCTCGCCCGGAAGCGCCGGTCGTCCACCACGAACGGCTCTTCCCACTGGTAGAGCATCTCGTCGAGCTCGCGGACGATGGGGACGGCGAGCGCGATCGCGCGGACGAGCGGGCGCGGGAGCACGCGCAGGCGGATCTCCCGGCCGAGCGCGGCGGAGAGCCGGGCGACGAGCGCGCGCGTCGGCTCCGCGGGCGCGCAGGGCAGCATGAAGGTCCGGCCGAGCACGTCGTCGTCCGCGGTGCCGAGCGCGGCCAGGGCGCGGGCGACGTCGGGGATGAAGTGGTAGCTGTGAGGGGTGTCCGGGTTCCCGATCCAGGTCACGGGCCTCCCGCCGAGCGCGGCGGGCCAGAAGCGCGGGCCGAAGAACGACTGCTCCCCGCCCGGTCCGTAGAAGTCGGAGGCCCGCCCCACCACCGCGCGGACCTCGCCGCGGCGCTGGGCCTCGGCGAGGAGCGCCTGGGTGCGGGCGCGGATCTCGCCCTTCCGGCTCACCGGAGCGGGCGGGGTGTCCTCGCGCATGGGGTGGCCGCCGGTCCTGCCGAGGGCGTAGAGGTTGTCGAGCACGACGAGCCGCGCCCCGGCGCCGCCCGCGGCCCGCGCGAGGTTGGTCGCGAAGCGCGGGACGAGGTCCGCCCATGCGCGCGCGGAGTAGGGCGGGTTCATGCAGTGGTACACCGCGGCGGCGCCGCGGGCGGCCTCCGCGCAGAACGCCGCGTCGGCCGCGTCGCCGCGGAGGAGCTCGGCGCCCGGAGGCACCTCTCCCGCGCCTCGCCGAGCGACGCGCACGGCGAAGCCGCGGGCGGCGAGCGCTCGCGCGAGGTGCTGCCCGACCTGGCCGGCGCCGAAGACGACGTGCAGTGGAGCGATCATGCTCCGGGGCCATACCGCCGTCCCGCGCGGCGCGAAAGGCCCGCGGCGGAGCGCGGCGAGGGCGCGCCGCCGCTCCCGCGCGACGGTCAGCGGTAGAGGAGCAGGCCCGCCTGCACGTCGCGGTCCTCGGGCGCGGCCCGCGCCTCGACGGCGAGCGAGAGCGCGCGCGTGAGGTGCAGCCGGAGGGTGCCGGAGACGGACCAGGTCTGCTCCGGCGTGGCGAGGGGCAGGTAGCGCCAGCGCGCGTCGGCGAGGAGGACGGCGCGATCTCCGGCCCGGACGCGGACGAGGGCCGAGGGGCCGAGCCCGAGCCGCGCTCCCGCGCCGCGGATGCCCTCCAGGCTCGGCGCGCCGAGGAGCTCCGCGTCGCCCAGGGCGAGGAGGTCGATCGCGCCGCCGAGGTCCGCGAGGCCCAGGCCGCCGCCGAGCTCGGCCACGCCGGCGAGGCACCCCGCGCAGCCGGCGTCGCGCACGGTGGTGGCCCCGACGCGCATGCGCCACGACGGCCGCTGGTCCCAGCGCGAGAGGGGGTTCAGCGAGACCACCTTCACGAGCGAGGCGTCGTCGAGCTCGAGCCGGCTTCGCTCCGGGTAGTAGCGCAGGCGCGCCGGCAGGAACTCGATCTGCGCGGTGGGTGGGTAGCCCTGGAGCGGATCGGCGAGGTCGTGGAGGGCGAGGCGGCCCTCGAGCGCGGCGAACCCGCCGTACGCGCGCGACGCCCCGCCCATGAGCCCGGCGCGGAGCGAGCCGTGGCCGCGATCCGGCCGCCGCGCCTCGGGGGCGGGCACCTGCAGGGGGGCGCTCGGCACCGGCAGCTCCGCGCGTCGCTCGAGCAGCGCCTGGCGCAGCCGCGCGGCGCGGGGATCCTCGCCCATGACGAGCTTCCGCCCGTGGCGCAGGTCGAGCAGGTCCTGGGCGGCGTCGAGCACGGCGACGCGACGCGCGGGCGCGAGCGCGGGGGGGAAGGGCGCCGAGGGCCGGCTGGCGAGCTCGACCGCGGTGTCGAGCTCCAGGCCGGAGAGGGTCCTCGCGCGCGCCTCGAACTGCGTGCGGATGGAGGGGCGGTAGTGGACGGCGCGCACGAGCCCGGGGTTCGCGAAGAGCGCCTTGACGGTGTCGGAGGGCAGCACCACCCCGCCACGGACGCGAGCGAGCAGCTCGAGGCGCGGCGCCGCCGCCTCCAGCGCGCCGAGCACGTGGTAGCTGCAGTTCTCGTCGAGGTACCAGTACGCGAACCAGGTCCCGCCGAGCTCCCACAGGTGGCGGGCGAGGAGCGCGGTCTCGTCCGGCGTGAAGGCGAGGTCGTACTCCCACAGGTCGCGCGACTCGAAGTCTCCGTACTGCCGGACCTTGTAGTAGTACGCGTAGTGCTTGAACTCGCCCTTGAACAGGCCGAACACCCCCTTCACCGCGTAGAGGATGGCGTTCGAGGTGTCGACGGTGGCGGCGTAGTCCACGCCGTAGTCGAGCAGCTCGAAGTGCTTCCCCTCGCGCGCGCCCTCCGCCTTGTCGAGCCGGAGCAGGGTGTGGCCGAAGGAGGAGGACGGGTTGTTGAGGTAGTACGACGAGAAGACGAGGGTCACGCCCGCCGGCCGCACGCGGGCGAGGAAGTCGTCGCGCTTGGGGCAGCTGCGCGGCGGGAGCGCGGCGGGATCGAGCCCGAGCCGCGCGGCGAGGAAGGCGAGGCGGGCCGGGAAGCGGCAGACGGGATCCGACAGCTCGTCCGCGAAGGGCCCCGAGGAGAAGAAGCCCTCGAGGGTGGCCTCGAGCTCGGCGGCGGGGTCCTCCTTGCCCTCGGGGGCGAGGAAGAATTGGGGGCCGTCGATCTCGCTCTTCCAGCCGAAGAGCCCCTTGCGCCAGTGGCCGAGCCGGAGCCAGCCGAGGTCCTCGGCGAGCCGGGCGGCGCGGGCGCGCGCGACGTGGGGCGCGGCCGCCTGCGCGGGCGAGGGTACGGCCTCCGCGGCCCCCGCGGGCGCGGCGAGCAGGAACGAACAGAGAAGGAGCGCGGCGCCGGTCGAGGCCATCCGCGCTCCTGATTACCACGGGGGCCGCGCCAGGAGCGCCTGCCCCGGGCGGACCGCTAGCTCTTGCCGCAGCCGAGGCTCTGGTCGCCGTGCAGCGTCTCGAGGATGGCGCGCGTCACGTCCTCGTTGGACGCGCTCTCGCTCGGGAAGATGGTCTTGAAGTTCTTCTGCAGGGCGGCGCCGACCTTGTGCGAGTCCTCGCAGGCGTTGATCACGGTGAGCGCGCCGATCGCCTCGCCCTCGCCGCGGGAGATGTCCTTCGCGAGCGCCTCGCGGTTGGCCTCGACGAAGTTCTGCGTGCCCATGGCGAAGAGACCCGGGCCGCAGTTCGAGGTGCCGGTGGTGATGCCGAAGGTCTGCGTGCCGAAGAGGCCGTTCGTGGTGGCGGCGAGGATCTGCACGGCGCCCGGCGTGTCGCCGAAGGCCATCGAGCCGAGGCCGCAGCCGGCGGTCCCGTACTTGCCCGTGCCGCGGATGGCGGACTCGGCCTGCGACTGGGCGGCGGCGGGGAGGGCGAAGAGGACGGCGGCGATCGCGAGTGCGAAGGAGCTGCGCATCGGGGTTCTCCTTGGAGCGAGTTTGACGGAGCGAGAACGAGCCCGTCCGGGGGCTCGCGGTGCAGAACGTCGTATCCGCTCTCTCACGACAGCGCCTGTTTCTGGCTGCGCCCTCGTGGGGCGCAGGCGCCCGCCTTTTCGGTTGCGGTCCGATGCCGCGCTGCGCAATATCTCGGCCACCACGAACCGATTCGACAATCAGGTGCGCGCATGCCCCTCAAGATCCTGGTGACCGCCAAGCGGGTGGAGGACCCGGAGTCGAAGATCAAGGTGAAGCCCGACGGCTCGGGGATCGTCACCGACGGGGTCAACTACAAGATGAACCCCTTCGACGAGATCGCCGTCGAGGAGGCGCTGCGCCTGAAGGAGAAGCACGGCGGTGAGGTGGTCGTCGCCTCCATCGGGGGCGAGAAGTCCGCCACCGAGCTCCGCGCCGCCCTGGCCATGGGCGCCGACCGCGGGATCCTCGTGCGCCACGACGGTCCGCTCGACCCGGTGGTCGTCTCCGCGCTCCTCGCCAAGGTCTTCGAGCTGGAGAAGCCGGACCTCGTGGTGCTCGGCAAGCAGTCCATCGACGACGACCAGAACCAGGCCGGCCAGTACCTCGCCGCGCGCCTGGGGCTCGCCCAGGCCACGTTCGCCTCCAAGACGGAGAGCCTCGAGAGCGAGGCGGAGCAGAAGAAGCAGCCAGGGCTCGCGCTGGCGGCGGACGGCAAGACCCTCGCCGTCGTCCGCGAGGTGGACGGCGGCGTGGAGACGCTCGAGGTGACGCTCCCGGCGGTGGTGACCACCGACCTGCGGCTCAACAAGCCGCGCTTCGCCTCCCTCCCCGGCATCATGAAGGCGAAGAAGAAGGAGCTGAAGGAGCTCGCGGCGGCCTCGCTCGGCGTGGATCTCGCGCCGAAGGTGGTGGTGCGGAGGCTCTCCGAGCCCCCCGCGCGCAAGGGCGGCGTGAAGGTGCAGGACGTCGAGGAGCTGTGGAAGAAGCTCCACGACGAGGCGAAGGTCGTCTAGGCGCGCGGCGGAGGAACACCATGGCGAACGTCCTCATCGTGGCGGAGCAGTCCGGCGGCGCGATCCGCAAGGCGACGTTGCACGCGATCTCGGCGGGGCGCGAGGTGGCGCGCCGCACCGGCGGGGAGCTGCACGTGGCGCTCCTGGGGAAGGGGATCGGCGCGGCGGCCGAGGAGCTCGCCGGCTACGGCGCCGAGGTGCACGCCGCCGACGCCGCGGTGCTCGAGCACCCGCTCGCCGAGGCGCACGCGCCGGTGGTGGCGGAGCTCGCCCGCGCCGTGCAGGCGGCCTACGTCGGCGCGGCGGCGACGGCGATGGGCAAGGACCTCCTGCCGCGCGTCGCCGCCCTGCTCGAGGCGGGCATGGCCACCGAGGTGCTCGGCTTCGGCGGCGACGGCGCGGAGTTGACGTTCCATCGGCCGATGTGGGCGGGCAACGTCCTCGCCGAGGTCGCCATCGCCACGCCGGTGAAGGCGTTCACCGTGCGGGCGACCGAGTTCCCCGCCGCGGCGAAGGAGGGCAAGGGGGCCGTGATCCCGGCGCCGGTGAGCGTGGACGCGGGCGCCCTGCGCACCCGCTACGCGGGGTTCAAGGAGGTGAAGAGCGAGCGGCCGGAGCTCACCGAGGCGCGCGTGGTGGTCGCGGGCGGGCGCGGCACGAAGGGCGACTTCAAGGCCGTGGAGGCGCTCGCCGACGAGCTCAACGCGGCGGTCGGGGCGAGCCGCGCGGCGGTGGACGCGGGCTGGGTGCCGAACGACTGGCAGGTCGGCCAGACCGGCAAGGTGGTCGCGCCGGACCTGTACGTCGCCGCCGGCATCTCGGGGGCGATCCAGCACCTCGCCGGCATGAAGGGCTCGAAGGTGATCGTGGCGGTGAACAAGGATCCCGACGCGCCCATCTTCCAGCTCGCCGACTACGGCCTCGTCGCCGATCTCTTCAAGGCGCTGCCGGAGCTCACCGCGAAGGTGAAGGGCGCCCGTTGACGGAACGTCGGCGGGGCGGCGCGGGCGGGCGATGACCGAGGCGGACCTCGCCGCGCTGGGGGTGCACCGCATCGCGGTGCCCATCCCCTTCCCGCAGGCGGGCGGGCCGGTCAACGTCTACGCCATCGAGGAGGCGGGCGGCGGGCTCGTGCTCTTCGACTCGGGCTTCTCGAGCGCGGAGGCGCACGCGGCGCTCGAGGACGGCTTCCGCCGCATCGGCCGGCGCTTCGACGAGGTGACGCGCATCGTCGTGTCGCACGGCCACGTGGACCACTACGGCGGCGCCCGCCACGTCCAGGAGCTGCACGGCGGCACGCCCCCCGTGTACGCGCACCCGGCCGATCTCCCCAAGGTGACCGAGGAGGGCTGGCGCTGGCGCGAGCACGCGCCCGCGTACGCGGCGCACCTCGCGCGCCTCGGCCTCCCCGAGGACGTGATCGCGGCCACCGCCGCGGCGGGCGAGAAGAGCTTCGAGCTCGCGCCCCGCGTCCCCGAGGCGCGCCCCCTCGCCGAGGGCGAGCGGCTCCGCGCGCGCCACCTCGACCTCGAGGTGCTCCACATGCCGGGGCACACCCCCGGCCTCGTCTGTCTCTACGACCGCGCGCGGCGGCTCTTCCTGTCCGACGATCACCTGCTGCAGAAGATCTCGCCGAACCCGCTCATCGAGCTGGGCCCGCACGGCGAGGAGGGCTACTTCCGCCCGCTCCTCGCCTACCTCGACAGCGTCCGCCGCCTGCACGCGCTCGACGTCGACCTCGTGCTCCCCGGCCACGGCCCGCCGTTCTCGGGCCACCGCGCGGTGATCGACCGGCTCGTGGAGTTCTACGGGAAGCGTCAGGCGAGGCTGCGCGAGCTCCTCGCCGCGGGGCCGCGCACCGCGTGGGAGCTCTGCCGGACGCTCTTCCCCTGGGCGAAGCCGGCCGAGGCGTTCCTCACCATCTCCGAGACGGCCGCGAACCTCGAGCTGCTGGAGGCGCGCGGGGAGGTCGCCCGGACGGAGGTGGCCGGCCGCTGGAGCTACGCGCTGGCCCGCTGACCTCCGCAGTCCCGGCCACTGCCGCTCGACAAGGACCCCCGCATCGGGCAATCAGAGGGCCGCCATGCTCGACCTCCTCACCCAGCCGGACGTCTGGATCTCGCTCGCCACGCTCGCCGCGATGGAGATCGTCCTCGGCATCGACAACGTGGTGTTCCTCACCATCCTCGCCGGGCGCCTCCCGCAGGAGCAGCAGCCGAAGGCGCGCAGGCTCGGGCTCGGCTTCGCCCTCGCCACCCGGCTCGGCCTGCTCTTCGCGATCAGCTGGGTGATGGGGCTCACGCGCGAGCTGTTCTCCGTCGCCGGCCAGGGCTTCTCCGGGCGCGACCTCATCCTCCTCGCCGGCGGCCTGTTCCTCATCGGCAAGGCGACGTTCGAGATCCACGACAAGCTCGAGGTGGAGCACGGGCCGGAGGAGGCGAAGAAGGGCGGCGCGAGCTTCTGGGGAGTGATCGTCCAGATCGGCATCCTCGACATCGTCTTCTCGCTCGACTCCGTCATCACCGCCGTGGGCATGGCCCGCCACCTCTCGGTGATGGTGACCGCGATGGTGCTCGCGGTGGGCGTGATGCTGGTGTTCGCCGGGCCGATCGGGGGCTTCGTGGAGCGCCACCCGACCATGAAGATGCTCGCGCTCTCGTTCCTCATCCTCATCGGCGTGATGCTCGTGGCGGAGGGGTTCGGCAGGCACGTCGAGAAGGGCTACATCTACTTCGCGATGGCGTTCTCGCTGGCGGTGGAGCTCCTCAACATGCGCATCCGGCGGGCGAAGGAGGCGCCGGTGAAGCTGCACGGTCGGTTCGAGATCGAGGAGCCCCGTGGCTGACCTGGCGCTGCTCGTCCTCACGCTGTTCTGGGGCACCACCTTCCACTTCGTGAAGGGGGTGCTCGAGGTCGCCTCGCCGGGCGTGTTCCTCGCGGCGCGCTTCGCGACGGCCGCGGCCGTCCTGGGCGCGGTCGCGCTCTGGCGGCGCGAGCGGGTGGGGGCGGGGTTCCTGCGCCACGGGGTGCTGCTCGGCGCGTTCATGCTGGCGGGCTTCGCCCTCCAGACCGTCGGGCTCCGCCACACGACGCCGGCGCGCTCCGGCTTCTTCACCGGCCTGGCGGTGCTCATCGTCCCGTTCCTCGCGAGGTTCCTGCTCGGACGGGCGGTGAAGATGGCGAGCTGGGCGGGCGTCGCGCTGGCGGTGGCCGGGCTCGCGCTGCTCACCCACCCCTTCGGCGAGCCGGTCGACGCCGGGGTGCGGCTCGGAGATCTCCTCACCGCCGGCTGCGCCGTCGCGTTCGCGCTCCAGATCGTCTACACGTCCGAGTGGTCCCCCCGGCACCCCATCGTGCCGCTCACGCTCGCGCAGATCACGGTCACCTTCCTCGGAGCGGCGGCGATGCTGCCCTTCGAGTCGCGCTACTACCGGCCCGAGGGCGCGGCGGTGTTCGCCGTCACGGTGGTCTTCACGGGCGTGTTCATGACCGCCCTCGCCTTCTTCGTCCAGAACTGGGGCCAGCGGCACACGACGGCGGTCCGCGCGGCGCTCATCTTCTCGCTCGAGCCGGTGGCGGCGGCGCTCTTCAGCCACTTCTACGGCGGCGAGCCGCTGCGGGCGACCGACTGGGGTGGCGGCGCGCTCATCGCGCTCGGCGTCGTCGCCGGGGAGGTGGGCGGCTTGGTGGAGGGGCGGCGGTCCCCCGGCCCCGCGCTCACCGCCGGCGGGCGCGGCTGAGAAGGGGCCCCAGCCTCGGCCCCCGGGCGGTCGGAAGCCCGCCGCAGGGCTTCCCCGCGTCCCGAGCGGTCTCCATGTTGCGTGTGACGGAGAGGGCCCTCACGCGCATGAATCATCCGGACACGTCTCTCTCGATCGCCTACGCCAACTATGGGGAGCAGAGCGGTGTCACCGCCCACGTGGCCGGAGCGCTCCGCGCCCTCGGCCACCGGATCGCTCCGGTGTCGGCGCGCGGGCCGCTCGACCTCCGCGACCCGCAGACCCGCCTGCCCCGGCTCACCCGCGACGTGTTCGCCCACCTGGCGGTCGCTGCCGCGCGCTTCCGGGGGCGGGCGCTCGCGTACCGCTGGAACACGGCGTACGCCTTCGACGTCCACTCGCGCTACCTCGGCGCGGCGATCGACGGGCTCGATCCCGCCCCGGACGTCGTGCTCCAGAACGGCGCCCTGTTCGCGCCCGGCGCGCCGCCGCGCGTCCCGTACGTCCTCCTGCTCGACCACACGCGCGCGCTCGCGGAGGCGTCGCCGGCGTTCCCCGCCGCCGGCCTGGCGGCCCCGCCGCGCTACGGCCCGTCCTGGTTCGCGCGCGAGCGCGCCTGCTACCAGGGGGCCGCCGCGATCGCGACGTTCTCCGAGAACGTGGCCCGCTCGCTCGTGCGCGACTACGGGATCGCGGGCCAGCGCGTGGAGATCGTCGGCGCCGGCGCGAACGCGGTGCCGGAGCGGGTGGTCCGCGCGGACGACGGCGAGACCATCCTCTTCGTGGGGCGCGAGTTCGCGCGGAAGGGCGGGACGTTCCTGCTCGACGCCTTCGAGCTGGTGCGCCGCCGCCGGCCGTCGGCGCGGCTGCTCATCGCGGGACCGCCCGAGCCCCTCGCCCTGCCCGCCGGCGCCGAGCAGCTCGGGCCCGTTCCCTACGAGGAGCTCGAGCCGCTGTTCGCCCGCGCCACCGTGTTCGCCCTGCCGACCTTGTGGGAGCCGTTCGGCATCGCCTTCCTCGACGCGATGGCGTGCGGCGTGCCCTGCGTCGGGACCCACGTCGAGGCGGTGCCGGAGATCGTCGAGGACGGGAAGACCGGCGTGCTCGTGCCGCCCGGGGACCCGGCCGCCCTCGCGGAGGCGCTGCTCGCGCTCCTCGGCGATCCGGCGCGTGCGCGGGCGATGGGCGCGGCGGGCCGCGCGCGCGTGCAGGGCCGCTTCCTGTGGTCGCACGTCGGCGGCCGGCTCGACGGCCTGCTCCAGTCGGTGCGGGCGACGCCGCGCCAGCCCGCGCGCGCCGCCTCCTGAGATGGCCGGCGGTCCGGGCCGCGGCGCTCGTGCCCCAGGAGGGCGGCCGGACGAGCGGGCGGAATGCCGCCGGCCGGTCCCGAGTTATCGTGCGCGATGCGCCGCGCCCTCCGCCTCGCCCTCGCCGCCACGCTCGCGCTCGCCGCCTGCCGCACCGTCCCGCCGCCGCCCCCGCAGCCGGCCACCACCGCCGAGCGGGCCCTCGAGGAGCTCTCGCCCGGCGCCTTCCCGGCGTTCGGCGACGACCTCGACTACGCGGGCCTGGACGCCGCCCTGGAGGGATCGCTGCAGCACTTCGCGCGGGTGGCGCGCGCCGATCCCGGCCGGACGCTCGCCTTCGGGAAGGAGCGCGTCCCGGTCGCGAAGGTGGCCGCCTCGCTGCGGCGCTTCCGCGAGCTCGTGGGGGCGCGGCCCGCGCCGGCCGCGCTGCGCGAGGCGCTGCGCCGCGAGTTCCGCGTCTTCCGCTCGATCGGCGACGGGCGCGGGACGGTGCTCTTCACGGGCTACTACCTCCCGGAGATCGCGGGCTCGCTCGAGCGCGGCGGCCGGTACCAGGTCCCCCTGCACCGGGCCCCGGTCGATCTCGTGCAGGTCCGCGCGCGCGACTTCCCCGCGCTCTCGGCGGACCTCATCGGCCGGGTGCGCGACGGCCGGCTCGTGCCGTATCCGACGCGCGCGGAGATCGCGGACGGCGCCATCGCCGGCCAGGGCGCGGAGCTGGCGTGGGTCGCCTCGGCGGTGGACGCCTTCTTCCTGGAGATCCAGGGGAGCGGGCTCTTGCGCCTGCCGGACGGGACCACCCGCGTCGTGACCTACGCCGGCAAGAACGGCCACCGCTACGAGGCGATCGGCGCCGAGCTGATCCGCCGCGGCGCGCTCACGCGCGAGCAGGTCTCGATGCAGGCCATCCGCGCGTGGCTCGCGGCGAACCCGGCGGAGCAGCCGCTCCTCCTCGCCACGAACCCGTCCTACGTCTTCTTCCGCTTCGCGGACGACGCCATCGGCTCCCTGGGCGTGCCGGTCACCCCGGATCGCACCATCGCCGCCGACGCGCGCGTGTTCCCGAAGGGCGCGCTCGCCTTCGTGGAGACGGAGCGCCCCGCGGACGCGACGGGGGGGCCCATGAAGCCGTTCGGCCGGTTCTTCCTCGACCAGGACGCGGGCGGCGCGATCAAGAGCTCGGCGCGCGTCGACCTGTTCCTCGGCAGCGGCGCCTACGCGGAGAGCGCGGCGGGACGGATGAAGCAGCCGGGGCGGCTCTACTACCTGCTCCTGAAGTAGAAGCGCCCGGCCCCGCGCGGGCGGGACCGGGCGCCGAGGATTCGCCGCCGCTCGGGGATCTAGACGTCCGCCGCCTCGCCGGCCGCCTCGCCGGCGCCCTTCTCCATGGCGCGGGGCAGGATCAGGTTCAGCAGCATGCCGACGTAGGCGGCGAGGGACATCTCGCCGAACTCGATGCCGCCGATGTGCAGCTTCGCGCCGCCGATGCCGATGACGAGCACCACCGAGGCGATGATGAGGTTGCGCTTCTGGGAGAAGTCGATGCCGGCCTCGACCAGCATGCGGATGCCGGCGGAGGCGATGATCCCGAAGAGCAGGATGCAGATGCCGCCCATCACGTGGGTCGGGATGGTGCGGATGAGCGCGCCCACCGGCGGGAAGAACGACATCACGATGGCGATCACGGCCGCGCCGCCGATGACCCACACGCTGAACACCCGCGTGATCGCCATGACCCCGATGTTCTCGCCGTAGGTGGTGTTGGGCGGGCCGCCCAGGAGGCCCGCGAAGGCGGTGGCCACGCCGTCGCCCGCGAGCGAGCGGTGGAGGCCCGGATCCTTCACGAAGTCGCGCCCCACGATGTTGTTCGTGACGATGAGGTGGCCGATGTGCTCGGTGATGACGACGAGCGAGATCGGGGCGAGCGTGAGGATCGCGCCCCAGGTGAACTTCGGCGGCACGAAGGGGGGCAGCGCGACCGGCGCGGCGGACCTCACCGCGTCGAAGCTCACCTGCCCGGCGAGGAGCGCCACGAGGTAGCCGCCCACGATGCCGATCAGGATGGGGATGACGCCGAGGAACCCCTTCAGGAACACCGCCGCCAGGATGGCGATCGCGAGCGCGGAGAGGGCCACCGCGAAGTACTCGGGGTGATAGGTCCCCGTGCCGCCCTCCATCGCCATCGTCACCACCGCGGTGCGGGCGAGGCCGAGGCCGATGACCATCACCACCGAGCCGATGACCACGGGCGGCAGCAGCCGGTCGATCCAGCCGGTGCCGAACTTGCCGATGATGGCCGCCACGACGATGTAGACGAGGCCCACCACCACGCAGCCGCCCATGGCGACCGCGATGCGGTCGGGCGAGGCGAGCTCTCCCGCCTTGGCGCCGAGCAGGCCGATGAACGCGGCGATGAAGGCGAAGGACGACCCGAGGTAGGCGGGGATCTTCCCCTTCGTCACGAAGATGTAGAGCAGCGTGCCGACGCCGGAGGTGAAGAGCGTCACCGAGGTGTCGAGGCCGACGAGGTACGGCACGAGCACCGTCGCGCCGAACATCGCGAACAGGTGCTGCAGCGAGAGGGGGATGCTCTGCAAGAGCGGGAGCCGCTCTCCCACGTCGACGGTGCGCTGCTCCGCTTTCATCTTCGCCTCCCGGGGGGAGCCCACGTCCCTGCGGGCGGGCTCGGTGTCTCTTCGAAGAGGTAGGGCCATGGCGGCGCGCATGATGCCAGAGGGGGCTGACGCCCCCAAGCGAGGTTCGCGCGCAGGGGTGGCCCCGAAGGCGCCTCGCACCGGCGCGCGGGCGGCGCGACGATCCCGGCCAGACGCGGAGGTGGGCGATGGCACAAGACAGGCGAGGCGGCTTCCATTCGCTCGAGAAGAAGATCCACGACCTCGAGGAGCAGGACCGCACCTCGGAGCGGAAGGCCGGCGCGGAGGGCGGGCAGCGGCGCGAGCCGAAGGGGGAGAAGGAATCGGCGGAGCGGCGCACCCCGCCGGCCGCCCACGACGAGTGAGCAGAGCCCTGCGGGCGTGAGCCCCCGAGGCGCGCCGCGACCCGGCGCGCAGGCGGGGGTTCGCGCCTGTGGGGAGGGCGGTGTAGAACGGGCGCCCGATGAGGCGGCCGCCGATCGAGCTCCACAAGGGAGAGCTCCGCATCACCCACAGCGCGCTCCACCTCGACGCGAAGCGCCGCGTCGAGTGCGCGTTCGTCTCGCACGCGCACGGCGACCACATCGGCCGCCACGACCGCACCATCGCGACCACCCCGACCCTGGCGCTCATGCGCCACCGGCTGGGGGAGCCGAAGCGGCGCAAGACCGAGGCGCTCCCCGTCGACTACCGCACGCCGTTCGGGCTCGGCGAGCTCACCCTCGAGCTGTTCAGCGCGGGCCACGTGCTCGGCTCGGCGCAGCTGCGCGTGACCCGCAACGAGGTGGCGGTGGGCTACACCGGCGACCTCTGCACCGAGCCCACCCACGCCGCGGAGCGCGCGGACGTGATGCCGTGCGACGTGCTCGTGATGGAGTCGACCTTCGGGCTGCCGCGCTACGTCTTCCCGCCCAAGGAGGAGACCCTCGCGGCGGTCCGCAGGTTCGTGGACGACGCCCTGTCGGACGGCGTCACCCCGGTGCTCCTCGGCTACGCGCTCGGCAAGGCCCAGGAGATCCTGAAGTTCCTCTCCGACGCGGGCTACCCCTGCCGCGCCCACCCGGTGGTGCACGCGGTGAACCGGGTCTACGAGGCCCACGGCGTGGCGTTCCCGAACGTGCGGGCGCTCGGGCCGGAGGGGCCGGAGCGTGGGGAGGTGGTCGTCGCCCCCCCGCACCTCGCGCGCAGCCCCGCGATGCGGGGCGTGGGAAAGCGCCGCACCGCCATCCTCACCGGCTGGGCGATCGACGGCGGTCGCTGGTTCCGCGGCGTGGACGCGGCCTTCCCGCTCTCCGACCACGCCGACTTCCCGTCCCTCGTGCGCTACGCGAAGGCGACCGGCGCCGGGCGCGTCTTCACCGTGCACGGCCACGCCGACGCGCTCTCCGCCGCGCTCCGCAAGGAGGGCGTGCGGTCGGAGCCGTTGCGCGAGCACATGCAGCTGGAATTGCTGTAGCGGGCTCAGCGCACCTTCACTCCGAGCGATAGCCCCTCCGCCGTCGGGAGCATCGTCGCGCGGAAGCGGCCGCCGCGGGCGAGCCGCTCGCTGAAGCGCCGCAGCGGCTCCATCGCGGCGGCGTCCTCGCCGGCCGAGGCGGGCTCGTGCACGTGGCCGAAGCCGAAGGTGTTGTCGGCGAGCAGGACGCCGCCCACGCGCAGGTGCTCCTCCGCCCAGGCGAGGTAGGCGGGGTAGCCGCCCTTGTCGGCGTCCACGAAGACCAGGTCGAAGGGGCCCTCGCCCTCCACCTCCCGCAGCCGCTCCAGGGCGGGGCCGACGTGGACCCGGACGCGGCCCGCCACGCCCGCGCGCGCGAACGCGGCCCGCGCGAGCGCGGCGTGCCGCTCGAGCAGCTCGAACGTGTGGAGCACGCCGTCCTCCGGGAGCGCCCGCGCGAGGCAGACGCCGCTGTACCCGGCGAGCGTGCCGATCTCGACGATCCGGCGCGCGGCGCAGGCGCGGGCGAGCACCTCGAGGTGGAGCCCGTCGAAGCGGCCCACGTGGATGGGCGGGAGGCCGGCCGCGTCGCTCCGCGCCCGGATCTCGCGCAGCACCTCGTCCTCCGGCGCGTACACCGACTCCGCCCACGCCGCGAGCGCGGGGTCGCCCTGCCCGAACCCCTTCACCGGGGGAGATCCCATCCTGTCCTCCGCGGAGCGAGTTACCGTCCCCGGCGCGGGTCGCACGTGCCGGGCGGGTGGGGCGATCGGCGCGAGGCAGGCGCGGCGCTCCGGCGAGCGCTCCGCCGGCCGGCACGGCGAGGTCGTCGGAGGCGGGCGGGTGCTGTAGAACATCCCCGTGCTGACGTTCACCATCTCAGAGGACGCCGCCGGGCAGCGGCTCGACAAGCTCGTGCGCAAGGCGCTCCGCGACGTGCCCCTCTCGCACGTCTACAAGATGTTCCGCACCCGGAAGATCCGCGTGAACGGCGGGCGCGGGAAGGCGGAGCAGCTCGTAGCGGCCGGCGACGTCGTGGTGATCCGCGGCGACGAGGAGCGGCTCCTCGCGCGGCAGGAGCCGGAGCCGGGCGCCCGGGCGGGCGCGGTCACCTTCGGCGTGCTCCACGAGGACGCCGACGTGCTCGCGGTGGACAAGCCGGCGGGGCTCGCCGCTCACCCCGGCACCGGCATCAGCGGCGCGACGCTCGTGGAGATGGCGCGCGCCCACCTCGGCACGCCCGCGGACCTGCCGCCCACCGAGTTCAAGCCCTCCCCGGCGCACCGGCTCGACCGCGACACCTCCGGCGTGGTGCTGGTCGCGAAGAACCGCAAGACGATGGTGCGGCTCACCGAGCTCTTCACCGACGGCGCGGACGTGAAGAAGACCTACCTCGCGCTCGTGAAGGGCAAGATGCCGCGCGAGGCGGGGACCATCGACCTGCCGCTCGCCGAGCACGAGCAGACCGCGCGCTCCAAGGCGGCGCGCGGGGTGAACCTCCAGGAGGCGCTCACCCGCTGGAAGGTGGTGTCCGCCATGAAGGAGGCCTCGCTGCTCGCGGTGACCATCGAGACCGGCCGCACCCACCAGATCCGGCGCCACCTCGAGGCGGTCGGGCACCCGGTGCTGGGCGACCGCCGCTACGGAGACTTCCCGACGAACCGCGCCGCGCGCCAGCGCTGGGGCCTGCGGCGCATGTTCCTCCACGCGTGGCGCCTCGAGCTGCCGCACCCGACCACCGGCGCGCCGCTCAGGCTCGAGGCGCCGCTCCCGGGGGAGCTCCTGGAGGCGCTGTCGCGCGCCAACCTGAGCTCGCCCGCCGGCACGGCGTCCGGGCGGGCGGCGCCCCGTGGGGCGGCTCGCCCACACGGCGAGCGTTGAACTCACCCGGACCCGGGGCATAGATTCGCCTGCCGATGACCGACAGCCGCGATCCGACGGTCGAATCCGGGGGCGCGCCGGACGCCCCTCCCCGGGTGGTGCTCGACGGGCTTCCGCCCCGGCGCCCCTTCGTCCGCGGGCTCGTCCGCTGGGCGCTGTTCCTGGCCATCGTGGCCGTGAACGCGGGCGTGGTGGCCGGGATCGCCGGCTACCTCTACTTCTCGCGCGGGCTGCCGGAGCTCCCGAAGCTCTCCGACTACCGGCCGCCCATCGTCACCGAGATGGTGAGCGCCGACGGCCAGATCGCCGGGGAGTTCTTCGTCGAGCGCCGCAAGGTGGTCCCCTACGAGCGCATCCCGAAGCGGCTCCTGCAGGCGTTCGTCGCCTCCGAGGATCAGGACTTCTTCGAGCACGGCGGCGTCGACTGGACGGGCACGCTGCGGGCGGCGCTCAACACCTACGTGCTGCGGCGCCGGATCCAGGGCGGCTCGACCATCACGCAGCAGACCGCCAAGGCGCTGCTCATCAGCGCGGAGGGGTTCGAGTCGGGGACGCGGCGGAACCTCGCCCGCAAGCTGCGCGAGTTCATCCTCGCGAAGCGGCTCGAGCGCGCGTTCACGAAGGAGGAGATCCTCTGGATGTACCTGAACGGCGTCTACCTCGGGCACCACAGCTACGGGGTCCAGGCGGCCGCCGAGAACTACTACCGCAAGAACGTGGAGGACCTGACGCTCGAGGAGGCCGCGCTCATCGCCGGCCTCCCCCAGGCGCCGTCGCGCTACTCGCCGTTCTCGCACCCCGAGGCGGCGAAGGACCGCCGCCGCTACGTGCTGCGCCGCATGGCGGAGGAGGGCTTCATCACGCAGGAGGAGCGGGCGCGCGGCTCCGAGGCGGAGGTGAAGGTCTTCGGCGTGGACGACGTCTTCCGCGAGACCGCGCCCTTCTACGTCGAGCACGCGCGCCGCTACGTGGTGGACCGCTTCGGCAACGAGCGGCTGCTTCAGGACGGCCTGCGCGTGGAGCTCGCCATGGACCTCGAGAAGCAGCGCGCGGCGCAGGCCGCGATGCTCTCGGGCCTCATGGAGGTGGATCACCGCCAGGGCTACAACGGGCCCGTCGCGAACGTCGCCGGGGCCGAGCGGAAGACGCTCGCCGAGCGGCTGGCGCGCGCCTGGCCGAAGGGGAGGCTCGAGCGCGGCGAGTACTGCGTGGGGATCGTGGCCCGCGTGGACGACCGCGCCGGGTTCGCGGAGGTGGAGGTCGGCGAGAACCGCGGCCTGCTCCCCCTCTCCGGCATGCGCTGGGCGCGCCGGCCGAACCCGGAGGTCTTCTACCCCGACGCGCTCATCTCCCGCGCCTCCATCGCCGTGAAGACGGGCGACGTGGTGCTGCTCCGCCGCGTCGCGCGCGAGGATCTGCAGAAGCGGGAGAGGGAGCTCGGGCTGGGCAAGGCCGCCTCGGTGCCGGAGGCGGAGCTGCTCTTCACCCTCGAGCAGGAGCCCAAGCTGCAGGGCGCGCTCGTCTCGGTGGACCCGTGGACCGGCTACGTGGTGGCCATGGTGGGCGGCTACGACTTCGACGCGTCCGAGTTCAACCGCGCCTTCCAGGCCTGCCGCCAGCCGGGCTCGGCGTTCAAGCCCCTCGTCTACGCCGCCGCCATCGAGAAGCTCGACTTCACGCCGGCCACCATCCTGACCGACGCGCCCATCGTCTTCCGCGACGACGAGAACAGCTGGAAGCCCCAGAACTACGGGCAGGACTTCAAGGGCGACGTGACGCTGCGCACCGCCCTCGTGGACTCGATGAACATCCCGGCGGTGAAGACCGCCGAGGCGCTCTCGGCGAAGGTCGGCATGCAGGCCCTCGCCGAGTGGGCGAAGGCGCTCGGGCTCACCACGCCCGTGAAGCTCGAGCTCGGGACCGCGCTCGGCTCGTCGTGCGTGAACCTGTGGGAGCTCACGAACGTGTACGCGCTCTTCGCGCGCTACGGCGAGAAGCGCCCCGCCACCTTCGTGAAGCGGGTGCTCGACCGCGACGGCAACGTGCTCGAGGACCGCACCGACTGGCGCGATCCCTGGGTCGGCCTCGACGCGCGGCTCGCCGCCGGGTTCGCGGAGGTGACGCGCCCGCGCGCCCGGGTGATGGACGAGCGGACCGCCTACATCCTGGTGCGGCTCCTGCGCGAGGTCGCCACCGTCGGCACCGGCGCGCGGGCCTCGGCCCTCGGCAAGCCCGCGGCGGGCAAGACCGGCACGACGAACGACTCGTTCGACACCTGGTTCATGGGCTTCACCCACGACCTCGCCACCGGCGTGTGGCTGGGCTACGACGTGAACGTGACGCCGCTCGGGCGGTACGAGACGGGCGGCCACGCGGCCCTGCCGATCTGGCTGTCCTACATGCGCACCGCGCTCGACCGCCGCCCGCAGCCCGAGTTCACCGCGCCCGCCGGGATCGTGGAGGTGCGGATCGATCCCGACACCGGCAAGCCGGCGGCCGACGGCGTGTTCGAGCCCTTCAAGCAGGGCACCGAGCCGAGCGCGCCCGCCGAGGGTCAGCAGCAGGTCGAGGTGCAGGACCTGTTCATGCAGTAGCCGCGCGCGGCGCCGCGGCTTCACGGAGCGTCACGTTCGCCGCGGCGGCGGGACCGGCGCTCCGGACGGCCCTCTCAGAAGCGCTCGTCGCGGCGCAGCCCACCGGTCTTCGCGATGATGTCGGCGAGCGCGGTGAGATCGCGCCACTCGGCCGGCGACAGCGGCACGACCGAGAGCCGCCCCTGGCGCACGAGCGCGGAGCCCTCGAACGCCGGCTCCTGCTTGAGCGCCTCGAGCGGCACCGGCGCGGGCAGGGGGGCCACCGCCTTCACGTCCACGCAGACGGCGCCCTCCCCGGCGGAGGGGTCGGGGTAGGCGGTGCGGACGACCTCGGCCACCCCCACCGCGCGCTTCTCGCCCGAGTGGTAGATGACCGTGCGGTCGCCCGCCTGCATCGCGCGGAGGTTCGCCTGCGCCTGCGGGTTCGAGACCCCGGTCCAGGCGGTGGTGCCCTCGCGGACGAGATCGTCCCAGGCGTAGGTGCCGGGCTCGGTCTTCAGCAGCCAGTAGGCCATGCGCCGGAGAGTTAGGGGGCGGCGGACCGGTCCGCAACGACCGTGCGAAGCCTTCCCCTCGCCCGCGTGTTATATGGGCCGGGCATGTTCGGCCTCGGCTTCGGCGAGATCATCATCATCGCCATCCTGGCGCTGCTCCTCCTGGGCCCCGAGCGCCTTCCGGAGGCGGCCAAGGCGCTCGGGAAGACCCTCCGTGACGTCCGCCGGGCGACCGACGACATCAAGGGCCAGATCGAGACGGAGATCTACGCGGAGGAGCGCAAGGCCGCGAAGCCCGCCCTCGTCCCGCCGGTGCCCGCTGCGCCGCTCGCCCCGGCGGGGCCGCCCCCGCCGGCCACGAGCGAGAACGTCCCCGGCCTCGAGGCGGCGCTCGCCGAGCCGCCAGCCTCGGCCTCCCCGGAGACCACTCCCGGCGAGCCAGCCCCCAGCAGGACCGCATGAGCTCGACCGCGCCGCAGCTCCCCCCCGCCGGTGCCGCAGCGCCGGAGCCGGAGAACGAGGTCCGGCTCACGTTCATGGAGCACCTCCGCGACCTGCGGAAGCGGCTCACCCACGCCATCCTCGGCGTGCTCGTGGGCATGCTCGCGGTGGGCGGGTTCGTGGACGGGATCTTCCACTGGCTCATGGCCCCGGTGCGCGCCGCCCTGCCGCCGAACCAGCAGGTGCTGCACTACACGAGCTCGATCGAGCCGCTCATGGTGTACCTGAAGGTGGCCGTGTACGGCGGCGTGTTCGTGGCCGCGCCTTGGGTGCTGTACCAGCTGTGGCAGTTCGTCGCCCCGGGCCTGTACAAGAAGGAGAAGCGGCTCGTCATCCCGTTCCTGTTCTTCGGGACGCTGCTCTTCTACGTCGGCGCGGCGTTCTGCTACTTCCTCGTCATGCCGCCGGCGTTCCCCGCGATGCTCGCCGTCGCGGCCGACGCGAGCCTCGCCCCGATGCTCACCATGAGCTCCACCCTGGGGCTCGTGCTCGCCATGCTGCTCGGCTTCGGCGTCGTGTTCGAGGTCCCGGTCATCCTCGCCTTCCTCTCGCTCATCGGGGTGGTCTCGGCGCAGACGCTCGCCAAGTACCGGCGGGTGGCGATCATCGTGAACGTGCTCGTCGCGGCGGTGATCACCCCCACCGGCGATCCGCTGAACCTCGCCATGATGGCCGTGCCGATGATCGTGTTCTACGAGATCGGGATCCTCCTCGCGCGCATCCTCGGCAAGCGCAAGGCCGAGCCGGTGGGCGCGGCCGCCAATCCGTAGGTCGAGTCGCTCCCGGCGCTCGCCGACGCGCGCCCCGCCCGGTGGCCCCATCCGAAGGCGCGCGAGCAACCGCGCGCGGAAGTAGCATCCCGGACGTGACGACCTTCCACGTCCTCGCCGCGCTCTTCGGGATCTACATGCTCGCGCGCCACGCCCCGCGGGCGGTGCGGCTGCTGCGCTCCCCCGGCCACCGGGCCGCCGCCGCGATCCCCCTCGTGAACATCTTCCTCGCCATGGCCATCCTGGCCTTCGCCGTGAAAGGGCTCGCCGCGAGCCTTATCCCTGGATGACGGGAGGCTCAGGGCGCATGAAGCGGGCAGGCCAGAAGGACGTCGTCATTCTCGCCGCCAAGCGGACCCCCTTCGGGACGTTCGGCGGCGCCCTCAAGGACCACAGCGCCACCGATCTGGCCGTGCACGCCGCCGGCGCCGCGATCGCGCAGGCCGGCGTCCCCGCCGAGGACTACGGGCACGTGGTGATGGGGAACGTCGTGCAGACGAGCCCCGACGCCATCTACCTCGCCCGCCACGTGGGGCTGCGCGCCGGGCTGCCGCAGCGCGTGGCGGCGCTCACCGTGAACCGGCTCTGCGGCTCCGGGTTCGAGGCGATCATCCAGGCGGCCAGGCTCATCGAGCTGGGCGAGGCGGAGCTGGTCCTCGCCGGCGGGACGGAGTCGATGAGCCAGGCGCCGCTCGTGGTGCGCGGCACGCGCTTCGGCTACGCCTTCGGGAAGCCGCCTGCGATGGAGGACATGCTCTGGTCGGCCGTCACGGACAGCTACGCGGGCATGCCCATGGCGCTCACCGCGGAGAAGCTGGCCGAGCAATACGCCCTCTCGCAGGACGAGGTGGACGACTACTCGGTGCTCTCCCAGCGACGCTGGGCGGCGGCCCACGAGGCGGGGCGCTTCCGCGAGGAGCTGGCGCCCCTCGAGCTGAAGGGCAGGAAGGGGCCGGTCGCCTTCGAGCGCGACGAGCACCCCCGGCCCGACACCACCGTCGAGGGCCTCCGCACGCTCCCCAAGGCCTTCAAGAAGGACGGGGTGATCCACGCGGGCGCGGCGAGCGGCATCGCGGACGGGGCCGGCGCGCTGGTCGTCGCCACCCGCGAGTACGCGGAGCGACGCGGGGTGAAGCCCATCGCGCGGGTGGTGAACTGGGGCCACGCCGGCGTGGACCCCACGGTCATGGGCATCGGTCCGGTGCCCGCCATCCGCAACGCGCTCGAGCGCGCCGGCGCGACCCTCGCGGACGTGGACCTGTTCGAGGTGAACGAGGCCTTCGCCCCGCAGTACCTCGCGGTGGAGAAGGAGCTCGGGCTGCCGCGCGAGCGCACCAACGTGGACGGCGGCGCCATCGCCGTGGGGCACCCGCTCGGCGCGAGCGGGGCGCGCATCACCATGCACCTCGCGTACGAGCTCCGCCGTCGCGGCGGCCGGGCGGCGGTGGGCGCCGCCTGCATCGGGGGCGGCCAGGGCGTCGCCATCGTCCTCGCGCCGGCCGAGCCCGGCGCATGACCGCAGCGATCTTGCCGCGTCTCCCTCGGAGGGATAGGGTCCAGCCCGTTCCGAAGGAGGGCGCGGATGGCGAGCTTCACCGGGGTGAAGGTGTTCTCCACGACCCTCGCGCGCGACCGCGAGCACATGGGGGAGCAGGTCGGGCGCTGGCTCGCCGAGCACCCCGACTACGAGGTCGTGGAGCGTGAGGTGAGGCAGAGCTCCGACAAGGAGTTCCACTGCCTGTCGATCATCCTCTTCTACCGGGACCGAAGAAAGGCCTGACGCCACATGCCGACCGCGCGCCGCCGTGCCCCTCGCCTCGGAGACACGTTCACCTTCGGGGGACGGGTCCCCGCCGTGGTGGGGCTGCTCATCGCGGCGATGGCGGTGGTCACGATCGCGAGCTGGCTCGACCGGCGGCTGCTGCAGCTCCTCGCGTTCGACCCGGCGAGCGTGCTCTACGGTCAGCTGTGGCGGCTCCTCACCTGGGTGTTCGTCCAGGACAGCCCGCTCACCCTGTTCTTCGCCGGGTTCATGCTGTGGTGGCTCGGGCAGCAGCTCGTGTACGTGTGGGGCGAGCGGCGCTTCCTCCTGCGCTTCCTGGGGATCACCGTCGGCGCGGGCGTGCTCGCCACGCTGTTCGCCCTGGTGTACCGGCCGGCCGCCGTCGGTCACGTCAACGCCTGGCCCACGGTGAACGGGCTGCTCGTCGCCTGGGCGCTCATGTTCCCCGACCGGCCGCTCTCCTGGTTCGGCGTCATCAACATGAGCGCCAAGATGATGGCGGCGCTCGTGGCGTTCGGGACCGTGCTCTACGCCATCGCCTACGGCGGCCCGGGGCGCTTCGCCGTGCACTTCGCGGCGCTCGCCATCGGCTGGGCGCTCTCCCGTGGCCTCTCGTTCGGCGGCTTCTTCCGCAAGGCGCGCCGCAACCTGGAGGAGCGGGAGGCGCGCCGCCGCGCGAAGCACCTCAAGGTCGTCCGCCGCAACGGGCAGGACGAGCCGCCGCGCTGGATGAATTGAGGCCTCGCCCTCCCGCCCGGCGAGGACGCAGCCGCGCCCGAGGCTTCAGCTCACGGACACTTCCTTCACCGCCGCCCGGTAGACCCAGATCCGGCCGGTGTTGGTGCGCGTGTCGCCGGGGACCATGAAGAAGCCCGGGCCGTCCTCGCGGTAGTCCGGGCTGTAGCCCGCCACCTGCCGGCCGTCGCGGAACGTCACGCGCACCTTCTTCCCCTCGGCCGCGGGGGTGGGCTCGCCGGGGGCGAGCATGAAGAAGATCGCCTTCACCTTCTCGGTCGCGATCGTCTCCCCGGCGGCGCCGGGTGCAGGGAGGAGCGCGAGGGCCGGGGCGGCGAGGTCGAGGTCCTCGACGACGCCGCGCTTCACCGTGCCCTCCAGCGTGTGCACCACCACCCGCTGCGTGCCCGAGGCGACGGTCGGTCCCGCGGGCGAGGCGGCGCGCGCCGGCATCGCGGCGGCCCGCGGGGGCTCGGGCGCGGAGGGCGGCGCGGGCACCGCGGCGCCGCGCGCCGGCGAGAGCGCCGGAGGCGGCGCCACCGCCGCGGGGGCGGCTGGCGTCGCGGCGCGCGGCGCTGGAGCGGCTGGCGCGGCGGGCGCGGTGGACGTCGCAGCGGCCGGCCGTGGGGCGGGCGCCGGGACCGCGGCGGGTGGGGCGGCGGCGGGGCGCGGAGCGGCGGCGGTCGCCGGAGCGGCGAAGTCGAGCGCGGGAGGGGGGAGGTCCGCCTCGTCGGCCGGGATCTCCTCGAGGATCTCCTCCCCGTCCACCGTCGGGATCTCCTCGACGATCTCGGGCAGCGAGAGATCGTCCCCGTCGGGCGCCGCCGCGGAGACCGGCACGAGGGAGTGACTCTCCGTGACGGAGTCCGCCTCGGCGGCGTCCGGCGTGGCGTCGGCGTGCGCGACGGGCGCCGCCGCCGCGCCGGCGGCGAGCTCCCAGGGCGCGGGCGCCTCGGCGGTCGCCCACGCGGCGCCTGGATCGGCGGCGTCGAACGAGCCACCGGACGCGAGCGAGAAGTCGGGGTCGAGCGCGGCGCCCGGCGGCCAGTCGCCCGCCCCGTCCAGCGCGGAGCCGTCCGGGTCGAGCGCGAGGGGCTCGCCGGCCTCGAACCCGTCGGCGGGGGGCTCGAACACCGCCCCCGGCGCGAACGCGGCGGTGTCGTCGTACTCGCCCAGCGCGAACGCGGCGGTCGCGTCGATGGGAGCGCCGGGCTCCGCGGAGAACCCGGCGTCGAGCGAGAGGCCGTCGTCCGGGCCGAACGCGGACGCGCCGGCGCCGGGGTCCTCGTCGTACGCGCCGAGCGGCGCGCCCGGCGCGGAGGGAGCGGGCGGCGGCGTGGGATCCCAGCCGGCGGGAGGGAGCGTGGAGGCATCGCCGCCGAGCGGCAGCGTCTGCGTGGGCTCCGGCTCGCTCGCGAGCCCCAGCAGCTGGGTCGGCTCGGGCGCCGAGGCCGGATCGAGCTCGGCGCCCTCCGGCTCGGCGGCCAGCGCGACGTCCTCGAGGCCCAGGAGGTCCAGGTCGGCTGCGTCCAGATCCAGCGCGGGCAGCTCCTCGAGCGCTCCGGCGGGCGCCGCGGCGCCGAGCGGGAACGCCCGCGTCGGC
This sequence comes from Anaeromyxobacter sp. Fw109-5, assembly GCF_000017505.1. Taxonomy (NCBI): domain Bacteria; kingdom Pseudomonadati; phylum Myxococcota; class Myxococcia; order Myxococcales; family Anaeromyxobacteraceae; genus Anaeromyxobacter; species Anaeromyxobacter sp. Fw109-5. The sequence continues at coordinate 84,344 of NC_009675.1, forward strand.
TCGGGCTCGGCCTCCGGCGCGAGTCCGGCATCCCAGCCCCCGTCGAAGGCGGGCTCTGCCGCCCCGTCGGCCGCGAGCGAGGCGGGATCCCACGCGGCCTCCCCCTCGCCGCCGAGGGCGGACAGGTCGAAGGGCTCGGGCGCGATGCCGGCCGGTTGCAGGCCGGCCTCGGGGAGCCCGGCGTCGTCGTACGCGAGGGCGGGCGCTCCCGCGAGCGCCGCCGGATCGAGCGGGGCCGCTGCGCCGTCCGCGCCGCTCCACGCCGCCGCGTCGTCCGGGGTGGGCGAAGCGGCCGCGTCACCCGAAGGATCCCAGCCGGCCGCGCTCGCCGGATCCCACGCCGGCGGCGCGCCGGGGTCCGCGGGGAGCGCGTCCGGAGCCCAGGCGGCCGTTTCGTCCGCGAGGGTGGCGGGATCCCAGGGCTGTCCCTCCGCGCCGGCGCTCGGGTCCCAGGCGGCGTCCTGCGGGATCGCGGCCGGATCCCAGGCCTGGGCGCCCTCGGGAGCGTTCGGGTCCCAGGAGGCCGGATCCTGCGAGGCCGCGCCCGGATCCCACGGCGGCGCGGCGGCGTTCGGATCCCAGGCGGCCGTTTCCTGCGGGAGGGCGGCGGGATCGTAGGGGGGCTGCGCGCCGAGCTCGCCCTCCCAGCCGAGCGTGGCGGGATCGAACAGGGCGGAGGGGTCGAGGTCGGCGAGCGGGTTCTCCCCCGCCGGCTCGGCCGGCGCCGCCTCGAGCGCGACCGGCGGCGCGGACGCCGGGAAGAACGGCTCGGGCTCGGGCTCGGGCGAGAGCTCGGGCGGCGGCGGTGGTCGGTTCCGCAGCCCCGCGGGGAGCAGCGACTCGCGCAGCCGGGCCGCGGCCGCGTTCACGTCGAAGCCGCCGCGCGGCGCTCCCCCGCCCGCGTCGCCGCCCACGAGATCGCGCAGCTCGGCGAGGCGGCGCTCCTCCTCCGGCGAGAGCTTTCCCGCGCGGCGCTTCGCGTCGAGGGTCCGGAACTCCTGCATGACGCTGCGCGGATCGGGCATTCGGTCTTCCGGGAGGGTGGCGGGCCACGGGGGCCGAGCGAGAGGGCGGATGATACCTCGCCCGGCGAGGCCCACAAAACTGGCGAGGGGGGCGCTCCTCCTTGATTTCCCTAGCTCCGGCAGCCATGTATGGCGCGCCCATGAATCGCCTGCCGGTGCTCCACGACGGCCGCGCCCAGCCGCCCGCGGCCCGCGCCGACTCCTTCCTGCCCACCTCCGCCGCCGAGCTCCGCGCGCGCGGCTGGAGCGCGCTCGACGTCCTGCTCGTGACCGGCGACGCCTACGTCGACCACCCGAGCTTCGGGGCGGCCGTGATCGGCCGGGTGCTCGAGGCGCAGGGCTACAAGGTCGGCATCGTGGCGCAGCCGGACTGGCGCAGCACCGCGGACGTGCTGCGCATGGGGCGGCCGCGGCTCTTCGTCGGGGTCACCTCGGGCGCCATGGACTCCATGGTGAACCATTACACGGCCCACAAGCGCCGCCGCTCCGACGACGCGTACACGCCGGACGCGGTCGCCGGCAAGCGGCCCGATCGCGCGACCACGGCCTACGCGCGCCTCTGCCGGCAGGCGTTCGGGGCCACGACGCCCATCGTCGTGGGCGGCATCGAGGCCTCGCTCCGGCGCATCGCCCACTACGACTACTGGGACGACCGGGTGCTGCCCTCGGTGCTCGTCCCCTCGGGCGCGGACCTGCTCGTCTACGGGCAGGGCGAGAAGCCGGTGCTGGAGATCGCGCGCCGGCTCGCCTCGGGGGAGGACCTCTGCGGGCTCGTGGACGTGCCGGGGACGGCCCTCGCGGTGCCGGACCTCGCGCTCGCCATGCTGGAGGGACGCGAGCGGAAGACGCTCGAGCTCCCCGCCTACGAGGAGATCGCGCTCGACAGGCGGCGCTTCGCCGAGTTCAGCCGCCTCTACCACCTCGAGCACAACGCCGAGAACGCGCGCATCCTCGTGCAGCGCCACGGGCGCGGGGAGAGGGCGCGCTTCGTGGTGGTGAACGAGCCGATGGCCGCGCCCTCGACCGAGGAGCTCGACCGGATCGCCGAGCTCCCCTACGTGCGCGAGGCGCACCCGTCCTACGGCGGCGCGCACATCCCCGCGCTCGAGCAGATCCGCTGGTCGATCCAGATCCTGCGGGGCTGCGCCGCCGGCTGCGCCTTCTGCTGCATCACCGAGCACCAGGGGCGCGACATCGCCAGCCGCTCGGAGGCGAGCGTGCTGCGCGAGCTCGCCACGCTCGCCTCGAAGGAGAGCTTCAAGGGCACCATCACCGACGTGGGCGGCGCGACCGCCAACATGTGGGGGATGCGCTGCACGGACGCGGAGGCGCACGCGGTGTGCCGGCGCGCCTCCTGCGTCTATCCGACCGTCTGCAAGTTCTTCGCGGTGGACCACGGCCCGCTCGTCGACCTCTACGAGAAGGCGCGCAAGGTGAAGGGGGTGAAGCACCTCTTCGTCGGCTCGGGCGTGCGCTACGACCTCGCCCAGGCGGACACGAAGAACGGCGCCCGGTATCTCAAGACGCTCGTGCAGCACCACGTCTCGGGGCAGCTCAAGGTCGCCCCCGAGCACGTCTGCGAGCCGGTGCTGAAGCTCATGAAGAAGCCGGGCGTCTCGTCGTTCGAGCGGCTCCGCAAGGACTTCGAGCGCTACTCGCGCGAGGCGGGCAAGGAGCAGTACCTCGTCCCGTACTTCATCTCCTCGCACCCGGGGTCGTCGCTCGAGCAGGCCGCGGAGCTCATGGACTACCTGCAGGACAACCGCTGGAAGCCGCAGCAGGTGCAGGACTTCATGCCCACGCCGATGACGCTGGCCTCCGACATGTACTGGTCGGGCTACCACCCCATGACCGGCGAGCCGGTGCACGTCACGCGCGACATGGACGAGAAGCGCATGCAGAAGGCGCTGCTCCGCTGGGGAGACCCGGCGAACCGGCCGCTCATCGAGAAGGCGCTCCGCAAGCTCGGGCGGCTGAAGCCGGGGGAGCGGCTCGGGCCGGGGATGCGGCCATCGCGCGGCTCCCCGAAGAGGCGCGGCCCCGCCGGTGGGCCGGGCCCCCGGCGCCCGCGTGCCTAAGGTACCGGCCGTGATCCCGCACCGTGGCCGTGCCGCGCTCGCCGCCGCGCTCCTCCTGCTCGCCGGCGCCGCGCGCGCCCAGCTCCCGGAGCGGCCGAAGGCCGGCCGCGGCGCGCCCATCGCCTACCTGGCCATGGGCGACTCGACCGCGGTGGGGGTGGGGGGCGGCGCCGGCGGCGGCTACCCGCAGCGGCTCGCGCGGCGGCTCGAGGCGAGCGGCGTCCCGGTGAAGCTCGCCGTGGTGGCGGCGTCGGGCGCCACCATCGCCGACCTGCGCCGCGACCAGCTCCCGGAGGTGATGGCGAAGCGGCCGGCGCTCGTCACCATCGGCGTGGGGATCAACGACCTCATGCAGGGGCGCAAGCTCGCCGACTTCGCCCGCGATCTCGAGGTCGTCGCCGACCTGGTGCGGCGCACCAAGGCGACCGTGGTCCTCCAGACGCTCCCCGACCTCACCTTCTCGCCCGCCGGCCACGGCGCGCCGCCCTCGCTCGGCAGGCGCCTCGAGGCGTACAACGCCACCATCGCGCGCGTCGCCGAGCGGCACGGCTTCGTGCTCTCCGACGTGTACGGCAAGAGCCGGCGCGCCTTCCGCGACCGCCAGGCCGAGCTCTTCGCGAAGGACGGCTTCCACCCCTCCTCCGCCGGCTACGAGGTGTGGACCGAGGCGCTCTGGCCGGACGTGGAGCGCGCGGTCGTCGCTCCGCGCGTGCAGGCCCGCACGCCCGCCGCGGGCGAGCGCTGAAGGGCGGCTCGCGATCCGCGACCGCGTCGCGGCTCGCGACTCCCGGCCGGCGCCGGGCTCGCGAGCGCTCGCTCTACCGCTTCCCTTCGGCCGAGGGCGCGCGATAGCCTCGCCGCCCCATGTCCGACCCGTCCGGCTCCCTCGCCGCGCGCGCCGCGCGGCACCGCCGCCTCTGCGAGGCCGATCACCGCCACCTCTGGCACCCGTTCACGCAGATGCAGGACTGGCTCGCCGAGGAGCCGCTCGTCGTCGACGCGGCCGACGGCGTCCACCTCGTCGACACCCTCGGCAACCGCTACCTCGACGGCGTCTCCTCGCTCTGGTGCAACGTGCACGGCCACCGGGTGAAGGCCATCGACGACGCGATCCGCGCGCAGCTCGACCGCGTCGCCCACTCCACCCTGCTGGGCCTCGCCTCCACCGCGTCCATCGAGTGCGCCGAGGAGCTCGTCCGCCACCTGCCGGAGGGCCTCACCCGCGTGTTCTTCTCCGACGCGGGCGCCACCGCGGTGGAGATCGCGCTCAAGATGGCCTTCCAGCACCACCAGCTCCGCGGCGACGTCGAGCGCAGCGAGTTCGTGGCGCTGCGCGGCGGCTACCACGGGGACACCCTCGGGTCCGTGTCGGTGGGCGGCATCGAGCTCTTCCACCGCATCTTCAAGCCGCTCCTCTTCGACGTGCACCACGCCCCGCAGCCGTACTGCTACCGCTGCCCGCTCGCGAAGGAGCCGTCCTCCTGCGGGATGGCCTGCGCCGACGCCGTCGAGGAGGTGTTCGCCGCGCGGCCGGGGAAGATCGCCGCCCTGGTGATGGAGCCCGTGATGCAGGGCGCGGACGGGATGATCGCCCAGCCGCCCGGCTACGTGCGCCGCATGCGCGAGCTCTGCGATCGCCACGGGGCGCTGCTCGTCTGCGACGAGGTCGCGACCGGCTTCGGCCGCACCGGCACCACCTTCGCGGTGGAGCAGGAGGGCGTCGTCCCCGACATCCTCACCATGGCGAAGGGGATCACCGGCGGGTACCTGCCGCTCGCCGCCACCGTGACCACCGAGCGGGTGTTCGAGTCGTTCCTCGGGCCGTACGAGGAGAAGCGGACCTTCTTCCACGGCCACACCTACGCGGGCAACCCGCTCGCCTGCGCCGCGGCCACCGCCTCCATGCGGCTGCTGCGCGAGGAGCGCGTCATCGAGGGGCTGCCCGCGAAGATCGCCGCCCTCGCCCGCGCGCTGGAGCCGGCCCGGCGGCTGGCGCACGTGGGCGAGGTGCGCCAGCGCGGCCTCATGGTGGGCATCGAGCTCGTGCGCGACCGCGAGACGCGGGAGGAGTACGCCTACGCGCTCCGGGCCGGGCACCAGGTGATCCTGGAGGCGCGCAAGCGCGGCGCCATCCTGCGGCCCCTCGGGAACGTGGTGGTGCTCATGCCGCCGCTCGCCATGACGGAGCGACAGCTCGAGGAGCTCGCCGCCATCGCCCTCGCCGGCATCGAGCGGGCGACGGCGAGGATCTGAACGCGGTCACGCGTGAACGCCGCTCGTGGTGAGCCTGTCGAGCCGCGGGCGGGGGTGGCGACGGAGGTGTGCAGGATGCGGGGGCTGTTCATCACCGGGACCGACACCGGCGTCGGCAAGACCGAGGTGACCTGCGCGCTCGTCGCGAACGCGCGCGCGGCGGGCTTGGACGCGGTGCCGATGAAGCCCGCGCAGTCCGGCGTCGCGCCCGGCGAGCCCACCGACGCCGACCGGCTCCACGCCGCCTGCGACGGGGCGGAGCCGCTCGAGGTCCTCTGCCCGTACTCGTTCGCCGCGCCGCTCGCGCCCGCGGTCGCCGCCCGGCTCGAGGGTAGGCAGGTGTCGTTCGGCGCGATCGTGGACGGGGTGCGCGCGCTCGCCGCGCGGCACGAGGCCGTGCTGGTGGAGGGGGCGGGCGGGCTCCTCGTCCCGCTCACCGAGGAGGAGACCTACGCCGATCTCGCCGTGGCGCTCGGGCTGTCGGTGCTGGTGGTCGCGCGCGCCGGGCTCGGCACGGTGAACCACACCGCGCTCACCGTGGAGGCGCTCCGCGCGCGCGGGCTCGTCCTCACGGCGATCGTCCTCAACCAGGCGTGCGAGACGGACGACCCGTCCGTGCCGTACAACCCGGCCGAGATCGCGCGCGTGACCGGACGTGAACCGCTCGCGCGCCTCGCGCACGTGCGCGATATCGCTGAGCGCCAGCGATTTCTGCGATCCAGGCTCGCCGGGAAGATCCAGTTTTAGGGCACGGCGCGCGAAAATTGGATCGCCTCGGCGATCGATCCTAGAGATCGCCGCGTGCCGAACGTCGTCGACCTCACGCTCGTCTCCCGCGCCCGCCGCATCCTCCAGCAGGTCCTCGAGGAGCGCGGCCTCGGCTTCTTCCTCCTCGCCTCGTCGCGCGTCCCGAAGCTCGACGCGCGGCGCATCGCCTGGGTCGTCCAGGCGGCGCGGCGCAAGGCGGGCCCGCACGCGCGGCGCGACCCGAACGCCCTCTCCCGTACCCGCCGCGTGGTCCGGCGCGAGCTCATCCGGCTCCTCGCCGAGGCGATGGTGCAGGCGGGGGTGTAGCGCCGCGCGGCGTCCGGCGCGAGCGCCACCGCGGCCGGGGGCTACTCCGGCTTGCCGCCCTGCCTCGACACGTAGCGCAGCCGCAGGTCGGTGAGGAGGTGGTCGATGAACTGCTCCTCCTCCGCCGTGAGGTTGCCCTTCGTCTTCTCGCGGAGCATGGCGAGGATGTCGATCGTCTGGTGCGCGAGGGCGAGGTCGGGCTTGCCGGGCAGCCCGGTGTCGGGGTGGGGCGCGTCGCCGAGGTGGACGAACGCGCTCGAGGCGAGCGACAGCACGAAGGTGTAGAAGTCGATCCCGCCGGCGCTCTTCTCGTCCATGGCGACCTCCCCGCAGCGCGGGCCGCGACGCGGCCTGTGCCCCGGAGTCTACTGGAAGTCGAAGGCGATCCGCTCGGCCGCGTAGCCGCGCTGCACGAGCAGCACGAGCTGGCCGCTCCGGCGCGCGCGGGCGGCGGCCCGGCGGAAGTCGGCGAGCGTCGCGACCTCGGTCGAGTTCACCTCGCGCACGAGGTCGCCCTGGCGGATCCCCACCCGGGCGGCGGGCGAGGCGGGCGCGACGGTCTTCACGATGAGCACCGAGCCGCGGTGCAGGCGCTCCTCGGCGAGCGTGAGCCCCGTCGAGCGCGTGGCGAGCTGCGCGGCGGCCTCCGGGGAGAGCTCCACCGACGGCACCGACAGGGCGATCCGCTTCCCGCCCCGGACGAGCTCGAGGCGCGCGGCCTGGCCGATGGGGAGATCGCGCATCCGGAAGCGGAACTCCTCGGCGCTGCGGGCCGCGAAGCCCTGCACCGCCTCCACGACGTCGCCCTTCTTCACGCCGGCCTTCGCGGCGGGTGAGCCGGGATCCACGCCGGTCACCACCACCCCGCCGGACGCCCCCTCCGCCGCGCCGTCCTTCGCGGGCAGGTCGTCCACCGCCACGCCCACGTAGCCCTCGCGCACCTCGCCGTGCGCGATGAGGTCCTCGGCGATGCGCCGCGCGCGGTCGATGGGGATGGCGAAGCCGATGCCGGCGTTCCGGTCGCCCAGGATGGCGGTGTTGATGCCGACGAGCCGCCCCTCGATGTCGAGGAGCGCGCCGCCGGAGTTGCCCGGGTTGATGGAGGCGTCCGTCTGGACGAAGTCGAAGAGCATCCGGTCGCCGGCCCGGAAGTTCCGGTGCACCGCGGAGACCACGCCCGTCGTGACGGTGTGCGAGAGGCCGAACGGGTTCCCGATGGCGATGAGCGTCTCGCCGATGAGGAGGTCGTCCGAGCGGCCCAGGGTGGCGAAGGGGAGCCGCTCCTTCGTCTCCAGCTTCAGCACGGCGAGGTCGCTCGACGGATCGGTCCCCACCACCTTGGCGTTGATCTCGCGCCCGTCGAGCAGGCCCACGCGGAAGCGGGCGCCGCGCTCGACCACGTGGTTGTTCGTGAGCACGTACCCGTCGGGCGAGACGATGACGCCCGAGCCGAGCGAGCTCACCGCGTAGCCCTTGCGGAAGCGGGGCTTCTCGAAGAAGTCGCCGAAGAGCAGCTCCGCCATCGAGCTCGCCCGCGACGGCACGCGGATGCGGACGAGCTCCTCGGCGGAGACGTTGACCACCGCGCCGCGCACCTTCTCCACCGCCTGCACCACCGGCGTGCGCCGGCTCGGCGAGGGACGCTCGTCGGGGCGGGGGAGGGCGTTCGGTCGGGCGGAAGCGCTCGCGGCGAGCACGGAGGCCCCGAGCGCGAGCGAGGCGAGGATCGCGCGGTGCGCGCGCACGGCTCAGGTCTGGGGGGCCTCGCCGGTGTCGGCGGGCGACTCGGGCTCGTCGTCGACGTCGTCGAGGTCGTCGCGATCGTCGGAGTCCATCGAGGCTTCGATGGGCATCGCCTGGTCCGCGAGGTCCGGGAGGGACTTCAGGTGCTTCTCGTAATCCTTCTCGTCCAGCACGCCCTTGCGCAGGTAACGCTGCGCGACGCGCTTGTCGACGAGCTTGTTCTCGGGCTGATCGGCCATGGGTCCACCTGGAAACGCGGGAGGCCGCGAAAATATGCGGCACCTTGCGGGGCCGTCAAGCGCGTGTTAGCGCTGTCGTCATGCCCACTTCCGACGGCTCCGCCGGCGCCGCACGGCGGGCGCGGCTCGCGGGGCTCTACGCCATCGTGGGGGGCGCGGCCGCGGTGGAGCAGGCGCGCGCGGCGATCGCCGGCGGCGCTCGGGTCGTGCAGGTGCGCATCAAGGACGCGCCCGCAGGCGCGGTGCTGGCCGCCGCCCGCGAGATCGTCGCCCTCGCCCGCGGCCGCGCGCTCGTCATCGTGAACGACCGCGCCGATCTGGCGCTCCTCTCGGGCGCCGACGGCGTGCACCTCGGGGACGAGGATCTCCCTCCCGCCGAGGCGCGCAGGCTGCTCGGCCCGGACCTCCTCGTCGGCCGCACCACCCGCACGCTCGAGGAGGCGCGCGAGGCGCTGCGGGAGGGGGCCGATCACGTGGGGTTCGGCCCCATCTTCCCGACCGGCTCGAAGGCCCTCGCGGTCCCGGCCCGCGGGGCGGGGATGCTGCGGGAGGTGGCGGCGGCGCTCGCGGCGCCGGTGGTGGCCATCGGCGGCATCGGCCCCGCGAACGCCGGCGAGGTGGCGCGCGCCGGCGCGGCCTGCGCCGCGGTCATCGGCGCGCTGTTCGACGCGGGGGACGCGCGCGCCAACGCCGAGCGCCTCGCCGCGGCCTTCGAGGCGGGGCGGGCCGCGCGTGAGGCGACGCGGTGACGCGCCCTCGCATCGGCCTCACCCTCGACGCCGAGGAGGGGGCGGGCCGCTACTTCCTCGGCCGCGCGTACGTCGACGCGGTGCTCGCCGCCGGCGGCCTCCCCATCCTGCTCCCTCACTCGAGGGAAGCCGCCGCGGCCTACCTCGCGCTCCTCGACGGCCTCGTCGTGACGGGCGGGTTCTTCGACGTGCCGCCCGAGCTCTACGGCGAGGCGCGCCGGGAGGCGTGCGGGGTGACGAGGCCGGAGCGGACCGCCTTCGAGAAGGAGGTCCTCGAGGCGGCGCTCGCCGCGCGCATGCCGGTGCTGGGCGTCTGCGGCGGGATGCAGCTCCTCAACGTGGTGCGGGGCGGGACGCTGTACCAGGACCTCCCCCAGGACGCGGGGATCCGCGGGCACGAGCAGCCCGCGCCCAGGGACGTCCCCTCGCACGAGGTGGTGGTCCAGCCCGGCACGCACCTCGCCGCGCTCGTCGGGGCGGGTAGCCTCCAGGTGAACTCGACGCACCACCAGGCCCTCCGCGAGCCGGGCGCGGGCGTCCTCGTCTCGGCCCGGGCGCCGGACGGCGTCGCGGAGGCGATCGAGCTGCCCGACCTGCCGTTCGCGCTCGGCGTGCAGTGGCACCCCGAGGCCGTCGCCCGCCACGAGCCGCGCCACGCCGCCCTCTACCGCGGCCTCGTCGCCGCGGCGCGGGACCGCCGGCGGTGACGCCGCGCGGATCCTCCGCCCGCGCGCGCGCGCCGCGGGCGCCGCACGCCGGGCCGCGCGTGCTCGTGGTGGCCGGCCTCGATCCCTCCGGCGGCGCGGGGCTCCTCGCCGACCTCGAGGCGGTCCGCGCCGCGGGCGCCCAGGGGTGGGCGGTGGCCGCCGCGCTCACCGCCCAGGGTCCGGGCGGCGCGCGCGGCTTCGAGCCCGCGAGCCCTGAGATCCTGGTCGCCCAGATCGACGCGCTGGTGCTCGGCGCGGAGCGCCCGCGGGCGGTGAAGACCGGGATGCTCGCCACCGCGACGCTCGCGCGCGCGCTCGCCACACGGCTCGGCGAGCGCCCGCTCGGGAGGGTCCCGCTGGTCGTGGACCCCGTGCTCGTCGCCTCCTCCGGCGCGCCGCTCTTCGACGCCGAGGGCGGCGGGGCGGGGGACGCGCTCGCCCCCCTCCTCGCGCGCGCCCGGCTCGTGACGCCGAACCTCCCCGAGCTCCGCGCCCTCACCGGCCTCGACGTGTCCACCGACGACGCGGCCATCCGGGCGGCGCGGGCGCTCCCCGCGCGCGCGGTGCTCGTGAAGGGCGGGCACCGCGAGGGCGCGCCGCTCGACCTGCTCGTCATCGCCCGCGCCGTGGTCCGCGTCCCCGGTCGCCGGCGTGCGGGGACCGCGCGCGGCACGGGCTGCCGGCTCGCCTCGGGGATCGCGGCGCTCCTCGCGCAGGGCGCCTCGCTCGAGGAGGCGGTGCGCGGCGCGAAGCGGCTCGTGGAGCGCTACCTCGACCGGATGATCTAGACCGGGGGCCCGCCGAGCGAAGCTCCGCGCAGCTTCACTGTCCGTCGCGCCGCCGCTCCATCTCCGCGAAGTAGGTCGTGGTCTTGAAGAAGACGAGCGGGATCGTGCCGGTGGGACCCTGGCGCTGCTTCGCCACGACGAGCTGGACCTCGAGCGTGTCGCCGCTCGCGGTGCCGGACTGGACGTCCTTGTTGTCCTCGTCGTTCCGGTGCAGGAACATGACGATGTCCGCGTCCTGCTCGATGGCGCCCGACTCGCGCAGGTCGGAGAGCATGGGCGGCTCCCCCTTGCGCTTCTCCACGCCGCGGTTGAGCTGCGAGAGCGCCACGATGGGGCACTCGAGCTCCTTGGCGAGCGACTTGAGCGAGCGGCTGATGGTGGCGATCTCCTGCTCGCGCGACTGGCTCGCGCGGTCCGACGGGGCGTGCATGAGCTGGAGGTAGTCGATCATCACGAGGTCGAGGCCGCCGTTCTCGCGCTTCAGCTTGCGGCACTTGGAGCGCAGCTCGACCGGGGTCAGCACGAAGTTGTCGTCGAGCCAGATGGAGGCGGCGCCGAGCTTGTCCGCGTGCGTGGCGATCTTCTGCCAGTCGTAGGCGGAGAGCTGTCCCGCCGAGAGCCGCCGCCAGTCGAGGCGGGCCTCCGAGGCCAGCATGCGGAGCGCGAGCTGGTCGGAGGGCATCTCGAGCGAGAAGAACGCGACCTTCTTGCCGGCCCGGGTGGCCGCGTGCGTCGCGATGTTGAGCGCGAAGGCGGTCTTGCCCACCGAGGGGCGGGCGGCGAGCACGGTGAGCGTGCCGGGCTGGAACCCGAGGGTGTTCTTGTCGAGCGACTGGATGCCGGTGGGCACGCCGGTGATGGGCGAGAGGCCGGCCTGGACGCGCTTCTGGACGGCCTCCAGGTTCTCGATCGCCCGCATCACGGGCTCGGCGATCTTCTTCAGCGTCTCGGTGCCGGTCCCCTGCGCCGCCCCGAAGACGTCCTGCTGGGCGGAGTCGAGGAACTGCTGGACGCTCGCCCCCGCCTCGTAGCCGCGCTCCACCACCCGCTGGGCGGTGAGCATCATCTGCCGCAGCCGGGCGAGCTCCTGCACCGTGCGCCCGTAGTGCTGCACGTTGGCGGTCGTGCCGATGGCGCGCGCGAGCGAGAGCGGCAGCTCGCGGGGGACGGCGCTGCCGAGGAGCCCCTTCGCGTCGAGCCGCTGCTGCACGAGGATGGGGTCGAGCGTCTTCGACTCGCGCGCGAGCTCCTCGCACACCGCGTACACGTGCTGGTGCGCGAGCAGGTAGAAGTCGCCCGACTTGATGAGCGCGGCGACCTGGTCGAAGGCGGTCTCCTCGACGAGGATCGCGCCGATGACCGCCTGCTCGGCCTCGAGGCTGTGGGGCAGGTCGCGGGCGCTGCGCAGGGGTGCGACGGGCGCCTCGGAGACGCGTCGGACGGGGTCGTGCTCGGCCATGGGAACCGGCGCAGCCTACCAGCGAGGTCCGACGGGATCACCGTGGACAGGCGGTGGAAAACGTCGGAAATACCGGGGGAAAACGCTGTGGAGGGAGGGTGGACGGGCTGTGGACGAGGTGTGGACGGGCGTGAATGCCGGCCCGGGGCCGTCCGTCCGTCCCCTGGCCGCGGGCTTGCCGCGCCCCGCGCCGCGCTCGGAGTCCGGCTCCCACCTCGCCCATCACCACCTCTCCCCTGTAGAACCTCACCCATGAAGAAGACCTTCGCCCTCGCCCTCCTCGCGCTCACCGGCGCCGGCTGCGCCGGCCTCTCCGATCTCGCCCGCGTCGCCTTCGAGGAGCCGAAGCTCAGCTTCCGCTCGGCGAGCGTCGAGGCGCTCGACCTGGAGGGCGCCACCATCGGCGTGAAGTTCGACCTCGAGAACCCGAACGGCTTCGGGCTCGACGTGGCGCGCGTCGGCTGGGGCGTGGAGGTGGAGGGGACCCGCGTCGCCACCGGGGACATGCCCGGCGGGCTCGCGATCCCGGCGAAGGGCGTCGCGCCGCTCACCATCCCCGTCCGCGTGCGCTACCAGGACGTCCCCGGCATCGTCGGGCTCCTCACGAGCCGCCGCGACGCCATCGGCTACCGCCTCTCCGGCAAGGTCGGCGTCCGCACGCCCATCGGCATCGTGGACCTCCCCGTCTCGCACTCCGACCGGGTGGCGCTCCCCTCGCTGCCGAGCTTCTCGCTCGAGGGGGTCTCGCTGCGCACCGCCTCGTTCACCGACATGGCGCTCGACGTGAAGCTCCGGGTGAAGAACCCCAACGCGTTCCCCATCCCGGCCGGGAGCCTCGACTACGCGCTGTCGCTGGCGGGGACCGAGGTCGTGCGCGCGCAGGACACCGCGCTCGCCAGGGTGGCGGGCGGGGCCGCGCAGATCGTGTCCATCCCGGTGCGGGTGAGCGTGCTGAAGGCGGGCCGCGCCGCCACGGAGCTCGCGCGCGGCGCTCCCGTCCAGCTGGGGCTCGCCGGGACCGCGGACGTGGCGGGCATCCCGGTGCCGCTCGACCTCGCCGCGACGGTCCCGGCCCGGCGCTGACGCCGCCGCGCCGGCGCCGCTCGGCGCCGCGTGGGCGCGCGCCTCCCGGTGCGCGTCCACGGCGGAGCCTTTCGCTTTACGCGGCTCCATCGCGCGACTAGCCTCCGCGTCGCGAGGAGAGCGGCATGGACGCGGACGAGCTGGTCGACGTGCCGCTCACGGCGGAGGAGCTCCGGGACGCCTGGCCGGCCCTCTCCTGGGAGGAGCGGATCGAGGGCTTCCACCGCCTCGTGCGCGCCGAGGCCGACGACTTCTTCCTCGAGCTGCCCCCCGCGGACGAGGCGGCGCTGCTCCTCGCCCTGCCGCCCCCGGAGCGGCGGCTGTGGATCCGGCTCCTCGCGCCCGACGACGCGGCCGACGTCATCCAGGAGACCCCGGAGGAGGAGCGGCCCCGCCTCATCGAGCTGCTCGACCCGGTGGCCCGCCGCGAGGTGACCGCGCTCCTCGCCTACGCGGAGGACGCCGCCGGCGGCCTCATGAGCCCGCGCTTCGCCCGCCTGCGGCCGGAGATGACGGCGGACGAGGCCATCCGCTACCTGCGGCGCCAGGCGCGCGAGCAGGCGGAGACCATCTACTACGCGTACGTGCTCGACCCCGAGCAGAAGCTCTCCGGCGTGGTGTCCTTCCGCGACCTGCTCACCGCCCCGCCCGACCGGCGCATCTCCGAGCTCATGAAGCGCGACGTGGTGAGCGTGCCGGACACCCTCGACCAGGAGGCGGTGGCGCGCATCATGGCGCGCGAGGACATCAACGCCATCCCGGTGGTGGACGGGCAGGGGCGCATGCAGGGCATCGTCACCGTGGACGACGTGGTGGACGTGGTCCAGCAGGAGGCCACCGAGGACATCCAGAAGATCGGCGGCACCGAGGCCCTCGACGCGCCCTACCTCGACACCGGGCTCTTCGCGATGGTGAAGAAGCGCGCCGGCTGGCTCGCGCTGCTCTTCGTCGGGGAGATGATGACCGCGAGCGCGATGGGCCGGTTCGAGGAGCACATCGCGAGCGCGGTGGTGCTGGCGCTGTTCGTGCCCCTCATCATCTCGTCGGGAGGGAACTCCGGGTCGCAGGCCTCGACGCTGGTGATCCGCGCCATGGCGCTCGGCGAGGTGGGCATCGCGGACGCGTGGCGGGTGGCGCGCCGCGAGATCCTGTCGGGCCTCGTCCTCGGGGGGATCCTGGCGGTGCTGGGCGTCGTGCGGATCTTCCTGTGGCAGGGCCTCTTCGGCACGTACGGCCACCAGGCCGCCCGCCTCGCGCTGACCGTCGGCTCGAGCGTCATCGCCGTGGTGACGTTCGGGACGATCGCCGGATCGATGATGCCGCTCCTCATCCGGCGCCTGGGGTTCGACCCGGCGAGCGCGTCCGCGCCGTTCATCGCCACGATGGTGGACGTGTCGGGGGTGGTCATCTACTTCTCGATGGCGCGCCTCGTCCTCCTCTGACCGGCGCGCCGCGCGGGGCCCCCGCGCCAGCGCGCCCCGCCGCCCCACCGGGCACGTTCCGCCCGGGCGTCACGTACGGTATGGCAACGCCTCCGGAGACGAGAGCCTCCGGCGAAAGGGGTCGCCGCCATGAAGCCCGTCCTGCCGCTCGCCCTCGCGCTCGCAGCGCTCGCGTGCGCCTCGTCCCGCGGCGCGGCGGGGGGCGCGGAGCCCGCGCGCGCCACGCGCCTCTCCGTGCCGCTCGAGTACCACACGCTGGAGAACGGCCTGCGGGTGGTGCTCTCCCCGGAGCGGAGCGTCCCGAAGGTCGCGGTGGGCGTCTACTACGGGATCGGCTTCCGCGTGGAGCCGAAGGACCGCACCGGCTTCGCCCACCTCTTCGAGCACATGATGTTCCAGGGCTCGCGGAGCCTGGGGAAGATGGAGTTCATCAAGCTCGTGCAGTCGAACGGCGGGACGCTCAACGGCTCCACCCGCTTCGACTTCACGAACTACTTCGAGGTGGTCCCCTCCAACGTCCTCGAGACGATCCTGTGGGCGGAGGCCGACCGGATGCGAGGCCTCGCGGTGACCCAGGAGAACCTCGCGAACCAGCAGGGCGTGGTGGCGAACGAGGTGAAGGTCAACGTGCTGAACCGCCCGTACGGCGGGTTCCCCTGGCTCGACCTGCCGCAGGTCGCGAACGAGAACTGGTACAACGCGCACAACTTCTACGGCGACCTCGCCGACCTCGAGGCGGCGACGCTCGCCGACGTGCGGCGGTTCTTCGAGACCTACTACGCGCCCAACAACGCGGTGGTGGCGCTCGTGGGGGACTTCGAGCCGAAGGAGGCGCTCGCCTGGGTGGAGCGGCACTTCGGCGACATCCGCCCGGCCAGCCAGCCGCCGCGCCCGGATCTCTCCGAGCCGCGGCAGGAGCGGGAGAAGCGGGCCGAGAAGGTGGATCCGCTCGCGGAGCGGCCCGCCGTCGCGCTCGCCTGGCACGCGCCGGCGCGGAACACGCCCGCGCACGCCGCCTTCGTCCTCCTCGACCAGATGATCCTGCAGGGGCGGGACTCGGCCCTGTACCAGAAGCTCGTGCAGGAGCAGGGGCTCACCGGCGAGGTGTCGGGGGGGCTGAACCTCCTCGGCAACCCGTGGAACTACCAGGGCCCGATGCTCCACATCGCCTACCTCTTCCACGACAAGGACCGCTCCGCCGGCGAGATCCTGCGCGCGGTGGACGAGGCGCTCGCGCCGTACCTCGAGCGGCCGGTGGAGCCCGAGGCGCTCGCGCGGGCCAAGGTGAAGGCGCGCTCCGCGCTCTACGCGGAGATGGAGAGCTTCGCCGGCTTCGGCCTCGCCGACCTCCTCGCCGCCCACGCGCTGTTCGACGACGACCCCGCCCGCGTGAGCCGGATCGAGGCCGAGCTCGAGGCGGTCACGCCGGCGCTGGTCCTCGAGACCGCGCGCGAGTACCTCCGCCCGACGAACCGCACCGTGCTCCTCGTGAAGACCAAGGACCAGGGGGTCGCCCCGTGACCGTCCTCGCCGCCGCCCTCGCCCTCGCCCTCGCCGCCCAGGACCCCGCCGCGGCCGCGCCGAAGCAGGCGCCGCCGCCGCCGCGTCCGCCGCCGGACTTCCGCGTGCCGGGGACGCGCTCGTTCACGCTCGACAACGGCCTCGCCGTCACGCTCGTCGAGATGGGCCAGCTCCCCAAGGCCACCGTGGCGCTGGTGCTGCGCGCCGGCACGGGCGACGACCCCCTGGAGAAGACGGGGCTCTCGAGCTTCCTCGGGGCGCTCCTCACCGAGGGGACGACCACCCGCAGCGCCGCGGACATCGCCGCGGCCGCGGCGCGCTGGGGCGGCGCCATCGAGACGAACGTGACGCCCGACGAGACGGTGGTCGGCGGCACGGTGCTGTCCGAGTTCGCCCCCGAGCTCGTCGCGCTCGTCGCCGACGTGGCGCTCAACCCGGCCTTCCCGCCGCGCGAGGTGGAGCGCGTGCGCCAGGACACCCTGCGCGCCGTGACCATCGCCCGCACGCAGCCGCAGGTGCTGGCGCAGGAGCGGTTCCTCGCGTCGCTCTACCCCGATCACCCGTACGGCAGGCTCCTCCCCACGCCGGAGATCGTGCGCGGCTACACGGTCGACGAGGCGCGGGCGTTCCACCGGGCGAGCTACGGCGCGCGCCGCGCCCACCTCTACGTGGCCGGACGCTTCGACCGGGCGGCGACCGAGGCGCGGATCCGCGCCGCGCTCGCCGCCATGCCGCCGGGCGCCCCGCGCGAGCCGACGCCGCCGCGGCCGGCCTCGCGCCGCGCGGTCGAGCTCGTCCCGCGCCCCGGGGCGGTCCAGTCTTCCCTCTACCTCGGCCTGCCCGTGCTCGACCCGCGCCACCCGGACTACCTCCGGCTCGCGGTCGCGAACACGCTCCTCGGCGGCTACTTCTCCTCCCGCATCACCGCCAACATCCGCGAGGCGAAGGGCTACACCTACTCCCCGTACAGCCTGGTCTCGGTGCGGGCCGGGACGGGGTACTGGGCGCAGGTGGCCGACGTGACGACGGCGGTGACCGGCGCGTCGCTGAAGGAGATCTTCGCCGAGGTGGAGCGGCTGCGCGCCGCGCCGCCGGGGGCTGACGAGCTCCGCGCGGTCCAGGCATACCTCGCCGGCACCTTCGTGCTGCAGACCTCCGATCGCGACGGGCTCATCGCGCGCCTGCGCTTCGTCGATCTGCACGGGCTCGGGGAGCGCTGGCTCGAGGAGTACGTGAAGAACGTGCGGGCGGTGACGCCCGCGGACGCGCAGCGCATGGCGCAGGCCTGGCTCGACCCGGCGCGGATCACCGTGGTGGTGGTGGGCGACCCGGCCCTGGTGACCGAGCAGGTGCGGCCGTTCGGCGAGATCGTCACCGCCCCGGCCGCGCCGCAGCCGGACGCCGCGGCGCCTTCGAAGCCGCGGACCTGAGCCCTCGGGGAGGGGGCGCGACGGCCCCGTGCGTGACGGCGCGGCCAGCGGCGGACGGGACCACCGCTCGGCGGCACCTCGGAACCTTTGACGTCATACGGTGTCGTGGGTAGTGTGCCGCCGACTTGAGCGAGGAGATCGCGCACGACATCCGGGCGTTCCTGCTGGCGTACGTGGAGTCGTACGAGCAGCTCGAGATCCTGCTCCTGCTGCACCGCGAGGCGGCCGCGTGGCAGCCTCCCGGCGTGGCGGACGCGCTCAAGATCCCGCTCTCGTCGGCCGCCGCCTCGCTGGACGAGCTCGCCGCGCGCGGCCTGTTGCGCCGCGAGCGCGGGGGCTACCGCTTCGACCCGGGGGATCCGTCCGTCGCTTGCCTCGTCGCGGGCCTGGCGCGCGCCTACGAGGAGCGCCGGGTGGCGGTGATCGATCTCATGAGCGCCAACGCCATGGACCGCATCCGGAGGTCGGCGCTCCGCACCTTCGCGGAGGCGTTCCGGCTGAGGGGGACGAAGAAGGATGGCTGAGGCGGTCTACCTGCTGTGCGCCCTGACGAGCATCGCCTGCGCGGCGCTGCTCGTGCGGAGCTACCTCGCCACGCGCGTGCGGCTCACGCTGTGGAGCGCGCTCTGCTTCGTCGGGCTCGCGCTCAACAACGTGATGCTGTACGTGGACCACATCGTGGTGCCGGGCGCGGACCTGTGGCTGCTCCGCACGGCGCCCGCGGTCCTGGGGATCGGCGTGCTCGTCGCCGGGCTCGTCTGGGAGTCGACGTGAGAGGGTTCGCGTGGGGCGTGCTCGCCGCCGGGTGCGCGGTCGCCGGGCTGTTCTTCCTGCGCTTCTGGCGGGAGAGCCGGGACCGGCTCTTCGCCGGGTTCGCCGCGGCGTTCTTCATCCTGTGCGTCAACTGGCTCGTCCTCGGGATCACCAACTCGGGCGACGAGACGCGGCACAACGCCTACGTGCTGCGGCTCGTGGCGTTCCTCGTGCTCATCTGGGCGATCGTGGACAAGAACCGCCGCTCCGCGCGCTGAATCAGAGCGGCTCCCGCCCGGACGCCATCGGGCCGGGGCCCACCACGCCGAGCCGCTTCATCCGCTTCCACAGCGTCACGCGCGAGATGCCGAGCACGTCGGCGGCGCGCGCGCGGTTCCAGCCGGTCCGGATGAGCGCCTCGACGATCGCCGAGCGATCGGGCGCGGCGCGCTCCGGCGTGGGCGGCGCGGCGCCGCGGATCTCGGCGGGGAGGTGGGCGGGCGAGATGGGCGCGCCGCCCGCCTGCAGCGCCGCGTACTCGAGCACGTTCTGCAGCTCGCGCACGTTCCCCGGCCACGCGTAGGCGGCGAGGAGCCGCGACGCTTCCGGCGAGGGCGGCGGCGCGCCGAGCCGCGCGAGGAAGCCCTCCGAGAGGAGCGCCACGTCCTCGGCGCGCTCGCGCAGCGGCGGCACGCGGAGCGGGAACACCGCCAGGCGGAAGTACAGGTCGGCGCGGAAGCGGCCGTCGGTCACGAGCTGCTTCAGGTCCCGGTGCGTGGCGCAGAGGAGCCGCACGTCGACCGGGAGCGGTTGCGAGTCGCCCACCCGCTCGACCACGCGCTGCTCGATGACGCGCAGGAGCTTCACCTGGACCGCCGGTGAGATGTCGCCGATCTCGTCGAGCAGGAGGGTCCCGCCGTGCGCCTCCTGGAACCGGCCGCGCCGGTCGCGCAGCGCCCCGGTGAACGCCCCCTT
This sequence comes from Anaeromyxobacter sp. Fw109-5, assembly GCF_000017505.1. NCBI lineage: Bacteria > Pseudomonadati > Myxococcota > Myxococcia > Myxococcales > Anaeromyxobacteraceae > Anaeromyxobacter > Anaeromyxobacter sp. Fw109-5. The sequence continues at coordinate 103,663 of NC_009675.1, forward strand.
CACGTGGCCGAAGAGCTCGCTCTCGAGGAGGTTCTCGTTGAGGGCGGAGCACGACACCCGCACGAGCGGCCCCGCCGCGCGCCGGCTCTGCCGGTGGATCGCCTCGGCCACGCGCTCCTTTCCCACGCCGCTCTCGCCCAGGATCATGACCGTCGCGTCGGAGCGGGCGACGAGGGCGATCATCCGGTACAGCTCGCGCATGACCGGGTGGCAGCCGAGGAGCCCTGCGCACTCGCTCTCCGGCGGCGCGGCCTCCGCCGCGGCGGCGACGCCGGCGGACGGAGCCGGGAGCGCGCACGCGCTCTCCCACGGGATGGCGCCGACGCTCAGGTCCGTGACGTCGGTGAAGCTCTCGAGCGCGCCGGCGACGGTCCCGTCCGGCCCGTGGAAGGCCACCGCGTTCTTCACGATGAGCCGCTCCCGGCCGTCCTTCGTGCGGATGCTGCAGCACTTGGAGCTCTTCCCGCGGTCGGAGATCCCGCAGCGCACCGGCCCGCCTCCGCACATGCAGCCGCGCCCCATGTCCCCGGCGAGGAGCGCGCAGGTGCGGCCGATCGCCTCCGCGGCGGAGTAGCCGGTGATCGCCCCGGCGGCGGGGTTCCAGTAGGTGATCACGCCGTCCCGGTCGGTCGTGAAGACGCCGTCGGGGAATGCGTCCGCGACCTGCTGCAGCGACTCAGCGCTGCCGAGGCCGAGATAGGGCAGGGACGGGATCATGCGTCGGGCTCGGGGGGTTCCGTCGGGGTCCACGGAAACGTCTGCGTGAACGAGCAGACCTTATCAGACCGGAGCCCTATCGGGTCTGAACCCCCTGAAATTCCCCGCAAACGGCCGCGGCGCATTGCCGCAGGGTCACGCGCGCCCCTGGTCCGCAGCTCAAACACGCGCGGAGGAGATCGAGGCGCTCCTGGACGGCCTCCGCCGGCTACGGCGAGCGCCGCTCGGCGGAGTCGCCGTTCCTCTTTCCGCCCGTCCCGGAGCCCGAAGGCGGGCGGCGCGTGGGCGCACCTCACACCGCCGCAGCGGTGGCGCCCCGCACGACGAAGTAGATGGCGTCCGGGTGGTGGAGCACGATGGCCGAGGTGGACGCCTCCGGCACCATCTGGTTCGCCTCGGTGAGCGAGACGCCGATGGTCCGGTCGGGCTCGAGCAGCTTCCACACCTGGCGCTGGTCGGCGAGCTCCGGCCAGGAGGGATAGCCGGGCGAGTAGCGCTTGCCCTGGCCCTCGGGGACGCCGAGCTCCGCCCGGACGCGCCGGTGCCAGTACTCCGCGAGCGCCTCCGCCGCCTCCACCGCGAGCCCGTGCACGAAGAGCCCCCGGCTGTAGTCGCCGCGCTCCTGCGCCGCCTCGGCGAGGTGCGTCGCCTGATCGCCCACCGTCACCACCTGGAGCGCGCACACGTCCGAGCCGCGCTCCTCGCGGAACCAGTCGGCCATGCAGAGGTTCCGGTCGTCGGGCTGGCGCGGGAGCACGAGCCGCGCGACCTCCGCCTTGCGGTGCGTCGGGTCGAGCACGACGAGATCGTTCCCCTCGGCGTGGCAGGGGAAGTAGCCGTACACCACCTTCGGCACGAGCCAGCCGTTCGCCTGCGCCTCGGCCTTCAGCTCCTCGAGCTTGGGGCCGAACTGCTCGCGGATGAGCCGCTCGTACTCCTCGCCCTTCGCCTTCACGCCCCACTGCAGCTTGAAGAGCTCGGGGAGGTCGAGCAGCGGCCACAGCTCGGCGAGCGCGATCTCGCCCGCGGGGACCACCCGCGCGCCCCAGAACGGCGGGGACGGGATGCGCAGCGCGGGGGCGACGCCGGAGCGGCGCGCCGGCGCCGGGGGCGGGACCGGGGAGGCCGGCATGTCGCGGTTCGCGATCGCCTTCTGCAGCACGCCCTGCTTCAAGCCCTCCCGGCGGGCGGGGTCGACGAGCGCCTCCACCACCTCGAGCCCCTCGAAGGCGTCCTTCGCGTAGAACACGCCGCCCGGGTACGGGGCGCCGCCCTGCGTGAAGAGGGCGCGGTAGCCGAAGCGCCGGTTGATGGCGGCGCCGCCGATGATGACGGGGAAGGACAGGTTCCGCCGGGCGAGCTCCTCCACGCAGAAGGGCATCTGCTTCGAGGTCGAGACGAGCAGGGCGGACAGGCCGATGGCGTCGGCGTTGGCCGCCACCGCCTTCTCGATCACGGTCGCGATCGGCACCTGCTTGCCGAGGTCGTGGACCGTGAAGCCGTTGTTCGCGAGGATCGTCTTCACGAGGTTCTTGCCGATGTCGTGGACGTCCCCGTAGACGGTGGCGAGCACGACCGTCCCCTTCGTGGCGCCCTCCTTCTTCTCGAGGAACTGCTCGAGGTGGGCGACGGCCTTCTTCATCACCTCGGCGGACTGCAGCACGAACGGGAGGATGAGCTCGCCCGCGCCGAAGCGATCCCCCACGTCCTTCATGGCGGGGAGGAGGACCTGGTTCAGCACCTCCACCGCCGAGCGGCGGGTGAGCGCGTCGTCGATGAGCGCCTCGATCCCCTCCGGGCGCCGGTGGAGGATCTGCAGGTGGATCCGCTCCTCCGCGCTCTTGCCGCCCGCCGCGGCGAGCGGGTCCACCGCCGCCTTCTCCGGGGCGCCCTTCGCCCCGAAGTGCGCGATGAGCCGCGCGAGCGCGTCGGGGCGCCGGTCGAGGAGCAGGTCCTCGGCGAGGACGCGCTCCTCCTCGGCGATGGCCGGGTAGGGCCGGATGTCCTTGGGGTTCACGATGGCGAGGTCCAGCCCCGCCTGCACCGCGTGGTAGAGGAAGACCGAGTTCACCACCTCGCGCGCGCTCTTCGCGAGGCCGAAGGAGACGTTCGACACGCCGAGGGTGGTGAGGACGCCCGGGTTCTCCGCCTTGATGCGGCGGATCCCCTCGAGCGTCTCGATGGCGCTCTTGCGGTACTCCTCGCCGCCGGTGGCGAGCGTGAACGTGAGCGCGTCGAACACCAGGCTGTCCGGCGGGATGCCGTGGTCCCTCGCGATGGCCACGGTGCGCCGCGCGATCTCCGCCTTGCGCTCAGCGGTCTGGGCCATCCCCTTCTCGTCGATGGTCATGGCGACCACCGCCGCGCCGTAGCGCCGGACGAGCGGGAGGATCTTCCGCACCCTTTCGCCGGACTTCTCCAGGTTCACCGAGTTCACGATGCAGCGGCCCGGGTAGACCTTCAGCGCGCCCTCGACCACGTCCGCCTCGGTCGAGTCGATCATGAGCGGGGCGTCCACGGCCTGGGCGAGGAGCTTCGCGAGCGTGCGCATCTGCGCGCCCTCGTCGTCGCGCTCGTTCAGCGCCACGCACACGTCGAGCACGTGCGCGCCGGCGTCGACCTGCCCGCGGGCGATCTGCAGGAGCCCGGCGTAGTCGTCGGCGAGCAGGAGCTCCTTCACCTTCTTCGAGCCCTGGCTGTTGAGCCGCTCCCCCACGATGAGCGGCCGGGGCTCCATCGCGAGCGGGACCGCCTTCATGGCGCTGGAGAGCTCTGGGGCCGGGGCCGGCCGGGCGCGGCGCGGCGCGCGCAGCCCCCGCACCCGCTCGACCACCGCGCGCATGTGCTCGGGGGTGGTCCCGCAGCAGCCGCCCACGAGCTCGACGCCGTACTCGGCCACGAACCCGGCGAGCGCGTCGGCCAGGGCCGCCGGGGAGAGCTTGTAGACCGCCCGTCCGTCCTCGTTCTCCGGCATGCCCGCGTTCGGCAGCACCGAGACGTAGTGGCTCGACTTCTCCGCGAGGGTGCGCACCGCCGCGCGCATCTCGGCGGGGCCGGTGGAGCAGTTGAGGCCCACCGCGTCCACCGGCAGCCGCTCGAGGGTGGCGAGCGCGCTCGCCACGTCCGTGCCGAGCAGCATGCGGCCGTTCGCGTCGATGAGCGTGGGCTGGGCGATGATGAAGACGTCGCGCAGGAACTCCTTGCGGCAGGCGTCGGCGGCGAGCACGGCGGCGCGCAGCTCCAGCATGTCCTGCTGGGTCTCGATGATGAGGGCGTCGACGCCGCCCTCGATGAGCCCCTTCGCCTGCTCGAAGAAGATCCGCTCGAGCGCGTCGGAGGTGATGTTCCCGAGGGCCGGGTCCGAGGACGAGGGCAGCATGCCCGTCGGCCCCATGGAGCCGGCCACGAAGCGCGGGTGGTCGGGGGTGGCGAACCGCTCGGCGGCGCGGCGGGCGAGGATGGCGGCCCGGAAGTTCACCTCGTAGGTGCGGTGGCCGAGGCCGTACTCGTCGAGCTTGAGGCGGGAGGAGCCGAACGTGTTCGTCTCGACGACGTCGCAGCCCACCGCGAAGTAGCGGGCGTGGATGTCCTCCACGAGGTCGGGCCGGGTCAGCGTGAGGAGATCGTTCGCCCCGTCCTTGCCGCCGAACTCCGCGGCCGTGAGCTGGTGGCGCTGGATCTGGGTGCCCATCGCGCCGTCGAAGACGAGGGGGCGGCGGTCGATGGCTTCGCGGAAGGTCACTTAGGCGTCCTCGAAAATGTCCGGCCCGCGCGGGCGCGCGGGCCGTGCAGCAGAGATAGCAAAGCCGGGCGCCTCGATCGAGCGCGCGACCGCCTGCGGACCCGGGTCGCCACGGCGGCGGGACCCCCGCGTGGACCCGCGCGCGCGGGCGAGGCCCCGCCACCCCGCCCGCTGCCGCGGCCGGGTCGCGCCGCTACGATCCCCGCGTGCTCCACGAGGCGCGCTACTGGGAGCCCGCCGAGGGCGGGAGGGTGCTGTGCACGCTCTGCCCGCGCGCCTGTCGCATCGGGGACGGCCAGGCCGGCTTCTGCTTCATCCGACAGAACCGCGGGGGACGGCTGCTCACCGCCGGCTACGGCCGCTCCACGGGCTTCGCCGTGGATCCCGTCGAGAAGAAGCCGCTCGCCCACTGGCTGCCGGGCTCGGCGGTGCTGTCCTTCGGCACCGCGGGGTGCTGCCTGGGCTGCCGCTTCTGCCAGAACTGGGACATCTCGAAGGCCCGCCTCGACGATCGCGCCGCGGAGGATCGCTGGTCGCCGGAGCGCGTCGCGGCGCTCGCGGTCGAGGCGGGCGCGGCGGGGGTGGCCTTCACGTACAACGACCCCATCATCTGGGCGGAGTACGCCATCGACGTGGCCGAGGCGGCGCACGCGCGCGGCCTCTACACCGTGTTCGTGACGAGCGGCTACGTGGAGCCCGCGGCGCGCGCGGAGATCTTCCGCCACATGGACGCGACGAACGTGGACCTGAAGGCGTTCACCGAGGACTTCTACGCGAAGGTGACCCTCGCGCACCTCGCGCCGGTGCTCGACACGCTCGAGTGGCTCGCCCGCGAGACGGACGTCTGGGTGGAGGTCACGAACCTCCTCATCCCGGGCCTCAACGACGCGGAGGACGAGACGCGCCGCCTCGCCGACTGGGTCGCCGCGCACATGGGCGTCGACGTCCCCCTCCACTTCACCGCCTTCCACCCCGACTACAAGCTGCGCGATCGGCCCCGCACGCCTCCCCGCACGCTCTCGCACGCGCGTGAGCTCGCGCGGGCGGCCGGGCTGCGCCACGTCTACACGGGCAACGTGCACGATCCCGAGGGCCAGACCACCTTCTGCCCGCGCTGCGGCGCCCGCGTCATCGAGCGCGACTGGCACGCGGTGCGGGCGGTGCGGATGGCCAGGGGCGCCTGCGCGGCGTGCGGCGAGCGGATCGCGGGGCGCTTCGCCGACGGGCCGGTGGCGCCGACCTCGGGCAGGCGCGTCGCGCTGGGGCTGCCGGACGCGTGAGCGTCCGGGCCGGCTCTCGGGATCAGGGAGCGTCTGCCGCGAGCGAGATGCCGCACTTCTCCTTGGCGTCCGCCGTGGAGATCCACTCGCAGAACTCGGCGCCCGACGGGGCGTGGCAGGTGTCGAGCCACCCCTCGCACTGCTTCTGCTTGGCGTCGCCGGCGCCCACGTCGGAGAGCCGGTCCTCCGCGCCGCGCTCGCAGGAGTCCTGCGAGCTGCCGCCGCCCGCGCACTCGCAGAAGCGGTTCGCGAGCTCCTGGCAAGGCTCGGTGCAGGCGGAGAGGAGGGCGAAGGCGAGGGCGGTGACGAGGCGGCGCATCGGAGCGGGGGAGGATCGCTTGGGGCGCCCCCCGCGTCAAGGCATGGTGAATGCCGTGCCGACGCCGCCCGTCTGCTATCTAGCTCGCCATGATCGCCGCCCTCGCCGCCCTCCTCCTCGCCGCCGCCCCGCCGCCCGCCGACGCGGGCCAGCTCGCTCGCAAGGTCCAGACCTTCTACGAGCGCACCCGCGATCTGGAGGCCCGGTTCCAGCAGACCTACACCTACTCCGGCTTCGGGCGCCGCCAGGTCTCGGCGGGTACGCTCAAGGTGAAGAAGCCCGGCATGATGCGCTGGGACTACGAGACGCCCGCGCCGAAGACCGTGGCGGTGAAGGGGTCGCGCCTCGTGCAGTTCGAGCCCGAGGAGAACCAGGCGTACGTGGACGAGCGCTTCGACGCGACCGCCATGAGCGCGGCGGTCACGTTCCTCCTCGGCAAGGGCGACCTCGCCCGCGAGTTCGGCCTCTCCACCGACGGGACGGGGGCGCTGGTGCTCCGCCCGAAGGAGGAGGACCCGCGGGTCGAGTCGATCGCGCTCACCGTGGGGCCGGACGGCGAGGTGCGCGCCACGCGGGTCGTGGACGGGGCCGGCAACGTGAACGAGATCCGCTTCGAGAAGGTGAAGCGGAACGCCGGGCTCCCCGACGGGGCCTTCGAGGTGAAGCTGCCCAAGGACGTGCGCCGCATCGCGCCGCCCGGCGCGGAGCGGTAGAAGAGGGGCATGTCCCCTCCCGCCCCGCTCCTCGTCGCCAAGAGCACGCAGGAGCTGCTGCTCCTCCCCGGCCTCGCCAACCGCCACGGCCTCGTCGCCGGCGCGACCGGGACCGGCAAGACCGTCACCCTGCGGGTCCTCGCCGAGGGGTTCAGCCGCCTCGGCGTGCCCGTGTTCCTGGCGGACGTGAAGGGGGATCTCTCCGGCCTGGCGCGGCCGGGAGGCGACTCGCCGAAGATCGTCGAGCGCGCCCGCGAGCTGGGCCTCGCGCTCGCGCCGGAGGCGAGCCCGGTCGTCTTCCTGGACGTGTTCGGGGAGGCGGGCCACCCGCTGCGCACCACCATCTCCGAGATGGGGCCGCTCCTGCTCGCGCGCGTGCTCGGGCTCAACGAGACGCAGGCGGGCGTGCTGCAGGTGGCGTTCCGGGTGGCGGACGAGGGCGGGCTCCTGCTCCTCGACGTGAAGGACCTCCGGGCGATGCTGGAGCACCTCTCGCAGCAGGCGGCGGAGCTGCGGCAGCGCTACGGGAACGTGGCGCCGGCGAGCGTCGGGGCCATCCAGCGGTCGCTGCTCGCGCTCGAGGCGCAGGGCGCCGACCGGCTCTTCGGCGAGCCGGCGCTCGCGCTCGAGGACCTGCTCCGCACGGACCTGGGCGGCCGCGGGCAGGTGACCATCCTCCACGCCGAGCGGCTCGTGCGCGCGCCGCAGCTCTACGCCACGCTCCTCCTCTGGCTGCTCTCCGAGCTGTTCGAGCAGCTCCCCGAGGTGGGCGATCCGGAGAAGCCGCGGCTCGTCTTCTTCTTCGACGAGGCGCACCTGCTCTTCGACGACGCGCCGGACGAGCTCCGCGCGAAGATCGAGCAGGTGGTGCGGCTCGTCCGCTCGAAGGGGGTCGGCGTCTACTTCGTCACGCAGAACCCGCTCGACGTGCCGGACGCGGTGCTGGGACAGCTCGGGAACCGCGTGCAGCACGCGCTGCGCGCCTTCACGCCGCGCGACCAGAAGGCGGTCCGGGCGGCGGCGGAGACCTTCCGCCCGAACCCGGGGCTCGACGTCGAGGCCGCCATCACCGAGCTCGGCGTGGGCGAGGCGCTCGTCTCCTTCCTCGACGCGAAGGGGACGCCCGCGCCGGTGGAGCGCGCGCTCGTCGTCCCGCCGCGCTCGCGCCTCGCGCCGCTCACGCCGGAGGAGCGGGCGCAGGTGCTCTCCGCCTCGCCGCTGCGCGGGCGCTACGACGCGGCGGTCGACCGCGAGTCCGCCCACGAGCTGCTGCAGAAGCGCGCGGCGGAGCGGGAGGCGCCGGCGCGCGAGGAGGCGCCGCGGGGCCGGCAGGAGCCCGGCGCGCTCGGCGGCGCGGGCGACATGCTCGGCAAGATGGCGACGAGCGCGGTGCGCGCCGCCGGGACCCAGATCGGCCGCGAGATCATGCGCGGCATCCTGGGCTCCATGTTCGGCGGCGGCCGCCGGCGGCGCTGAGCCCGGCGATCGGCCGGCTCGTCGCGGGGCCGACCCGTCAGCGGCGGGAGCCCAGCCGGAGCCGGAGCCGGAGCCGGAGCCGGAGCGCGAGCACGAGGAGCTGCAGCCCCGCCGCGAGCATCGCGCCGGGCCGGAGCTTCGAGCCGCCCACGTCGCGCCAGGCGCGGAGCGGCACCTCCTCGAAGGCCTCCGCCGCGAGCGGCGGCGCGCCCGGGCCGCCGGCGCGGAGCCGGGCGAGGAGCTCGACGTCGAAGATCCAGCGGGTCCGGAAGGGCGCCTCGAGCGCGGCGGCGAGCGCGGGCGTCGCCCGGAACAGCTTCGCGCCGCACTGCGTGTCGTAGACGGGCAGCCCGAGCGCGAGGGAGGCGAACGTGGCGAACACCCGGCCGAGGTAGTGCCGGTGCGCGCGCCGCTCGATGCGCCAGCCCAGCAGCCGCACGCGCGAGCCCATCACCGCGTCGCGGCTCGAGGCGGCGGCCACGTCGACGAGCCGCAAGAGCTCGTCCACCGGCGTGGAGAGGTCCGCGTCGGCGTAGCCGGTGAAGGCGGCGCCGCTCGCGAGGGCGGCGCGCAGGCCGGCGCGCACCGCCTCCGCCTTCCCGGAGTTCCGGGCGAGCGAGAGGACCGAGATGCGGGCGGGCTCCGCGCGGCGGAGCTCCTCGAGCGCGGCCGCCGTCGCGTCGGTCGACCCGTCGTCCACGAGCAGGAGCGCGAGCCCGTCGCGGGCGCGGGCGAGCCGCAGCAGCTCGGCGCGGTCTAGGCGCGCGGCCTCGTTGTAGCAGGGGACGACGAGGACTACCTCTTGCGGCATAGCGCCCACCAGCTCAGGCCGGGCAGATCGATCCCGAGCCGCGAGAGCAAGAGCGAGAGGGAGGCGTCGAGCGAGAGCGCGCCGCGCACGAGCGCCGTCACCGGGGCGGGGGCGCTCCACCCGCCGAGCTCGGCCGGCGGACGGGGCCGGTGCCGGAGCCGCTCGAGCGCGACCTGGGCGGCGCGCGGCGGGATGAGCGCGTGGAACAGGCCGCCCCCGCGGACGACCTCGAGCCCGGCGCCGGCGAGGAGCGCGCGCGCGGCGCCCGGGGCGTACCGCCGGTGGTGGCGGAGGCCCTCGTCGTGGGACGAGGACAGCGCGGGCCAGGCCGGCACCGAGACGAGCGCGTGCGCGCCGGGCAGGAGCCGCCGCGCGACCACCTCCGAGAGGAACCCGAGGTCGTCCGCGACGTGCTCGAGCACGTCCAGGAGGAGGGCGAGCCCGAAGGCGTCCGCGGGGGCGGCCCGCGTGAAATGCAGCCGGCCGGTGGGGGCGAAGGCCGGGGACGCGAGGTGCGCCGCCGTGTAGTTCGCGTCCCAGCACGTCACCGTGGACCCCGGCGCGAGCTCCTCCGCGAGCCGGCGGGCGATGAAGCCGTCGCCGGCGCCCACGTCGAGGACGGCGACGCGCGACCGGAGCAGCCCCGCGCCGCGGAGCACGCGCAGGAAGAAGGCGAGGCGCGCCTCCTCCCACGGGTGACGGCGGACGGGCGCGCCGCTCTCCAGCTCCACGAGATCCATCGCGGGGACTGTCGCGCGAAACCCAGCAGGGATCCAGCGCATTGACTGCGCGGCGTCGCGTGCGGCGAGGCGGTGCCGGCCCGCGCCTCCGCGGCGGGGCCGGCTCGATCAGCCCACGACCGGCAGCCCGCCGCGGCGCGGCGTCTCGCCTCCGGCGGGCGCGGGCAGCGGTCGCCGCGCCCGCTCCGGATCGCGCGCCACCACGTGGCCGACGAGGTCGTACTCGGAGGCGTCGGTGATCTCGACGGTGACGAGCTCGCCGGGGTAGGCGACGCCGTCGTTCACGTAGGTGATCCCGTCGATCTCCGGGGCCTGCTGGGCGTGGCGCCCGGCGAGGAGGTGCTCCGTCTCCTCGGCGCGGCCCTCCACGAGCACCTCCAGCCGGCGGCCGACCATCGCCCGCTGGTGCTCGCGCGAGATCTCCTGCTGGAGCGCCATGATCCGGTCGCGCCGCGCGCGCTTCACCACGTCCGGCACCTGCTCCGCCATGTCCGCCGCGGGCGTGCCGTCCTCGGGCGAGAACTCGAACACGCCGAGCCGCTCGAAGCGCTGCTCCTCCACGAAGCGCACGAGATCCTCGAAGTCCTCCTCGGTCTCGCCGGGGAGCCCGACGATGAGCGAGGTGCGGAGCGCGATCCCCGGCACCCGCGCGCGCAGCCGCGCGAGCAGCTCGCGCAGGAACACCGAGTCGCGGCCGCGCTTCATCGAGCGGAGCAGCCGGTCCGAGGAGTGCTGGAGCGGCATGTCGAGGTACTTCACGATCTTCGGCTCGCGGGCGATCACCTCCACGAGCGCGTCCGGCACGTCGCGCGGGTAGGCGTAGTGCAGCCGGAGCCACCGGATGCCGTCCACCTTGCAGAGCTCGGGCAAGAGGTGATGCAGCCGCACCTTGCCGGGCAGGTCGTAGCCGTAGGCGGTGAGATCCTGCGCCACGAGCGACAGCTCCACCGTGCCTTGCGCCGCGAGGGCGGCGGCCTCCGCGACCACGTCGTCCACCGGCCGCGAGCGCTGCGCGCCGCGCAGCTTGGGGATGATGCAGAAGGCGCAGGCGTTGTCGCAGCCCTCGGAGATCTTGAGGTAGGCGGTGTGCGAGGGGAGCGAGTTCACGCGCGGCGTGGCCGCGGAGTGCACGAAGTCGGGGTCGGGCACGACGAGCCGCTTCGCCTGCGCGTCGGAGACCACCCGCGCGATCTCCGCGTACGCGCCGGTGCCGAGGAAGTGGTCCACCTCGGGCAGCTCCGCCGACAGCTCCTCGGCGTGGCGCTGCACCAGGCAGCCGGTCACGACGAGCTTCTTGCAGCGCCCCTCCTGCTTCATCCCCGCGAGCTCGACGATGGCGTCGACCGACTCCTCCTTGGCGCTCTCGATGAAGCCGCAGGTGTTCACCACGATCACGTCCGCCTGGGCGGGGTCGCGCTCGAGCCGGTAGCCGGCGCCCGTCAGGGTGCCGAGCATGACCTCGCTGTCCACCCGGTTCTTCGGGCAGCCGAGCGTGTGGAGGTAGACGCGGGTGGTCGCCATGGGAGCCGGCGGATCTAACAGACGGGGAGGGGCGGGACAATCCGCGCTCCCGGTCCCCTCACTCCCGGAAGTTCTGGAACTGGAGCGGCACCCCCAGGCCCCCCGTCCGGATGGCCTGCATCGCCGCCTGCAGGTCGTCCTTCTTCTTGCCGCTGATGCGCACCGCCTCCCCCTGGATGGCGGCCTGGACCTTGAGGCCGCTCTCCTTCATGAGGGCGACGATCCTCTTCGCGTCCTCCTGCTTCAGGCCCCGCTTCAGCTTCACGAGCTGGCGCACCGAGCCGCCGGAGGCGGGCTCGAGCTTCTGCGGGTCGAGGCCCTCGAGCGGCACGCCGCGCTTGGCGAGCTTCTCCATGAGCACCTGCAGCGCCGCCTCCGCGCGCCCCTCCGAGCCGGCCTTCACCACCACGTTCTCGTCCTTGTCGCGCTCGAGGTCCGTGCTCGTCCCCTTGAAGTCGAAGCGCTGCAGGATCTCCTTGCGCGCCTGGTTGAAGGCGTTCTCCACCTCCATGAGGTTCAGCTCGGAGACCACGTCGAAGCTCGGCATACCGCTCTCCCTCGTGCGGGCCGTTCGCGATGGCGGGCGCCTCTCCCGAAGCCCGTTGCGCGAAGCTTTGAGCCCAGAGCTCTAGAGTTCCAGCACCACCGGCAGCACCGTGGGCCGCTTCCCCGTGGTGCGCTTCAGGAAGCGGCGGACCGCGACCCGGAGCGTCTCCTGCACCTCCTCGATCGCCACGCGGGCCTGCGGCGTGAGCTCGTCGAGGGCGCGCAGCGCCTCCGCCCGGATCTCCTCCTCCGCCCCCTCGAACCCGGCGACGCCCCGGGCGAAGAGCTCCGGCCCGCGTATCACCGCGCCGGTCACCTTGTCCACGGCGAGCACCGCGATGCAGAGCCCGGCCTCGGCGAGCAGGCGCCGGTCCTTCACCACGAGCGCGCCGATGTCCTGCCCGAGCAGCGCGTCCCGGTCGGTGTAGACGCGCCCGACCGGGACCGGCTCCTCGAGCACGGTCGCGCCGAGGTCGCCGAGCTCGAGGACCTGCCCGTCGAGGAGCAGGTGCCGCCCGCGCACCCCCTCCGCGGCGGCGTGGGCCGCGTGGCGCGCGAGGTGACGGTACTCTCCGTGAATGGGGACGAAGTGCTCGGGCCGGGCGAGCGCGATGAGCCGCCGCTGCTCCGCCTCCTGGGCGTGGCCGGACACGTGCAGCGGCCGGAGCCCCTCGTAGGCCACCTGCGCCCCGCGCCGGCAGAGCGCGTTCACCAGCTCGCCGACCGCCACCTCGTTGCCTGGGATGAAGCGCGAGGAGAGGACGACGAGATCACCCGGCGCGACGTCGAGGTCCAGGTGCTCGCCGCGCGCGAGCCGCGCGAGCGCGCTCCGCGGCTCGCCCTGGGTGCCGGTGGTGAGGACGCAGAGCTCCTTCGGCGGCAGCTCGCGCGCCTCCGGGAACCCCACCGGCATCCAGCCGGGCAGCTCCAGGTACCCGAGCGCCTGGGCGAGCCGGACGTTCGTCTCCATCGAGCGGCCGAGGAGCGCGAGCCGCCGGCCGAACGCGCGCGCGGCGTTCGCCACCTGCTGGATGCGGTGGATGTTGGAGGCGAAGCAGGCGACGAAGACGCGTGCGGGGGCGCGCTCGAACGCCTCCTCGAGGGCTGCCCCGACCTCGGCCTCGGAGAGGGAGGAGCCCGGCCGCTCGGAGTTCGTCGAGTCGGAGAGCAGGAGGCGCACGCCGCGGCGGCCGAGCGCCTCGACGCGGGCGAGATCGAAGCCGGGCCCGGAGATCGGGCGCGGGTCGATCTTGAAGTCCCCGGAGTGGAGGATCGTGCCCTGGGGCGTCGACAGCGCGAGCCCGCACGCGTCGGGGATGGAGTGGGTGACGGCGTAGAACTCGGCCGAGAGGGGAGACGCCTCGCCCGCCGGTCGCGCGTCGCCGGGCGCCACCTCGCGCAGGTCCGCCTCGACGCCCGCCTCCTCGAGCCGCGGGCGCAGGAGCGCGAGCGTGAAGCGCGTTCCGTAGACCGGCGCCTTCACCTCGCGCAGCAGGAACGGCAGCGCGCCGATGTGATCCTCGTGCCCGTGGGTCAGGTAGATGGCGCCGACCTGCTCGCGCCGCTCGCGCAGCCAGCCGAGGTCCGGCGCGATCACGTCCACGCCGATGGGCTCGTTCGGGAAGAGGATCCCGCAGTCCACCACGGCCATCCGGCCGTCGGCCTCGATCGCCATGCAGTTCATGCCGATCTCGCCGAGGCCGCCGAGCGGCACGATGCGGACGGGGGGCGCCACGCGGGGAATCTACTCCCTGGGGGCGCGTGGAGGGGCGGGAACCCGGTTCCCTGGCACCGGGCCCCCCACCCGCTCCGCCCGTCGCCTTCGCGGCGGGCCGGAGGCGACCGCCGCGCAGCGGCTGCGGACCCCTGCGCGGCGCCGGCCTCCCACTGGAAAGGATCCCGCCGCGTCCGGATCGTGTCCCCCCGGCCCCGTGTTAGCCTCGCTCGCCCATGCGAAGGCTCCCTCGCGCGCTCGCCACGCTCGCCCTCCTCGCCGTCTGCGCCGGCGCGCTCGCGCGAGAGGATGCGCCGGCCCCTGCGCCTGCTTCCCCCGCTCACCCGCCGGGCGGGGCCGCTCCCGCCTCCCCGGTCCCCGGCGTGCCGGCGGAGGCGCCGGAGCCGGCGGGCATGGGACGGGCCGATCCGAAGCTGGTGCGGCTGCGCTTCGACTGGCCGGCCGCCGCCGAGGTGCAGGCCACGCAGCGCCGGACCCGGACGCGCACGGGGCACGCGCCGGTGACGACCACCACGCGCTTCACGCAGCGGCTCGAGCGCCGCGAGGGGGCCCTCCGGATCTCCACCTCCGGCACGACCTGGGAGGGCGACGCGCCGTACCCCGGGCCGCCCGCGGCCGTGGAGGGCGTGCTCCGCGCGGCGGAGCGGGTCGTGCAGGTGGTCTCTCCAGAAGGCGAGTTCCGCGGGCTGGAGGGCGTGGAGGCGCTCCGCCCGGCGCTGGCGCGCGTGCTCGCCGGCTCCGTGCCGCCCGAGCAGGTGGAGCGGGCGCTCGGGTTCGCCGAGAGCTCCATGCAGGCGCAGGCGCAGGAGATGTGGAACCTCGCGGTGGGGTTCTGGATCGGCGCGGACCTGGAGCTCGGCGAGCGCTACGGCATGCGCACGGAGGCGGAGGTGCCGCTCGCCCACGCGGAGGCCGAGTTCGAGCAGGAGTTCTCGGTGCGCCGGCGCGTGCCCTGCTCCGCGCGCGACCGCGAGGAGCGCTGCGTGGAGGTGACGCTCCGCTCCGCGCCGGACCCCGCGGCGTTGCCCGCCCTCGCGCGCGGCGTGGTCGCCCAGCTCGCGGGTGGGGAGGCGCCGGTCGCGGCGGAGGCGCTCCGGGAGCTCGTGGTCGAGAACGAGCTCCTGCTCGTCACCGAGCCCGCGAGGCTGCTCCCGCACCGCGTCGTCTGGACGCGCACGGTGCGCGCCACCGCCGCCGCCGGCGAGGGCGCCGGGGGCGAGCCGCGGCTCCTCGAGCAGGTCGATCGCCACGAGGCGGACTACCGCTACGACGCCCCCAGGAAGAAGCCGCCCCGCAAGCCGAAGCGGGCCCAGCCGCGCTCGGCGTCGCGCTGACGCCGGGCCCGCGGCTCGCGTCCCCCGCCTCGATTATCCTTACCCGCCCCATGGCTCCCCCCGACCCGCTCCTCGAGGGCCTGAACGACGCGCAGCGCGAGGCCGTGCTGCACGGCGACGGCCCGCTCCTCGTCCTCGCCGGCGCGGGCAGCGGCAAGACCCGCGTGATCGTGCACCGCATCGCCCGCCTCGTGCGCGACGAGCGCGTGATGCCCTGGCACGTCCTCGCCGTGACCTTCACCAACAAGGCGGCGGGGGAGATGAAGGACCGGCTCGAGGCGCTGCTCGGGACGCAGGCGAGCGAGCTGTGGGTGCAGACCTTCCACGCCTTCGGCGCCCGCTTCCTGCGCCGCGAGGCGGCGCGCGCGGGGCTGCCGCCCTCGTTCGCGATCTACGACGACGACGATCAGATCCGCGTGGTGAAGCGCATCTTCCAGGAGCTGCGCGTCGAGGACGGCGAGCCGCTCACCGCCCGCCAGGCGCTGTCGCGCATCGACCGCTGGAAGAACGCGGCGCTGCGGCCCGCCGAGGTGGTGGTCGGCGAGTACGACGTGGAGGGGCAGCTGGCGCGCGAGGTCTACGGCCGCTTCGAGGCGGCGCTCGCGCGCGCCGGCGCGGTGGACTTCGGCGACCTGCTCCTGCGCCCGGTGCGCCTCCTCGAGGAGGACGCGACGGTGCGGCGCGCCTGGGCGGGGCGCTTCCGCTACCTGCTCGTGGACGAGTTCCAGGACACGAACGCCGCGCAGTACCGGCTCCTCAAGCTCCTCGCGAACGAGAAGCGGAACGTGTGCGTCGTGGGCGACGACGACCAGGCGATCTACCGCTGGCGCGGCGCGGACGTGACGAACATCCTCGAGTTCGACCAGGGCTTCCCCGGCGCGCGCGTCGTGAAGCTCGAGCAGAACTACCGCTCCACCCGCACGGTCCTCGACGCCGCGCACGCGGTCATCTCGAAGGCGCGGCGCCGGCGGGAGAAGCGGCTCTGGACGGAGAGCGGCGCGGGCGAGACGCTCGCGCTCGTCGTCGGCCAGGACGAGCACGACGAGGCCGAGCGCGTCGCGCGGGCCGTGGCGGCGGAGCGCGCGCGCGGCACGGCGGGCGAGGAGATCGCCGTCCTCTACCGGACGAACGCCCAGTCCCGTCCCCTCGAGGCCGCGCTCCGGGCGGCCCGCATCCCGTACGTGATCGTGCGCGGGACGAGCTTCTACGACCGGGCCGAGGTGAGGGACGCCGCCGCCTACCTTCGGCTCGCCCTCTCGCCGCGGAGCGACCTCGACCTGGAGCGCGTCCTGAACCGGCCCGCGCGCGGCGTCGGCGAGAAGACGCTGGAGCGGCTGCGCGCCCACGCGTCGGCGCGGGGCATCGCGCTCTTCGACGCGATCGCCGAGCGCGACGCGGTGGAGGACCTGAAGCCGGCCGCGCGCCGGGCCCTCGGCGAGTTCCACGCCCTCGTCGCCGGCCTGGCCGCGGACGTGCCCGCGCTCGACGCGGGGATCGCCGTGCAGGAGGCGCTGAAGCGCTCGGGCCTGCTCGCGCGGCTCGAGGCGGAGCACACCGACGAGGCGGTGGAGCGGGCGGAGAACCTGGCCGAGCTCGTCGCCGCCGCGCGGGAGTTCGACGAGTCGCTCCTCGGCGAGCCGCCCCCGCGCGATCCCGAGGAGGTCCGCCCCCCGCCGCTCGCGCGCTTCCTCGAGCAGATCGCCCTGCTGGGCGAGGCGGACGCGGAGACGCCGGAGGGGCGCGTCTCGCTCATGACCCTCCACGCCGCGAAGGGGCTCGAGTTCGAGGCGGTGTTCCTCGCCGGCCTGGAGGACGGGACGCTCCCCTACGAGCGCCCCTGGTCCGACGCCGGCCCCGCCGAGCGCGAGGCGGCGGAGGACGAGGAGCGGCGGCTCTGCTACGTCGGCATGACGCGGGCGAAGAAGCGCCTCACGCTCTCGCTCGCCCGGCGCCGCATCGGCTACGGGGAGGGCGGACCGTCCTACCGGTCGATGGAGCCGTCGCGCTTCCTCGCGGACCTCCCGCCCGAGCTGTTCGGCCTCGCGCCCAGGCTCGCTTCGGCGCCGGCCGCGCGCGGCCCCGTCATCCGCCGCCCGCCGGGCTCCTTGCCGGGCGAGCCGCACATCGAGCTCGAGGAGGATGGGCCGCGCGAGCCGCCGCCCCCGCGGCGGCCGGCGGCCGCGCGCGCGGGGCCGGTGGTGGACTACGACTTCGACCAGCGGCCGCGCGCGGCCGGGACGATCGCGCGCGGCACCCGCGTCGCGCACGAGTCGCTCGGGGAGGGGACCGTGGCCGCCTGCGAGGGCTCCGGCCCCGGGGCGAAGGTGACCGTCTTCTTCGACGAGGTCGGCGAGAAGCGCGTCCTCGCCCGCTTCCTCAGGCCGGCGTAGCGCTCAGGCCGGACGCGCTCATGGCGCAGGGGGTGGCGCCGTCAATTCGGCGCCCCCGGCGTGCGCGCCACGTCCGACCACGCCTCGACGCCGTCGCCGGTGCGCCCGTAGGCGCCCCCCTCCGCGCGCGGGCCGAAGTAGACGAGATCGTACGGAGCGTGCAGCGTCCCCGGCGCGAACACGCCGAGCTCGCCGCCCGCGGGGGAGAGGACGAACGGCAGGCGCAGCGGCTCGCCCGCCGGCGCCCCGGCCGGCGGCGGCCAGGGCGTGCCGTCCGCGACGAGCAGCAGGTGCCCGCGCGGCGGGATCGTGGTCCCCTCGGGGAGCGCGTACTTCCCCGGCGCGCGCAGGTCGTCGGTGACGTGGGCGCCCGAGAGGTCGAGCGCGACGTCGGCCCGGTTGTACAGCTCCACGTAGCCGGGCCCCGTCCCGCCGGGCATGCCGACCTCGTTCACCACGAGCGGACCCGAGCCGTGCGCGCGCAGCCTCGCCAGCCGCCCGAGGAGGACGCTCCGGCGATCGCGGACGAACGTCACCAGGCGGGAGGGCACCGTCTGCGCGCGCGTCGCGTCCACGAACGGATCGGTCACGATCTCCGGGCCCGCCGCCGCCCAGAGCGCCTCGAGGTAGGGGCCCACCCGCTCCGGGGTGAAGGGGCCCGCGAGGGCGGCCTCGAGCTTGGCGAGCAGGCGCGCGCGCAGCGCCGGGTGATCCCAGACGCGCGTGGCGAGCACGCTCCAGGTCGGCTTCTGCCCGGCGCGCTCCGTCACCCGCACGTCGTAGATCCGCCGCACCGCGTCGTCGTAGATGGAGAAGATCTGCGCCTCGCGCCAGACGCCGCCGAGGGGCGCGTTGGCGGCGATGTCGCGCGACCAGTAGGCCTGCGAGTTGTTGAGATCCCACGGGACGTAGGTCCACACGTCGCGGTGCAGCTCGTGGAGCCAGTAGCCGCGGGCGTCCTCGAGGACGGTGTTCGCGATGAGCTCGTCCGCCGCGAGGTTGCCGAGGTAGGCGTCGAGGTCCATCACCTCCCCGAGCCGCCGCTCGAGCTCCGCGTCGTCCGTCCGGCTGACGGTCTCGAGGAGGCGGTCGAGGTCGTCCCAGGGGAGCGCCTCGTTGCGCGTCTTCGTGAAGTCCTGCTGGTACGCCGGCTCGTAGCGGGGGAGCAGCTTCAGCTCGCAGTTGCGGCCGCCGCAGCGGTAGAGGGAGGCGTCGGTCTCGTGCCCGTGGTGGACGAGGTACTCGCCGCCCACCCGCTCCATGTCGAGGAACACGCCGCGGTAGGCGCCGTTCACGTAGAGCTTCACGTAGCGGGCGAAGGGGACGGGGAGGCCGAGGGCGCGGTAGAGGTCCACCGCGAAGCGCTCCACGAGCTTCGCCGCGTCGTCGTACTCGGCGAGCAGCGCGAAGCGATCGCGCCCCTCGAGCGCGTAGCCCGGGTCGAGGTCGATGCGCCAGCTCCGCTGCGGGCGCGTGCGGGACGAGGCGCCGCGGAAGCGCACGAGCCCCTCGGCCGCGCGGCCGTCGAGCGCCACGGTCGCGGGGTACATGACGTCCCAGGTCGGCTCCGCCTCGAGCGCGGCGAGGTCGCCCGGCGCGAGCGTGAGATCCACGCGGCGCAGGCGCGGCTCGGGGGTGGGGAAGGCGCCGGGGGCGCTCGCCACCGGCCAGGACGGCCCCGGGGGAGGGAGCTGCTGCTGCGGGGGCTGGTACGGCGGCGGCTGCTCGTCGGGAGGGCGCACGACGGTCGTCCCGTCGCCGCGGCCGCAGGCGAGCGAGAGGATGGCGGCCACGAGGAAGGGGGCTTGCCTGTTCACGGGGCAACGTGCGATCCGCCGGGGACGAACCGGGAGGCCGCCGGCGGGGAGGACCACACCTCGGGAAGCGGGCGACCAGGCGGGTCGTCGCGCGGCGGCCCCCAGCGGGATCTAAGATCCGGCCATGCCCTCCAACGCCGGCGCCTCCCCGATGCCCGTGACGGACGAGCTCCTGCGGGCGCTCCCCAAGACCGACCTCCACTGTCACCTCGACGGCTCGCTGCGTCTCACCACCCTGCTCGAGCTCGCCGAGGCCCAGGGGGTGCGCCTCCCGGCCGACACTCCGGAGGGGGTGGGGCGGGCGGTGCGGATGGGCGCCCAGTGCGCGTCGCTCGAGGAGTACCTCACCGCCTTCGACGTGACGCTGTCGGTGCTCCAGACCGAGGACGCGCTCCGCCGGGTGGCCTACGAGCTCGCCCTCGACTGCGCCGCCGAGAACGTGCGCTACCTCGAGGTGCGCTACTCGCCCGTCCTCCACACGCGCAAGGGGCTCAAGCCGACGGCCATCGTGGACGCCGTGCTCGACGGCCTGCGCGCGGCGGGCCGCGAGTCCGGCATCCGCTCCAACGTCATCATCTGCGGGATCCGGCACATCGATCCGCAGACGTCCGTGCGGCTCGCCGAGCTGGCCGTGGCCTACAAGGGCAAGGGCGTGGTGGGGTTCGATCTCGCCGGGGCCGAGGAGGGCCACCCCGCCTCGCGCCACCGCGAGGCGGTGCAGCTCATCCTCGACAACAACGTGAACGTGACCATCCACGCCGGCGAGGCGTTCGGCCCGGAGTCCATCGCCCAGGCCGTCCACACCTGCGGCGCCCACCGCATCGGGCACGGCGTGCGGCTGCGGGAGAACGGGGACCTGCTGAACTACCTCAACGATCACCGCATCCCGCTCGAGATGTGCCCCTCCTCGAACGTCCAGACCCGCTCGGTGACCGGCTACGAGAGCCACCCGCTCAAGTTCTACTTCGACTTCGGCCTGCGGGTGACCGTCAACACCGACAACCGGCTCATCACCGACACCACCATCACGAAGGAGCTCCGCCTCGCCCACGAGCGCATGGGCTTCACCCTCGAGGACCTGTGCACGCTCCTCGTGCAGGGCTTCAAGAGCGCGTTCCTGCCGTTCCGGGAGAAGGCGGAGCTGCTGCGCGACGTGAACGCGGAGATCGCGGCGGTGCTCGCGCGGTTCGCCGGGCCGGGGGCGGGCGGGCCGGCCGCCGCGGTGACCGAGGCGGTGGCGGTGCGGTAGACTCCGTCCCGAGGCATCCCTGACGGGGCGACCGCGTGCGCGATCTCGCTCGCGCGGCTGGCCTCGCGGTAGAGCGAGATCTCCGCGCGCGGCGCGGCCGCTTCCTTGCCCCGCCTCGCGCGGGTGCGTAGCCTCGAAGGCGTACCGTATCCACGCGGAGTGACCCGATGGCGAAGCTTCTCGCGATGATCCTCGCCGGCGGAGAGGGCCGAAGGCTCGACCCGCTCACGCGGGAGCGCGCCAAACCCGCCGTGCCCTTCGGCGGCCGCTACCGCATCGTCGACTTCGTCCTGTCGAACTTCGCGAACTCGGGCGTCCTCAAGATGAAGGTGCTCGTGCAGTACAAGTCCGAGTCCCTGAACGCCCACATCCAGCGCGGCTGGCGCCTCACCGCCCTGCTCGACCAGTACGTGGAGATCGTGCCCGCGCAGATGCGCGTGGGGCCGAAGTGGTTCGAGGGCTCGGCGGACGCCATCTACCAGAACCTCAACATCATCACCGACGAGGAGCCCGAGTTCACGTTCATCTTCGGCGCCGACCACGTCTACCGCATGGACGTCCGCCAGATGCTCCAGTTCCACCAGGACAAGGGCGCGGACCTGACCGTCGCGGCCATCCCGGTCCCGGTCGAGGAGGCGTCGGAGTTCGGCATCATCGAGGTGGACGGCGACGGCCGCATGATCGGCTTCGTCGAGAAGCCGAAGGCCGGGGTGAAGACTATGCCCGGCGACCCCACCCGCGCCCTCGCCTCGATGGGCAACTACCTCTTCACCACGGACGCCCTCGTCCAGGAGATCGTGCGCGACGCCGGCGACACCAAGAGCGCGCACGACTTCGGCAAGTCGATCGTCGCCGCGATGTACGAGCGCAAGCGCGTCTTCGTCTACGACTTCGCGAAGAACGTGGTGCCCGGCCAGGGGGACAAGGAGCGGGGCTACTGGCGCGACGTGGGGAGCCTCGACGCGTACTACCAGGCCAACATGGACCTCGTGGACGTGGACCCGTCGTTCTCGCTGTACAACGACCGCTGGCCCATCTTCACCGCCCAGCACAACTTCCCCCCGGTGAAGTTCGTCTTCAACAACCAGACGGAGGGCCGGGTCGGCTACGCCACCGACTCGCTCGTGTCGGAGGGGTGCATCATCTCGGGCGGCCACGCCCACCACTGCATCCTCTCGCCCAAGGTGCGGATCAACAGCTACTCGCTGGTGGAGGACTCGATCCTCTTCGAGAACGTGAACATCGGCCGGCACTGCAAGATCCGCCGCGCCATCGTCGACAAGCACGTCGAGATCCCGGCCAACACGACCATCGGCTACGACCTCGAGCACGACCGCAAGCGCTTCCACGTCACCGAGAGCGGGATCGTGGTGATCCCGAAGGCGATGCGGGTCGAGCCGTGACGCGCGGGGCCGGGCGTCCCCGGGGGCGCGGCCCCCGGCTACCCGTTCACCAGCCGCTCCGCCTTGTTGAAGGCGATCTGCAGGTCCACCGGCTTCTCCATCACGTCGGAGGCGCCCAGCTCGACGAGCAGGTCGCGCATGTGCTGGTCGCCGCCGAGCGCCGACACGACCAGCACCGGGATGCCGGCGGTGCGCGGGTCCGCCTTCAGCCGCAGCAGGACGTCGCGCCCATCGAGCGCCGGCATGGCGACGTCGAGCACGATCACGTCCGGGAGCTGGGACAGCGCCGCGGCGAGCGTCTCGACGCCGTCGCGCGCGTGGGAGACGGCGTGGCCCCGCCCCGTCGCGTAGCTCGCGTAGAGCTTCGCGAGCGCGGCGTCGTCCTCGGCGAGGAGGATCCTGATCGGGGCCGGGGGGGTGAGCGCCATCGCGCTCCGAAGCATAGCGCTGCAGCAGGCGGGCGCAACCCACCGGGGCGTACGGCGGCTCCCTCGGCGTACGGCCGGGCTCAGCGAGCCCAGTAGTAGGTCCACTTCACGAGGAAGGTGTCCGTGGCCGGCCCGGCGCCGAGCGCGACGGGACGCAGCGTGCTGGCCAGCGGGGCCGAGCCGTCCCACTCGAGCTCGCGCTGCGCCCTCGTGTAGACGAGGTACAGCGTCGAGCCCAGCCGGTATTCCCAGCGCAGCACCGCGTTCAGGTTGAGCGCGCCCTCGCGGAAGTCGTTCTCGCTCGGGCCGGGCGCCTCCGCGGGGGAGAGGGAGGCCAGCGTGACCTTGCGATCCACGCCGCTCGCCTGGCGGAACGCGCGGTACTCGCCGAAGGAGGTGAAGAGCTGGACGTACCCCTGCAGCGTGAGGCGCGGCGTGAGGACCACCTGCTGCCGCAGCGTGACGGAGAGCGAGGGGGCCTCGAGCCCCGCGAAGCGGTACACGCCCGGCGCCGGCTCGTCCACGTAGCGCGCGCCCCACCGCGAGACCTCGTAGCGCACGTCGAACCGGCTCTCGACCCGCGCGTGGGGCCGGACCACGACGACCCCGCTCGTGCCCCAGTAGCGCTGGCCCTGCACCGGCCCGAGCGCCTCCGAGCGGCCCATCCCGGCGCCTCCCTCGAGGAAGACGGCCTTGGAGGGGTCGAGGGAGAGCCAGCACTCCCCGAAGGTCGAGCGCGGCCGCTCGAGCGCGACGCCGGACTCCTCGATCTCGCGGACGTCCCAGGCCCGCAGCTCCACGACGCCCGTGCAGCCCACCCACTGGTAGCTGCGGAGCTGCGCCTCCGCGGAGAGCCAGAGCTGCTTCATGCGGGCGAGGCCGCGGCCGTCGGTGGTGCGCTGCCCCTGGACGCCGGAGACGACCGAGTAGGTGTGGAAGGGGCCGCCGCCGCTCGGGCGGACGTAGCGCACCAGCGCGCGGCCGAGCTGCTCGTTCTGCGTCCGCTGGTAGCCGAGCGCGTTGAGGTCGAGCGTGGGGGACTCGTACTCCCAGTGCAGCTCGAAGCGCCAGGGCTCACCGCCGGCCCGGCCGACCGCCGCGTGCGCCCCGTAGCCGAGCTCGCCCTCGTCGAGGACGGTCCCGTCGGCGAGCGTGCGCCTGGGCGAGGACACGGGCGCGCCGGGGGCCGCGCGCGCCGGGGCGCCGCCGAGCGACTGCGAGCCGGTGACCTGCCCGAGCAGGAACCACTCCCCATCGCGCGAGCGCAGGCTCCAGTCGAGCGCGGCGGCGCTCCCGGAGAGCGCGTCGCAGCGGGCCGGGCGGCGCTCGCGCGGGTCCTCCGCCTCGTCGTCCTTCTCGGCGTCCGAGATCGAGCAGCCCGGGCCGAGGGGCAGCGTGGAGGTCACGGTCGCGCCGAGCGTGCGCCCCGGGGCCGGCTGCCAGCGCGCGACGCCGGCGAGGAAGTTCCGCGGGGCCGGGGCGAGCTCGGGGAGCGACGAGCGCGGCCCGAAGTGGAAGGGCTGCGCCGCGTCCAGGCGGAAGGAGCGATCGGGGCTCGCCTCGGGCAGCCCGGAGCCGGCGCCGGTGACGAGCGCGTCGAGGATCCCCACCTGCAGCGTGCCGGTCGGCTTGCCGACGAGCTTGACGGCGCCGAGGATGGGCGCGTCGAGCCCGATGCGGCGCGAGTAGAAGAGCTGCTGCGGAGAGCGTCGCCCCGGGAGGGCGACCGGCTGGAACAGATCCATCCCCTGCGTGAAGAAGGGCCGCTTCTCCGGGAAGAAGATCTCGAAGGAGGAGAGGTTCTGGATGATCTCGTCCGCCTCGACCTGCCCGAAGTCGGGGTTGACCGTGCCCTGCAGCGACAGCGCGCGGCCGAGCGAGGCGCGCACGTCCACGCCGACGTCGCCGACCGGGTCGGCGTCGCGCGGGCTCGGAACGTCCGAGACGCGCGGCCGGAACGCGAGCCGCGCCGCGGTGTACGGCGCCACCTCGAGGTCCTGCACCGGGGCGAGCCCCTGGAGCCCGGTCAGGCTGCCCATGCGCGCGAGCTGGCCGCGGGCGCCGCGCGGCAGGTGCACGGAGAGGAGCTCCTCGTGACGCCGGGCCACGACGCGCTTCACCGCGAAGCCCCAGGTCTGCACCGGCGCGTTCGAGAAGCGCAGGGCGGCGAGCGGGATGCGCAGCTCGGCCCCCCAGCCGTCGGCGAGCGCCGCCGTCGCCCCCTCCCACACCGCGTCCCAGTCGCTCGTGGAGGTGTCGTCCTCGAAGAGGAGCGCGTCCGACTGCACCCCGGCGGCGTTGATCTCGAAGGCGTACGCGGCGCGGTGATCGTGCATCGAGTCCACGATCACCGTCACCGCGTCGGAGTACGGCGCGCGGTCGCGCCGGCCGAGCGGCCTGCGCACCTCGCCCGGGCTGCGGTCGCGCGCCGCGATCCCCACGTACAGGGCGCGATCGTCGAACAGCACGCGCACCTCGGTGCGCTCCGAGGGCGCGGCGCCCTCGGAGGGGAAGATCTGGACGAAGCCGTCGTAGGCGGGGGCGAGCGCCCAGCCCGGCTCCTCGAGCCGCCCGTCGAGGACGATCTCGCCCTGGCGCCGGGCGGCGGTGAGGGGATCGCCCGGGGCGGCGGCGAGGGCGGGCGGGGCGAGCGCGGCGGCGAGGAGCGCGAGCGAGCGTCGGATCATGGCGGCGTCGGGGGCGTCCGTGGGCCGGTACGCGGCGGGCGGGAAGATATTTCGGGCGGGCCCGGTACGGAGGGCGCTCGCCGCGGAACGTGACGCGGCAGGGGGCCCGCCTTATAACGCGGGCCGCCATGACGCCGAGAACCCTCGCGACCCTCCTCGCCGTCGCGCTCGTCCCCGCCCTCCCCCGCGCGCAGGCTCCCGCGGCGGCGCCGGCGGCGGCCGACGCTCCCGAGCTCCCCTACCAGCTGTTCCGTCTGGAGAACGGCCTCACCGTGATCCTGCACGAGGACCACACGACCCCCATCGTCGGCGTTCACGTACAGTACGACGTGGGCTCCAAGAACGAGAAGGAGGGGCGCACCGGCTTCGCGCACCTGTTCGAGCACCTGATGTTCCAGGGGACGGAGCACCTGCCGAAGGGCGAGGCGGACAGGCTCGTGGACGCGGCGGGCGGGAGCGCCAACGGCTCCACCTCCCAGGACACCACCCAGTACTGGGAGCAGGTGCCGACGAGCGCCCTCGAGCAGATGCTCTTCGTCGAGGCCGACCGGATGGGGTTCCTCCTGCCGACGCTCACGCAGGACAAGCTCGACAACCAGCGCGACGTGGTGCGCAACGAGCGGCGCGAGAACTACGAGATGCAGCCGTACGGGCTGTCCTACGAGAAGATCCTGCACGCCCTGTGGAACCCGGAGTTCCCCTACCACTGGATGCCGATCGGCTCGCACGAGGATCTCGAGGCGGCGACGCTGGAGGACGTGAAGGAGTTCTTCCAGCGCTGGTACGGGCCGGAGAACGCGGTGCTGGCCATCGCGGGAGACATCGATCCCGCGCGCACGCGCGCGCTCGTGGAGAAGTGGTTCGGGGGCATCCCCGGCAGGGCGAAGCCCGCGGCGGCCGCGCCCGCTCCCGCGCCGCTCGCGTCGGAGAAGCGCGTGACCATGGAGGACCGGGTGCAGCTCCCGCGCCTCTACATGGCCTGGCAGAGCCCCAAGCTCTTCGCGGAGGGCGACGCCGCGCTGGGCGTCGCGGGCCAGGTGCTCTCCGACGGGAAGAGCGCGCGGCTCGTGAAGCGGCTCGTGATGGACGAGCGCATCGCCCAGAGCGTCTCCGCGGGCCAGTCCTCGCAGGCGCTCGCGGGCATGTTCCTCGTGGTCGCGACGCCCAAGCCGGGCGTCTCGCTGGCGCGGCTCGAGAAGGAGATCGACGAGGAGATCGCGCGCCTCGCCGCCGAGCCGCCGACGGCCGAGGAGGTGCAGCGGGCCAAGAACGGCATCGAGGCCGGCGCGATCTTCTCGCTGGAGCCGGTGGGTGGCTTCGGCGGCCGGGCCGCCACCCTGGCCGACTACTACCTGCGCGCGGGCGATCCCGGCTACCTCGCCACGGACCTCGCCCGCTTCAGGAGGCTCACCCCCGAGGAGGTCTCCGCCGCGACCCGCCGCTACCTCCGCAAGGACGCGCGCGTCGTCCTCACCGTGACCCCCTCCGCGGGCGCGCCCCCGGTCCCCGCGCCGCAGCGGCCGCCGTCGCCCGCCGCGCCGCGCCCCGGCGCCCCCGCACCGCCGACCGCGCCGCCCGCCGCCGCCGCGCCGCCCTCCAACGCCAACGGAGCCGTCCGATGATCCGCCGCCACGCCCTCGCCGTCCTCGTCGCCGCGGCGCTCGCCTGCGCGGGTCCGCGCGCGAAGGCACCGCAGGCCCCGCCCGCCGCGCCGGCCGCCGCGGCGGTCGTGCCGGCGGGACCGGATCGCGCGAAGCTCCCGGAGCGCGGCCCGGCCCCGGAGCTGGAGCTGCCGGCCCAGCGGCACTTCGCGCTCGCGAACGGCCTCAAGGTGCGCCTCGTCGAGTACCGCCGCCTCCCGGTGGTGGCGGTGAACCTCGTGGTGGAGGCGGGCGCGGGGCGGGATCCGGCCAAGCTGCCCGGCCTCGCGAGCTTCACCGCGGCGATGCTCACCGAGGGGACGAAGACCCGCTCCGCGATCCAGCTCTCCGACGAGACCAACTTCCTCGGCGCCTCGCTGCGCGCCTCGGCGGGCCCGGACGCCGCCGCGGTGACGGGCGGGACGCTCGCGAAGCACCTCCCGAAGTTCCTCGAGCTCTTCGCGGACGTGACGATGAACCCGGCCTTCCCGAAGGCCGACTTCGCCCGCGTGCAGGACCAGCGGCTCGTCATGCTCCTGCAGCAGCGCGATCAGCCTCAGCCCATCGCCTCCAAGGCCTTCGTGCCCGTCTTCTGGGGGAAGATGCCCTACGGCCACTACCTCCTCGGCGACGAGGCGGCGGTGAAGGCGACCCGCCCGCGAGACCTCGCGGCGTTCCACGCCCGGCACTACCGGCCCGAGAACGCGGAGCTGATCGTGGTGGGCGACGTCGCCGAGGCCGAGCTGCGCCCGCTGCTGGAGGCGACGCTCGGCAAGTGGAGGCGCGGCTCGGCGCCGGGGCCGCTCGCGCCCAGGCCGCCCGCCGCGCCGCACCGGGCGCTCCTCATCGAGAAGCCCGCGGCGCCGCAGTCGTACGTGCTCGTCGGCATGCCCGGCGTCGAGCGCTCCTCGCCCGACTACGTCGCCGCCTCCGTCGCCTTCCAGGTGCTCGGCGGCGGCTCCTCGTCGCGCCTCTTCCGCAACCTGCGCGAGGAGAAGGGCTACACGTACGGGGTGTACGCGATGGGCGAGGCGCGCAAGCTCGCCGGCGCGAGCCTGGTCGCGGGCAGCGTGAAGGCGGACGTCACCGGCGCCGCGCTGAAGGAGATCGTGCGCGAGCTCGCGCGGCTGCGCGAGGAGCCCGTCCCCGCGCAGGAGCTGTCGGACGCCAAGGACGCGCTCGTGCTCGGCCTGCCCGCCGACTTCGCGACCGCGGGCGGCATCGCCGGCCGGGTCGCGGAGCTCGCGCTGCACGGCCTGCCCGACGACTACTGGAACGGCTACGCCGACGCGGTGCGGGAGGTGGACGCGGAGGCGGTCCAGCGCGCCGCGCGGCGCTACCTCGATCCCGCCAAGATGACGGTGGTGATGGTCGCGGATCCGGCCGTCGTGCGGCCGCAGCTCGCGGACGTCCCCTTGGGGCCGATCGAGGAGCGACCCGCGCCGGCCCGCGCCCCGGCGCCATCCCCCGGGCGCGCGGTGGGCCAGCGCTAGCCTGGCCGGGTGCGACATCGGGACACGATGACCTCGCGGTGATCTCCGTGTTGGATCGGAGGCTCACCCGAGGTCGCTCATGCCGGCTCCTGCCGGGAAGACGGGCCGTTGGTTCGGACTGCCAAAGCGCGTCGCGCTCGGGTTCGCCGTGGCGATCGGTAGCCTGATCGCCTCCGGGATCCTCACCGGCGTCACGCTGGGGAAGCGGACCGACGCCAGCGTCGCGGCGGAGCTGGCGGCCGACACCCAGCTCGCGCTCGAGGAGCTCGAGTCGGCCATGCTCGTCGCGGACACGGCGCTCGACGCGTACCTCGCCGGGGGGGAGGCCCGCCACCGGGCGCGCTTGCAGCGGGCGCGCGACAAGATCCCCGGCGAGCTGGATCACCTCACCCGGGCCATCGCGGCGGAGCGCATCGACGAGGACGGCGAGCTCCTGGGGCGGCTGCGCCCGGCGGTGAAGCGGATGGTCGACGCGCTGGATCGCGCGGCCGCCCTCGCCGACGCCGGCGGCCGCGAGGAAGCGCGCCTCCACCGCCTCGCCGAGGGGGTACCTCCGTTCGACCGGGCGCACGCGGCGCTCGAGGCGGTCGAGGAGCGCGAGAAGAGCGAGGTCGCTCGTGCCGCAGCCTGGGCGCACCGTGCGCGCATCATCTCGAACGGGGTGTTCCTCGGGCTCGACACGATCCTGCTGCTGTTCGTGCTCGGGGCCGCGCGCGTCGTGCGGCAGGAGATCCGCGCCCGCGAGGAGCACGAGGCGGAGCTCGCCCGGACGCAGGCGGTGCAGCAGCGCCTCGTCGCCGTGGTCAGCCACGACCTGCGGAACCCGCTCTCCGGCATCCTGACCGCCTCGTGGGCGCTCGCCCGCGTGAGCCTCCCCGACGACGCGCTGCGGGCCGTGCGCAGGATCACCGCGGCGGGCCGGCGCATGGAGCGGCTGATCCGCGACCTCCTCGACTGGAGCCGCGCGAAGGCCGGGGCGGAGATCCCGGTGACCTTGCTCGAGGCCGACCTGTGGGACGTCTGCACCCGCGTCGCCGAAGATCTCTGCGATCCCCGCTGCCAGCGGCTGGAGCTCGCCCGCCACGGCGACACCCGCGCGGAGTTCGACCCGGAGCGGATGGAGCAGGTGGTCGCGAACCTCGTCTCGAACGCCCTCAAGTACGGGGACCCCGACCGGCCCGTGTACGTGGAGGCGGCGGGCGAGGAGGGAGCGGTCCGGATCGAGGTGCGCAACGAGGGACCGCCGCTCGATTCGGCGACCATCGCGGCCATCTTCGAGCCCTTCCACCGCGCGCCGCGCGACCACCCCGACTCGAGGACGAGCGTGGGGCTCGGGCTGTTCGTCGTGCGCACGCTCACCGAGGCCCAGGGCGCCGAGGTGAACGTCCACTCCTCGGTCGGGCAGGGGACCACGTTCGTCGTGAGGGTGCGACGAGCCGTCCGCGCCGAGGCGCGGGCGGGGTGACGCGGGGGTCGGCGCCGCAGCTGGCGCCGGCCCCCGACCCCACCTCGAGCGCGACCTTCAGCGAGCCCGCGAACGCCACGTCGGCCTCGCCGCGTCCCGCTCAGCGTCCGTCCAGGCAGCCGCCCGCCCAGTCGCCCGGAGGGCCCCCGCCTGTCGGACCGTCGCGCTAGACTGCGCGAGCTACGGGCTCCCTGCCCGCCCGCTCCCACCCATGGCCGATCTCCAGAACGAGTTCTCCTGGTCGAAGTCCCGCCACGAGAAGTTCGCGGAATGCCGGCGCGCGTACTTCTACGCGTATTACGGCAGCTGGGGGGGGTGGGAGGCCGCGCCCGGTACGCCGGTGCGGGAGCTGTACGTCCTGAAGAAGCTCTCCTCGCGCTGGCAATGGGCGGGCTCGGTCGTGCACGACGCGCTGAAGCAGATGCTCTCTCGCGCGCGGGTGACGGGCGACTTCCTCCCCCTGGAGCGCGTGCTCGAGCGGACCCGGACGCGGGCGCGGGCGCAGTTCGCGGTCTCGCGCGAGAAGAGCTACTGGCGGGAGGCGTCGCGCATCGTCGGGCTGGTGGAGCACGAGTACGGCGACGCCGTGGCGGACGAGGACTGGCGGCGGCTCTACGAGGGCGTCGTCGACGGCTCGCTGCGCGCGTTCTACGCGAGCCCCACCTTCGAGGAGATCCGCCGCACGCCCCGCGAGCGCTGGCTCTCGGTGGACGAGCTCGACTCCTGGGAGTTCGAGGGGACGAAGATCTGGGTGGCGATCGACTTCGCCTTCCGCGACTCCGACGGCCAGGTCCGCATCCTGGACTGGAAGACCGGCAAGGAGCGCGGCGTCGATCACACGCAGGTCGGCATCTACGCGCTCTACGCCCAGCGCAAGTGGAGCGCCCCGCCCGACCAGGTGCTGGGCGGGCTCGTCTACCTCGTCGCGAACGGCGCCGGCGCGGGAGGGGAGACGGTGTCGGTGGCCGCCGATCCCGCCGCGCTCGAGCGGTGCCAGAGCGAGATGCGCCACTCCATCGGCGAGATGAAGGCCACGCTCCAGGACCCCGCGCGCAACCACGCCCTCATCGACCAGTTCCCGCAGCGAGCCCAGCGCGAGAGCTGCCGCCGCTGCCCGTTCCGCCGCCCGTGCGGGCGGATGTAGCGCGCGTACCCGTCCCGCCCGCTCGTCACGCGGGGAGTGCCCGTCGCCGGCGTGTCACCTCCGCCTCCGGGCGGGAACGGCGCTAGGAGCCCGTCTCGTAGTCCACGACCGCGCGCCTCTCGCGCACGCGCCCGATGAGGTCGGCGACGGCGCGGTGCTCGGGGTGCGCCTGGTAGGCGTCGAGGGCCGCGCGATCGGCGAACGTCGAGGAGAGCGCGACGTCGTAGGACGCCTCGCCGCGCGAGAAGTCGATCCCGACCTCGAGCTCGAGCAGGCCCGGGATGCGGCCCGCGAGCCCCTCCAGCGCCGCCTTCACCCTGCGCGCGTTCTCCTCGCGCGACGCGCCGTCGGCCTGCTCCTTCAGCGTCCAGAACACGAGGTGCTTCACCATGCCGTTCACCTCCCACGCGGACGGACCCGCGCCCGTCCGGACGATCGTGCCGCTCGCCTCGCCGAGCGCTCTCCGGGGGCGCCGGCGGTCGAGTCGAGCCGCTTCTCCATGCGAACCGCGGCGAGCGAGGTCTCGCCCGGGAGCGGGACGCGCGCGGCGCCGCGCCGCCCGAAGCCGAGCCGCGCGTAGAACGGGACGGCCCCGAGCGCCGCCACGACCCGGAGCCTCGCCACCCCGGCGCGGCGCGCGGCGCGCTCGACGTGCCGGACGAGCGCCGTCCCCACGCCGGCGCCGGCGGCGCGCGGGAGCACGAACACCGCGGTGAGCTCCGCGTCGCGGCGCGCCGCGTACCCGACGATCGCCCCGTCCCGCTCCGCGACGACGTAGCGCTCGCCCCCGGCCGTCATGGCCCAGCGGTGGTACAGGGCCGGGAGCGACGACCAGGCGCGGACCTCCGAGTGGCCGTAGGCGGCGGCGCCCTGCCCGCGGATGGCGGCGCGCATCACGCGCGCGAGGGCGGGGGCGTCGGCGACGTCCCCCGCGCGGAGCCTGGGCGCGCGAGGGGCGCGGCGCGGCGGTGGCGCGCCGCCCGACGCGGCGGTGCGTCCGCTCACGCCTTGGCGTCCTTCTCCACGAGGCCGTAGCGCTGGAGCTTCTCGTACAGGGTGGAGCGATGGAGCCCGGCCGCCTCGGCGGCCTTCGCGACGTTGCCGCCCGCCTCGCGCAGCAGGTCCTCGAGGAACTTCCGCTCCCAGGCGTCGCGGGCGCGCCGGTAGCGCCCCTCCGCCCCGCCCGCGGCGGCTTCGGCGGCGGGCTGGGCGAGCTCGGGCGGGAGATCCGCGAGGGTGATGGTCTCCCCGCGCGCGAGGAGGAGCCCGCGCTCGATGGCGTGCTCCAGCTCGCGGATGTTGCCCGGCCAGGGGTGGTCGAGGAGCGCCCGCATCGCCTCGGCGTCCGGCTCGAGCGGCGGCCGCCCCAGCCGCAGCGCGTGCTTCTCCACGAAGTGGTGGACGAGGAGCGGGATGTCCTCCTTCCGCTCGCGCAGGGGCGGGAGCCGCAGCGGGACGACGCGCAGCCGGAACCACAGGTCCTCGCGGAACTTCCCCTCCTTCACCGCGCGGGCGAGGTCCTCGTTCGTGGCCGCCACCACGCGCACGTTCCCCTTGCGCGCCTTGCGGCTGCCGACCGGGATGTACTCGCCGTCCTGCAGGACGCGCAGGAGCTTGGGCTGGAGCGCGGGCGGGAGGAGCCCGATCTCGTCGAGGAACAGCGTGCCCCCCTCCGCCTCGGCGAAGAAGCCGGCCCGCGCCTGCTCGGCGCCGGTGAAGGCCCCCTTCTCGTGGCCGAAGAGCTCGGCCTCGGCGAGGTTCTCGGGGATGGCGCTCATGTTGAGCGCCACGTAGGGTCCGCTCGCGCGCCGGCTCATGGCGTGCGCCGCGCGCGCGAGAAGGTCCTTGCCGGTGCCGGACTCGCCCTCCACCAGGATGGGCACGTCGGAGGGGGCGATCCGCCCGAGCATCTCCACGAGGGCCTTCATCGGCTGCGACTTGCCGATGATGCCGTGCACGCCGAACTCGCCGGCGAGCGCGCTCCGCAGGCGCGCGTTGTCGCGCTTGATGCGCGCGTGCTCCACCGCGCGCGCGACCACGAGCTCGAGCTCCTCCGGCTCGAAGGGCTTCTTGAGGTAGTCGAAGGCGCCGGCCTTCATCGCCTCGACCGCGGTCTCCACGGTGGCGAAGGCCGTGACGAGGATGACCGGGATCTCCGGCACCCGCTCCTTGAAGCGGCGCATCCCCTCGATGCCGTCGATGCCGGGCATGCGCAGGTCGGTGACGATGGCGTCGAACTCCGCCCGCTCGACGGCGGGCAGCGCCTCCGCCACCGAGGCGAAGTCGAACACCGCGTACGACCGCCCCAGCGTGCGCTTCATCATCTGCCGCGCGGAGTCGAGGTCGTCGATGACCATCAGGTTGGGCTTCGTCACGGGAGTCCTCTAACGAGATCGCGCGCCGGGTGATGGGCTCACGGCGCGGCGCCTGCGCCCGCCGCGGCCGGCTCGGCCGGCGCGACGGGCAGGCGGATGCGGAAGGTGGCGCCGTGGCCGGGGGCGCTCTCGACCTCCACCGTGCCGCCGTGGGCCTCCGCCGCCTGGCGCACGATGGCCAGCCCGAGGCCGGTGCCGTTCGCCTTGGTGGTGAAGAACGGGTCGAAGACGTGGGCGGCGATGTCCCTCGGCAGGCCCGGGCCGCTGTCCGACACCTCCACCACGAGCCCGTCTCCCTCGCGGCGCGCGCGCGCGACGAGCGTCCCGCCCCCGCGCTCCTGCATCGCCTGCACGGCGTTGACGCAGAGGTTCAGGAAGGCCTGGCGGAGCAGCTCGCCGTCGGCCACCACCTCCGGCAGCGCGGGCGCGATCTCGACCACGCGCTCGACGTTCGCGTGCGCCGCGGCCGGCCCGACCACCTCCACCGCCTCGCGCAGGATCGGCTCGACGGGCTGCGCGATGGGGTGCACCGTGCGCGCGCGCGCGAAGACCAGGAACCGCTCGATCAGCCCGGCCGCGCGGGTGACCTCGCGCCGGATCGCCTCCACGTCGGACTTCACCTCGGCGTCGGCGGGCAGCTCGCGCGCCGCCACCGAGGCGTAGCCGCGGATGACGTTCAGGGAGTTGCCGATCTCGTGGGCGAAGCCGGCGGCGATGCCGCCCAGCGTGGCGAGGCGGTCCGCGCGCAGCACCTCGCGGGTCTTCTGCGCGACGCGCGCCTCCAGCTCGGCGATGAGCCGCTGGTTCTCGCTGCGCCGGTCGTCGAGCCGCCGCGACATGTCGTTGAAGGCGCGCACCAGATCGGCGAGCTCGCGCTCCTCGGGCTCCTCGAGGCGGACGCCGCGCTCCTCCGCGAGCGACTCGGCGGCCTCGGAGAGCCGCACGAGCGGGCTCGTCACGCGGCGCAGGAAGATGGCGGCGAGGAGCTGCCCGACGAAGATCCAGAAGGCGGCGACGATGCTCGCCCCCCACGCCAGGTTGCGGGCGTTCCCCACCACCTCCTCGTGCGTGAAGTCCACCCGGACGGCCCCCACCACGGCGCCGCTGCGCAGGATGGGAGCGGAGGCCACGATGCCCTCCGGCTGGAGCAGCCGCCCGAGCGCCTGGAGCGGGGACTCGGCGAGCTGGAACTCCGAGGGCGGGGCGCCCTCGGGGCAGGCCTCCTCGGTGCGCGTGACGCAGGCGAGGACCTTGCCGGTCCGGTCGACGATCCAGGCGCGGTCGAGCGGCGCGCTCGCGACCACGCGCTCGAGCACCGCCGGCAGCGCGGAGGCGCCGCCCGGGTCCACGCCGTCGGCGCGGACCCAGTGGGCGGCGGCGGTGGCGGCGGTGGAGGCGATGGCGACGCCCTCGCGCGCCAGGAGCTCCTGCCCGCGCACCACCTCGCGCCAGAGCGCCACGGCGGTGACGCCGCTCATCGCGAAGATGATCACCCCCGCGATGAGCACGAAGAGCTTGAGCCGGAGGGTCACGGCGACGACTCCCCGCGCGGCGGCGGCCGCGGCGCCCCGCCGAACTCGTGGCAGGCGGTGCACGACTTGCCGTGCGCGTGGCTCTGGGCATGCGCGTGGCAGCGGAGGCACCGCGCCGGCTCCGGGGTCCAGGTGTGGGCCGGGTGGCAGTCCAGGCAGCGGAAGTGGCCGGGGTTCGCGTGCAGCCCGGCGCGGCGGGTCGCCGGCGCGTCGTGGCAGTGCGTGCAGGAGACGAGCGTCTCGCCCGGCGGCGCGTGCGGCCGGTGACAGGTCGCGCAGGCCATCGCCATGGGCGCGCCGTGCTCCCCCACCGGCGCGTGGATGCCCTGGGCCGTGTGGCAGCGCAGGCAGTCGCGCCGGGTCGGCCGCAGCCCCGGCTCGTCGCCGAGGAACTCGTGGCAGGCGAAGCAGTGCATCCCCTCCATGCCGTGGACCCGCACCGCGTGGCCCGGGTGGCAGTCGGCGCACTTCGCCGCGATGGGCTCGAAGCCGTGCATGCTCGCGGCGTGGCAGCGGACGCAGGCGATCTTGTGCTCCTCGTAGTGGATGCGGTGCCCGCGCGAGCCGCCGACCTGCGGCCAGCGCGGATCGTGCGAGAAGTGGCACTCCGCGCACGAGCCGATCTCCACCCCGCCGTGCCCCGCCGGCGCCTTGCCGAGCAGGAACGCGCCCAGCATGGCGACGCCCTGCTCCGGGCGCGCGTGGTGGCAGCGCTGGCAGGCGACGCTCTTGTGCGTGCCCTGCATCCACAGGGCGAACTCCGGGCTCGCCTGGTGGCAGGTCGCGCACAGCCGCGGATCCTCGTCGACGTAGCGCTTGAAGCGCAGGCCGCCGGCGACCGCGGCGGCGACCGCCAGGGCGGCGACGGCGAGGAGCAGCGTCTTCGCGGTGCGTCCGAGCCTCATGGGGGAGGCGATTGTATCGCCCCCGCGCGCCCGCCGCGCGCGGGCCCCCGCGCGGAAAAAGAGGGGGGCCGCACGGTCGCCCGCGCGGCCCCCGACGACGCGCCTCTCGGGCGCGAGCTACTTCTGCTCGTCGCTCATCCGGTCGTACTCGAGCGGATGCTCGTGCTTCATCATCTCCACGCTGATCCGGCCGTTCAGCCAGGCCCAGTTCATCGGGAAGATCGAGGGCTTCAGGTGCACGTTGTAGAAGTGCACGACGAAGAGGAACAGGATGGCGAGCGTCGCCTCCTCGCCGTGGATGATGAGCGCGGCGGTGATGAGCCAGCTCGGCGCCCAGGCGGCGAAGAAGGCCGGGAACCAGAAGATGAAGCCGGTGCCGACCATCATCACGATGCCCCAGAACACGGCCCAGTAGTCGAACTTCTCCAGGTACATGTACCGGTCGAACTTGGGCCGCTCCTTCTTCACGCCGAGCATGAAGAGGATGTTGTCGCGCATGTCGAGCGCGTCCTTCGGGCCCGGCAGCATCGACAGGGGCAGCCGCTTCTGGGAGGCGAGGAACGTCAGGTAGAACAGGTGGTAGGCGGCCGAGATGATGATCAGGACGGCGCCGACGCGGTGCCACAGCGCCGCGCCCTCCGCGCCCCCGAAGATCTTCATGAACGCCTCGGAGTAGGGGGCCGCGTCCCTGCCGCCGATGATGGGCGCGTTCCCGAACGTCCCGGCGCCGCGCAGCGGCCAGCCGGTGATGCCGAGCAGGATGACGCCCGACAGCATGAACCAGTGCTGGATGCGCTGGTGGATGTCGAAGCGGATGACGCTCCGCACCGCGTCCGCCGACGGACCGTGGCCCTGCTTCGCCTTGAGGCGCTGGCGCAGCTCGTACACGAAGTCGACGACGACGTGGAAGGCGAAGAAGAGCAGGGTGAGGGTCGTCAGGTACGAGAAGGCGATGTGGATGACGTGCGGGACCGGGTGCCCGCCCGTCTCCTGCGGCGTCTCGTGCGCGATGAGCGAGGCGAAGTTGTCCGTGGCGCCCGCGTGGCAGCGCGCGCACGCGTCCTTGCGGTTCGCCACGTTCACGATCGAGTTCGGGTCGGTCTTCGCCACGATCGCGTGCGTGCCGCCCTTGCCCTGCGGGGCGGCGTGGCAGCTCACGCAGACGGGCGCGAAGGCGTTGCCCACGCGGACCATCCGGCCGTGGATCGAGTCGTGGTAGTTGACCGTGGCCTCCGGCTTGAGACCGGCGACGGCGGCGAACTCCTCGTTGCCGTGGCAGCCCTCGCAGCGCCGCGTCATCTCGCGGCGGTCGGCGGGCACCGGCTGGCGCGCCTCGGCCTTCGGGTCGTAGAAGGCGAGGGACTTCACCGCGTGCACCGAGCCGTGGCAGGAGGCGCAGGTCGGGCCGGACGCCTTCGTGTCCTCGCGCAGCCACTTCGAGTGGATCGAGGCGGCGAACGCGTCGGTCTGCTCGGTGTGGCAGTTCTGGCAGGCCAGGTAGGCGCGCGGCGAGGTGACCGCCACCTTCTGGCCCTCCTCGCCGAAGGTGCCCTTCTCCAGCCGGGCGACGAACTGCTGCTCCGCGTCCGAGAGCGGCGGGAGCGTGCCGCCCATCGCGTGCTCCTCGGTGTAGCCCGCGTGGCAGTCCGTGCAGGCGACGCCGTTCTCCGCGTGGACGGACTTGGCGAAGGTGTCGGCGTGGACGGTGGGCCCGTCGCCGCCGGGGGAGTGGCACTGCAGGCAGGTGTCGCTGCCCTCGGGCAGCTTGGGCCCCTCCGCCCGAGCGGCGGGGGCGAGGAGGAGCGCGAAGGAGAGGAGGATGGCTCGCATAGGCGGGGTTCGCGTGTGCAACCGATATGCCCCTGCGCCCCAAACGGCTCGGAGCGCAAGGGGGCGTTATCGTTCAGGTTTGCGATGAATCAATCGTCGGGAGGTCGCAAAGGTTGCGCGCAAGCCTTCCGTTCGGGAAAGGCTGCGCGTCGGCGCGCACCCGCCGATGAACGCGCGAGCCCGGGGAGGTCCCGGCGGCGGCGCCTCGGCGGCTACTTGCTCGACGCCTCCTGCGCGGCGGGCTTGCGGGAGGCGAGGCTGGTCAGCGCGCCCACGCCCGCGCCGGCGGCGGCGCCCATCACGGCGAACAGCGACCCGACCCCGGCGACGCCGAGCACGATCCCGAACACGATGAGCCCGCGGACGAGGAACGTCGCCTGGAGCGGCGTGCCGAAGATGCCGCCCGCGAGCAGCACGCCGGCGTAGCCGCCGTACAGCATGGCCGGGAGGAGCGCGACGGCGAGGAAGAGGGCGAGGCCGATGCCGGCGCCGATGAGGGAGGGGGTCTTGCTCTGCATCTCGGTTCTCCTGGTTGGCTGCGGTCTGAAAGGTCCCGGCGATCCGCACCGCATCGCGTCCGCCGTGCCCGCTCCCCACTGCACGACCGTTGCCAGGATCGCGGCGCCTCGTGTCGCGGGCTTGCGCGATCGGTCGTCGGGAACTCCCGACACCCCGCCGGAGGGCGACGACATCGCGCCGAGCGCTCCACATCGCCGCGCGGCGCGGGGGGACGGGCCGAAGGGCGCCGTGGGGTCAGGGGCGCGCGTCCACCCGAGTCACCGGGTAGGTGCGGTACGCCTCGTCCCAGGCCGGGTGGCGCCGGTAGAAGAAGTCGGTGCGCGCCTCGCGATCGGCGGCGAAGGCGGGATCGGCGAGCAGGCGTTCCCACTCGGCCCGCACGGCGGCGTCCTTCGCGAGCAGCTCCCGGGCGAACGGCTCGAGCACGTAGTCCTCGACGTACTCCTTGCGCTCGAACGCGGCGTTGAACGTCCCCCAGGCGAGGAGGGCGTCGGGGCCGGTGGGCTCGAGGAGGTGCGCGGCGAGGAGCGCCCGCGCCTGCGCGGCCGGGACGAAGAGCGCGCCCGGCCCGATCGCTCGCCGCTCGCGCGCCCAGGCCCCCTTCACGGCGAGCAGCTGGCGTCCCTCGAACGGCTCGGCGCGGAACCTCGCGTCCGCGGCGCGGAACACCTCGACCTCGCGCGCCGGCCGCGCCTGGCCGAGCCGCTCGAAGATCACGCCGTGCGTGGCGAGGGTCGAGGCCACCTGCTCGGCCCAGCCGGCCGGGACGATCCAGCCGCCCCGGGGCAGCACGGCCCTCACCGCCGGCCGGAGCTCCCCGAGGAACGGCACGCTCCAGAGCTCGGGGCGCGACTCGTCGTAGCGCGACACCTGCGCCCCGGTCACCACGGAGGGCTCCCGGACGTAGGCGTAGCCGCGGAACGCGAGCGTGGTGGCGGCGCCGGTCGGCTCGAAGGACAGGGCGACCTCTCGCCCGGCGAGGGCGGGCGCCTCGCGGTCCGCCCGGTCGGCGGCGGCGCGCCAGCGCGGGCCGTGCTCCGCGGCGAGCTCGAGCAGCGCGCGCAGGAAGGCGACGGCGCCCCTGACCCGCTCGCCGTACGGGCGCCAGGAGTGCGCCTCGAGCAGGACGCCGAGCCGGTTCCGCGCCGCCCAGTACCCGTGCCCGAAGCGCGGCGGCGCCACGCCCGCCGCGAACCCGCTCGCCGGATCGCCGTCCTCGCGGAACGACGGATAGAAGTCGAGCGGGAGGTGGCCCGCGGCCGTGAGCCGGGCGAGGAGGGCCGCCGAGAGCGCCGCGCCCTCGGGACGGAGCGCCTCGGCGTAGCCGAGGCGCGGCTCGACCATCACGGCCAGGTCGTGCTGGAACTGCGCGCCGTCCGTGACGTGCAGATCGGCGTAGACGATGGGGTCCCACTTGCGCAGGAGCCCCAGCATCGCGCGCGTCTCCGGCGCGTCCGCCTTCGCGTAGTCGCGGTTCAGGTTGAGGTTCGCGGCCGTGGCGCGCCAGCCGGCCTCGACGGGCCCGCGCTGGTTCGGGCGCTGCTGCGGCCCGAAGCGCTCGTGCCCGTCGGCGTTGAAGATCGGCACGAACACCGCGGTGACGCGCGAGAGCGGGCCGGCCTTCGCCGCGAGCAGCCCGCGCAGCGCGATGAAGCCCGCGTCCTTTCCGTCGAGCTCGCCGGCGTGGATCGCGCCCTGGAACAGCACCACCGGGCGCCTCCGCGCCCGGGCGGCGTGCGGGGTGAGGACGCCGTCCGCGCTGGCGACGAGCGCGACGAGCTGGCGCCGCTCCGGCGTCACCCCGAAGGAGACGCAGCGCGCGCGCCGCGGGAACGCCTTCGCGAAGGCGCGGCAGAGCCCGACCGCCTCGTCGTGCCGTCCGGTGCGCTCGAAGGCGGTGCGCTC
This sequence comes from Anaeromyxobacter sp. Fw109-5, assembly GCF_000017505.1. Taxonomy (NCBI): domain Bacteria; kingdom Pseudomonadati; phylum Myxococcota; class Myxococcia; order Myxococcales; family Anaeromyxobacteraceae; genus Anaeromyxobacter; species Anaeromyxobacter sp. Fw109-5. Next base: position 143,379 of record NC_009675.1, read on the forward strand.
CGCGGTGGTGGAGAGATCAGGTGCGGCGACGGTCAGGAGGGCGGCCGCGAGGGCCGCGGGGGCGATCGGCATGCGCGCGCATCATAGCGGGCGCGGGGCGAGGTAGCCGGTGAGTGCGAGCGCGACCGCCGACAGCGCCTGGAGCGCGCCCGCCGCGCCGGCGGGGATGGGTCCGACGAGCACGATCCAGAGCGCCATCCCACCCGCCACCACCCCGAGGCTCGCGTGCACCCGCCGGCGCCGGGCGGCGCCCGGCGCGTCGGCGGCCCCCGCGGCGACCGGCATCCCCACCACCGCCGCGAACGTCGCCACGAACAGCCCGAAGCCGACGAGGGCGACCTCGCTGCGGGGCACGACGGCCGAGACGAGCACTCCGAAGGCGGCGGCGGCGAGCGCCGGCACGGACGCGAGCGCGAGTCCCACCATGGCCCCGGCGGCGAGCCGCGCGAGGGATGCGGCGCGCGGGCGGCGCAGGGCGACCACCGTCGCGAGCGCGGCGAGCGCCACGGCGGCGCCCACCGCGGCACGCCGCGGGCTCCCGTGGAGCGGTCCCGCCACGCGCGCCGCCTCGGCCTCGGCCACCACGCGCTCCGGCCCGCGGTCCGCCTCCGCCAGCAGCGCCTCGCACTCCGCGACCGGCCGGCGCGCCGCGCACAGCGTGAGCGCCGCCTCGCGGCGTGGAGCGCAGTCGGTCCGCCCGCGCCCGGCGTGGAGGCACTCCGCGTACGCGACGCGGGCGCCGACGTCCCGCGCCGGCGCCGGCTCGGTCGACGCGGCGACGCCGAACGCGAAGGCGACGGCGACGAGGAGCCCGGCCGCGGCGAACGCGATCGGAGATCCCTCGAGCTCGAACGGTCCCATGCGCACAGGGGACCTAACGCCGACACGGCGCGCGCGCTGACGCCGGCGCGCGGTGGAGACGGCACGACCGCCGCGAGCGCGAGGCCCGGGCGGTCGTTGGGAGACGCGCGGCGGCCCGGTGCGGCGGCCTATCCGTGCGCGGTCACCTGCCGGAGGATGTCCAGCTCCTCGAGCGCCTTCCCGGCGCCGATCACCACCGAGGAGAGCGGGTCCTCGGCGAGGAACACCGGCAGGCCGGTCTCCTCGCGGAGCAGCACGTCGAGGTTCTTGAGGAGCGCGCCGCCGCCGGCGAGGACGATGCCGCGGTCGGCGATGTCGCCCGCGAGCTCCGGCGGGGTCCGCTCCAGCGTCACCTTCACCGCCTCGACGATCCCGTTGATGGGCTCGCTGAGCGCCTCGCGGATCTCGGAGGACGTGACGGTGAGGGTGCGGGGCACTCCGGCGACGAGGTCGCGCCCCTTGATGTCCATCGTGAGCTCCTCCTCGGTCGGGTAGGCGGTGCCGATGCCCATCTTGATGAGCTCGGCGGTGCGCTCGCCGATGAGGAGGTTGTACTTGCGCTTGATGTGCTGGATGATCGCCTCGTCCATCTTGTCGCCGGCGATGCGCACCGAGCGGCTGTAGACGATGCCGCCGAGCGAGATCACCGCGACGTCGGACGTGCCGCCGCCGATGTCGACGATCATGTTGCCCGAGGGCTCGGTGATGGGCAGGCCCGCCCCGATCGCCGCCGCCATGGGCTGCTCGATGAGGTAGACCTCGCGCGCGCCCGCGCTCTCGGCCGCCTCGCGCACCGCGCGCTTCTCCACCTCGGTGATCCCCGACGGGATGCCGATGATGATGCGCGGCTTCACGAAGCTCTTCCGGTTGTGCGCGCTCTGGATGAAGTACTTGAGCATCGCCGCCGTGACCTCGAAGTCGGCGATGACCCCGTCCTTCATCGGGCGGATGGCGACGATGTTCCCGGGCGTGCGCCCGAGCATCTCCTTCGCCTCCTTGCCCACGGCGAGGACCTTGCGGCCGCCGCGCGCGTCCTGCTGGACGGCGACGACGCTGGGCTCGTTCGACACGATGCCCATGCCGCGGATGTAGATGAGGGTGTTCGCGGTCCCGAGGTCGATCGCGAGATCGCGCGACAGCATGTTGTGAAGCCAGTTGAGCACGGCGGGGTCCGGTTTATGGCAGGGCGGGGTCGGACGGCAAGCGGTTTCGGGAGGTTAGCGCGTTCGGGAGCTCAGCGCGCCTTCGCGGACACGTTCGCCGCGGGGGCGAGGTGCTCGTCGAGCCACCCGAGCACAACATCGTAGAACACTCTCGCATTCTTCGGCTTCGAGACCCAGTGTCCTTCGTCCGGGAAGACGAGAAGCTTCGAAGGGATCCCGCGCCGCTGCAGCGCCGTGAACGCGGCGTAGCCGTGGTCGACGGTGGTGCGGTAGTCGAGCTCGCCCACCGAGACGAGCGTCGGCGTCCGCCAGCGCTGCACGAAGCGGTGCGGCGAGAACTTCTGGTAGTCGGCCGGCTGGTCGAACGGCGTCCCCCCGAACTCCCACTCTGGGAACCACAGCTCCTCGGTGCGATAGAAGAAGGCCTCGAGGTCGAAGATCCCCGCGTGCGACACGAGGCAGCGGAAGCGCTCCGTCTGGCCGTTCAGCCAGTGCACCATGTAGCCGCCGTAGCTCGCGCCCGCTGCGCACATCCGCGCACCGTCCACCGCGCCTAGCGCGATGGCGGCATCGACGAGCGCCATCACGTCCTCGTAAGGCTTGCCGCCCCAGTCGCGCGAGACGGCGTCGACGTAGGCCTGCCCGTAGCCGGTCGAGCCGCGCGGGTTCGGCAGCACCACCGCGTACCCGCGCGCCGCGTACAGCATGGCGTTCCAGCGCGAGGTCCAGGCGTCGTTCCAGGCGCCCTGCGGCCCTCCGTGGACGAGCACCGCCGCCGGGTGACGCTGGCCGTCGCGGTGCTCGGCCGGGAGGACGATCCAGCCGAAGACCTTCGTGCCGTCCTTGGAGGTGGCCTCGAGGGGCCGCAGCGTGGGGCGCGCGATCCCCGCGAGGGCGTCGGCCGCGAGGCGCGTGCGCTCCGCCCAGCGGGCCTTGCCCGGCTTGCCCTCGAGCACCGCGATCTCCGGCGGCGCGGTGGTCCCGTCCACGAGCGCCGCGACGCGCGCCCCGTCGGCCGAGTACGAGACGGACTGCACGTTCACGCGCGGCCTGCCTGCGAGGGCGGGCGCGCCGGCGAGCTTCACGAGCTCCCCGCTCCGGACGTCCACCTCGTAGACCTCGTGGTAGCCGGAGGTGAGCGCGACGAAGCGCAGCGCCCCGCCCTTCCGCGCCCAGTGCAGGTCGCTCGCCGAGAGATCCACGCCCGCGGTGAGATCGCGGGCGTCCTTCCCGTCGATCCCGGCGACCATCACGCGGACGCGGTCGGACTCGTAGCCGCCGCGCGCCTGCGACAGCCAGGCGAGCCGCTTGCCGTCGGGGGAGGGGCGCGGGCTCGCGTCCCAGCCCGGCCCGCTCGTAACGCGGCGGGCCTCGCCGCCCGCGAGCGGGACCGCGAAGACGTCCGCGTTGGTGGAGGCCGCCTCGAGCGCGTCGTCGACGGCGGTGAAGTAGAGGGTCTTCCCGTCGGGGGAGACCGCGAGGTCGCCCGGGCCGCCGCGGACCGCGGGCGGAGCGTCGCGATCGCCGGGCGTGAGGTCCGAGGGCGCCCCGCCGTCGAGGGGAACCTTCAGCACGTGGGTGCGCAGCCGCTCGCGCCACGCGTTCCAGTGGCGGAAGAGGAGGCGGGTCGCGACGCGCGGCTTGCCCTTCGCCTCGGCCTCCGCCTTGGCGTTGCAGCCGGCGTCGGCGCCGCAGCGCGGGTCCACGTCCGCGGTGACGAGGAGGGCGGCCCCGTCCGGCGTCCACGAGAGCTCGTTCGCGCCGCCGGGCAGCGCGCTCGCGACGCGGATCTGGCCCGAGGCGAGGTCGAGGACGTGCGCCTGGGGAGCGCCGCTCCGGGTCGAGACGAAGGCGAGCCGCTTCCCGTCCGGGGAGAAGCGCGGCGAGGAGATGCGCTCGTCACGATCGGTGAGCTGCCTGCTCGCTCCGCCCGCGGCGGGCGCCACGTACAGCGTGGAGACGATCCGATCGCCGGCGCCGGTGAGTCGCCCGACGGTGAAGGCGAGGAGGGTACCGTCCGGAGAGAGCTCCGGCGCGCCGACCCGCGGGAGCGCCACGAGGTCGTCCACCGTGAACGGCCGGGGCGCGGCCGCGGCCGCGGCCACGGCGAGCGCGGCGAGGGCGGAGGTGAGCATGGAGCGCCCTTCTACCACGTGCGCCCGTCGCCTCGGAGAGGGCTCGGGGAGCTTTGCCGGGGCGCCGCCGCGCGCTACGCTCCGGCGCGAGCGATGGCCCGTCGCAAGCCCGCCCCGGAGCCCCAAGCCTCCTGCGCCCGGTGCGGGCACCTCGCCGGTCCGCCGAGCGAGGCGGTGAACTTCTGCCCCGCCTGCGGAGCGCCGCTGCGCGCCGGAGCGCGCCGTCGCGGCGGTCGCGAGAAGGACGGCGTGGTGGCGGACCGGTACCGCCTCGTCGAGCTCCTCGGCGAGGGCGGGATGGGCCGGGTCTACAGGGCCGAGCACATCCGCATGGGCAAGGCGCTCGCGCTGAAGCTGCTGCGCGAGGACTTCGCGCGCGAGCCGGCCGCGGCCGAGCGGTTCCTCGCCGAGGCGCGCGCCGTGTCGCGCCTCTCGCACCCGCACACCATCGCGGTGTTCGACTTCGGCGAGGCGGGGCCGCGCGGCGGCCTCTACCTCGCCATGGAGTACGTGCCCGGGGAAGACCTCGCGGCCGTGCTGCGCGCGGGCGGGCCGCTGCCGGAGGCGCGCGCCCGCGAGCTGGGGCGGCAGATCCTGGGCTCCCTCGCCGAGGCGCACGAGGCGGGCGTGGTCCACCGCGACATGAAGCCCGGCAACGTGATGCTCATGCGGACCCGCTCGGGCGAGGACTTCGCGAAGGTGCTCGACTTCGGGATCGCGGCGCTCCGCGACGACCGCGCGGCCGGCGCGGGCGACGCCATCGTGGGGACTCCGGCGTACCTCGCGCCGGAGCAGGCGCGGGGCGCGGCGGTGGACGGCCGCACGGATCTGTACGCCCTCGGGTGCGTGCTCTACGAGCTCGTCTCCGGCAGGCCGCCGTTCGTGGCGCCGAGCCCGATGGCGGTCGTCTCCGCGCACCTCTCGCAGGAGCCGCCGGCCCTCGCGAAGCTGGTCCCGGGCGTGTCGCGCGCGTTCGCGGAGGTCGTGCACCGCGCGCTCGCGAAGCGTCCCGAGGACCGCTTCCCGAGCGCCGACGCCATGCGCGAGGCGCTCGTCGGGACGAGCGGGCGCGCCGGCCGTCGCGCGCGGCCTGGCGACGGGGAGCGCGACGCGGGGGGCGGCCTCGCCAGCCGCGCGGACTTCGACGCGCTCGCCGCCCGGATCCTGCGCCCCGGCCGCGTGGTCCTGGCGCTCGCGGCCCTGGCGGTGCTCGGCGGGGCCGCCGTCGCGTGGCGGTGGGAGGACGTCCACGCGCTCCTCGCCGCCCGCGCGCCCGCCCTGGCAGCGGCGCTGCCCGCGGCGCTGCAGCCGGCGCCTCGCCTCGACGGCGCTCCGCAGGGGAGCTCGCACCCCTCGCCGGAGGGTGAACACGCCGTTTCCCCGGTCTCGCCGTCACCCACCCCGGCGGAGGAGGCTCCGCCGGACGTCGAGCCGGCCGGCGCCCCGCAGGCCGAGACGCCGCCGCCGGCCGCCGAGGCGGGCGCTGCAGCGCCGGATGACCCGTCGCAGGCGGCCGGAGGCGCCGAGCCGGACGCGGGCGCGCCCCAGCGCGAGGCGGCGCCCTCCTCCGAGCCGCTCGCCGAGGAGCCGGAGGCGCTCGGACCGGGCGCGCGGTCGGAGTCCGGCGACGAGGCGCTCCGCGAGGTGGTGGACGGCGAGGGCCGCTTCCGCCTCTCCTTCGAGCCGCGGCCCGAGGCGGCCCTGCCGCTCGTCGCGCCGTCCCCAGCGCCGTAGGCGTGGGCTCCAGAAATGGAGAAGGCCGGCCCCGGAGGACCGGCCCTCGACTGTCGCAGGTCATACGAGGCGACTAAGCGGCCTCGGCCTCGACCTTGACCTTCACCTTGCCGACCACCTCGCTGTGCAGCTTCACGGGGACCTCGAAGTCGCCCGTGGTCTTGATCGGCTCGGCGAGGTCGATCGCGCGGCGATCGATCTGCAGGCCGCGCGCGGCGAGGGCCTCGGCGACGTCCATCGCCGTGACCGAGCCGTAGAGCTTGTCCTGCTCGCCGACCTTGCGGCTGAGGGTGATGGGCGTCTCGGCGAGCCGCTTCGCCACGGCCTGCGCGCTCGCCTTCATCTTGGCGGCCTTGGCCGTCGCGATGGCCTTCTGGTGCTCGAGCTCGCGGACGTTCTTCGGGTTCGCGAGGACCGCGAGCCCGCGCGGGAGCAGGAAGTTCCGGCCGTAGCCGGGCTTCACGTCCACGAGCTCGCCGCCCTTGCCCAGGTTCTCGACGTCTTCACGGAGGATGAGCTTCATCTCGGCCTCCTTACATCCCGCCCACGGTGTAGGGCAGGATCGCGAGCATGCGGCCGCGCTTCACGGCGGTGGCCACCTCGCGCTGGTGCTTCGCGCAGTTCCCGCTGATCCGGCGGGGGATGATCTTGCCGCGCTCGGTCAGGAAGTACTTCATCTGCGACTGGTCCTTGTAGTCGACCTTCAGCGTCTTGTCGGCGCAGAACCGGCAGACCTTGCGGCGGCCGAAGCCGCGCCGCCCGCCCTCCTCGCCGCCGCGGTCGTCGCGATCGCCACGGTCCCCGCGGTCGCCGCCGCGGCCGCCGAAGCCGCCGCCGCCACCACCGCCGTACCCGCCGCCGCCGCCGCCACCGCCGCCGTAACCGCCGCCGCCGAAGCCACCACCGCTCCGGGGACCGCCGAACCCACCGCTGCTCTTCGGACCACCCATGTCAGGACGTGCCATGGCCTATTCCTCCGCCGCCTCGGGCGCCTCGGCCTCGAACGGCTCATCGCCGGGGGCGAACTCACCGCGCTCCTCGCGCGGCTTCGGCTCGTCCTCGACCGCCTGGATCTTCACGTCGGGCTCGACCTGCCGGGCGTCGAAGTCCACGCCCTCGGCGAGCCGCACCGACTGGAACTTCGAGACCTGGTCGATCATCTTCAGGTTGCGCTCGAGCTCCGCCACCAGGCCGGGCTGGCCGATGTACAGGCAGTGCATGTAGAGCGCCTTCGGGTTCTTGCCGACCGGGAACGCGGTCTTCCGCTTTCCCTGGTTCGTGAACCGGATGACCTTGCCGCCCTCGCGCGTCACCACGCCGCGCAGGCGCTCCTTGATCTCCTCCACCTGGTCGTCCGGCGTCTCCGCCTTGAGCAGGTAGATGGTCTCGTACTCGCGTACGAGCTTCCTCGTCTCCGCCATGTCGCTCCCCTCGGGTCTGAAAGCGGCGGTTCGCCCGCCGCGAGGAGTCCGCTCTTCCGTTTCGCCCGCCCGGCCCCATGCCGGAGGACGAGTGCTGCAGCAGCTCTCAGCCAGCGGCGCTCGCGCGCCGGTTCACCTGGTTCATCGCCTTCGCCGCGCCCAGCTCGATCGCGAGCCGGGCCGCCTCGGTGGCGCGGACGAGGCACTCCTCGAGCGGCGCCTCGTCGGCCTTGGCGAAGCGGCCGAGCACGTAGTCGGCCGGATCCATCCGCGGCGGCGGCCGGCCCACCCCGACGCGCACGCGCGCGTAGTCGGGGCCGCCCACGTGGGCGTTCACGCTCTTCAGGCCGTTGTGGCCGCCGTGGCCGCCGCCGACCTTGAGCTGGACCCGGAACGGCTCGAGCTCGAGATCGTCGTGGACCACGACGAGGTCCTCGAGGCCGAGCTTCCAGAAGTGGAGCGCGGACCCGACGGACTCGCCGGAGTGGTTCATGTAGGTCTGGGGCTTCATGATCCAGACGCGCTCGCCGCCGGCCCGCCCCTCCGCGAGCTCGGAGGCGAACTTGCGGAGGGTGAACTCGGCCCGGAGGGCGAGCGCGAGCCGGTCGGCCACGAGGAAGCCGACGTTGTGGCGCGTGCGCGCGTACTCGGGGCCCGGGTTCCCAAGACCGACGACGAGCTTCAAGGGCGCCCCTACTTCTTGGCGCCCTTCGCCTCGGGAGCCTTCTTGGCGGCCTCGCCACCCGCGGCCGGAGCGGCGCCGGCGGCAGGCGCACCCGCCGCGGCCGCGCCCTCGGCCGGCGCGGCACCCGGAACGGCGGCGGCCACCGGGGCGGCGACCTCCTCCTTCTCGGGCACGGCGACGAACGCGATGACGTAGTCGCTCGAGTACTTGAGCTTGCAGCCCTCGGGCGGCGTCAGCTGCGAGACGTGGATCGACTGGCCGATCTTGAGGTTCGTGACGTCGACCTCGATCCGCACCGGGATCTTGGAAGGCAGCGCCTCGAGCACGACCTCGTGGGTCGCGAGCGAGAGGATGCCGCCCTCCGCCTGGCCGACCGAACGGCCGGAGGTGACGACCGGCACGGCGACCTTCACCGCCTCGTCCAGCTTCACCTCGAGGAAGTCGGCGTGCTCGAGCTTGCGCGAGACGGGATCGACCGCCCAGTCCTTGAAGAGGACGTGCTTCTCGGCGCCGTCCAGCTTGAGGGTGAGCAGGGTGTTGAACTTGTGGGGGGTCTCGATCGCCTTGAGGAGCGACGCCGGATCCACCGAGAGGTGGGTGGGCTCCTGCTTGCGGCCGTAGACGACCGCGGGGATGAGGCCCTTCTGACGCAGCCGGCGCGCGGGACCCTTGCCCTTCTCCTCGCGACGCTGGGCGTTGATGATGTTGTCGGCCATTCTCGTCCTCCCAATGGACTCGGGCCGCTCCGGTCTGGAGCAGGGCGCGAGGGGCCGCCTGGATGAGCGTGCCGGCCCTGGGTGGTAGTGGGGCCCCCGACCATCCGGGAGCCACGGGAGCGCGGGTGATTACCCGAAACCCCCCGGGTAGTCAAGGGTTCCGCGCGGAAGCAGGCGGGGGCGCAGCCCCCGTCTAAACGAACAGGCTCGAGAGGGAGTCCGCGGAGTGGATGCGGCGGACGGCCTCGGCGAGCAGGCCGGCGATCGTGAGCGAGCGGATCTTGCGGCAGGCCTCCGCCGCGGGCCCGAGCGCGATCGTGTCGGTCACCACCACCTCCTCGATGGGGCTCTTCACGATCCGCTCGACGGCGGGGCCGGACAGCACCGCGTGCGTGGCGTACGCGTAGACCTTCACCGCGCCCTTGTCCATGAGCGCGTTGGCGGCCTGGGTGAGCGTGCCGGCGGTGTCGATCATGTCGTCGAGGAGCACGGCGATCTTCCCCTGCACCTCGCCGATGACGTTCATGATCTCCGCGACGTTCGGCTTCGTGCGCCGCTTGTCCACGATGCCGAGGGTCGAGCCGAGCCGCTTCGAGTAGGCGCGGGCGCGCTCCACGCCGCCCGCGTCGGGCGAGACGATGACGACGTTCTGCGCGTCGCCGTCGAAGCGCTTGCGCATGTGCTCGAGCAGCACGGGCGCGGCGTAGAGGTGGTCGAAGGGGACGTTGAAGAAGCCCTGGATCTGCCCGGCGTGCATGTCCATCGAGACGACGCGGGTCGCGCCGGCGGCCTCGATGAGGTCGGCGATGAGCTTCGCGGTGATGGGCACGCGCGGCGCGCTCTTCCGGTCCTGGCGGGCGTAGCCGTAGTAGGGGAGCACCGCCGTGATGGAGCCCGCCGACGCGCGCTTCAGCGCGTCGATCATGATGAGGAGCTCCATCAGGTTGGTGTTCGCGTCGGGCGAGGTGGACTGCACGACGTAGGTGTCGAGGCCGCGGACGTTCTCGCCGATCTCGACCTGGATCTCGCCGTCCGAGAACCGCCCCACCGTCGCGTGCGCGAGCGGCCGGCCGAGCTCCTTGCACATCGCCTCGGCGAGCTTCCGGTTCGAGTTGCCAGAGAAGACCCGGTAATCGGGCCGAATTCCGTGAAATTCCATCGAGCGCTCCGGCGTGGTCCCGCGAGGAGGAGAGGGCGGCCCGGGGGTGCCGAGGCCACCGGCGGCGCCACATATACCGGAACCGCCCGACAGACCCAACCGGCAACCGCGCGCGGCGCGCAGGCGGCGATCAGTCGTCGTGGGTGCCGGTCGGGCGGGGCGCCGCTCCCTTGCGCAGCTCCCGGTCGTACTCGGCGAGGATCGTCCGCTCCATCCGCTCGCGCGTCTCGGTGTTGAGCGGGTGCGCGATGTCCTTGAACGTCCCGTCCTTGCGGCGCTTCGCCGGCATCGCGATGAAGAGGCCGGTGTTCCCGTGGATGACCTTGAGGTCGCGGACGACGAAGCAGTCGTCGAGGGTGATGGTGACGTAGGCCTTCAGCTTCTCTTCGTTGACGGGGAAGACGCGGACCTCGGTGATCTCCATGGCGTAACCCCCGGATGCCGTCGCACCGTCGTCGCGGCGAGGACCATCACCTTCCGATCGACGACCTCCTCCGCGATCGTCCGCGCCGCCCGCGCAGCCGCGTTCCGGCTGTGAAACGTGCCGAACACGGTGGGCCCACTTCCCGACATTATAGCGGCCGTCGCGCCTCGACCCACAAGCAGCCCCAAGAGCGTCGCCAGGGGCGGCCGCTCCAGCAGGCAGGGCGGCTGGAGATCGTTCCCCGCGCGGGATGGCTCGAAGCGCGCGAAGCGCGGCGGCAGACGCGGCCTGCGGCCCTGCCGCGACGCGTCGAGCCAGCGGTAGGCCTCGCCGGCCCGGATCGCGAGCGCCGGATCGTCGGGGTAGACGAGGACGAGGTGCTGCGGGGGCACGTCGGCGGGCGTGAGCCTCTCGCCCCGGCCCTCGGCCCACGCCGGCCCCGGGCCGAGGAAGAAGGGCACGTCGGAGCCGACCTCGAGGGCGATCGCGGCGAGCGCGGCGCGGTCGCGGATCCCGAACGCGCGAGCGAGGCAGCGCAGCACCGCCGCGGCGTCGGAGGACCCGCCGCCGAGCCCCGCGGTCACCGGGATGCGCTTCGCGATCCGGATGCCGATCGTCCGCTCGACGCCGAAGCGCGCGCGGAAGCGCTCGGCGGCGCGCGCGGCGAGGTTGTCGGCGCCGTCGAGCTCCGGCCTCCCCGGGACCCGGCAGGTGACGGGGCCGGCGCGCTCGCCCACCGACACGTCCACGCGATCGCCGAGGTCGAGGGGGACCATCAGCGAGCGGATGCCGTGATAGCCGTCCCTGCGCGGCGGGCCGACGCGCAGCACGAGGTTCACCTTGGCCGGGGCGATCGTCTGGAGGCGCACGGGACGCTCCTACCACGCCCGCGCGAGCGCGGCGCGGCGGTCCGCGCGCGTCCGCCCGGGCCGCGTCACGAACGTCGCTCCCGCTCCTCTGATGCGTTGCGGGCGCCAGGCCTCGCTCTCACACTCCGCGCCCTTCCAAGGAGGAAACACGTCCATGTCCCGCCTCTTCGCTCGCCTCTCGGTCCCCTGCCTCGCCGCCCTCGCCGTCGCCGCCAGCGGCTGCGCCTCCGCGTTCGGCCCCGAGCCGGTGACGCGGCTCTCCGAGGCGCCGCAGGCGCAGCTCTCCGCGACCGTGAAGCAGGAGGTCGCGCTCAGGACCGGCCCCGACAAGCTCGCGCACGTCGTGGAGCGGCTCCCGGCCGGCGCGTCCGTCACCGCCTCGGATCGAGCGGTGCGCGGCTATCGCCGGGTCCGCACCGAGGCGGGCCGCACCGGCTACGTCGAGGAGTCCGCGCTCGAGGTGGGCGCCGCCGTCGCCGCGCCGGCCACGCCCGCGGCTCCGGCTCCGGCTCCGGCGGACGGCGCGCCCGCCGCGGCCGCTCCCGAGGCGGCGGGACAGCCGGTGGCGAACTAGCCTCGGCGCGCGGGAGAGACCTCGCGCGCGCTGCACCGTCGCTGGCGGCCCGGGGGCTCGTGTCCTCCGGGCCGTCTCGCGGTCGGCGTTCAGCCCGCGAGCGAGAGGCCGTACAGCGCGCCGTACTTGGTCTTCACGTAGCGCTCGAAGTCGCGGTCGGTGAGCCCTTCGCCCGTCGCGTCGCGAACGATCTCCTCGGCGTCCTTGCGGCGCCCCACCCGGTAGACCCGCTCGGCGAGCCACACCCGCAGGGGCGCGAGCTCTCCTCGGGCGAGGGCCTCGTCGAGGCCGGGCAGCGACCGCGCCGCCGCGGCGTACAGCGTCGCGGCGTACAGGTTGCCGATGGTGTAGGTCGGGAAGTAGCCGAGGTCGCCCCAGGCCCAGTGGATGTCCTGCAGCACGCCCTCCACGTCGTGGCGCGGGCGGACCCCGAGGAGCGCCTCGCTCCGCGCGGCCCAGGCCTCGGGCAGCTCGCGGACCGCGAGCGCGCCGCGCAGCAGGCCGAGCTCGAGCTCGAACCTCAGCGCGATGTGGAGGTTGTAGGTGACCTCGTCGGCCTCGACGCGCACGAGCGAGCGCCGGACGCGGTTCGCGGCGCGGTGGAAGTCCTCGGGCGCCACTCCGGCGAGGCGAGGGAAGCGCGCGGCGAGCCGCGGCAGGAAGGCGCGCCAGAACGGGAGCGAGCGGCCGACCAGGTTCTCCCACAGGCGCGACTGCGACTCGTGCAGCCCCATCGACGGCGCGGCGCACAGGAGCGAGCGCCGGTCCTGGGCGGGGAGGTGCTGCTCGTAGAGGCCGTGCCCCGCCTCGTGGAGGGTGGAGAAGATCGCCGAGAGCGGCTGGTCCTCGTGGATGCGGGTGGTGATGCGCACGTCGCCGGGGTCGAGGCCCAGCGTGAAGGGGTGCACCGAGCGGTCCTGCCGCCCGGCGGCGGGATCGAAGCCGAGCGCCTGCAGGAGCTCGAGCGTGAAGCTCCACTGGGCCTCGGCGTCGAAGCGGCCCGCGAGGAAGCCGTCCTCCGGCGCGGGCGCCGCGTCGATGGCCGCGACGACCGGGGCGAGCCAGCCCGCGAGCCGCTGCAGGATGGGCGCGAGCCGAGCGACGCGCATCCCCGGCTCGTAGCCCTCGAGCAGCGCGTCGTAAGGTTCAATCTTGCCGGGGGGGCGCGAGAGGCCGCGCCCCCCCGGACCCCCCGCTCGCTCCGGCGCAGCCTCCTCCGGCTGCGCCTGCGCTCGCCGCTCCAGCATGGGCAGCAAGGCGTCGGCCTGCTCGCGGCGGAGCGCGAGGAGCCGCTCCAGGCTCGGCGCGAAGCGCGCGAAGCTGCGCTCCGCGCGCGCCGCCTTCCAGGCGTCGATCCCCTCGGCCTGCGCCTGCGCCAGCGCGCGGACCAGCTCCTGCGGCACGCGCGCGGCGCGCTCGTGGTCGAAGCGCAGCGCCCGCAGCGCCGCGGCGCGATCCGGGTCGCCGTCCGCGTCGCGCTCCGCCCGATCCAGCGCCTCGGCGACCGCGCGCGAGGTGAGCCGCTCGTGCAGCGCCGCCTGCACCACGGCGAGCTGGTCGCCGCGCGCGGCGGCGCCCCGCGCCGGCATGAAGGTCTCCTGATCCCACTGAAGGAGGGAGACGGCGCCTCCGAGCGCCCGCACGTCGCTCATGACGGCCGCGAGCGTCTCCCACGCGGCGCTCCGGGGGGACGGGGCGGGGTCGGCCATGGCCGCTCATTTAGGCCGAGGCATCCGGGGGAACAAGCATTATGCTCCCCGCCCGTGCGAGACCGCAGCTACGACAGCGTCCCGTTCCGCCTCTCCGAGATCGAGCACCGCTACGGCCCCACCGTGCACATCGTCGCGAACCCGTTCCTCCTCGGGCACCTCGCGACGCTCTGCGCGAAGGAGACGCGCCAGCCCGAGATCACCCGCCTCGTGCGCATCCTCTACGAGGACCTGATCCGCACCGTCCTGAACGTGGAGTTCCCGCGACGGAGGGTCTCGGTCCCGACGCGCATGATCGACAGCTCCCCCCAGGGCATCTTCGAGGGAGAGGTCATCGACCGCGCGGTCCGCGCGGTGACGGTGAACATCGCCCGGGCCGGAGCGCTCCCCTCGCAGGTGGCGTACGACCTCCTCAACGAGACGCTGGAGCCCTCGCTCGTGCGGCAGGACCACATCATCATGAGCCGCATGCTCGGCATGAACGAGGAGGTGGTCGGCGCCGGCATCGGCGGGATGAAGATCGGCGGCGACGTGGACGAGGCGTTCCTGCTCTTCCCCGATCCCATGGGCGCGACGGGCAGCTCGCTCGCGACCGCGATCGAGACCTACAAGACGAAGGTCCCCGGCAAGCCCAGGCGGATCGTGAACATCCACCTCATCGTCACGCCCGAGTACCTGCGGACCATGACCGCGGCGCACCCCGACGTCGTGGTCTACGCGATCCGGGTGGACCGCGGCCTCTCCCCGCCGGAGGTGCTCGCCACCGTCCCCGGCACGCGCTGGGACGAGGAGCGCGGGCTCGACGATCACCAGTACATCGTCCCCGGCGGCGGCGGCTTCGGGGAGATCCTGAACAACGCCTATGTCTAGCGGCGCGAGCAAGGTCGAGGTCCTCATCTCCGAGGCGGACCTCCAGGCGCGGGTGAAGGCGCTCGGGGCCGAGATCACGCGCGATCACGCGGGCCGCTCGCTCGTCGTGATCGGCGTGCTGAAGGGCTGCTTCATCTTCCTCGCCGATCTGGTGCGGGCCATCGACCTGCCCATCTCCATCGACTTCATCGGCATCTCCTCGTACCAGGGCACCCGCTCGACGGGGGTCGTGCAGATCACGAGCGATCTCACCCGGCCCATCGAGGGGAAGGACGTGCTCCTCGTCGAGGACATCGTCGACACCGGCCTCTCCATGCGGTACCTCCTCGACAACCTGGCGACGCGCAGGCCCGCCAGCCTCCAGGTCTGCGCGCTGCTCGAGAAGCCGTCCCGGGCGGTCGTGAAGGTCCCCATCCACTACCGCGGGTTCGAGATCGGCGACGAGTTCGTGGTCGGCTACGGGCTCGACTGGGACGGCAAGATGCGCAACCTGCCGTTCATCGGCGTGCCGCGGAGCTAGACCATGGTTCGCGATTCGAGCTCAGCGTCGCTGTCTCGAATCGCGCCATGGTTTGGCCATGATCCGACGGGGGCCCCACCCCTGCTGCGCGGGGCCCGGGCGCGGCCTCGCCGCGCTCTTTCCGAATCGGGCAGTCTCGTTTAGCGGAGGATCTCGTGGCGGACGACA
Organism: Anaeromyxobacter sp. Fw109-5; assembly: GCF_000017505.1. Lineage (NCBI taxonomy): Bacteria > Pseudomonadati > Myxococcota > Myxococcia > Myxococcales > Anaeromyxobacteraceae > Anaeromyxobacter > Anaeromyxobacter sp. Fw109-5. The sequence goes on from NC_009675.1 coordinate 158,387, forward strand.
CGACGCGGGCGCCGAGGCGCGGTGGCGGGGCGAGGGCCGCGGTCGCGTGGCTCGCGATCCTGGCCTTGCTCGGCGTCGTGGTTTGGCTCGTCTCGGAGCGGAACGCGCGCACCTGGTACCTCGTGCCGGACGAGGGACGGCTGGTGGTGATGCGCGGCGTGCTCGCGCCGATCGGGCGGCAGACCTTCAAGACCGCCGATCCGGTGCTCGCGCAGGCCTACGAGCCCATCGTCGCGCCGCCCGGCAAGCCGCTGCCCGAGGCGCGCGGCTTCGAGGAGCGCAGCCTCCTCGATCAGGGGATCTACGAGATCGTCTCCGGGTGGGCGCGCGACGAGATCGCGAGCGGCGACCCGGCGCGGCTCGAGCGCGGGCTCGGCTATCTCTCCCGCGCCGAGCGGCTCGCCGGGCTCTCGGCGGCGCAGCGCGAGGACCTCTCCGCCCTGCGCGCCGAGTCTGGCTTCTACGAGGCGCAGCGGCTCCTCGATCGCGCGGTGGGCGAGCTGCGCCAGGCCGCCGAGAAGCTCCGCCACACGGCCGCCTCCCGCTCGGCGCACGCGAACGACGCCCGCGCGCTCCTGCACGACGTCGAGCCGGCGCTCGACGCCGCCGCCGTCGCGCTGAGGAGCGCCGGCGGCGCGCCGCGCCCGCGGACGGGCCCCCCCCAGCCGGCGCAGGAGAGCCAGCCGGCGCCGCAGGGGGCGACGCCCGCGGAGCCCGCCCCGCCGGCGCCGGCGCCGGCGGCGCCCGAGACCGGGGCGGCCGGGGAGCGGTGAGCGGCGAGCCGCGACGCCGCGTCCGGAGTCGGAGGTCGGAGTCGACCCGACGACGGCGCCGGGCGACGGCGTCACGGCGGACCACGAGGACCAGGATCGGGTGCGCACACCTCCGCTCCTCTGCCACCCGCTCGCCGGCGCGCCGCGGGCGGCCGGGAGGGCGGCGCTCCTGCCGGTGGTAACATCGGCTCCGCCATGGCTCCCTTTCACGCGCGGAACGGCGCGGGCGAACTGCTCGCGCGCTACAGCTTCCTCGAGCCGCTGCTCGCCGGCCGGCGCGTGCTGGAGGTGGGCGCCGCGGCGGCGACGGACGGGGTGACCGCGCTCTTCCTCGCGGAGCGCGGCGCGGCGGCGGTGCTGTCGATCGCCGACGCCGAGCCGGAGCTGGCGGCGGCGCGCGAGGCGGGCCACCACCCCTTCGTGCAGTTCCGCGCCGCCGCGGCCGAGGCGCTCCGCCCCGGCACGTTCGACCTCGCGCTGGTCGCCGACGGCGCGGCCCTCGCCCGGGACCCGGCCCGCCTCGCGGCGCTCCGCCGGCTCCTCGCGCCGGGCGGCCGGCTCGTGACGGCGCTCCCGGCCGGCGGCGTCGGCCTCGCCGACCTCGCCGGCGAGCCGCCCGCCCCGGACGCGCCGCCGTACGAGGCGTTCGTGGCGGCGCTCGCGGATCAGTTCCCGCTCGTGGAGGTCGCGACGCAGTCGGCGACGGTCGGCTGGGTGCTCGCGCTCGCCGGCGAGGGGGAGGACGACGAGCCCGACGTGGCGATGGACGGCACGCTCGCCGGGACGCCGGAGACCGCCGCCTACGTCGCCGTCTGCGGCGACGAGCCGTGCGGGCTCGCGGGGCTCGCGGTGGTCGCCTTGCCGGTGACGCCGCTCGCGGACGGCGCGCGGGCCGCCGCCGGCGCCGTCGCCGCCGCGCGCGAGGCGCTCGCGACGGCCGAGGCGCAGCGTGCGCTCGCCGCCGGGGAGGCGGCGCAGGCGGCGGCCGAGCGGGACGCCGCCGCGAGCGAGCGCGCCGCGGAGCGGGCCGCGCGCGCCGAGTCGGACGCCGCGCGGGCGGCGCTCGCGGCGGAGGTGAACGACGCGCGCGCGGCGGCGGAGGCGGCCGACGCGGCGCTCGCGCCGACGCGGATGGCGGCCGAGGCCGCCCGGGCCCGGGCGGCCGAGCTCGAGGCGCTCCTGGAGGAGGAGCGCGAGGGCGCGCTCGAGCTGCGCGCCGCGGTCGATCGCGTGCGCGCGGCGGAGGCGGAGCACGCGCGAGAGACGCGGGAGGCGCGCGCCGGCCTGGAGGCCGCGCGCGCCGAGGCCCAGGCGGCGAAGAGCGGCCTCGACGCCGCGCTCGCCCGCGCCATCGCCGCGGAGACGCGCGCGGCGGAGCTGGAGGAGGCGGGCGACGAGCTCGCCGCTGCGCGGGCGGAGGCGGCCGGGCGGCTCGAGGCGGTGGAGGCCGCGCTCCACGCGGCGGACGCGGAGCGCGACGCGGCCCGGGCCGAGCTCGACGCGGGCCGCGCCGAGCGCGACGCGGCCCGGACCGAGCTCGAGGCAGCGCGGGCCGAGCGCGACGCGGCCCGGACCGAGCTCGAGGCAGCGCGGACCGAGCGCGACGCCGCGCGGACGGCGGAGCGCGACTCCCGCGCCGGGCGCGAGGCCGAGGGGGCCGAGCTGGAGCGGGTGCGCACGGCGCTCGAGGCCGCGGAGCGGGAGCGGGCGCGCCAGGCCGCGGAGGCGGAGGCCGCGCGGTGCGACCGCGAGCGGATGCGGGAGGAGGCCGCGTCGGTGCGCGAGCGGCTCGCGGCGCTGGAGGAGGGGACGGTCGCGCGCGACGCGGAGGGCGCCCGGCTGGCGGAGGCCGCGGCGCGGGCGCAGGAGGCGGTCGCCGCCGCGCAGTCGGCGCGCGAGCTGCTCGAGGCGCAGGTGGCGGAGCTGGGCGCGCGCCTCGAGGCCGAGGCGGAGCGGCTCCGCATCGCGGAGGCGCGCGTGGCCGAGGCGCAGGCGCGGTCGGAGGTCGTCGCGGGGGTCGAGGCGCGGGCGCGCGAGGCGGAGGAGGCGCTCCGCGCCGCGGAGGGGCGGGCCCAGGCGGCGGAGCGGCGGGCGGAGGAGCTCGAGGCGCGCGCGGCCGGGGCGGCCGAGCTCGCGGGGGACGCCGAGGCCCGCGTGCTCGCGGCGGAGCGCGCGGCGTCGGAGCGCGAGCGCGAGCTCTCCGCCGCGCGCGGCGCGGCCGAGGAGCGGGCGCGCGCCGCGGAGACCGAGCTCGCACGGCTGCGGGAGAGCGCCGAGGCGGCGGGCGCGGAGGCGGCGTCGCTCGAGGCCGAGCTGCAGGCCGCGCGCTGGGAGCGGGACGAGCTCGCCGAGAAGCTCCGCGCGGCGCCCGCAGGAGGGGACGCCACGCCGGACGGCGCCGGGGAGGACGCGGCCCGGTTGCGCGACGCGCTCGCCGAGGCGCTCCGGCGCGCCGCCGACGCCGAGGCCGCGGCGGTGGCCGCGCGGGCCACCGCTCCCGAGGGAGCCGCCGAGGGCGCCGCGGACGCGCTGCGGGCCGCCTCCGTCGAGCGCGACGCGCTCGCCGCGCAGCTCGCGGAGCGCGACCAGAAGATCGCGCGGCTGCAGCGCGAGGTGGCAGACAAGACCGATCGGCTGGGGCGCCTCGCGCGCGAGATGGGAGAGCTGAAGGCGAGGGGCGCGGGCAAGCTCTGGGGGTAGGGCCGGGCGAGGGAGACTCGCGCCTCCGCGAGGCGGGCGCGGGGTGGCCGCAGCGCGCCCGCGGACGCACATCGCCGCCGTCGAGCGAGCAGGCAGGCGTTCGCTCGGTCGCCCGGCGGGGTGCTATCGTCCTCGTCCCATGAGCGTCCCCCGTCGCTACGAGCGGATCGACATCGAGCTCCCCTGCCGTCTCTTCATCCCGGGGGAGGTCGGGCTCCGCTTCGAGGCGTTCTGCACCTCGCAGAACCTCGGCCTCGGGGGCCTGTTCGTCACCTCGAGCTTCCTGCTGCGCGCCGGCCTCGAGCTGTACGTGGAGCTCGCGCTCCCCGACGGCCCGCTCGCCATCCGCTCGCGCATCGCCCACGTCGTGCCGCACGGCGACCGCGCTCACCCCACGGGCATGGGGATCGAGTTCCTCGACGTCGACGCGCACGGCCGGGAGACGCTGCTCCGCTACTTCACCCCCGCGCGCTACACCAGCTTCTACGAGGCGTTCATCGCGGAGTTCCCGCACCTCGACGAGACGGTGCCGCTGCGCGACGTCTCGCTCGTCCTGAACCTGTGGGAGGAGTGGAAGATCCGCGGCGAGGGCGGGCCGCTCTCCACCGCCTCGGGGGCGCCCCCCGCGCCCGCGCTCGGCGAGGGCACCACGGACGCCCGCGGCGTGCGCTCGCGTCGCTAGGCGAGGGGCCCGCTCCGCCGTTACGGTTCTGCTCGATGCAGAAGGCACGGCTCGCGCTCCTGTGGCACATGCACCAGCCGCCCTACCGCGACGCGGACACGGGCGAGTACCTGCTCCCCTGGGTCCGGTTGCACGCCACCCGCGCGTACAACGACATGGCGTGGATGCTGGAGCGCCACCCCGCGCTCCGCTGCACCGTCAACTTCACACCGATCCTGCTCGAGCAGCTCGAGGACTACGTCGCCGGCCGCGCGCGCGACCGCTTCCTCGAGCTCAGCGCGCGCCCCGCGAGCGAGCTCGGGCACGACGAGCGCAGCGCGGTGGTGCGGGGCTTCTTCATGGTGGACTGGGGCCGCAACGTGCGCCCGGTCCCGCGCTACTGGGAGCTCCTCCACAAGCGCGGCCAGGACCTGGGCGACCGTGATCCCCGGCGGCTCGCCGCCGGGTTCTCCGACGCGGACCTCACCGATCTGCAGGTGCACTTCAACCTCGCCTGGATGGGCTTCGGCGCGCTCGCGGACGACGAGGGGCTGCGGGCGCTGCGGGAGAAGGGGCGCGACTTCGACCGGGCCGACGTCGCCTACCTGCTCGAGGCCCAGCGGCGGATCCTCGCCGGCGTCGTCCCGCGCTGGACGCGGCTCGCGGAGCGCGGCCAGGTCGAGCTCTCCACGACGCCCTACTACCACCCGATCCTGCCGCTCCTCTGCGACAGCGACGCGGCGCGCAGGGCCTTGCCGCACCTCCCGCTCCCGCCACGCTTCGCGCACCCGGAGGACGCCCGCTGGCACGTGCGGGAGGCGCTCGCGAGCCACGAGCGCCGGTTCGGCCATCGGCCCGCCGGGATGTGGCCGGCCGAGGGATCGGTCTCGCCCGAGGCGGTGGAGGTGCTCGCGCGCGAGGGGGTCCGCTGGGCCGCGAGCGACGAGGGCGTGCTGCTCCACTCGCTCCCGCCGACCGCGCCGCGGCTCGCCTCGGTCTACCGGCCCTGGCGCATCGCCGCGGGCGAGGGGCGCGAGCTCACCATGCTCTTTCGCGATCGCGCGCTGTCGGACGCCATCGGCTTCACCTACGCGGGCGTGCCGGCGCAGGAGGCGGCGGGCGACTTCGTCGCGAACGTCGGCGCGATCGCGCGGGCGTGGGAGGCGGAGCGGCTCCCGGGCCGGCCCACGGTGGGCGTCTTCTTGGACGGGGAGAACGCCTGGGAGCACTACCCCGAGAGCGGCCGGGAGTTCCTGGACCGGCTCTACGGCGGGCTCGCCGTGAGCGACGCGATCGAGACGGTCACCCTCTCGGAGGCGACCGCGGACGCCGAGAGCGGCATCGTCACGCGCATCCACTCCGGCTCCTGGATCGAGGCCTCCTACCGCGTCTGGATCGGGCACGCCGAGGACCGCCACGCCTGGACCGCGCTCGGCCGCGCGCGCGCGGCGCTGGCGGAGGCGGAGCGCCAGGGGAGCGTGGACGCGGGCCGGCTGGAGCAGGCGCGCCGGCACCTCCACGCCGCCGAGGCGTCGGACTGGTTCTGGTGGTACGGCGACGACTTCTCGACCGACCTGGGCGCCGAGTTCGACGGGCTGTTCCGCGGGCACGTGGTGCGGGCGTGCCTCCTCATCGGCGCGACCCCGCCGGCGGAGGTGCTCGAGCCCATCAAGCGCGTGGCCCCCGGCGCCGAGGCGCGCGCGGCGCGCGAGCCCACGGCGCTGCTCGCCCCGCGCATCGACGGCCGCGAGACCACCTTCTTCGAGTGGGCGGGCGCGGGGGTCCACCGGCCGGGCCAGCACCGCGGCTCGATGTTCGGGGGCGCGCAGGCCTTCCGCGAGCTCCACTTCGGCTTCGGCCTCGACGCGCTCTACCTGCGGCTCGATCCGGCCGAGTCGCCGGCGCGCAGCGCCGAGGTGGTGAGCCACGTCCGCGTCGTCATCCTGGCGGGCGAGCGGCAGGCGACCGTGGAGCTCGCCGTCGTGCCGGACGGCGCGGTCCGCCCTGGGCGCGCGGCCGCAGCCGAGCTCGGCGAGGCGGCCTTCGGGAAGGTGCTGGAGGCGCGCCTCCCGTTCGCCGCGCTCGGACTCGTCCCCGGCGGCGAGGTCGCCCTCGGCGTCCACGCGGTGCGCGGCGAGGTCGAGGTCGAGCGGCTCCCCCGCCACGGGTTCGTGAGGTTCACCGTCCCGGACGCCGACTTCGAGCGCGTCCACTGGAAGGTGTAGCGCGGCATGACCGGCGACCCGACGCGCATCCGGCCTCCCTCGCCCGGCGCGTCGGCCGCGGGCTCGGCCCGCCTCGTGTTCGTCGAGGGCGCCGAGCTGCTCGGGGTGAGCCTCCCGCTGGACCGCGAGGCGGTGCTCGGACGCGAGGCGGGCTGCGCGCTCCGCCTGCCCGCCGACGACGTGTCGCGGCGGCACGCGCGGATCGCGCCGGCGGACGGCGGCCACGTCGTCGAGGATCTCGGCTCGACCAACGGGACCTTCGTGAACGGCGAGGCGGTGACGGCGCGCCGGCTCGCGAGCGGCGACCGCATCCGCGTCGGTCCCTTCGTGGCGCGCTACCTCGCCGCCGGGGACGAGGCCGCGCGCGAGCTGGAGGCGCTCGCGGCGCTGGCGCGGCGCGATCCGCTCACCGGCCTCGCGAACCGGCGGGCGTTCGAGGAGGCCCTCGCGCGGGAGGTGGCGCGGGCCGCCCGCGAGGGCGGGCCGCTCGCGGCCATCGCCCTCGACGTGGATCACTTCAAGCGCGTGAACGACGGGTACGGGCACGCCGCGGGTGACGCGGTGCTCGTCGAGGTGGCCGCGCGCGCGGCGCAGGGGCTCCGCGCGAGCGATCTCCTCGCGCGGGTGGGAGGCGAGGAGCTCGCGGCGTTGCTGCCCGGCGCGACCCTCGAGGCGGCGGCGGAGGCGGCGGAGCGGATCCGCGCCCGCGTCGCGGGCGCGCCCATCGCCGCCGGCGAGCTGCGCCTTCGGGTGACCCTCTCCGCCGGCTGCGCGGCGCTCGGGCCGGGGGAGGACGGGGCGACGCTCCTCGCCCGCGCCGACGCGAGGCTCTACGAGGCGAAGCGGGCGGGGCGGGACCGCGTCGCGGGCTGAGGAGCACGGGGCTGCGCGGCCGCCCGCCCCGGGTTATCCTCCCGGACCCGTGAAGAACCGGTCCGCGCTCGCGATCCTCTTCGTCATCGTCTTCATCGATCTGCTCGGCTTCGGGATGGTCATCCCCGTGATGCCGCTCTACGCCGAGCGGCTCGGCGCGTCGGAGGCCTGGACCGGGCTCCTCTCCGCGGGGTACTCGGCGATGCAGTTCGTGTTCGCGCCGATCTGGGGCCGCCTCTCCGACCGGGTCGGGCGCCGCCCGGTGCTGCTCGTGTCCATCGCCATGACCGCGGTGGCCTTCGCCCTGTACGGGCTGGCGGGCACGTTCGCGATGCTGCTCGTCTCCCGCCTGTTCGCCGGCGCCGCCACCGCCAACATCGCCATCGCGCGGGCGTTCGTGGCCGACGTCACCCCTCCCGAGGGGCGCGCGCGGGGGATGGGCATCATCGGCGCGGCGTTCGGCCTCGGCTTCGTGCTCGGGCCGGCGCTCGGCGGAGTTCTCTCCCAGTATTCCCTGTCGCTCCCGGGCTTCGCCGCGGCCGGCCTCGCGGCCGCAAACGGGATCGCCGCCTGGGCCATCCTCCCCGAGCCGGAGCACCGCTACTCGGTGGACCGGCGGCGGCGGTTCGCCGCGATGCGCGAGGAGCTCGGCCGGCCCGGCATCCGCCGCATCATCGGCATCTACTTCGTCACGATCCTGGCCTTCAGCGCGATGGAGGCGACCTACGCGTTCCTGGCGAAGCAGCGCTACGGGCTCGCCGAGTCCGCCGTCTCCTACGTGTTCGCCTACATCGGCGTGCTGCTCGTGCTGGTGCAAGGGGGACTCATCGGGCGGCTGTCGCGGCGCTTCGGCGAGAAGCGGCTGCTCGTCACCGGGCTCGTGCTGCAGGCGCTGGCGCTCGCGGCGCTCCCGTTCGCGGGGACGGTTCCGGGGCTGCTCGTCGCGACCGCCCCGCTGGCCGTCGGCGCGGGCCTCACCCAGCCCACGCTCTCGGCCCTCCTCTCGCGGTTCGCCCGCGCGGAGGACCAGGGCGGCACCCTCGGGATCGGCGAGTCCGCCGCCGCCTTCGGCCGCATCCTCGGTCCAGAGGCGGGGACGTGGACCTTCGGGCAGTGGTCGATCGCGTTCCCGTACCTGGGCGGCGCGGCGCTGATGGCGTTCGCGGCGGCCATCGGCGTGACCGTGCGCCCCGCGGGCGAGGAGAGGTGACGCGATGCCGGACCTGCGCAGGGATCCCATCGTAGGGCGCTGGGTGATCATCGCGACCGAGCGCGCCCGGCGGCCGTCCGATCTGGTGCGTCCCGCCGAGCCCGCCAAGGCGGGGCTGTGCCCCTTCTGCCCGGGCCAGGAGGACAAGACGCCGCGCGAGGTGTACGTGGCGGGCCGGCCCCCTTCGGCGCCCGCGAACGGCCCGGGCTGGAGCGTGCGCGTCGTCCCGAACCGCTTCCCGGCCCTCAAGATCGAGGGCGACCTGGACCGCGAGGCCGAGGGCATCTACGACCGGATGAACGGGATCGGCGCGCACGAGGTGCTCGTCGAGACGCCGAACCACGAGCGGCAGATGAAGGACCTCTCGGTCCCGGAGCTCACCGAGGTCCTCTTCTCGTTCAAGGCGCGGATCCTGGACCTCCGCAACGACCTGCGCTTCCGCTACATCCTGCTCTTCAAGAACCAGGGCCAGCTCGCCGGCGCCTCGCTCGACCACGCGCACTCGCAGCTCATCGCGCTGCCGGTCGTGCCGCGCCAGGTGGTCGAGGAGATCGAGGGCGCGAAGCGCCACTACGAGCACAAGGAGCGCTGCATCTTCTGCGACATCGTCGGCCAGGAGCGGAAGGAGCGCGCCCGGCTGGTGCACGAGAACGAGGAGTTCGTGGTGTTCGCGCCGTGGGCGCCGCGCAGCCCCTTCGAGACCTGGATCGTGCCCAAGCGGCACGAGTCGAACTTCGAGGCCGAGCCGAAGGAGCGGCTCTCGCTCTGCGCGCAGGCGCTCGGGACGACGCTGCGGCGGCTCGCGGCCGCGCTCGGCGATCCCGCCTTCAACTTCATCGTCCACTCGAACCCGCTGCGCGACGCCGCCTCCCCCTCGTACCACTGGCACATCGAGGTGATGCCGGCGCTCACCCAGGTGGCGGGGTTCGAGTGGGGCTCCGGCTTCCACATCAACCCCGTCCCGCCCGAGGAGGCCGCGGAGTTCCTCCGCGGCGTCGAGGGCTGAGCGTCCGCCCGCGGCGGAGCGCGCACGGAAGAACGGCCGGAGCCGAGACACGCGATGGAGATCCTGTTCGTGGCGTCCGAGGTGGCGCCCTGGTCGAAGACCGGCGGGCTCGGGGACGTCGCGGGGGCGCTCCCGCGGGCCCTCGCCGCGCGCGGCCACGCCGTCTCGGTGGTGACGCCGCGCTACGGGACGATCGACCCGCACGCGCACCGGCTGCGCCCGCTGCACCGCGCGCTCGACGTGCGGGGCGAGCCGACCACCCTGTGGGTGAGCCGCGACCGCGCCCCGGTGTACTTCGTGGAGCACGAGCACTTCTTCGGCTCGCGCCGCGGCCTCTACGGCGAGGCCCACGACTACGGCGACAACGCCGAGCGCTTCGCGTACCTGGCGCGGGCCGCGCTCGCCCTGCCGGGCGCGCTCGGGCTCCGGCCGCACATCGTCCACCTGAACGACTGGCAGACCGGCCTCGTCCCGTTCCTGCTCCGGCGCGAGCACGCCCGGGACGCCGCCCTCGCCGGCGCACGGACGGTGTTCACCATCCACAACCTCGCCTACCAGGGCGTGTTCTCGAAGCACGTCGTGCCCGCGCTCGGGCTGCCCTGGGACGTGTTCCGCTACGAGGCGATGGAGTTCCACGACCAGCTGAACTTCCTCAAGGCGGGGCTCGTCTTCGCCGACGCGCTCACCACCGTGTCCCCGACCTACGCGCGCGAGATCGCCACCCCCCAGGGCGGCGTGGGGCTCGACGCCCTGCTCCGCCACCGCGCGCGGGACCTGCACGGCATCCTGAACGGCATCGACGTCGAGGAGTGGGACCCCGCCACCGACCGGCACCTCCCCGCGCGCTACTCCGCGGCCGACCTCTCGGGCAAGGCGGCCTGCAAGTCGGCCCTGCAGCGCGAGCTCGGCCTGCCGGAGCGGCCCGACGTGCCGCTCGTGGCGATGATCGGGCGCCTCGCCGAGCAGAAGGGCCTCGATCTCGTGGTGGCGGCGCTCGGCGAGCTCCTCGCGCGCGACCTCCAGCTCGTGCTGCTCGGCACCGGCCGGCCCGAGCTCGAGGAGGCCTTCCGGCGCGCCGCGCGCGAGCGGCCCGACCGGATGGCGGCGCGCATCGGCTTCGACGAGGGGCTCGCCCACCGGATGGAGGCGGGCGCCGACCTGTTCCTCATGCCCAGCCGGTTCGAGCCGTGCGGGCTGAACCAGATGTACTCGCTGCGCTACGGCACGATCCCGGTGGTGCGCGCGGTGGGCGGGCTGGAGGACACCGTCGAGGACTTCGACGGCTGGAGCCGCGGCACCGGCTTCAAGTTCCGCGACTATCACCCGCAGGCGATGCTGCTCGCCGTGCGGCGCGCGCTCGAGGCCCACCGCGATCGCCGCGCCTGGCGGGCGATGATGCTGCGCGGGATGGCGCTCGACTTCAGCTGGGACCGGAGCGCGCAGGCGTACGAGGCGCTCTACCGCTCGCTCGCCGCGCCGTGAGCCGGCGCGGGTCCGCCCTTCATTGCGCCGCGGCCCAACCTTAGCTTGTGGGCATGGGCCCGCGATTCGACGACGAACCCGATCCCCCGGAGCCGACCGTTCAGCCGAGCGATCGGACGCATCGGGAGCGCATGGCCGAGGCGGACGAGAAGGTCGTGCCGATCGAGAACGTCGGCGGTGCCGCGCCGACGCCCCTCGGGCTCGACTCCGGCGGCAACTTCCCGGGGTCGGAGGACGACCTGTCGAACCTGCCGGAGCCGGAGCCGCCCGAGCCGCCCGAGGTCGGCGCGGTGCACGTGCGCGAGGACGAGCGGGGCCGCCGCAGGCGGCGCTGAGACCGGGCGGCTACTCCAGGCCGCGCGCGCGCAGGTCGTCGTCGCTCTCGCCGTGCAGGTGCCCGAGCTCGTGCAGGAGCGTGACGCGGACCTGCTCGGTGAGCTCGCGCCGGTCGCGGGCGAAGCGGAGCAGGTTCTTCCGGTAGAACACGATGGTGCGGCAGCGCGGCCCGTCCGCGTGCGTGCAGGGCTCGTCCTCGGACGGGCCGCGGAAGAGCCCCAGGATCGAGGGCGAGAGCGGCGGGTGCACGGCGAGCAGGTCCTCGAGGTCGGGCAGGTCCTGGATCTCGATGGGCACCGACCCGAGCGCGCTGCGCTCCTCGGCGGGGAGCGAGGCGACGGCGGCCTCCACCTCGTCGCGGAAGCCGCCCATGTCCACGGGCAGCTCCACCTTGAAGTCGTCCGGCGCGAGCGAGCGCGCGCGGCCGAGGAGCGACGCCGCGCGCCGCTCGTCGCCGCGGCGCTCCGCGAGCAGCCCGAGCTGGTGGATCGTCCAGGGATCGTCGGGGGCGAGCGCGAGGGCGCGCTCGAAGGCCCGCTGCGCCTCGTCGAACCGGCAGAGCTCGTAGAGCGCCACGCCGCGCTCGTACACGGCGTCGGCGTCGCCGGGCAGGGCCTGGACGGAGCGATCGAGGTGGCCGAGGGCGAGGTGGCTGCGGCCGAGGTCGTTCTCGGCCATCCCGGCGACGAGCTCGAGCCGCCCGGCGAGCTCGCGGTCCTTCCGCAGATTGGCGGCGCGCGCGCCGCGGAGGGCGTACTCGAGCCCCGCCTCGATGGCCTCCGGTGAGCTCGCGAGGCGGCGGACGTGGAGCTCGGCCGCGCCGAGCAGCGCGCGGGGCTCGTCCGGCTCGATGGCGAGCGCCCGCGCGAACGCGAGGCGCGCCTCGTCCACCCGGCCGGCGGCCGCGAGCGCCTCGCCGCGCGCGGTGAGCGCTCCCACGTGGCGCGGCGCGCGCTGCAGCGCCTCGTCGGCGCAGGCGAGCGCCCGCTCGGACGACCCACGCTCGAGCGCCGCGGCGGACTCCTCCGCCAGCACGCCGGGGGAGGCCGAGGGCTCGGCGGGGAGGCAAGGCGGCGCGGCCCGGGCGCCGGCCGGAGAGACGATCGAGGGGGCGGGGGCCCCCTGCGGCCGTACCGCGGCGGTCGGCGCGCTGCTCGCGCGCGCCGCGGGCGCGGTCGGGTTGGGCGCCGACGGTGCGGTGGGCGCAGGGGGGCGGGTGCACGCCGCAAGGAGGACGAGCCACACCGCGCGGCGAAGCGGCCGGTGCATTGGCGGCAGCTTGCCACGGTTCCCCGGCAGGCGCTACACGGCGGGGCGGGCGAGCGGGCGCGTGTGGGCGCCAGCGCCACCCGGAGCTCACGGGACCGGCCTCGGACGCGCGGCGGCGGTCGGGGGGGAGGCGGGGCGCGGCTCCTCGCGCGGCCCGAGCTCCCGCTCGCACCACGACGCCAGGTCCTCCAGGAAGGCGAGGAGCTCCGGCGGATGCACCGGATCCGACGCGTGCAGGTCCACCCGCCCGATGCGGTCCATCGCGACCGTCGCCCGCTCGAGGTCGGACGAGGCGCCGAGCTCGAGGAACCAACCCACCGGCGGGACCCGCAGGTCGCGCAGCTTCGTCCAGATCCAGCGCAGGTTGGGGTCGTTGAACCCGTAGCCGACGAGCAGGATCTCGCGCCCCATCACGTCCGACGAGAAGCGCAGGTCGATGGGGTTCGCGGCGAGATCCGAGCGGCGGAGGAAGTCGGACTCCCCGATGACGAGCGAGCCGGGCCGCTCGAGCGTGCCGTGCAGCTTGTAGATCGGGAAGCGCGGCACCTGCCGCCCGTCCACCTCGTCGAACTGCCAGCGCCGCAGGTCCTCCGCGGCCGCGACCACCTGGCAGGGCCGGCCGGCCCACGCGAACGTGCGCTCGAGGAGGTCGTCGAAGTTGGTCGTGTAGATGGCCGGGACGAAGGGCGCGAGGCGGACGAGCCGGTGGTGCAGCGGGAGCTGCGCGGGGTCGATGCGGCTCGTGTCGAACAGGACGCGGAGCCTCTCGACGAGCCGCGCCTCGCCGCGCAGGAAACGGTAGGCCTCCGGCAGGCGGAGCAGGGCGTCGAGCGACACCGGCTCGTCGGGCGCGGGCGGGGTGAACCGGGCGCGCGCGTCCGGTACCTGCTCGCGCAGCGCGGGGAGGAGATCCTCGGCGAGCGCGCAGACGATCTCGCGCCAGGAGGGGAGGCCTGCCCAGCGCGACGCGCCGGCGCCGACGAGCAGCACGAGCTGCCCGCGCGCGAGCCGGGCGAGCAGCCGCTCCCTCAGCTCGTGCAGGTCGGCGGGGGCCTCCATCCCACGAGAAGCTACGCACGCCCGGTGCGCGCCACGCGCCTCGCGGCTGGCTCAGCGCCGCCCGAGGATCGCGCCGAGCCGCGCGGGCGAGAAGGGCGCGAGGTCGAGCGGCGCGGCGGCGCCGGTGACGGCGGCGGCGATCGCGTCCGCGGTGACGGGCGCGAGGAGGATCCCGTTGCGGGTGTGGCCGGTGGCGTAGAACAGGCCGGGGACCGTCCCCTCGCCGAGGATGGGTTCGCCGTCCGGGCTCGCGGGCCGGAAGTTCGACCAGGTCTCCACGACCGGCGCCTGGGCGAGCGCGGGCGCGATCTCGACAGCGACGCCGAGGACGTGGCGGAGCCCGCCCGCGGTGACCGCCTTCTCCCAGCCCACGTCCTCCATGGTGGAGCCGCACAGGATCCGGCCGTCGGGTCGGGGCACCACGTAGCCGTTGCCCGAGAAGACCACGCGGGAGAGGAGCGGCGGCCGAGTGTCCACGACGGCGATCTGACCGCGCACCGGGCGCACCGCGCCCGGCGGGAGGCCGTTTCCCTCCACGAGGAGGCTCCAGCTCCCCGCGGCGAGCACCACCGCCCCGGCGTCGATCCGCCCTGCCGCGTGGTCGACGCCCGCGGCGCGGCCGCCCTCCGTGCGGATGCGGCGCACGTCCCCCGTCACGAACCGCGCGCCGGCGCGCGCCGCGGCGACGTACACCGCGCGCGCGAGCAGGCGCGGATCGAGCGACGCCTCGTCGGCGAAGTAGAGGGCGCCGCGCGCCTCTGAGGAGACGCCCGGCTCGAGGGCGCGGACGGCGGCCTCGTCGAGCACCTCCACGGGCAGGCCGCTGCGCTCCAGCTTCTCGGCCCTGCCCGCGAGGAGCCGCGCGTGATCGTCGTCGAGCGCGACCTCCAGCGTGCCGAGCGCGCGGTAGCCCACCGCGATCCCGGAGCGCGCCTCGACCTCGCGCACGAACTCCGGGTAGCGCGCGAGCGAGGCGCGGCAGAGCGCGTAGAACGGGCCGGGCTCGATCGCCTCGACGCCAGGAGAGAGGATGCCGCCCGCCGCGCTCGACGCCTCGGCGCCCGGGATCGAGCGCTCGAGCACCACCACGTCGCGCCCCGCCTGCGCGAGCCGCAGCGCGACCGAGGCGCCCTGGATGCCGGCGCCCACCACCACCACGTCCGTCCGCATGGCGGGCAAGACTACGCCCTCGCGGCCTCGCGGGGGAAGCGCGCAGGGCTCACGATGATCACACGGCTGCGCCGTTGCTCGGCGTGCCGCCCGGCGTCCCGGGGACGGAGGCAGGGCGCGCGGGCCGGAGGCCGTTCACGAGGAGCTCCAGCACGTGCTGGCGCCACGCCTCCGGCGCGATCGGCTCCTGCACGAACGGGCGCGCCGCCTCGCGGGAGGAGGCGACGAGCGCGGCGAGCCCTCCCACGGTGACGACGGTGAGGACCGGGTCGAGATCGGAGGCGTCCCCGGCCGCCAGCGCGGCGGCCGCGCGGCGCACCGGCTCGAGGAGCGCCGGGTCGGTCTGGGTCAGCTGCGACAGGAAGGGTGCGCCGTCGAGGTACTCGCGGATCAGGATCTGGGCGCCCATCGGGTCCTTCATCATGGCGTCCAGGTACGCGGCGACCACCACCGCCGCCCCGCCGGGCCCCGACTGCACGAGCCGCGCGATCTCGTTCGCGGAGCCGAGCCACACGGCGCGCAGGATGTCGAGGTAGAGGGCCCGCTTGGACGCCCAGTGCCGGTAGATGAGCGCCACGTTGCAGGCGGCGCCGCGCGCGATCCCCTGGACCCGCGCGCCGTGGTAGCCGCGCTTCGAGAACTCGGCGCGCGCCGCGTCCCAGATCCGCTCCGCGATCCCAGCGCGCGGGGCGCCCGCCTTGCGCATGGCGACAGAGGCGTCCATGAAACCGTCGAATACCCGCTGCGTTGACCTGGGTCAAGTCCGCTTGCGCCCCCGTCCGGAGGGTGGGCGGGCCGGCATATATGAGGAGGTGATGACGGGGCCGCGCACCATCCTGCACCTCGACCTCGACGCGTTCTTCGCGTCGGTGGAGCAGCTCGACGACGCCTCGCTGCGCGGGCGCCCGGTGATCGTGGGTGGCCCATCGCGGCGCGGCGTGGTGTGCGCGGCGAGCTACGAGGCGCGCCGGTTCGGCGTCCGCTCCGCCATGCCGACCGCGCAGGCGCGCAAGCTGTGCCCCGAAGGGACCTTCGTCGCGCCGCGCTTCGCGCGCTACGCGGAGCTCTCCGAGAGGGTCTTCGGGATCTACCGGCGCTACACACCGCTCGTCGAGCCGCTCTCGCTCGACGAGGCGTTCCTCGACGTCACCGCGAGCCGCGCCCTGCACGGCGGGGGGCGCGACATCGCCACGGCGGTGAAGCGCGCGGTGCGCGGGGAGTGCGGGCTCGCCGTCTCGGCCGGCGTGGCCGAGGTGAAGCTGGCGGCCAAGATCGCGACGGACCTCGGCAAGCCCGATGGGCTCGTGGAGGTCCCGCCCGGCGGCGTCGCCGCCTTCCTCGCGCCGCTGCCCGTCGGCCGCCTGTGGGGGGTCGGGCCGGTGACCGAGGGTGCGCTCCGCAAGCTCGGCGTGACGCTCGTCGGCGAGCTCGCGCGCCTGCCGGAGACGGCCCTCGCGGCCGTGGTGGGCGCGTCCAACGCGCGGGGGCTCCGAGCGCTGGCCTCGGGCGAGGATCCGCGCGAGGTGGTGCCCGACGAGGAGGCCAGGTCGGTCGGCGCGGAGGAGACCTTCGGCGAGGACGTCACCGGGCGCGCCGCCCTGGAGCGCGCCCTCCTCGAGCAGGCCGGGCGGGTGGGGCGCCGGCTCAGGGCCGCGGGGCTCGCCGGCCACACCGTGACGCTCAAGGTGAAGTACGCCGACTTCACGCTCGTCACCCGCCGGACGACGCTCGCGCACCCCACCGACGACGACCGCGCCATCTACGAGGCGGCGCGCGCGCAGCTCGCGCGCGTGGAGGCGGACCGCCCGGTGCGGCTCACGGGCGTGTCGGTGTCGGGCTTCGCCGGCGCGGCGGAGCGCGACCAGCTGGATCTGTTCGCGTCCGGGGCTCCCGCGCGCCCGCCCGACGCCGAGAAGCGCCGCTCCCTGAACGCCGCGCTCGACGCCCTCGCCCTGCGCTTCGGGGATCGCGCCGTCACGCGCGCCGACCTCGCCGACGACGCGGACGACGACTGATCACCCGCCGCCGGGGCTGCCCAGCTCGCCCGTGTTCGGGACCCAGACGGCGTCGGGCGGCGGCCCGCCGCCGGGGCGGTGCCCCCGACCAGACGCCGAGCGCGCCTCGATCGAGAGGGCGGTCGGGCGTCCAGCCCGCCCGCTCGCGTACGACGCCCTCACCTCGGCCCCCTCGCGCAGCTCGACCAGCCGCCCCGGTCGGCCGTCGACGGTGATGGCGGTGCGCGTCCCCACGTGCAGCGTCACGCGCTCCTCGCCCGGCGCGCGGATCACCACGCGCTCCTCGGACAGGCGCTCGAGCGTGCCCTCGATGCGACGTACCGACCTCGCGCGGGCGGCCGCGCGGCGGTGCCGGTCGGAGCGCCCGCTCGGCTCCTGGTGAGCCTGCTCCCCGGGCGTGCGGCCGCCGCGCTGCGCGGCGGTGGCCTCGGGCTCCGGCGCCTCCGCACGCTCCTCGGGTGGGGCGGACGCCTCCGGAGCCTCCGGCCCCCGCCGGCACGCGACGGCGAGCGCGCCCGCCACGACCAGCGCGAGCCGAGAACTGGAGCCGCCGAGGAGCACGCCGCACCGCCGTTCAAGGAAGGTACCCTCGCTCGAACGTGCGCCGCGCGACGTCCGCGGGCAACGCCGCTCCGCGGCTGACCCGGGGGCCGCCCCGCGGGCTTCCTCCGCGGGGGCGCGCGCCGCACCTTCTCCTCATGATCTCGACCGAACGGCCGGGGGAGCACCTCGCGACGCGGGACCGGGAGGCGGGTGAGCTCGACGCCCGGGCCGACGCCCTGCGCGCCCTCTCGAACGCCGGCGTGCCCCACCTGGTCGCCGGCGCCTACGCCTTCTTCGAGTACACGGGGATCTTCCGGGACACGAAGGACCTCGACATCTTCCTCCGCGAGCGCGACCTCGAGGACGCCTTCCGCGTGCTCGAGGCCGCCGGGTTCCGGACCGAGCTGCTCGATCCGACCTGGATCGGCAAGGGCTACCGGGGGGAGTGGTTCGTCGACCTCATCTTCTCCTCCGGCAACGGCGTCGCCGTGGTGGACGACCTGTGGTTCGAGCACGCCCGGCCCGGGCGCGTGATGGGCGTGGACGTGCTGCTCGCCCCCCCGGAGGAGATCATCTGGTCGAAGGGCTACGTGCTCGAGCGCGAGCGGTACGACGGCGCCGACGTGAACCACCTCCTGCGAGCGTGCGGCGACTCGCTCGACTGGGACCGGCTCCTGCAGCGGTTCGACCGCCACTGGGAGGTGCTCTTCTCGCACCTCATGCTCTACCGCTTCACCTATCCGTGCGAGCGGGACAAGGTGCCGGAGCGCGTCATGCACGCGCTGATGCAGCGCACCCGCGCCGACATGCTGGAGGGGAACCACGTCCGCCCGGTCTGCAGGGGCACCCTCATCTCTCGCGTGCAGTACCGGCACGACCTCGAGCACCTCGGCTACGAGGACGGGCGGGCGCTGGACGAGGCCGAGCGGGGCGGAAGGACGGAGCGCGATGGCGGACGGGGACGGGACCTTCCGGCTGGCGGCGATCGCTGACCTGCACTGCCGGCAGGATCAGCACGGCCGCTTCCGCGAGGTCGTGAAGATGGTGAACGGCGAGGCCGAGGGGCTGGTCCTCGCCGGCGACCTCACCGATCACGGCAGCGTGGACGAGGCGAAGACGCTCGCGGAGGCGTTCTCCCAGCTGCGCGTGCCGTGCGCCGCGGTGCTCGGCAACCACGACTACGAGGGCGGGGTGGTGAAGGACATCGTCCGGATCCTGGGCGAGTCCAAGATCGAGGTGCTGGACGGGGATCACGCGGTGTTCGACAAGCGGGTGGGGATCGCCGGCGTGAAGGGCTTCGCGGGCGGGTTCGAGCGGGGGATGCTCCAGGCGTTCGGCGAGCCGGTGATCAAGGCCTTCGTGCAGGAGGGCGTGAACGAGTCCCTGAAGCTGGAGGCCGCCCTCGGCCAGCTCGACCTGCCGATCAAGGTCGTCCTCATGCACTACGCCCCCATCCTGGAGACCTGCGACGGGGAGCACCTGGAGATCCGCCCCTTCCTCGGCACCTCGCGCCTCTGCGCGCCCTGCGAGGCGTTCGGGGCGACGGCGGTGTTCCACGGCCACGCCCACCACGGGAAGACCGACGGGCACACCCCCAAGGGGATCCCGGTGTTCAACGTCGCGATGCCGCTCGTGCGAAAGCTGTGGGATCGGCGCTTCCGCGTCTTCGACGTCTCGGAGGGGAGCTGCACGCCGGTCGGCGACACCGCCGCGAGCCCGCAGCCGCAGCAGCCGCAGCTCATCGTCACGACCACGCACTGAGGGACGGGCTTCAGGCTTCCGGACAGGCTAGGGGAAGAGCGACCACGTCGCGGCGCCTTCCCTGAAGCCCGTCGCAGTAGCCCGTCGCCCCGCTCTTCAGTGCCTCAAGGGAGGCGGGCCGGCGGCCTTGCGGACGCGCTCCAGGATCTCGTCCATCCCGACCGACTTCGGGATGTAGCCCTGCGCGCCGAGGAGCTCCGCCTCCCACTCGAACCCGTAGGCGGAGAGGATCAGGATCGGCACGGCGGCGCTCTTCGCGTCCCCGCGCATCCGCTCCATCACCCCCCAGCCGTCGAGCACCGGCATCTTGAGGTCGAGGAGCACGATGCCGGGCGCCTCGTCGGAGACGCGCGCCAGCGCGACCTCGCCGTTCTCCGCCTTCTGCACGGGGTAGCCCGCCTCGACGAGCACCTCGGAAAGCGCCTCGCGAAAGTCGTCGTCGTCGTCGACGACGAGGATGTACTGGCCCGGCATCATGGTGCGCTCGGCTCCGTCCTCAGGGTCTCCGCGATCTCGCCCGCGATGCGCCGCGCGTCCTCGAGGCGGTCGGGCGGGAGGGAGACCGCGCCCACCACCGGATGGCCCCCGCCGCCGTAGCGCTCGCAGAGCCGCGAGATGTCGTGGGCGCGCGCCGGGCGCGCCCACGGGTTCGATCCGACCGACACCTTCGCGCGCTTCGCGTCGCGGCTCACCACCACGGTGTAGCGGGCCTGCGGGAAGAGCTCGTAGGCGATGAACTTGTTGGCGGACTCGATGGGCGTCTCGCCGAGGTCGATGGTGACGACCCCGCCCTCCACCCGGGCGATCCGCCGGTAGGTGTCGATCGCCTCCGCGTGCCGCGCCAGGATCGGCGCGAGCGGGCGGGCCACCCAGGGCTCGTCGGCGATCTCGGCGAGCGGGCGGTGCTGCAGCGCCTCGATGAGCCGGGCGGGGATCGACGGGTCCTTCGTGGCCTCGAGCAGCGTCATGATCCGCAGCGCCGGCGCCTCGAGCCGCACGGCGGTGGCGGGCGAGTCGAAGCGGGCCGCGTCGATGACGTCGGCCCAGCGGACGAGCTCGGCGAGGTCGTCGGCCCGCCACTCGAAGCGCTCGGCGAGGGTCCGGGCGATGAAGCCGGTGCAGCTCGGCGCGGCCGGATCCCAGAACTTCTGGCCGCTCGCGTCGCGCTCGAACGCGGCACGGTCGTTAGGCGTGGGGAACGCGCTGGCGTGGTGGTCGAACCACCAGTGAAGGTCCGGCGAGGCGGAGAAGCGGAAGTCGACGCACGCGTTCACGTCGCCGTCGAAGGCGCCCGAGGGGAACGGGTCGCCGGCCCCGTGCTGCAGCGGGACGTGGCGGACCTCCGAGAGGCGCGTCCCCTCGCGCTCCGCGAAGAACCGGCTGAAGAGCGCGGCCGAGGCGCAGCCGTCGAAGCAGTTGCCGTGGTAGAGGACCTTGAGCTGCATGGGGCGGGGCAATGTAGTGACCTGCCGAGCATACCGTCAACGCGCGAGACGGGCCCCGCGACCGCGGGCGAGCCCCCCACCGGGGCGACGCGCGGACGACGCCACGCCGGCGGCCCGCCGAGCGCCACTACACTGACCGTTCAGTTGCCGGAGTCGGCTCCGTCGCGCGCCCCGACGCGCCGGGCCGTCCGCCCGCCCGCCCCGCGCGAGCGGCGGGTATGCGCCGCGCTCGAAGGGAGTGCCGACGAGGTGGCGGCCAGGCGTTTCGGCGGGTTAGACTCGCCCGCGATGGACGCGATCCGCGTCGGGGCCCTCCTCGACGACAAGAAGTTCGACCTCCGGCTCTCCCTCGTCGCGGGCAAGCAGGGGCTCTCGCGCCGCATCAGCTCCGCCCGGATCCAGAAGCCCGGGCTCGTGCTGGCCGGCTTCACCGAGAACCTCCACCGCGAGCGGGTGCAGGTGTTCGGCAACACCGAGATGAGCTATCTCGCGACGCTGCCGCGCGAGCGCGCCGTCGACGTCCTGCGGAGCTTCTTCTCGGCCGACGTCGCCTGCCTGGTGGTCACGAAGGGGCTCGACGTGCCGCCCGAGATGGCGGCGGCGGCGGACGAGTCCGGCGTGCCGCTGCTGCGCACGACGCACCTCAGCTCCACGTTCATCGAGGGGGTCCAGAACTACCTCGAGGACATCCTCACCGCGCAGACCTCCATGCACGGCGTGCTGCTCGACGTGTTCGGCGTCGGCATCCTCCTGCTCGGGAAGTCCGGCATCGGCAAGAGCGAGATCGCGCTCGACCTCATCATGCGCGGCCACCGGCTGGTCGCCGACGACATCGTGGACGTGAAGCGGCGCACGCCCGACTCGGTCTACGGGGCGGGATCCGAGATCATCAAGCACCACATGGAGATCCGCGGCCTCGGGATCATCAACATCAAGGACCTCTTCGGCGTCGCCTCCATCCGCGAGCGGAAGAAGATCGAGATCGTCCTCGAGCTCGTGGAGTGGGATCCCAGCGTCGAGTACGACCGGCTCGGCGTCGAGGAGAAGAAGTTCCGCATCCTCGACGTGGAGATCCCCATGCTCATCGTCCCGGTCCGGCCGGGCCGCAACATGACCACCATCGTGGAGGTGGCGGCGCGCAATCACCTCCTCAAGCTCCAGGGCCACCACTCGGCGCGCGAGTTCCAGGAGCGCCTGAACCGCGCCATCGCGCTCGCCCCCGGCGGGCGCGTCGGGGAGCTGGACGTCGAATGAACGAGCTCGTCAACCGCGGCGGCCCGGAGGTGGTGATCCTCACCGGCGTGTCCGGCTCGGGGAAGTCCACGGCGCTGCGCGCCCTCGAGGACGCGGGCTTCTACTGCGTCGACAACCTGCCCATCCTCTTCCTCGAGAAGCTCCTCGAGCTGTCCGGCCACACCGCCGGCGAGGTCTCGCGCATCGCGCTCGTGGTGGACGCGCGCGAGGGCCGCTTCCTCGCCGACGCGCCGCGCGTCATCCAGGAGATCCGCCAGCAGGGGGCGGACGTCGAGGTGCTGTTCCTCGACGCGTCGGACGAGTCGCTCGTGCGCCGCTACTCGGAGACGCGCCGGCGCCACCCCCTCGCCGGCGAGAGCGGCACGGTCCCCGACGGCATCGCCGCCGAGCGCCAGGCCCTCGCCGCGCTGAAGGCCATCGCGGACGAGGTCATCGACACGACGACCCTCAACGTGCACGAGCTGAAGCGGCTCGTGACGCGGCGCTTCGCGACGTCCGAGGGGGCTCGGCTGGGCGTCACGGTGGTCTCCTTCGGGTTCCGCTTCGGGCTCCCCACCCACGCCGACGTGGTCCTCGACGTGCGCTTCCTGCCGAACCCGTACTTCATCCCGGAGCTGAAGCCGCACCCGGGGACCGACCCGCGCGTGGCGCGCTTCGTCCTCGGCCAGCCGGACGCGAAGGCCTTCCTCGAGCGGATCTCCGACCTGCTGGGCTTCCTGCTCCCGCGCTACCGCGCCGAGGGGAAGAGCTACCTCACCATCGCCATCGGCTGCACCGGCGGGAAGCACCGCTCCGTCGCCCTGGCCGGCGCCCTCGCCGAGCGCCTGGAGGGAGGCGGGCAGCCGGTGCGGCTGTGGCACCGAGACGTCGAGAAGGAGTAGCCGGACCGCTGGCCCCCCGAGCCGCGCGAGGCTATGGTACGCGCGCGCAAACGGGAGGGAGCGATCCTGATGGTCGGACTCGTCGTCGCCACGCACGGTGGGCTCGCGGAGGAGCTGCTCCGCACCGCCGAGGGCATCGTCGGACACCTCGAGCAGTGCGAGGCGGTGAGCATCGGCGCGTCCTCCTCCATGGAGGACTGCCGGGCGCGCCTCGGCGAGGCGGTGAAGCGCGTCGACACCGGCGAGGGCGTCCTCGTGCTCACCGACATGTTCGGCGGCACCCCCGCCAACCTGGCGCTCACCTTCCTCGACGAGAAGCTCGAGGTGGTCACCGGCGTGAACCTGCCCATGGTGCTGAAGCTCGCCTCCGCGCGCGCGGAGAACCTCGGCCTGCACGCCGCCGCCGAGCTGCTCACCGGCTACGGCCAGAAGAACATCACCCTCGCCTCGGAGCTGCTCCGCACCCGGGCCCGCACGAGCCGCCCGTGAATCGGGGCACCCCCGCCGCCGTCTCCGTTCCGTGATCGCCCTCGTCCGCGTCGACAACCGCCTCCTCCACGGCCAGGTGCTGGAGACCTGGCTCCCCCACCTCGCCGTCCGGGAGGTGGTGGTCGCGGACGACGAGGCGGCGTCGAGCAGGCTCGCGCGCGCGGCCATGACCCTCTGCGTCCCGCCCGAGCTGGCGGCGCGCATCGAGCCGGTCGGCGCGGTCGATTACGCCGCGCTCGCCGCCGCGCCGGCGCCGGTCCTCGTGCTGGTGCGCGACGTCGCCCAGCTCGTGCAGGCGCGGGCCGCCGGGCTCACGCCGGCGCTGGCGCCCCGCCTCAACGTCGGCAACGTCCACTACGCGCCGGGGCGCCGGAGCGTCACACCCTCCGTATTCCTCTCGCAGGAGGAGGTCCGCGCCCTGCGCGCCCTCGCCGCCGAGGGGTTCGAGGTGGAGCTGCGCGCGGTGCCCGCCGAAGCCCCCGCGGGGATGGACGAGATCGAACGCCGGTACGCCGCGGCCCGTTAGGTTACACTGCTTGGGCTTGTCCTACCTCGTCCTAGGGGTCGTCGCGGGCCTCGCCGCGGTGGAGCGCAAGGGCTTTCTGCAGGCCATGCTCTCCCGGCCCATCGCGCTCGCGCCGGTGACCGGCTGGGCGCTGGGCGATCCGCAGGGCGGCCTCCTCGTCGCCCCGCCGCTCGAGCTGCTCTGGCTCGGGGCGGTGAACCTCGGCGCCGCGCTCCCCGTGCACGAGGCGCTCGCCACCGCGGCGATCACCGGCGGCGCGGTCCTCGCCGGGCGCGCCCTCGGCGCGGGCGTGTCGCCCGAGGTGGCCATCCTGGCGGTGCTGATCTGCGCGCCGCTCGCGCTCGTGGGCCGGCGCGCCGACCGGCTCGTCGAGGGCTGGAACGAGCGGATCGCGCTGCGCGCCGAGGCGGCGCTGGCGAGCGGCCACCCGCGCGCCGCGGTGCGCTGGAACCTCTCCGGGCTCGCGGCCCCGTTCGCCGTCGCGGCGCTGGTCGCGCCGGCGGGGGCCGCCCTCGCGGCCGTGGCGATCCCGGCGTTCCTCCGCGCCGTGCCCGCCGCCGCCACCCCGCTGCAGCTCGGCTTCTTCGCCTTCGCCGCCCTGGCCTGCGCCTCCGGCGCCAAGGCGCTCCGCGCGCGCGAGGCGCCCCGCTACTTCTACGGCGCGCTCGCCGTCGCGCTCGTCGCGGGGGTGATCGTCGGGAGGGCGCTGTCGTGAGCGCGCGCGTCCCGGCGCGGACCCTCGCGCGCGTGTTCTGGCGCGGCCTGTTCCTGCAGGCCGCCTGGAACCGGCGCGGCATGCAGAACCTCGGCTTCGCCTACGCCATCGATCCCGCGCTGCGCGCGCTCTACCCCGAGCCCGCCCGGCGCCGCGAGGCGCTCGAGCGCCACCTCCAGTTCTTCAACTGCCACCCCTACATGGCGGCGGCCATCCTGGGCGGCGCGATCCACCACGAGGAGCGGGTCGCCGCGGGGGAGGAGCCGGCCGGCGCGGCCCTGCGGTACAAGGCCACGCTGCAGGGGCCGCTCGCCGCGCTCGGCGACGGCTTCTTCTGGACCGCGCTCCGCCCGTTCTGCGGCGCCCTCGGCGCCGTGGGCGCGCTGCTCTTCGGCGGCGCCGGGGTGGTCGCCGCCCTCGTCCTCTACAACGTCGTCCACCTCTCCCTCCGCGCCGGGCTGTTCCGCGTCGCCTACCGGGGCGGCGACGCGGTGATCCCCGCCATCGCGCGGCTCGGGCTGCCGCTCGCGGCGGACCGCCTGCGCGCCGCCGGCGCGGCCCTGTGCGGCGTCGCGGCGGCGGTCGTGGCCCTGCGCGCCGCCGGCGCCGCCGGCGCGCCGGCCACCCTCGTCGCGATGCTCGCCGCGGGGGCCGGCTACGCCGCCCTCGCGCGCGGCGCACGTCTCCTCCCCACCGCCTACGTCGCGGCCCTCGCGGCCGTCGGCGCCGCGGTGGTGGCCGGCCACTTCCACTGGAGCAGCTAGGGGCATGCCGAGGCACGAGCGCACCTTCGTCATCGTCAACTCGCTCGGGCTGCACGCGCGCGCCGCGGCGCAGCTCGTCCAGACGGCGAACCGCTACCGCGCCGAGATCCACGTCGAGAAGGACGGGATGCAGGTGAACGGCAAGAGCATCATGGGCGTGCTGACGCTCGCGGCGGCCAAGGGCTCCTCCATCATCCTCGTCGTCGACGGCGAGGACGCGGACGCGGCCATGACGGCCCTCGCGAAGGTGATCGAGAGCGGGTTCGGGGAGACATGACGCCGAGCGCCACCTCGATCCTCGTCGGCATCGCCGCGTCGCCCGGCATCGCGATCGGGCGCTGCTGGCCGGTGGATCGGCGCAAGGTCCGCGCGCCGAAGCGCCTGCTCGCGCCGGAGGAGATCGAGAACGAGCTCGCGCGGCTGCGCACCGCGCTGGAGATCTCCGAGCTGCAGCTCGCCGAGGTGCGCGAGAAGGTGGAGCGCGCGCCCGGCACGCAGGGCGGCGCCGAGCACACCGCCATCATCGACATGCACCGGATGATGCTGAAGGACGAGATGCTCGTCCTGGAGGCGCAGCGGCTCATCCGGGAGGAGCGCGTCAACGCCGAGTGGGCGGTGAAGCGCGCGACCCGCAAGATCAAGAGCGCGTTCCACGAGCAGGCGGACGAGTACTTCAAGGAGCGGCGCGCGGACGTGGACTACGTGGGCGAGCGCGTCATCAAGAACCTGCTCGGCCAGGCCCCGGACGTCGAGGAGCCGCCGCCCGAGGGCGCCATCATCGTCGCCCACGACCTCTCGCCCGCCGACACGGCGCTGCTCCTGCACGAGCGCAAGGTGGCGGCCTTCGTGACCGACACCGGCGCGAAGACCTCGCACACCGCCATCGTCGCCCGGGCGCTGGAGGTGCCGGCGGTGGTGGGCGTGGGGCGCATCACCTCGCTCGCGGGGCGGGGCGACTGGATCGCCGTCGACGGCAGCCGCGGCGTGGTGGTGATCAACCCCACGCCGGGGGAGCGGGTCGAGTACGAGGTCGCCCGCGAGCGCTTCCTCGAGGCGGAGCAGGTCCTGCTCCGCACGCGCGACCTCCCCGCCCGCACCCTCGACGACGTCACCGTCCGCCTCGCCGGCAACATCGAGTTCGTCGAGGAGGTGCCGAGCCTCGTCGCGCACGGCGGCGAGGGGGTGGGGCTCTACCGGACCGAGTTCCTGTTCATCGGCCGGACGGAGCTGCCCGGCGAGGGCGAGCAGTACCAGACCTACCGGCGAGTCCTCGAGGCGCTCGCGCCGAAGCCGGTGACCATCCGCACCTTCGACCTCGGCGGCGAGAAGCTGCCCGTCGGCATGCGCCTGCCCGCCGAGAACCCCGCGCTGGGCCTGCGCGCCATCCGCTACTGCCTGCGCCAGCCCGAGATGTTCCGGGCGCAGCTCCGGGCCCTGCTGCGCGCGTCGGTGCACGGCAACCTGCGCATCATGTTCCCCATGATCTCCGGGGTGTCCGAGCTGCGCGCGGCGAAGCGGCTCCTCGCCGAGGTCCGCGAGGAGCTGCGGCGCGAGGGCGCGCCGGTGCGCGAGGAGGTCCCCCTCGGCATCATGATCGAGCTGCCGTCCGCGGCGCTCATCGCGGACCGCCTCGCCGAGGAGAGCGACTTCTTCTCCATCGGCACGAACGACCTCATCCAGTACGCGATCGGGATCGACCGGCAGAACAAGGACGTCGCCTACCTCTACAAGCCGCTCCACCTCGCCGTGCTGCGCATGCTGAAGCTGATCTGCGACGCGGCGCAGGTGAAGGGGATCCCGGTCTCCATGTGCGGGGAGATGGCAGGCGACGTGATGAACACGCTCGTCCTCATCGGCCTGGGGGTCTCGGAGCTCTCCATGAACGGGCCCGCGATCCCGTTCGTGAAGCGGGTGGTGCGGGCGGCCCGGGCCGCGGACGGGCGGGCGCTCGTCGAGCGCATCCTCTCCCTCACCACCGCGGACGACATCGAGCGCGAGGTGCGCACCGAGATGCTCCGTCGCTTCCCGGAGCTGCTCGAGGCGGAGGCCACCTTCGGGCCAGTCTCGGGGTAGCGCCCGCGGACGCCCGCCCGCTCGTCCGGCGCCCGCTCGGGCCCGCGAACCGGGCCTCCGCGAGGCGCGCCGCGCCGCGGGTGGACGGCCCTCCGTCATATTGACAGCTTCCGGCCCCGGCGCGTACCTTCGCCACCCCCCACGCCCGCGGAGAAACCTTCCGATGCCGCACACCGACTACCTGTTCACCTCCGAGTCCGTCACCGAGGGCCATCCCGACAAGATGGCGGACCAGATCTCGGACGCGGTCCTGGACGCGGTGCTCGCGCAGGACAAGAAGGGGCGCGTCGCCTGCGAGACCCTGCTCAAGACCGGGTACGTCATGATCGCGGGCGAGATCACCACCACCGCCCGCATCGAGTACCCGAAGCTCGCGCGCGAGGTCGTGAAGCGCATCGGCTACGTCTCCGGCGACATGGGCTTCGACGGGAACACCTGCGGCGTGCTCGTCGCGGTGGACCAGCAGTCCCCGGACATCGGCCAGGGCGTCGACGTGGGCGGCGCGGGCGACCAGGGCATGATGTTCGGCTACGCCTGCGACGAGACGAACGAGCTCATGCCGGCGCCGATCCAGTACGCCCACGCCGTCACGCGTCAGCTCGCGAAGGCGCGGCGCGGCGGGCTCGACTTCCTGCGCCCCGACGGCAAGAGCCAGGTGACCGTCGAGTACCGCGGCGGCAAGGTGGCGCGCATCGACACGGTGGTCGTCTCCACCCAGCACTCGGAGAGCGTCTCGAACCGCAAGCTCCACGCGGCCCTCCGCGAGGAGGTCATCGCCAAGGCGCTCCCGAAGAAGCTCGTCGACCGGAAGACCAAGGTCTTCATCAACCCCACCGGCCGGTTCGTGATCGGCGGGCCGATGGGCGACACCGGCGTGACCGGCCGCAAGATCATCGTGGACACCTACGGGGGCATGGGGCGCCACGGCGGCGGCGCGTTCAGCGGCAAGGACCCCTCCAAGGTCGATCGCTCCGCCGCGTACATGGGCCGCTACATCGCCAAGAACGTGGTGGCCGCCGGGCTCGCCCGCCGCTGCGAGGTGCAGGTCGCCTACGCCATCGGCGTCGCCGAGCCGGTCTCGGTGATGGTCGAGACGTTCGGCACCGCGGCGGTCCCGGAGGAGCGGATCGCCCAGGCGGTCCGCGAGGTCTTCGGCCTCACGCCCAAGCAGATCATCGAGGGGCTCGACCTGCTGCGGCCCGTCTACGAGAAGACCGCCGCGTACGGCCACTTCGGCCGCACCGAGAAGGAGTTCAGCTGGGAGCGCACCGACAAGAAGGACGCGCTCCGCGACGCGGCGGGCGGCAAGGTCCGCGCGGTCGCGGGCGCCTAGCGGCCCGGCCTCCGCGGCGCACAGGGGCCTGCTCCCTCGCGGGAGCGGGCCCTTCGAGTCTCTGCGGTGGCCCCCGGCCTTGACCGCGGCGAGGGCCCGGTACATATATCCGTCCATCCGGATGGATCGATGACTCAGCCTGCCCCCGCCCGCCCGCACGGTGAGGCCCTCCTCGGCTGGATGGAGGGGCTCGCCGACCCGACCCGGCTCAGGCTGCTGCACGCGCTCGAGCGCAAGGAGCTCTCGGTCCTGGAGCTCTGCGAGGTGCTGGCGCTGCCACAGTCCACCGTCTCGCGCCACCTCAAGGTGCTCGCGGACCAGGGCTGGCTCGCGAGCCGGCGCCAGGGGACGCAGAGCCTGTACGGCTATGCGGACGGGCTCGCGCCGGGCGCTCGGCGCCTGTGGCTGCTCGCCCGCGCCGAGAGCGAGGCCTGGCCGGCGGTGCGGCAGGACGCGGAGCGGCTCCAGGCGGTGCGCGCGCGCCGCGACGGGGCGCAGCGCTTCTTCGCCGGCGCGGCCGGAGCGTGGGATCGCCTGCGCGCGGAGGTGTACGGCTCGTCGGTGGCGCGCGAGGCGCTCCTCGCGCTGCTGCCCTCCTCGTGGACCGTCGCGGACCTCGGCTGCGGCACGGGCGCCCTCTCCGCGGAGCTGGCGCCGCACGTGCGCGAGGTCGTCGCGGTCGATCAGTCCGCGGCGATGCTGCGCGCCGCGCGCCGGCGCTGCGCGGCGCTCCCCAACGTCGAGCTGCACGAGGCCCGGCTCGAGGCGCTGCCCATCGCCGACGGCCGCTGCGACGCGGCGCTGCTCGCGCTCGTGCTCGCCTACCTCGACGAGCCCGCGGCCGCGCTGCGCGAGGCGGCGCGGGTGCTGGCGCCGGGGGGCCGGCTCGTGGTCCTGGACGCGGTCCGCCACTCGGACGAGGCGCTCCGCCGCCGCATGGGCCAGGTCCGGCCGGGCTTCGCGCCGGAGGAGCTCGAGGCGCTCCTCGCCGGCGCCGGCCTCGGCGCCGTGCGGACCCGCGCGCTGCCCCCCGAGCCCGGCGCCAAGGGCCCCGGCCTCGTCGTCGCCACGGCCGAGCGCGCCTCACGGCGGCGCTGACCCCTCCCCGAACGCCCACCACACGACCCACCACGACAAGGAGAGCACCATGGCCGTCCCCGCCGCGAAGAAGAAGCTGCTGAAGCCGCCCGCCGCGCCCGTCGAGCACCGCGTGAAGGACCTCGCGCTCGCCGAGTGGGGCCGCAAGGAGATCGAGCTCGCCGAGAAGGAGATGCCCGGCCTCATGGCGGTGCGCCGCGAGTACGCGCGCAAGAGGCCGCTCGCCGGCCAGCGCATCACCGGCTCGCTGCACATGACCGTCCAGACCGCGGTGCTCATCGAGACGCTCGCGGACCTGGGCGCGGACGTGCGCTGGGCGAGCTGCAACATCTTCTCGACCCAGGACCACGCCGCCGCGGCGGTGGTGGTGGGCCGCGGCGGCACGCCCGACGCGCCGCGCGGCGTGCCGGTGTTCGCCTGGAAGGGCGAGACGCTCGAGGAGTACTGGGACTGCACCGAGCGCGCGCTCGACTTCGGCGGCGGCAAGGGGCCGACGCAGATCGTGGACGACGGCGGCGACGCCACGCTCCTCATCCACAAGGGCTTCGAGTTCGAGAAGGCCGGCAAGGTGCCGCGCGCGGCGAGCGCGGACTCGGAGGAGTACGCGGTCGTGCTGAGGCTCCTCGGCCGCGAGCTGAAGAAGGACCCGCGGCGCTGGACGCGCGTCGCGGAGGACTGCGCGGGCGTCACCGAGGAGACGACCACGGGGGTCCACCGGCTCTACGAGATGCAGAAGGCGGGGACGCTGCTCTTCCCCGCCATCAACGTGAACGACTCGGTGACGAAGTCGAAGTTCGACAACCTCTACGGCTGCCGCCACTCGCTCGTGGACGGGCTCAACCGCGCCACCGACGTGATGCTCGCCGGCAAGCTGTGCGTGGTGTGCGGCTACGGCGACGTGGGCAAGGGCTGCGCGCAGGCGCTCCGCGGCCAGGGCGCGCGGGTGGTGGTGACCGAGATCGATCCCATCAACGCGCTGCAGGCGTCGATGGAGGGCTACCAGGTCGTGCGCGTCGAGGACGTGGTGAAGGAGGCGGACGTGTTCGTCACCGCCACCGGCAACCTCGACGTCATCACCGTCGCGCACATGCAGCAGATGAAGGACTGCGCCATCGTCGGCAACATCGGCCACTTCGACAACGAGATCGACATCGCCGGCCTGAAGAAGGTCCCCGGGCTGGAGAAGGTGAACATCAAGCCGCAGTACGACGCCTTCGTGTTCCCCGACGGCCACCGGGTGCTCGTCCTCGCCGAGGGCCGGCTCCTGAACCTCGGCTGCGCGACCGGGCACCCGTCGTTCGTGATGTCGAACTCGTTCACCAACCAGACGCTCGCGCAGCTCGAGCTCGCGACGAACCGCGCGGCGTACGAGAAGAAGGTCTACGTGCTGCCGAAGCACCTCGACGAGAAGGTCGCGGCGCTCCACCTCGAGCAGATCGGCGCGAAGCTCACGAAGCTCACGAAGAAGCAGGCGGGCTACCTGGGCGTGCCGCCGAACGGGCCGTTCAAGCCCGATCACTACCGGTATTAGAGGCGCGACGGCCCGGGCCGTGGACGGCCCGGGCCGCGCTCGCCGTCTCCATCAGAAGTCCAGCGCGCCCCGCAGCCCGACCTGGACCCAGGTGTGGGTCGCCTCGTCCCACTCCGGGATGTCGGTGTCTCGGCCGCCGATCTCGGCGCTGATCTCGGTGAAGCGGCCCCAGCTGACGCTCGCCCACGGCCCGATCACGATGGGACCCCAGGCGAAGTCGATCCCGCCCTGCGCGCCGACCTCCCACCCCTCGTACGAGAGCTCGAGCGAGTCGGTGTCCACCGCCTCGCTCACGTCTCCGTAGGTCAGCGCCTCGAACCCGCCGAACGCGCCGATCCAGGGTCCGGCGTTCCCGGGCGCGAGCCGGACGTCCACCTGACCCCCCACCGCCCACCCGAAGGGCCCGTCGCAGTCGAGGGAGCTCGCGTCACACGCGTCCTCGACGTTGTCCCCCACCACGCCCGGCGAGAGGCGAGCGTACCCGCCCAGCATGAGCCTGTCCGCGAAGCGCCAGCCGAGGTCCACCTGGAGCGGGATCTGCCCGCGCACCGCGCTGTCGAGGTCCACTCCGTTGCGCAGCTCGCCGAACGGGAACGCCCAGCCCACCCGCGCGCCCACCACGAAGCCGGCCGACGCCGTCACCGGCGCGGCCAGCCCCGCGAGCGCCAGCGCCACCACCACCGCCACCCGTTGCCTGTCCATTGTGCCCTCCCTCGTCCTCCGCATTCCGCTGAGACCAGGCGCGCGCAAGTCATCCGTGTCGCGCTCCCCGGGCGGGAGGGGCCGCGTTGATGATCCGCCGACGGTGGACTAGGGTTCCGTCCGCGCATGAGCCTCCTCGCCGCAGTCTTCCTCGGGGTCCTCCAGGCCGCGACCGAGTTCCTCCCCGTCTCCTCCACCGCCCACCTGCTCGTCTTCGGCGAGCTGCTCGGCCACGACCTCGCCGACCCGCGCTTCCGGGCGTTCGCGACCATCATCCAGACGGGCACCACCCTCGCGGTGCTCGTGTACTTCCGGACGGAGATCCTCTCCCTCCTGGCGGCGGGCCTGCGCTCGCTCGCTCGCCGCCGCCCGCTCGAGACCCCGCAGTCGCGCCTCGCCTGGTTCATCGTGCTCGGCACGGTCCCCGCCGCGGTGCTGGGGAAGCTCTTCGAGGAGCGGATCGAGGCGCTCGGCAACTGGGTCATCGCGGGTTCGCTCGTGGTGCTCGGGCTCGTGCTCCTCGCCGCCGAGCGCTACGCCCGCCACCTGCGCACCGTCGAGGACGTGGGCGCGCGGGACGCGGTGCTCATCGGCCTCGGCCAGGCCCTCGCGCTCGTGCCGGGGAGCTCGCGCTCGGGCACGACCATCACGGCCGGCATGCTGCTCGGCTTCACGCGCGAGGCGGCGGCGCGCTTCAGCTTCCTGCTCTCGGTGCCGATCATCCTCGGCGCCGGAGGCTACAAGCTCTGGAAGACCGTGCCGGTGCTGCGCGGCGAGCCGAGCTGGGCGCTCGCCACGCTCGTCGGGACCGCGGTGTCGGCGGTGGCCGGCTACCTCGTCATCGACTGGCTGCTCGGCTGGCTGCGCACCCGCACGACGCACCTGTTCGTCGTCTGGCGCATCGCGGCCGGCGTGGCCCTCGCGATCCTCATCTGGCAGGGGGTGCTCCCGGCCGGCCACGCCTCCGTGTCCGCGCCCGCCGTCGAGGCGGCGCGCGCCGCGGACCCGGACGCCCCGCTCGGCGCCGCGCTCCGCCGATGAGCCTCGAGGCCCTGCGGACCGCGCTCGCGGCGCACGCGTGGGGCGTCGCGCCGGTCGCCGAGATCCCGCCGGAGCACTTCCCGCTCGGCGGGTTCCTGCGCGCGGCGGTGCTCGTGCCGCTCTACGACGGGCCCGGAGGCACGCACGTGGTCCTCACGCGCCGCACGCGGCACCTCCGCCGCCACGCCGGGCAGATCAGCTTCCCCGGCGGGCGCATCGACCCGGAGGAGGAGCACCTCGCGGCGGCGCTGCGGGAGGCGCGGGAGGAGATCGGGCTCGAGCCGGCGCACGCGGACGTGCTGGGACGGCTCTCCGAGACGCTCGTCCTCACCTCGGCCTTCCGCTTGACGCCCTGGGTCGCCTCGGTGCCATATCCGTACCCCTACGCGGCGGCGGCGCACGAGGTGGCCGAGATCCTCCACGTGCCGCTCGCCTCGCTGCTGGCGCCCGGCGCGCACCGCACCGAGCGCGTCGAGGCCTGGGGGCTGCCCGTGGACGTGCACCACTTCACCTTCGGCGACGAAACGATCTGGGGCGCCACCGCGCGCATCCTGTCGGAGCTGCTGTCCATCTGGAGGACCCTGTGAAGATCCATCCCGTCGTCATGGCCGGCGGCTCCGGCACCCGCTTCTGGCCGCTGTCCCGCAAGGACCGGCCGAAGCAGTTCCTCGCCCTGGCCGGCGGGGCGCCGCTGCTCGCGGCCACGATCGCGCGGCTCCCCCCGCTCGGGAAGGCGGATCGGACCTTCGTGGTGTGCGGGCCCCGCCACGCCGTCGCGGCGCGGCGCATGCTGCCCCAGCTCCCCAAGGAGAACTTCATCGTCGAGCCGTGCGCGCGGAACACGGCCCCCTGCGTCGGCCTCGCCGCGCTCCACGTGGCGGCGCGCGATCCGCAGGGCGTGCTGGCGATGCTCCCCGCCGACCACCACATCGCGAAGCCCGCGGCCTTCCGCGAGGCGCTCGCCGCGGGCGCCCAGCTCGCCGAGCGCGGCGCCGTCGCGACGATCGGCATCCGCCCCTCGCGGCCGGAGACCGGCTACGGCTACCTGAAGGTCGGCCCGCGCCTCGCCGCGCGCAGCGGGAGGGGCAAGGCGCGGCTGCAGGCGTTCAAGGTCGAGCGGTTCGTGGAGAAGCCCGACGCGCGCACCGCGGCGCGCTACCTCGCCGACGGCGGCTACCTCTGGAACTCGGGGATCTTCGTGTTCCGCGCGGACGTGATCCTGGAAGAGATCCGCCGCGCCATGCCCGTGCTGGGCGAGCAGCTCGCCCAGATCGGCGCGGCGCTCGGGACGCCGGCGTACGCCCGCACGCTGCGGCGCGTGTTCCCGGAGTGCCCGTCCATCTCCATCGACTTCGGCGTCATGGAGAAGAGCGACCGCATCGCGGTCGTGCCCGCCGACTTCGGCTGGAGCGACGTGGGGAGCTTCGCCGCGCTGCCCGACGTGCGCGCCACCGATGCGACCGGCAACGTCGCGGAGGGGGACGCCCTCGTCATCGACGGCCGCAACAACGTGGTGATCGCCACCGACGGGCGGCCGGTGGCGGTGGTCGGGATCGACGACGTGGTGGTGGTCGACGCGGGGGACGCGATCCTGGTCTGCCGGCGGGACCGCGCGCAGGACGTGCGCAAGGCGGTGGAGGAGCTCACGCGCCGGGGCCGCGACGAGGTGCTATAGCGCCGCCGGGCGCCCCCTTCGTGCTAGACAGCGCCCGCCCGCCCCGACGTGGACTGCGCGCCGCCGGGCTCGGCACGACATTCTACCCGGAACCCGGAGACCCCCATGGACACGCTCTCGCCCACGATCTTCCGTGAGTACGACATCCGCGGGCTCGTCGATCAGGACCTGACGGAGCACGCGGTCCACCTCGTGGGCAAGGCGCTCGGGACGCGCATCCGCGAGGCGGGCGGGCGCAAGGCGGCCGTCGGCCGCGACGCGCGCCTCTCCGGCGAGCGCTTCCGCGACGCGATGGTCTCGGCGCTCACCTCGACCGGGATCGACGTGCTGGATCTCGGCGTGGTGCCGACCCCGCTCACCTACTTCGCGGCGCACACCGCGGGCGTGGACGGCATCTGCATGATCACCGGCTCCCACAACCCGCCGGAGTACAACGGCCTCAAGGTGGGGCTCGGCGCGGCGACCTTCCACGGCGAGGAGATCCAGGCGCTGCGACGGCTCGCCGAGTCCGGGCGGTTCGCGAGCGGGTCCGGCACGGTGAGCCCGTACGACGTGATCACCCCCTACCGGAAGTACGTCCGGGAGAACCTCCGCCTCGGCGGCCGCAAGCTGAAGGTGGTGGTGGACGCCGGGAACGGGACCGGCGGCGTGATCGCCGTGCCCATCCTCGAGGCGCTCGGGGTCGAGGTGGTGCCGCTGTTCATCGACATGGACGGCCGCTTCCCGAACCACCACCCGGATCCGACCGTGGAGAAGAACCTCGAGCACCTGAAGGCGAAGGTGCTGGAGACGAAGGCGGACCTCGGCATCGCCTACGACGGCGACGCGGATCGCGTGGGCGCGGTGGACGAGCGGGGGCGGGTGCTGTGGGGGGATCAGATCATGATCCTCTTCTCGCGCGCGCTCCTCGCCGAGGAGCCCGGCGCCGCCATCGTCGGCGAGGTGAAGTGCTCGATGTCGCTCTACGACGACATCGCGAAGCGCGGCGGACGCGCCATCATGTGGAAGGCCGGGCACAGCCTCATCAAGGCCAAGATGAAGGAGGAGCGCGCGCTGCTCGCCGGCGAGATGAGCGGGCACATCTTCTTCGCCCACCGCTGGTTCGGGTTCGACGACGGGATCTACTCGTCGGCGCGCCTCGTGGAGCTGCTCTCCCGGACGGACGCGCCGCTCTCGGCCCTGCTCGCCGACGTCCCCCGGACCGAGTCCACGCCGGAGCTGCGGGTCGACTGCCCGGAGGACAAGAAGTTCGAGGTGGTGCGCCGCGCCCAGGAGTTCTTCGCCGCGCGCTACGAGGCGGTGACGGTGGACGGCGTGCGCGTCGTCTTCCCGGACGGCTGGGGGCTCGTGCGGGCCTCGAACACCCAGCCGCTGCTCGTGCTGCGCTTCGAGGCGCGCACGAAGGAGCGGCTCGACGAGATCGAGGCGCTCGTGCGCGGCAAGGTCGCCGAGATCATGCGGGAGGTGGGGGCCTAGCGATGCCGCTCGGGATCGGCGTGGACCTGGGGGGGACGAACGCGCGCGCCGCGGTCGTGGACGCCGACACGGGCGAGATCGTCGCCGCGCACAAGGAGCCGCTGCGGGACCGCACCCCGGCGGGCGTGGTCGAGATCGTGCGCCACGCCATCGGGGAGGCCACCTCCGCGGCGAGCGTGGTCCCGGGTGTCTTCGGGGCGGTGGGGGTGGGCGTCGCAGGGCAGTGCCTGGGGCGCACCGGGGTCGTGCTGAACGCGCCGAACCTGGGGTGGCGCGACATCGCCTTCGGGGAGCTGCTCCGCGACGCGCTCGGCGTGCCCGTGCGGGTCGCGAACGACCTGTCGGTCGCGGCCTGGGGCGAGAAGCGCTTCGGCGCGGCGAAGGGGATCGACGACGTGGTGCTCGTGTTCGTCGGCTCCGGCGTCGGCTCGGGCCTCATCCTGGACGGCCGGCTGTACGACGGCGCGCAGGGCGTCGCGGGGGAGTTCGGCCACGTGAAGGTCACGCCGCTGCGCGCCGAGACGGCGGTGCGTCGCTGCGGCTGCGGTGACTGGGGCTGCCTCGAGGCCTACACCTCGGGGGTGAACGTGGCGACGCGCGTGCGCGAGGAGCTCGCCGCCGGCGCGCGCACCGCCATCTTCGAGCGGGTGGGTGGAGACCTCGCGCGCGTGACCGCGAGCCTGGTGGACGACGCTTACCGGGCGGGCGACGCCTACGCCCGGGCGCTCTGGGCGGAGGTGGGCGAGCTGCTCGGCACCGCCATCGCGAACCTCGTCACCGTGCTCAACCCCGCCCGGCTCATCCTGGGCGGCGGCGTGCTGCTCGGCTGCCCCGCCCTCGGGGAGCTCGTGCGCCGGACCTTCGACGCGAAGGTCTCCAAGTCCGCGGGGAAGGGGCTCAGCATCGAGCACGCGTGGCTGGGAGACGATGCGGGCGTGATCGGCGCCGCCGTGTTGCCCTAGGCTCACGGCAATTCGTAGCGCACCGTGTAGCGGAGCCTCGTCGCGACGCGCTCCTCGCCCCTGCGCGCGGGGTCGAAGCGGCAGTGGCGCTTCACGCCGGCGACGGCGGCCTCTCCGAGGCCGTGGCCGGGCGACTCCACCACCTTCGCGTCCGCGACGCGCCCGGCCTCGTCCACGAGGAGCGTGAGCACCACGCGACCCTCCACTCCGGCGCGGCGAGCCGCCTCCGGGTACTCGGCCTGCGGGATCTCGCAGGAGATCGGGCGGGGCAGCACCGTCACCTGAGCGGGTGACGCGTAGCGCTCGGAGCGATACGGCTGCACGTCCTGCGGGTCGGGCGCGGTGCGCGGCATCTCGCCGTGGAGCGTGTTGCCGGAGGGCGCAGAGAAGGAGCCGCCCTCGGTCGTGGCCGACATGGCCACCCCGACGCGGACCGCCGCGCGCCTCGGCGCGTCCGCGGGCGGCTCGGCGCTGGGCGGCGGCGGGGCGGGATCGGGGCGCGCGGCCCGCGGTGCGAGCGGCGGCGCCTTCACCGGCGCGCGGCGCGGCGCGGGCCCGAGCGGCTCCGGCTCGGGCGCCGGGGTGGGGGCAGGCGCGGGCGCGGGCGCGGGAGGTGGGGGCGGGGGCGGCGCGACGTCGACGACCTCCACGGCGACCTCGTCACCGAGGGCCGGAAGGGGCGGCAGGCGCGCGAGGCCGGCGAGCGCCGCGAGGTGGAGCGCGGCGGAGACGGCGTAGGCGAGCGGCGGCGGGAGGCGCCCCATCCGTCACCGCTCCCGCTCGACGTGGATCGCGAAGCGGGTCACCCCGCCGTCGCGCACGAGGTCGATGGCGCGCACCACCGCCCCGTGCAGCGCACCCTTGTCGGCGGAGATCACGGCGCGGGTGCCGGCGTCCTTGCGCACCGCCTCGCGCGTCCGCGCGACGAGCTCCTGCTCGGTCCGCTCGACGCCGTCCAGGTAGACCTTCCCGTCGCGGGTGAGCACGACCGTGAGGACCGTGCCGGTGGTCTCGCCGCCGTGCGCCGCGCGCGGCAGCTCGACCTCGATGGCCGCCCGGACGATGTAGGTGGCGGTCACCATGAAGATGATGAGCAGCACGAGGACGACGTCGACGAGCGGCGTGACGTTGATGCCGCTGATGAGGTCGTCGTCGTTCTCGCCGCCGGAGAGCCCGGCCATCGCTCACGCCTCCCTGCCGGGGCGCGCCTCGAGGTGCGCGATGGCCGCGTGCCCGAGCGCCGTCGCCCGCTGGGCCGTCCGGCGGAGGCCGCGCTGGAACAGGTTGTAGGCGACCACGGCGGGCAGCGCCACGAACAGCCCGACGGCGGTGGCGACGAGCGCCTCGCTGATGCCCGCCATGACCGTGCCGGCGCCTGCGGCGCCGGGGTTGCGCGAGAGCTCGAAGAAGGCCCGCACGATGCCGAGGACCGTGCCGAACAGGCCGATGAAGGGAGCGTTGTTGCCGAGGGTGCCGAGGAAGGCGAGCCGCTGCTCGTAGTCGATGCGCGAGCGCTCGATCGTCCCGGAGACGACCTCGCGCACCGCGTCGGGGCCCATCGCCGCGTGCGCGACCGCGGCGCGCACCACCTCCGCCTCCATGCCGCGGCGCCCTTCCACCGCGGCGCTCGCGCCCGCGAGGTCCCCGGCGAGGAGCTGCCGCCGCAGCGCGTCCACGTCGCCCGCCCGGCGGGAGAGGAAGAAGGCGACGCGCTCGATCATCACGCCGATGGAGGCGACGGAGAGGGCGATGAGGAGCCAGAGGACCCACTCGGCGCCGAGGTTCGTGAACCCGAGGAGCTGCTTCTGGAGCATGGCGTTCCTTCCTGAAAGGCCTGCGGGACGTAACGATCCGCGCTCCTCGAAGTCAAGGCGAGGGCCGGCGCCGGGGGTGCGAGCGCCGGTCACGTGCCGTGAACCCGTACCCGCCGATCCACGGACCGCGAGGCGACTCGCGCGGGTCGATCGCGCGAGCGTCGCGCGTCGCGCACGGGAATTTCGCGTGACGCTTGCTTGACGTGTGTGATCTCGGCGCGCTAACCTCCGCGCAACTTGTCCATTCTTGAATGTCCAGCGACATCGTGAGTGACATCGAATGGACGTTCCGAGGAGGGAACACGATGCCTGCGAAGAAGACG
This sequence comes from Anaeromyxobacter sp. Fw109-5, assembly GCF_000017505.1. NCBI lineage: Bacteria > Pseudomonadati > Myxococcota > Myxococcia > Myxococcales > Anaeromyxobacteraceae > Anaeromyxobacter > Anaeromyxobacter sp. Fw109-5. The sequence goes on from NC_009675.1 coordinate 197,572, forward strand.
ACGAAGAAGCCGGCCGCGAAGAAGACGACGACGAAGAAGAAGGCGGCGAAGAAGTCCGCCAAGAAGTAGTTGCGTCGGCGCGCTTCGTCGCGCAGCGCCGCGGCCGCCTTCGGGCGGCCGCTGCTTTTTTGGGCACCTAGTAATGTCTCGGCATGTCGCTCGGCGCGGGTGAGATCGAGGCGGTCGTCCGGGAGCTCGCGCCCCTCGTCGGCTCCCGCGTCGACGCGGTGCGGGTCCACGCCGAGCGCGCGCTGACCCTCGAGCTGTTCGGGCGCGCCGGGCCCGTGCTCCTCCTCCTCTCCGCCGAGCCGGACGTCACGCGCCTCCACGTCACGCGCGCCCGCCCGCCGCAGCCCGCCACGCCCTTCCCCTTCCAGGTGCTGCTGCGCCGCGAGATCGAGGGCGCGCGCCTCGCCGCGATCGAGACGCTCCCGGGGGATCGGGTGGTGGCGCTCGCGCTCGAGACGCCGCGCGGCCGCCTGCGGCTCGTCGGGGAGCTGACCGGCCGGCACGGCAACCTGTTCCTGCTGGGCGACGACGGGATCATCCGGGCGAGCGCCGGGCGCAACCTCTCGCAGCGGCGCAAGCTCGTCGCCGGCGAGCCGTACGTCGCGCCCGCGCCCCCGCCTTCGCCCCGCGTCGAGCGGCCGCGCTTCACGGCCGAGCCCTCGGGCCCGTTCCCGCTCTCGGCCGCGGTCGAGGCGCGCTACGCGGCCCTCGTGCAGGAGCGGCTCGTGGCGGAGGGCCGCCGCCGGCTCCGCGAGCCGGTCCGCGCGGGCGTCGCCCGCGCCTCGCGCGCGCTCGAGAAGCTGGCCGACGAGGCGGCGCGCGTGCCGGTCGCCGAGGCCGACCGGCGCGCGGCGGACCTCCTCAAGGCGAACCTCCGCGCGGTGAAGCGCGGGGAGCGCGAGGTGACGCTCACGGAGTGGACGGAGGAGGGGCCGCGCGAGGTGCGCGTCGCCCTCGATCCCGCCCTCGCGCCGCAGGCCAACATGGAGCGGCTCTACCGCCGCTATCGGCGCATCGTGGAGAGCGCGGAGCGCGTGGCCGCGCGGACCGCGGGGGTGCGGGGCCGCGAGGCGGCGCTCCGCTCGCTCCTCGGCGAGATCGACTCGGCGCCGCTCGAGGAGCTCCCCCGCCTCGAGCGCGAGGCGCGCCGGCTCGGGGCGGGCCCCCGGCCGCAGCCGCAGCCGCAGCCGCGCCCCGCCGGGCCCGGCGGCCGCGCGCGGGCGCGCCCGGAGCCGCTCCCCTACCGCGTCTTCCGCTCCGCCGCCGGCGCCGCCATCCTCGTCGGCCGTGGCGCCGCCGAGAACGATCGCCTCACGCTCCGGGTCGCGCGCGGCAACGACCTCTGGCTGCACGCCCGCGGTGTCCCCGGCGCGCACGTGGTGGTGCGGCTCGAGAAGGGCCGCGGCCCCGACCAGGGGACGCTCCTCGACGCCGCCCACCTCGCCCTCCACTTCTCCGACGCGCGCGGCGCCCCGCAGGCGGACGTCGCGTACACACGCGCGAAGTACGTCCGCAAGCCCAAGGGCGCAGGCCCGGGCGCGGTGACGTACAGCCAGGAGAAGGTCCTGCTGCTCCGCACGGAGCCGCAGCGCATCGCGCGGCTGCTGGCGGAGGAGGAGGGCGGCCAGGAGTAGGGAGGGGCAGGCGGCGATCCGACCGCCGCCAGCCCAGCCCCTGCCTTCCCGCCCGCTCTCCACCCGTCCCCCGCGCCGCCCGCGGGGGTGGCCCTTGCTGTGGCGTGCCCCCCTCCGTAGGATCGCGGCCGCCCGTGCCCCGCCCCCCGCAGGCCAACCGCCAGCTCGAGCTCTTCGACGCGCGCCGCGCCTCGCGCGAGGCGCGGCTCTCGGCGGCCAGCCGGCTCGCCGACTCCCTGTCCGGCATCCTCTCCGAGCGCGTGCGCCTCACCGTTCACGACAACCGCTCGACCATGGTGTCGTTCCGCCGCGGCTCGGGCGGGATCCACTACCGGCTCCACCACATGTTCCTCGGCGCCCCCGGGGAGGTGGTGCGGGCGCTCGCCGCCTTCGCCGGCCCCACCCGCGGCGCGTCGGCGCGCCGGCGCGAGGCCGGCTCGCGCATCGACGCCTTCGTCCGGCACAACCGCGCGCGGATCGCGGTCCCGCGCGCCGACCGGCTCCAGCCTCGCGGGCGCGCCCACGACCTGCAGCAGATCTTCGATCGCCTCAACGCGGCCCACTTCGGCGACGCCATCCAGGCGCACATCGGCTGGGGGGCCGTCCGCGGCGGGGCGCGCCGCCGCACCGTGAAGACGGGCGTGTACGTGCAGGACGCGCGCATCATCCGCATCCACCCCACGCTCGATCGACCCGAGGTCCCCGAGTTCTACGTCGCGCTGGTGGTGTTCCACGAGATGCTCCACCAGGCGGTGCCGGCGCGCGAGGTGAACGGGCGCCGCGTGGTGCACGGCGCGGAGTTCCGGCGGCGGGAGCGCGCCTACCCGGACTACGCGCGCGCGAAGGCCTGGGAGGAGGGAAACCTGGGCCTGCTCCTCTCGTCGCCCACGTAAGCGGCGCCGCCGCGCCGCGCGGTCGGCGGCCGCAGATCACTCCGCGCGAACCCCCATCGGGCGCCTCGAGCGCGCCGAAAACAAACCGGCGGGGTCCCCGGGCGTGCGCCATAATCCCCGCTCGATGGTGCGCCGCGTCGCTCTCGCGCTGCTCGTCCCGCTCGCGCTCGGCGCCACCGGCTGCCTGCGCGCCCGCGGCACGGAGAGCGAGCCGATCGTGACCGAGCTGAAGCTCGAGGGCGTGGAGGCCCTCGACGCCGAGGACATCAAGGCGAAGCTCGCGACGCAGGAGCCGGCCGCGCCGGGGGGCGTCACGGGGCTCGTCAGGCGCGAGGGTTTCCCGCTGGATCCGGACGCCCTCGCGTCCGATCGGCGGCGCGTCGAGGCGTTCTACCGCGACCGCGGCTACTACGCGGCGCGCGTCGACAAGGTCGACGTGGTGCCCGACGGGCCCGGGCGCGCCCGCGTGGTGATGCACGTGGTGGAGGGGAAGCCGGTCCGGGTGACCGAGCTGCACATCAAGGGGCTGGAGGAGGTGGCCGAGGCGCGCGAGCGGCTGAAGGAGCTGCCGCTCGAGGTCGGGGACGTCTTCCGCGTGTCGGCCTACGACGCGACGAAGGCGGCCATCACCAGGGGGCTGCGCACGAAGGGCTGGGCGAACGCGGAGGTGACGCAGGCCGCCCAGGTGCTGCCGCAGGAGGGGACCGCGCAGGTGACGTACGAGGTGAAGGCGGGTCGCCGCTTCCGCTTCGGCCCGATCTTCGTGGCGGGGACCTCGGCGGTCTCGCGCGATCTCGTGCGCGAACAGGCCTCGGTGGACGTGAGGACCGGTGCCTGGTTCGACGAGTCGAAGCTCTCGAAGGCGCAGGCGCGCGTGTTCAACCTGGGCGTCTTCGCCGGGGTGCGCGTGACCCGCGGCACGCCCAGCGCGGAGCGGGGCATCATCCCGGTGGTGGTGGCGGTGCGCGAAGCTCCCTTTCGCACCATCCGCGCCGGGCCCGGCCTCGGGGTGGAGGCGACGCGCTGGGAGGCGCGGGGCAACGCGTCGTGGCAGCACCGCAACCTGTTCGGCGAGCTGCGGCGGTTCGGGATCGACCTGCGGGCCGGCTACGCCTGGCTGCCCACGCCGTGGGCCGACCAGCGCAGCGGCGTCGTCGCGCTGATCGGCTTCGAGTTCCAGCAGCCCGCCGCCATCGCCCGCCGCCTCGACGTGTCCGCCCGGGTGGAGGTCGAGCGCGGGCTCGAGCTCGCCTACGGGTTCTGGGCAGAGCGGGTCGAGCTCGGCCTCCCCGTCCGGATCTCCCCGCGCTGGACGTTCATCCCCTCCTACAACCTCGAGGTGTACCAGCTCTCCGACGCGCCCGAGGCGGTGGTGACCAGGCCCGGCACGCCGGAGGCCGAGACCCGCCCGCTCCTCGTCGGCTGCCCGAGCAGCACCTGCCTCCTCTCCTACCTGGAGCAGCGCCTCGCCTGGGACGGGCGCGACGATGCCGTGAACACCCGGCGCGGCTACTACGTCGGGCTCTCGCTGCAGGAGGGCTTCCGCATCGGGACCGTCGGCTACCGCTACCTGCGCTTCCTCCCCGAGGTGCGCGGGTTCTGGCCCCTCTCGCGGAAGCTCGTGCTCGGCGCGCGGGCGCGGGTGGGCGCGCTCGTCCCGCTCACCGAGCCGAAGGAGCCGCCCATCGTCGCGAACTTCTACTCGGGCGGCCCGCTCTCGATGCGCGGCTACTACACCCGCCGCCTCTCCCCGATGATCGAGGTGGGCAAGAACGACTGGGTGCCGGTCGGCGGCAACGGGCTCTTCGACGGCTCGCTCGAGCTGCGCTACGCGTTGGCCGGGAACTGGTCCGGCGCGTGGTTCCTCGACGCCGGGAACGTGGCGCCGCCGGACAACGGGGAGACCGCCTGGCGCGAGGCCCTCTCGCTCGGCGACCTCCAGCTCGCGAGCGGGGTCGGCCTCCGCTACGCGACCCCGTTCGGACCGATCGGCGTCGACGTGGGGGTGCGGCTGCCGACCGACCTCTCGTCCGGGGTCCCCTTCGACAAGCGCTTCCCGCCGGTGCCCTCGAACCCGAACGCCGGGACTGCGGAGCACCGTGAGCCGATCGTCGCCGTTCACATCACCATCGGCGAGGCGTTCTAGTGCGCGCGCTGGTCGCAGCGCTCAGGGTCGCGGGGTGGGGCCTGCTCGGCCTCGTCGCGCTCGTCGGCGTCCTGCTCTCTGCCGTGACGCTGTTCGCGACCTCGAAGGCGGGCGGGCCGATCGTGGCGCGCGAGGTGATCCGGCTCGTCGACGACGCGCTCGCCGGCCGGTTCGAGCTCGCGGGCGTGGCGGTGCGGCCCGACGGCACCGTGGAGGTGCGGGGACTGCGCGTGTTCGATCCCGACGAGCACCTCGTCCTGGCGGTGGACCGGGCGCGCGTGGCGATCGACGTGACCCAGCTTCGCCGCCGCACCGTCGGCGCCGCGATCGCGCTCGACGGTCCGTCCGTGCTCCTCGAGGAGGAGGAGGACGGCGGGCTGTCGCTCGTGAGGGCCTTCTCGGCCGCGCACCCTGGGCCGCCCAGGCCGGAGGGGCCGCGAACCCCTCCGCGAGGCCCGGGGCTCGAGGTGCGCGTCAGCGCGCTCGCCATCCGCGGCGGGGACGTGTGGTGGGTCGACGCGGACGGCGCGACGCGCCTCGAGGCGCGGGATCTCGACCTCGACGCCCGCGGCGCGTGGCAGCGCTCCGCCGCGGACGTCGAGCTCCGGCTGCGGGGCATGCTGGACCTGCCGGTGGCGGCGCCCCTGTCGCTCGACGTGGTCGCCTCGCGCGAGGGCGACCGCGTGCGCGCGCCGCTCCTGCGCGCCTCCGTGGGTGGGACGGCGGTCTCGCTGATCGGGCACCTCGACGTGGTGACCCTCGCCGGGCGCGCCGCCATCACCCGGCTCGACGTCGACCGAGCGCAGGCGCGCACGGTCGTGCCGGAGCTCGGCGGCGGAGAGGACGCGGCGGCCACGGTCTACGCGGAGTCGGACGGCGCGATCGCCACCGCGGCCGCGCGCGTGGAGCCGCGCGACGGCGGGCCCGCGCTCGGGCGGCGCGCGGACGCCGCGGTGGCCCTCCGCCTCGACGGCGCGCGTGCGCTCGGCTTCGACCTCGCCTTGGAGCGGCTCGATCCCTCCGCCCTGCACGCGGCCGCGCCGGCGGGAGACGTCACCCTCACCGGGCGGGGTGCGCTCGTCGGCAGCTCGCTCGAGGATCTCCGGGCAGACGTGGCGGTGTCGGTGGCCCGCTCTCGGCTCCGCCGGGGCGAGCTCGGGCCGGGCGAGGTCGTCGCGCGCGCCGAGCGGGGCGCGTACGACGTCCGCCGGCTCACGCTCCGCGCCCCCGGGCTCTCCCTCGACGGCGCGCTGCGCTGGCGCCCCGGCGGCGCCGTCTCCGGGCGGGTGGACGCCGACGCGGCCGACCTCGGGGTGGCGATGCGCAACCTGGGCGCGCTGCTGGGGAAGGAGCTGCCCGACCTCCGAGGGAGCGCGCGGGTCGAGGCGGCGCTCTCGGGCACCGAGCGGGCGCCGGTGGCGCGCGCGACGGTGTCCGCGCCGGCGCTCCGCTCGGGCGGGCTCGCGGTGGGAGGGGTGAAGCTCGACGTCAGCGCCGAGGGGCCGCTTCGCCGTCCGACCGTGAGCGTCGAGGGGGTGGTCGCGGCGCTGCGCTCCGGCGGCGACGAGATCGCGCGCGGGCTCGTCCTGCGCGCGCGGCTCGCCGACGAGGAGGCCGTCGTGTCGGCCTCCGCGGCCTTGCCGGCGGTGGGCGACCGGCCGTTCGCCCTCGACGCCCGCGGACGCCTCGGGCCGCGGCGCGATCGGCTCGCGCTCGCGCAGCTCGCGATCGCCTACCCCGGCGCCCGCTGGACGCTGACGCACCCCGCGGAGCTACGCTTCGCCGGCCCCTCCGTGGACCGGCTGGAGCTCGTGGCGGACGCGCAGCGGATCGCGCTCGAGGGAGGCCTCACGCCGCGCGGCGGCCTCGACGCGCACGCGAAGCTCGTGGGGGTGGACCTGACCCGCCTGCCGCCCGGCGTCATCCCGCGCAACCTCGGCGTGGCCGGGCTCGTGAGCGCGGACGCGCGCGCGGGGGGCACGAGGCGCCGCCCCCTGCTCGACGCGAGCTTCGACTTCCGCGGGGGCGCGGTGCGCGGCCTCGCCGGCCTCGACGGCGCCGGCACCGCGCGCTGGGACGGCCGCGCGCGCCGCGCCGCGGTCACCCTCGGGGTGGCGCGCGCCGACGGCGGCTCGGTGGACCTCTCCGCCGATCTCCCCATCCCCCTGGATCGCTCGCCGGCCGCGCCGCTCGCCGCGCGGGTCCGCGGGCGCGCGCTGCCCGTCGCGCCCGTCCTCGCCGCCGCGGGGGCCGCCTCTCCGCTCCAGGGGACCGTCGAGCTCGACGCGGCGCTGGAGGGGACGGTCGGGGCGCCGCGCGTGCGTGCGGACGCGACGCTCGCGGAGGGGGCGTACGAGGACCTCGGGCCGTTCGCGATCGCGATCGCGCTCGAGGACGCCGGGGAGCGGGCCGAGCTGCGCGCGAGCGCGGCGTACGACGGCGTGCGCGCGCTCGTGCTCGAGGCGGCCGCGCCGCTGGACCTGTCGGAGGTGATCGCCGGCCCCTCGGAGGCGCTCGCGGCGCTGCGCGGGGCGCCGGTGGAGGCGAACGTCGCGGTCCCTGGCCTCGAGCTCGCCCCGCTCGCGGGCGTGCGCGGGATCCCTGCGGGGCTCGAGGGCACCCTCGAGGTGCGCGCGGCGCTCGCAGGCACGATCGACGCGCCGCGCGGGAGCATCGCGGTCGGCCTGGCCCGTGGAGTGGTGGCGGGCTACCGCGACGTGAGCGCGGGCCTCGCGGTCGCCCTCGAGGACGCCCGGGTCGCCCTCACGGGCCAGGTCGCGCTGGGAGGGGATCCGGTGCTGCGGCTGGGGGGCGCGCTCGAGGCGCCCCCGGAGCGGCTCCTCCCGGCGGATCGCCTGGAGAGGACGCCCCTCCAGCTCGAGGTGGTGGTGCCGCGCGTTCAGCTCGCGCGGGCGGCGGGCGCGGACTCGACGCTCCCGCTCGCGGGCACCGTCGAGGGCCGCCTGTCGGCGTCGGGTACGCTCGCCGCCCCGGTCGCGCGGGTCGAGCTCGCGGGCAGCGGCGTCGCCGTGGCCGGGCGCCCCCTCGGCGAGGTGTCGGTTCGCGCCGAGCACGCGAACGCGCGCACCCGGGCGCAAGCGGCCATCCGCGCGGTCGCGGGGGGCGTCGTCGAGCTGTCGGGGACGCTGGAGGCGGCGTTCGGGGTGGGCGTGCGCGGTCCGCCGCTGCGGGAGGCACCCCTCGACGCCCGCCTCGTGGCCCGCGGGCTCGACCTCGGGGTCCTCGCCGCGCTGCTCCCGGGCGTGGTGCGCAGCGCCGCCGGGCCGCTCACCGCCGACGTGACGGCGCACGGTCCGCTCGGGCGGCCGCGGCCCCGTGGCAAGGTGACGCTGACCGACGGACGGCTCGCCGTCGCGGAGTACGGCGAGTGGACGGCCATCGCGCTCGACGCGGAGGTGAACGACGACACCCTCGAGCTCCGCACCCTGTCCGCTCGCCGGGGGCACGGCACGGTCCGCGTGTGGGGGGCCGCCCGCGCCCTGCGGGAGCAGAGCTCGCCGGTGGAGGCCCACGTCGAGGCGAGATCGCTCGTGATCCCCCGGTCCGGCCAGGAGCTCGCGACCATCGATGTCCGCGGGGACGCCACCGGGACGTACGCCCCCGACGCGCTGCGCCTCGAGGTGAAGATCCCCGAGGGCACGCTGAAGCTCCCTCGGCAGACTCCGCGCGAGCTCCAGCAGCTGGAGCAGCGGCCGGACATCGTGGTGGGCAAGCCGAAGACCGACGAGCGGCGCCGGCGGTCCGGGGCCGGCGCGGGGCCCGGGGCGAAGCCGTTCGTGCTGGCGGTGCACGCCATGGCGCCCGGAAGGCTCTTCGTGAAGAGCGACGATCCTCCCATGAACGTGGAGCTCAAGGCCGACGTGACCTACGAGCTGGCCGGCGGGAACGACTACACCTCGGGCGAGATCTCCGTGGTGCGCGGGTTCGTGGAGCCCATCGGCGGGCGCCACTTCGAGCTCGGCCGCGGGCGCGTCCAGTTCACCGGCGGCCCGCCGGCCGCGGCCATGCTCGACGTCGAGGCGACCTACGAGAACCCGGAGGCGACGGTCACCGTCACGGTGACGGGCCCGGCGAGGGAGCCGGAGATCCGGCTCTCCTCGAAGCCGCCGCTCGACGAAGGGCAGATCGCGATGCTGATCGCGACCGGCCGGACCGAGGTGAAGTCCGGCTCCGGGGACTCGAGCGCGTTCACGGGCGAGGAGGTCGGCAGGGCCGCGCTGGGCGCGGTGGCCACCCGGGCGTTCAAGAACCTCGTGGCGGACAAGCTCCCGCTCGACACGGTCGCCGTGGACTCGGGAGCGGTGCGGGCCGGAAAGTACGTGACGGACAAGATCTACGTCGGCTACGTGCGGCGCTTCGACGCGGACGTCGAGCGCGGAGAGAACGAGAACGAGGCGCGCATCGAGTACCGGATCACGCCGCGCTGGACGGCCGAGTCGCGCTACGGCACTTCCGGCTCGGGCGGCGCCAGCCTGGTGTGGTCGAAGAGCTACTGACGGGCCCCGAGCGTCGCACCGCCCGGGCCGGCGCGCCCGCCGGTCGCGGCGTCCGCCGGCCCGCGCGCCTCGCGCCAGAGCGCCCGGGCGATGAGCGCCGCGAGCGCGAGCCAGAGCAGGGTGCGCACGACGGCGGTGGGGTGGAACAGGTGGTCGCGGAACCACGGCTCCCAGCGCCGGGCCCGGACCTCGAACGCCACGTGGAAGTCCCAGATCGACACCGCGGTGAGCGCCGCGAACAGCGCGGCGGGGCCGGCCGCGAGCGCGCCCGCCAGGAAGCCGTACAGCGCGTACTGCGGGCTCCAGACCTTGTTCGTCGCGATCCAGACCACCAGCGCCAGCGCGGTGGCGAGCCGCGCCGCGCGCGCGGCGTCGCCGCCGCGGCGGGCGGCGCAGGCGGTCGCGACGGCGCCGGCGATCGCGGCGGCCGCGAGGGGCCCGGCGGAGAGCGCCTCGAGGAGGGGGCCGCGCGGGACGGCGAGGGCCTGCCACACGGAGTTCTCGGCGCCCCGGCCGGCGTTGAAGCGGAAGAACCAGCTCCAGCGCTCGGGGGCGGCCAGCGCGAAGGGGAGGTTCACGGCGAGGACGACGCCGGCGAAGACCACCGCGTAGCGGAGGAGCGCACGCGGCCGGGTCGCGGCGAGCGCGGCGAGCGCGGCCGGGACGAGCGTCGCCGGGAAGAGCTTCGCCGACACGCCCAGCGCCGCCGCCGCCGCCCCCGCGCCGGCGCGGCCGCGCTCCTGCGCCAGCAGCGCGCCCGAGAGGAGGGCGATGGGGAGCACGTCCCAGTTCAGCCCCGCGTAGTAGACGAGCGCGGGCGTCGCCCCGAGCCACCAGGGCAGGGCGCCGGGGAGCCGCGCCAGGGCGAGGAGCGCGGCGGCGAGGCACGCGGCGAGGACCAGGTAGGTGGCGGTGAAGTGACCGAGCGCCCCTCCCGGCGCGTACGACGGGAGCCAGAGGGCGATCCCGAGCAGCACCGGGTACTCGATGCGGTCCTCGAGGTACGGGAGCGGGTGCGAACCCCCGAGGTAGCGATCGCCGTGCAGGGCGATGACGTCGGAGTAGCAGTGGTGCTGGAAGGACCAGAACCGGTAGCCCGGCCCGGCGTGGGCCGCGCCGCGGGCGACGTTGACGTAGCCCACGGCGAGCCACAGCCCAGCGAGCGCGGCGGTCACGACGAGCGAGCGGCGGCGGTCCACGGCCAGGCAATAGCACGCGGCGCCGAAGCGGTCGCGGGAGGGGCGCGATGGGGCCGGGGCGCGGTTGGGAGCGGGCGCGGGGCCCCTTCTCGAATAACATCCGCGCGTGGCCTCCTTCTCCGGGCTCGCCCAGACGCTCGCCGACGCCGTCTCGCGGACCGGGCCGGCCGCGCCGGCCATCCTGTTCGCCGCGAGCTTCGTCGAGTACGTGTTCCCGCCGTTCCCGGGCGACCTCGTCGTGGTGCTCGGCGCCTGGTACGCGGTGGACGGCGCGCTCTCCTGGCCCGCCACGTTCGTCTCGGTCACGGCCGGCGCCATGCTGGGGGCCTGGATCGACTACCGGGTGGGCGCCGCCGTCGGCCGGCGCCTCGACCGGCGGCTCTCGGGGACTCGATCGCTCTCGGCGGAGAGGCTGCTCCGCTTCGAGGCGAGCTACCGGCGCTGGGGCGCGCTGCTGCTCGTCTCGAATCGGTTCTTCCCCGGCGTCCGCGCGTTCTTCTTCCTCGCCGCCGGCGCCGCGGGGATCCCCCTCCGCCGCGTGCTGCTGTACGGCGGGCTCTCCGCCGCGCTCTGGAACGCGGTGCTGCTCGGCGCGGGGGCCCTCTTCGCGCGCAACGTGGAGGAGCTCGTCCACCTGTTCGAGCACTACACGTACGCCGCGTGGTGGGCGCTCGGGGGCGTCGCCGCGGTCGCGCTCGCCGGCGCGCTGTGGCGCCGCCACGCCGCCCGCAAGGCCTCGCGCGCGGCCGGAGAGGAGCGATGAGCGCCGCGGCCGCCCTCGCGGCGCTGCTCGCCCTGGGGCTGCCGGAGGGCGCCGCGCGCTACCGCGTCGAGCTGGGCGGCGTGACGGTGGGCCTGGCGGAGCTCGAGCTCCGCTGCGGCCGGGAGCGCTGCCGCGCGCGGTGGGAGACGCGCCTGCGCCTGCCCGAGGAGGCGGGCGGGGCCGTGACGACGCGCCGCTTCGAGACCGAGCTCGATCGCGCGGGGCGCGCCGTCGGGCGGATGCGAAGGACCCGCGACGCCGAGATCGCGAGGCTGGAGGTCCCCTCGGGGCGGGTCCCGGCGGGCCTCGCCGAGGCGCTGCTCGCGACCGCCGCCGGTCGGGGCGAGGCGGCGTGCGTGGAGGTCTTCGAGGAGGAGACCCTCGCGACCGGCCGCGCCTGCGGCGCGTGGGAGGGCGACACGCTCCACGCGACCGTGCTCGGCGTCGAGGAGCGGGTGACGTTCGCGGCCGACGGCCTCCCCGAGACGGTCGCGCTCGCGAGCGACGGGGCGCGCTTCCTCCGCGATCGGCGCGCCGCCGTGCCCTCTCGCCCGCCGCGCCTCACGGCGCGCGTGGCCGGCCCGGGGGATCCCGCGCGCGCCGAGAGCTTCTGCGGCGTGCCGGTCGACCCTCCCCCGCCGCGGGCGCCGCCGGGGCTCCCCGCGCCGCGGGCGGCCGGCGAGAGCTGCCGCGAGAAGACCGCGGCCTACCTCGCGACCGCCGCCGCCGCCGGGCACGAGGGGCGCACCGCGATCGGCGTCGCGTGGGACGGGGACGGCTTCGTGTGGCACGCGTGGGCGGAGCTCCTCGCGGACGGGAGCTGGGTGCCGGTGGATCCGTCGTTCGGAGAGCTGCCCGCGCGCGGTCCGCGCTTCACGGTGGCGCGCCACGGCGCCGGACGCGCGGCCGCCCTGGCCGCCGGGCGCCGCGTCCTCGCCTGCTGGGGCAGGGCGGGGGTGCTCGCTCGCTGAGCGCCGGTGCGGGCCCGCGCGCCGGCGCGGACGCATCTTGGAGGCGTGGACCTCATCGCTCTCTACGTCGAAGACCATCTCGCCCTCTCGCTCGGCGGCATCCGGCTCGCGCGCCGATCGCTCGGCGAGAACCGCGGCACGCCGTTCGCGGCGCCGCTGGAGCGGCTCATCCCCGACCTCGAGGAGGATCGCGACGTGCTGAAGGATCTCCTCCGGGCGCTCGGCGGCTCGCGGAGCGCGCTGAAGGAGGCGGCGGTCGTGCTCGGAGAGTACGCAGGCCGCCTCAAGCCCAACGGTCGCCTCCTGAGCTACTCGCCGCTCTCGCGGGTGTGGGAGCTCGAGGGGCTCCTCGCCGGCAGCGAGTCGCGCCGCGGAATGTGGAACGCGCTCGCCCGCGTGCAGCGCCAGGACCGGCGCCTCGAGGGCTTCGACTTCGCCGCGCTCGAGGCGCGCGCGCGGCGCCACCTCGACGAGCTCGAGCGCTGGCGGCTGCGCGCGGCCGAGGAGGCGTTCGGGCTCGCTCCGCGGCGCCGCTCGCGCGCCGCCACTCCCCAGCCCGCGCGCTGACGCGCGCTCCTCGCCTCAGGCGCCGCGGCGCGCGAGGAAGCGCAGGAACGCGCTGGCCTTCGGCACGAGCGTCGAGAGATCGACCTCCTCGCCCGCGGTGTGGAAGCCCCTGCCGCGCGGGCCGAGCCCGTCGATGGACGGGATCCCGGCCGCCCCCGTGGTGCAAGCGTCGGAGCCGCCGCCGACGAGCGGCGCCTCGCCGAGCCCGAGGCCGCTCTCCCGCTGGCAGTCGCCGTACTCCTTGGCGAGCGCGGAGGAGGCCTGCGTCCGCTCGAGGGGATCGCGCCACCCGCCGCGGGAGAGCGCGAGGGTCGTGCCGGGCACCGCCGCCTCGGCCGCGATCGCCTCCGCGGCCTCGGCGAGCGCGAGCCCGTCCGCGGCCGTCTCGAAGCGGAGGTCCACGTCGCAGCGCGCCTCGGCCGGGACGGTGTTCTTGGTCGTGCCGCCGGAGACGAGCCCCACGCTCACGGTGACGCCCCGCTCGTAGTCCGTGAGCCCCTGCACGCGGTCGACGAAGCGCGCGATCGACCAGATCGCGTTGCGACCCTTGTCGTGCTCGTTGCCGGCGTGGGAGGCGACGCCGCGCGCCTCGGCGTGGAGCGAGCCGACACCCTTGCGCCGCGTGACGAGCAGGTCGCCCGGACGGCCCGACTCGAACCCGAGGGCGCAGGCCGCGCCCTGGGCGTGGGTGCGGGTGAGGGGCTGCGACTCGGGGGATCCCACCTCCTCGTCGGCGACGAGGATGCCCCTCACCGCCACCCGCTCGAGCAGCCCCGCGCGCTTGGCGGCGACGAGGCCGAAGAGCATCACCACGATCCCGCCCTTCATGTCGAACACGCCCGGGCCCACCGCCCGGGCGCCGTCGCGGCGGAACCCCTCGAACGTCCCCGGCGGGAAGACCGTGTCGGTGTGGCCGAGCAGGAAGACCGGCGCGCCGTCCGCCGCGCCGGAGAAGAGCAGGTGGGGCCCGAAGCGCGCCGACGGGCGCAGCTCGACGGAGAGGCCGAGGGTGCGGAGCTGGCCCGCCACGAGGTTCGCCACCGACTGCACCCCGGCCTTGTTCCCGGTGAAGGAGTTCACCGTGACGAGCCGCTCGAGGAGCGACTCCATCGCGCCCCGCTGGCCTGCGAGCCAGGTGAGCGCGTCGTCGAGGCGAGCGGCCATGCGTCCTCCTTGTGCCGGGCGCCGGGGCGAGCTCGCCCTCGGCGGGCCGCGCCGGCCCCTGGCCGGGCGCGGGAGTCCCCGGTATAAGGGCGGCCCATGGCACCGGGCAAGCGCTACCGGGCCGCCGTGATCGGCGGCTCGGGGTACGGCGGGGCGGAGATGATCCGCCGGCTCCTCCTCCACTCCGACGTGGAGCTCGTGCGCGTCGCCTCCGTGGACTTCGTCGGCGAGCCGCTGGCCGCCGCGGATCCCGCGCTGGAGGGCGTCACCGACCTCGTCTTCGAGGGGATCCCGCCCGCGGAGGCGGCGCGGGGCGTGGACGTCGTCCTGCTCGGGCTGCCGCACACGGTCGCGGCGTCCAAGCTCCCGGAGCTCGCGGCGCTCCCGGGCCTGAAGGTCGTGGACATGAGCGGCGACTTCCGCCTGAAGGACGCCGCCGCCTACGAGCGCTGGTACAAGCACACCCACCCCTGCCCGGAGCGGCTGCGCGACTTCGTGTACGGCCTCCCCGAGCTGAACCGGGAGTGGATCCGTGCCGCGCGGTTCGTCGCCTCGCCCGGCTGCTTCGCCACCACCATCGAGCTCGCGCTGCTGCCGCTCGCGCGGGCCGGGCTCCTCGAGGGCGTGGTCCACGTGCAGGGGATCACCGGGTCGTCGGGCTCGGGGGTCGCGCCGTCCGCGGGCACGCACCACCCGGTCCGCGCCGGCAACCTCCGCACCTACAAGCCGCTCGAGCACCAGCACGTGCCGGAGATCGTCGAGACGCTCGCCCAGGCCGGCGCGCGCGACCTGGCGCTGCGCTTCGTGCCGGTCTCCGCGCCGCTGTCGCGCGGCATCCTCGCCACCTGCTTCCTCGAGCTGCCGGAGGAGTGGACGCAGGAGCGGCTCGATCGGCTCTTCCGGGAGAGCTACGCGGGCGAGCCGTTCGTGCGCGTCCCGAGGAAGCGCCTGCCCGAGGTCGCGGCGGTCTCGGGCTCGAACTACGCCGAGGTGGGCGTCGCGGCGGGGCCGCCGCGCGCCGGGCGGCGCACCGTCACCTGCTTCGGCGCGACCGACAACCTCGTGAAGGGCGGGGCGGGGCAGGCGATCCAGAACATGAACCTCATGCTCGGGCTCGACGAGAAGGCCTCGCTCGCCGATCCCGGTCCGTGGCCGCCATGAAGACCATCGTGCTGAAGCTGGGCGGGGAGCTCGTCCACGCCCCCGAGCTGGACGTCATCGCGCGCGACCTGCGCGTCCTCGTCGACGGCTTCAACCGCGTGGCCATCGTCCACGGCGGCGGGCCGCAGGCGTCCGCCCTGCAGAAGACCCTCGGCCTCGAGACGCGGATGGTCGCGGGCCGCCGCTACACCGACGCGCAGACGCTCGAGGTGATGAAGTACGTGGTCGCCGGCCAGCTCAACGTCGATCTGTGCGGGCGGCTGCTCGCGAACGGGGTCATGGGCGTCGGGCTCCACGGGGCGAGCGGCCACGTGGTCCAGGCCCGCCGGCGGCCGCCGCGGGTCATGAAGGGCGCCGGGCCCGAGCCGGTCGACCTCGGGCTCGTCGGCGACGTGCTCGGCTTCAACCTGCCGCTCCTCGGCGATCTCTTCGAGCGGCGCTACGTCCCGGTCATCGCCTGCCTCGGCTGCGACGCCCAGGGCCAGGCGCTGAACATCAACGGCGACACGGTCGCGAGCCAGCTCGCCGGCGCGCTCGAGGCGGACGCGCTCGTGCTCGTCACCTCCACCCCCGGCGTGCTGCGCGACGTGAACGACCCGTCCTCCCGCATCCCGCACATCACCCACGCGGAGTTCGAGCGGATGGTGGCGGACGGCACGATCTCGGGCGGGATGATCCCCAAGCTCGAGGAGTCGTTCGCGGTGCTCGACTCGGGCGCGAAGTCGGTGGTCATCGTCGGCAAGCTCGGCGAGGGCGATCTCGCCCACGCGGTGCTGAACCCCGGCAGCGCCGGGACCGTGCTGGTCGGCTGAGCTCCCGCGCCGCGGCCTCCGCCGACGGGGCCCCGGCCGCGCTCAGCGCGGCGCGGCCGCGGACAGGCCGAGCCGGGTGAGCACCTGCTCGCGCAGGAGCGGCAGGTAGCTCTTGTCGCAGTAGCTGCGGATGGCGACGTAGCAGCCGCGGCAGTCGTTCGTGCGCGCGAAGCGCTGGATCAGCTCCCGCTGCGAGCGCGCCTTCACCGGCTTGTGGGCACACGGGCGGAAGAACCCCTCGGGCGTGACGAGCAGGAAGCGATAGCCGGCGCGGCAGCCGGGGATCCCCCCGTCCGCGAAGAAGCGGTAGAGGCCGTCCAGGTCGGGCGCCGGGTTGCGCACGGGCCCTCCCCGCCGCTTGAGGTCGAGGACCGCGTCGAGCTGGGCCCGCAGCCCTCGCAGGTCCTCGGGCGACGAGACGAGGTAGTCCGTGTTCCCCGTCCGCAGGGCGGAGTACGCGCTGAAAGAGATGCTCGAGCCCCATCTGCGCGCCGTCTCGCACAGCCGGGTCAGGTCGCCGGCGTTGAGGCGAGACACGGCGCAGTTCAGCACCACGTCGCCGTGGCCGCGCGAGGTCAGCTCCGGCACGAGCCGCTCGAGCCTGCGGAAGAGGCCGGGTACGCTGCGGAAGTCGTCGTGGCGCTCGTCGGGGAAGTCGAGCGAGATGGAGAACTGGTTCACGCCGGCGGCGCGCAGCGCCTCGTACTTGGGGGCGCTCAGGAGCGTGCCGTTGCTGACCACGATGAGGTAGGGGGCGCCGCGGCGCTCCTTGATCGCGCGCGCCACCTCCACCACGTCGCGGCGGAGCAGGGGCTCGCCGCCGGAGAGCTGGACCGCCACCGGCCGGAGCTCACGGTAGATCTCGCCGATGCGCTGCGGCGAGAGCGGCGTCTCGTCGCGCAGGATCCCGCCCTTGTCGCAGTGCTTGCACCGGGCGTTGCAGGAGCCGGTGAGCTCGAAGGAGACGACCAGCGGGCGATCCGCCAGGTAGTTCCGGCTGCCGCGCAGGAAGAGGCGGAGGACGGTCGCGACGCCGAGCTGGTCCATGCGGGCGCCTCCCTCACACGGTTCGTGCGCCCGCGCCCGCTCCTTCGCCCGCGGCGCCGCGGCGGGCCCGCCACTCCTGGAGCGGGATGGCGTGCTTCCGCTCCACGCGCTGACGGTGAACGGGGCCGCAGTTGTAGGCGCAGAACGGGAACATCCCCTCCGGCGTGGAGTAGTGGATCACGCAGCGCTTCACGCGCTCGACGTCGAAGTTGTAGCGATCCTGGAAGTGCATCCCCGCCGCGAGGAGCGTCCGGTAGGTGCGCTCGCCGGCGCGCCCGCGGCCGACCCTCTTGTCCGTCATGCCGCGCAGCGCGTGCAGGAAGGTGCGGACGGTCAGCCCCTCCGGCGCGAGCTCCTTGCGGAAGTGGCGCGCGAAGAGGAGCGGGACGCGGACCTTGTGGAGGCCGCGGAAGCGCGCGCGCTCGACCCGGGAGGCCAGCCGATCCAGGTCGCGGAAGAGCCCCTCGACGTCGAGGAAGCGCGTGATCGGCACGGCGTTCCCGTGCCGGTCCACGACGAAGTACGCGCCCGACGAGCAGGCCGGATGGGCGGTGGCGGTGATCTTGGGGTCGCCGGTGAACGCGGCGATGAGGCGCGACAGCGGCGCGGTGATGGCGAGCGGGTAGAAGTCCCGCATCGGCTCGAGCCAGCCCGCCGCGCCGAGATCGCCCGCGAGATCACCCAGCGTGTAGCGCTTGGCCTCGCGATCGGCGAGGGAGATGCGCCCCGTGAACGAGACGGGCTGGTAGGCGATCCCGCTCACCACGTGGATGTTGTCGATCGCGAACCGGAGGATCTTGGCGACCTGATCGTCGTTCACCCCCTTCACGATGGTCGGCACGAGGCAGACCTTCATCCCGGCGGCGTGGATCTGCTCGAGCGCGCGGCGCTTCACCTCGAGCAGCGGCCGGCCGCGGGTGACCTCGTGCACGGCGTCGTCGACGCCGTCGAACTGCAGGTAGATGGTGTGCAGCCCGGCCTCCGCGGCGGCCTTCGCGAACCCCGGCTCGGCGAAGCGGATGCCGTTGCTCGCCGCCTGGACGTGGCTGAAGCCGAGCTCGTTCGCCCTCCGCACGAGGGCGAGGAAGTCGGGGTGGAGGGTCGGCTCGCCGCCCGAGAACTGCACCGCCGTCGCCGGCACCGGGCGGTAGGCGCGGAGCCGCTCGAGGAGCGCGACGGCCTCGTCGAAGGTCGGCTCGCACACGTAGCCCGTCGCGCTCGCGTTCGCGAAGCAGATGGGGCAGCTCAGGTTGCAGCGGTTCGTGAGGTCGATCTGCCCGAGCATCGTGTGGCTCTGGTGCATGTTGCACAGGCCGCAGCTGCCGGGGCAGGCGTCGGCGGCGGGCACGCGCGGGTTCTCGACGCCGGCGCCGTCGCGGAAGCTCCACTGCTGCATCTTGAGGAACAGGGCGCTGTTCGTGAACACCCGGTCGCGCACGTAGCCGTGCTCGGGGCACGTCTTCTCCATGTACACGTCGCCCCGCCAGTCGAACACCCGCCCCAGCACCGTCCGCGCGCACTCGGGGCAGAGGGTCTCCACCGTCTTCGGCAGGGCGCGCACCACCGGCCGGATGGGCGTGCCCGAGTACGTTCGCACCGCGGAGCCGGGGCGATCGGGTGCGGCCTCGTGGAACAGCACGTCGTGCAGCGCCTCGCGGATGGCCCCGTGCTCGGGGCAGGTCTTCTCGAGGACCACCCCGTCGCCGCTCACCCTCAGCGTCGCCGCGAGCACGCGCTCGCACGCCGTGCACTGCGACTGCATCGGGCTGCTAGGGGCCTGGGTGAGCCGCGGATCCGAGGACGCCTGCGCCATGATCTCCCCCTTGACGGTCGGTGCCATGGACGAGGGTACCGGTCTACGGCACGACGCTATAGCCCTCAGGTGCGGTGAACAGAAAGAGTGAGCCCTCGATCGCGACCCCTCTTTGCACGTCGGAGAGCACGAACCGCGTCGTGTCGCCGGAGGTCTCGTGCAGCAGGATGTCGCGGGGTAAATGATCTTTGGGGTCGAGCGTCAGCTCGACGCGGGTGAACGAGGCGGCGAGCTCGGGACCGCGCGGCGTCAGGGACAGCACCGGCGCGCCCCCGGCGCCGAAGGCGAGCGTCGTCTCGAACGCGTCCGCGAGCGCCGCTCCGCAGGCGCCGAAGCCGATCGTCGAGAGGATCCCCTCGGCGCGCGAGCGGCCGACGGTGAACCGCTGCACCTGGCGGATGCGCGGAAACACCGCCCAGCCGCGATCGCCCGCGATGACGGTCCACGCGCGGTCCGGCGCGGAGTACTCCCACCGGAGCCTGTCCGGCTTCCGGTAGTAGAGGACGCCGGACGAGCGGTCCTCCTCTCCGATGGCGGTGAACCCCTTCGTCTGGACGAAGCGGGCGCGGAGCGTGGTGGTGGCCTCGCGCGCGCGGCAGTGCGCGTCGAGCACCCCGGCGAGCGTCCGCGGCGGCCCGTCACGCCCCGCAGCGGGCGAGGGCGGAGCCGCCAGGAGGAGCGCGACGAGCGCGACGGCCGCCGCCGGACGCGCTCCGCGCGGGAGCTCAGGCGCCGGCATCGTCGGAGCTCCGGGTGCGCGCGCGCGCCCCGCGCGCGCGATCGAGGGCGGCCTTCGCGGCGCCGACGAGCGCGATCGCGAGCGCGACCACGAAGATGGTGAGGTTGGAGGGCCGCAGCTCGTGCCCCAGCACCGCGAACAGGAGATAGCGGGGGAACCTGCCCACGTAGGACGCGAGGACGTACGCGGGGAGCGGGTAACCAGCGGAGATCGCGAGCAGGCGCACCGCGTCGACCGGCAGGGGGACGAAGGAGGCGAGCGCGAGCGAGAGGAACGGCGCCCGGCGGAACCACGCGACGGCGCGAGCGTGCCACGCGCTCTCGCGCGCCCGCCGGAGCCGGCCGGCGCGCCAGAGCCCGCTCACGATGTGGTAGTCGTGCAGGTTCGCGATGCAGGTCCCGGCCGTCGCTACCAGCGCGACCCACAGCACGCCGGCCTCGCGCGCCGCCCACAGCACGATCCAGGCCGTCGGCAGCGGGAGGAACGTGCACGCGAAGCTGAGGTAGAGCAGCAGCAGGATGAGGACCTCGAGGCCGGGGCTCCGCAGCGTGTTGCGGGCGAGCCAGAGCGCCGCGCCGCTCGCGGCGACGAACCCGGTGAAGGCGAGCGCCCACGAGCGCCAGGCGAGGTCTCGCGTCGCCGCGGCGGCGCGGGTGGCGGGGAGGCTCATGCCCCATCCTCGGGCGCGAGCAGGGGGGAGGCGGACCGCGGCCGGAGCGCGCCGGCGGGAACGGCTGCGCCGTCCCGCATCTGGATGACCGTGTCCGCCACCGCCGCGCACTCCGCGTCGTGGGTGATCATGAGGATGGTCGGCCCCGCGCCCGTCCCGATCTGCCGGAAGAGCGACATCACGGTGCGTGCGTTCGTCGAGTCGAGGTTCCCGGTGGGCTCGTCGGCCAGGACGAGGCGCGGCTCCTTGACGAGCGCGCGCGCGATGGCGACGCGCTGCTGCTCGCCCTGGGAAAGGTCGAGCGGCCGGCTGCGGCGCTTGCTCTCGAGGCCGACGCGCGCGAGCAGCGTCCGGATGCGCTCGTCCGACCGGTCGGTCCGCCCGGCGATGCGGCAGGCGAGCTTCAGGTTGTCCTCCACGGTGAGCGCGGAGATGAGGTTGAGCCGCTGGAACACGAACCCCACGTCGCCGCGCCGGAAGGCGGTGAGCGCCCGCTCCGGCGCGCGCGTCACCTCGAGGCCTCCGACGCGCACCGAGCCGGAGGTGGCCCGGAGCATCCCGCCCACCACGTAGAGCAGCGTGGACTTGCCGCAGCCGGACGGGCCCATGACGGCCGCGAACGTCCCCGGCGCGACGTCGAGGTCGATCCCGCGCAGCGCCGGAACGGCGATCCGCCCGCTCCGGTACTCCTTCACCAGCCCCCGGACCTGGATGGCGCTCCCGCCCGGCACCTCGCTCCTCTCGCGCCCCGTCATTCGTAGCTCAGCGCCTGCACGGGATCCTGCCGCGCGGCGAACCAGGCCGGGTACAGCGCCCCGAGGAGGCCGCTCGCGATCCCGACCCCCCCGCCCACGAGGATCCAGAACCGCGTCACCTCCACCGTGAGGAGCGGGTACCAGCTCCGCAGCGCCGCGACCGAGGCGAGCGTGAGGGCGTAGCCCGCGAGGACCCCGCAGCCGGTGAGCAGCAGGGACTCCAGCACGACCGTGCCCATGATGCGGCGCCGCGAGGCGCCGAGGGAGCGCAGGATCCCGATCTCGCGCGTCTTCCCCAGGATGGTCATGTACATGGCCAGCGAGACGACGAGCAGGCTGACGACGAGCGTGGTGCCCGTGATCGCCCCGATGAACTCCCGGAGCCCGGTCATCGAGCGCGCCATCTCGTCGGCGAGCCCCTCCAGGATCTGGCAGCGCACGCCTTCGATCGCGGCCTCGATCGCGGCGGCGGTCGACTTCACCGCCCCCGGCGACGTGCAGCGCACGAAGAAGAGCGACACGCGCCGCTCCTGGTGGAGCATCGCCTGCAGCTCCGCCATCGGGAGGAAGATGCGCGCCCCGACGCCCTCCTTCGAGACGCCCACGATCTCGAACCGGGCGCCGAGGATCTCGACGCGATCGCCCACCGCCAGCCGGGCCGCGGCCGCGAGGCGGGAGTCGACGACCACCTCACCTCGTCCGCGCAGCGGTCGCCCCTCCACGATCCGCAGCCCGCCGCCGATGGAGGAGAACTGCTCGGGGTCGATGCCGTAGACGACGTAGAACGCGTTCCGGAAGGTGGTCGTCCAGGCGACCACCGGCGAGACGGCCGCGACGCCGGGCAGCGCCCGCAGCCGCTCGGCGTAGCGCTCCGGGAGCACGCCGCTCTTCAGGGCCAGGAACTGGGTCGCCCCGGCGGGCTGCACGATGAGGTCGCCGCCGACGTTCTGGATGCGCTGCGCGACCTCCTGGATGGATCCCCGGGTCAGACCCACCACCACGAGCAGCAGCGCCACGCCGATCCCGATGGCGAGGACGCAGATCGCGCTCCGCACCTTCTTCTGGAGGACGTTGGCGAGGGCGAGCGTCACCGGTCGCGCTCCGTCCCGTCGACCCTCTCGACCCGCGCTCCGGGGGGAGACAGCGGCCGGAAGGCGCGCGCGTCCAGCCCGGGCGGATTCACCGTGAGAGAATCGAACTCGACGAGGACGGAGCCGCCGGCGACGGGGTCCTGCACGCTCAGCCGCTCGGGCTGGAGCCGCCCGTCGCGCTCACGCTGGCGCTCCCGGAGGATGACGAGCTCCTCCCGCCCGTCGGCGTCGTAGAGCACCTCGCGCTCGACGGCGAACCGCCGCCGCTCCACCCAGAGCCGCCGGTGCAGCCGGCCCGCCCGGCGGATCGAGAGGACGTACGTCTCGCCGTCCTCCCGGACCTCCAGCGCGTCTGCGGGGCCGGGCGGCTCCACGAACAGCGCGCGGAGGAGCGCGCGCGCGTCCAGGCGGAGCTCCCGGCCCCGGGCCACGACGCCGCGCACCGTGGTGCCCGTGTACACCACGCGCTCGCTCGGGACGTGCAGCCAGAAGCGCTCACCGTCGCTCACCAGCGTGAACAGCGTCGGCATGAGGGAGCGGTAGCCCTCCACGAACAGCCCGGGCGCCGCGCCGTCGCTCCACGGGCTGCGGGCCGCGAGCGCGCCGCGGCAGGAGCGCGCGCCCGCGGCCGCGCGCTCCTGGAAGGTGAGGGTGACCTTTCCCTTCAAGGCCACGAGGCCCGCGGCGTCGTCGACGAGCCGCCGCGCGAGCTCCTCGGGCGAGGCCGTGCGGATCGGGCGTCCGGAGAGCGGATCGCCTGGCGCCTGGCGCGCCGCGCAGCCCGCGATCAGCGCCGCGAGCGCCGCCCCCAGCCACGGCCCGGATCGCATGGCCACAGCGTCGCACGGCGGATGGGTGGCGGACACTGCCCCGAGAGACCCCCCCGAAGCGACGAGTCGACACGGGGATGAGACGATCCGTCAAGCGCGGCGCCGGAAGCGCTCCTTCACCTCGTAGGCGAAGGCGTCGAGGATCTCCGGGTCGATCGGGTCGCCGTTGAGCGAGAGGGTCAGGGAGAGGAGTCCCTCGCGCTCCCGCGCGTGGACGAGCTGGGCCTCGGTCAGCTTGTCGGGCATGCACTCGAGCGGGCCCACGCAGACCGCGCCGTCGATCTCTCCGCGCCGCCACTGCACGAGGGGGAGGCCCACCGCGAGCACCGCCTCGTGCTCGAGATCGTCGCGGAGGTAGGGCGCCGCGGCCGCGAGCGCCTCGTCCAGGCGCGGGTGATCCGGCCACCCCATGGCCCGCGCCATCGCGCGCCGGCACGTGCGGAGGATGCGCCGGCGGATCCAGCCCTTGAGGCGGTCCTGCGGCGCGCCGCGGAGGCCGCGGCGCACCTGGACGTGATCGGAGTACTCCAGGTACTCGGCCACCGGCTCGAGCCGCACCCGGACCCCGCGCTCCTCGAGGGCGTCGCCCACGCCGCCGTTCGCCCCCGGATCGGAGCGCAGGTAGATCTCGCCCACGAGCATCACGGTGGGGTGCGGCCGCGCGGTCTTGAGCGCCCGCAGCGCGCGGCCGGTGCGCTCGAGCAGCGCCGTGACGCCGTAGTTCCCGCCGCTCGCGGCCTCCAGCAGCACGCGGCGCGCCGAGAGGTCGGCGCCGGCCGCGCGCTCCAGGAGCCGCGTGAGCTCGCCGGAGGCCGCCGCGTGGACGCGCGCCGCGGCCCCTCGCTCGCGCTCCACCGGACGGACGTCGCGGAGCGCGTCCTCCAGCAGGCCGAACGCGGCGATCCCCGCGAAGACGAGCGCGCCGAACCCGGCCGGCACACCCGCGAAGTAGTCCGAGTCGGGCGGCGACCAGATCCCCACGCGCGCGCCGTGCCCGAGCCGCTCGAGGATCATCTGGTGGAGCTGCCGGTAGTAGCCGAACCGGCAGGGGCCGTTCGACCCCGGCATGAAGAACGAGAGCCGCTCGCCCGGGTCGGCGCGCTCGAGCCGCTGGAGCAGCGAGCCGAGCGTCACGATCATCGGCAGGCACTCCTTGCCGCTCGTGTGGCGCCGCGCCTGGCGGATCGCCTCCGCGCTCGCCGCCGGGAGCACCTCCGCGGGGACGCCGTACCCGCGCAGCGCCGCCGCGAGCGAGTGGGCCTCGGCGCCCATGGGCGGCACGAGCACGCGCGAGCCTCGACGCGCGATCTCGGGCAGCGACTGGGAGGCGAGCGCGAGCAGCGGCGCGGCCGAGGCCGCGGCGCTCCCACCGGAGCGCAGATCCTCGCGGACGCAGTGGAGGAAGGCCTCCACGCGCGTCTTCGTCCCCGCGTCGCCGGCGTGGCCGTCCGTCTCGATGACCGCGAAGGGCTTCCCCTCCATGAGGCGCGCGTACGCGTGGAGGGTGAAGCTGTCGGGCCCGCACCCGTAGTTGCTCGCGAACAGGCTGTAGACGCCGGGCGTGCGCCGCACCTCGTGGGCGGCCCGGAGGATCCGCTGCGTGTAGCCCCAGAACGCGCCCGGCACCATGGGGGTGGCGGGATCCGTGGGGTAGCAGTCGGTGGGGATCGCGACCGCCCCCTGCTCGCGCAGCAGCGCCGGGATGTTGGCGCTCAGGACCGGGTCGTGGATCGTGTAGGTGCGGCCGAGCACGACCACGGGGAGGAGCCCCCCGGCGCGGCAGCGTTCGAGGGCGCTGCGCCCGATCCCGATCAGCGCGGCGTCGAAGCGCGCCTGCTCCTCGCGCGCGGCGGCGTGGGCGGCGCGCCAGGTCTCCTCGTCGCGGACGCCCAGGTCCTCGGCGATGGAGCGGCAGGTGTCGAGGAACGCCGGCGCGTCGAGGAAGCCCGGGCCGAGCTTGATCGCCGGCGAGAGCACCCGCCGTCCGGCGAGGAGCGGGCGCAGGTCGAGCCGGAGCACGTCGGCGCTCCCCGCCACGATCGGGCAGAGCCAGTGCGACTCCTCGTCCTTCACGGGGGGCAGGTCGCGGAGCATGGGCAGGAACACGCGCTCGGCGGGCGCCTGCGCCAGGGCCGCCACGAGGCCGTGGTACTGCTGCATCGGCGCGCAGAACGGGACGTTCGCCCCCTCCGCCCCGCGGCGCAGCGCCTCCCGCCCCCCGCCCTGCGCCACCACGAGGTCGAAGTCGAGCGCGCGGAAGAACCGGGCGAAGAACGGGAACAGCCCCTTCAGCTGGAACGCCTCCGCGAGCGCGACCCGCGGCGCGCCCGTCGGCGCCGCCAGCGGTCGCAGCACCGCCTCCACCAGCTCGGCTCGCTCGCGGAACGGATCGGGCGCGCCGTCGGGGAGCTTGCGCGCGCGCGTCCCTCCGTCGTGGAGCGAGCACCCACCCCCCCAGGAGAAGGCGCGCCGCTCCCCCTGCACCCGGGTGCGGATCCGCTCGATGCGGCAGGCGTTCCCCGAGCCGCCGCAGCCGGTGCTCGAGCGGCAGACGAAGGTGTCCTTCCGCTCCACCCGCGCGTCGAGGAACCTCGCCAGCTCGAGCGGCGCGCCCGAGGCGAGCGCCTCGCGCGCGAGCAGCGCGATCCCCCACGCCCCCACCGTGCCGGGATTCGGGGGCACGATCACCTCGGCGCCGGTCTGCCGCGCGACCGCCGCCGCGAGCGCGTCCGCGGCGAACGGCATCCCCTGGCAGAAGACCACCTCGCCCACCGAGCGGTTGCCCTTCACGCGGTTCAGGTAGTTCTGCACCACCGAGTCGTAGAGCCCGGCGACGAGACGCGGCCGCGTGACGCCGGCGGCCGCCGCCTCGTCGAGGATCTCCGCCATGAACACCGCGCAGTGCTGGCCGAGGGCGGCGCAGGCGTCGGCCCCGACCGCGACGCGCGCCAGCGCCTCCACGTCGAGGTTCCCGAGGCGGACGCCCTGCTCCTCGATGAACGAGCCCGTGCCGGCGCTGCACGCCTCGTTCATCGCGGCGTCCACCACCCGCCCCGCCGCGAGCCGGATGTACTTCGCGTCCTGGCCGCCGATCTCGAAGATGGTGTCGACCCGCGGGTCGCAGGCGCGCGCCCCCTCGGCGTGGGCGGCGATCTCGTTCAGGACGTGCACGCGGTCGCCGCCGAAGCAGGTCGTGAGGAGCGATCCGACGATCTCGCGGCCGCTGCCGGTGACGCCGAAGCCCGCCACGGCCGCGCCGGCCGGCCCTCCGGCGGCCCGGCGCACCAGCTCCTGCGCCGCGCCCACCGGGTCCCCGGCCGTGCGGGTGTAGCTCTCCCAGAGCGGCGCGCCCGAGGGGACGTGGAGCGCCACCACCTTGGAGCCGGTCGAGCCGATGTCGAGCCCGAGTAGGAACGCGTCGCCTTCGCTCACCGGGGGTGGTGCACGGCGCGGGAGGCGGTGGACGCTGCCCATGGCGTCGGACAGGGGGGGACGCAGCTCCACCGGCGCGTGGGCCGGCGGCGAGACGAGGTCCTCCGGCCTCGGCAGCGGCCCGTCGCCCCGCGCCGCCAGCACGGCGCAGCCGAGCGCGTCCAGGTACAGCGCGTCCTCGCCGTGCTCCTCGGCGAGCGTCATCCCGCGCTCCGCCAGGCGGCGGCGGAACCGCTCGCGGACCCTGCGCGAGCGTCCGACGCCTCCGGCGAGCACCACCGCGGGAGAGACGGCGCCCGCCCGGGAGCGGAGCAGCACCTGCACGTTGTCGCAGATGGCGTCGAAGAGGCCCGCGAGGATCCGCGCCCGGTCCTCGCCCTGGTTCGCGAGGTGGGTCATGTCCGTCTTGAGGATGACGGGGCAGCGCCCGGAGAGGTGCGCCGGCTCCTCCACGGGCGCCGCGAGGACGTCGGCCTCCTCGGGCGCGAGGCCGAAGCGCTCCACGAGCTGCCGCAGGAAGTTGCCGGTGCCTTGCGAGCAGCGCGGGTTCTCCCGGTACTCGGCGTCCTCGCCGCCGTTCACCTCCAGGACCGAGAAGCCGTGCGCGCCGATGTCGACGATGACGGCGGGCCCGTCGCCGCGGAGGAAGCGGTGGCCCGCGAGGCGCGCCTGCTTGCCCGGGACCCGCGAGAGCGCGAGCTGCCGGCCGAGGCGGCCGGTGGCGACCGCGCCGCGGAGGCCGTCCCAGCCCCACTCGCGGAGGAGCTCGCCGAGGGCGGCCCCGGGCGTCTTGTGGTGCTCGACCCGGGCGCGCCGGCGCCAGACGAGGCCTCCCGGCTCGCCGGCGAGCTCGACCACCTTCAACGTCTCGGCACCTGCGTCCACCCCGAGGAAACGCGGCATGCTGACCGCGAGTGTCGCTCACGGCGTCCCTCGCGTGCGTGCCCAGAACGGGCGCGGCGCGGGGAGCAGGGGCACGCTTCCCACCGCCCGCCCATCCCTCGTGGGGCCGACCCGGCGTGGGAGTGGCATCCGCAGCCCGATCCGTCGACTCGGGCGCGCCTGGGGCGCTCGACGAAGCAGGAGGCCGGAACCGGGCGCCGGTTGAATATCGGTGGTCTACTCCCCGTCGCTTCCCGCAGCCCACCGGCCGCCCGCGCTCCGCGGTTGCGCCACGCTCACTGAGGGAGCTACCTCGCTCCCGCTCGAAAAGGACACTCGATGACCACGAAGTTCGCATTCACGCTCGCGATGGCGGCGCTGTTCGGCTTCGCGGCCCCGGCGCGGGCGCAGCTCCCCGGCGCGGCACAGAAGCTCGGCAAGGCGAAGGCCGCGACGGCGGAGGCCGGCACCACGGCGGAGGCGAAGACCACGGCGGCCGCCGCGAAGGCGGAGACGAAGGCGTCCGACGCCGCCACGAAGGCCGACGCCAAGGCCGACGCCGACACGGCGAAGGCGGAGCGTAAGGCGGACGCCGGCGCGAAGAAGGCCGAGGAGAAGGCCGCCGCGGCGAGCCCGGTCGCCGGCGAGCAGGTGGGCCAGGCGAACGCGCTGGGTCACGAGAAGGCCGACGCCGGCAAGGCGAAGGCGAAGAAGGGCAAGGCGAAGGGCCTCGAGAAGGCGAACGCCGGCCGCGCGAAGGGCCAGGCGACCGCGGCCGAGGCCAAGGCGAAGGCCGTGGACGCCCACGAGCAGGGCCACGCGGCCGCCGCGGAGGCCGACGCGAAGGGCCAGGCCACCGCAGCGCAGGCGAGGCAGCAGGGCGAGAGCAAGGCGACGGCTGCGCAGCAGAGGCTGCACCCGGTCGTTCCCGCCCCGGCTCCCGCGCCCGCCGCTCCGGCCGCCAAGTAGGGGCCGGCTCTCCTCATGAGGACGACGGCCCGGCCGCTCGGCCGGGCCGTCCTGCATCGTCATCCTTCGTGGGGGCAGCCCCGCCCTGGTCACGGTCTCCCGGCGCGAAGCCGCGGCGACGATCGCGGTCGTGCCCGCGAACCTCACCACCCAGTACAAGGACGCGGAGCTGCGCTTCCGCCAGGCGACGGATCACGACGCGAAGCGCGAGGCGCTCCGCGAGATGCTGGCGCTCCTCCCCAAGCACAAGGGGACGGAGAAGCTCCACGCGGACCTCAAGAAGCGGCTGGCGAAGCTCGAGGAGGAGGCCGGGCACGCGGCGCGCGGCGGCCACCGCGCCGACCCCGGGCACGTGCGGCGCGAGGGCGCCGGGCAGTGGATCCTGGTCGGCCCGCCGAACGCGGGGAAGTCCTCGCTCCTCGCGGCGCTCACCCACGCGCACCCCGAGATCGGCGAGTACCCGTTCACCACGCGCGCGCCGCTGCCCGGGATGGCGGCGGTCGAGGACGTGCAGGTGCAGCTCGTGGACACGCCCCCCGTCGCGGCGGGGCACACCGAGCCGTACCTGCCCAACCTCGTGCAGGGCGCGGACGGCGTGATCGTGGTGCTCGACCCGACCGCCGACGACGTGGCGCAGGCGTTCGCGGCGGTCCTCGAGGTGCTCTCGCGAGGTCACGTGTGGCCGCGCGGGCGCGCGCCGCCCCAGGGCGCGTCGCCCCTCCTCGTCGCGCGGCCGGTGCTGGTGGTCGCCACCCGCCGCGATCTCGACGACGGCGGCACGTTCGCCGCGCTCGCGCGCGACGCGGCGGGCGCGGAGCTGCCCTTCTTCGCGGTGTCGGCGACGCGCGGCGACGGGCTCGACGCGCTCCGGCCCGAGCTGTTCCGCGCGCTGGGACGGATCCGCGTCTACACGAAGGAGCCCGGCAAGAAGCCCGATCTGGGCAAGCCCTTCGTGCTCCCCGCCGGCGCGACCGTGCACGACCTCGCCGCGCTCGTGCACCACGACGTCGCCGCGCACCTCAAGTTCGCGCGCATCTGGGGCCACGCGCGCTTCGAGGGCCAGCAGGTCGACCGCCACCACGTCCTCGCGGATCGCGACGTGGTGGAGCTGCACGCGTGAGGCTACGAGCAGATCTTCCCCGGAGCAGGGCTACCGGTCCCCCACCGTGGCCGCCGCCGGCAGCGGTCGCGGCACGTGCGCGGGGGCGACCTCCTCGCCGCGCATGGCGCGCAGGATCCTGCCCGCGCTGGCGGCGAGCCGGGCGCTGGCGTCGGGGAGCGGCCGGTCCTGGGGATCGGTGACCTCGGCGCCGGCGAGGCCGGCGTAGACGGTGACCTTGAGGTCCTTGCCGATCACCGCGTAGCGGGGCTCCCAGCCCACGGTGGACAGCACGAAGCGGTCCTCGGGCGCCTCGAACATCGAGAGGCCGTCGGAGTGGAGCGACGGCGCGTGCGTGTCGCCGAGCAGCGAGAAGAGCGTGGGGACCACGTCCACGTGGCTCGTCGGGGCGTCGCGCGTGGCGGCGGGGATCCCGTCGCCGAGCACCACGAGCGGCACGTGGATCTGCTCGTCCGTCACCGCCGACCCGTGGCCGAGGTGCCCCTTCTCCTTGAACTCCTCGCCGTGGTCGCCGGTGAAGATCACGAGGGGCCTGCGGCCGCGCGCCTGCTCGAACCAGGAGAGGAACTCCTCCAGCGTGCCGTCGAGCGCGTACGCCGCGTTCTTCGCGCGGTTGCGGATGGTCTCGGGCGCCGCCGTCGTGGCCTGCAGCCCGCCCGAGCCGTCCCAGGCCGGCCGGAACGGCTCGGCGCCGGGCGGGTGGAAGTAGTTGAAGTGGGTCCCGTAGAGGAACAGGAACATGAAGAGCGGCTGTCCGGGCGGCACCGCCGCGGCCATCGCGCGCGCGTCCGCGAGGAGCTGCGGATCGCGATCGCCCCAGCCCTCGCCGTCGCAGCGGTTCCTGAGGTCCTCGCTCGATACGCCCGCGAACACCGTCTCGCGGAGATCCATCCAGTCGAGGCAGGAGGCCGAGAGCGCCTTCACCGCGTAGCCGTTGTGGCGGAGGGCGGGGAAGAGCACCGGCCGCCGCCCGGCGCCGAGGGTCGCCTCGAGCTTCTGCGCCTGGATCCCGTAGAGGAGGCTGAAGAGCGTGTAGTGGGTGGCGACGGAGCCCGCGTAGTGGCGCGTGAAGCGGGTGCCGGCCTCGGCGCGGCGCCACAGGTTCGGCATCACCTCCGGCGCCAGGTGCGCGGCGGGGAGGCTCTCCGCCAGGATGAACAGCACGTCCGGCGCGCGGGTGAAGCGGATCTCCTCCGGCGCGACGCCGGCCGGCAGCCGGAGCGACTCCTGCCCGGCGAACTGGTCCACCGCGCGCTTGCCGAACACGCGCGAGTAGACGGAGTTCATGCGCAGCGGCACCTGGAGCGGCAGCACGCCGGAGGCGGCGAACATCGCCGGGCCTCCGAAGTACACGAGCCCGGCGCCGTACACGCGCTCCGCGCCAGCGGCGAGGAGCAGCGCCAGCGCGATGCCCCAGGTCCGCCGCGGCGTCGCGAAGCGACGGATGAACCAGGCCCCCAGCGCGACGTCGAGCGCGACGAAGGCGATCCCGATCCCGAGGAACAGCGCCACGTCCGCCGGCGAGATGCCCGTCTCCTTGAGCGCGTACGGCTGGAACATCACGCGGACGAAGAAGCCGTTCATGTGGAAGCCGACCGCGCCGTAGATGCGGCTGTCCAGCGCGAGGACGCTCGTCGCGAGGCCGAGCACGGCGGGCGCCGCGACGCGGTACGCGCCCGGCTTGAGCGAGAAGGGGAGCGCGACCACGAACGCGGCGAGCGCGAGGAGCCCCGCCTGCGGGAGGAAGATGGGCCAGAGCGGGAGCCGGTACGCGGCGGGGGAGTTCCCGACCGCCGCCGCGATCGAGCTCGCGTACAGGGCCAGGAACAGCGGGACGTGCAGGAGCGACCAGACGAGCGCCGGGAAGCGGTACCCGCTCCCGCCTCGCGTCGCCCCGGCGCCGATGTGGAGCGCACGGGACATCGGCCGCGGAACGTAGCACCGGCGGGGGCCGCACGCCACCGAGGGGAGGGCGAAAGGGGGAGCAGGCGAGCGCACGCGTGGAAGGACGCGGGTTCTGGCCGCGCCCCGCGAGTCCCGCGCGTGATCGCGTCCGGCGGGGGCGCGGGCCTTCCACCTCGCGCCGAGGTCGGTCGCCGTCGCGGTCGCCCGCCGCGTGGGCTAAGAAGCGGCGATGGCCGACGGACCGCGCAGGGACTTCGAGAGTGCCTATCTGGCGGGCTCGCCCCCCTGGGACATCGGCCGGCCGCAGCCCGAGATCGTGAAGCTCGCCGACGAGGGCGAGGTGAAGGGCACCGTGCTCGACGTCGGCTGCGGCACCGGGGAGAACGCCCTCCACCTCGCGAGCCTCGGCAAGCGGGTGGTCGGCGTGGACGGCTCGCGCGCGGCGATCGCGCGGGCGCGGGAGAAGGCTGCCGAGCGCGGCCTCCCGGTCGCGTTCCACGTCGCCGACGCGCTCCAGCTGAGGCGCCTCCACCTCCGCGTGGAGACGGTGGTCGATTGCGGGCTGTTCCACGTCTTCTCGGACGAGGAGCGCCGTCCGTACGCGGAGTCGCTCACCGAGGTGCTCTCGCCGGGCGGCACGCTCCACGTCCTCTGCTTCTCGGACGAGGAGCCGCCCGGCCCCGGCCCGCGGCGTGTCGCCGAGTACGACCTCCGCGCCACGTTCCGCTCGCTCTTCGCGATGGTGCGGATCCGCCCGGCGCGCTTCGAGAGCCTCGTCCACCCGGGCGGCGCGAAGGCCTGGCTCGCGACGCTCGTGCGGATCTGAGCGAGCGCCGGTGCCCGGAAGCGGAGGGGCCGCGCCTCCTCGCGGAGGGCGCGGCCCCGGGTGCGGTTCCGTCGCGGCGGCGGGACTAGTACACCGTCCACTGCACCATGATCTGCGGCGCCGAGGCGGTCTCCACCGGGTGGCGGTGGTAGAACCACTCGGTCCCGACCCACAGCCGGTTCGGCTTCCCGCCGAACGGCGCGAGCGCGTCCACGAGGAGCTGGGGCTGCGCCCAGATCTCGACGAAGGACTCGTCCGCGGCGAAGTCGTGCGTGCCGTTCACGTCGACGAAGCCCGTGAAGAGGAAGGGCACCTTGCCGATCGAGAAGGGCACCGTCCAGAACGGGCTCACCTGCCACTGGTTCCCCTCGTCGATCGAGTCGAGGACGGAGTCGTAGCGGTAGTAGAGGTTCAGGCCGGCCACCGCGAAGCCCGGGAGGGTGAGGTCGAAGCCGACGCCGGCGAGGTAGGCGCCGAAGCCCTCGCTCTGGTTCAGCTCGCCCGCGAGGCCCCAGTTCTTGATGAAGCCGAACAGCGGCTCCTTCTGGCCGAGCACGCGGTTCAGGAACAGGCGAGGGTGCCACTCGGCGTACAGCTTGTACTCGCCGGCGTCCTCGTGGGAGGGGCTGAACCCGTTCCTGAAGTGGCCGGCGTAGAAGTCGGCGAACGCGAAGTTGTCGCCGTACTCCCAGGTCGAGAAGTGGTTCAGCGTCACCGTGGTCATGCGACCGTCGGTGTAGTAGA
This sequence comes from Anaeromyxobacter sp. Fw109-5, assembly GCF_000017505.1. Taxonomy (NCBI): domain Bacteria; kingdom Pseudomonadati; phylum Myxococcota; class Myxococcia; order Myxococcales; family Anaeromyxobacteraceae; genus Anaeromyxobacter; species Anaeromyxobacter sp. Fw109-5. The sequence continues at coordinate 230,231 of NC_009675.1, forward strand.
GCGGATCGTCGAAGTTGTAGCCCTGGAGCAGCTGGACGTTGGTGCTCGAGAAGGCCTGGAAGGGCGGCTCGGCGGCGGCGGCGGTCGCGCGCGCGCCGCCCGCCTGCTGGGCGCTCGCCGGCGCCGCGGCGAGCGCGAGCACGGCGAGGAGGGCGAGGAAGCGGGGGTTCGAGGTCATGGGGCGAGCCTTCTAGCTCAACCCTCTGACACTCGAAAGGGTATTCCTTACCCGGGGTTGCTTCGCTCCTCGTGAAGGCGCCGCGTCGACCGAGGCGCCTACTCGAAGGGCACGAGGTGGAGCCGCTCGCCGGGGCTCGCCTCGAGAATCGCGCGTGCCTTCGCGGGGATGCGGAGCACCTCGCCGTCGAGCCGGGCCGGGGTGCGCACCGCCCGGAAGCGGATCTTGCCGCCCGTCCGGTAGCGCCCGACGAGCCGCTCCTCGCCGTCGCGCTCCAGCGGCTCCGGGGCCAGCTTCGCCCGCCGGTACGCGCGCACCAGCGTCACGTCCTCGAGCCTCGCCTCGTAGTGCGGACCGCCGTCGAACGGATCGATGCGGTTCACGTAGTGGAACCCGATCCGCTCGAGCATCCGCCGCACCGGCTCGGTCTCCGGGCCGACCTTGCCGAGGTTGCGCTGCACCTGCTCCGGGAAGAGCGTCGCGTACACGTCCACGGGCGGGAAGAGCTGCTGGATGAACTCCTTGTTCTCGCGGCTCTTCTTGTCGGCGGTCTGGTAGTCGAGGTCGGTGAAGCGCTTGCCGAACGCCTCCCAGAACGCGCTCCGCCCGTCCTTGGTGAGCGGCGGCATGAGCTCGGCGAGGACCTTCTCGCGGAACCGCTCGCGGAACATCGCCAGGTACAGGAAGCGGACGTAGGCGAGCTGCTTGCCCGCGCGCTCCTCGCCGCCCCGCTCCTCCGGGTCCACGACCAGGCCGCCGATCTCCGTCGGGCCGTCGAAGTGGTAGCCGATCGAGAGGACCTCGTGCTTGAAGTGCCGGTCGATCGTGGACGAGTAGTGCTCGCGCTCGGAGACGTCGAAGAAGGTGCAGGGGGACTCCCGCGTGCCGTGCTGCGCGATCACCATCGAGGTGCCGATGATGCGGCCGGAGCGCGGCTCCTCGGCGACGAACACGTAGGCGCGCTGCAGCGGATCGCGGATGCGCCCCGCGAAGCTGCGCACCGATTGCTCGATGATCCGGGCGAGCGCGCGCTCGTCGTACGGGAGGTTGACGGTGTTCAGCACCTTCGCGAGCCGGGAGAGGCTCGGGAGATCCGACTTCTGCGCGTCGCGGAGGAGGAGCATGCGTCGGGTGGGGAGGACTAGCACGCGCCCCCCGGGCTGTCACCCGAGGGGACCCGCAGGCCCCGCGAGGATCCTCACCCGCCCGCGCGCGCCGCGCGCCCGCACGGGAACGTTGAACCCGGCGCGCCGGCGTGCCATGGAACGGTCCGTGCGCGCGGTGGTGCAGCGGGTGTCCCGGGCAGAGGTCCGGGTCGAGGGCCGGGTGTCCGGGGCGATCCTCCGCGGCCTCCTCGTGCTCCTCGGCGTCGCGCGGGAGGACGGACCCTCCGACGCGGACCTCCTCGCCGACAAGCTCGCCGGGCTGCGCATCTTCGAGGACGACGCGGGCAAGATGAACCTCTCCGTCGGCGAGGTGGGCGGCGGCCTGCTGGTCGTGTCGCAGTTCACGCTCCTCGGCGACGCACGCAAGGGCAACCGGCCGAGCTTCGTCGACGCGGCGAACCCCGAGCTGGCGAACGCGCTCTACGAGCGGGTCTGCGGCCGGCTGCGCGAGAAGGGGCTCGCCGTCGCGACCGGCGTCTTCCGCGCGCACATGGACGTCGAGCTGGTGAACGACGGGCCGGTCACGATCCTGCTCGACTCGCGCCGCCTGTTCTGACGGCGGCGGTGACGACACCCTGGGCGAGCGCCCGGGACGCAGCCCGCAGGGCTACCGAGGAGAACGAGCATGTCCGACTGCCTCTTCTGCAAGATCGTGGCGAAGACGCTCCCCGCGAAGATCGTCCACGAGGACGCCGACACGGTCGCGTTCGAGGACCTGAACCCGCAGGCGCCGACGCACGTGCTGATCGTGCCGCGCAAGCACGTGGCCACCATGGTCGACCTCGCCCCCGAGGACGACGCGCTCGTCGGCAAGCTCTTCCGCGCCGGCGCCGCGATCGCGAAGGCGCGCGGCATCGACGGCCCGGGCTACCGGGTGGTCATGAACCACAACCGGGACGCGGGCCAGAGCGTGTTCCACATCCACCTGCACGTCCTCGGCGGACGGCGGATGGGCTGGCCGCCGGGGTAGAGCTCAATACCCGGCGCCGGTCCCCGTCGTCGCCGCGGCCGCGCCCGCCCCCTCGCGCGCGAGCGCGTGCGCTCCCCGCGCGGCGAGGGTCGCGCGCACGAGCGCGAGGCGGGCCGTGAACAGGTCGCCCCGCGCGAGCGCCTCGCGTGCCTCCGCCAGGTGCGCCGCGCTCGCCCCGGTGCCCGCCGCCTCGGCGAGCGCGCCGTGCCGCTGCGCCTCGCCGCGCGTCGCCTCCAGCGCGTCGGCCTGCGACGCCAGCGCGGCGTCGAGCCCGCGGGAGTCGCCCGCCTCGAGCGCGCGCATCGCCGTGTCCAGGTCGCCCAGGGCCGCCGCGGTGGACTCCGCCCGGGCGAGGGTCGACTCCGCCGCCTCGGCCGCGCGGCGGGCCTCCTCCGCCTCGCGCGCCTGGAGGCGCTCTTCCAGGGCTTCGGCCCGCGCGCGCTGCGCGTCCACCTCGTCTCGGAGCGCCTCGATCTCGAGCTGGAGCTGCTCCGCGCGCGCGGCGGACTGCGCGTCGGCGAGCGCCTGCGCGTCGAGCCGGATCTGCTCCTCCCGGATCGCCTCCTGCCGGTCGGCCTCGAGGCTCTCCTCGCCCCCGGGGGAGCTCGCCTCCGGGCGCGCGATCCCCGCCGCGCCCGGGGTGGCCGGGTCGGCGGCCGCCGTGGGGCCGGCCTCGGGCGCGGCCGCAGGCGGCGCCGGCGCGCCGGTCGGCGACGGCGCGCTCGCCGCTCGCTCGTCCGGAGCCCGGGCTTCGGTCGCTGCCGCTCCCTGCTGGCCCGGTTCCTCCGCGCCCGCCTGCCGCTCCGGGATCGCGATCGTCTGGACGGCTTCCCGTGGGGGCGGCGTGCGGGGAGAAGCCTGGGCCTGCGCCTGGGAGGAGAGGAGCGCGGCGACGACGGCGGCGGCGTACGTCATGCGAGGAGGATTCGGCGGCGCCGCCCTGCCCGCAACCCGGCGCGACCTTAGGGGCGCGGCCCGGGCTGGGCGCGCCGCGCGCGCTCTGGCAGGCTGCGGGGCGCCACGCCTGGAGGGAGCCCCCGTGAACCTCGTACGTCCCCGCCGCAGCGTCCTCTACGTCCCCGGCGCGCACGCGCGCGCGCTCGAGAAGGCGCGCTCGCTCGAGGCCGACGGCCTCATCCTCGATCTGGAGGACGCCGTCGCCCCGGCGGCGAAGGGGGACGCGCGCGCCAGGGTGGTGGAGGCGCTCCGGGCGGGCGGCTTCGGCCAACGCGAGGTGGCGGTGCGCGTCAACGGGCTCGCCACTCCGTGGGGACCGGACGACCTCGCCGCCGCGGCGCGGGCCCGGCCGGACGCGATCGTGCTGCCCAAGGTCGAGTCCGCCGCGCAGGTGCACGCCGCCGACGCGGCGCTCGCTGCCGCCGGAGCCTCCGAGAGGCTCGCGCTGTGGTGCATGATCGAGACGCCGCGCGGCGTGCTCGCCGCCGCCGAGATCGCGGCCGCCTCGCGCAGGCTCGCCTGCCTCGTGGCGGGCACGAGCGACCTCGTGAAGGACCTCGGCGCGCGGCACACGCCCGCGCGGACGGAGGTGCTGACGAGCCTCGGGCTCATCGTGCTGGCCGCGCGCGCGTTCGGGCTCGCCGCGCTCGACGGCGTCCACCTCGAGCTCGACGACGACGCCGGCCTGGAGGCGAGCTGCCGGCAGGGGCGCGACCTCGGCTTCGACGGCAAGACCCTCATCCACCCGAGGACCATCGCCGCGGCGAACCGCGCCTTCGCGCCGGACCCGGCCGAGCTCGAGGAGGCCCGGCGCGTCATCGCGGCGCACGCGTCGGCGGAGGCGGCGGGGCAGGGGGTGGTGGTGGTGGACGGGCGGCTCGTCGAGGCGCTCCACGTCGAGGCCGCGCGGCGGAGGGTGGCGCTCGCGGAGGCGATCGGGGCGCGCCGCTGAGCCGAGGACGGCGGGCCGCCGGCGCGCGGCGGTTCCTCGGGCCAGTCGCCCCGGGCCGGGCGTCCGGTCGGGGCGGGAGGATGCGCTCGTTTGACAGCCCCCGGCGGCGCCGCTATCGTCTGCTGAAAATGAGAAGCAGTCGCAACTTGGAGGAGGGAGACGCCTCGGCGCCGCACGCGTGCGAGGACGTCCGCTGCGGGTGCGGCTGCCTGCTCGCCCGGGTGATCGACGGCGCGGTGGAGCTGAAGTGCCGCCGCTGCAAGCACGTCTGGCGGCTCCCCGTCGAGGGTGCTCCCCGTCCCCTCGCGCGCCCGGATCGCGTCGACGCTGGGTGAAGAGCGCGCGCGAGGGCCGCGCTGCGCACGTCCGGCCCCTCGCCCTGTGGACAGGGGTGGGCGCATTCCTTAGACTCTTCCGCTCCCGATGCGCGGAATCCGTGGGGCGACCCAGGTCGCGGCGAACACCGTTCCGGCCATGGAAGAGGCCGTCGTCGAGCTCTGTCGCGAGATCGAGCGGCGGAACGAGATCGGCCCGGCCGACGTGGTGTGGGCGATCTTCACCGTGACGCACGACCTGGACGCCGACTTCCCCGCGCGCGCCGCGCGGGTGGCCGGCTGGACGCAGGTCCCCATGATCTGCTCCCAGGAGATCCCCGTGCCGGGATCGATGCCGCGGGTGGTGCGGGTGCTACTGCACGTCGACTCCGCGGGCCCACGCAGTCACGTGTATCTTCGCGGCGCGCAGGCGCTGCGGCCGGATCTGCACCGGCAGCCGTGACGGTGGGGCGAGAGAGGAACTGGACGACGATGGTGCCGATCGAGAAGAGCGCCTCCGAGGCGGAGATCGAGGGCGTCCCGGAGCCGTACGCGCTCGCCTCCCTGGAGCTGCACCCCGGCCGGACGGTGGTGACGGTGGGCCGCGGCACGGGTGCGGTGACGTTCGGCGGAGCGCGGGTGCCGGTCGTGGCGGGGCCGTGCGCCGTGGAGAGCTGGGAGCAGCTCGAGGCGGTGGCGCGGGCGGCCAGGGCCGCGGGCGCGCGGCTGCTGCGCGGGGGCGCCTTCAAGCCGCGCTCCTCGCCGTACACGTTCCAGGGCCTCGGCGAGGAGGGGCTGAAGCTGCTCGCCCGGGCGCGCGAGCTCACCGGCCTGCCGGTGGTGACCGAGGTGATGAGCCCGGACGCGGTCGGGCTCGTGGCGGAGTACGCCGACTGCCTCCAGATCGGCGCGCGCAACATGCAGAACTACGACCTGCTGCGCGCCGTCGGCCGGGCCTCGAAGCCGGTGCTCCTGAAGCGGGCGCTGTCCGGCACCATCGAGGAGCTCCTCATGGCGGCGGAGTACGTGCTCGCGGCGGGGAACCCCGAGGTGATCCTCTGCGAGCGCGGCATCCGCACCTTCGAGCGCGCCACGCGGAACACGCTCGACCTCTCCGCCGTCCCCGTCCTGAAGGAGCTCACGCACCTGCCGGTGCTGGTCGATCCCTCCCACGGCACGGGCAAGCGGAGCCTCGTGCCGGCGATGGCGCTCGCCGCCGTCGCGGCCGGCGCCGACGGGCTGCTCCTCGAGGTGCACCCCGACCCCGCGCGCGCCCGCTCCGACGGGCCGCAGTCGCTCACGCCCGCGGACCTCGAGGCCCTCGTGCCGAGGCTCGCCGCGGTGGCCTCCGCCGTCGGCCGGGAGCTCTAGCCGTGGCCGCGAGCCCATTCCCTCGCACGGTCGGCGTGGTGGGCCTCGGGCTCATGGGCGCCTCGCTCGCGCGCGCGGTGCGCGCGGCCGACCCCGGCGTGCGCCTCGTCGCCGTCGAGCCGCGCGAGGACGTGCGCGCGCAGGCGCTCGCCGACGGCGTCGCGGACGAGGCGCGCGCGGCGCCGGACGTCGCCCTCGAGGCGTGCGAGCTCGCCGTGCTCTGCACCCCCGTCGCGGCGATCGAGGCGCTCCTCGGGCCGGTGTCCCGGCTGCTGCCCGACGGCGCGGTGCTCACCGACGTCGGGGGCGCGAAGGCGCACGTCGTGGCGGCGGCCCGCGCCTCGGTCCGGCCGGGCGTGGCGTTCGTGGGCGCGCACCCGATGTTCGGCGGGCACGGCGGCTACGCCGGCGCGAGCGCCGAGAAGTGGAAGGGGGGCACGGTGGCGGTGTGCACCGACGCCGCGCCCGCCGAGGCCCCCGACGCGGTGGAGCGCGTCGTCGCCCTCCACCTCGCGCTCGGCGCGAGGGTGGAGCGCTGCACCGCCGCCGAGCACGACGCCGCGGTGGCGATGGTCTCGCACCTGCCGTACCTCGTGGCCTCCGCCCTGGCGGTGGCGGCGAGAGAGGCCGGCCCCCTCGCGGTGAGGCTGGCGGGGCCGGGGCTCAAGGACATGACCCGCCTCGCCGCCTTCCCGTTCGACATCCAGGGTGAGGTGGCCCGGCGGAACGCGGGGCTCCCCGAGGCGGCGGCGCGCCTCGAGCGTCATCTGGCGCGGCTCCTCGCCGCGATCGCCGAGTCGCCGGAGGCGGCGCGCAGCGCCCTCGAGGCCGCGCGCGCAGCGCGGGAGGAGATCTTTTGACAGGCTCGCTCACCTGCCGCCGCAAGGGGCCGCTCCGGGGATCGATCGAGGTCCCGGGCGACAAGTCCATCTCCCACCGCGCGCTGCTCTTCGGCGCGCTCTCCACCGGCGAGACCCGCGTGCGCGGCCTGCTCGACGCGGAGGACGTGCACGCCACCCGCCGCGCCGTCGAGGCGCTCGGCGCCACCGTCCGCGCCGAGGGCGAGGAGCTCGTGGTGGTGCCGCCCCCGGCGCTGCGCGAGCCGGGCGACGTCGTGGACTGCGGGAACTCGGGCACGAGCCTCCGGCTCCTCACCGGCGTGCTCTCCGGCGTGCCCGGGCTGTCGATCCTGACCGGCGACGCCTCGCTCCGGCGCAGGCCCGTCCGCCGCGTCATCGAGCCCTTGCGCCGCATGGGCGCGGACCTCTCGGCGCGCGACGGCGATCGGCTCCCGCCGGTGGTGGTGCGCGGCCGGCCGCTGCGCGGCGCGCGCCACGTGCTGGAGGTGGCGAGCGCCCAGGTGAAGAGCGCGTGCCTGCTCGCGGGGCTGTTCGCGGAGGGGGAGACGACCGTCGTCGAGCCGGAGCGCTCGCGCGATCACACCGAGCGGATGCTCGCGGGCATGGGCGTGCCGGTGCGCGTGGACGGCCTCGAGGTGACCGTGGCGCCGGCGCGGCCCCGCGGCGGGCGGGTGGACGTGCCGGGCGACATCTCCTCGGCCGCCTTCTTCCTCTGCGCCGCCGCGGCCCTGCCTGGCTCCGAGGTGACGGTGCGGAACCTGGGGGTGAACCCGACCCGCACCGGGCTCCTCGACGTGCTCGGCGCCATGGGCGCCGCGCTCTCGCGCGCGAACGAGCGCGAGGTCGCAGGCGAGCCGCGCGCCGACGTGACGGTGCGCGCGGCGGCGCTCCACGGCACGGAGATCGGCGGCGCGATCATCCCGCGCCTCATCGACGAGCTGCCCGTGGTGATGGTGATGGCCACCCAGGCGCGGGGCCGGACCGTCATCCGCGACGCGAAGGAGCTGCGGGTGAAGGAGTCGGACCGGCTCGCCTCCATGGGCGAGGCGCTCGCCCGCGCGGGCGCGAAGATCGAGCTCTTCGAGGACGGCTGCGCCATCGAGGGGCCCACGCCGCTCCGCGGCGTGGCGGTGCAGACGCGCCTCGATCACCGCATCGCCATGTCGATGGCGGTCGCGCAGCTCCTCGCGGGCGGCGAGGAGGTGGTGCTCGACGACGTGGCCTGCGTGGCGACCAGCTTCCCGTCGTTCTTCGCCCTCCTCGACGGGTTGTGCGAGGGCGGCGCGTGATCACCGGACGGACCGCGCTCTACGGCGTCCTCGGCAACCCCGTGCGCCACAGCCGCTCGCCGCAGATGCAGGCGGCGGCGTTCGAGCACCTCGGCCTCGACGCCACCTACGTCGCGCTGCCGGTCGAGCCCGAGCGGCTCCCGGCCGCGGTCGCCGGCGCCCACGCCCTCGGGTTCCAGGGGCTGAACGTCACCGTCCCGCACAAGCGCGCGGTGGTGGCGCTGTGCGAGGCGGTGGACCCGGTGGCGCGCGAGGTCGGGGCGGTGAACACGCTGCGCCGCACCGAGCGCGGCTGGGAAGGCTTCAACACCGACGCCGCCGCGTGCCTCATGCTGCTCCGCGAGGAGGGGCTCCGTCCCGGAGCGCCCGCGCTCCTCGCCGGGGCGGGCGGGGCGGCGCGGGCCGCGGCGTGGGCGCTCGTCCGCGCCGGCGCCGTGCTGCGCATCGCGGCGCGCCGGCAGGATGCGGCGGAGCGGCTCGCGGCCGAGCTCGGGCCCCTGGCCGGCCCGGGCACGCCGGCGCCCGTCGCGGTGCCCTGGGGCGCGCTCGAGGCGGAGGCGGACGCCGCCGAGGCGGTCGTGAACGGGACGACCGTCGGCCTGCACCCGGAGGACGCGCCGCTGCCGCTCCGCGTGCGCGCCGGCCAGCTCGTCGCCGACTTCGTCTACGGCGACACGCCCCTCGCCCGCGCCGCGCGGGACGCGGGGGCGCGGCTCGTCTCCGGCGAGCGCATCCTCGTGCGGCAAGGCGCGCTCTCGTTCGCGCTCTGGACCGGGCGCGCCGCGCCCGAGGCGCTGATGGCGGCCGCCATCGCCGCGCCGGGAAGGGCCACATGACCATCCGCTACCTCACCGCCGGCGAGTCCCACGGGCCGGGTCTCGTCGCCATCGCCGAGGGGTTCCCCGCCGGCCTCGCCGTGGACTTCGACGAGGTGAACCGGGATCTGCGCCGGCGCCAGAAGGGCTACGGGCGCGGCGGGCGCCAGAAGATCGAGAAGGACGAGGCGGAGTTCCTCGCCGGGCTGCGCGGCGGCGTGACGCTCGGCGCCCCCATCGCGCTCGTGGTGTGGAACAAGGACCACGAGAGCTGGAAGGACCTCGTCTCGCCGTACGCGCGCGGAGGGCGGCCCTTCACCCAGGTGCGCCCCGGCCACGCCGACCTCGCCGGCGCGCTGAAGTACGCGCTCACCGACGCGCGCGACGTGCTCGAGCGCGCCAGCGCGCGCTCCACCGCGGTGACCGTGGCGCTCGGCTCGCTCGCGAAGCAGCTCCTCGCGCGCTTCGGCGTGCGGGTCTCCTCGCGCGTGGTCGCGATCGGGCCGCGCCTGCGCCACGTGGAGGAGCCGCCCACCGACGCGGAGCGCGACGCCATCGAGGCCTCCGACCTCCACGTGGAGGACGAGGCGGTCGCGGCCGAGTGGCGGGCGCTCATCGACGCGGAGAAGGCGCGCGGCGGCTCCATCGGCGGCGCCTTCGACGTCCACGCCACGGGCCTCCCCATCGGGCTCGGCAGCCACGTGCACCCGGACCGGCGCCTCGACGCGCGGCTCGCCGGCGCGCTCTGCGGGGTGCAGGCGATCCGCGCCGCGGAGATCGGCGACGGCACGCAGGTCGGCCGCTCCGGCCCGGAGTTCCACGACGCCATCCAGCACGACCCCGCGCGCGGCTTCCACCGGCCCTCCAACCGCGCGGGCGGGCTGGAGGGCGGCATGACGGACGGGATGCCGCTGCGGGTGCGGGCGTACATGAAGCCCATCCCCACCATGCTCACGCCGCTCGCGACGGTGGATCTCGCGACGCGCGAGGCGACGCAGGCGCGGTACGAGCGGAGCGACGTGTGCGCGGTGCCGGCCGCGGCGATCGTGGGGGAGGCGGTCGTCGCCTGGGAGCTCGCGAACGCCTTCCTCGAGAAGTTCGGCGGCGACGCCCTCGTGGACGTCGAGAAGGCGGTGGAGGCCTATGCCGCTCGCATCCGCTGAGACGCTGGCGCTCGCCGGGATGATGGGCTCCGGCAAGTCCACCGTCGCGCGCCACCTCGGCCGGCTCCTCGGGCGCCGGGTGGTGCACCTCGACGAGGAGATCGTCCGCGCCGCCGGCAAGCCCATCCCGGCGATCTTCGCGGAGGACGGGGAGCCGCGCTTCCGCGCGCTGGAGCGGGAGGCGGTGGCGGCGCTCCCGGCGGGCGTGGTCGCCGATCTCGGCGGCGGCGCCTTCTGCGATCCCGCGAGCGCCGCGCGCCTCCTCGCCGCGGGCCGCGTGGTCTTCCTCGACGTCTCCGCCGCCGAGGCCGCGCGCCGGCTCGGCGCCGGCGACGCGGGCCGGCCCCTCGCGGAGCGCTGGCCGGAGCTCCTCGGGCGCCGGCTGCCGCTCTACCGCCGCGCCCACCTCACCGTCGCCGTGGACGGCCTCACCGCCGAGGCGGTCGCCCGGCGCATCCTGGAGTCGCTGTGACCGACGTCGTCGAGGTGATCCCGGCCCGGCAGGGCGAGCACGAGTACCCGGTGCGCGTGGGCGCCGGCGCGGCCGAGCTCGTGGGCGCGCTCGCCGACGAGCACGATCGCGTGATGCTCGTCTCCTGCGCGCGCGTGCTCCGCACGCCGTTCGGGAGGGCGGTGCGCGCCCGGCTGGAGCGCGAGGCGCCGCTCGCCCTCGTCCACGTGCTGCCGGACGGGGAGCGCGGCAAGACCCTGCGCGAGCTGGAGCGCGCCGCGGTGGCGATGCTGCGCGCGGGCGCGACGCGCGGGAGCCTCGTCGTCGCGCTGGGCGGCGGCGCGGTGACCGACGCCGCCGGCTTCCTCGCCGCGACCTACATGCGCGGGGTGCGCTGGGCGGCGGTGCCCACCACGCTCCTCGGGATGGTGGACGCCGCCATCGGCGGCAAGACCGCGGTGAACCTGCCGGGCGCGAAGAACGCCGTGGGCGCCTTCCACCCCCCGGAGGCGGTCCTCGCCGATCCCGCCGCGCTCGAGACGCTGCCCGCGCGCGAGCTCCGGAGCGGCAAGGGAGAGGTGCTGAAGTACGCCGCGCTCCAGCCCGCCCTCCTCGGCGCGTTCGGGCAGCAGCTCGCGGGCGACGAGGTGGACCCGCTCGTCATCGCCACCTGCGCCCGCATGAAGGTGGACGTCGTCGAGGCGGATCCCACGGAGCAGGGGCCGCGCAAGCTCCTCAACCTCGGCCACACCTTCGGGCACGGGGTGGAGGCCGCCGGCGACTTCTCCCGCTACGCGCACGGCGAGGCGGTGGCCATCGGGCTGGCGTTCGCGTTCCGGCTCGCGGCGCGGCTCGGCCGGGTGGGGGCGGACGCGGTCGCCGCGGTCGAGGAGCGGATCGCCCAGGCCGGGCTCCCCGCGCGCGTGCCCCGGGCCGACGCGCGCGCGGCGGCGAAGCTCATGGCGTTCGACAAGAAGCGCGGCGAGGGCGGCCTGCGCTGGGTCCTCCCGCTCGCGACGGAGAACGGGGGCTGGACGGTGGAGTGGGACGTCGCGGCGGAGCCGGCGGCGATCGAGGCGACGGTCGCCGAGCTGGAGGCGCCCGCCCCTTCGCGCGCTTCGACTCCGGCGCGCGGGCGCGCTAGGCTCGCCCGCGGCCGCGGCGCGGCCGGAAAGGCGAAGGCGACCAGATGATACTCCTCGTGAACGGCCCGAACCTGAACCTGCTCGGCGAGCGCGAGCCCGACGTGTACGGGCGCACCACGCTCGCCGAGGTCGAGGCGCTCGTCCGCGACGCCTGCGCCGCCTGGAACGTGGAGGTGAAGGCGTTCCAGTCGAACCACGAGGGCGCGCTCGTGGACTTCCTGCACGAGCACCGCAAGGTGGCGCGGGGCATCGTCCTCAACCCGGGCGCGCTCACGCACACGAGCTACGTGCTGCACGACTGCCTGAAGTCGATCCCGCACGTCCCGGTCATCGAGGTGCACCTCTCGAACATCCACGCCCGCGAGGCGTTCCGGCGGACGAGCGTGGTCGCGCCCGCCTGCCGCGGCCAGATCACCGGGCTGGGGATGCGCGGCTACCTGCTCGCCGCGGAGTGGCTGTGCGCCGAGATCGGCGCGGTGCCGGTCGAGCGGGAGGGCGCCGTCCGCGGCTAGCCAGGCGCTCCTCGCCGCCCGCGCTCGCGCCGCCCGCGTGCCCCGCGTCGCCGTCCTCATGCCCGCCCGCGACGCCGCCGCCACGGTGCGCGCCGCGGCGGTGTCCATCCTGCGCCAGACGGAGCGCGACCTCGCGCTCGTCTGCGTGGACGACGGCTCGCGCGACGCCACCGGCGAAGTCCTCGAGCGGCTCGCCGCGCGCGACCGGCGCGTCGTCGTCGTGCGCGGCCCGGGCGAGGGCATCGCGCGCGCGCTGAACCGAGGGCTCACGCGGTGCGACGCCGAGCTCGTCGCGCGCATGGACGCGGACGACGTCGCTCACCCGCAGCGGCTCGCGCTCCAGCGCGAGGCGCTCGGGGCGGATCCCACGCTCGCCGTCCTGGGCGCGCGGGTCCGGCTCTTCCCCGGGCCGCTCGTCCGTCCGGGGATGCGCCGGTACGTCGGCTGGCTGAACGGGCTCACCACGCCCGGCGAGCTCCGGCGCGATCTCTTCGTCGAGGCGCCGCTGGTTCACCCTTCGACCACCCTCCGCCGCGCGACCCTCGAGGCGGTCGGGGGCTGGCGCGACGGGGACTTCCCCGAGGACTACGACCTCTGGCTGCGCGTGGACGCGGCCGGCGGCCGCCTGGCCAATCACCCGCGCACGCTGCTCGCCTGGCGCGAGGCCCCCACGCGCGCCACGCGGACCGACCCGCGCTACGCGCTGGCGCGCCACGTGGCCCTCAAGTGCCGGTACCTCGCCGCGGGTCCGCTCGCCGGCCGGCGCGAGGTGGCGCTGTGGGGCGCGGGCGAGACGGGGAAGGCCTTCGCCGACGCGCTCGCCCGCGAGGGGATCGGGGTGGCGATGTTCGTGGAGGTCGACCGCAACAAGATCGGCCGGCAGGTGCGCGGCGCGCCGGTCGTCGGCTACCAGGACGTCGGCCGCGTGCGCGGGCTCCCGCTGCTCGTGGCGGTCGGAGCGCCGGGGGCGCGCGGGCTCATCCGCGAGGAGCTCGCGAAGGGCGGGTTCGAGGAGGTGCGCGACTTCCGTTGCGTCGCCTGACCGCGGCGCGTCACGGCCAGCGCGCCGCGCCGGCGCGGGAACCCGACCCCTGCGGTCGCCGACCGGCGCGGGGGTGGATGGAAGCGCGCGGGGGGTGGCGCTACCGTTGGTGCTCATGCGATCGCCGTCCTCCGTCGGCTCCGGGCCCGCGCCGTCGTTCGATCTCGCCGCCTTCCGGCGCGCGCTCACCGATCGCACGGCCGCCGCGGTGAAGGCGCTGCGAGCCCAGATCGGCTCGGAGACCCTCTACGCCTTCGCGCTCTACACGAGCGCCGAGTCCGGCTACGCGTGGGTCGAGGCCTCCGCGAACACGGAGGAGGGGCTGGCGCGCGCCGCGACTTCCCGGGCGGCGGACGATCCGCGCTTCCGCGGCGAGGCGGGGCGGCGCCTGCTCCGCTGGTCGGTGGAGGACTGGGCGCACCACGACTTCGACGCGGCCGTGCGGGCGGTGCCGCTCCCGGATCCCCTGGAGCGGCGCGAGTCCCTGGACCGCGCCCTGCTGACGGCGATGGTGGGCGCGCTGCGGACGCTCGACCGGGCGGGGCTGTTCGGGCGGGGGGCGGATCGCGCCTTCCTCACGGTGAACGTGCTGTGCCCGCACCCGTCGCGCGCGTTCTTCGTGCGGAACCTGCGCGCCCTGAACCCCGTCCCCACGGTGGAGCGCCACCTCCGCGAGACGGACCCCGCCCCCTTCGTGCGCGCGGTGAACCGCGCCCCGCGCCGCGAGCGGATGCGGATCTGGCTCGCCCTGTACGAGGACCTGTACATGGAGTGGAAGACGCCCATCGCCGAGGAGGCGCGGGCGCGCGGCATGTCCCCGTGGGAGGTGGAGGTCGAGCTCGCCCGGTTCGGCCCCAAGGTCGTGCCGAAGCTCGTCGATCTGCTCGCCCACTACGGCTTCGCGCCGCCGTTCGACTCCGCCCGCGAGCTCGAGACGCGCGAGGTCTGGCTGGCCGGCAGCGCGCTCTTCCTCGTCCGGCGCATCGGCCTGGTGCCCGAGTCCCAGATCCGCAGGCTGCAGGCGCTGGTGGGCGCGTTCGAGGAGCGCGACCGCCGCCTCAAGATCGCCTCCACGCTCGCCGAGAACACCGCCCGCGTGCTGCACGAGCTCCGCCCGCGGAAGTTCCCGGAGAGCGTGATGGACCCGCAGACCTACAAGCTGCTCAACCCCGAGCCCTTCCTGCCCCGCCGCCCGTGATCGCTCGGCGGTCGCGCCGGCGTCACTGCGGGAGGAGCGCCCCCTCCGCCGCGCGGAGGTCCTCGGGCACCGGCGCCTCCAGCAGGAGGCGCGCGCCGGTGGCCGGGTGGTCGATCTCCAGGCGCCGCGCGTGCAGCATCACCCTCGGGATGGCGACCTCCCCGACCCGCCGCGGCCCGCCGTAGCGAGGGTCGCCGAGCAAGGGCGCGCCGAGGTGAGCGAGGTGCACGCGGATCTGGTGGGTGCGCCCGGTCTCCGGGCGCGCCTCCACGAGGGCGGCGAGCGGGCCGGCGCGGAGCGTCCGGTAGCGCGTGGCGGCCGCGTCGCCGCGCGGATCGACGCGGCGGAGCCCCGCGCGAGCGGGATCCTTCCCGAGCGGCGCGTCGATCCGCCCGTCGGGCGGCGCCGGCGGCCGGGCGCAGAGCGCGAGGTAGGTCTTCTCCGGCGTCCCGGTGCGGAACGCCTCGGCGAGCGCAGCGGCGGCGGCGGCGGTGCGCGCGAGCACCGTCACGCCGCTCGTCTCGCGATCCAGCCGGTGGACGAGCGTCACCGGCGCGCCGAGCAGGTCCGAGACCAGCTCGGGCAGGGTGCCGCGATCCGTCGTGAGCGTCGGCTGCGACGGCACCCCGGCCGGCTTGTCGACGGCGACGAGGTCCTGGTCCGCGTAGAGGAGCCGCGCGCGCTCGAGCGCGCTCCGCGCCGGCGCCGCGCGCCCCGCCTCCTCGAGGTTGACGACCACCTTCTGGCCGGCCTGAAGAAGGCGCCCCGAGACCTTGCAGCGGCGCCCGTCGAGGAACACGCCGCCGGAGTCCAGCGCGCGCCGCGCGGCGCCGCGGGAGACGCCGCCGCGGGCGGCGATGAAGCGATCGAGCCGCTCGCCCCCGTCCGCAGATGCGACGACCAGCGAGAGCCGCTTCAAGCCCGCGCCATCAGCACGCGCCTGCGCCCTGCTTGGCCGGGCAGGTCGCGCACGCGTCGGGCTTGGACTCGACCTTCGGCTCCGGCTTCGACTCGGCCTTGTCGCCCTTGCCGGTGATCGCGGCGGAGTTCCGGCCGTTGTAGTCGGTGATGTAGAAGCCCGAGCCCTTGAAGGCGAACGCGCTCGCGGACATGAGCTTCGTCACCTTGGAGCCGCAGACGTCGTGGACCTCGAGCGCCGGCGAAGACATCTTCTGCAGGTGGTCGAACCGCCCGCACTTGGGGCACTCGTACTCGTAGATGGGCATACCCGCGAATCTCCGACGGAGAAGCTAAAATCGGCGGACCCGCTGTCAAGCGGACGCCCGGCACGGCCGTGGGAGCGTCGCCGTCGCGAACCCGGTTCGCGCGCGGCGCCCTTGGCCCGGCCGGGACGGAGGGAGCCTTTTATCATGGACGCGCTGGAGATGGATCTGCTGGGGGCCGAGGTCGACCGGCTCGCGGCCGCCGTCGACGAGGAGCGGTTCCGGCACGTCGCCGGGCTGGAGCGCGAGCCGTCGCTCGCTCCCCTGTTCGCCGCGAGCTCGCGCGCGGCGCACCGCGAGACCGTGCAGGCGCTCCGGGAGCGGGGCGAGGAGCCGCTCGCCGGGCGCGTGGCGGCGCTCCGCGCCGAGCGCGCCCAGGCCGAGGCCGAGGAGGCGTGGCGCGCCGAGGAGGCGCAGGCCACCGCGCGCGGCCCCGACGGCACCGCGCCGCTCGCCGCGCTGGAGGCCGCGCTCGTCCGCGAGCCCGATCGCGCGCGCCGGCTGGGCCTCGCGCGCGCCGCCGCCGAGGCGCTCGCGCCGGTCGCTTCCCTGCGCGAGCGGGCGGTGGAGGCGCGGGCGCGGGCGCGGGCCGAGGTCGGGCTCGCGCCGGACTGGCGGCTCGTCGTGGAGGGCGACCAGGCGCTCGCGGCCTCCGACGACGCCTTTCGAGACGTGCTCGCCTTCGCCGCCCGCCGCGAGCTCGGCCTCGGGCCACAGCCCGGAGGCGAGCTCGCGCGCGCGGACCTCCTGCACCTCGTCGAGGCGCCGCGCTACGACGGCCTCTTCCGGCCCGGGATGCTGCCCATCGCGCTGAAGCTGACGCTCGAGCCGCTCGCCCTCGACCTCGGCCGCGTGCGCATCGACGACGCGGCGCGCGCGGGGAAGTGGCCCGGCGCCCACGCGCTCGGCGCGCGCGTCTCCTTCCGTCCTCGCGGCGGCGCCGGGGACTGGCACGATCTGCTGGCGGCGGTGGCGCGCGCGCTCCCCGCGGCCGTGGCGGCGGCGCGAAGGGCCGATCCCGTGCTCGGGGAGGCGCTCTCGTGGGTGCTGGGCGGGCTGCTGCTCGAGCCGCGCTGGCTGCACGACCGGGCCGGCGTCGACCGGCGCCAGGCGCCGGACGTCGTCCGCGCGCTCGCGCTGCGCCGCCTCCTCGCGCTGCGCGCGGACGCGGCGGCGCTGCGGGTGGCGACCGAGGTGGAGCGCGGCCTCTCGGGCGCGGCCTGGCGCGAGGCCCACCGCGAGGCGCTCACCGCCGCCACCGGCGCGGCCTGGGACGTCGGCCGGGCCTCGCGCGACGCCGACGCCGGGCGGCTCGGCGCGGCGCTCTCGGGCGCCGCCGCGGGCGAGGCCCTCCGGCGCGCGCTGGTGGAGCGGTACGACGAGGACTGGTGGCGAAACCCTCGCACCGCGGCGCACCTCGCCGGGCTCCTGGCGGCGGGTCGGCTCCCGGAAGCGGCGGAGCCGCCGGCGCCAGCGGAGGCGGCGCGGCGGCTCGTGGGCAAGCTCGAGGGGAGGTGACGCCCGCGGGCGCCTAGGTCTTCTTCCGGAGGGCGCGGATGATCTTCTCCTTCGTCCGCGACGGCACCGGGGTGAGCGCCGGCGCCGCCCGCGCGCTCTCGCGGCCGCTCTCCTGTGCGGCCTTGTGCGCCTTCCACTTCAGGTGCGCCTCGATCTCGTAGGCGAGGAGCTCGATCTCGAGGTCGCTGAGCCCCGCGCCGGCCTTCTCGAGCGGGGCCGCCCGGGGGGGCGTCGCGCCGAGGCGCATGCGGAGGACCTTCTCCTCCGCGGGCGCGAGCTCCTTGGCCGCCGAGCGCCGGAGAGCGGCCTGGGCAGTGCCCTCGGTGACGACCGCGACGCCGGGCTTCTTCTTCGTTTCCATGAAGGTCATGGTAGGCGGGCACCGCCCCCTGTCCATTTTTCGCGAGCCGCTCGGCCGTCGGAGGGACGTGGGAGCAAGCCCCCGATATCGCACACGAATCCCCGGCGTTTCCGCGAGCGATTCCGCGGGCCTGAGGGCTCCCGGACGCCCGGTTGCGCGGTCTCTGTCGTGCCGGCATGTTTCCCTCCAACGGAGGGAACGGAATGGCCGACTGGCGCGCGAACATCCTGGACGACGACGCGGCGCTCCGCCCGCTCCTCAGGTCCACCCGGCGCGTGGCGGTGCTGGGCATGAAGACCGAGGCGCAGGCGAGCCAGGCCGCCTTCTACGTCCCCCAGTACCTCGCCGGTCAGGGCGTCGAGGTCGTGCCCGTGCCCGTCTACTACCCCGAGGTGCAGGAGATCCTCGGCCGGCGCGTGTACCGGAGCCTCGCCGCGGTGCCGGGCGATATCGATCTCGTGGACGTGTTCCGCCGCCCGCGCGACGTCCCCGGCCACCTCGACGATCTGCTCGCGAAGCGGCCGCGCGCGGTCTGGCTGCAGCTCGGGATCCGCCACGACGCCGTCGCCGAGCAGCTCGCCCGCGCGGGCATCCAGGTCGTCCAGGACCGCTGCTTGATGGTCGACTGGCGGCGGCTCGTGTCGGGCTGACGCTAGGGCTCGTCGTCGGCCGGCTCCGAGGCGCCGGCCTCGGCGTCCGCCGCCTTCTTCTTCAGCCCGGCGGCCTCGAGCGCGCCGGCGACGCCGGGCGGCTTGCGGACGTCGGGCAGCGCCGCGCTCGGCGCCGCGATGGGCGCGGCCGTCTCCCCGAGCGCCGTCACCTGGGCGAGGAGCTCCACCCGCGCGCGCACGCCGGGCGCGTCCTTCACGGTGAAGGAGCCGGCGAGCCGGACGCGCAGCGGCGCGCCGGTCTCGGCGTCGAGGAGGAGCTCGCCCTCGGCGGACTCGGGCACGCGGGCGTCCAGGAACGCGAACCGGGCGGCGGAGTCGGGATCGGGCGCGCCGGTGGGGAGGACGCGCGGCTTCGCCGCCGCCTGGGGCGCGCCGGGGGCGAGCGAGAGCCGGAAGCGCCGCGCGGAGCGCCCCGCGACCGTCGCCTCTCCGGCCGGCTCCAGCGCGAGCGCCTCGCCGTAGAGCGCCGCGAGCGCGTGCGCCACGCGGAAGCTGTCGTCCCGGAAGCGGCGCGCGTCGCGGCCGCGATCGGTGGGGCGCTCGCGGAACGGCGCGTAGCGGGCGCGCGCGTAGGTCATGCCGCCCGCGTAGATGATCTCCTTGCCGGTGTCGGACCCGGGCCCGAGGCCCGGATCCACGTCCGCCTCGACGTGGAACTCGCCGGTCGCCGACTGGCGGAGGCGGTGGCGCTCGAGGGCGTGGACCCGCGGCGGTGGCGGCGGCGGCGGGACGAACGGGGCGGGCTTGCCGTCCACGGCGGGAGCCGTCGCGGGCGGGGGCGGCGGCGCGGGGTCGTCGCCCTCCCGCGCGACCGTCCAGTCGATCGCAGCGGACCACTCGAAGGAGCCGAGTCGCGCGGCCACCTCGTCCGCCGTCAGGGCGAGCGCCTCGCGCGGCTTCGACGGGTCGACGGTCGCCGCCTGGCCGGCGCGCGCGGTGTCGGCGCCGCCCTCGAGGCGCTGCTTGCCCTCGGGCTCTGGGCCGCCGGAGCAGGCCGCGAGCAGCGCGGCGAGGGTCAGGGCGAGCGTGCGGGTCATGCGGAGCGCGACTCTAGACCGGAAGCGTGCCCTGGCGCGAGCGGAGGCGCTACGACACGCGCGCGATCCGGGAAGGGAGCAGGCGCGCCGCGGGGGAGGGCGGTGTGGGCTCGGGCGCGGCGCGATCCGTCGCTGCCGCGCGTGCGGCTCCCTCCTCGCCCGGTTCCGGCGTCGCGGGCGGCGGCGGCGCGCTCGCCGCGACGTCGGCGAACGCGACGCGGCGGTCCTCCCACAGCAGGCGGTCGCACAGGTGCAGCAGCTCGGCGAGCCCGTCGCGCGAGAGCGCCGAGACCGCGATCCCCTCCGCGCGGTGCGCGAGCGCGGCGCCCTCACCCGGCGGCAGCCGGTCGGCCTTGTTGAACACGAGCAGCCGCTGCTTCTGCTCGAGGCCGAGGGAGGCCAGGATCGTCTCGACCGCCTCGATCTGCTCGGGGTGGCGCGGGTCGGAGGCGTCCACGACGTGCAGCAGCAGGTCCGCGTCGGAGAGCTCCTCCAGCGTGGCGCGGAACGCGTTCACGAGGTCGGGGGGCAGGTCGCGGATGAAGCCGACCGTGTCGGTGATGATGACCTCGCGGTCGCGCGGGAAGCGCAGGCGCCTGCTGGTCGGATCGAGGGTCGCGAACAGCTTGTCCTCCGCGAGCACCGCGGAGTCGGTGAGCGCGTTGAGGAGCGTGGACTTGCCGGCGTTGGTGTAGCCCACGATGGAGAGCACGGGCAGGCCGCGGCCGTTGCGCTGCTTGCGGCGCAGCTGGCGGCTCGAGCCGAGCGCCTCGATGCGCCGCTCCAGCGCCGTGATCCGGTCGCGCACCCGGCGGCGATCGATCTCGAGCTTCGTCTCGCCGGGGCCCCGGCCGCCGATGCCGCCCGCGAGGCGCGAGAGGGAGTCGTCGCGGCCGACGAGCCTCGGGTAGAGGTACTTCAGCTGGGCGAGCTCGACCTGGAGCTTGCCGTCGGCGCTCTGCGCGCGCTGCGCGAAGATGTCGAGGATGAGCTGGGTGCGGTCCAGGATCTTGAGGCTCGTCGCCTCCGCGATGTGGCGCGCCTGCGACGGCGAGAGCTCGGCGTCGAACACGATCACCGTCGCCATGAGCTGCATCGAGCGCAGCACGACGTCCTCGAGCTTGCCCTTGCCGATGAGGTAGCGCGGATCGGGATCGCGGCGGAGCTGGACGGTGGCGTCGATCACCTCGACCCCCGCGGTCCGGGCGAGCTCCTTCAGCTCCTCGAGCGAGGACTCCGCGTCCGCGCGCGACCGCCCCTTCCCGCCGAAGCCCACGAGGATGGCCCGCTCGCGCCCGCCGGTGCGGCGCACGGCCCGGGCGCGGGCGAACTCCTCCTCGAGCGCGAGCGCGCCGGAGAGCGCGTCGTAGGCGAGGTCGTGGACGCTGGCCGCCGCCTCGTCCTTCCACATCGCGCCCTGGGCGTTCTCCGGGACGAGGTGCGCGAAGTGCACCTTGCCCGGGAGCCCGTCCTCGCGGACCTCGATCGCCGCGACCAGGTCGAGGCGCAGGAGGGCGAGGTCGGTGTGGTCGTCGCGGGTGAGCGGCTCGCCGTTCAGGTGCGTGTGCACGAGGCGCAGGCCGCGCAGGCGGCTCTCGCCGGCGCGGCCGCGGCCGACGTCGGGGAGCTCGAGCTTGCGGGCGTCGCCGACGATGACCGAGTGCACGTCGCCCTTTCGGTCGAGGAGCACGCCGATCTGGCGGTTGGTCTCGCGCGACACCTCGGAGAGGTGCCGGGCGAGCTCCGGCGACACGATCGACGCGGCGTCGACGCGGCGGCGGTAGGTGCGGCGGAGGGCGTGGAGCTGGGAGGGCTTGAGGCCGAGGGTGTTGCCGAGGACGTCCTGCATTCGTTGTCCGGAGCATAGCCACGGTCGCGGCGCGGATCGAGCCGATCGCGCGGGCGGGAGGCGGCGGGGGTCTCCGTGCGCAGCGGGCCGCCGAGCGGCGGAGAGCTCCTCGTTCAGGCCGCCCCGCTCTCCGGGCCCAGGTCCACCCCCGCGGTGTCGATGTGGAGGTAGCGCAGGAGGCGCAGGTGGTGCTGGCGCAGGCCGCGCACCGCCACGTGGCGCGGCCGCACCGCCAGCACCTGGGCGAGGAACGCGACGCCGAAGTCGTGGAACTCGCGCACGTGGGTGAGATCCAGGTGCACCGGCTCGTCCGCGTCGCCCTCGGCGAGGGCGCGCGCCACGCGCTGTGCGGCGGAGACGTCGAACACTCCCTCGAGCTTGAGCAGCCGCGCCGCGCGCGGTATCGGCCTGCCGTTCATCGGTCCTTCCCCCGGCAGCGCAGCCGCGCCGCCAGCGGCGAGCGTTGGAAGAAGCGTGCCGACGGCGGCGACCCGATCAGGTTGCACGCGCGATCCCCGTAGCTCCGCATTCGGACTCGGGGTCCGGGGCAAATCGGTGACCCGGGCGTCCCGTTTGACGCTGTGTCCGGGCGGCCCCAGGGTCGGCGCGATCGGGCGCTGTCGGGCGCGCATGCAGCGCGTGCCGCATGGGCGAGCAGCGCCCACCTTGCAGGACATGGCGCGGCCTGAGGCGGTCCTCCTCGACGTGGACGGGACGATGGTGGACTCGGTGGACCTCCACGCGCGCGCGTGGCAGGAGGCGCTCCGGAGGTTCGGCCGGGACGTCCCGCTCCCGGAGGTGCGGCGGCAGATCGGCAAGGGCGGCGACCAGCTCGTGCCGGTGTTCCTCCCTCCCGAGCAGCTCGCCCGGGAGGGGGAGGCGCTCGAGCGGTTCCGCGCCGAGCTGTGGCGGCGCGAGTACATGGCGCAGGTGCGGCCGTTCCCGGGGGCGCGCGCGCTCCTGCGCCGCGCGCGAGAGGCGGGGCTGCGAGTGGCGCTCGCGTCGAGCGGCAGCGAGGAGGAGGTCGCGCACAACCGGCGGCTCCTCGACGTCGACGCGCTGCTCGAGGGGTCCACCACCTCCGACGACGCGGCGCGCTCGAAGCCGCACCCGGACATCTTCGAGGCGGCGCTCGCGCGCGTTCGCGCGCCGCCCGAGCGGGCGATCGCGGTGGGCGACTCGCCCTGGGACGCCCTCGCCGCGGGGCGCGCGGGCGTGAGGACCGTCGGGCTCCTCTCCGGAGGGTTCGAGGAGCGCGAGCTGCGGGAGGCGGGCTGCGTGGCGATCTACGCCGGGCCCGCCGACCTGCTCGCGCGCTTCGACGAGTCGCCGCTCGCGCGCGGCTGAACCACGGCTCGCGCTTCGAGAGCGGCATCGCTGTCTCGAACGCCGTCTCCGGGTCGCGCACGCTCGTTCGGAGCGCTCCTCGCGAGCGGTCGCGGCGCCGCGCCGTCCCCGGCGGCCGGGCGGGCGGCGACGCCTCGACTCCGCCGCGCGACTCTGCTTCACTCGCGCGCCAGCATGGCGACCCTCGTCTCCCCCGAAGCCGGCGCGCCCGCCGGCGCGCGCTCGGTGCTGAACGCCGCCGTGATCGTCGCGGCGCTCGGCTACTTCGTCGACATCTACGACCTCATCCTCGTCTCGATCGTGCGCAAGCCGAGCCTCACCGCCCTCGGCGTCGCACCCGAGCTGCTCCTCACCGAGGGCTTCTCGATCCTCAACTGGCAGATGATCGGGATGCTGCTCGGCGGGATCGTGTTCGGGGTGGTCGGCGACAAGCTGGGGCGGCTGCAGATCCTGTTCGGCTCGATCACGCTCTACTCGCTCGCGACGCTCGCGAACGGCTTCGTCACGGACCTCTCCACCTACAAGGTGCTGCGCTTCGTCGCCGGGCTGGGCCTCGCCGGCGAGCTCGGGGCCGGCGTGACGCTCGTGTCGGAGATCCTGCCCGCCCGGCTGCGCGGGTACGGGACCATGATCGTCGCCTCGGTGGGGGTCTCCGGGGCGGTGGCGGGGAACCTCGTGGCGAAGTGGCTCGACTGGCGCTGGGCGTACTTCGTGGGCGGCGGGCTCGGGCTCGTGCTCCTCGTCCTGCGCATCAAGGTGCACGAGTCGGGGATGTTCCGGAAGGTGGCGCGGCAGGCGGGGATCTCCCGCGGGGACTTCTTCTCCCTGTTCACCGACCGCGAGCGCTTCACCCGCTACCTCGCCTCCATCCTCATCGCCGTGCCGATCTGGTTCGCGAACGCGATCCTCGTGCTGGGCGCGCCGGAGTTCGCGCAGGCGCTCGGCGTGACCGGGCCCGTCTCGGCCGGTGACGCGGTCATGTTCTTCTACGGCGGGCTCGTGGTGGGCGACGTGGCGAGCGGCTCGCTCTCGCAGCTCCTGCGCAGCCGCCGCCGCGTGGTGCTCCTCTTCCTCTCCCTCCTGGCGGCGGCGATCGCGGCCTACTTCCTCGCCGGCCGGGGCGCCTCTCCGGGGCTGTTCCTCGCGCTGTGCGGGCTCCTCGGCGTGACGAGCGGCTACTGGGCCATCTTCGTCACCATCGCCGCCGAGCAGTTCGGGACGAACATCCGCGCCACGGTCGCGACCACGGTCCCGAACTTCGTGCGCGGCCTGGTGGTGGTGGTGACCTCGACGTTCGTGTGGCTGCGGCCGCAGGTGGGGCTGGTGGGCGGCGCGCTGGCGGTGGGCGCGATCTGGTTCGCGCTCGCCCTCGGCTCCGCGCTCCGGCTGCGCGAGACCTTCGGCATCGACCTCGACTACGTCGAGCGGGACTAGGGAGGGACCATGTCGCTCTACGTGGTGGACGTCGAGGCGGACGGCCCGATCCCGGGGAAGTACTCGATGGTGTCGCTCGGCGCGGTGCTCGTCGAGCCGGGGCTCGGCCGCACCTTCTACGGCCGGACGCGCCCCATCGCCGACGCGTTCCTCCCCGACGCGCTGGCGGTGTCTGCGACCACGCGCGAGGAGCACCTTCGCTTCGACGAGCCGGGCGAGGTGATGGCCGCCTTCGAGCGCTGGATCCAGGAGACCACGCGGGGCAAGCCGGTCTTCTTCTCCGACAACCTCGCCTTCGACTGGCAGTTCGTGAACTGGTACTTCCACACGTACCTGGGCCGTAACCCCTTCGGCTGGAGCGGCCGGCGCATCGGCGACCTCTACTGCGGGATGGTGAAGGACGCGTACGCACAGTGGAAGCACCTCCGCAAGACCGGCCACGACCACCACCCGGTGAACGACGCCAAGGGGAACGCCGAGGCGCTCCTGGCGATGATCGACATGGGGCTGAAGCTCACGGCGCGGTGAGCGGGGCTGATCCGGAGGCCAGGGTCGCACCACATGGGCCGCTCGAGGAGCTCGCCGAGGTGCCGGCGCCGGGTCAGGGCGGTACAATGCTCTCCGTGGACCGGCACGAGACACGGGCGGGGGCGACGAGCCGGGTGATCCGGCTTCACGAGGACGACGGCGCGTTCGACCGAGCATTCTGGTCTTCCGTCCCGGCGTCGCGTCGCCTCGAGTCCGTCTGGGAGCTGGTGCTCGAGTACCTCGCGTGGCGGGAGCCCGATGCCGGTCAACCCCGACTTCAGAGATCTGTTTGCCGCGTTGAACGCCGAGCGCGCTGAGTACCTGCTCGTCGGCGGCTACGCGCTCGCGGTTCACGCGGCGCCGCGCTTCACGAAGGATCTCGACGTGTGGGTCGCCCCGACGACCGCGAACGCGGTGCGCGTCCGGGCAGCGCTGGAGCGCTTCGGAGCGCCGCTGGCGGACCTCCGCGAGTCGGATCTCGCGACCCCAGGCATCGTCTTCCAGATCGGTGTCCCTCCGAACCGGATCGACGTGCTCACCGCGATCGACGGCGTCACGTTCACGGAGGCCTGGCCGGAGCGCATCGAGACGACCTACGGCGGCGAGCCCGTCCCGGTCATCGGCCGGCTCCAGCTCATCGCCAACAAGCGCGCCTCGGGGCGACCGCAGGACCTCCTCGACGCCGAGATGCTCGAGCGCGGCTGAGGCGCCTCGCGGGCCTCCACCTGCGCATCAGCGCGAACGCCCTCGACGCGGACCCGCTCTCGTGATCTCTCCCGCCGCCCTGACGCTCTTCCTCACCGGCGCGACCCTCGGTCTCTCCGCCGCCGCGCAGCCCGGGCCCTACCAGGCCTACTTGCTGGCGCAGTCGCTGCGGAACGGCGCCGCCCGCACCCTGCCGGTCGCGCTCGTGCCGTTCGTCTCCGACCCGGCCGTGATCGCGGTCGTGCTGGTGGTCCTCGCCCAGGTGCCGGCGGGGTTCCTCCGCGTCCTCCAGATCGTGGGCGGCGCGGTGGTGCTCTGGCTCGCGGTGGCGACGCTGCGGGCCGCCCGCGCCGGCGGCCCGGTCGAGGGGAGGGCGCCGCCGCGCGGGTTCGTGCGGGCCGCGGTCGTGAACCTCACGAACCCGAACGCCTGGATGTTCTGGAGCCTCGTGGGCGGGCCGGTGCTCGCCGAGGCGTGGCGCGACGCGCCGGTGCGCGCGCTCGCGTTCCTCGCCGGCTTCTACCTGTTCCTCACCGGCGGCAACTTCGCCCTGGTGGGGCTCGCCTCGGCGGCGAGCCGGCTCGGCCCGCGCTTCACGCGCGCGCTCGGGCTCGTCTCCGGCGCGGCGCTGCTCGCCTTCGGCGCCTGGCAGATCGGGCGCGGGCTCGCGGGGGCGTGACGCGCCTTCACGGAGGGAGCGTCCCGGCTCCACGCTCCGTGCTAGGATGCCGCGTCACCTCACCCGCTCCGGAGCTCGCCATGCCCCGCCTCGCGCTCGTCGCCGCCCTCCTGCTCTCCCTCGCACCCTCCGCCCGCGCCGGGACGCCGGCGCCTGCCGGACGCGCCGCCGCCGCCGTCGAGCTCGCGCGCTTCGCGCTCCCGAGGGCGACCTGGGATCAGACGCTGGCGGCGGTGCTGGGTCAGATCGAGCAGCAGGCGGCGAGCGGAGGCTCCGCGCTCCCCGCCGGCTTCTCGGAGGCGCTGCGGGAGGAGCTCGGGCAGCTGTTCTCGTACGAGGAGATCCTCGACCTGCAGGCCGGCCTGCTCGCGAAGCACTACACCGAGGCGGAGATGCAGCAGCTCGTCGCCTTCTACCGGACCCCGCTCGGACAGAAGACGATCCGGATCATGCCCGAGGTGGCGGCGGACGCGATGGGGCAGGTCCAGGTGCTCATGGGGCAGCGCGTGCCCGCCATGATGGAGCGGCTCCAGAGGCGCTTCGGACCGGAGGCGGCGAAGGCGAAGGCCGGCGCGAAGTGAGCGGCCGGTGCAGGGGCCGGGCCTGATGGGGTAGGCTCTCGCCCCCATGCGCAGCGCCCTCTCCCGCACGAAACGGCTCGTCGTCAAGGTCGGCACCGGCACGCTGACCGACCCGAGCGGCCGGTTCGACCGGGCGAACTGCGCCCGGCTCGGCGCGGAGCTCGCCGAGCTCGCGCGGCGCCGCCGGGTCGTGCTCGTCTCCTCGGGCGCGGTCGCGCTCGGGGCCGAGCGGCTCGGGCTCGCCCGCTCCCGTGGCAAGCCCTGGGACATCCCCACCAAGCAGGCCTGCGCCGCCGTCGGCCAGCCGCACCTCATGGCCGCCTGGGGCGACGCGCTCGGCGCGCACGGCGTCACCGTCGCCCAGGTGCTGCTCACCGCGGACGACCTGGCGTCGCGCAAGCGGTTCCTCAACGCGCGGCGCACCTTCGACAAGCTCCTCGAGGCGGGCGTCGTGCCGGTCGTGAACGAGAACGACACCGTCGCCGTGGACGAGATCAAGGTCGGGGACAACGACACGCTCGCCGGGCTGGTGGCGGGCTGCGTCGAGGCCGAGCTCGTCGCGATGCTCACCGACGTGGAGGGGCTCTACGATCGGAACCCGTCGGAGCCGGGCGCCAGCCTCCTGCACGACGTGCCGCGGGTGACCGGCGAGATCGAGCGCATCGCGGGCGGCGCCGGCAGCGAGCGGAGCGTCGGCGGGATGGCCACCAAGGTGAAGGCGGCGCGCCGCCTCGGCGCGCAGGGCGTCACGACCGCCCTCCTCTCCGGCCGCCGGCCCCGGGCGCTCGCGGCGCTCCTCGCGGGCGACCGGGTGGGGACGGTCTTCGCGCGGGGGGCGGCCCGGCTCACCTCTCGCAAGGGCTGGCTCGCCGCGGCCGCCAAGGGGAAGGGCGTCATCGTGGTGGATCCCGGCGCGCGGCGGGCGCTGACCGAGCAGGGGCGGTCGCTGCTCCCCTCCGGGGTCAGGGCGGTCGAGGGCCACTTCGGCGTGGGGGATCCGGTGGACATCGCGGTGGACCCCGCGAGGCCGTTCGCGCGCGGGCTCGCCGGCTACGGCGCCGACGAGGTCCGCCGCATCGCCGGGCTGAAGACGGGCGAGATCGAGCGGGCGCTCGGGTATAAGTACCTCGACGAGATCGTCCACCGGGACGATCTCGTCGTCCTCGAAGCCCGGGAATGACGGCCATGAGACAGCCTGCGAGCGAGGGGCTCGCCGCCGAGATGCGGCGGCTGGCGGAGGCGTCGAGCGACGCCTCGCGGGCGCTCTCGCGCGCCCAGCCGCGCGCCAAGGACGAGGCGCTCCGCGCCGCCGCCGACGCGATCGGCCGCCGGGCGAAGGAGATCCTCGCCGCCAGCGCCGAGGACGTCGCCGCCGCGCGCGCCGCGGGGCAGTCGGCCGCCTACCTCGACCGGCTCGCGCTCGACCCGAAGCGGCTCGACGGGATCGCCGCGGCGCTGCGCGAGGTCGCGGCGCTGCCGGATCCGGTGGGCGAGGTGACCGCCACCTGGCGGCGCCCCAACGGCCTCTCCGTGAAGAAGGTGCGCATCCCGCTCGGCGTCGTGCTGATGGTGTACGAGGCGCGGCCGAACGTGACGGTGGACGCCGCGGCGCTGTGCGTGAAGAGCGGCAACGCCGCCATCCTCCGGCCCGGCTCCGACGCGCTCCGCTCCTCCCTCGCGCTCGCCGCCGCCTTCGCCGAGGGGCTCGCCGCGGCGGGGCTGCCGGCCGCGAGCGCGCAGGTCGTCCCCACCAGCGATCGCGAGGCCACCTTCGAGCTGCTCCAGCTCGACGACCTCATCGACCTCGCCATCCCGCGCGGCGGGCCGTCGCTCATCCGCGCCGTGGCGGAGCGGTCGCGCGTCCCGGTCGTGAAGCACTACCAGGGCGTCTGCCACCTGTTCCTGGACCAGAGCGCGCCGCTCCAGCAGGCCATCGACCTCGCGCTGAACGGCAAGGTGCAGCGCCCCGCCGTGTGCAACGCGCTCGAGTGCCTCCTCGTGCACCGCGAGGCGGCGGGGCGGCTGCTGCCCGCGGTCGGGCGCGCGCTCGTCGACGCGGGGGTCGAGCTCCGCTCGTGCCCGACTTCGACGACCATCCTCGCGAGGGCCGGCGTGCCCGCGGTGACGGCCGCGCCGGACGACTACGGCAAGGAGTTCTCGGACCTGATCCTGGCGGTGCGCGTGGTCCACGACCTCGACGGCGCGCTCGATCACATCGCCCGCTACGGCTCGCTCCACACGGAGGCGATCCTCACGCGGGACCTCGCGAGCGCGCGCCGCTTCGAGCGCGAGGTGACGGCGAGCGCGGTCATGGTGAACGCCTCGACACGGTTCAACGACGGCGGCGAGCTCGGCCTGGGAGCCGAGATCGGAATCTCGACGACGAAGCTCCACGCGTTCGGCCCGATGGGCCTCGCCGAGCTCACCACCCAGAAGTTCGTGGTGGAGGGCGACGGGCAGGTGCGGAGCTAGGGGAAAGAATGGCGATCAAGAAGAAGGCGACGGCGAAGAAGACGGCGAAGAAGACGAAGCCCCTGAAGAAGACCGCGAGGTCCCGTCAGGCGCCCGCGCGCGGCGGGAAGGAGCTTGCCCGGCGCCGCGGCCCGGCCCCCGTATCGCAGGCCTTGAAGCGCGTGCCCCGCGCCGCGAAGAAGCCGGCCGCCTCGGCGGGGGGCCCCGTCTCGGCGGCGCCCGCCGCCGCGCCGCAGCCGGATCACGCCCGCCCGACCGCGCTCGCCATCGCGCACGCCGGCCTCGACAAGAAGGCCGAGGAGGTCACGGTGCTCGACGTGCGCGGGCTCACGAGCTACGCCGACTACTTCGTGGTCATGACCGCCGACTCCGACCGGCAGGCCTCGGCCATCGCGGACCACGTCGAGCAGACCATGAAGGCGCAGGGCGTCTCCAAGGTCGGCGTGGAGGGCTACGAGACCGGGCGCTGGATCCTGGTGGACTACGGCGACGTGGTCGCCCACGTCATGAACCGCGAGTCGCGCGGCTTCTACGATCTCGAGGGGCTCTGGGCGGACGCGCCGCGGTTCGCCGTGGAGGGGTAGGGCCTCCCTCCCCGGGCGCGAGGCGAGCCGCGCGCCTCCCTCAGAACATCGAGTGGCAGCGGTCGCAGGAGACGGACCGCACGTAGGGCTCTCCCCACTGCAGAGGGGGATACCCCGCGTTCACCATCGACTGCCTCCCCAGGTGGCAGCCCACGTTCGAGCAGGTGCGGGTGGCGGGATCGTAGCTCGCCTGCTCGAGCGAGACGGTCAGCACCTCCTTCCCGGTTTCGGTCAGCCGGATCTCGCTGCCGGGCGGCAGCTCCCAGCCGATCATCGAGACGTTGAACGGGCTCACGTAGTAGGGCGCGATCGGCGCGGTCGTCGCGAGCGCCGGCAGGCCCGTCACGTAGCCGTCCGGCAACGCCGAGCGCCGGTCGAACGCGACGTCCGGCCGGCCGTTCACGTGGCGCAGCGGCAGCACCGCACCGCCGGCCGCGGGAGCGCGCAGCCCTTCGCCGTGGCAGGTGACGCACTGGGTGCGCGCCCAGCTCGGATGCGAGAGGCGCGCGGGGTCGCCGCCGTCGAGCGCGTAGTCGCCGCTCGTGTCGAGGTAGTAGAAGCCGCCCGGCGTCGTGTGCGCGGGATCCACGGTCTCGAAGTGGCAGGTCTGGCAGGTGATGGGCGCCGCCGCGAAGCCCGCGGTCGGGCTGCCGTGGAGCGGGTAGTGGTAGGGGCCCGGCATGCCGGCGTAGTGACCCCACTCCCAGGCGAGGCTCCCGTCCTCGGCGAGCTGGATATGCGAGTTGGGGGCGGCGCTCGTCGCTCCCGGGCCGGACGACGCATAGCCGGGAGGGTTCCCGTGACAGCCGCCGCAGCCGAGCGTTCCCGGCGCCGCGGTCCAGGCGGGCGTGGCGCGGTACTCGAGCTGCGCTTCCGGGTGACCCTGCCCGCTCGAGTGGCAGTAGACCCCGCTGCACGAGCCGGACGCGCTGTCCCAGCCGGCCTGCGGCGTGTTGCGCGCCTTGATGACGTCCCCCGCGACGAGGGGAACCGGTGGCGTGAGCACGACGTCGGGGAGCCCGTCGTCTCCGAGGTCCGCCTCGTGCGCGGCCTCGTCGACGGGGTGGCAGTGGCCGCAGCCGAACGCGTAGCGCGTCCCGCCCGTCGCCACGTCCTCGAGGACGCGCAGGTCGCCGTACGCGAGGCCGTCGAGCGCCGCCGGCGCCACGTGCGCGAGGTGCGCGCCGGTCGCGGGAGGCGCGGCGTGACACGTGTCGCACGGACCGGCCTCCACCCGCTGGCGCCGAGGGAGCGGCGCGCGGGACTCGCATGCAGCGGCGACGAGCAGCGTGACCGCCGCCGCGCGGAGCGCGACGCCAAGCGTGATGCGCGCCATCGAAACCCTCCCGGTGCAGCCCCCGGACGGGATTCTCGGGCAACCACGCCAGCCGCGCCAGTTCTCGGGGAGGCGGCCCTCGCCGTCTCGGCGCGCCACCTGTACGAGATCGCGCTCACGCTCGTGCATCAGGCGCCGCCGTCGGAGGTGCGCGGGGCGTCGCGCGTGGCGAGCGCGGCGGCGGCGAGCACCATCGCGCCGCCGAGCGCGAGGTGCCAGCCGAGGGACTCGCCGAGCAGGAGCGCGCCCAGCGACACCGCGACCGTCGTATCGAGGAGCGGCAGCGCGCCGATGGCGGCGATGGGGACGCGCGGCACGAGCCAGTAGAGGCCGATGTAGGTGAGGGCCGTCCCGAAGACGGCGAGGTAGGCGAGCGCGGCGAGCGCGGCGGGCACGTACGCGGCCGGGCGTCCCGACTCGAAGACGAGCGCGGCGACGAGGAGCACGACGGCGCCCACGAAGGTCTGGCCCGCGGTCATGGCGAGCGGCGTGACGGCGACGAGGTGGCGGCGCACGAGCACGTTCGCGATCGCCACGACGATCGAGGCCGAGACGATGAGGGCGCTGCCGAGCGCCAGCTCGCCCGAGCCCTCGAGCGAGCCGAGGTGTGGCCACTGCAGCACCGCGATGCCCGCCACGCCGAGCGCCGCGGAGGCGAGCTTCGCCGGGGTGAGCCGCTCTCCGGGGAGGAACACCCGGGCGAGCAGCGAGATCCAGACGGGGAAGCTCGCGAAGAGCAGCGCGGCGAGGCCGGAGGGCACCCACTGCTGCGCGACGAACATGAGCCCGTAAGGGATGGCGATCTGGAACAGCCCGACGACCGCGACGCGCGGCCCCACCTCGCCCGCGAGCACGCGCCAGGCGCCGCCGCGGAGCGCGAAGGGCGCGAGGATCGCCGCCGCGAGCGCCATGCGGATCCCGGCGAAGCGCAGGGGCGGGAGGTGCTCGAGGCCGATCCGGATGACGGCCCAGGTCGAGCCCCACAGGAAGGCGATGGCGACGTAGACGAGGACGATGCGAGCGCGCACGGGGGCGCATCCTAACCGCTCGCCCGGCCGGCGGCCGGGCGCCGGCACGGCGCGCGCCGCGGCACCAGCGGCGGGCGTGCCGCTCCGCCCACGGGTCCTGTCCCTATCTTTAGAAGCGAAGGGGGTTTCACATGACGCGCGCGCTCTCGCTCTCGCTCGCCGTCGTCGCGGTCGCCGCCTCGGCGTGCGCCACGTCGAGCAAGGAGAATCAGTTCAGGCCGGTCGCCCAGGAGGACGTCGGGCGGCTGTCCGCGCAGCAGATGGCGCCCATCAGCGCGGCGCGCCAGGACCTGGCGCGCGCGAACGACGAGCTCGCGCGCGCCAAGCTCCGGATGGCGGAGGCGAGCCGCGACCGGGGGCTCTCGGAGGCGGAGAAGACGGCGGTGCAGGCGGATCAGCAGCGCGCTGCGGCGCTGAGCAAGGAAGCCGACGCGTCGCGCGAGCCCGCGAAGCTCGCGGCGGCTCGGCAGGCCGCGGCAGCGGCGCAGCTGCGTCAGCGGGCCTCGGAGGCGCACCAGGACTACACGGCGAAGATCATCGCCGCGCGCGAGGCGGAGGTGCGCGCGGCCGAGGCTCGCGTCGCGGAGATGCAGGCGCGCCTGGATCAGGCGCAGCTCGCCGCGCTGCAGCAGGCCGGCATCCCGGCGGCGACGAAGTACGACCCGGCGAGCTTCCAGCGCCGGGTGGCCGAGGCGGCGGGAGCGTCTCAGCGGGCGCAGACCGAGCTCGCGCGGGCCATGGGCGCCGCCCAGCAGTCCGAGAACCAGTGGCGCGCGCTGAGCGAGCAGCTGCGCGTCCCGCAGCAGGGGACGGCGACCGGGGGTCGGTGAGCGCCTGACGGCGCCGGTGCGGCCGCGAACGGGGCGCGGGGCGGCCCGCGGTGCGCGTGGAGCGCTCCGCCGCCACCAGCACACCTTGGGGCGAGCCCTCGCAGGCGAACCGCCGAGCGTCGCGGCGGTGTAGGCGTGGAGGCGGAGGCGCCCATGCCGCTTTCCGTGTTCGTCGCCCTCGCGCTCTCGGCCGGGGCGCCGTCCGCGCCCGGCGCGTGCGGCTGCCCGGATCCCGAGACGGCGCCCACAGGGCTACTCTGGCGCGGGGCGGGCCCGCTTCCGCCCGGCGAGCTCGCGCGCCTCGCCGCGCCCATCGTGTGGTTCTCGCGGGACGAGCCGCTCGTCGTTCCGGGCGCGACGCCGCCGCCCGATCCCCACCCGTGCGACGCGGAGGCCCCGCGCGACTCACCCGTCGTGTACTGGTCCCTCGATCGCGTCCAGCTGCGTGGCACCGACCAGCTCGCCCGACCCGTGGAGGAGGACGCGCGCCTCATGGAGCGGGCCGTGAGCGCGGTGTTCCGCTTCTTCTTCTATTACCGGGAAGACGTCGGGGTCGGTCACCATCCGAACGACATCGAGCTCGTCGACGTCACGGTGAACCTCGTGCGCGAGTCCGGCTGCTGGGAGGCGCGCGTGCGATCCGTGACCGGGTTCGCGCACGGGGTCGACTGGTACTCGAACGAGCTCGCCGTGCAGCCCGACACGCGGCTGCCCATCACCATCCTCGTGGAGGAGGGCAAGCACGCGAGCTGTCCGGACCGGAACGCGGACGGGATCTACACGCCCGGATACGACGTGAACCGCCGCATCAACGACGCGTGGGGGGTGCGCGACGTGATCGGCTCGGGGTTCCTGCTCTCGAGCGGCTACGCCGCGTCGATGACGAAGCCGCGCACGCCCATCGAGCGGGTGCTCCCGCCGGAGCCCGGGCCGCCGTGCGCGACGGGGAGGCGCTCGTCCGTGCGCGACCCCGACGCGGCGCTGGGCCGCTACGTGCTCCGGCCCGCCCGCGAGGTGCCGATCTGCCTCCAGGCGCCGGAGCCTCGCGCGCTCGAAGCCTCCATGCGCCGCAACCACTTCGGCCTCGATCACGAGGCGCCGCAGCGCTGGTTCGAGCTCGGCGACGCGCTCGAGCAGCCCATCAACGGGACGGAGAGCCTCGTCCCGAGCATCGCGCTCCGCTGGGACGGCGGGCTCGGCTTCGCAGCGCTCTTCCGCGGCCTCGACCTCCGCGAGCTGTACCTCGTGCCGCGGCTATCGTTCGTGGGCGTGGCCGACGCGCTCGAGCTGCTCGTCACGAACTCGGCGGCGCGCTTCGCGAGCGGGTACGCGAGCGCCGGGGTGGCGCGCGAGGAGTCCGAGTGGCGCTTCGTCTCGGAGGCGGGCCTCAAGCTCCGCGTCACCGCGAAGGGCTGGCAGCGCGTCCTCAGTCTCGGCTATCAGTTCGCGGGCCTGCGCGTCGGCGTACGCTCGAGCGGGTTCGACCCGCTGGAGGACCTGCGGTTCGTCGCGGAGCTGGGGGCGGGAGTATGGTGAGCCCGATGTCTGCCCGGGACGATCGGGTGCGGCTGAAGCACATGCTGGACGCGTCGCGCGTCGTGGAGGCGTTCGCCGCGGGCCGCACGCGCGAGGACCTCGATCGAGACCTCCAGCTGACGTTCGCCCTCGCGCGCGCCGTCGAGATCGTCGCGGAGGCGGCGAAGGACGTCTCCGAAGAGCGGCGGATGCACCATCCCGGCGTCCCCTGGCGCGCGATCGCCGCGACGCACCACCGGCTCGTGCACGATCCGCTCGCCCTCGACCTCGACCGGCTCTGGCACATCGTCTCCGTCGACGTGCCGGTCCTCATCCCGCACCTCCGGGACGCGCTCGGCGAGACGCCCTGAAGGCGGGCGCCGCGGGTCGCCTCGGCAGGTCTGCGTGACGTGCGGGAGCCGGCGCGCGACGCGGGCTCGTCTTGCGAGAGGTGGGGGAAGGGGATTACTCTCGGTCGAAGCCGAGCGCGGTGCGGGGACACCTTCGCGATGAGCAGACTCGCCACGAGCAAGTGGGTCACCACGAAGCGCTCCGGCCGCTTCCTGGACCTGATCGTAGGGCTGTTCACGGCGCTGCTCTTCTTGATCGCGCTGGCTCTGGGGCCCGGCGTTGGCTGCGATCCGTGCGTAAACTCGGTGATGTCGGAGGCGAGCTCTCCTTCGGGTGATCACCGCGCGGTCGTCTTCTTGCGTAACTGTGGCGCGACGACGTCATACAGCGTGGAGCTGTCGATACTGCGGGGAGACGAGCGGCTGCCGACGTGGAAGGGAAACGCATTCAGCGCCGACGCTGGTTACAGCGATGCCCCGCTGAAGCTCGAGGTTCACTGGGACTCGGACCAGGCTCTGACCGTCAGGCACGATCCACGCCTGCGTCTCTTTCAGAACGAGGCGAAGGTTGGCCCCATCGGCCTGAGGTACGTGGCGGCGGAGAGCGCTCCGTGACTCAGGCGTCGAGCGATTCGGCCGCCACGGAGGGCGCACGGCCCGGTTCGACGGGCGGGCTCCTCGGCACCGTGAGCCGAATCGTCGGAGCGCTCGACCTCCTCCTCGCGTCCATCCTGGCGGTATTCCAATGGGCCGCGATGGTGTGTGCTCCGGCGGCTTATCAAGCCAGTTCGACCGAACCGGAAGATCTCGTAGGTGTTGTCGTCTGGAGTGCCTTCCTGGTACCGGCAATTCTTTCTGCCGGGGTCTCCGGACTCATTTTGCTGAGACGTAGGACGACTGCTTCAGTAACGCCCCGTGCGGCCTCATGGCTGTGCGTAGGGCTCGCGGTGCCCTCTGCGGCCATGTGGGTGGGTTCCATTGCTGCAGGCGACCGAGAGTTGAGGATCGCCATGGTGCTACCCACGGGATTGTTCGTCCTCTCTGCGTGGCTCCTGCGCCGGATGGACGGGGCAGTTCCCTAGCTCCTCAGATCCTCACCACCCACGCCGCCACCCCCGCCGCCAGCGCAAGGATCAACGCCAGTCCGATACGGAACGGCGCGCGGCGGCGGATGGGGAACTCGGCGGCGGTGGCGGAGCCGCGCACGTCGGCGATGCGGGTGGCGCGCAGGGTGGAGAGGTCGAGCTTGGAGAGCGCGACCTCCTCGGTGGCGTAGCCGCGGTTGGCGAGGAGGGCGACGAGGCGGGCGCGCGGGTGGACCTCGCGCCCGACGAGCCGCGCGGCGGTCGCGTCGAGCACGCGCGCGAGCGCGCCTGCGGAGGCGATGCGCGCGGCCGGGGTCCTCGAGAGGCAGCGCTCGATGGCGTGCGCGAGCCGGCGGGGGCAGTCGGGGGCGAGGGCGCGCACCTTCCTGAATCGGCCGCGCGCGATGGCGGCGAAGAGCTCCTCGGCGTTCTTCCCGCGGAAGGGCTTCTCGCCCGTCGCGAGCTCGTACAGCGTGACGCCCAGCGCCCACACGTCTGCGCCCGGCCCCTCCTCCTCGCCCGCGAGCACCTCCGGCGCCATGTACGACGGGCTCCCCACGAGCATGCCGGCCTTGGTGAGCGACAGGTCGTCGGCGCCCTTCGCGATGCCGAAGTCCATGAGCTTCACCTCGCCGTCGCGCGAGACCATCACGTTCGCCGGCTTCACGTCGCGGTGGAGGAGCCCGTTGAAGTGGACGTAGTCGAGCGCGTCGGCGATCCGCGCGCCGATCACGGCGACGCAGTCGGCCGGCAGCGCCCCGCCGGTCGCGAGGACGCGGGCGAGGTCCGCGCCGTCCACGAGGTCGGTCACCAGGTAGAGGCCGTCGTCCTTCTCGACCAGGTCGTGCACGCCGACGATCGCCTCGTGCCGGAGCCGGGCGTACGCTCGCCCTTCTCGACGGAACCGCTCCACAATCTCCTTCGAGCGGGCGAGCTTCGTGTCGAGGGACTTCACCGCGACCGTGCGCTCGAGGCCGTCCTGGTACGCCTCGTACACGACGCCCATGCCGCCACGCCCGATTTCACGGACGATCCGGC
This sequence comes from Anaeromyxobacter sp. Fw109-5, assembly GCF_000017505.1. Taxonomy (NCBI): domain Bacteria; kingdom Pseudomonadati; phylum Myxococcota; class Myxococcia; order Myxococcales; family Anaeromyxobacteraceae; genus Anaeromyxobacter; species Anaeromyxobacter sp. Fw109-5. The sequence goes on from NC_009675.1 coordinate 266,785, forward strand.
TGGTCCCGACCTTGCGCACCATGGCGGGGGAGCTTGCGACGCCGAGGACCCGGCGTGCAAGCGGGCGGCTGGACGCGGATGTAGGACTGACGCCGAAGTCATGCCGAAGCGATACCGGAGCGACCCGGTCCTGGAAGAACCTCGCCGTTGCGAGGGGTTGTCGAGGGGGTCGGGCGATCTGCTACAGTCCCCCGTTCCAGCGCAGGTCCCGGATCGACACGAAGTAAACCCGCTCGGCACTGCCCAGCGGCGCGAACGCGCGCGCCGTGGCGCGCATGCCCGAGGAGTCAACCGATGGCGAGCAGGCGCATGGTGACCATGGACGGCAACGAGGCCGTCGCGTCGGTCGCCCACCGGATCAACGAGGTGATCGCGATCTACCCGATCACCCCCTCTTCCAACATGGGTGAGTGGGCCGACGAGTGGTCCGCCAAGGGCCAGAAGAACATCTGGGGGACGGTGCCCTCCGTCTCCGAGATGCAGTCGGAGGGCGGCGCGGCCGGCGCGGTGCACGGCGCGCTGCAGGCGGGGGCGCTCACGACGACCTTCACGGCGTCGCAGGGCCTGCTCCTCATGATCCCGAACATGTACAAGATCGCGGGCGAGCTGACCGCGTTCTGCATGCACGTCAGCGCCCGCTCGGTCGCGACGCACGCGCTCTCGATCTTCGGCGATCACTCGGACGTGATGGCGGTCCGCCAGACCGGGTTCGGGCTGCTCTCCTCGGCGTCGGTGCAGGAGGCGCACGACTTCGCGGCCATCGCGCAGCGCGCCTCGATGCTCTCGCGCGTCCCGTTCCTCCACTTCTTCGACGGCTTCCGCACCTCGCACGAGGTCGCGAAGATGGAGGAGCTCACCGACGACGACCTCCGCCAGATGATCCCCGAGGAGCTCGTCGCGGCGCACCGCTCCCGCGCGCTCACGCCGGACAAGCCGACGGTGCGCGGCACCGCCCAGAACCCCGACGCCTTCTTCCAGGCGCGCGAGGCGTGCAACCCGTTCTACGCGGAGGCCGCCGACCACGTGCAGGAGGCGATGGACCACTTCGCCAAGATCACGGGCCGCCGCTACAAGCTCTTCGAGTACGTCGGCCACCCGCAGGCGGAGCGCGTCATCGTCGCGATGGGCTCCGGGTGCGACACCATCCAGGAGACCGTCGAGCACCTCGTCGCGAAGGGCGAGAAGGTCGGCCTCGTGAAGGTGCGGCTGTTCCGGCCCTTCGACCTCGGCGCGTTCATGACCGCCTTCCCGCGGACCGTGCACCACATCGCGGTGCTCGATCGCACGAAGGAGCCGGGGTCGCTCGGCGAGCCGCTCTACCAGGACGTGGTCACCGCGCTGCGCGAGGCGGAGCAGGCGCACATCGACCGCTTCCACCACCAGCTCACCGTCATCGGCGGCCGCTACGGCCTCTCCTCCAAGGAGTTCACGCCGGCGATGGTGAAGGCGGTCTACGACGAGCTCTCGAAGGCGCGCCCGAAGCGCCACTTCACCGTCGGCATCAACGACGACATCGGCCACACCTCGCTCAAGTACGACCCGGCCTTCGACACCGAGCCGGCCGACGTGGTGCGCGCCCTGTTCTACGGCCTCGGCGCGGACGGCACCGTCGGCGCGAACAAGAACTCCATCAAGATCATCGGCGAGGACACGCCCAACTTCGCGCAGGGCTACTTCGTCTACGACTCGAAGAAGTCCGGGTCGGTGACCATCTCGCACCTGCGCTTCGGGCCGCGGCCGATCCGCTCCGCCTACCTCATCTCCAACGCGAACTTCGTCGCCTGCCACCAGTTCGGCTTCCTCGAGAAGTACGACATGGTCGAGCAGGCGGTGCCCGGCTCGACGTTCCTGCTCAACTCGCCGTACGGGCCCGACGAGGTGTGGCAGCACCTCCCGGCGGAGGTGCAGGACCAGATCCTGCAGAAGAAGCTGAAGCTCTACGTGATCGACGCGTACAAGGTGGCGCGCGAGACGGGCATGGGGGTGCGCATCAACACCATCATGCAGACCTGCTTCTTCGCCATCTCCGGCGTGCTCCCGAAGGACGAGGCGATCGGGCACATCAAGAAGACGATCGAGAAGACCTACGCGCGCAAGGGGCCGGAGGTCGTCCAGAAGAACTTCGCCGCGGTGGATCACACCCTCGCGCACCTCTTCGAGGTGAGCACCGCGGGTCGGCAGGTGAGCGGGAAGCCGCGCCCGCCGGCGGTGGCGGAGGTGGCGCCGGACTTCGTGAAGCGCGTCACGGCGCTCATGCTCGCCGGCAAGGGCGACCAGCTCCCGGTGTCGGCGTTCCCGGTGGACGGCACCTGGCCGACCGGGACGTCCAAGTGGGAGAAGCGCTCGATCGCCCTCGAGCTGCCGGTGTGGGAGCCGAGCCTCTGCATCCAGTGCAACAAGTGCGCGCTCATCTGCCCGCACGCGGCCATCCGCCCGAAGTTCTTCGCGCCGGAGGCGCTCGCCGCCGCGCCGCAGGGCTTCGTGACGATGGACTTCAAGTCACCGGACGTGAAGGGCAACAAGTACGCCCTCCAGGTGTCCCCCGACGACTGCACGGGCTGCACGCTGTGCGTGGAGATCTGCCCGGCGGAGTCGAAGACCGAGAAGGGCCACAAGGCCATCAACATGAAGGACGCCATGCCGCTCAAGGAGAAGGAGCGGACGAACTGGGCGTTCTTCCTGTCCATCCCCGAGGCGGACCGCACCCGCGTGAAGCTGGACGTGAAGGGGACGCAGTTCCTCCAGCCGCTGTTCGAGTTCTCCGGCGCCTGCACCGGCTGCGGCGAGACCCCGTACCTGAAGCTCCTCACCCAGCTCTACGGTGACCGGGCGATCATCGCGAACGCCACGGGCTGCTCGTCCATCTTCGGCGCCAACCTGCCGACGACGCCGTACACGCAGGACGAGGCGGGGCGCGGGCCGGCCTGGGCGAACTCGCTCTTCGAGGACAACGCCGAGTTCGGCTTCGGCATGCGGCTCGCCATCGACAAGCAGGCCGAGCACGCGAAGGAGCTCCTCGCCAAGATGGGCACCGTCGTGGGCGACGGGCTCGTCGAGGAGATCCTGAAGGCCGAGCAGGGCGACGAGGCGGCGATCGAGAGGCAGCGCGCGCGCGTGAAGCTCCTCAAGCAGAAGCTCGCCGCGGTCGACACCTTCGAGGCGCGCTGGCTCTACAAGATCGCCGACTACCTCGTCCGCAAGTCGGTCTGGATCGTGGGCGGCGACGGCTGGGCCTACGACATCGGCTACGGCGGCCTCGACCACGTCATCGCGCAGGGCCGCGACGTGAACATCCTCGTGCTCGACACGGAGGTGTACTCGAACACCGGCGGCCAGGCGTCGAAGGCGACGCCGATGGGCGCGGCGGCGAAGTTCGCGACGGCCGGCAAGAGCCTGCCGAAGAAGGACCTCGCCATGCTCGCCATGACCTACGGCCACCCCTACGTGGCGCGCGTGGCGCTCGGCGCCAAGGACGCGCAGACCGTGAACGCCTTCAAGGAGGCGGACAGCTACACGGGGACGTCCGTCATCGTGGCCTACGCGCACTGCATCGCGCACGGCTACGAGATGTCCGACGCCCTCGGGCAGCAGGAGAAGGCGGTCGAGTCCGGCTACTGGCCGCTCTTCCGCTACGATCCGCGGCGCGTCGCGAACGGCGAGAGCCCGCTCAAGCTCGACAGCCCCGCGCCGAAGATCGACCTCGCGCGCTTCGTCGAGAACGAGACCCGCTTCCGGCAGGTGGAGGCGTCGAACCCCCAGGGCTTCGCGAAGATGCTCGAGCAGGCGCAGAAGGACGTGCGCGAGCGGTACGCGCTCTACGAGCAGCTCGCCCGCGCGATGAACCCGGCGAACCTCGTGCCCGGCGCCGCCGCCGCGGACGGGAAGCCGCCCAAGGCGCGCGCGTAGCCGGCTCCCACGGACGCACGACGGGCCCGATCCGCTCCGGCGGGTCGGGCCCGTTCCCATTCGTGCGCCCGCCGGGGGAGGCGCCGCGGAAGCGGCGGATCGCGCGGGCGGATTCCCCGCCCCCCCGATCGGACTCGCCTTTCGCCCCCCGAACGGACATAAGGAGGGCGTCCGCCCGTATGGGCGGTTTCTTCTTTTGTTCTACTGGAAGGGCAGACGATGGCGGGTCGATCCCATCGGATCTCGGCGCTCGTCGCGGCCTCGACGCTCGCGCTCGGCGCATGCAAGGGCGGCGGCGGCGAGCAGGCCGCGGCGCAGCCGGAGCCGGTCACGCTGGCGCCGGAGAACGTCACCACCGTGACGGAGCGGACGCTGCAGTCCGGCCCGGACATCTCCGGCACGCTGCGCGCCCGGCGCGCCGCCGCGCTGCGCGCGGAGGTCGGCGGGACGGTGCTCGAGGTCCTCGCCGAGGCGGGCGAGCGGGTGAAGCCGGGCCAGCTCCTCGCGCGCGTCGACGACACCGCGCTGCGCGACGCGCTCATCGCCGCACGCTCCGGCGTGAGCGCCGCGAAGAACACGCTCCAGGTCGCGGAGGCGAACGCGAAGCGCGCGCGGACGCTCGCCGAGGCGGGCGCCTTCGCCGCCCAGCAGGCGGAGCAGGCGGAGGCCGCGCACGAGGGTGCCCGGGCGCAGCTCGCCGACGCGCGGGCGCGCCTGGTCCAGGCCGAGCAGCAGGTGAGCAAGGCCCGCGTCCGCGCGCCGTTCTCCGGCGTCGTCTCCGAGCGGCAGGTCTCCGTCGGCGACGTCGTCGCGCCCGGCGCCCCGCTGTTCACGGTCATCGACCCGACCCGCCTGCAGTTCGAGGCCTCGGTCCCGGCCGCCCAGGTCGGGCTCGTGCGGCCGGGCGCGCGCGTGGACTTCACCGTCACCGGCTTCGACCGGGTCTTCGAGGGCGCCATCGAGCGGGTGAACCCCGCCGTCGATCCCGCCACGGGGCAGGTGCGGGTCTACGTGGACGTGAAGAACGAGAACGGCCAGCTCATCTCCGGCCTCTACGCGCACGGGCGCGTGGCGGCCGAGAGCAGCACGGGCCCCTCGGCGCCGGCCGCGGCGGTGGACGACACGAGCAAGCCGCCGACGGTGATGCGCGTCTCGGGCGGCAAGGTGGAGCGCGTGGAGGTGCAGATCTCGGTGCACGACGACGTGACCGGCGCGGTGGGCTTCCGCGCGGGCGTGAAGCCGGGGGACGTGCTCGTGCTCGGCTCGGCGCGGGCGACGCTCGCGGAAGGCGCTCCGGTGCAGGTCGCGCCGGCGGGCGCGGACCAGGGCTCCCGGGCGCAGCCGGCCCCGGAGTCCGGGGCGCCCGCGGAGACGGGGGGCGGCGCGCAGGCGTCGGACGGCGGGGGGCGGTAGATGCTCATCTCGGACTTCGCCATCAAGAAGCCGATCGTCACCGTCACGGTGATGCTCGCGCTCGTCATCTTCGGGCTCATCGCGCTCGTCGCGCTCAAGACCGACGAGTTCCCCGACGTGCAGCCGCCCGTGGTGGCCGTCACGATCGTCTACCCCGGGGCGTCGCCGGAGACCGTCGAGCGCGAGCTCATCGATCCGATCGAGGACGCCATCTTCTCGATCAGCGGGATCGACGGCGAGCAGACCACCGCCTCCGCCACCGACGGCCTCGCGCAGTTCATCGTCTTCTTCGACTTCGAGAAGGACCTGCAGGAGGCGACGCAGGACATCCGCGACGCCATCAGCGAGAAGCGCGCCGACCTGCCGCTGGAGATGGAGGAGCCGATCATCACGCGGTTCGATCCGGCCGACGAGCCGATCGTCTCGCTCACGCTCACCTCCGGGTCCATCGACGTCCCGTCGCTGACGCGGCTCGCCGACGAGGTGGTCTCGCGCGAGCTGCGCGCGGTGCAGGGGGTGGCGGACGTGCGGCTCGTGGGCGGCCGGAAGCGCGAGCTCACGGTGGAGCTGAACCCGCAGGCGATGGCCGCCGCGGGCGTGTCGGCGAGCGACGTGGTGGGCGCCCTCCAGGCGCAGAACCTGGCCGCGCCGGTCGGCAGGGTGAACACGCCCCTCGGCGAGCAGTCCATCCGGCTCAGCGGGCGGCTGCAGACGCCCGACGAGTTCGCGGCCATCGCGGTCGCGACGCGCGGCGGGCAGGTGGTGCGGCTCGGCCAGCTCGGGAGCGTGAAGGACGGCGCGGAGGAGCCGCGCACGCTCGCGCTCTACGACACGTCGGAGGCGGTCGGCCTCGAGGTGCTGAAGACGAAGGGCTACTCGACCACCGCGGTGGCCGACGAGATCAAGGCGCGCGCGAAGGCCCTCGAGCCACGGCTGCCGAAGGCCGCGAAGCTCCAGGTCGTGCAGGACGCGGGCGAGCGCGTGCGGCGCTCGGTGAACGAGGTGCAGACGACGCTCGTGGAGGGCGCGCTCCTCACCGTGCTGGTGGTGTTCTTCTTCCTCAACTCCTGGCGCTCCACGGTCATCACCGGCCTCGCGCTGCCGGTCTCCGTGCTGGCCGCGTTCATCAGCGTGTGGATGTTCGGGTTCACCCTCAACACGATGTCGCTCCTCGGCCTGTCGCTCGCGATCGGCATCCTCATCGACGACGCCATCGTCGTGCGGGAGAACATCGTCCGGCACATCGAGCTCGGCGAGGACCACACCACCGCGTCGTTCAAGGGCACCGACGAGATCGGGCTCGCGGTCGCGGCGACCACCTTCTCGATCGTCTCGGTGTTCGTGCCGGTGGCGTTCATGTACGGGGTCGCCGGCCAGTGGTTCAAGCCGTTCGCCCTCACCATCGCCGCCGCCGTGCTGGTCTCGCTGTTCGTGTCCTTCTCGCTCGACCCGATGATGTCGGCCTACTGGCCCGACCCGCAGATCGAGAAGGGCCAGGCGCGCGGCCCCGTCGGGCGCGCGCTCGGGGCGTTCAACGCCTGGTTCGACCGGCAGGCCGATCGCTACAAGGGGGTCGTGGCGTGGGCCCTCGATCACCGCTGGACGATGATCGCGCTGGCCGGGCTCTCGTTCTTCGGGGCGATCTTCCTGCAGGGCGCCTTCGGCGGGGCGGGCTTCGTGCCCATCTCCGATCGCAGCGAGGTGAACCTCATCGTCCAGACGCCGCCCGGCTCCTCGCTCGACTACACCCGCGCGAAGGTGGAGGAGGCGAACGCCATCGTCCGCAGCCACCCCGAGGTGAAGTACGTCTACTCCTCCATCGGCACGCCCATCCCGCTCCAGGCGCCGGGCGTGGACCAGGCGCTCGTGTACGTGCGGCTCGTACCGAAGGCGGACCGCGCGCGCTCGCAGGAGGAGCTCGGGACCACCCTGCGCCGCGAGCTGAAGCGCGTCGCGGGCGCGGAGATCTCCGTCTTCACGAGCGGCTTCGGCGGGGCGTTCAAGTCGATCCAGCTCGAGCTGCGCGGGCCGGACTCGCGCGTGCTCGCCCAGTACGCGGAGAAGGTGAAGGCGGTCGCCCAGGCCGTCCCCGGCGCCGTGGACGTCGGCCTCTCCACGCGCGGCCAGAAGCCGGAGCTGGAGGTGGCGGTGAACCGCGGCCTCGCGGGCAACCTCGGCGTCACCGTCGGCCAGGTCGCGCAGTCGCTCCGCATCGCCTTCGCCGGCCTCGACTCGGGCGACTGGGTCGACCCGACCGGCGAGACCCGCGACGTCATGGTGCGGCTCGCGCCAGAGGCGCGCGAGCGCGCGGTGGACCTGCGCCAGCTGCCGCTCGTCCTGCACCCGCAGAACGGGGGCAACCCCCAGGTCGTGCCGCTCGGCCAGGTGGCCACGGTGCGGGAGGGCCTCGGGCCCGCCCAGATCGCGCACCTCGACCGCGAGCGCGTCATCAACATCCAGGGGAACGTGGCGGGCCGCTCGCTCACCGAGGTGGTGCAGGACATCGAGCGGCGCCTCGGGGCCGAGGTGAAGCTCCCGCCGGGCTACACCATCCGTCAGGGCGGCGAGTCGCGCGACCAGCAGGAGGTGTTCATGCGCGTCGGGCTCGCGCTGCTGCTCGCGGTGCTGCTCATGTACCTCATCCTCGTCCTGCAGTTCGGGTCGTTCCTCGACCCGCTCGCGATCCTCCTCTCCCTGCCGCTGTCGCTCATCGGCGTCGTGGGCGCCCTCCTCCTCACCGGGGACACCCTCAACATCATGAGCCTCATCGGCGTGATCCTGCTCTTCGGCATCGTCGCGAAGAACGCGATCCTGCTCATCGACTTCGCGAAGTGGGCGCGCGAGGAGCGGGGCATCTCGATACGGGACGCGCTCGTCGAGGCCGGCCGCATCCGCCTGCGCCCGATCATGATGACGAGCGTCGCGATCATCGCCGGCATGATCCCGGTGGCGCTCGGGGCGGGAGAGGGCGGCGACTTCCGCGCGCCCCTCGGCCGGGCGGTGATCGGCGGCGTCATCACCTCGACGCTCCTCACCCTGCTCGTCATCCCGACCGTCTACGAGATCATGGACTCCTTCCGCGAGCGGGCGCTGCGGGGGTTCCGCCGCCTGCTGGGGGGCGGCCGGGGCGGGGGGAACGGGACGAGCGAGCCCGCGCCGGCGCCTCACGCGCGCGCGGGCGGGGTGAGGCGCGAGCTGGAGTAGGGGCACCGTCGCTCGGGCGCGGTCACCGCTCGTGCCGGGACGGTCGAGGCACGAGCGGGAACGTCCGCGCGCCTCGCGCTACCACAGCCTCCGCAGCGCCGTCTGCGCCGCGTGGTACCCGCACATCCCGTGGACGCCGCCGCCCGGCGGCGTCGAGGCCGAGCAAAGGTACAGCCCGGGCACCGGGGTGGACCAGGGGACGAGCCGCGCCGCGGGCCGGAACAGCGTCTGTCCCAGGGTGTTCGCGCCGGCGCCGACGTCCCCGCCCACGAGGTTGGGATCGTCGGCCTCCAGCGCAGCCGGCCCCCGCACGGCGCGCGTGAGGACGCGCTCGCGGAACCCCGGGGCGAAGCGCTCCAGCTGCGCCTCGAGCGCGCCGAGCGCGTCGCCGCCGAAGCCGCTCGGCACGTGGCAATAGGCCCAGGCGGTGTGCTTCCCGGGCGGCGCGCGCGGCGGGTCGAAGAGCGTGTGCTGCGCCACGAGCACGTAGGGGCGCACCGCGAGCTCGCCGCGCCAGACCGCCGCCTCGGACGCCGCGATCTCCTCGAGCGTGCCGCCGAGGTGCACCGTCCCCGCCCGCGCGCACTCCGCCGCGAGCCACGGGATGGGCCCGTCGAGCGCGTAGTCCACCTTGAAGGCGCCCGGCCCGTAGCGGAAGCGCGCGAGCGCCCGGGCGTACCGGCGCGGCAGCCGGTCGCCGGCGACGCGGAGCACCTGGCGCGGCGTGAGGTCGAGGAGGGTGGCGCGGGTCCGTGGGAGCGCGGCGAGGCTCCTCACCTCCTCGCCCGTCACGATCTCGCCGCCCGAGGCGCGGAGGAGCGCGGCGAGCGCGTGCGGGATGGCCTGCGCTCCGCCGGCGGGGAACGGCCAGCCCTCCGCGTGCGCCGCCGCACCGAGCACGAGCGCGAAGGCGGCGCTCGGCGCCCGCTCGAGCGGGAGCTGCGCGTGCGCGGCGAGCCCGGCGAGGAGCGCGCGCGCCCTCGGGCCGCGGAAGCGCGCCCGGGCGAGCGCCGAGGCCGGCACGAGGGCCGGCAGCGCGAAGCGCGCGAGGAGGAGGGGCCGGCGGGGGACGCGGACGAGCCCGCCCAGGAGCTCGTCCATGAGCTCCGGGAAGCGCTCCGCGAGCGGCGCGAAGAGCGCGCGCCAGGCCCGCGCGTCGCCGCGGTCGAGGCTCCCTCCCGTGGCCTCGAACGACCGCGACAGCAGGGCGGCCGTGCCGTCGTCGAACGGGTGCGCGACGGCGATGGGAGGCTCGACCCACGTGACGCCGTGCGCCCCGAGCGGCAGGCGGCGCAGGAACGGCGAGCCCGCCGCGAGCGGGTGGATCGCCGAGCAGTGGTCGTGGTGGAAGCCGGGCAGGGTGAGCGACAGCGTGCGCGCGCCGCCGCCCACCTGCGCGTTCCGCTCGACGACGCGGACCCGCAGGCCGGCAGTGGCGAGCGCCACGGCGGCCGCGAGGCCGTTCGGGCCCGCGCCCACCACGATGGCGTCGGGAGCGCTCACCGGCTGGTCGTAGCGGCGCCGGCCGGCCGCCGCGAGTGCCCGCGCCGGGGGAGCGCGGAACGGCGCGCGCCGGAGCGAGCCGCTCGGAGGCATGGCGGGGGAGGGTACGACCGGGCGTGCGCCAGTCGACCCGCAGTGCGAGCGGGGCCGATCGCCGCGCCCCAACGGCCGCGACCTCGGGGCGCCGTCACGGTGCCGAAGATCCAGGGTCCCGACCGGCGCCGCCAAGCGCCGATCGAGCTGGGGGGCTTCATGGCGATCCGTGCCCGGGTTCCGGAGCTCGAGGACTGGAAGGCACAGGTGAAGTGCCAGGCCGGCTGCCCCGTCGCCACCGACGCGGGGCGCTACGTGCAGCTGGTCGCGGCGCGGCGGTACGAGGACGGCTACCTCGTCGCGCGGGCGCCGAACCCGTTCGCCTCCGTCTGTGGCCGCGTCTGCGCCGCGCCGTGCGAGGACGCGTGCCGGCGCGGCAGCATCGACGCGCCCATCACCATCCGGGCCCTGAAGCGGACGCTCTCCGAGCGCTTCGGCGTCGAGTCCGTCCACCCCGACACGCAGGATCGGCTGCTCGAGGCGCTGCTCCCCGAGGGCAACCGCTACGTGGGCCATCTCCCCGTGGCGCCCTTCTCGGCGCGCGGCCCGGAGGCCCGCCGCAAGGTGGCGGTGATCGGCGCGGGGCCGGCCGGCCTCTCCGCGGCGCACGATCTCGCGCTGCTCGGCTATGCCGTCACGGTGCTCGAGGCCTCGGACGAGCCGGGCGGCATGATGCGCTTCGGCATCCCGGAGTACCGGCTGCCTCGCGGCGTCATCCGCGCGGAGATCGAGAAGATCCTGTCGTTCGGCGTGACGCTCAGGACCGGGACGCCGCTCACCCCCTCGTTCGGGCTCGAGGCGCTCCGCCGGGACGGCTTCGAGGCGGTGTTCCTCTCCGTGGGCGTGCAGAAGGGCCGCGATCTCGAGCTGCCCGGGGTCGACCTGGACGGCGTCGTCAAGGCGGTGGACTACCTCCTCAACGCCAACCGCGGCTACCGCGTCGACCTCGGGCGCAAGGTCGTCGTCATCGGCGGCGGCTTCGTCGCGTTCGACGCCGCGCGCATGGCGCTCCGCCTCGGCCGCGAGGAGGCGCCGGAGATCGGCGCGCGCCTCGGCGAGGAGGTGGACGCGAGGATGAAGGAGGCGTTCGACGCCGCGCGGGAGGCGGTGCGGGGCGGCGCGACCGAGGTGACCATCGTCTCGCTCGAGAGCTTCGCGGAGATGCCGGTGCTGCGCACGTCGCAGGGCCACGAGGAGTTCGAGGAGGCGAAGCGCGAGGGGATCCGCTTCGAGCCGAGGCGAGGCCCGAGGCGGTTCCTGGGAGAGAAGCGGCTCGAGGCGGTGGAGCTGAGGCGCGTCATCTCGGTCTTCGACGAGGCGGGCCGCTTCTCGCCGCGCTACGACGACGCCGACGTCCTCGCGATCCCCGCCGACGCCTGCGTGCTCGCCATCGGCCAGCGCGCGGAGCTCTCCTTCCTGAAGCCGGAGGACGGGGTCGAGGTCACGCCCGGCGGGACCATCAAGGTGGACCGCGCCACCCTCGCCACCAGCGCGCCCGGGGTGTTCGCCGGCGGCGACGTGGCGTTCGGGCCGCGCAACCTCATCGAGGCGATCGCCAACGGCAAGCGCGCGGCGCGCTCGATCCACGAATACCTCTCGCGCGAGGCCGCCCGGGTCGAGGCGCTCCTCGAGATCGAGAAGATCCCCACCCGCGAGTACCGGATGATCGCCGGGTTCGAGGTGCTCGACCGCAGGCCGCCGCCGACGCTCGACCTCGGGCGGCGCACCGGCGTCGCGGAGGTCGAGATCGCGTTCTCGGAGGAGGAGGCGATCGCGCAGGGCGCGCGCTGCCTCGTCTGCCACGTGCAGACGATCTACGACCCGGAGAAGTGCGTCCTCTGCGGGCGCTGCGTGGACGTGTGTCCGGAGTACTGCCTGTCGCTCGTCCCCATCGAGGAGCTCGAGCTCCCGGAGGAGGAGCGGCGGGCGCTCGTCGCGCTCGCGCGCGCCGACGGGCTGCCGCTCTCGGCGATGCTGAAGGACGAGGAGAAGTGCATCCGGTGCGGGCTCTGCGCCATCCGCTGCCCCACCGACGCGATGACGATGGAGCACTTCCAGATCACCGAGCGGTACGGGGCCGCGGGCGAGCGGGCCGCGCCGCGCGAGAGGTCGTCATGACCGAGCGGAAGGATCGGCGGGAGTTCCTGAAGGGCCTCGGCATCGGGGCGGGGGTCGTCGCCCTCGGCGGGCAGTCGGTCGCCGCGCTGCGCTCGCTCGTGCCGAACGTCTCGTACGACGCGCCCACCACCGTGAAGATCGGCGCGCCCGGCGAGTTCCCGGACGGGATGAAGTTCCTGCCGGAGCAGCGGCTGTTCGTGTTCCGCGAGGGGAAGGTGTTCCACGCCATCTCCGCCGTCTGCACGCACCTCGGCTGCACCGTGCGCGCCGAGGCGCTGCCGCGCGCGGAGACGAAGACCGTCGAGGGACAGCCGCTCAAGCTCACGCACCGCTTCCTCTGCCCGTGCCACGGCTCGCGCTACGAGGGCGACGGGCAGAACGTGGCCGGACCCGCTCCGCGCCCGCTCGACTGGTACCACCTCGAGCTCGCGCTCGACGACGGACAGCTCGTGGTCGATCTGGCGAAGCCGGTGGACCGCGACTTCCGGCTGACCATCGCCTGAGGAGGACGTCGTGGCCACCGCTCCCCGAACCGGAACGTCCCCGCCCGCCGCACCCGGCGTGCACCCGCGGCGGTTGTGGAGCCTCCGCCCGGCGTCGGATCGCCAGGCCGGCGACGCGATCGTCGCGAACTTCCTCCTGCACTGGTTCCCCGCGAAGGCGCTCCGCGCCTCCCTCGACTGGCGGTACTCGCTCTGGCTGGGGACCGTCTCCGCGGCGCTCCTGCTCCTGCTCGTCGTGTCGGGCCTGCCCCTGCTCTTCCTGCACGTGCCGTCGGTGGAGCGCGCCTACGGGTCCGTGAAGGACATCGAGTACGTCGTCACCTTCGGCTCCTGGATCCGCTCCGTGCACCGCATCGCGGCCCACCTCATGGTGGCGGCGGTGTTCCTCCACCTCGTCCGGGTGTTCCTCACCGGCGCGTACAAGAACGGGACGGGGCGCGGGCAGCACCGAGAGTGGAACTGGGTGCTCGGCGTGGTGATGTTCCTCGTGACCCTGTTCCTCAGCTTCACGGGCTACCTGCTCCCGTGGGACCAGCTCGCCTACTGGGCGGTCACCGTGGGCACCAACATCGCCTCGGCGGTGCCGCTCGTCGGGGCGGAGGTGCGCGAGCTCCTGCTCGGCGGCCGGAACATCGATCAGCCGACGCTCATCCGCTTCTACGTGCTGCACGTGATCGTGCTGCCCGGCGCGCTCGGCGCGCTGTTCGCCTACCACATGTGGCGGATCCGCAAGGACGGCGGGCTCGCCTGCGCGGACCGCGCCGCCGCGCTCCCCGCGCCCGCGCCGGACGCGCCGGGCGCGACGAAGACCTACTCGCTCCTCGGGATCGCGCGCGGCACGGGCCCGACGATCCGCGCCACCTCCGTCGAGGCGCCGCTCACCACGGTGAACTCCGTCCCCGACCTCACGCGGCGGGCGGCCATCGTCGTCCTCGGCACCATCGCGGTGGTGAGCATCCTCGCGGTGCTCATCCGCTCGCCGCTCGAGGAGGCCGCGAACCCGCTCGTCACGCCGAACCCCGCCAAGGCCCCCTGGTACTTCCTCTGGCTGCAGGAGCTCGTCACCGACACCACCTTCCGCATCGGCTCCTTCACGGTGAACGGCGCGCTCGTGGGCGGGATCATCCTGCCCGGGATCCTGGTGACCGTCATGGCGATCTGGCCGTGGCTCGATCGGAGCCCGCCGGAGGCCGCCGGACGCTGGATGCCGAGGACCCGCCGGACGCAGAACGCGGTGTTCCTCGTGATCGTCCTGCTCGTGCTCCTCCTCACGTACGTCGGGCTGTTCGTCCGAGGGCCGTACTGGAACCTCTACTGGCCGTGGGAGGCCTGGCCCGACATGCCGGGCCGGATCTGATCATGGAACAGCGCAGCCCATCGCCGTACCGCAGCCGTGACCGGCTGGTGCTCGCACTCGTCGGAGTCCTGCTCGTCGTGTCCACCGCCCTGTTCGCCTGGAAGGACTGGGTCCACGACTGGCGCTACTACCAGTGGGAGTTCAAGCGGCGCGTCGCGGGTCAGCTCGGCGAGGACAAGGCGTCCGCCATACCGTCCGGCATGCTGCAGGTCTGGGTCCCCGCGCTGCAGCGCGCCGACCGGTGCGTGATGTGCCACCAGGCCACCGCCTGGAAGGGCTTCGAGGGCGCCGAGGAGCCATTCCGCACCCACCCCCCTGCCATCCTGGCGTCTCACCCCGTCGAGCGGTTCGGGTGCACCGCCTGCCACGGCGGCCAGGGGTACGCGGTCGACGTCGAGGAGGCGCACGGCCCGGTCCAGCACTGGGAGGAGCCGGTGCTCGGCGAGTTCCTCGGGGAGGGGTACTCGCTCGCGGGCGACCGCGGCGCGCTCCTGCAGATGAACTGCAACGTCTGCCATCGCTACGACCGCGCGACGAAGGGCGCGGACGCCATCAACCTGGCGAAGCGGCTCGTCGGGGAGAAGGGTTGCCGCGCCTGCCACGTGATCAACGGCCGCGGCGGGAACATCGGGCCGGATCTCACCTTCGTGGGCGACAAGGCGCCGGAGCAGTTCGACTACACGCGCCTGCTCGGCCAGCGGACGATGTTCGCCTGGCACGTGGCGCACTTCCGGGAGCCGAAGGCGCTCGTGCCCGACACCGTCATGCCGAACTTCAACTTCTCGACCGAGCAGGTGCAGGCGCTCTCGATGCTCGTCATGTCCTGGCGCAACGAGCCCGTGCCGGCCGCCTACCTCGCGGGCGCGCCGCGGACCGATCCGCAGACCCCTCAGGAGATCGAGGAGGAGCGGCGGATGCTCACCGGACCGGGGGCGTGGTTCGTGAAGACCGGCTGCTTCGTCTGCCACAACGTCTCGTCGCTCGGCGTGAAGAGCCCGGCGCAGATCGGCCCCGATCTCTCGAACGCGGTCGAGGACGTGCAAGCGCGCTTCGGCCGCACCGTCGACGACTTCCTGCGCGCGCCGACCGGCACGATGTCGGTGGTGCTCTCGCGGCAGATCGTCCTCACGCCGGCGGAGCTCGAGGTGGCGATCGGGAAGGTCCGCGAGGCTTACGCCGCGTGGCTGGAGCAGCAGAAGGCGAAGGGAGAGCCCGCGCCGGCCCGGCGCTGAGCGTGGCACAGGAGGCACCATGTCGTCCTCGAAGAGCGTCTCGAAGCCACTCGCGATCGCCGCGGTCCTGGTCGCGGCGGCCGCGGTCGCGGTGCGCTGTGCGCCCAGGGAGCCGAAGGGAGCGAGGCGGGAGGCCGCCAAGTCGGACGTCTCGGTCGCGGCGCAGAAGACGTACGTCGCCCCGGGGGATCTCGACGAGTACTACATGTTCTCCTCCGGCGGTCACTCCGGTCAGGTGTTCATCTATGGCCTCCCGTCGATGCGCCACCTCGCGACCATCCCGGTGTTCGCGCCGTACCCCGCCACGGGCTACGGCTTCGACGACGAGACGAAGGAGATGCTCGGGAAGCTCACCTGGGGCGACGTGCACCACCCGGCGCTCTCCGAGACCAAGGGCGACTACGACGGCCGCTGGCTGTTCGTGAACGAGATGAACGGCCGGATCGCGCGCATCGATCTGCGCGACTTCAAGACGCGGCAGATCATCGGGCCGGTCCCGAACGTCTCCGGGAACCACGGCTCGGCGTTCGTCACCCCCAACACCGAGTACGCCATGATGTCCTCCCGGTTCTCGATCCCCATCCCCAAGGGGACGGCCGTCTCGATCGACAAGTACGCGAGCGAGTACAAGGGCATCGTCGCAGGGATCAAGATCGACCCGGAGTCCGGGAAGATGTCGCTCGGCTGGCAGGTGGCGCTCCCGCCGTTCGACTGGGATCTGGGCGACGCCGGCAAGCTCGTCTCCGACGGGTGGATGTTCCTCACCTGCTACAACTCCGAGCGCGGCACCGGCAAGCTCGAGGTCACCGCGTCGCAGCGCGACCGGGACTACATCGCGGCGATCAACTGGCGCGAGGCGGAGAAGGCCGCTGCCGAGGGGAAGGGCGACCTCATCGGCGGGGTGAAGGTGCTCGACCCGCGCAAGGTGCCCGGGCTCGTGTACCTCATGCCCTGCGGGAAGTCGCCGCACGGCGTGGACGTCTCGCCGGACGGCAAGTACATCATCGGCTCAGGGAAGCTGCAGGGCGTCACCACCGCCTTCAACTTCGAGAAGGTCCTCACCGCGATCAAGAACAAGGACTTCACCGGCGAGGAGGACGGCATCCCGGTCCTCAAGTACGAGTCGATCAAGGACGCCGAGGTGCCGGTGGGGCTCGGGCCCCTTCACACGCAGTTCGGCCCGGACGGCTGGGCGTACACCTCGCTCTTCGTCGACAGCGCGCTCGCGAAGTGGAAGCTCGGGACCTGGGAGGTCGTGGACAAGGTCCCCATGTCGTACTCGACCGGCCACCTCTCCGCCGCCGAGGGTGACACCGTGTCGCCCGACGGGAAGTGGCTCGTGGGCCTGAACAAGCTCTCCCACGGGCGCCACCTGTCGGTGGGGCCGTCGCAGCCCGAGTCCTCGCAGCTGGTGGACATCTCCGAGGACAAGATGAAGCTCGTGTACGACGCCTTCACCGAGCCGGAGCCGCACTACGCGCAGATCATCAAGGCGGACAAGGTGAAGCCGATCGAGGTCTACAAGAAGGAGGAGAACAAGAACCCGCTCGCGGTGTGGGACGTGAAGGACACGGGCGCGAGCCGCAAGGGAAACGAGGTGGTGGTGAAGATGACCGCGGTGCGCTCCACCTTCACGCCGCAGCTCATCGAGGTGAACCAGGGCGACACGGTGAAGGTGGCGGTGACGAACATCGAGCAGACGACGGACGAGCTGCACGGCTTCGGGCTGCTCGACTACAACATCAACCTCGTCGTCGATCCCGGCGAGACGAAGGTCGTCACGTTCAAGGCCGACAAGCCGGGCGTGTTCCCCTACTACTGCACGAACTTCTGCTCCGCGCTCCACCAGGAGATGCAGGGCTACCTCGTGGTCCGGCCCGCGCGTGCCGCGGCGCCGGCCGAAGGCGACGAGGGCGGTGGCGCGCGGGCCGGCCGGGAGGAGACCAGGAGGGGACCGCGATGACGCGCCTGCTCGAGAGCAGCCACCGCGCGCTCTCGTCGCCGGTCGGAGGCACGCCGCGGGCGCTCGTCCTCGCGGCGGCGCTCCTGCTCCTGCCCACCTACTTCCTGCCGCTCTGGAACCTGACGATGTTCGCGCCGCAGTACCAGGGCGGGCTGCGGCTCGACATCTACAGCTACAAGCTCGAGGGCGGGAACGAGGGCCAGGATCTGAAGGAGATCAACCTCCTCAACCACTACATCGGGATGCGAGATCTCAGGGAGGACGACTTCCGCGAGTTCCAGTGGATGCCGTTCGTGATCGGCGTCCTGGCGCTGCTCTTCCTGCGCGCGATCGTGATGGGCCGGCTGCTCGACCTCGTGGACTCGACGGTCCTGTTCGCCTGGTTCGCGGGGTTCTCCGGGTGGTCGTTCGCGTACAAGCTGTACAGATACGGGCACGACCTCGCCCCGACGGCGCCGGTGAAGGTGGACCCGTTCATGCCGCCGCTCTTCGGCGGGACGCAGCTCGCCAACTTCGAGGTCTACTCGTACCCCGCCGCTGGATCGTACGCGCTCCTCGCGGCGGGGCTGGCGCTCGTCGCCGCCCTGCTCCTCGCGGCGCGCGCGGCGCTCCGGGAGGCGCGGGCTGCACGCGGCGGGACGTCCCCGGCCGGCGCCTCCTCGGCCCGGACCGCCGCACGATGATCGCCGCGGCCCTGCTCCTCGCCGTCGCCGCGGGCCAGGGCGACATGCCGGCGATCCCGGCGGGGGACGTCGAGGGGCGGCCGCCGCGCGGCGAGGCCTCGCCGCTGCAGGCGCGGATCGACGCGGCGCCGCCTGGCGCGCGCGTGGAGGTCGGGCCCGGCGAGTACGCCGGCGATCTGTTCCTCGACCGCCCGATCCACCTCGCCGGCCGCGGCCGGCCGCGGCTCGTCGGGGCCGGCAAGGGGAGCGTGGTCCGGATCCGCGCCCCGGGGGTGGTGATCGAGGGGTTCGACATCGACGGGCGGGAAGGCGGTGACCTCGGCCGCGACTCGGCCGGCGTGCACGTCGCCGCGCCCGGCGCCGTGGTGCGCGACTGCCGGATCGAGCGGGCGCTCTTCGGCGTGTACCTGCGCGAGGCGCACGGCGCCCGCGTGGAGGGGAACACCGTCCACGGCATCCCCGGGAAGGAGCCCGGCGAGAAGGGCTCCGGCGTCCACGTGTGGAACACCGAAGGGTTCACGCTCGAGCGGAACGTGGTGTGGCACGCGCGCGACGGGTTCTACATCCAGTCCTCCCCGCACGGCGTCATCCGCGGCAACGTGGCGCGCGAGCTCCGCTACGGGCTCCACTACATGTTCTCGGACGACAACGTGTTCGAGGAGAACACGTTCGAGGCGAACGCGGCCGGCGCGGTGCTCATGTACTCTCGACGGATCGAGTTCCGCCGCAACCGCTTCCTGCACAACCGCGGCTTCGCCTCGGTCGGGCTCCTGTTCAAGGCCTGCGACGACGCGATCGCCGAGGACAACCTCTTCGCCGACAACGCGCGCGGCATCTTCCTCGAGGGCTCGTACCGGAACGTCTTCCGGCGGAACGTCGTCGCGGAGTCGGACGCGGCCATCGTGCTCTACGACTCGTGCGGCGAGACCCGCTTCGAGGGGAACGCCTTCATCGGGAACCTCACCTCCCTCGACCTGGTCGGCCGCCGGACCGACACGAGCTTCGACGGGAACTACTGGTCGGACAACGACCAGCCGGATCTCGACGGTGACGGGAGGAGCGACCGGCCCTACGTCCTCGGCAGCCTGTTCGACCACCTGCGCGGGAACCTCGCCGCGGCGGACCTCCTCGCCCAGAGCCTCGCCGCCGCCGCGCTCGCCGCGGCGGAGCGGAGCTTCCCCGTGCTCGCGCCCATCCAGGCGGTGGATCGCGCCCCGCTCGCGCGCGCGCCGCGCCTGCCCGCGGTCCCCACCGTTCGGTCGGCCGGGCGGCGCGTCTCCGCTCCCGGCCTCGCCGGGTCCGCGGCGGCGATCGTGCTCGGTCTCGCCGTGCTCGGCGGCGGCCGAAGGTCCGGGCGCGCAGAGGAGGAGCGGTGATCCGGTTCGAGGCGCTCTCGAAGCGCTACGGCCCGAACCGCGCGGTCGAAGGGCTCACCCTCACGGTGGGGGCCGGAGAGGTGGTGGCGCTCCTCGGCCCGAACGGCTCGGGCAAGACCACCTCGCTCAAGGCGGCGGCCGGGCTCGTCCGTCCCACGTCGGGGCGCGTGCTCGTCGGCGATCCGGGCGTCAGCGCGGCCGAGCCGCGGGCGCGGCGAGCGCTCTCGTTCCTGCCGCAGAAGGTGAGCTTCCCGGACGCGCTCACCGGCGCGGAGGTGGTCGAGTTCTACCGGCGCCTGCGGGGCGGAGCGCCCGGCGCGGCGCGCGAGGTGCTGCGCACCGTCGCCCTGAACGGCGCGGCCTCGCGGGCGATCGGCACCTACTCCGGGGGCATGGTCCAGCGTCTCGGGCTCGCGGTCGCCGCCCTGCCGGACGCGCGCAGCTACCTGCTCGACGAGCCCACCTCGTCGCTGGATCCCGATGGCCTGTGCGCGTTCTACGGGCTCGCCGAGCGCTGGCGCCGCGCGGGCAGGTCCGTCCTGTTCAGCTCTCACCAGCTCGGGGACGTGGAGCGGCTCGCCGACCGCGTGGCCGTCCTGGTGGAGGGACGCCTCGTGGCCCAGCTCGGGCAGCGGGAGCTCCAGGACCGGCTCGTCGGGCGGGGCCTCCTGCGGGTGCGGCTCGATCGCTGCCCGCCCGCGCTGGAGGGCAAGCTCGCGCGGCTCGCGCCCGGTGCGCGCTGGACGGGCGAGGAGGTGATCGTCCCCGGCACGCCGGCGGTGCGCGCCGCGGCGGTGGAGGCGATCCGCGCGGAGGGTCTGGAGCTGCGCGGCCTCTCCGCCGAGGAGGGGCGCCTCGACGCGCTCTACCGCGAGCTCGTGGAGGGGACCGCATGAGGAACGCGTCCGCCGTGCTGCTCGTCGCCCTGTCCTGCTCGCGCGGACCGCCCGCCCCGGCGCCGCTCGACACGCGCAACGACGCCTGCGCGCAGTGCCGCATGGCCGTGTCCGACCCACGGTTCGCCGCCCAGCTCGTCGCGGCGCGCGAGGAGCCACGGTTCTTCGACGACATCGGCTGCCTGCGCGACTTCCTGAGGGCGCACGCGTCGCTCCCGGACGGCGCCGTCGCGTACGTGGCGGACCACCGGACGCGGGCGTGGGTGCGCGCCGCGGCCGCCCGGTACACGCGCGACGACGCGCTCGCGACGCCGATGTCCTCGCACCTCGTCGCGCACGCCGACGACGCGTCGCGCGCCGCCGACCCCGAGGCGGCGCGAGGGGTCCGGATCACCGTCGCGGAGGTCTTCGGGCCGGGCGGAGTCCCCGACGCCCGATGACGCCGCCGCTGCCATCTCCGCTCCTGCTCGTCGCGCGCCAGGAGCTGCTCCTCGCGGCGAGGTCGCGCTGGACGCAGATCTTCGCGGCGGTGTTCGCCGTGCTCGCCCTCGGCGTCGCGTTCTCCGGGTACGTCCTCTCGGGTGGGAGCGGGTTCCAGGACTTCGCCCGGACGAGCGCCTCGCTCGTGCAGCTCGTCGCGCTGGTCGTGCCGCTGGCGTCGCTCCTCATGGGAGTCCTGTCGCTCGCGCCCGAGCGGGGGACGGTCGAGCTCCTCTTCGCGCAGCCGGTGGCGCGCCGCACCATCCTCGCCGGGAAGCTGCTCGGCCTCCTCGCGGCGCTCGCCGCGGCGCAGGCGGTCGGGTTCGGGCTCGCGGGCCTCGTCATCTTCTCGCAGGCGGGCGAGGCGGGGGGCGCCGGGTACGCGCTGCTCGTCCTCGGATCGATGGTGCTCACCGCGGTGTTCCTCGCCGTCGCGGCGCTCGTGGCCTCCGGTGCGGTCGGCCGCAAGCGCGCCCGCGCGATGGCGGTGGCGATCGTGGTCTGGTTCGCGGCGGTGGTCCTCTTCGACCTCGCAGCGCTCGCGATCGCCTCGGTGCTGCCGTCGGGGACGGCCTCGCGGCTCCTCGCCGTCTCGGTGATCGTCAACCCCGTGGGCGCGGTGAGGACCGGGGCGCTCCTCGCCATCGAGGGGACCGCGGCGTTCGGGGCCGCGTCGCTCGCCTTCCTGCGCTTCACGGGCGGCGAGCCGGGCGCGGCGGCGGCCCTCTGCGCGTCGCTCCTCCTCTGGATCGCCGTGCCGGCGCTCCTCGCCGCTTGGAGGCTCGGGCGCATCGATCTGTAGGGGGCCGAGGCGGGGCGCGGGATCCGCCTGCCGGCGAGCGGGCGGGCGGGCGGGCGCCGGCGTACAATGGGCGTAGATCGAAGTCGCGCCTGGCGCGTTCACCGCGCAGGGCCCGGAGCACGCGTGGCGGCGGACGAGAGCGACGAGCGACTCATGCTGCGGTTCCAGGCCGGCGACGCGCGGGCCTTCGAGGCGCTCGTGGGCCGGCACCGCACCCCCGTCTTCTCGTTCCTCGTGCGGCTCACCGCCGACCGCGCGCGCGCCGAGGATCTCTGTCAGGAGGTGTTCCTCAAGGTGGTGAAGGCGTCGAGGACATGGGAGGAGCGCGCGCGGTTCCGGACGTGGCTCTACGCGATCGCGCGGAACCTCGCGGTGGACGAGGCGCGCCGGGCCGCCTTCCGCAGGGCCGAGCCGCTCGACGCGCCAGGCCTCGCCGGCGCCGCGGCGTACCCCGCGGGCGATCCGGCGCCGGACGCCGCCGCCGAGGCGGCGCTGCTCCGGCCCAAGCTCGAGGCGGCGCTCGCGGCGCTCCCGGACGAGCAGCGTGAGGTGTTCCTCCTGCGCGAGTACGCGGGCCTGCGCTTCGCGGAGATCGCGGACGTCACGGGCACCCCGGAGAACACGGTGAAGAGCCGCATGCGCTACGCGCTGGAGGGGCTGCGCGAGGCGCTCGCCGCCCTCGGCGTCGGCCCCGAGGTCCCGGTTTCCGCGGCAGGAGGCGCCTCCCCATGAGCCACGAGCGCTTCAGCGAGCGGATCCTCGACCTCGCCTACGGCGAGCTCTCGCCGCGCGAGGCGGGCGAGGTGGAGGCGCACGCGGCCACGTGCGCCGGGTGCGGCGCGGAGCTCGCGCGCATCCGCGCGACGCGGCGGCTGATGGCGGCGCTCCCGGACGAGCGGGCGCCGGACCGGGGAGAGGGCGTCCTCCTCGCGGCGGCGCGCGAGGAGGTGCGCGGGCGCGCGCCGGCGCGGAGCTGGTCGCGCTGGAGGTGGTCGACGTCCGTCGTCGCGGCGCTCCTCCTGGCGGTGGGGGCCGTCTCGTATCGCCTCCTCGAGATGAGACCCGCCGCGGAGCGGGGCGGCGAGGAGCTCCTCGGGCGCGGACGATACGCGGAGGCTCCGCCGAGCCCGGAACCTTCCGGCGAGGGGGTGGCGAAGGCCGAGGCGCCGGACGAGGCGCTGAACGACATGCGCGCAGAACCTCCCTCCGTGGCGCAGGCGCCCCGGCCGGAGGGGGCGGCGCGGCCGCGCGCGGAGCTGGCCGCCCCCACCCGCCGCGAGGTGCGATCGGCTCCGACCCCTGACGCCCAGGGGAAGCACGCGGCGTCCGCCCCGGCCCGCGAGGAGGAGGCCGCGCCCGCTGCGCGCCGCGCGTACGCGGAGGCCCCGGCCGACCCGAGCCGTGCCGAGGACGCGGAGGTCGCGAGCGCCGCGGCCGGCGCGGCGGAGGAGGCGGCGGGCTTCGCGGCGCCGCCCGAGCGCGCCCCCGAGGCGCCGTCGCGGAGCGCCGTCGCCGCAGCGCGTCCTCGGAGCGCCGGCGCACCGGCCGCGGCGCCGGCGGCCGCGCCGGAGCCTGACGGCGCCGCCGAGGCCGCCTCGTCGGCGGACGCGCTCGAGCGCTACGCCACGCTGAGGGCGCACGGGGCGCTGGCAGGCGAGATCCGCACCTTCGTCGGCTGCGAGGGCGAGGCATGGCGAAAGGTGGAGCGCG
Organism: Anaeromyxobacter sp. Fw109-5; assembly: GCF_000017505.1. Taxonomy (NCBI): domain Bacteria; kingdom Pseudomonadati; phylum Myxococcota; class Myxococcia; order Myxococcales; family Anaeromyxobacteraceae; genus Anaeromyxobacter; species Anaeromyxobacter sp. Fw109-5. The sequence goes on from NC_009675.1 coordinate 290,024, forward strand.
ATCGCCAGGGCCGGGTCGTGAAGTACGTGCGGGAGGGGCGCATCGGCGGGGCCCGCGTCCGGGTCGAGCACCTCTTCGACGCGGACGGACGGCTCGCCGCGGTGCGGGCCACCGACGTGGAGCGGGGCGCCGCAGTCGAGCCCGGCGCGCTCGGGCTCACGCTGCCGCGCCACGCCGGCGAGGCCGGCGCCGACGCGCCACCCCGCTGCGAGCGCTGACTCCCCGCGCGTCGTGAAGAGTCCCCGGCCGTCGCGATGGCGCCGCGGATGGTTCACCGGCCGCTTCAGGGCGCCTCGGGCACGAGCTCGATCCGCCGCCAGGCGCCGGAGCGGAAGCGCAGCAGGAGCGCCAGGGCGAGCAGCGCCAGCCACAGCACCAGCCATCCCACGGCGACCACCTCGCCCGCGCCGAGCTCGCGCACCGAGATCCAGGTCCCCGGGACGAAGACCGCCCAGCCGAGGGTGACCCGCATCCACATGACGAACGCGGTGTCGCCCGCCGCCCTCAGCGCCTCTCCGAGCGACATCGCGGCGGCGTCGAAGAGCTGCCAGGCCGCCGCGAGGAGCAGCACGCGCCGGCCGATCGCGACGAAGGCGCTCCCCGGTCCGGCGCCGGTCGCGAACGGCGCGAGGATCGCCTCCGGCGCGAGGACGTACAGGGCGCCGACGAAGAGCTGCCAGGCGGCGCTCACCGCGAACGTGACCGCCACGAGGCGCGGGACGCGGTCGGCGTGGGACGCGCCGATCGCCTGACCCACCAGGATGGCGCCCGCGCTCGCGAGCGCCCACGCGGGCATGAACGCGACCGTGTTCACCTGGAGGATCGCCATGAGGGCCGCGAGCGACGTCGTCCCGAGCTCGACGAACACCACGTTCACGAAGAAGACGAAGGCCAGGACCTCGAAGAACCAGTTGACGCCGGACGGCACGCCGAAGCGGAGCAGCCGCCCGAGCTCCCGGGCGCGGAGCGTCCCGGTCCCGGTCCGGCGTCCCTCGCGCACGAACACCGCCAGGAGCCCGGCGAACGCGAGCGCGGTCGAGAGGGTGCTCGCGACGGCGGCGCCCGTGACGCCGAGCGCGGGCAGCCCCAGCCGCCCGTCGATGAGGAGCCAGTTGCCTGCCACGTTCAGCACCATCGCCGCGAGGTTCGCGCGCATCGGCAGCCGCGTGTCGCCCAGGCCGCCGTAGTAGTTCGAGAGCGCCTCCAGCCCCACCACCGCGCCGGCCGAGAGGAGCCGGATCTGGAGGTAGCCGCTCATGAGCGCGCGCACGTCCGGCGCGTAGGCGAAGGCCTCGAGGGCGCGCGGCGTCGCGAGCGTGCCCAGCACGCCGAGCACCTGCGCGCCCGCGGCGACGGCGAGCCCGTACCAGCCGAAGCGCCGCGCCCCGGCGAGGTCGCCGCGCCCGAAGAGCTGGGACGCGAAGCTCTGGACGACGAACACGATCCCCATCGGCAGGATGACGATCGAGAAGGCGTTCGTCGCTCCCGTGGTCGTCGCCGCGAGCGCCGCCTCGCCGAGGTGGGCGACCATCACGGCGTCCGCGATGCCCACCACGACCTGGGTGGCGCGGGAGACCACCATGGGCCAGGCGAGCGCGAGGAGGGGGCGCAGGATCGCGCTGCGCCCGGAGGCGCGCGTGCGCTCGGACGGGTGAGGGGCGTCCATCGGCCGCGCAGGGTACCCCGGACCTCGCCGCGCCCGGAAGCGCGGGCGCCCGGGCGGGTCCCCGCCGGGCCCGCGGCTCGGTCTCGCCGCTGCGCTAGATTCACGGGGTGGCGCGCATCCTCTACGGCGTGGCGGGCGAGGGCATGGGGCACGCGATCCGCTCGCGCGTCGTCATCGACCACCTCTCCCGCTCGCACGACGTGCAGGTGGTCGTCTCGGGCCGCGCGCACGGCTATCTCAAGGCGCTGGAGCGAGAGCGCCTGGGGGTGAACCGGATCTGGGGCCTCTCGATCGTCTACGAGGACAACGAGGTGCGGAACTTCCGGACCGTCCTCGCGAACGTCGCGGGGGCGGCCCTGGGCGGCTGGCCGCGCAACGTGAAGGCGTACTTCGACCTCGCCCTGGCGTTCCGGCCGGACGTCGTGGTCTCCGACTTCGAGAGCTGGAGCCACCTGTTCGCGCGGATGCACGGGCTCAGGTGCCTCTCGGTGGACAACAACCAGATCGTGAACCGCGCCGATCACCCGCCGGAGATCACCGCCGGGCACGAGGCCGAGTACCTCGTCGCGAAGGCCGTCGTGAAGGCGAAGCTGCCCGGCTGCTTCCACTACCTCGTCGCGACGTTCTTCCAGCCGGAGGCCGTGAAGCGCCGCACGACGCTCCACCCGCCGGTGCTGCGCCCCGAGATCCTCGCCGCCCGCCCGGAGCCCGGCGACCACCTCCTCGTCTACCAGACCTCCACGTCGAACGAGGCGCTCCCCGACGTCCTGCGCCGCTCGGGGCGGGAGTGCCGCATCTACGGGCTGCGCCGCGACCTCACCTCCGACGAGCGCGACGGCAACCTCCTGTGGCGGCCCTTCGACGAGCCCGCCTTCATCGAGGACCTGCGCACCGCCCGCGCGGTCGTCTCGGGCGGATCCTTCACGCTCATGAGCGAGGCGGTGTATCTCCACAAGCCCATGCTCGCCGTCCCCGTGAAGCGTCAGTTCGAGCAGCTCCTGAACGCCCGCTACCTCGAGCGGCTCGGCTACGGCGCCGCCGCCGAGCTCATCGACGACGCCGTCCTCGCGGCGTTCCTCGGGCGCCTCCCCGAGCTCGAGCGGCGCCTCGCCGCGTACCGCCAGGACGGGAACCGCGACCTCCTCGCCAAGCTCGGCGAGACGATCGCGCGGGCGCTCGTCCCCGGCGACGTCGGCCCACTCCCCTGACGCCCCCGATGCGCCTCCGCGTCGTCGCCGTCGGCAGGGATCGCTCCGGGCTCTACGCGCCGGCGATCGAGGAGTACGCGAAGCGCCTCGGTCGCTACGTGAAGTTCGAGCTCGTGGAGGTCCCCGAGGCGAGGAAGCACGCCGGCACCGCCCAGGCGAGGGACGAGGAGGCGGAGGCGCTCCTCGCGAAGCTGGGCCCGCGCGAGCGGGTCATCGCCCTCGACGAGCGGGGCGCGGAGTGGACGAGCGTCGCCTTCGCGGAGCGGGTGCGGCGCTGGACCGAGGGCGGGCGGGACGTGGCGCTCGTCATCGGCGGCTCCGACGGCCTGTCGCGCGCGGTGCTGGACCGCGCCGAGGAGACGCTGGCGCTCTCGCGGATGACGCTCGCCCACCGGCTCGCGCGGCTCGTCCTCGTCGAGCAGCTGTACAGGGCGATGACGATCCTGAGGGGAGAGCCGTACCACAAGTGAACGTCGTGCTCCGGGCGTGGTCCGCACGGCGCTCGTGACCCGAGGAGACCGCGGCGTCAGTGAGGCGCCCCGCGCGGTGCCCTTGGCATACTCCGCTGGATGCGTGACGCTGCGTTCATGCGCCTCGCGTTCGTCGGCGCGGTCGCCCTCGTCCTGACCGCCTGCGAGATCGACGACGATTGCCGTACCGCGCGCGAGCAGCACCAGCCCGTCCAGCCCATCGGAGTCGCCTGCACGCGCGGCTCCTACGGCGACTGCGCGGAGGACTACGACGACTGTGCCGAGGGGACCTGCCGCCACAGCGACGCCGCGGGTGGGCTCATCTGCACCGTGCCCTGCGACGCCGGGTGCGAGCGGCACGGCCTGTTCTGCGGGACCCAGGGGATCTGCGAGCCCGCGGCGCGGTGCGGGCTCGCGTGCAGCATCATCGGATACTGCTGCTGCACGGCGGGCGCTCCAGGGCTGCCCACGGAGTGCGGCGTCCTCTACTGCGGGTGGGGCCTCAGCAGCTGCGGGTGAAGGGGCCCGGGGAGCAGCTCCGTTCGACGCCCGCCGCGCGGGCCGAGATCCCTGGTGAGGGGTGGTGTCGCCCTGGAACGTTGCGCAAGTAGCTACCGGGCGCTACCTTTGCCATCGTGCGCGTCGTGGGGATCAAGGTTCTCAAGAACAAGCTGAGCGAGTACGTCCGTCTCGCCTCGCAGGGGGAGACGGTCCTCATCGCCGATCGCGACCGCGTCGTGGCGGAGCTCGTCCCGGCCGATCCGCGCCGGAGCGAGATGGTGTCCGACGCGGCGCTCGCCGACCTCGTCCGCCGCGGCGTCGTGACGCCCGCGCTCATGCCGCCGGGCGCCCGTCCCGCGGCGCCTCCCAGGACGGTGCGCCTCGCGGAGCTCCTCGCGGAGCTGGACGCCGATCGCGCGGACCGATGATCTACCTCGACACGTCCGTCGCGCTCGCCGAGCTCTTCGCGGAGGACCGCCGGGCGCCCGACGCGCTCTGGGCGGAGGCGCTCGTGTCGAGCCGCCTGCTCGAGTACGAGCTCTGGACGAGGATCCACGCGCGCGGTGCTGCCCGGACGCACGACGGTCCGGCGCGGGAGGTGCTCGCCCGCGTGTCGTTCGTCGAGCTCGCGCGTCCAGTGCTCGCGCGCGCGCTCGAGCCGTTCCCCGCGCCCGTGCGGACGCTCGACGCGCTGCACCTCGCGACGGTCCACTACCTCGCCGAGGCCGGACAGCGCGTGGCGGTCGCTACGTTCGACGCCCGCATGGCCGAGGCCGCGCGGAGGATGAGCTACCCGCTCGCTTTCGCGCCCTGAACGACGCGCGGGCTCCGCGGCCTCACCGGCGCAGGTCCACTGCGGGTGGGGCGCACCGAGTCGCCGGCGGATTCTCCTGTTGTGGCCCAGGGACGCGAAACCTAAGATCTCGGCTCCCCAAACGTCTCGGAGGAATCCTTGGCCAAGCCGAAGCCCGTGCTGCTCGTCGTCCTCGACGGTTGGGGCCTCCGCGCGGAGCGCGAGGCGAACGCCATCGCGGTCGCGGGCACCCCGAACATGGACGCCCTCGTGCGGGAGTTCCCGCACACCGCCATCGAGACGAGCGGGCTCTCGGTCGGCCTCCCGGAGGGCCAGATGGGGAACTCCGAGGTGGGCCACACGAACCTCGGCGCGGGGCGGATCGTCTACCAGGACCTCGTGCGCATCAACCGCGCCGTCGAGGACGGGTCCTTCTTCAAGAACGACGCGTTGCTCATGGCCTGCCGGCGGGCGAAGGAGAGCGGCGGCGCGCTCCACCTCATGGGGCTCCTCTCCGACGGCGGGGTGCACAGCCACGAGGAGCACCTCTTCGCGCTCGCCGAGCTGGCGCGCCGCGAGGGAGTGCCGCGCACGTTCGTCCACGCGTTCATGGACGGGCGCGACACGCCGCCCAAGAGCGGCCTCGAGTACATGGCGAAGCTGGAGAAGGTCCTCCGCGACAAGGGCCATGGCAAGGTCGCCACCGTCTCCGGGCGCTACTACGCGATGGACCGCGACAAGCGCTGGGATCGGGTCGAGGTCGCCTACCGCGCGCTGGTGAAGGGGGAGGGGCAGCGCGCGCCGGGCGGCGTCGCCGCCATGGAGGCGGCCTACGGCCGCGACGAGACCGACGAGTTCGTGAAGCCCACCGTGGTCGTGAACGGCGACGGCAAGCCGGTGGGCCCGGTGCGCGACGGCGACGCGGTGCTGTTCTTCAACTTCCGCGCCGATCGCGCCCGCGAGATCACGCGCGCGCTCACGGACGAGGGGTTCAAGGACTTCGACCGCGGGCCGGCGCCGCGGCTCTCCGCGTACGTCTGCATGACCGAGTACGACAAGACGTTCCCGCACCCGGTCGCCTACGCGCCGCAGGACCTGACCGAGATCTTCCCCGAGATCGTGGCGCGCGCCGGCCTGAAGCAGCTCCGCTGCGCCGAGACCGAGAAGTACGCGCACGTGACCTTCTTCTTCAACGGCGGGCGCGAGACGGTCTTCCCGGGGGAGGACCGCATCCTCGTGCCGAGCCCGCGGGACGTGAAGACGTACGACCAGAAGCCGGAGATGAGCGCCCGCGAGGTGACCGACAAGCTCGTGCAGGCCATCGGGACCGGCCAGCACGGCTTCGTGCTCGTGAACTTCGCGAACCCGGACATGGTCGGCCACACCGGCCTCCTCGACGCCGCCGTGAAGGCGGTGAAGGTCGTCGACGAGTGCGTCGGCCGGCTCTGGCAGGCGGCGAAGGCGCAGCGGATGGCGATGCTCGTCACCGCCGATCACGGCAACTGCGAGATGATGACCGACCCACAGACCGGCCAGCCGCACACCGCCCACACGCTGAACCCGGTGCCCTTCATCCTCGCAGACCCCGACTTCCGCGGCGCGAAGCTGCGCGCGAAGGGCGTGCTCGCCGACGTGGCGCCCACCGCGCTGCAGGTGATGGGGCTGCCCCAGCCGAAGGAGATGAAGGGGCTCGGGCTCCTGCAGCGATGACGCCGACGGGCTCGACCCCGCCGGACCGCCCGCTCGCGGCCGCGCTGCGCGCGGTGGCCGCGGCGCTGCTCGACCTCGTCTACCCGCCGCGCTGCGCCGCCTGCCGCGAGGGGGTGGCCTCCGAGCCGTTCTGCCCCACCTGCGCCGAGGCCGTGGATCCGTTGCCGGCGGGCTGCGCCCGCTGCGGCATGCCCGGCCCCGACCCGCTCTGCGGCGCGTGCCGCGCCGATCCGCCCGCGTTCGACGCGATCCGCGCGGGCGGGCTCTTCGGGGGTCCCCTCGCCGACGCGATCCACGCCTTCAAGTACGGAGGGCGTCCGGCCCTCGCGCGCCCGCTCGGCGCGTGGCTCGCGCGCACCGCGCCGCTTCCGCCCGGCGCGCTCCTCGTCTCCGTCCCGCTCGCCCGCCGCCGCCGCATCGACCGCGGCTACGACCAGGCCGCCCTCCTCGCCGACGCGCTCGCCCGCGCCGCCGGCGCGCGCGACCGCCGCCTCCGCGGCGCCCTCGTGCGCACCCGCGAGACGCCGCCGCAGGTGGGGAGGACGCGCGCGGAGCGCAGCCGGAACGTCGCCGGCGCGTTCCGCGCCGTGCGGACCCGGGATCTCCAGGGGAAGGACGTGGTGCTGGTCGACGACGTGGTGACGACCGGGGCGACGGCAGACGCGGCGGCCAGGGCGCTCAAGGACGCAGGGGTGAGATCCGTGATCGTGGTCGCGCTGGCGAGGGCAGACTGAGCACTCACACCTGGCTCCCGAAACGGCATGCTCCGGGGGCGCCGGCGGTTAGACTGCGCGAGATGTCTCGCCCCCTCGCCGCCCTGCTCGCGCTCGCCGTGGTCGCCCCCCTCCCCGTCGCCCGTGCCGCCGGAGGGGCGCCTGGCGCGCGCGGAGCGGATCCCGAGGCCGCGCTCCGCGCCGAGGCGATCGCGGCGCTGGCGCGGGACCGGCGCGGGCCGCGCGGGATCGTCGCGCTCGCCGAGCTCGGCGAGCTCGAGGCCGAGGCGCCGGAGCTCGCGCCCCTCGCCGCCGCCTACGCCGCCGCCGTCGAGGACCGCGCGGCCCACCCCGAGGTCCGCGCGCTGGCGCGCCACCGGCTGGCCGCCCTGGAGCGCTCGCGCGGGAACTTCCAGCGCAGCGCCGCGCAGGTGCGGCGGCTCGGGTTCGTGACGCGCTGGCACGTCGTCGGCCCGTTCGACGACGAGGGCAAGCGCGGGCTCGACACCGCCTACGCGCCGGAGCAGGGGATCGATCTCGCCGCCCGCCACGACGGCAAGGTCGGCGAGGTCGCGTGGCGCCCGCTGCCGGACGAGGCCGTCGTGCACGGCTTCGTGGATCTCGGCGCCGCCCTCCGGCCCGCCAGCGAGGGGGTCGCCTACGCCGTGGCTTTCGTGGAGGCGGCGCGCGACGAGCGCGTGGCCCTGTGGCTCGGCGCGAGCGGCGCCGCGAAGGTGTGGGTGAACGGCGCGGTCGTCGTCGCCGACGCCGGCTACCACCCGGCGAGGCTCGACCAGCGCGGCGCCGTGGTGACGCTGCGCCGGGGCACGAACCGCATCCTCGTGAAGCTGTGCCATCAGCTCGGCCGCATGGGCTTCTTCCTGCGGCTCGCCGACGAGCGCGGCGACGGTCGTGCCCGCGCGGCGGGCTCGCCCGACGCTCCCGCCCCCGAGCCCGGGCCCGCGGCTTCCCCGATCGACGGCGCGGTGGCGCGGCTCGAGGCGCAGGCCCGCGGGGCGAGGACGCGGGCGGAGGAGGCCGCGGCGCGGCGGGACCTCGCCATCGTCCTCGCAGAGCGGCAGAGCGCGGACTTCGAGGAGCGGCGGCCCGCCGCGGAGGCGCGGCGCGCGGCGGAGCTGGCGCCGCGCTCGGCGGAGCTGCAGCTCCTGGCGGCCTCGATGGAGGAGGACCACGGGCGGCGGCGCCGCTACGTGGAGGCGGCGCTCGCCGCCAGGCCCGAGGAGCCTCGCGCGCTCGCCGCGCTGGCGCGCGAGGAGCTGGATCAGGGACGGCCCCACGCGGCGCTGCGGCTCCTCGATCGCGCGGTGGCCGCCGCGCCGCGCTGGGCCGCGCCGCGCGTCGCGCGGGTCGAGGCGCTCGATCGCGCCGGCCTGGAGGTGCGCGCGGTCCGCGCCGCGGCGGAGGCCGCGGACGCCTTCCCCACCACCCCCGGCGCGGTGCGCGCCGCGGCGCGCGCGGCGGGCCGGCTGAACCGCGTCGAGGAGGCCGTGGCGCGGCTGCGGACCCTGCTCGCGCTGCGGCTCGACGACGCCGAGGCGCGCGGCACGCTCGCCCACCTGCTCGTGGAGCGCGGCGAGGTCGCGACCGCGGCGGCGCTCCTCGCGGAGGCCCTCAGGCTCGATCCCGCCGCCGGCGAGCAGCGGCTCCGCCTCGCGGACCTGCTCGCCGCGAACGGACGCGGAGAGGAGGCGGAGGCCGCGTACGAGGCGGCGCTGCGCATCGCCCCCGCCGACGCGGACGCCCTCGAGCGCCGCGGCCGGGCGCGGCTCGCCGCCGGGCGTCCCCGCGACGCGCTCCAGGACCTGCACGCCGCGCTCGACCTCCGCCCCCAGTCGCCGGAGCTGAAGGAGCTCGTGCGGAGCCTCGAGCCGGCCCGCGAGCGGTTCGAGGCGCCCTACGTCCTCGACGCACGCGCGCTCGCCGCGAACGCGCCCGCGCCGCGCGCCGACGACGACGCCATCGTGCTCGGCGAGCTCAAGGTGACGCGCGTCTTCCCCTCCGGGCTGTCCGCCACGTTCCACCAGCAGGTGGTCAAGATCGTGAGCGCCCGCGGGGCGGAGGCGTTCCGGCGGCACGTCATCGGCTGGACGCCGGATCGGCAGGACGTCCGCGTCGAGCGCGTGCGGATCGTGAAGCCCGACGGCAGCAGCGTCGAGACGCACGACGCGGCGGAGCGGAGCGCGAGCGAGCCGTGGTACCGGCTGTACTACGACACGCGCACCCGCACCCTGTCCTTCCCGTCGCTCGGGGCCGGCGACGTCCTCGAGGTCGCCTGGCGCATCGAGGACAGCGCCCGCGAGAACCTGCTCTCGGACTACTTCGGCGATCTCACCTTCCTCGACGACACCACCCGCAAGGCGCGCGTCGACTACGTGCTGCTCGTCCCCGAGGCGCGGCCCATCTACTCGAGCGTGCCCGAGGGCGTGCGCCACGAGACGCGCAAGCTGTCCGGCGGGCTCGTCGAGCACCGCTTCGCCGCCCGGGAGCTCGCGCGCATCCGGCCCGAGCCTGGCATGCCCGGCTGGAGCGAGGTCGCCCGCTACGTCCACGTCTCCACCTACGGCGACTGGGACCAGGTGGCCCGCTTCTACTGGGGGCTCGTGAAGGACCAGCTGCGCCCCACGGACGAGCTCCGCGCCACCTCCGCGCGGATCGTGGAGGCGGCGGTCGGCGCGACCCGGCTCCAGCCCGTCGCGGCGCGAGCGGGAGGGGCGGCCCCCGCGGCCCAGGGCGGCTGGACGCTGGACCAGAAGCGGGCCATCGCCCGCGGCGTCTACGACTTCGTCGTCTCGCAGACGCGCTACGTGGGCCTCGAGTTCGGGATCCACGGCTACAAGCCCTACCGGGTGGATCAGGTGCTGGCGCGACGCTTCGGCGACTGCAAGGACAAGGCGAGCCTCGTCCACGCGCTCCTCGCCAGCGCGGGGATCGACTCGCGGCTCGTGCTCCTGCGCATGCGGCGGCTCGGCCGCATGCCGGAGGCGCCCGCGTCGCTCGCCGTGTTCAACCACGCCATCGTGTACGTGCCCGAGCTCGACCTGTGGCTCGACGGCACCGCCGCCCACTCCGGCTCCGGCGATCTGCCGAGCGAGGACCGCGGCGCGACCGTGCTGGTGGTGAACCCCGGCGGGAAGGCGCGCTTCGGCACGGTCCCGCAGGCGCGCCCCGAGGACAACCGCCTGGAGAGCCGCTTCGAGGTGACGCTCGGGGCGGACGGCCGCGCGCGCGTGCGAGGGAGCTCGCGCGTCCGCGGCTCGCAGGCGCCGCAGTACCGGCGCGCCTACCTCGCCGAGCACGAGCGGCGCGCCCAGCTCGAGCGGGCCTTCGGCCGAACCTTCCCGGGCGCCGAGGTGACCGGCCTCTCCGTCTCGGACCTCACCCGCATCGAGGAGGACGTCGCGATGGAGTTCACCCTCGACGTGCCGCGCTACGCGCTCGCCGACGGGGGCGGCCTCCGCTTCACGCCGTTCGGCGACGTGGCGGGGTACGCCCAGTCGTACGCCGCGCTCTCCGCCCGCAGGTACGATCTCGTGGTCGGGGATCCGGGGATCACGCGCTTCACCTATCGTTACGTCCTGCCCGCGGGCTGGGCGCCGGTCGAGGTGCCCGAGCCCGCCGCCGCCGACACGCCGCACGGCGCGTTCGAGGTGCGCTACCGCCGCGAGGGCGACGCGCTCGTCGCCGAGGGGCACGTCACCTTCAAGGCGGCGCGCGTCGCGGCGGCGGAGTACCCCGCGTTCCGCGACCTCGCCGCGCGGATCGACCGCGCCTTCGCGCGGAAGGTCCGCATCGCTCCCGCCGCGGCGGGGGAGGGCTCGCGATGACGGCCCGCCTCCGTCGCCCCTGCGCCCTCGCGGCCGCGGTTCTCCTGGCCGCGCTCGGCTGCGCCGGGCCCCGGGCCGGCTCCCCCGGACCGGGCGCGTCGGGCAACGCCCGTCCGGCCGAGGCGCTCGTCCTCCGCAACGACGCCGCCGCCGCGCAGGCGGGCACCTCCCGGGCCCTCGCGCGCCGGGGCGAGGACCCGTGGGCGCACCTCGGCGCCGCGCTCCTCGCCCGCCGCGCGCTCGACGCGGCCGCGGAGGGTCGCCACCTCCTCGCCGTCGCCGCCGCCGCGCCCGCCGATCCCGCCGCGCTCGTGGCGCTGCGGCGCCTCTCCGAGCTCGCGGAGGAGTCCCCGGCTCGCGCCGGCGAGGTGGAGGCGGGCCTCGCGCCGCTCCTCGAGGCCGGCCGGTTCACGGGCCTCGCCGCGTACCGGGCGCGCATCGCGCGGGTGACCGCCGCGGAGGTCCGGGGCGACCACGCGCGGGCGGTCGCGCTGCGCCGCGCGAACGGCGCCGTGACCGCCTGGTCGCTCGCCGGACCGTTCGGCCGGTACCAGGCGCTCGACCTCGACGCGCGCTTCCCGCCAGACGAAGGCGTCCTGCCGGAGGCCGCGCCGGCGCCGGCGGGGCTGCCGCCGCGGCCGACCCGCGCGCTCCCCGCGCCGGACGGCACCGTCACGCTGGAGGGCGAGCCGCCCGATGCGGACGTGTTCTACCTCGCCTCCGACGTGACCCTCGCCCGCGGGGGCCGGTACCTGCTCACGGTCGGTACGGGCCTGTCGGCGCGCGTCTCCATCGACGGCGGGCCGGTCCACGAGCGGCGTGCGTTCGCGGGGACCCCGGCGTCGCTCGCCCACCTTCCGCTCGAGCTCGCGCCGGGTCCCCACCGCGTGCTCGTGAAGCTCACGCGCGGCCCCTCCTCCCGCAGCGGCCTCCACGTCGCGCTCACGCGCGAGGACGGCGCCCCCTCGGACGCAGCCTTCACGCCGGCCGCGCCGGGGGCCGCGCCGCGGGCGCCCGTCCCCCCGCGCGCGGGCCCGCCGGTGGGCGCCCCCGACGGCCTCGCGTCCGCCCTCGAGCCTGCCGGGGGCTACGCCCTCGCGCAGCTGCTCGCGGCGCGCGACGCGGCGCAGGTGGATCGCGAGGGAGCGAAGGCGCTCCTCGCCCGCGCGGTGGCGCGCCTGCCGAGCTCCGCCGCGCTGCGCGTGGCGCGGGCCACCGTCGTCCAGGACGACGACACGCTCGACTCCCAGGCCGGCCGCGCGCGCGCCGAGGCCGATCTGCGCGAGGCGCTCGCGCGCGATCCCGGGCACGCCGAGGCGCGCGTGCTGCTCGCCGAGCTGCTCCGGCGCTCCGAGCGGCTCGACGACGCGGACGCCTTGCTCGCGGGGCTCTCGCCGGCGGCCGCGGGCCGGGGCGCGGCGCTCGAGGCCCGGGCCCGCGCGGCCGAGGCGCGGGGGCTGGGAGTCCGGGCCGAGCAGCTCGCCGCGGAGGCGCTCTCCGAGAGCGGCCGCTGCGGCGCGGCCGACCTCGCCTACGCGCTCGCCGGTCGCCGGCTCGCCATCGCGGAGGAGGACGCCCGGATCCGCGCGGTCGCCGCCTGCCGCGACGGGGCGGCTCGCCTCGCGGAGCACCTGCGCCGGCGCGGGGACGCGCGCGGCGCGGTCGAGGCGCTCGCGTCGACGGTGGCGGCGCGACCGTGGGCGATCGAGCCGGCCCTCACCCGAGCGGGCGCGCTCGTCGCGGCGGGCGACGCCGCCGGCGCGGTCGAGGCGCTCGGCGCCCTCCAGGCGGTCTGGCCGCGGAGCCCGCGCGTCGCGAAGAAGCTCGCGGACGTGCGCGAGCTCGCCGGCGATCTCCCGGGCGCGCGCGCGCTGCGCGAGCGGGCGCTGCTCCTCGACGGGGCGGACCTCGCGCTGCGCCGGGCCCTCGCGCTGGAGGACGGGCGCGAGGTGCTCGACGCCGGCGCCCAGGACGGCCGCGCGGCGATCCGCGCGTACGAGCGGGCGCGCCCCCGCGGGGCGACCTCGGCGGCGATGGTGCTCGACGCGGCGGCGATCGAGCTCCACCCCGGCGGCTCCGCCACGGAGCGGACGCACCAGGTGATCCACGTCCTCGATCAGCAGGGCGTCGAGGAGTTCGGCGAGATCTCCGTCCCGCACGGCGCGGACGTGCTCCAGCTCCACACGGTGAAGCCCGACGGGCGCGCGCTCGAGCCCGAGCGGGCGGGCGCGTCGAAGGGGTCGGTGTCGCTCGCCGGCCTCGAGCCGGGGGACTACGTCGAGGTGGAGCACGTGCGCGCGGTGCGCGGGCTGGGCGGCGCGTACGTGTCCGACCCGTTCTACTTCCAGGTCGCCGGCGTGCCGCTCTTCCACTCCTCGTACCTCGTCGTCGCGCCCGAGGGGCTCGGGCTCGCCGTGGACGCGCACGGAATGCCCGCGCCGGAGGTGCGGCGCGAGGGGGGGCGGGACGTCGTGCGCGGCCTGCGGACCGAGGTCCCGGCCTTCGTCCCGGAGCCCGGCGCGGTGCCGCCGCAGGAGTACCTGCCGTTCGTGCAGGTGGGCGCCGGCGCGGACCGGGCGGACGTCCAGCGCGCGCTCGGCGACGCGGTGCTCGAGCGCACCCGGCCGACCGAGGAGCTCCGCGCGTTCGCGCGCGCGCTCAGGGCCGAGGCGGGCCGCGACGCCTCGCCGGAGGCGCTGGCGCGGGCCGCCTACGCGCGCGTCGCGCGCGACATCCTGGGGACGGGCAGCGCGCTCGGCGAGGACGCGAGCGTGGTGCTGTCGCGCGGTCGCGGCAGCCGGCTCGTGGTGCTGAAGGCGGTGCTCTCCGAGCTCGGGCTGCGGACCCGCATCGCGCTCGCCCGCCCGTTCTCGGCGGACGCCGTCGCCTACCGGTTCCCGAACCCCGCCGAGTTCACGCACCCGCTCCTCCGGGTCCAGGCGGGAGCGGAGACCTTCTGGCTCGACCCCGCGCTCCGGCTCGCGCCCTTCGGCGCGGTGCCGTCGAGCGTGCTCGACGTGGACGCGATGGTGCTGCCGGAGCCGGGCGACGCGATGGAGGTGGCCCGCACGCCTGCGCGCGCGCAGGTCGAGGAGCGGCGCGAGGTCGCCGTGCACATCGCCCTGCGCCCGGACGGCGCCGGCGAGGTGCAGGGGAGCGATCGCTACTTCGGGGCCATGGCGGCCGCGGCGAAGGAAGGGCTCGAGAAGCTCGACGCGACCGAGCGGCGCCAGGCCGTCGAGGCGATGCTCTCGCGGACCTTCGGCGGGGTCACCGTGCAGGAGGTGACCATCGGCGGCGAGGACGAGCCGGCGGCGCCGCTCGAGATCCGCTGGCGCGGGACCGTGCCGGACCTGGCCCGCGCGTCCGGAGGCGGGATGGTGATGGACGCGTCGCTCTTCCCGGCGCGGCTCGCGTCGCGCTACGTGCAGATCGCGCAGCGTCGCACGCCGCTCCTGCTGCCCACGCCGGAGGTGGGCGTGTCGAAGATCGAGATCGCCGTTCCGGAGGGGCTCGCGATCCGGGCCTCGCCGGCGCGGAAGGTGGAGACGCCGTTCGGCACCTTCACGCGGACCGAGCGCGCCGAGGGGAGGACGCTCGTGCGCGAGGACCGGCTCGCCGTGACGCGCGGGAGGGTCCCACCCGAGCGGTACGGCGAGTTCGCCGCCTTCGCCGCGGCGGTGGACGCGATCCAGGATGACCCGGCGGTGTTCCACCGCTGACCTCCTCGCTCCGGACGGAAGTCGGCCAGACCGCCGACCCTGGGTCGGGCGCGACCCTCGGGCCCCGAAGGGGAAAACCACCCTCTTGCCAAGGGCATACGCCTCCGGTGCGGGGGCGCCGCCAGGGCACGTCGCCTGCACTAAGGGTGCGCGTGCGTCTCGTCGCCTGGATCGCGGAGAGCTGCCGTCGACTCGCCGCCGCGCTGGTCGCGGTGACCGTCCCGCCCGCTCCCCATCCACTCCCCGCCGTCGTGACGCTGGTCCGCCGCGCTCCCTCCCCGCGCGGCGCCCCCCAGCGCTGACGGGCATCCGGGACCGGGCCGCACGCAGCCGTTCGCTCCCCTGCGAGAGGGGCGGTCGCTTTCCCGGGCGACCGCCTCTTTTCTTTCACTCCAGCAGGAGCCGGCGCCACGCGTCGGCGAGCCAGTGCTCGAACCTCTCGGGAGGCCAGCCCTCTACGCGGGGGCCGTCCGGCGCATCCTCGGGCGGCTCGCACCGCTCGTGCGTTCGATCCACGCCGCCGCCTCCGAGCACCCGGAGGTCGCCGAGCTGTGGCGGGAGATCTCGGCGCGCCGCGCGCGCAACATGCGCCTGCTCGCCGCCGACCTCGCCGAGGCTGGCTGACCGCGGCCCGCGCGCGCGGCTCCGGTCGAGCTACGTCTGCGAGCGCGCGGGCGGGAGCACGTCCACGAAGCGGACGTCCTCGAAGCCGAGCGAGAGCAGCAGCGCCCGGATGTGCCGCTCGGCCGACGCGCGCGCGCGCGCCTGCAGCGCGGCGTCGGCGTCGACCTCGCGCTCGAAGGCGGCCTTCGCGAGCTCGAGCAGCCGCGCCGTGTCGGCCGAGTCGAGGTTGGAGCCGAGGACCTCGGTCTCGCCGGGGCGGAGCGCGACGGTGGTGCGGATGGGGGGCAGCACCACGTCCACGCGGCGCCCTTCCACCTGGACGCTGTTCGCGTTCAGCCGCTCGAGGTCCAAGGTCAGGTAGGCGTCCGCGAAGACGATGGCCTTCCCCTGCGGCGCGCTCACCGCGTGGCGCAGCCAGCCGGCGACGTCGCCCCAGAACGAGCCGGCCGGCGTGGGCTCCGGCGCGAAGCTCACCTTCTTGTAGAGCCGCACCTCGAGGGTCTCGAGCCGCGCCACCTCGCGGATCTGCGTCGCGACCGCCGGAGGAGCGGGCATCGGACGGTCGCTCGGCAGCACGCGGAACATCACGGCGAGGCCGGCGCCGAGCGAGAGTCCCAGGACGGCGAGGCCGAGGAGGCGGCGCATGCGGCGATGCTACCGCGTCCGGCCGGGCCGCGCCCGGGGGGCGGCGCGCCGCCTGCGTGGCGCCGCCGTGGGCTTCGCACGCACCCGCGCCGCCTTGGCGGCGGCCGCGCGCAGGGCGGCCTCCATCGCGAGGCGCGCCCACGGCAGCATCGCCTCCGGCTCCTCGTGCGCGTCGTCGGGCGGGCGGAAGTAGCTCGTCCGCTCCGTGGTGCCGTCGCGGCGCGCGTAGAACCACGGCCGGCAGCCCGCGTCGACGAAGCGCGCGCGGGTGACGGCGTCCGTCTTGAGGAACAGCTCGTCGTCGTCGAGCAGCCCGAACATCGCCCCGCCGGCGTAGAGCCCGTGCCCGCCGAACATCCGGCGGGCCTCCACGGGGCCGGCGAGCGCCAGCAGGTCGAGCACGTGCTCCACGAACGCCTCGGAGTTCGCCATGATCTCTCCCTCACTCGAGCAGCCGCTCCGCGATCGAGGTGTGGAGGTCCATGCCACGCGAGGTGAGGACGAGCGCGCCGCGCCGCCGGACGGCGAGGCGCCGCCGCACGAGCCGGTCCGCCTCGCGCGACTGGATCGGAGACAGCGTCGCGAGCGGCACGCCCTCGAGCGTGCGGAGCCCGAGCATCATGCGCTCGTTGCGCTCCGCCGCCGGCGCGATGCGGTCCTCCTCCGCCGTCGGCGACCGCCGGCCGAGCGCCGCGTCGAGGTAGGCGCGCGCGTCGCGCAGGTTCCCGTAGCGGTACGAGCCCGCCTCGCCGCGCGCGCAGCCGTAGGCGCCGGCGCCCAGCCCGAGGTAGCTCTCGGCGGTCCAGTAGAGGCGGTTGTGCGCGGACTCCAGGCCGGGGCGCGCGAAGTTCGAGATCTCGTAGCGGCGCAGCCCGGCGCGGCGGAGCGCGGCGCGGATGGCGGCGGCCTGCGCGGCGACCTCGTCGTCGGAGGGGAGGGGGAGCCGGCCCTCGCGGCGCATGCGCGCGAGGGGCACCTCCTCCGCCATGATCCCGGGGTCGAGCGTCAGCGCGTACGCCGAGACGTGGGCCGCGCCCGAGGCCGCCGCCCGGGCGGCGTCGGCCCGGGCGATCTCCACCGTGGAGCGCCGGGCCCCGTAGATGAGGTCGACGCTGACGTTCCCGAGCTCCTCGGCCGCCTCGCGGATCGCGCGCTCCGCCGCGTCCGGGCCGTGCCGGCGGCCGAGCTTCGCGAGGACGCCCGCGTCGAACGATTGCACGCCGACCGACACGCGGTTCACGCCCGCGGCGCGCCAGGCCCGCAGCCGCGCCCGGTCGGTGGACTCGGGGTTGGCCTCGATCGTCACCTCGGCCCCGGCGGGCAGCGCCAGCCGCGCGCGCAGCGCCGCGAGGAGCGCCGCGACCTCGTCCGGATCCCACAGCGACGGCGTGCCGCCGCCGAGGTAGACGCTCACCGGCGCGAGCCCGTCGAAGGCGCCGGCGCGCAGCTCCAGCTCCGCGAGCAGCGCGGCGAGATACCGGCGGCCCTCGGGCGGCCGCTCGGTCGTGACCGCGAAGTCGCAGTACGGGCAGCGGTGCGCGCAGTAGGGGAAGTGGACGTAGATGCCGAACCGGCGCGCCATCGGCCCTTCATAGCGCGACGCGGCGTCCGGATCTCGCGCGCTTGGGCCGGTCGCCGGGGCCGGCAGGGCGTGGGTGGCGGGCGTCGACCCGAGAGTCGACAGCGAGGGGGAGACGTGGTTTCTTGACGCCCCGCAACCGGACCGTGTCGCGAGGACCCCGAATGGCCGAGCTCGCCACCCCCCCGCCCAAGGACTTCAAGCCCTACATCGCCGACGAGACGACGGTCCCCGAGTTCACGCTCAAGGCGATCGTCGCCGGCGCGCTCGCGGGGATCCTCTTCGGCGCCGCCACCGTGTACCTCGCGCTCAAGGCGGGCCTCACGGTGTCGGCCTCGATCCCCATCGCCGTCATCGCCATCTCGCTCGGGCGGAAGTTCCTCAAGACCTCCATCCTCGAGAACAACATCATCCAGACGGCGGGCTCGGCCGGCGAGTCGA
The DNA here is from genome assembly GCF_000017505.1 of Anaeromyxobacter sp. Fw109-5. Classification (NCBI taxonomy): domain Bacteria; kingdom Pseudomonadati; phylum Myxococcota; class Myxococcia; order Myxococcales; family Anaeromyxobacteraceae; genus Anaeromyxobacter; species Anaeromyxobacter sp. Fw109-5. The sequence continues at coordinate 307,941 of NC_009675.1, forward strand.
TCGCCGCCGGCGTGGTGTTCACGCTGCCCGGCTTCCTCTTCCTCTCCGTCGATCCCTCGACGAAGGTCTCGGTCGGCGCGGGCTACTTCGACTACGTGACGCTGTTCGCCCTCTCGCTCGTGGGCGGCATCCTCGGCGTCCTCATGATGATCCCGCTGCGCCGCTCCCTCATCGTGAAGGAGCACGCGACGCTGCAGTACCCGGAGGGCACCGCCTGCGCGTCGGTGCTCATCGCCGGCGACAAGGGCGGCGAGTTCGCCAAGACCGCCTTCCAGGGCGTGGGGCTCGCGCTCGGCTACGCCGTGCTGCAGAAGGTCTTCCACGTCATCGCGGAGACGCCCGCCTGGGTCACCCGACAGACGAACAAGTGGCTCCCGAACGCCACCGTGAACGGCGAGATCACCCCCGAGTACCTGGGCGTGGGCTACATCATCGGGCCGCGCATCGCGGGCGTGCTCGTCGCGGGCGGCGTGCTCGCCTGGCTCGCCCTCATCCCGCTCCTCTCGGTGCTCGTGCCGGCGGACGTCATCGCGGGCCAGCTCGTGAAGCTCGGGGACCTCAAGGACGTCGCCACCGCGGGCGGCGCCGGGGGCTGGGATCCCGCGACGCACGCCTTCTCGAACCTGCCCAACGCCGTGTACCGCGCCTACATCCGCCAGATCGGCGCGGGCGCCGTCGCGGCCGGCGGCTTCATCACGCTCCTCAAGACGCTCCCCACCATCTGGACGTCGCTCCGAGACTCGATCGCCTCGCTCGGCGACAAGGCCGCCCAGGCGGGCGTGCGCCGCACCGAGCGCGACCTGTCGTTCCTCACCGTCATCATCGGCAGCGTCGGCCTGGTCCTGCTCCTCGTCATGCTCCCGCAGGTGCCGGGCGAGTCCGTCCTCCAGAAGCTCCTGGTCGCGCTGCTCGTCATCGTCTTCGGCTTCATCTTCGTGACGGTCTCGTCGCGCATCGTCGGCATCATCGGCTCGTCCTCGAACCCGATCTCCGGCATGACCATCGCGACGCTCATGGCGACCGCCATGGTCTTCGTGGGCGTGGGCTGGACCGGCTCGGCGTACGAGCCCCTCGCGCTCGTGGTCGGCGGCATGGTCTGCATCGCCGCCGCGAACGCGGGGGCGACGAGCCAGGACCTCAAGACCGGCTACCTCGTGGGCGCGACGCCGCGCTACCAGCAGATCGCGCTCTTCGTGGGCGCCATCTTCTCGGCCTTCGTCATTGGGCTCACGGTGAAGGTGCTCGACACCCCCACGGCGGACCTCGCCGCGCAGGGGGTCCAGCACATGATCGGCACGGAGAAGTTCCCGGCCCCCCAGGCGACGCTCATGGCGACGCTCATCAAGGGGCTGCTCTCCCTGAACCTCGACTGGCACTTCGTGCTGGCCGGCGCGTTCTTCGCCGTGACCATGGAGCTGTGCGGCGTGAAGTCGCTCTCGTTCGCCGTCGGCCTCTACCTGCCCCTCTCGACGACGCTGCCGATCTTCGTGGGCGGCGCCCTGAAGGGCGTCGTGGACTGGCTCGCGGCGCGGCGCGGCGAGCACGCGGAGGAGAGCGAGCTCGGCGGCGGCAGCCTGTTCGCCACCGGCCTCGTGGCGGGCGGCGCGCTCACCGGCGTCATCGTCGCGCTGCTCAACGTGAACGACGGGGTGAACCGCTTCATCGGGACCACCCTCAACATGGAGCCGCGCATCGCCGGCATCATCGGCCACGGCGGCTACCAGGTGCTCGGGGTGCTCTTCTTCGCCGGGCTCGCGTTCGCGCTCTACCGCGCCGCGCGGCGGTCGAAGCCTCCCGTGATCTAGCCCGACGCGGCGACGCGGACGCACCGGGGGGCGCTCGCCGCGGCGGGCGCCCTTCGCGCTGGAGGTCTCAGCCGTCGCGATGCACGGTGTCGAGCGAGAACGCCGGGACGCACACGGCGAGGTACCTCGCCCCCGCGGGCGTGCTGTAGCGCACCCACTCGCCGCTGGGCGCGTGCACCGCCTGTCCCGCGCCCACCTCCAGCACGCCCTCGCGCGTCTCCACGCGCAGCGCCCCCTCCAGCACGACCGTGTACTCGTCGAACTCGGGGGTCTGGCCCGGCTCCGCCCAGCCCGGCGGGCTCGTCATGCGGGCGACGCTCACCCCCGCGCTCCCGGTGGCGACGCGGCCGAACAGCTCCTCGATGAGCTTGGGCGGGTTCCCCGCAGCGGGGACGACGAAGGGGGTGGTGACGAGCCGGGCCATGCGGCGATCGCTAGCGGGAGCGGGCTGGGCCCGCAAGCGGCGCGGACGAGCGCACCCCGCCCGCGACCCGCGCGAGGAGGGGTCGCCCCGCGCGGCCGCTCGGCGCGGCCCCCCGGCGGCGTTCCTCGACGCTCGAGACGAGCGGAGGTCGAGGACCTCACGACTCCTTCAGCGAGTCGATCTGCGTCTGCAGCTGCCTGTTGCGCTGCTGGTACCGCGCGACCTCGCCGTTCAGGAAGTCGTTCTCGCCGCGCAGCTCCTCGAGCTCCTCGCCGAGCTTCGCGACCCGCGCCTTCAGGGTGGCGAGCTCCGCGGGATCGGCCTTCGGCGCGGGCGCGGGTGGCGGCTTCGCCGAGGCCTTCTCCAGCTCCTGGACGCGCTTCTTGAGCGTCAGCTCCGCCCGGGCGCGCGTCTCGAGGTGCTTCTCCAGCTCCACCATCGCGGCGCGCAGCCGGGCGACCTCGGCCTGGTGGCGCTTCTCCGCCTCCGAGGCGTCCGCCGCGAGGGCGCGCGCGCGCTGCTCGCCCTTCTCGTGCGTCTTGCGGCTCTCGTCGCTGCGCGCGCTCCGCTCGCGCTCGAGCTCCTCGAGCTTCCGCCGCGCGGCGCCGAGCTCCGACTCGAGCCGGCTCGTCGCGCCCTGCAGCTTGCCCGCCTCGACGGCGAGCCGCTCCTCCGCCCGGGCGCGCTCCGCCGCGGCCGCCTGGGCGGCGCGCGACGCGCTCTCCGCCGCCGCGCTGCGCTGCTGCACCATCTCCTTCAGCGTGGCGACCTCCTTGCGCAGCCGGGCCGCCTCCTCGGCCACCGGCTCGAGCTTCGCGAGCCGGCCGATCTCCGCCTCGAGCCGCTTCGCCCGCTCGCGGTCCCCCTCGGCGCCGCGACGGGCGGCCTCGATGGCCTTCGCGAGCTGATCGCGCTCCGACGCCGCCTGCGCCGCCCGCCGCTCGGCGTCCGCGCGCGCGGTCTCGATGCGCGAGAGCTCGCCCTTCGTCCCGGCCACCGACGCGCGCCCCTCCTCGAGCGCCGCGCCGAGGTCGCGGATCCGCTGCTCCGCCGCGGCCAGCTCGGCCGCCTTCGCCTCGAAGGCGTGCTCGGCGGCGACGGCCTTCTCGTCGTACGCCCGCGCCTCCGCCTGCGCCTGGCCGAGCGCCTCCTCGAGCCCGGCGTGCGCCTCGGCCTGCGCCGCCGCGTCCGCCTCGAGCGCGCCGATCCGGCCGGTCGCCTCGGCGAGCTCCGCCGCGACCGCCTGGGCGCGCCCGTGGGCCTCGTCGAGCCGCGTCCGGAGGGCCTCGATCTCCGCGTCTCCCTCGCGGCGCGCCTCGGCCGCCTGCTCGAGCTTCGCGGCGAGCTCGGCGACCACGCGCCGCAGCTCGGCCGCGAGGGAGTCCCGCTCGCCGGTCAGCGCCGCGAGCCGCGCCTCCGCCTCCGCCTGCTGCGCGCCCGCCTCGTCGCGCTCGGCGGTGCGGGCGGCCTCGAGCTCGGCCTGCGCGCGCGCGTGGGCCTCGTCCGCCTCGGCGCGCGACGCCTCGAGCCGCGCGCGCTCGTCGGCGCGCTCCGCCTCGAGGCCGGCGACGGCGCGCGCGTGCGCCTCGGCCCGCTCGGCGAGCTCCGCCTCGAGCCGCGCCCGCTCCGCGTCGGCCTCGCCGATCCGCGCCGACCAGTCCTGCGCCGCCGCCTCGTGATCCTGCATCGCCTGCGAGAGCACGTCAGAGATCGACTGGCGCGTCGCCTCGCTCTCCTCGAGCCTGCGGAGCGCGTCCGCGGCGCGCGCCTCGTGCTCGGTGGCCGCCGCCCGCGCGTCGACGAGCGCGTGCTCGAGCTCGTCCGCGCGCTCCCGCGCCGCCGCCAGATCGCGCTCCAGCCCGTCCCGCTCGCCGGCGAGCTCGGCGGCCTGGCCCTTGAGCTCGCCGAAGGCGTCGCGGACGCGCGCCACGAACGCGTCGCGCGCGCGGAGCCGATCGCGGAAGTACTCGAGCTTCTCCTCCGGCGTGCCCTTCGGCGGCGCGGGATCGCGCGGCCAGTCGGCGAAGACGTCGGCGGGATCCGCCCGGCCGCCGCCGACCCTCACGCGGCCGATGGCGGCCGGGGGGCGCGCTCCGATGGGCGGCGGGGCGGGCGGGGCGGCGGGCGCCGCGGACGCGGGCGCCGGGCGCGGCGGAGGGGCGGCGGGCGGCGCGGCCGCCGCGAGGGCGGCGGCGAGTCCGCGGGCCGCGATCTGCCCGGAGTCGACGCGGGTGAGGAGCGGCGGGGCGTCGCCCTCGGGCGCGGAGCGGCGGCCGTCCGGACGCGGCGGCGCAGGCGGCGCGGGCGGCGCGTCGCGCGGCGCCGAGGGGCGGGGCGCGGCGCCGTCACCGTGCAGCAGGGCGGCAGCGCGGCCGAGCAGCTCGGCCATGTCGAAGGGCTTGCGCAGGTAGTCGTCTGCGCGCGTGCGCGTGGCGCGGTGCGCCTCGATGGCCGCGTCGGTCGCGTCTCCCGTGTAGAGCAGGAGCGGCACGGCCTGGACGGCGCGCTTCAGGCGATTGCACACCGAGAAGCCGCTCATGTCGGGCAGCTCGGCCGCCAGCAGGATGAGATCGGGCGCGGCTTGCCGGCAGCGCTCGACGGCCGGCTCGCCCGCCTGCAGCGAGGTGACCTCGAGGCCCGCCGGACCGAAGGCGCGGCGGATCTCGTCCGCGAGCGCGGCGTCCGGCTCGACGAGGAGGACGTTCAGGGACATGGCGGGGCGGATCGTACCCTCGTTTGCCAAGGCCGCGAAATGAGGGGACGAGTGCGATATCGCGGGACCCAGATCCCCCTGGCCTCCGCGGGCGGGCCGGGGTACGGATGCGGCCGATGCCCACCTTCTCCCTCACCCTGGATGCGGCGCGCGAGCGCGCCGAGGACCTCTCCGCCGAGCTGTTCGACGCCGGGGCGAGCGGCGTCGAGGTGCGCGACGGCGAGGGCACGCCGATGCCGGGCATCGCCCAGCCCGCGCCGGGTCGCGCGCTGCTCGTCGCGTTCTTCTCCGACCGCGCCGACGCCGAGGAGGCCCGCGCCGCGCACGGCGGCGAGCTCGCCGAGGTCGCCGACGAGGACTGGGGCGAGACCTGGAAGAAGGGGCTCGGGCCGCTCGCGGTGGGCCGGGCCTTCGTGCGCCCGTCCTGGGTGGACGCGCCGGTCCCGCCCGGCATGGCGGAGATCGTGCTCGATCCGGGGATGGCGTTCGGCACCGGGACCCACCCCACCACCGGGCTCTGCCTGGCGGCGCTCTCGGAGCTGCTCGCCGCCCGCCCCGGGGCGTCGGTGCTCGACGTCGGCACCGGCTCGGGCCTGCTCGCCATCGCCGCGGCGAAGCTCGGCGCCGGGCGGGTCGCCGCGAACGACAACGATCCCGTCGCGGTGGCCGTCGCGCGCGAGAACGCCGACCGGAACGGAGCGGCGCTGGAGCTCACCGGGGCCGCGGTCGGGGAGATCGCGGGCACCTTCGATCTCGTGGTCGCGAACATCCTCGCCAACACGCTCGTCGAGCTCGCGCCCGACGTCGCCGCGCGGGTGGCGCCGGGTGGCACGGTGCTCCTCGCCGGGATCCTCACCCCGCAGGAGGACGAGGTCCGCGCCGCCTACGTCGCCCAGGGGCTCCGCCCCGCCCTCGAGCGGCGTGACGCCGAGTGGAGCCTCCTCACGCTGGAGCGCCCGCGCGCGTGACGCTGCGACGCGTCCACCTGCCCCCGCAGCGCTTCGAGGGCGAGCGGGCCGCGCTCACGCCCGAGGCGCGCCACTACCTGCGCGACGTGCTGCGGCTCGGACCGGGCGCGGAGGTCGAGGTGTTCGACGGTCGCGGCGGGGCGTGGGCGGCGCGGGTCGACGCGGCCTACGAGGCGCTGCTCCTCGGCGAGCGGCGCGCGCAGGGAGGGGCGGCGGCCGAGATCTGGCTCGTGGCCGCCCTCGCGAAGGGCGAGAAGATGGACCTCGTCGTCCAGAAGGCGACCGAGCTCGGCGCGGCCGGCGTCGCGCCGTTCGCCGCGGAGCGGTCGGTGGTGCGGCTCGAGCCGGACAAGGGCGAGGAGCGCGCGCGGCGCTGGCGGCGCATCGCCGAGGAGGCGGCGCGCCAGTGCGGCCGTGCGGACGTTCCGGAGGTGCGCGCGCCCGCGCCGCTCGCGGGCGTCCTCGCCGCGCTCCCGCCGGGCGCGCTCGCGATCGCGCTCCAGCCGGGCGGGCCCCCGGTGCTGGCGCTCGAGCCCGTCGCGGCGAGGGCCTACGCCGCGATCGTGGGGCCGGAGGGTGGGCTCACGGACGTCGAGCTCGCCGCCTGCGACGCGGCGGGCGCGCGCCGGGCCGCCCTCGGCCCGCGCGTCCTGCGCGCCGAGACCGCCGCCATCGTGGCCGTCGCCTTGCTCCAGGCCCGCTTCGGCGACCTGGGCGCCCCGGTTCCCGTTCCTTGACCGGCCCCGCGGGCGAACTTAGCCTCGACCCGTGCTCTGCCCTCGCTGTGCCCGAGAGACGGATGAGCGCGCCGCCTTCTGCGGCGCGTGCGCCGCGCCGCTCACCCTGCGGGACGAGCCGGCCCTGCGGACCCTCGACGTGACGCTCGACCTCGATCGGCGCAGGTCGCGCACTCCGCCGTCCCTCTCGAGCCCCTCGCCGACGCCGCCTGCCGCACCGGCCCGCGGCGCTCCGCCTCCCGAGCCCGCCTTCGTGGCGCCGCCGGCGCCCGCCCCGGCGAGCCGCTCGCACTGGGATCTCGGGCGCATGGTCGAGGAGGCGCTGCGCGACGCGGGCGTCGCCGCCGAGGCCTCGGCGCCCGCCGGTGCGCCGGCCCCCGCGGCCCAGCTCGCGGCGCCTGCGGCGGAGAGCGCCCCCTTCGCGTGGTCCGATGCCGCACCGCAGCGCTGGCCCGACGCCGCTCCGGAGGTGATCGACGCCGACGAAGCCGAGGTCCTGGGCGTCGCCGAGGTCGCCGTCCGGCCAGCGGAGGTCCACCTCCGGAGGCCCGCCACCTGGCGGCGTGCCGGCGCGTGGGCGATCGACGCCGGCCCCCTCCTGGCCGGCGTGGTCTACCTCGGCGCCTCGCTGCTGGCGCCCACCGGCTCCGGCGCCGTCGCCGGCCTGGACGGCCTGCTCGACCTGCTCGCTCGCGAGAAGGACGTCGTGCTCTCCCTCGTGGCCCTGCTGGCGCTCGCGCTCGCGGTGTACGCGACCCTGGCGCACGCGCTCGCCGGCGCCACGCTCGGCAAGTGGATGCTGGGCCTTCGCGTCGTCGGCCCGGGGGGGCGGCGCCCGTCGCTGGCGCGCAGCGCCGCGCGCTCCGGCCTCGCCGCCGCGTCCTTCGCGCTGCTCGGGCTCGGCTTCCTCCTCGCGCTCTTCACCCGCAGCGGGAGGGCCCTGCACGACCTCCTCGCGCGGACCTGGGTGGTCGAGGCTCCTTGACCCCCGTTCACCGGGGTCCTACAACCGAGCCGTGCCGAAGGACCTCGCCGCCCTCCTCGTCGAAGAAGGCGTGGTCACTGCCGACGTCATGGAGCGCGCGCTCGCGCGCCGGGACGAGGCGGGCGGCGCGCTCGACACCGCGCTCCTGGAGCTCGGCGCCCTCCCCGAGGACGCGCTCGCGATCGCCCTCGCGGGCGCCGCGGACGTCCCGCCCGCGCCGCCCGAGGCGTTCGCGGGCGGCGACGCGCGCGCGCGCCGCGTCTTCCCGGCCCGCGTCGCGGACCGTCACGGGCTGGCGCCCTTCGCGCTCGACGGGCGCGAGCTGTCCGTCGTGTCCGTGTTCCCGGTCGACGCCGGCCTGCTCGACGAGATCGGCTTCATGCTCTCGCTGCACCTCACCGCGTACGTCGCGCCGGAGTGGCGGGTGCGGCTGCTCGTTCACCAGCTGTACGGGACGCCGATCGCGCCTCGCTTCGCGGCGATGGCCGTCGCGGCCGGCGCCCTCGCGCGGGAGGACTCGCCGGGTGAGGCGGACGCCGCGCCGGGGACGGAGGAGCGCGAGGAGGGCGAGGCGGCGCCGGTGGGGTTCGGCGGGGACGACGAGGGACCGCTCGAGCCGCTCGCCGCGGCGCTCGCGCAGGCGCTCGAGGAGGTCGACCCCGGCCTGGTCCGCGAAGCGCTCGCGCCGGCCGGAGGGGACGCCGCCGCGATCCGCGACGCCGCGCCGGGCGCGGAGGAGGACGTCCACGCCGCGCCGCCGGATCGCAGCGCGCCGCCCGGCTGGACGCTGGAGCACGCGCGCGCCGCGCTCGCCGCCGCGCGCACGCGGGACGAGGTGGTCCTCGTCGCGCTCCGCTACGCGCGCGACTTCTTCGCCTTCGCGGCGATGTTCGCGGTCACGCGCGACGCCGTCGCCGGGCACGACGCGCTGGGGGTGGAGCCCGAGGCCCGCGAGCTCGCGCGCGGCGTCGCCATCTACGCCGACGACCCTGGCACCTTCCGCACGGTCATCGAGACGAAGAGCCCGTACCTCGGGCCGGTGTCGCGCGAGCCCGCCGGCAACGCGGCCATCCTCGCAGGGCTCGATCGCGGCACCCCGCGCACCGCGCTCGTCGCCCCGGTGCTGCTCCGCGATCGCCCCGTGTGCGTGCTCTTCGCCGACAACGGGGGGGCTCCGGTGTCGGCGCGGCGGCTCGGCGACCTGCTCCTCCTCGTCTCCACGCTCGGCGCCGCGTTCGAGCGGATCATCCGCGAGCGCAAGCGCCGGCGCGCCCCCGCCCGGACCCTGCCGCCGCGCGCGGCGCAGCTCGCCGCGGAGCCGGCCGCCGCGCCCCCCGCGTCCGATCCGTGGACGGCAGCGGCGCCGGGAGCCACGCCCGCGCCGCCCGCACCGGCGGCCGCGCCGGCCGATCCGTGGACGGCGACCGAGCCCGCTCGCCCCGCGCTCGCGCCCGCCGCGGCGCCCGCCATCCCCGACGAGCTCGACGCGCTCGAGATCGACGTGGACGAGAGCGTCGTCGCCCCGAACACCCCGCCCGCGCTGCTCGCCGACCGGGCCCTCGACGCCGATCCGGCGGTCGCCGCCGCGGCGTGCGCCGCGCTCGCCGCGCGCCGGCGCGAGCCGGCCGCCCGGGAGGCGAGCGAGCGGCTGCGGCGCGCGCTCCTCTCCGGCATCGAGGCGCGCGCCCGGCGCGCCGCGCGGGCGCTCGGGGCGCTGCGCGACGTGGACGCGATCCCGCTGCTCGTGCAGGTGCTGGAGACGAGCGCGCCGGAGCCGGCGCGAGCGGCGGCGGACGCGCTCGCCGACATCACGCTGCAGCGGCTCGGGACCGACGCGCGCGCCTGGCTCGGCTGGTGGAAGCAGAACCGCGGCCGCGGCCGCGCGGAGTGGCTGTTCTCCGGGCTCACGAGCCAGGAGCGCGAGACGCGCGTGGCCGCGGCGGTCGAGCTCTCCGGCGTGGCGCCTCCCCCGGTCGCCTACTCCGCGGACCTGCCGCCCGCCGAGCGCGAGAGCGCGGCGCGCGCGTGGGCGGGGTGGTGGTCGCGCAGCGGCAACGTGCTTTGATCGGCGCCGACGGCCCCGCGCGGAGCCGCTCGGGCCGCTTGCCTCCGGTGAATGGGGGTGCGTATCCTCCCGCCCCTCCACGCACGCACGCGCGAGGTGTCCATGCACAAGCCGGTCGACCCCGATCCGCGTCGCGCCCTCCTCGATCAGCTCGACGCCGAGGCCGAGCGCGGCGGCGGAGAGGAGCGCATCGCGAAGCAGCACCGGGCGGGCAAGCTCACGGCGCGTGAACGGATCGAGCTGTTCCTCGACCCGGGCTCGTTCGTGGAGCTGGACAAGTTCAAGACGCACCGCTGCGCCGACTTCGGCATGGAGCGGCAGAAGGTGCTCGGCGACGGGGTGGTCACGGGGTACGGGCTGGTGGAGGGGCGCCAGGTCTTCGTGTTCGCCCAGGACTTCACGGTCTTCGGGGGCTCGCTCTCGGGCGCGTTCGCCGAGAAGATCTGCAAGGTGATGGACCGGGCCATGGAGGTCGGGTGCCCCGTCGTCGGCCTCGACGACTCTGGCGGCGCGCGCATCCAGGAGGGGGTCGTCTCGCTCGCCGGCTACGCCGACATCTTCCTGCGCAACACGCTCGCGTCGGGCGTCATCCCGCAGATCTCGGTGATCCTCGGGCCGTGCGCGGGCGGCGCGGTCTACAGCCCCGCCATCACCGACTTCATCTTCATGGTGAAGGACACGGCCTACATGTTCATCACCGGCCCGGACGTCATCGCGTCGGTGACGCACGAGCAGGTGACGAAGGAGGACCTCGGGGGCGCGCGCGCGCACGCGACGCGCTCCGGCGTCGCGCACTTCGCCATCGACTCGGAGGAGGCGACGCTCGGCGCCGTGCGCGAGCTGCTGAGCTTCCTGCCGCTCAACAACGCCGACGACCCGCCCGCGCAGCCGTGCTCGGACGACGTCCTCCGCCGCGACGAGCTCCTCAAGACGGTCGTCCCGGAGAGCCCGAGCAAGCCGTACGACATGCGCGAGGTCGTCAAGGCGACCGTCGACGACCGGCACTTCTTCGAGGTCGCCGAGCTCTTCGCGGCGAACATCGTCGTCGGCTTCGCCCGGCTGAACGGGCGGCCGGTGGGCATCGTCGCGAACCAGCCCGCCGTCCTCGCCGGTGCCCTCGACATCGACGCCTCGGTCAAGGCGGCGCGCTTCGTCCGCTTCTGCGACGCGTTCAACATCCCGCTGCTCACCTTCGTGGACGTGCCCGGGTTCCTCCCGGGCGTCGATCAGGAGTGGAGGGGGATCATCACCCACGGCGCGAAGCTCCTCTACGCGTTCGCCGAGGCGACGGTGCCGAAGGTCACCGTCATCACGCGCAAGGCGTACGGCGGCGCCTACGACGTGATGGCGTCGAAGCACCTCCGCTCGGACGTGAACTTCGCCTATCCGTCGGCGGAGATCGCGGTGATGAGCCCGGAGGGCGCGGTGGGCATCGTGTTCCGCAAGGAGCTGCAGGCGGCGAAGGATCCGGTCGCGGAGCGCGCGCGCCTCGTGCAGGAGTACCGCGACAAGTTCGCGAACCCCTACAAGGCGGCGGAGCTCGGCTACGTGGACGAGGTCATCCGGCCGGAGGACACGCGGCCCAAGGTCATCCGGGCGTTCGAGATGCTGCGCACCAAGCGGCAGGAGAACCCGCCGAAGAAGCACGGCAACATCCCGCTCTGAGGGGCGGGGGCGCAGCCCCGTTCAATGGATCTCGGGCTCGGCCCCGGTGCCCGCCTCGGCGATCGGCCCGAGCGCGGACCGCTGCACCCGCTCCCGGCTGGTCACCGCCCGGTAGGCCCGCTGCAGCAGCCAGCCGAGCCCGCGCCCCGCGTCTCGCCCCAGGCGCGCCATCCCGTGCGCCGAGAAGAGCGGGGGCGACTCGGCCGCCGCGCCGCCGAGCGCCGTCACGCCGGCGCCGTGCGTGTAGACGAGCTCTCCCCCGAGGTAGGCGGTGTAGCCCGCCGCCCCCGCGGCGAGCAGCCCGCTCAGGGCGGAGGTGAGGTTCGCGTGGTTGCGCGCGCGCCAGCCGGAGACGCCGGCGGCCGCGAGGACGATGCAGAGGTTCCCGATCCCGTGTGCGAACATCATCTCGCGCGCGTGGGTGGAGCGGAGCTCGATCTCCTGCGAGGCCGCCATGCCCGTGAGCCCCGCCGCGAGCCCCGCCGACGCGGCTCCCCACCAGAGGTTGCGACCGAGCCGGTCGAGCCGGCGGTCGCGTGGACGGAGGGCGGCGGCCAGATCCACCAGCGCCGCCGCGGGGAGGAGCACGAGCGGGGCGTGGACGAGGGACGGGTGCAGCTCGTGCGTTCGCATCGTCATGGCGGGGCCTCTCCACACACGCTGCGGCCCGTCGGCGGCCGCCGCAACGGAGTCCGCTCGGCCCGCCGCCCGTCCCGCGGGCTCGCTTCACTGCGCGTGACGAGGACCCCCCAGGATGCGCGAGAGCCCGGCCCCCCTGCAGAGGAACCGGGCTCGGTGCCGAGCGATCGCGCGGGCGACCTACGTCTTCCGCACGTTCGCGGCCTGAAGGCCCTTCGGGCCCTTCACGACGTCGAACTCCACCTTCTGACCCTCGGCGAGGCTCTTGAAGCCGTCGCCCTGGATCGCGCTGTAGTGGCAGAAGACGTCCTCACCGCCGTTGTCCTGGGTGATGAAGCCGAAACCCTTCGCGTCGTTGAACCACTTCACGGTGCCAGTCGCCATTCAACATCTCTTTCGCTGGTTCGACCGCCGGTATGACGTTCGGTCCACCCGAAAAATGATGGACCAAAAATCTCTATCCGAAAAAAACGCAAGGGTCGAGATGCGGCGTCCCGCGCGGGCAATCCGCTTTGACCACAATCAATGTGTCTCGAAAGGGTGCTCCGGGCTAGGCGCCGGCCGCGGCCGCCGCGAGCGCGGGGGCGGCCTCGAAGGCGCCGTCGTCCGTCGCCAGGCGCGCCTCGAGCTGCGCGAGGAGCTCCGCCGCGGTGGGCAGCGTCGTCACGTCACGCTCGCCGATGCGGACGAGGCTCTGGCCCGTGTAGAAGAGCCCGTTCTCCTCGTCGCCCTTCACCGCGGCGGCGAGCAGGGCGTCGGTGATGCAGAAGCTCTCCTTGAAGCCGCTCGTGCGGCAGACGCAGAGCCCCTCGCCGAGGCACTCGATGCAGGCCTTCTTGCGCCCGAGGTAGCCGTCCTTGCCGAACCACCAGGCCTTGGAGCGCGGCGGGACCGCCTCGCCGCGCGCGAGCTTCTCGGTGAACGCATTCCGCACCGCCCGCGCCTTCATCCCCTTCACGCAGCTGGTGATGATCGCGACGTCGTCCTCGCCCTTGCCGAGGTGCATCGCCTTGAACGCAGGGTGAACGTCGCCGTCGGCGCACGCGAGGAAGCGCGTCGCGAGCTGGACGCCCGCCGCGCCGCCGCGGAAGAAGCGGGCCACGTCGGACCCGTCCACGCCGCCCGCGGCGACCACCGGCAGCGACGTCGCCGAGAGCACCTCGCGCGTGAGCGTCGGGAGCGAGTGGCCGATGTCCCCGATGTGCCCGCCCGCCTCGGAGCCCTCGGCGACGACGAAGTCCGCGCCCCACTTCTCGTACATCGCCGCGAGCCGTCCGGAGGAGACGATGCCCGCGAACGGCACGCCGCCCTCCTTGCACCAGCGGACGATCTCGCGGGAGATCCCGGCGCCCTGCACGATGAAGGAGACCCGCTCCTCGATGGAGAGGCGGGCGAGGAGCTCGAAGTCGGCCTTGTTGATGGCCGCCATCAGGTTGACGCCCACGAAGCCTCCCGGGGCTTCGCGGCGCGCGCGGCGGATCTCGGCGCGGAGCTGCTCCGGCGTCTTGAGGACCGCGGAGATCGTGCCCACGCCGACGAGCCGGGCGCCCCGGTGCGCGGCGACCTTGCCGCTCACGCCATCCGACGCGTGGATGCCCATCCCGCCCTGGACGAGCAGGCGGCGCCCCGACCGGACGATCGCCTCGATGGCGGCGCGATCGAGGCGGGCCAGCGGCGCGGAGGTCTCCTCGGCGTGCAGCGGCGCGGGATCGGTGACGGGCATTTGGTGAAGCTCCTTCGCGCCCGGGGTGGAGACGGCGGGACGCGAGGCGGAACCCTACGATCCCGGTGTCACCCGAGCGTCACGGCTCCCGCCGAAATCCTTCGACGCGACGCGTAAGCGGGCCTGCGGGCGGTCGCCCCCACGACGCGCTGCGTCCCGCTCAACCGGGGCGCCCGCGTGAGGTACGCTCGGCCGGCACGCGCCATGACCTCACGCTCGCTCGAACCGAAGCCGCTCGTCGTCGCCGTGGAGATGGGCTACGGGCACATGCGCGCCGCGATGCCGCTCGCGGATGCGCTCGGCACGGAGGTGCTGCAGGTGGACAAGGCGCCGCTCGTGGCGCCGGGCGAGGAGCGGCTGTGGCAGCGGGTGCGCCGGACCTACGAGGGGGTCTCCCGCCTGTCGCAGGTGCCGTGGGCCGGCGCGCCGCTCCGGCGGGCGCTGGAAGCGGTCACCGACATCCCGCGCCTCTACCCCTACCGCGACCTCTCCGCGCCCACCCGCGGGGTCCACGCGCTCGACCGGCTCGTGCGGGGGCGGGAGCTGGGCCGCGGGCTGGTCGCCGAGCTCCGCCGGACGGGCGCGCCGCTCCTCACCACCTTCTACTCGCCGGCGATCGTCGCCGACGCGGCCGGCGTGGAGCGGGTCTTCTGCGTCGCGACCGACTCGGACCTGAACCGGATCTGGGCGCCGGTGGAGCCGGGGCGCACGCACATCCGCTACCTGGTCCCGACCCGCCGCGCCGCGCGGCGGCTCCGATCGTACGGCGTGCCGGAGGACCGGATCACCTTCACCGGCTTCCCGCTGCCCGACGCGCTCGTGGGCGGGACCGCGCTGGGTGCGCTCAAGCGGAACCTGGCGGCGCGGATCGTGCGGCTCGATCCCTCGGGCGAGTTCCGCCGATCGATCCCCGAGGAGCTCGCGCACTTCCTCGGCGCCCTCCCGGCCGAGGAGGAGGGCCGGCCGCCGCTCCTCGCCTTCGCGGTCGGCGGCGCCGGGGCGCAGGCGGGGATGGCCGCGGAGCTGCTGCCCGGCTTCCGCCCCGCGCTGGAGGGCGGAGCGCTGCGGATCTGCCTCGTGGCGGGGGTGCGCGCCGAGGTGGCGGCCCGCTTCGCCGAGATCGTCCGGCGCGCCGGGATGGAGCCGCTCCTGGGCGGGCCGCTGGAGATCCTGCTCGCCCCCGGGTTCCGCGAGTACTACGCGCGCTTCAACGCGCTCCTCGCGCGCACCGACGTGCTGTGGACGAAGCCCTCGGAGCTCACCTTCTACGGCGCGCTGGGGATCCCGCTCGTGCTGGCGCCGCCCGTGGGGGTTCACGAACGGTATAACCTCCGCTGGGCGCGGGAGAGCGGCGCCGGGCTGAAGCAGCGGGACGCACGGTTCGCCTCGGAGTGGCTCGCCGACGGGCTCGCCGACGGCGTGCTCGCCGCCGCCGCCTGGGCCGGCTACATGCGGCTCCCCAAGTTCGGCCTGCAGCGCATCCTCGAGACGGTGGGCGCCGCGCCCGAGGCGCGCATCGCGGCCCCCCGCGGCGGCTGAGGCCGACGTGTGCGGCGGCCCCGCGGCGCCCGCCCGCCGCTTGCCGCGCCGCCAGGGGCGGAGGAGGATGCGCCCGTGCTGCGGGCCTTCTCGGTCGTCTACTGGGTCTTCTTCGTCGCCACGCTGCCCATCCTGTTCCTGGGGGCGGCGCTGGTGTTCCTCGTCACCGTCCCGTTCGACCGGCGCCGCGTCGCGGTCCACCTCTACTCGTGCGCCTGGGCCACCTTCTACGTCCTCGCGAACCCGCTCTGGAGCACCTCGATCCACGGCCGCGAGCGGCTCCCGTGGAAGGGCGCCGCGGTCCTCGTCGCGAACCACCTCTCGCTCCTCGACATCCTCGTCGTGTACGGGCTCTTCCGTCCCTTCAAGTGGGTGTCGAAGGCCGAGATCTTCCGCGTGCCGTTCGTCGGCTGGAACCTGTGGCTCAACGACTACGTGGCGGTGAAGCGGGGCGACCGGGAGTCGATCCGGGAGATGATGGACCGCTGTCGCGCCCACCTCGCGCGCGGCTCGCCGGTGATGCTCTTCCCGGAGGGGACCCGCTCCCGCGACGGCCGGCTGGGGCCGTTCAAGGACGGCGCCTTCCGGCTCGCGATCGAGGCGGGCTGCCCGGTCATCCCCCTCGTCGTCAGCGGCACGGGCGACGCCCTCCCCAAGCACGGGCTCGTGCTGCGCCAGCGGATGCGAGCGCGCGTCGAGGTGCTCGAGCCGCTGCATCCGGAGGACTTCCCGGCCTGCGACGCGCTCCGCGACGCGGCCCGCGCCGCGATCGCGGCCGCGCTCCCCGAGGCCAACCGGCCGGCGGGGCCGCTGCGATCCGCGCCGCCGGGGTTGCCGCAGGTCCGCTGACGTCCGGGCGGGCGCCCGCCGCCGCGCCCGTGGCCCGGCCGCCGCGCTGCGCCGCGCCGGGGTCACGCGCATGTTCTCGGCATGGCGGGCGAATACCAGGTGACGGGCGGATACGGCGACGCGGTCCCGGGGACGGTCGGCCCCGACGCGATCGACGGGCGCGTGGAGTGGGTCGACGTGGCCGGGCAGAGCCTCGCGGAGCGGCTGGAGGCGCGGCTCGGCTCGGAGGTGGATCTCCGCAAGGTCCTGCTCGGCGTGCTCGTCCCGCTCGCCGGCGCGCTGCACGGGGAGCCCACCCGCGCCATCGCCGCGCGGCTGCCGTACCCGCTCGCGCGCGAGCTGCTAGACGCCGACGACGGCGTGGCGCGCGTCCCGGCCGGCGTGGAGACCTACCTGCGCGACGTCGCGGAGCTCGTCCAGCACCCCGTCCCGAGCGCCGCCCTCTACGCGCGCGCGGTCCTCGACACGGTGCGCGAGGCGTTGCCCGCGGAGGCGGCGTCCGAGGTGGAGCGCCGGCTCCCGGCGGCGCTCGCCGCGCTCTGGCGCGCCGCGCGCTGACCGCGGGGCGTCACGCGGTGGGGCGCGCGACGCAGCGGCGCGGGAGGTGCACCGTCACGATCGTCTCGCCGTCGTGCGAGCTCGCCTCGACCTCGCCTCCGTGCCCGCGCACGATCTGGCGGGAGATGTAGAGGCCCAGGCCGAGCCCGGAGGCCTTGCGGCTCTTCTCGTCCGGCCCGCGCGCGAACGGCTCGAAGAGGTGAGAGAGCACCTCCGCCGGGATGCCCGGCCCGCCGTTGCGAACGTGCAGCAGGAGCCGCTCCGCATCGTCGCCGTCCACCTCGACGCGGACGGGGACCGCGGGGTCGCCGTGGTCGATGGCGTTCGACACGAGGTTCGAGGCGACCTGCTCGAGCCGGTCGGGATCCCACTCGCCCGCGGGGTCGCCGTGGACGGCGATCTCGATGGCGCGATCGCTGTTCACGGCGCGGAGCTCGTCCACCACCTTGCGGGCGATGGCGTCGAAGCTCGCCGGGCACGGGTTGATCGGGATGCCGTTGCCGAGCCGGGTCCGGGTGTAGCTGAGCAGGTCCTGGATGATGCGGCCCATGCGGCCGGCCGACGAGCGCATCCGCTCGATGGCGCGCGCCTGCCAGCCCTCGAGCGCGCCTTTCCGGTGCAGCAGCGCGGCGGACATGTGGATCGCGCCGAGCGGGTTGCGCAGGTCGTGCCCCACCACGCCGAGGATGAAGTCGACCGTCCGGCGCCGGTTCTCGAGGTCGCCCTCGGCGCGGCGGAGCGTCTCGCGGGCGTCCTCCTGGGCGCGGGCGAAGCGCGCGCGATCGATCGTACGGGCCGCGCGCTCCGCCGCGACGCGGAGCAGCAGCAGCGCGTCCGCGTCGAGCGGCTCCTCGCCGCGAGTGCCCGCGAGGAGCGCGCCGGGCGCGGCGCACGCGAGGAGCGGAGCGCCCGCGCCGTGGCGCGTGCCGGGCGGGAAAGGCGAGCCCGGCCGTCCGGTCGTGCGGAGCGTCCCGGAGTCCGCCACCTCGGCGGCGAGGCCGGCGGCGATCGCCGCGGGCGCTCCTTCGTCCAGCCCCACGGCGGCGACGAGCTCGAGCCGGTCTGCCTCGCGCACGAGCAGCGCGACGGAGTCGATGGCGGGCACGACCTCCGCCAGCGCACCGAGGAGCCGTCGGAGCGCGTGCTCCTCCGGCTCGACGGCGAGGAGGCGCTCGAGGCCGCCGGCGAGCGGCACGCGCGTGCGCTCGGAGGCTTCGTCACCCTCGGGCTCGCGGCGCACGACGTCCTCTGGCATCGCTGGACATCGTGGGCGCGCCGCCGTCCGGCGGGAACCCCCCGTGACGCGCTCCGCGGCTCCCTGCCAGTCGGCGCCCCGCACGTTGCGGACTCGAGGGGTCGATGTGGGAGAGGCTTTGCGTGCGCGTGCGCGCGCAGGTATCGTGGCCCGCTCCCGAGCGCCCCGCATCCCGCGCCGGACCCCGCTGCGACCGAGAACGTCCTCGAGGCCCGAGAATGAGCCCGAAGAAGCCCATCCGGAAGGTCCTCGTCGCCAACCGCGGCGAGATCGCCGTGCGGGTCATGCGGACCTGCCGGGAGATGGCGATCGCGACGGTGGCGGTCTACTCCGACGCGGATCGCGGCGCGCTGCACGTGCGCAAGGCGGACGAGGCCGTCCACATCGGGGCCTCCCCCGCGCGCGACAGCTACCTCGTGGTCGAGAAGGTGGTCGACGCCGCCAAGAAGGCCGGCGCCGACGCGATCCACCCTGGCTACGGGTTCCTCTCCGAGAAGGCCGAGCTGGCCCGCGCGTGCGAGGCGGCGGGCATCACCTTCGTCGGCCCGAGCGCCGCGTCGATGGACGCGATGGGAGTGAAGACCACCGCCCGCAGGAACATGAACGCGGCGGGGGTGCCGACCGTGCCCGGGTCGGAAGGCCCGATCGCCGACGAGCAGGAGGCCAAGGCCTTCGCGGACGCGATCGGCTACCCCGTCATGATCAAGGCTGCGGCCGGCGGCGGCGGGAAGGGCATGAAGAAGGTGGAGCGGGAGGCGGACTTCCTCTCGCTGTGGGCCTCCGCGCGGCGGGAGTCGGCGGCAGCCTTCGGCGACGACCGGCTCTACCTCGAGAAGTTCCTGGACCGCCCGCGCCACGTCGAGATCCAGGTGTTCGCCGACGAGCACGGGAACGTCATCCACCTCGGCGAGCGCGAGTGCTCGATCCAGCGCCGGCAGCAGAAGGTGGTGGAGGAGAGCCCGAGCTGCGTCCTCGACGAGCGGATGCGCGAGGCGATGGGGCAGGTCGCCGTGCGGGCCGCGAAGGCGGTGGGCTACCGCGGCGCCGGGACCGTCGAGTTCCTGGTGGACGCGCAGCGGGACTTCTACTTCCTCGAGATGAACACGCGGCTGCAGGTCGAGCACCCCGTCACCGAGATGCTCACCGGGCTCGATCTCGTGCGCATGCAGCTCGAGGTCGCCCGCGGCGAGCGGATCCTCGCGCAGGACCAGGTCGTCCGCCGCGGCCACGCCATCGAGGCCCGCGTCTACGCCGAGGACCCGGCCCGGCGCTTCCTGCCGTCGCCCGGGAAGATCACCTACCTGCGCGTGCCGGGCGGCCCGGGCGTGCGCGACGACTCGGGCGTGTACACGGGCTGGGTGGTCCCGCAGTTCTACGATCCGATGATCTCGAAGCTCGTCGCCTGGGCGCCCACCCGGGAGCAGGCCATCGAGCGGCTCATCCGCGCCCTGGGCGAGTACACCGTCCACGGCATCGCCACCAACGTGGCCTACCTCGCGGCGGTGCTCGATCACCCCGCCTTCCGCTCGGGCGATTACGACACCGGCTTCTGCGTCGCGTACGAGCGCGACCTGGTGCGGCCGCCGGACCCTGCCTTCGAGGGCGTGGCGCTCATCGCCGCCGCGGTCGAGGCGTTCCGGCGCGATCGCGACGCCGCCGAGACGTTCGCCGCGCGGGCCGGGGCGGCGGCGACGCGCTCCGGCTGGGCGCGGCTCGGGCGCGCCCGGGCCCTGCGGGGAGGTGGACGGTGAGCACGTACGTCGCCCTCCTCGACGGCGGAAGGCGCGAGGAGTCGATCGAGGTGAGGCAGACCGGCGCCGGCACCTTCGAGGTGCGCCTCCGCGGCGAGGTGCACGTCGTCGACGCCTACAAGCACGACTACGGGACGCTGTCCCTCATCGTGGACACCGCGAGCTACACGGCCACGCTGGATCGCCGCGACGCCCACGTGCGGGTCCGGGTGAGGGACTCGGTGTATCCCATCGAGATCCTCGACGAGAAGAAGCTCCGCATACGGCGCGCGACGGCCAGGTTCACGGTCGACGGCCGGCAGATCCTCACGGCGCCGATGCCGGGGAGGATCGTGCGGGTGCTGGCGAAGGCCGGCGACGCGGTGAAGGCGGGTCAGGGGCTGGTGGTGGTCGAGGCGCTGCAGATGGAGAACGAGATGAAGAGCCCCAAGGACGGCAAGGTCCTCGAGGTCCTCGTCGCGGAGGGCCAGGCCGTCGAGGCGAACGCGAAGCTCTGCGTGGTCGAGTAGCGAACCCACCCATCTCACCGCGCGGCCCGCACTCGCGGCGCCGCGGCTCGGCGAGGGACCGACATGGCGGACGAGAAGAAGCAGCGCTGGATCGAGGGCACCTACGGGAAGGCCGTGAAGAAGGGGCCGGAGCGCCGCGCGCGCTTCGAGACCACGAGCGGCGTCCCCCAGCAGCCCGTGTACGTCCCGTCGGACGTGAAGCCGGCCCTGGAAGAGCGGCTCGGCCTCCCCGGCGAGTACCCGTTCACCCGCGGCGTGCAGCCGACCATGTACCGCGGCCGGTTCTGGACGATGCGCCAGTACGCCGGCTTCGGCAGCGCGGAGGAGTCGAACAAGCGCTACCACTACCTGCTCAAGTCCGGTCAGACCGGGCTGTCGGTCGCGTTCGACCTGCCCACGCAGATGGGCCGCGACTCCGACCACCCGCGGGCGCGGGGCGAGGTCGGCAAGGTGGGCGTGGCGATCGACTCCATCCGCGACATGGAGACCCTCCTCGACGGCATCCCGCTCGGCGAGGTCTCCACGTCGATGACCATCAACTCGACGGCCGGCATCCTCCTCGCCCTCTACCAGGCGGTCGGCGAGAAGCAGGGCGTCGCGCCGGGGGACCTGCAGGGCACCATCCAGAACGACATCCTCAAGGAGTACGCGGCGCGCGGCACGTACATCTACCCGCCCGAGCCGTCGCTCCGCGTCATCACCGACATCTTCGCGTACACGGCGAAGGTGATGCCGAAGTGGAACCCCATCTCGATCTCCGGCTACCACATCCGCGAGGCGGGCTCGACGGCGGTGCAGGAGGTGGCCTTCACCCTCGCCGACGGCATCGCCTACGTGGACGCCGCGGTGAAGGCGGGGCTCGACGTCGACGCGTTCGCCGGCCGGCTCTCCTTCTTCTTCAACGCGCACAACGACCTGCTCGAGGAGGTGGCGAAGTTCCGCGCCGCGCGCCGGCTCTGGTCGCGCCTCATGAGGGATCGCTTCAAGGCGAAGGACCCGCGCTCGATGATGCTGCGGTTCCACACGCAGACGGCGGGCTCGATGCTCACCGCGCAGCAGCCGGACAACAACATCGTGCGCGTCACCATCCAGGCGCTCGCGGCGGTGCTGGGCGGCACGCAGTCGCTGCACACCAACTCGCGCGACGAGGCGCTCGGGCTGCCCACCGAGGAGTCCGCCCGCATCGCGCTCCGGACGCAGCAGATCGTCGCGAACGAGTCGGGCGTGGCGGACATCATCGATCCCCTCGGCGGGAGCTGGGCCATCGAGGCCATGACCGACGAGATCGAGGGGCGGGCCGAGGAGTACCTCCGCAAGATCGACGAGATGGGCGGGATGGTCCACGCGATCTCCAAGGGCTACGTGCAGCGCGAGATCCAGGAGGCCGCCTACGCCTGGCAGCGCAAGGTCGAGGCGAAGGAGCAGGTCGTCGTGGGGGTGAACGCGTTCCGCTCGGACGATCCGGCCGTCACGGTGATGAAGGTGGACCCGGCCGTCGAGGAGCGGCAGGTCGCGCGCCTGCAGTCGTTCCGGCGGGAGCGGAACGGGACCGCCGCGAAGCAGGCGGTGGAGGCGGTGCGCGCGGCGGCGAAGGGGACCGACAACCTCATGCCGCCGATCCTCGCGGCCGTGAAGGCCCAGGCCACCCTGGGCGAGATCTCCGACGCGCTGCGCGAGGTGTTCGGCGAGTACCGGGAGACGGTGGTACTGTAGCCGGCCGGTGAGCGACGGGAACGGGCAGGGGAAGGCGGCCGGGGCGCAGCAGCCGGCGGACGAGGCGCCGCCGCGGCTCGACCGCGTGCCCCCCGGCTACCGCCCGCCGCCCGTCCGCGCCGCGACCCCGCCGCCGCGCGTGGCGCCCGAGGCTTCGGCTCGCGCCGCTCCGCCCGTCCCGCCCCGCGCGTCGTACGGTCTCGCCGAGCGCGAGGTGACGGCCGCGGCTGCGATCGCCGCGGGCCTCGCGCGCGAGGGATCCCTCCGCGCGGAGGGGGCGCTGCACCTGTTCCTGCTCGCCGCCGCGAACCAGGCGCACGGGCGGCTCGCGCTCGCCTCCGGGCCGGTGCGCTACGCGCTCACCTTCCGCCGCGGCACCGTGGAGCACGTCGCCTCGGCGGCGCCGGAGGACGGCCTCGGCCGGTTCCTCGTCCGGCGCGGCGCGCTGACGCCCGAGCAGCTCGTCCGGGCGGACGGGGCGTGCGCGCCCGGCGGCGACCTCGTCGCGACGCTCGTGGCCGAGCGGCTCCTGGCCCCCTCGGACGTCGCGGCCCTCCTCGGCGAGCACGGCGCGTCGCTCGTCGCGCGCGCCCTCGCCGTCGAGGACGGGAGCTGGAGCTGGGAGCCCGGCGCGGCGCCGCCGCCGTCCGGCTTCCCGCTCGGCAACCCGTACGGCATGGCCGCCGCCGCGGTGCGCGCCGTCGACGCCGCAGGCGCGGAGCGCCGCCTGGGCGATCGCGCCGGGCGCGCCGCCTCGCGCGTGGTCGGACGCGTGCGCCTGGAGGACCTGCGGCTCGCCCCCCAGGAGGCGCGCCTCACCGGCCTCTTCGACGGGCGGAGCGCGCTGGAGCTCGCCGCCGCCCATCCCGCCGACGCGGCGACGATCCTGCGCGTCGCGCTGCTCCTCGCCGAGGCGGAGCTGCTCGCGTTCGGAGCGGCGCGCGCCTCGCCGCCCCGCGCGGTCCCGGGCGCGAGCGCGTCCGCGTCCTCCGCCGCGGCCGCGCAGCCGACCTCGACCCCGACCGCGCCGCGAAACCCTGAGGCCGGTCACCCTTCCGCGGCCTCCGGCCGCGACGCTCAGGACAGGCCGCGCGTCGCGTCCTCCGCCGCGGCGCGAGCCCCGACCTCGACCCCGACCGCGGGAGCGCGAACGGCCGCTCATCCCGAGCGTAGCGCCGCCGCGGCAGCGGCGGAGCGAGCTCGAGGGACGCCACCCGTTCCCGTCGATCCCGCCACGCTGCGTGCGCTCCTCCAGCGGCTCGCGGCCGCCGACCACTTCGAGGTCCTCGGCGTGAAGCGCGACGCCGCCCCGGCGCAGGTGAAGGTCGCCTACTTCCGGCTCGCGAAGAGCTATCACCCGGACGCGGTGCCCGCCTCCGTCTCCGCGGAGGTCCGCGGCCTCTGCGCCGACGTGTTCGCCAAGGTGAGCGCCGCCTGGGCCGTGCTCGGCGACGACGCGCAGCGCGCGAAGTACCTGGACGAGCTCGCCTCCGGCGGCGCAGCGGACGTGGACGTGATGCGGATCCTCCAGGCGGAGAACGTGTTCCAGGCGGGCACGGTCCTCGTGCGGGCACGCCGCTACGCGGAGGCGCTCGAGAAGTTCCGCGACGCGGCGGTCCTCAACGAGGACGAGCCGGAGTTCGCGATCTGGCTCGCGTGGTGCGAGTTCCTCGTCGCGAAGGAGCCGCGGGCGCAGCACGCCGCGAGCGCCGCCGCCATCGAGGACGGGCTGCGCCGGAACGCGCGCTGCGCGCCGGGGTACCTGTTCCTCGCCCAGATGGCCAAGATCGTGGGGGACCTCTCCCTCGCGGAGCGCCATCTCCGCCGCGGCCTCGCGGTCGCGCCGGAGCACGTGGACCTCGTCCGCGAGCTCCGCTACCTCAGGAAGTGAGCCGCACATGCCCGCACCGACGAACCCGAAGAAGCGCGCCCTCATGCCCTCGACCCGGCTCCGCAAGACGCTCCGCGCGGCCGGGCACCACCTCTCGCCCGTCGTGCAGGTCGGGAAGGAGGGGGTCACCGAGGCGGTCCTGCGCCAGCTCGACGAGGCGCTCTCCGCGCACGAGCTCGTGAAGGTGAAGATCGGCACGGAGACCCCCGAGGATCGCTTCGAGGCGGCGGACCGGCTCGGCGCGGACAGCGGCGCGCAGGTGGCGCAGATCCTCGGCCGCACGATCCTGGTGTACCGCCGGCACCCGGAGAAGCCGCGCTACGAGGCCCCCACCGCGCGCCCCGCACTGAAGGAGCTGGAGAGCCCCGCGCCCCGCACCCGCGGCAAGGCCCGCCGCTCCCCGGCGCGCGGCGCGAAGGGGCCGGCGCGCGGCGCGAAGCCTGGGCGCGGCGCGAAGGGGGCGGCGCGCGGCGCGAAGCCCGCGCGCGGCGCGGCGCGGACGCGGTCCAGGTAGTCGCGCGAGGCCGTTCGCGTGGGCTCGGACTGAAGCTGGCAGGGAGGGGCCCCGTCGCGAAGCGGCGGGGAGGGACGCAGTCCCTCGTGCGACTTCGGCGAGCGCAGGCGCAGCCCGATGAGGCTGCGCCGGAGCGAGCCGGGGGGCCCCGGGGGACGCGCAGCATGCGTCCCCCCCGGTAAGAAGCCGGGACGCAGTCCCCGTCAGATCAGATCAGTTCAGCTCGCCGTCGCGCGCGCGGTCGTAGCCCGACGTCGCGTCCGCCACGAACCGCCGGCGCACCGCCTCGATGTCGTCCTCGTCGGCGACGCCCTTCTCGAGCAGCACGTTCTCGGCGATCTCCGCCTGCGTGACCGCCTGGGCGACCTCGGCCTCGGCGGCCTCGAGCCGGAGCCCCAGCTCCTTCACGCGCTCGCCGAGGTCGCCGACCTCACCGGCGAGCTCGCGCTCCCGGCGGGCGAACCGCAGGACCGCGGTGGCGAGCACGACGACGGCGATCCAGAGGAGCAACGGCATCGGCGGTCATCGTACCGGCGCCCCGCGCCGAAGTGAAGAAGCGGGTGCGCCCATCGGCGACGGCATGCGACCTTGTCCGACGGGCGCCGGTGGGCCATCCTGAACCGCGCGTGGCCCGTCTGAACGTGACGCTCGCGGTGAAGCGGCTCGTGCGCGACGTCGCGGCGCGGGTCCCCGAGCTGGCGCACGTGCGCAGCTCCCGCGTCCTCGTGGTCGCCGGCGAGGCGCGGCGGGCCTCGCGGGCCACCATCCGCCCGGCGCACTTCAAGCGGCCGCGCGCGCCAGGGACGGGGGGGCGGCAGAAGCCGCTCATCCGCGTGAGGGGGAGGAAGATCCTCTACGTCATCACCCTGCGGCCGCTCTGGTTCCGCGCGTCGACGCCCGAGCAGCGGATCGGCACGATCCTGCACGAGCTCTACCACGCCTCGAACCGCTTCGACGGAACCCTGCACCGCGGCCGCCGCCACTCGCGGCTCCCGCGCGCCCGCTACAACCGCAAGATCCGCCGGCTCCTCGAGCGCTACCTGGCGGTGGCGCCCCCGGAGATCGTGGCGCCGTTCTCCGCGAGCGGGATCGTGCGCGCGCGGATGTGGCTCGAGCGCCCGGGAGGCTCGTTCCCGGAGGAGGGCTTCACCGGGCGGCGGCTGTACACGGAGCGGCAGCTCTTCTGCGGGCTCGTGCGGATGGTGACGCCGCGGAGGCGCAAGACGCGCCGCGCGGCGGGGTGAGGACCCGGCACCCGGAGCCTGCCGCCGGCCGACGCAGTCCGCGATGGGCGGCGCGCCGTTCAGACGGTGGTGCGCCCGAGCAGCGCGCGCGCGGCCTCGGCCTCGCGCGCGAGCGTGGCGTGGAGGCTCTCCCCGTGCGCGTCCATCGTGACGATCGCCGGGAAGTCCTTCACCTCGATGTCCCAGATCGCCTCGCGCACCCCGAGGTCGTCGAGCCCGTGCACGCCGTGCACGTGGACGACGCGCCGCGCGAGCCCCACGGCGAGCGCGCCGACCGCGTGCAGGTAGACCGCGCCCCGGGCAGCCAGCGCCGCCAGCGTGGCGGGGCCCATCCCGCCCTTGCCCACGACGCCGCGCACGCCGTAGCGGGCGATGAGCTCCGCCTCGTACGGCTCCTCTCGCATCGACGTCCCGGGCCCGGCGGCGACGAAGCGCCAGGCCCGGGTGACGGGATCCTGCGCGACGACCGGCCCGCAGTGGTAGACGAAGCTGCCCTCCACGAGCCGCTTCACCGCGGGATCGAGCTCCCGCAGGAGGGCGCGGTGCGCCGCCGCGCGGGCGGTGATCAGCCGTCCGCTGAAACGCACCTCGTCGCCGACGTGGAGCGACCGCACGGTCTCCTCGTCGATCGGCAGGGTGAGCGAGGTGGGCATCGATCTGGACCTATCGACCTCCCCGCCGTCCTGCCACCCCCCGTCCGCGCGTCGGCCCCGGGGCGTGGCGCCGCCTCGCGAACGGCGAAGTCGACGCTTCGAGCGCCGCCCGAAGCCGGGAGAGCGCCTCGTCGGCCCGCAATCGCGGTTGCCTTCGCGGCGGGGGAGGCTCTATCTCCCGTCCCGGGCGGAGCACCCGCTCCCGCGCGGGCGAGCCGCTCGCGAGGGGGAGGGCGGGGGCGGACCGCAGGGCCGCGCGCGGCGCGGGGAACGGATCGCATGCGACGGGAGATTCGGCTGCCGCTCACCGCCTCGGGGCGGCTCGATCGGGCGCTCGCGGACGCGCTCGGACTGGGGCGCGCCTCGGTGAAGCGCGCCTTCCTGCTCGGCGAGGTGCGCGTGCGCGGACGCCGCGCGCGGGCGAGCGACCCGGCGGAGCCGGGCGCCCTCGTGGAGCTCGACGTGGAGGAGCCGGCCGGAGCGCCGGAGCCGGAGCCGGAGGCGCCCCTCGCGGTGCTCGTCGAGACGCCGCGCCTCGTCGTGGTGGACAAGCCGGCCGGCGTCGCGGTCCACCCGCTGGCGCCGGGGGAGGGCGGCACGCTCGCGAACGCGGTCGTCGCGCGCTTCCCGGAGTGCGCGGGCGCCTCCCCCGAGCCCCGCGAGGGCGGGGCGGTCCAGCGGCTCGATCTCGAGACGAGCGGCTGCGTGACGTTCGCGCGCGACCCGGAGGCCTGGCAGGAGCTCCACGCCCGGCTCTCGGCGCGCGAGGTGGAGAAGATCTACCTGGCGCTCGTGGCGGGTCGGATGGCCACGGTCGGCGTCTCCTCGGTGCCGCTGGCGCAGCGTGGAGGGAGGGCGATCCCGGTGCCCGATCCCGAGACGGAGGAGCGGCTCCGCGCGAAGGGGCTCCGCCCGCGGCCCGCGGAGACGCACTGGGACGTCGCGAGGCGCTTCGAGACCCACACGCTCCTGCGCGTCCGCATCGTCACGGGCGTCATGCACCAGATCCGGGCGCACCTCGCGCACCTCGGCCACCCCGTGGCCGGCGACGCGCTCTACGGCGGCGACGCGGCGGCGCTCCCCGGCCTGCGGCGTCAGTTCCTCCACGCCACGCGGCTCGCCCTCGAGGGACCGGACGGCGAGCGCGTCGAGGCGGAGAGCCCGCTGCCGCCCGAGCTCGAGGCCGTGCTGGCGCGGCTGGGCGCGGGCAGGTAGCTCCTCGGTCGCCGCAGCCCCCGCGATCGCTCGCCGTCCGCTCATCCTGAGCCTGTCGAAGGCCCGGTCATCCTGAGCCTGTCGAAGGCCCGGTCATCCTGAGCCTGTCGAAGGACGGCGGGCTCAGGGCGAGCGGTCTGCTCGATCGCTGCCAAAAGGAAAGGGCCGGCTCGCGCCGGCCCTCGGGTCCCCTTCCCCGCTGACCCGCTACTGCGGGGCCGCCTCCGCCGGTGCGGCCTGCGCGGTGAGGGGCGGATCGGTCATCATCCCGATCGTGTTCACGCCCGCTCCGTGCGCCTGGTCGAGCACGTACACCACCTGGTCGTACTTGACGTTGTCCTCGGCGTTGAAGAACAGCACCTTGGAGGGGCGGCCCTCGTACGCAGGGCCGAGCCGCTGCATCGCGTCCGCGACGCTCAGCTCCTGCTTGTTCAGGAGCACGTTCCCGTTGCGCAGCGCCGTCAGGATCGTCTGATCCGGCGGCACCGAGTCCGGCGGGACCGGCTGCATCTCGGGCTGGTAGTCCGGGACGCGCATGAACTTCTGCTTCTCGGCGAGCGGCGTCAGCACCATGAAGATGATGAGCAGCACCAGCACCACGTCGATGAGCGGCGTGACGTTGATGTCCGAGGCGGGCTTCTTGGTCCCGAGCGCCATCCCCATGGCTACTTCTCCTTGATCTCGCTGGCGGCGAGGCTCACGCCGAGCAGGTGCGTCTTCGAGACCTCGAGGATGATCTCGCGGACCTTCTTGTAGTCGAGGCTCTTGTCGCCCTTGATCATCACCGGAGAGCCCGGCGACATCTGCATCGCCACGGTGAGCTCGGTGGAGAGCTGATCGAGCGGGACCTCCGCCTTGTCGATCCAGGCCTTCCCGTCGGCGGTGATGGAGAGGAGGACCGGATCGCCGCCGCCCTTCAGCGCGGAGACGTGCTTGGCGTCGGGGAGCTGGACCGGCTTTCCGCGCTGCAGCATCGGGGTGATGACCATGAAGATGATGAGGAGCACCAGCACGACGTCGACGAGCGGCGTCACGTTGATGTCGCTCTTCACCGACTTGCTGCCGACATCCATCGACATCGCGTTCGGCTCCTGGCGCTTCGAGGAGGGGGGGGAGGCTACCTCGCCTCGCCGCGCCCCTCCTTCATGAAGAAGTCGACGAGCTCCGTGGCGGAGTCGGTGATGTCGACCTGCATGTCCTCGACGCGGTTCGTGAGGTAGTTGAACATCATGACCGCCGGGATCGCGACGAGGAGGCCGAAGGCGGTGTTGATGAGCGCCTCGGCGATCGCGCCGGACACCGTGCCGAGACCGCCGGAGCCGGTGGCCGCCATGTTCTGGAAGGCCTTGATGATGCCCCACACCGTGCCGAGGAGGCCGACGAACGGAGCCGTCGAGCCGATCGTGGCGAGCGAGCCGAGGCCGCGGCGGAGATCGTTCACCGTGCGGAGCGAGCTCCGCTCCACGGCGCGGTTCACGGCGGCGATGACGTCGAAGTCGCCCACGTCCTTGGGGCCGCGGGTGTGCAGCGCCTCGACGCCGCGGCTGTACTCCTCGATCGCCAGGCCGAGCACCTTGGGGAGGTGGCCCCGCTTCAGCTTCCTCGAGAGCTCCACGGCGTCACCGAACTTCCCGCCGGGGAGGAGGTCGCGCAGGCTGGCCGCGTACTGGCGGGACGCCTTGTTGGCGCGGGAGTAGGTCACGAGCCGCTCGGCCATCACGCCGAGCGAGTAGATGCTCATGATCCCGAGGATCACGGCGACGACGATTCCGAAGCCCTCGATCGACTTGATCATGTTGACCAGATCGAAGGTGCCCGGGGCGGCGCCGGCGCCGTGCGCCTGCGCGAGGGCGAGATTGTGGACGGCATCGAGCGGCTGGAACATCGACATCTCCTGTGGGCTGAAACTACAGGTGCGGGTGCGGAAAGAGCGGTGAGACGAGCGGGCTCGGTCAGCCCGAGGTGAAGCGGATGGGGAGGATGACCCAGATCGCCACCGGGCGGCCCTGCGCGTCGGCGCCGGGGACCCACTTGCAGCTCTGGACCGCCTGCCAGATCGAGGTCGAGATGCGCTGGTCCGGGACCGTGCCCATCACCTCGAACCGGCTAGGGACGCCGTCCGGGCGGATGGCGAACTTCACGGTGATCGGACCCGAGATGTACCCCGCGAGCTGCTGCGGGATGCGGACCGACCGCTGCACGCACCCCGGCTCCTTCATCTGCGGCTTGCGATAGCCCGCGGTGGCGTAGGCCGGCGCGTCCTCGATGTCGTTGGCGGCCTGCGCGCCGACGACGCCGCCGACCACCCCCTCGCCCTCGCCGACGTCGCCGTAGTCGTACTCCGGCTCGGGAGCCTCGTTGGGATCCGGCGCCTTCATCTCGGGCTGGATCTCCTGCGGCTGGATCAGCGCCTGCGGAGGAGGCGGCTTGGGGAGATCGGTCCGCGGCTTCGACTCCGGCGGACGCTTCCGCGCCGCCGGGGGGGCGGGCGGAGGAGGAGGCGGGGGCGGGGGCGGCGCGGTCTTGACGAACTTCACGTCGACGACCGGCTCGTCGATGACCTTCGCCTTGATCGCCGCCGACGCGAAGATGACCGCCGCGATCAGGATTCCCTGGAAAACCGTAGAGCCGAAGACGTAGCCCGCGCGTCGCGCGGCGGCCTTACCGCCTTCCTTCTTCGTGACTTCGTCGAACACGCGCGGCTGGCCTCGCTGCTGCTGCGGTTGACGGCAGAATCAGCCGGAAAAATGAAGACGCTTCCTAGTCTCGGGACCTGCGTCTTGTCAATACCGGTCCGCGACAATACTGCGCACGGGGGAGAGTCGCAGGAAACCGATCGAAATCGCGCGGTTCGGCGTCGCGCCTTTCGCCTCGATCGCTCCCGGACGACATGCGCGCCGATGGCGCAACGCGGCTCTAGGGGCGCCTTCACGGCCCTAGCCCACAAGGCCGCGACACTCTGGCGCTTTCGCAAAAACCTGCGTGAACCCGGAGTGTTGCGCCCCGAGGGGGGCGTAAACGACACGCCCCCCTAACAGCTGGCCCCGTCTTGACATTCCTCACAGCGGGTGCCTAGAACGGCGGATCGATTGACCCGTCGGTCGACCGCCACGTGTGCCGTGCCTGTATCCATACGTGCGCTCGACCGTCTGGCTGCGGCTGAGTGCTCTCTCCCTGGAGGAAGTCATGAGGAAGAAGTTGCTGCGCTTCCTGCGGCTCGCGCCGCTCGCGCTGCTGTTCGCGAGCACTGCGTCCGCGCAAACCACCGGCACCATCCTCGGCGTGGTGACCGATGCGTCGACCGGAAAGCCGGTCGCCGGCGCCGTCATCATCGCCACGAGCCCTTCGCTGCAGGGCGAGCAGACGGCGGTGACGGACAACAACGGTTCCTTCCGTCTCCCGCAGCTGCCGCCGGGTGACTACAAGCTCGCGGTCCAGCTCGACGGCTACAAGCCGGCCGAGCGGTCCGACATCACGGTGCGCCTCGACAAGACCATCCGCGCGAACCTCGCGGTCGTCCCCGAGGCCGTCCAGATGGAGGAGCAGGTCGTGCGCACGGGCGCGGCGCCGGTCATCAACATCGGCGCGGCCGAGAGCGGCGCGGTCATCTCCCGCGAGTTCGTGGCGAGCGTCCCCGTCGGCCGCACGGTCGAGGCCGTCTCGGCGACGGTGCCGACCGCGTCCGTCGACCAGTACGGCGTCGGCTTCGCCGGCTCGCAGTCGCCCGAGAACGCCTACATCCTCGACGGCATGAACGTGACGGACCCGGTGTACGGCACGTTCGGCGGCAACCCGACCGCGCAGAACCCGCAGACGACCCTCATCACGAACTTCATCCAGGAGGTCGACGTCAAGACCGGCGGCTTCATGCCGGAGTACGGCCGCGCCACGGGCGGTGTGCTCAACATGGTCGCGAAGTCGGGCTCGAACGAGTTCCACGGCTCGGTGTTCGGCAACCTGACCCCGCGCTTCCTGTTCCAGCCGACGGGCCGCACGGCCGGTGCGGCCGGTGAGGCGGTGGCGTGGCGGTTCAAGCCGGACGAGGGCTCCTACGACCTCGACCTCGGCTTCGAGATCGGCGGCCCCATCCAGAAGGACAAGCTCTGGTTCTACGCCGGCTTCGCGCCGGTCATCACGAAGCGCAACACGGAGCGGTTCCTCCGCTCCAACGTGCTCGGTGACGTCGGGACGGGGAACTGCGCGGTGGAGGATCCGCTCGAGCTCGGC
The DNA here is from genome assembly GCF_000017505.1 of Anaeromyxobacter sp. Fw109-5. Taxonomy (NCBI): domain Bacteria; kingdom Pseudomonadati; phylum Myxococcota; class Myxococcia; order Myxococcales; family Anaeromyxobacteraceae; genus Anaeromyxobacter; species Anaeromyxobacter sp. Fw109-5. The sequence goes on from NC_009675.1 coordinate 339,583, forward strand.
CGCTGCATCGACTCGAACGGCAACTTCGTCCAGAACACGATCCCGGGCACGAGCGAGATCATCGAGAGCGGCCGGAGCACCTACCAGTTCACCGGCAAGCTCACCTACCTGCTGAACGAGAACAACAACTTCACGCTCTCCGGGTTCGGCCTGCCGTCCACCGAGAAGCGCTACGCGATGAACGGCGCCGAGCAGCGCCGCACCATCGAGAGCACCGACAACATCTTCGACGTGATCGGCCGCTACTCCGGCAAGTTCCTCGACAAGCGGCTCATCACCGAGGTCGTCGCCGGCTGGCACGGCTCCACCTCCGTGGACGATCCGTCCTCGTTCCAGGCCAGCAACTCCGCGATCGAGTGGTACGACAACCTCCCGCTCTCCGGGTTCGAGGGTGATCGCCCCGGCGTGGACGCCGCCTGCAACACGGCGGACCCGCTCGCGAGCTGCACGGTGTTCGGCTACCTCACCGGCGGCTCCGGCTTCCTGAACGACTCGGCCGCGAACCGCCTGGCGGGCCGCGTGAACGCCACCTACCTGTTCGACGCCTTCGGCTCCCACGCCACGAAGGGCGGCCTCGACGTCGAGCGCTCCACCTACGGGATCACGAAGCGCTACGGCGGCGGCGCCTACTTCCGCGCCGTCCCCAACGCCACCGGGACGGACGCCAGCCTCCGCGTGTTCCGCGGCTACGGCGTCGTCAACAACGGCACGCCGAGCGACACCTTCGGCGTCATCGCCGAGCCGGGAGCCCTGATCGGCCCTGACGGCATCAACCAGTTCGAGAGCATCGAGACGAACTCGCAGACGACGTCCACCGCGCTCTACCTGCAGGACTCGTGGCAGCTCCCCATCCAGAACGTGACGCTGAACTACGGTCTCCGCTGGGAGATGCAGGACATGTCCAACCGGGACAACCCGGAGGACAACGGGTTCACGATCTCGAACAACTGGGCGCCGCGCGTCCAGGCGATCTGGGACTTCACCGGGAACGGCCGCGGCAAGCTGGCCGGCAGCTGGGGCCGCTTCTACTACATGATGCCGCTCGACATGGGCGACCGCGCCTTCGGCCTCGAGGACAACCTCCGCTACCGTCTGACGGCTTCGACGTGCGGTAACTGGGCCCAGTCGGGCGCCGTGGGCAACTACGCCGCGTTCGACGCGACGCAGGTCGGCCTCGGCAGGAGCACCTGCGAGATCGAGACCCGCACCGCCGCCGGCGAGACGTTCGACGCGTTCCAGTCGGGCGGCTTCACGCCGGTCGATCCGAACCTCGACGCGACCTACGTCGACCAGTTCGGCGGCCAGCTCGAGTACGAGGTGCTCTCCGACCTCTCGCTCGGCCTCGAGTACCAGGGCCGTCGCCAGGGCGCGACGATCGAGGACATGTCCTCCGACGACGGCGTCCACTACTACATCGGCAACCCGGGCACCGGCAGCCCGTTCACGATCGACGGGGTGACCTACGATCCGGTCAACGTGACCACGTTCGACGTGATGACGGGCCGCGAGGTCAACGTGAAGTTCCCCGAGCCCGAGCGCTCGTACGACGCGATCACCGTCTTCGGGCGGAAGAACTTCTCCCAGAACTGGCAGGCCTTCGCGAGCTACACCTACTCGTACCTGCGCGGTAACCTCGCCGGCCCGTACCGCGAGGAGGACGGCCAGATCGACCCGGGCATCACCTCCGAGTACGACCTCGCCTCCCTCATGGCGAACAAGCACGGTCGACTCCCCGGCGACCGTCCGCACCAGGTGAAGCTGTACGGCTCGTACACCTTCAACTTCGGGCCGCGGTTCAACCTCACCACCGGCGCGGGGTACACCGGCACCTCCGGAAACCCCGTCAACGCGCTCGGCGCCGACGGCGGCGCGGGCGACTACGGCGAGGGCCAGGCGTTCATCCTCCCGCGCGGCATGGCGGGGCGCTCGCCGTTCCTCCACAACGTCGACCTCAAGGGCTCGCTCAGCTACGTCATCACGCCGCCGTACGCGCTCCAGTTCTCGGTGGACGTGTTCAACGTCTTCAACACCGAGGAGGTCCGGCTGACGGACGAGAACTACACGTTCGACGCCGTCCAGCCGATCGTCGGCCTGAACTGCGACACGAGCGCCGGCGGCTCGAGCAACCCGGTCGCGAAGCTCCAGGCCGACTGCTCCGACGTGCGGTACCTCAAGACCGTCGACGGCCGTCCGGTGAGCGTCAACCCGAACTGGGGCAAGGCCGCCCCGGGCGTCAACTCGTTCCAGGCGCCGCTCTCGCTGCGCTTCGGCGTCGCCCTCTCGTTCTAGGCCGCGCCAGGAGACAACGACCATGAACAGCATCAGGAAACTGTGGTGGGTCGGAGCGGTGGCGATCATCGCCGCCTGCGATCCGTACGACGACGAGAACAAGGGGCCGCCCTCGATCCTCTCGGCCTTCGCCTCGAACGCCGACGAGGCGGCCGAGGGCGAGCTGGTCGACGGGTTCTGGACGATCCGCTCCTCGTCCGTCTGCGAGGGCGCGCACCTCGCGCCCCGCGGCGTCGTGCCTCGCGGCGCGTCGGCGGAGGCGTCGACGATCGCCGACATCCCGGTCGTCTACGTGAAGACCAACAAGCTCCTCGACGGGGCCTCGATCCAGGCGGATCCGCTGAGCTGCGATCCGGCCGTCCGCGACGGCGCGCCGTGGCTCAAGGTGACCCGCGTGGTGGGCGCGACGGAGACGGACGACTCGGCCAACTGGCTGAGCTGCTACAACCCGTCGTCTCCGACCTCCTCGGAGGGCGCGTCGATCATCATCTACCGCGGCGAGGACGTCTCGGGCGGCGTCGCTGGGGACGGCTGGTTCGCCGTCAGCGAGGTCGAGGGCGACGCGGCCGAGGTCGCCACCTACCGCATCGAAGGCACCGTCTTCGATCGGCAGGGCAACGCGCTCCCGGTGAACGTCGCGTTCGAGCTCGAGCCGGACGCCGGCCCGATCAAGTCCTTCCGCGCGACCGAGCTCGCCGGCTCGGGTGACGCCGTCACCGCCAACTTCGAGTTCACGCCCGGCGCCTGCGGCAGCGCGACCGAGTACGTGGTGCAGAAGGTCACGGGCAAGGACGCGGACGGCGACCCGATCTGGACGGCCCTCGAAGGCGCGACGTTCACGGTCGCGGATCCGCCCGCGACGACGTACTCCTTCACCGACACCGTCACGGCCGGCGAGGTCTACGACTACCGGATCCGCGCGACGGTTCCGGGCGTGGGCGAGGAGTTCACCGAGACCGCCGGCGAGTACACGCTCACGGCCCTCGAGATTCCCGCTGGGGCGCCGACGGCCGCCTTCCTGCCGGCCGAAGGTACGGGCACGGCTGCGAAGCCGAACCGGATCTCGGTGAACACGAGCGCGACCGCTCTCCCCGCGGGTGCCAGCGCCTTCGTGGTCCTCCGGGCCACGGAGGACGAGTCCATCGCGACGGAGGATCTGCCGGGCGCGTTCTCGGTGGTCGCTCCCGAGGTCGGCCTCGCCGGCTCGACGACCGAGGCGAAGTTCCCGTTCGAGGACACCAAGCTCAGCGGCTGCCAGCAGTACTTCTACGCGCTGGCGGTCACGGACGCCGACGGCAACGTCGGCCCCTACGGTGACCCCTCGCCCGGCGTCAAGTCGCCGGTCGCCAAGGTCGCTGCGCCGACGCTCGAGGCCGTGACCGCGGGCGGCGTGAAGGTGACGTGGAAGATCCTCCGCGGCGCCCTCACGTACGACGTGCAGCGCGCGCCGGACGCCGCTGGCGTGCCGGGCACCTATGAGACCATCGCTGCGAACGTCGCTCAGCCCGCCAATCCGGTGGATCCGACGGCGAAGGCGGTCACGACGGCGAACGTCACGGACGCGACCGCGGCGGCCGGGACGAAGTACCACTACCGCGTGAACGTCGCGACGAGCGACTCCACGCTCTGCAGCGACGTGGTCACGACGAGCACGGGCACCGCCGCCTCCATCACGCGGTAACCCGTAGTCGACTCGAACGAAAAGGGAGCCGGCCACCGTGCCGGCTCCCTTTTTTTGCGCGTGCGCGTGCCCCACGCGCGCGCGTGCCCGACCCGCGTGCCCGACCGAGAGTTCCGCGCCTCGGCCGCTACGTCCGCGCCACGCCCGCGGGGAACGAACACGCGCGCCACAGCCGCGCGGAAAGAGAAAGCCCCGGCCCGCACGCGGCGGACCGGGGCTCGTTGCTTCGTGAGGCTCGAAAGCGAGCTACTTCTGCAGCCCGGCCGCCTTGGCGACCTCTTCGGCCAGGTTCTCCTGCTTCTTCTCGAGCCCCTCGCCCAGCACGAAGCGGGCGAAGCGCCGGACCTGGATGTTCTCGCCGATCTTGGCGACCGCGTCGGTGAGGACCTCGGACATCTTCTTCTTGTCCTCCTTCACGAACGGCTGATCGAGGAGGCAGAACTGCTCGTAGAACTTCTCGAGCTTGCCCTGGGCGATCTTCTCGAGGATCGCCTCGGGCTTCTTCTGGTCGCGCATCTGCGCCTTCGCGATCTCGAGCTCCTTCGCGACGACATCGGCGGGGACCTCGTCGCGGCGCACCCACTGCGGCGCGGCGGCGGCGATCTGCATCGCGATGTCCTTCACCAGCGCCTGGAAGCCGTCAGTGCGGGCGACGAAGTCGGTCTCGCAGTTCACCTCCACGAGGACGCCGATCTTGCCGCCCATGTGGATGTAGCTCGCGACCTGGCCCTCGGTGGCGGCGCGGGAGGACTTCTTGGCGGCGGCGGCGAGGCCCTTCTTGCGGAGCACCTCCTCCGCCTTCGCGAAGTCGCCGCCGGCCTCGGCGAGCGCCTTCTTGCAGTCCATCATGCCGGCCCCGGTCTTCTCGCGGAGCTCCTTCACCATGTTCGCGTTCACTTCGGCCACGGGTCGTTCTCCTTCGTGCGTTGAAAAAGGTCGGGGGCGGACCCGCCGGGTCCGCCCCCGGAGGCTCCGGGATGCGCGGGGGCTAGCGGTTGGCGTCGCTGCCGGGCGCGGGCTGCGCCGGCGTCACCTCGCCCTTGCGGACGACCTCGACGTTCGCGCTCGCGGCGGCGCGGTCCTCGCGCGGCTCGCGGCGCTCGCGGTCACGCCCGCCTCCCCGGCGGTCGCGGCGATCGCGGCGGTCCTTCTGCCCGCGCTCGCTCGCGGCGTCACGATCCTCCTCGCCCGGACGCCGCTCCTCGCCGTGCTGCGCGGCCCAGGTGGAGTAGCGGGCGCGGCCCTCGATGCAGGCCTCGGCGATCTTGCCGGTGAAGAGGCGGATGGAGCGGATCGCGTCGTCGTTGCCGGGGATGACGTACTCGATGCCCTCGGGATCGCAGTTCGTGTCGACGACCGCGACCACCGGGATGCCGAGCCGGTTCGCCTCGTGCACCGCGATGTGCTCCTTCTTCGTGTCGATGACGAAGATCGCGGCGGGCAGGCGGCTCATCTCCTTGATGCCGCCGAGGTTCTTCTCCAGCTTCTCGCGCTCGCGCTCGAGCTGGGCGACCTCCTTCTTGGGAAGCCGCTCGTAGGTGCCATCCGCCGCCATCTTCTCGATGGTCTTCAGCCGGTCGATGCCCTGCTTCACGGTCTTGAAGTTCGTGAGCGTGCCGCCGAGCCAGCGGTTCGTGACGTGGTACTGGCCGGAGCGGGAGGCCTCCTCGCGGATGGCGTCCTGGGCCTGCTTCTTCGTGCCGACGAAGAGGACCATGCCGCCCTTCGCGACCGCATCCGAGACGAAGCGGAGCGCGCCGCGCGCGAGGCCGACGGTCTTCTGGAGGTCGATGATGTAGATGCCGTTGCGGGCGCCGAAGATGTACGGCTTCATCTTCGGGTTCCAGCGCTTCGTCTGGTGGCCGAAGTGGACGCCCGCCTCGAGGAGCTGCTTCATCGTGATGGCGGTGCCCTGCGTCGTGAGGGCGCTCGCCATCGTCTCGCCCTGGGCCTGCGCCGGGGCCGCCGCCTCGGGCGCCGGGGTCGGCGTCGGGGGAGCGATGGGGTCCTGCTGCTGCTGCTGCTGCGGCTGCTGGTTTTCCATGTGTTCTCCGGTTCGTGTCCGCCACCTCGCCGAGCTGAAGACGCGCCTTTTGACCCACGGGACGGGCGAGAAGCCGCCGTCGCCGGGAGCACCGGAGCGCGCCGATGCGGGAGGTGTGTGAATTTGCTGCGCCACGCGCCCCCTGCTGCGGGCCGCGCCACCGCGAGCCGAGTCGGCGCACGGGGGACCGTCCTCTAACACAACGAACCGCACGTCGCAAGGCGAGCGGAGGCGGGCCGTGGACGAGAAAATCCGTACGGATTCCGCGGGGTGCCGCAGGAGGACCTGCGCGCTGCGTGAAGGCTCAGCGCTGCCACCACGACAGGGTCACCACCGCGCCGTCGTACCCCCGCCAGGCGACCGGGCGGGCGGTCCCTCCGGGGCAGGCGTGGCGGGCCAAGCGCTCGCCCAGGTCGAGGCGCGTCAGGCCGCAGTCGGGGCAGCGGAAGCGATCGGCGAGCGCCGCCCGCTCTTCCCTCGACAGCGGCGCGTCGTGCGGCGCGACGGGCGCCGGCAGCCCCGCGGGACGGGCGGAGAAGAAGCCGCGCGCCCGGTACGCCTCGAGCTCGGCGATCTCGGCCCCCTCGCCTCCGCGCGCCCGGTCCTCGTCGGCGCGGGCGTGCGCGGCGCAGGTCGGGCAGGGAGGGAAGCCGAGGCTCCGCGCGCAGGCGAGCTCGACCCCATCCGCGCCCTCCCGCTCCCACTCGTCGCGCGCGTCGATCTCCACCGCAGGTACCCCCGCGGTCGCGAGCGCCACCTCCTTGGCGGCGTCCACCGCGTGCGTCACCACCACCTCGATGGCGAGGGCAGGGCGCTCCCCCGCCAGCACGAGCACGTCCGCGCGGAGCGCGCCGATCGCGCCTTCCGTGACGGCCCGATCGCCCTCGCGCGCCACCTCCCGCGGCGCGGCGCGCCGGCACGCCGGGCAGCGGGTGAGGAGCGTCACGCGCCGCCTTCCCGTGAAGGCGTCCTCGCACAGGGCTAGGAGCCGCTCCTTCGCGTCGAGGTGCAGCGCCGTCTCCGGTGCGGTGAGCGGGCAGGCCGACCCGGCCCGGTGCGCGAAGTGGGGAGCGCGGACCTTTCCGAGGTGCGGGACGAGCTCCTCCCCGCAGCCGAGGCACGTGAAGGGGGCGCGGGCGCGCCGGTCGTTCGCGTCGAGCCGCACCGCGTGGACCTTCCTGCCGTCCCGGTCGCGCGCCCAGGCGAGGAGGACGTCGCCCGCGGCCCTCGCCGCCGTCGGCCGCTCTCCGGGCGCCGTCGGCGCCGTCTCCGGCTTGCCCGGGGGCGCGCGCCGGGCGCGGGGCACCGAGGCTGGCGGACCGTGTCTCGGCTTCGAGCGGCGGCGCATTGGGGCGGAGTGTAGCGCCGTCCCCGCCCGGGATCCTGCGCCCGGGGGCCGGACCGGGTACGGCTACGCGGTCGCTCCGCGCGCCCGGACACACCGATGGCCCCGGGCGGGCGAGCCAGGAGGATTCATGGCGCTCGAGGTGGGCAAGAAGGCCCCGCAGTTCGCGCTGCCCGACGAGGACGAGAACGAGGTGAAGCTCTCGGACTTCGCGGGGAAGCGCGTGGTCGTGTTCTTCTTCCCCAAGGCCGACACGCCCGGCTGAACGCGGGAGGCCTGCGACTTCCGGGACGAAGTCGACGCGTTCAAGAGGAAAAAGGTGGCGGTGGTGGGGATCTCCAAGGACAAGCCCGCCGCGCAGAAGAAGTTCAAGGAGAAGTACGACCTGCCGTTCCCGCTCCTCTCCGACCCCGACGCCGAGGTGCAGCAGGCCTGGGGCGTCTGGAAGGAAAAGAGCATGTACGGCAAGACGACCATGGGCACCGAGCGGACGACCGTGATCGTCGGTCCGGACGGCAAGGTCGAGCACGTCTTCCCCAAGGTGAAGGTGGAGGGCCACGTGGCGCAGGTGCTCGAGAGCCTGTAAGGTCGCGCGCCCGCCGGCTCCGCGCCGGCGGGCCCTCCCCATGCCGCGCAAACCGCTCCGACCCCGCCCGAACCGAAACGACCTCGTGGACCCGCTGGTGCTCGAGGTCCACGGCCTCGTGCGCGACCAGGGCTGGCTCGCGGATCGCGCCCTCGAGCGCGCGCTCCGGCGCGAGCCGAAGCCCTGGGCCTCCGAGCGGCGCGCGGTAGCCGAGTCGGTCTACGGGCTCATCCGCTGGCAGGGGCTGCTCGACTTCCTGCTCGGCGGGAAGCCCGACCTCGCGACGCGCTACGCCGCCTGGCTCGTGCGGTTCGAGGGCGTCCCGGTGGCGGACGCTGCGCGGCGGCTCGCGGTCCCACCGGCCGCGCTCGCGGGGCTCGCGAGCGCGGAGGCGCGGCTCGCCGCGGTGACCGAGCCGGTGGAGCGGCTCTCCCTCGAGGCGTCCCTGCCGAGCTGGATCGCGGAGCGCTTCGTCCGCGAGCTCGGGGAGGTCGAGGCGCGCACGCTCGCGGCGGCGATGAACGCGCGTGCGCCGCTCACGGTCCGCGCGAACCTGCTGAAGATCGATCGCGAGGAGCTGCGCGGAAAGCTCGGCTCGGAGGGCATGGCGTCGGAGCCGACGCGCTTCTCGCCGTGGGGGCTCGTCCTCGACGGCCACCAGAACGCCTTCGCCCTCGGCTCGTTCCGCGACGGGCTGTTCGAGATCCAGGACGAGGGCAGCCAGCTCATCGCCCTCGCCTGCGGCGCGCGGCCCGGCAAGACGGTGGTGGACGCCTGCGCCGGCGCCGGGGGCAAGTCGCTCGCGCTCGCGATGGAGATGCGGAACAAGGGCTCGCTCCACGCGCTCGACACGGACGAGGGGCGCCTCGACGACGCCAAGAAGCGCGCCCGCCGCGCCGGCGTGCACAACCTCCGCGCGCGCGTCATCGCCGCCGGGGCCGAGGCCGAGGCGCAGCTCGCGGACCTCGCCGGGCAGGCCGACGTCGTGCTCGTGGACGCCCCGTGCAGCGGCCTCGGCACGCTGCGCCGCAAGCCCGACGCGCGCTGGCGGCTCACCCCGGAGGACCCCGAGCGCTTCGCGGGGATCCAGCGCACGCTGGTCCGGCGCTTCGCGGCGCTGCTCCGGCCGGGCGGCCGGCTCGTGTACGCCACCTGCTCCGTCGGCAAGACCGAGAACGGCGACATCGCGGACTACGCCGAGCGGGAGGTCGGCCTCGCGCCGGTGCCGCTCGCGCCGCTCCTCGGGGAGGAGCGGGCGAAGGCCCTGGGAGTGGACGGCGCTCGCCTCGAGCTCTTCCCGCACCGGCACGGGACGGACGGGTTCTTCGTGGCGGCGTTCGAGAAGAGGAAGTAGGCGTGCCCGAGCTCCCCGAGGTCGAGATCGCGGCCCGCAACCTGCGGCGCTGGACGATGGGCCGGCGCATCGAGCGGATCGAGCCCGACCCGAAGGCGCGCTACGTCTTCCGCCCGGCGACGCCCACCGCCTTCGCGCGCGGCCTCGAGGGGGCGCGCTTCGGCCCGATCCGCCGCATCGGCAAGCACCTCCTCGTCTCGATGAAGAAGGACGGCGCGCCGGTCGGGCTCCTCGCCCACCTCGGCATGACCGGCAAGTGGCTCCGCCGCGAGGGGGACGCCGCGCCGTCCCGCTTCTCGCGCGCGCGCTTCCACCTCGACGACGGCGCGGTGCTGCACTTCGACGACATGCGGCTCTTCGGCCGGCTCCGGGTCGTGCCCGGCGCACGCTTCGAGGAGGTCCGGGAGATCGCCGAGCTGGGTCCCGATCCCCTGGAGCAGGGCATCGACCTCGACCGGCTCGCGGAGGCGCTCGGGCGCTCGAGGCTGGCGGTGAAGGTCCGCATCATGGACCAGGCGCTCCTCCCCGGTGTCGGCAACATCGTCGCGAGCGAGTCGCTCTTCCTCGCGAAGATCGACCCGCGCCGCCAGGCCCGCTCGCTCACGCCCGCCGAGGTCCGCAAGCTCGCCGACGGAATCCTCGCGACGGTGAAGGAGACCATCGCGCGCGAGGACAGCCCCGAGATCAGCTACGTCGAGGAGCCCGGGTCGGAGAACCCGTTCCTCGTGTACGCGCGCGAGGGCGAGAGGTGCCCGCGCTGCCGGCGGGCGGAGATCGTCCGCGTCGTCCAGGCGCAGCGCTCGACGTACTACTGTCCGCGCTGTCAGCGGTGAGGCGTACGCACCGCGGCGGCCGGTCGGGACGGTATGCGCCATCCTGGCCGGTGTGCGCCAGCGGCCGCGGTGGTGTACGGTCAGTGCGCCTGCTAGGCTCGGGCCGAGTGAAGGTTCACCAGGACTGACTGGCAGGAGAGCCCCTGAACCCTCCTGCAGAGGAGTGCCATGGCCCTTCCGTTCGCGCGCGAGAGCAGTCCCGAGGCGCGAGCCGCGCCGGAGGCTGCGCTCGCTGCGGCGCCCGACGGGCAACCTCGAAGATTCGACGGATGGCCAGGGGGCGCGGGCTTGAGCGTATCAGCGGTCTGCGCGGCACTGGTCGCGCTGACGGTGCATGCCGATGTGGACGCCGAGTGGCGTCTCCATGCTCGGAAATGGGTCGACGCAGACAAGGTGCTGTGCGGGATCGGCGAGACTTCCGACGACGTGCCCGCTCACTTGGGGCGCCGGGAAGAGGCCGGAAAGGAATTGCGAGCTGCGCGACCGTCCAATCGCGACGTCGAAGCCGCACTCCGCGGCTCGTCGCGGCCTGACCGGCTGCTCGCGAGCGCCGCGATCGCGGTGATCGGCGATGCATCGGATGCGCAGGTGGACGGGCTCACGCGCCAGGTGCAGGACCCCGATCCGTACGCGCGCTTGCTGGCGGTGCGTGCGTTGCGGAGCGCTTCGGCCGAGCAGGTCGGGAAGCGCGCGACGGCGCTGGTGGCTGCGCTCGTGCGCGAGCAGAACGGGGCCGTGCTGCTGGAGGCCATTCCGCTGCTCGAAGGGATGGATTCATCGGACGCGACGCCGGTGTTCGGACACATGTTCGAGCTGCCGGATGATGGGCTGCATGCGTACGCGTACGCGATGCTCGAGCGTCTGGGTCGACCGTCGCTCGAGAGCGTGGAGCGCTACGTCGAGCAGCGGGGGAGTGCGCCGGCACGGGATGCGCTGCGCGGGAGTGATTGGTTGCGGGCAGCGAACCAATATGTGGATTCGTACAGGTCGTATTACTTGGGCGGGCACAATGGGATGGACGACTTCGGCGCGCTGAAGTCCGCAGGCGAACGACTCGCACGCCGCGTTCCACGCGAGTCCGTCCTCAGGGAGGCGCTCTTCCATCACGACGCGCTGAAGCGCGCTGCCGCTCTGGCGGCCCTGTCCGTCGCGAGATCTACGAACGGCGATCTGGTCCCCCGTCTCATCCATCTGATGAGGCACGAGCGAGATCCCGTCATGCGTGGCTTTGCAGCGGACGCGCTCAGGGCCGCGCCCGAGGATGTCGTGCGGAAGAACGCGAGAGGCGTCATCGAGGCGCTCTCGGACGAGTCGGACGTTCACGTCGTGGTCGCAGAATCGTTCCTGGCGATGCGGCTCGACCCCGAGGCGGCGGTCGAGGCCATCGCGATGCTGTCCATCCGTGGAGACAACACGCTCAGGCGAGTGCTGCACGCTCAACTTCACAACATCGGAGGCCCCCCTGCCGTCGAGCGAGCCGCCCAGATGCTCGGGCGGCTCGGGAAGACGGAGGCCGCGGCCGAGCTGAGGGAGATCGAGAAGGAGCGGGAGGAACGGGACCGAGCCAAGAGACGCGGAGACTAGTGTGCCGGCCGCAGGGGCTAAATGGGCTGCAACGGCCGCCGTTGTTCAGGTGCTGTGCGGGTGCTTCGGCCCGTGCGATGCCAAGGTGCTGTAAGAGGCAGTCGCGCCCTCGGGTCAGCGTCGTGCGGTCGTGTTTCGGAGAAGTTGGGCTGTTGTTGGAGGCCCCGAGGCCCCGAGGCCCGGACCAGTTCCTGGATGCGCTGGTGGCGCGCGCAATCAACGCGTCGTTGGGCCGGTGGGAAGCGTTCTGGGCGCCCAACAGCTACAGCGCCGTGGCGTGAACGTCGCCAGTGTTCGAACGGAGCGAACGTGTCGCGTCTGTGACGAGTACGTCATGTGGCGTGCGGTTCTGTCGTCAGGGGCTTGGTGGAATGTGCTGTACAGGCTCGATGCCTGCCCAAACTGCGGAGCGCGCGACGATACCGAAAGGCTCGTGTGAAGGCTGTCATGGCTAACGGGCGGGCTGTGCCCTACCGAAAGCTCACGGCCAGGTGACAAGACAGCATCGGGCGAGAAGGGCGCTCCGTCTCAAATGGCGCGCTCGACCGGCCAGCTTCCCACGGTTCCCGCCCCGCCGCCTGGTGGCGTACACTCCGCCTCGATGCGCCCCGAAGACCTCGCCCGGATGTCCGTGGCCGAGCTGCGCGAGCGGTTCCTCGATCGCAACCGCGCCCTCTCGCCCGAGTGCGAGGCGGCCCTCACGACGGACCCGCGGGCGGGCGCGCGCGAGGTGCTCCGGCTGATCCTGAAGCGCCGGCACGCCAACCGGGCGGAAGGACAGCGCCTTCGGCATCTGCTCCGGTACGAGGGAGAACTCTGGGACGGGGGCGTCACGCTCGTCGCGGGCGTGGACGAGGCCGGGATGGCGCCGCTCGCGGGGCCGGTGGTGGCGGGCGCGTGCATCCTCCCGCGCGACTACCGGCCGCGCGGCATCGACGACTCGAAGCAGCTCGACCGGCGGGAGCGCGAGCGGCTCGCCGAGGACATCAAGGCGAACGCCGTGTGCTGGGCGGTGGCGCGCGCCGAGGTCGAGGAGATCGACCGCCTCAACATCTACCGCGCCGGGCTGCTCGCGCTCACCCGCGCGGTGCAGGCGCTCACGCCCGCGCCGGGCCACGTGCTCGTGGACGCCCGCAAGCTCCCGGAGCTCCGGCTCCCGCAGACTCCGATCATCCACGGCGACGCGCTGTCGCTCACCATCGCCGCCGCCAGCATTCTCGCGAAGACGACCCGCGACGAGCTCATGGGCGAGCTCGACGCGCTCTACCCCGGCTACGGCTTCTGCAATCACAAGGGCTACCCGACCGCCGAGCACTTCCAGGCGCTCGAGCGGCTCGGCGCCTGCCCGATCCACCGGCGCTCCTTCCAGCCGGTCCGGGAGGCGCTCGGGCTCGCGCCGCTCCAGGGCGAGCTGTTCGCCCCACCTCCCGAGAGCGCCGCCGAGCCCGGCGGGGAGGGGGCGATCGCTGGAATTGCGCCAGGATCTGCGCCGTGTGACGTCGCGGAGCCACTCCCGGCGCGCACCCCCGCGAGCGCACGAGGGATTTGACCTAAGCCTCGCCGCTCGCTACAACGCCCCCCAAGGACGAGCCCGACGGTGTAGGCGCGTTTCCGCGAGCCAGGGAGTTGACCCCGGCGTGGACGCCCCCCGATCCGGCGACTACATGCACGACCGATCTCCGACCGACCTGCTCCCGGCGTCACACGAAGAAGAACTCGAAGAGAGCCGCCCCCACCGCCCGCCGCCCGGTCTCGCGCTCGATCCTCCGGAGGAGCCGCCGCCGGAGCATCCGCCCGAGATCCCGCTCGACCGCCTCGACGCCGACGCGGTGAGGGTCATCGCGCGGCTGCGGCACATGCGCCACCGCGCGTACTTCGTCGGCGGCTGCGTGCGGGACCTGCTCCTCGGCGCCAAGCCCAAGGACTTCGACGTCGCCACCGACGCCCATCCCGGCGAGGTGCGCGCCATCTTCCGCAACTGCCGCCTCATCGGCCGGCGCTTCCGGCTCGCGCACGTCTACTTCCGCGGCGGGAAGGTCATCGAGGTCGCGACCTTCCGCAAGAACCCGGTGGACGTGGGCGAGGACGTGCCGGACACGGACGACCTCCTCATCACGCGCGACAACGTGTTCGGCACCGCCGAGGAAGACGCGGTCCGCCGCGACTTCACGGTGAACGGCCTCTTCTACGACGTCGCGACCGGCGAGGTGATCGACTACGTCGGCGGCCGCGAGGACCTCGAGGCCCGCCGCATCGCGACCATCGGCGACCCCGAGATCCGCATGCGCGAGGACCCGGTGCGCCTGCTGCGCGCCGTCCGCTTCGCGGCCCGGCTCGGCTTCATCATCGCGCCCGACACCTTCGAGGCCATGCGCCGCCACGCGAGCGAGCTCGCACGCTGCGCGCCGGCCCGGGTGCTCGAGGAGATCTTCAAGATCCTGCGCTGCGGCGGCTCCGCCCGCGCCTTCGAGCTGCTCCGCGCGAGCGGGGCGCTGCCCGTCATCCTCCCGGCGCTCGCCGCCGCGCTGGAGAGCTGGGACACGACCGGCCGCCGCGCGTTCTTCGCGCACCTCGCCGCCCTCGACCGGCTGGTGCGGTCGGGCGAGGAGGTGTCCGACGCGGTGCTGCTCGGCGCGATCGTCATGCACCTCGGAGGCCCGGCCGCCGGCCCGTCGCCGCTCGAGCCCGCGTCCGTCGACGCGACGCCGGAGGAGGGCGCCCCGGCGCACGGCGGGCACGACGCCGCCGCCGCGCTCCTCGACTCGCTCGTCCAGAGCGCCCGGCTGCCGCGCAAGATCGCCGAGCGCACGCGCCTGGCGCTCCACGCCCTCCGGATGTTCCGGGACCCGCCGAAGAAGCGGCGCCGCCGCGGCCGTGGTGTGGCCGGCCAGAGCTACTACGAGGACGCGCTGCAGCTCCTCCAGATCTCCGTCGCCGCCACGGGCGAGGGGCAGGAGGTGCTGGAGCGCTGGCGTGCGACGTCCGGCGCCCACCCGGCGCCCGCGCCCGCGCGCGAGCAGCCCGAGCCGCGCCGCCGCGGCCCCGAGCGCACGCGGGAGCCACGCCGCGCGCACGCTCCCGCTGCGGCCGCTTCCGTCGAGATCCCCGTCCAGGCGCAGGAGACCGCCACGGAGGAGATCCCGTTCGTGGAGGTCGCCGCCGGAGGGGAGGCACCCGAGACGCCCCGTCCGGGCACCGAGGCCACCTCGGCGGCTGCAGGGGACGGCGCGCGCCGCCGCCGCCGCCGTCGCGGCGGACGCCGTCGCCGCCGTCGCGGCGCGGGCGAGGGCGCTCCCGCCGAGCAGCCCTGAGCCGACGAAGACACCCCGGCGCGCGGCCCGCGCGTCGGGTAGAATTTCGCTCCAATCCGCGCCGCCTTGACCGACCCGGCGCCCTTTTGTAGAACGCGCCGACCATGCCGAGCGACCGAGCCGCGACGCCGAAGCCCAGCTACAAGCGCATCCTCCTCAAGCTGTCGGGCGAGGCGCTCATGGGCGACGGCAAGTACGGCATCTCGCCGAAGACCCTCTCCGCCATCGCCGGCGACGTGAAGGACTGCGTCGATCTCGGCGTCGAGGTCGCGCTCACCATCGGCGGCGGCAACATCTTCCGCGGCGTGTCCGGGGCGACGGAGGGCATGGACCGCTCCTCCGCCGACTACATGGGCATGCTCGCCACCGTCATCAACGCGATGGCGCTGCAGGACGCGCTCGAGAAGATCGGCGTGAACACGCGGGTGCAGTCGGCCATCGAGATGCACCAGGTCGCCGAGCCCTACATCCGCCGCCGCGCCATCCGCCACCTCGAGAAGGGCCGGGTGGTGATCTTCGCGGCGGGCACCGGCAACCCGTACTTCACGACCGACACCGCCGCCTCCCTCCGCGCGATGGAGATCCACGCGGACGTGCTGCTCAAGGCGACCAAGGTCGACGGCGTCTACACGGACGATCCGAAGAAGAACCCGGCCGCCACCAAGTTCAAGCAGCTCAGCTACATCGACGTCCTGAAGAAGAACCTGAAGGTGATGGACTCGACGGCCATCAGCCTCTGCATGGACAACGACCTGCCGATCATCGTGTTCGACTCGACGCTGCGCGGGAACGTTCGCCGCGTCGTGCTGGGCGAGCAGATCGGGACCACGGTCGGCCGGCTCGAGGAGAAGTAGACACGAGGGGAGGGGCCATGAGCGTCGCGGACGACATCCTGAACGACCTGCACGGTGGCATCGCCAACACGCTGGACGACCTCCGGCGCGAGCTGGCTTCGGTCCGCACCGGCCGCGCGAGCCTGCACCTCCTCGACGGCGTGCGGGTCGACTACTACGGCACCTCCACCCCGCTGAACCAGGTGGCCACGCTCTCCGTCCCGGAGGCGCGGCTCATCATGGTGAAGCCCTGGGAGAAGAACCTCATCCCGGTGATCGAGAAGGCCATCCGGGACGCCAACCTCGGCGTGAACCCCCAGTCCGACAAGGACCTCGTCCGCGTCCCGATCCCGCCGCTCACCGAGGAGCGCCGCAAGGAGATCGTGAAGCAGGTGAAGCACAAGGGCGAGGATCACAAGGTCGCCATCCGCAACCAGCGCCGCGACGCGAAGGAGCTCATCGAGGTCGCGGAGAAGGACGGCGACATCGCGGCGGACGACGCGAAGAAGGCCCTCGACAAGATGCAGAAGGAGACGGACGAGGGCGTGAAGAAGGTCGACGAGATCGTCGCCGCGAAGGAGAAGGAAGTGATGCAGGTGTGAGGCTGCCTGCGCTCCTCCTCCTCCTCGGTCCCCTGTTCGTGATCGGCTTCGGCGCGGGCGCGCTCCGCGCCTGGTCGCACCGCCCAGGCGTGTCGGATCGCACGCGGCGCGCCCTCCAGGCGGTGTGGGTGCTGCTCCTGCTCGGCGGCACGCCCCTCTGGCTGTTCCTGGCGGCGACGCTCGGGATCTTCTGAGCCCGCCGCCCAGCCGAGCCGGCCGCGCTACTCCTCGAACTTGAACGAGAGCTTCAGCTTGGTCCGGTAGGCGGCGATCTTCCCGCCGTCGAGGTGGATGTCCAGCGCGGAGACCTCCGCCACGCGCAGATCTCGAAGAGACTTCGAGGCCGCCTCCACGGCGGCCTGCGCTGCCTTCTCCCACGACTCGGGGCTCGATCCCACGACCTCGATCACCTTGTAGATGCTGTTCGGCATCGCGGCTCCTCCTCACCGCGAACCTCGCTCGCGGCGCGCGGAACGGCACCGCCTCGCATGCGCACGTCGCGCGTCCGGCCGCGGGGAACCTTGGGCCGCCCCGCCGGCGGGTACCGCGGCGTGACCCGTCCGTCGGGTAGCCAGGAGATCGTGCGTCGAGGGGGCGCCCGCCACCTCGGCGGGCATGTCACGACGCGCCACTCGAAGCTCGGGATGAGCCGCGGCTCAGACCGGGAATACCATCGTGGCGAGCGCGATGAGCCAGAGCGTGTGGGCCATGCCGGACCACATGGCCATCCGCTTCACCGGCGAGTCGGTCGGCGGCACGTCCTGGCCCGCCGCGAGCCGAGTCGCGACGGCGCGCCAGGCCGGCCGCAGCCCGGCGAGCACGACCACCACGCGCACGATCGAGAGGGCGAACCCGACCATGATGCCGGTGCGCGGGTGCACCCCCTGGAAGGCGAGCACCAGCAGCCCGGTGAGGATGGTCGCCACGGCCATCGCCACGTCGAGCCCGATGGCCGGGTTCACGCGCGCGGCGAGGCCGGCGGGAAAGGGACGGCCGGCGGCGAGGGTGCGACGCACGTCGCCAGCGACCCAGAGCGTGGCGCCCAGCCAGGCGGACGCGGACAGGATGTGGAGGAACCGGAGCAGGTCGTTCAAGGTGTCTTTCCTTCGAGGAGTCGGATGGTGGCGCGCAGCACCTCGAGCCGCGCGTGCTTCTTGTCGTTCGCCGCGACGAGGAGCCACGGGGCGTCGGGCCGATGGGTGCGTGCGAGCATGTCCTCGATCGCGCGGCGGTAGGCGGGCGCTGCCTTCCGGTTGCGCCAGTCCTCCGGGCCGAGCTTGTAGCGCTTCACCGGGTCGGCTTCGCGGTCTCGGAACCGCTCGAGCTGCGTCTTGCGGTCGATGTGGAGAAAGAACTTGAGGAGCCGGATCCCGTCCGCGGTGAGCGTCCGCTCGAACGCGTTGATCTCGTCGTACGCGCGCCGCCACTCCTCGCCCGTCGCGAGCTTCTCGACGCGCTCCACGAGGACGCGCCCGTACCAGCTCCGGTCGAACACGGCCAGCTCGCCGCGCCGCGGGAGTCGCGTCCAGAACCGCCACAGCCAGTGGTACGATCGCTCCTCCTCGTTCGGCGCGCCGATCGGCCAGACCTTGTAGCCGCGCGGGTCCATGAGCGTCGTGAGCCGCTTGATGCAGCCTCCCTTGCCGGCCGCGTCCCAGCCCTCGAAGACGACGATCGCGCGACCCTCGTCGAGGAAGTTCCGGACTTGCAGCGCGTACGCCCGCCGCTGGAGGTCGACGATCACCTGCTCGTAGCGGTCTTCGTCGACCTTCACCGACAGATCGACGTCGTCGAGCGAGAGCGTCCCCGGGGCGAACACCGGGTAGGAGAGCGCGGCGTCGGCGGTGCGAGGGCGGCGGGCGGGCATGGCGGCTGGGGGCGCGCGGCGCCCGCCGGAACTTAACGCCAGCGCCGGCAGGGGCTCGTCACGCATGAGGGACACGGCGGGGGGCTCCGGCGTCTTCGCCACCGGTGTCTCCGACGGAGCGTGACAGGCCACCCCGAAGGCGGCAGTCACCCGCGCCGCAGCACCTCGTCGAGCCGGCCGGTGAGCTGACCGCGCGTCATCACCTCGTCCACCCCGGCCGCCTCGGCGGCCTCGATGAGATCCGCCTGAAGGTGGCCCAGGAATCCCACCACGCGCGCGCCGGTGTCCCGCTTGAGCGCCGCGAGCTCCTCCACCATGCCGGGCTGGTTGAGGTCCGCGAGCACGCTCGCACCCGCGGTCTCACGGACCACGTCCCCGAGTGGCCGGTCGCGGGGCGCGAGCAGGATGGGCACCGCAAGCCGCTCGGCGGCGGAGGTGATCTTGGAGCGGAAGAGCAGGTCCCGGACGGCGACGACGATCATGGGTGAGACCTAATCGCGGCGCGGGCCGAAGGCGAGCGGGACGGCCGTCGAGACGCCGGCAATGGTCCGGGGGGCGGCCGTACCGGACGAGGCGCGGAACTCTCGGTTTGGTCGGCCGGGGTCGGCCCGCCCTGTCGGAGCTCAGCTGATCGCAGCCTCCGGGAGGCGGATGGTCGTCGCGTCCGAGGGTCGCCGCGCGGCGCGGGGTCGCGCTCGTCAGTACCGGTACCCGTGCGCGATCGGGAACCGCCGGCCCTCGCCGAACGCCTTCTCGCTCACCTTCAGCACCGGCGCCGCCTGGCGGCGCTTGTACTCGCTCGCCACCACCATGCGCAGCACGCGGCGGACGGTCGCCTCGGGGTGGCCGCGCGCCACGATGGCGTCGAGCGGGAGCCGCTCCTCGACGTAGGCCTCGAGGATGTCGTCGAGGACGTCGTAGGGCGGCAGCGAGTCCTGGTCCACCTGGCCCGGCTTCAGCTCGGCCGAGGGCGGCTTCGTGAAGGTGCGCTCGGGGATGAGCGTGCGCCCCGCCCGCGCGTTCGCGGCGCGCGAGACCCGGTACACGAGCGTCTTCGGGACGTCGCCGATGACGGCGAGGCCGCCCGCCATGTCGCCGTAGAGCGTGCAGTAGCCGACCGCGAGTTCGCTCTTGTTGCCCGTCGAGAGCACGAGCCCGCCGGTGTCGTTCGAGAGCGCCATCAGGAGCTGGCCTCGGATGCGGGCCTGCACGTTCTGCTCGGCCAGGTCCCCGAGCGGCTTCCCCTCCGCCGCCTCGATCTGCCCGAGGAAGGCGGCGTGCATCGGCTCGATGGAGATCTCCTTGAAGGGGATCCCGAGGTGGTCGGCGAGGGCGGCGGCGTCCTCGCGCGAGTGGCCGGAGCTGTAGCGGGAGGGCATCGCCACGCCGAGCACGTTCGCCGCCCCGAGCGCGTCGGCCGCGAGGCAGGCCGTGAGCGCCGAGTCGATGCCGCCGGAGAGCCCCACGATGGCGCTGCGGAAGCCGCACTTGCGGACGTAGTCGCGGACCCCCAGCACGAGCGCGCTGTAGACCTCGTCCGCCTCCGGGTCGGGGGCGCCGGGCGCCACGGCGACGCCGTCGCGGCCGAGCGGGACCGCGCTGGCCGCGCCGGTCGCGAGCTCGGCGACCAGCAGCACCTCCTCGAAGAGCGGGGCGCGGGCGAGGATCGCGCCGTCGCTCCCCACCAGCATCGAGCCGCCGTCGAAGACGAGCGCGTCGTTGCCGCCCACCTGGTTCACGTAGGCGATGGGCGCGCCGTGGCCCGCCGCGCTCGCGGAGAGCATCCGCTCGCGCAGCCCCGGCTTGCCCATGGCGTAGGGCGAGGCGGAGATGTTCACCACCAGTCCGGCGCCCCCCCTCACGAGCTCGGCGATGGGATCGCGCGCGTAGCGCGGGTGGACCCAGAAGCGCTTGTCGTTCCAGACGTCCTCGCAGACGGACAGGCCGAGGCGGAGGCCGACGCCCCCCGCGTCCGCCGCGGTCGAGCTGTCGGAGGGCAGGAAGTAGCGCGTCTCGTCGAAGACGTCGTAGGTGGGCAGGAGCGACTTGCGCCCCACGGCGGCGACGCGCCCGTCGGCGATGAGCGCCGCCGCGTTGTAGACGCCGGGCGGCGGCGCGCCCGCGACGCCCTCGGGGAAGCCGACCACGATCGCGACGTCGCGCGACCACTCCGCCGGGGCGGCGAGCTCGGCGAGCGTGCGCGCGGCGCGCTCGAGGAACTCGGGGAGGTCGAGGAAGTCGCGCGGCGGGTAGCCGCAGAGGGCGAGCTCGGGGAACACGACGAGCGTCGCGCCCTCGGCGCGCGCCCGCTCCGTGACGGCGCGGATCTTCGCGGCGTTCCCCGCGAAGTCCCCGACCGTGGTGTTCACCTGCGCGAGGGCGATGCGTCCGGTGGGAGCCACGGTGGGGATGTTACATTGCCCCGCGCGCCCCGCGCCCGCACTTCCGCGGGCGCGGCCGGCGCGAAGTCGCCGAGCCGCCATGACCGCGTCCCCGCGCCGCCGCGTCCTCGCCGTGCTCCCGCTCGCGCTCGCGCTCGCCTGCTCGCGCCCGGCCCGGACGCTCCCCGAGGTGAAGGTCCACGTCGCCTCCGACCTGCCCGCCGAGGTGCTCGCCGACGTGGCCGCGCGGTTCGGGGTGGCGAAGGTGGTCCCCGTGGCCGCCGCCGCGGACGCCGAGCTCGCCTGGGTCGGGGATCCCGCCCAGGCCCTCGCGCTCGGCGAGCGGCTCGTCGCCGGCAGCGCCCCCGCCGCCGAGGACGTCCCGGCGCGCTGGCGCGATCCGAAGCGCCGCTTCGCACCGCTCGGAGCCCGCGCGCGCGTGCTGCTCGTCTCCCCCGCCGCGCGACTGCCGTTCTCGCCCTCGAACCTCCGCGATCTCGCCGACCCGCGCGCGCGTGGGCGGATCTCGGTGGTCCCGTTCGGCCGCGGCGCGGGACCGGTCACCATCGCCGCGCTCGTGCTCGCCTACGGTGGCGAGAGCGCGGGCCGCTTCCTCTCGCTCGTCGCCCGCAACGAGCCGCAGCTCGCGGACGCGGACGCCGAGGTCCGCGCGCGCGTCGCCTCGGGTCAGGCGACCTTCGGGCTCGCCGGCTCCCTCGAGGGCGCCGCCGCGGCGGCGAGCGCGACGCCGCTCGAGGTCGTCTACCCGGACCAGCTAGGCTCGGGCGCGGTGGCGCTGCCCACCGCGGTGGCGCTCCTCGGCGGCGCGTCCGACGCCGCCCGCGCCCTCGCGGCCTGGCTGGCGGGGCCGGACGCGGAGCGGGTGCTGGTGGCGCGGATCCCCGGGCTGCTCCCGCTGCGCGCGGAGGTGCCGGTGCCGGTCGGGGTGGAGCCGGCGGGGAACATCGTCTCGCTGCCGTTCGATTGGGACGCGCTCGCGGCGGAGACGGGGAAGCAGCGAGCGCGGCTGGAGCGGTGGCCGGAGGGGTTCACCGAGCGGAAGTGAGCGGGTGGACGTCGCCGGGCGGGACCCTGCAAAGGTCGCCGCGCGCGCTTCGACAGGCTCCGCGCGCACCAAACCGACGGGGGCCATGGCTCGGCGAGACGCACCGCCCGGGAGGACCCTTCCTCGCAGGCGCCGCCTGCACGGCGGGCCCCTACCTTCAGGCCGATGCAAGTCCGCGCAGCCCGCGCGCTCCTTTCCCTCGCCCTCGGCGGCCTCGCGGTCGCGGGGCCCGCACCCGTCGCGGCGCGCGGTGCGCGGGGGGCGGAGTGCGTGGGGCGCTACGCGGACACCCTCTCGGCGATGAAGGCCGCGGCGCGCGAGCGCGAGGCACGCCCGGCCGCGGACTACGTGTACTGCCTGCGGGCCACCGCGGTGTACGAGCACCTCTCCTACGGCCGCGGCGGGAAGCTGCGCCGGCAGTACTACACGAAGACCCGACACGGCACCGGCTTCGCCTACGGCGCGCGCGGCGGCGAGTCGCTCGTCGCCACGAACCACCACGTGGTGGACTTCCCGGAGGTGACGGGAGAGGACACCGAGCTCGAGGGCGTGCCGGCCGGCTCGCGACGGGTGCGAGAGGAGGTCCGCATCGTCTCCAGCGAGGCGGAGCCCGAGGCGCCGGGGCAGCACGCGCTCAGCGCCGTCGTCTCGGACGAGGCGCTCGACGTGGCGGTGCTCTCCACGCCCACGAAGCTCCGCACGCTCCCGTACCGCACCGGCAGCGCGCGAGACCTGCGGGTCGGGGACGCCGTGCTGGTGCGAGGCTTCCCGCTGGGCGCGTTCCCGGCCGCCAACGCGGGGCGGGTCATCGCCGTCGGGCAGCGCGACCTCGATCGTGGCTGGGACCACGAGGACTTCGCCGTCGACGCCCTCCTCAACCTCGGCAGCTCCGGCAGCCCCGTGCTCGCCGTCTCCTGCACCACCGGTGAGCCCGAGCTCGTCGGCATCTACCACGCGGGCTACAAGGGCGCGCAGGGGCTGAACGTGGTCGTCGGCATCGACCAGGTGCGCGGCCTGCTGGAAGGGCTGCGCGCCTCGCCGCGCGAGGTCGCCGCGCGGGATCCGGGCGTCGATCGGGCCTCGGCGCGTGCCGTGCTCGCGAAGGGGCCGGTCGTCATGCCTTTCGGGGGGCGCGTGGTGCGCGCCGAGCTCTCCGGCGGCGGAGTACGGTTCTCGCTCCTCGACGCGAGCTATCCCCTCTCGACCCGCGTGGAGCTCGCCGTGCTCGACACCGGCCCGCGCTCCGGCCCCGGCGGGGACGAGCTCAGCGAGGCGCTCTGGGAGCAGCTCGGGCTGGTCCTCCACTACCGGCGGGTCGAGGAGGAGCGCGAGAGCGCGAGCGCTTCGTCCGCGCGCGCGCGCGTCGAGGAGCACATCCGTGACCGCGAGGAGGAGCAGGCGGACCTCATCGCGGCGGCGGAGGCGGGCGCGGACGGGCTCGCGCTGATCGGAGGGGCGGTGCGCGACCCGGCGACCGGCACCGCGGCCCCCGACGCTCGGACGCCGAGAGGAGCCCCTCCTCCGCCCGCGCGCACGCGGGGCCTGCGACAAACGGTCGCCCCCTGACCCCGGCACACCGGAGGGTCGGCATGCGAGCTTTCGCCGCGCCCCCCGTCAGGACAATAGCCAGAAATCATTAGTGATACCAGTCCATTGCGAAATAGTTGTGCCGGGGGGTGGCAACCGTGTGGGGCGTTATTATCGTCCCCTTCGCCGACGACGGGCGACCGAGCGGGGGTGCGGTGAGGCAGCAGTAGCTCGGCTGTGCCTCGATTCGTTCGGCGAAACGGCCCTACACTTGGGGCCCTTCCGGGGAAGAAACGATGGCTCAGATCGATATCGAGATCCTCACGCCGTTCGCCGCCAAGTTCATGGAGGGCACGACGCTCACGCCTGCTGAGCGCGCCGAGGTCCTCCGGATCGCCCAGGGCTTCGCCTGCAAGGACTCCGCGGCCGCCGCTGGCGTCTCGCCCGAGACCATCCGCGCGCGCCGCAAGCGCATCTACCGCAAGCTCGACGTGCCCGGCTCCGGCGAGCTCCTCGCGAGCCTCCTCGCGCTCTCGCTCAAGATGCTCGCGAAGGGCGAGCGGATCGAGCCGCGCCCCGTCACGCCGGCGCAGCCGCAGCCGACCACGACGGTGTCGTCCGCCGTCGTCGCCCGCTAGTCGGGCGGAACAGAACGAGCTGGGCCACGCGCGCCTTCCCACGCGCCCCGGTCACGGGGTGCGGGGGAGGGCGCGCGATGCGTTTCAGGACGACTACCGCGCCAGCCAGCTCTCGATGCGTCCGGCGATCTGCGCGGGCGTGAAGCCGTACTCCTCGGCCAGCGCCTTCTCCGGCGCGCTCGCGCCGAAGCGATCGATGCCGAGCACGAGCCCGTCCTTGCCGACGTGCTTCCACCACTCGAGCCCGCGCGCCGCCTCGAGCGCCACGGCCGGCAGGCCCGGCGGGAGCACC
This sequence comes from Anaeromyxobacter sp. Fw109-5, assembly GCF_000017505.1. NCBI lineage: Bacteria > Pseudomonadati > Myxococcota > Myxococcia > Myxococcales > Anaeromyxobacteraceae > Anaeromyxobacter > Anaeromyxobacter sp. Fw109-5. Next base: position 363,816 of record NC_009675.1, read on the forward strand.
TGGTCCTGCCACGCCTTCGGCTGCGCCTCGAAGCACGCGAGGCACGGCACCGACACGAGCCGGCCGCGGAGCCCCTTCTGCGCGAGGACCTCGAGGGCGGCCTGCGCGAGCGCCACCTCCGACCCCGTCGCCAGGATCGAGAACCGCGCGCCCTCGGGGGCCGCAACCACGTAGGCGCCGCGGAGCGCCGCCTCCGGGTCGAAGTCGCCGTCGCGCTTCACGGGCGCGATCTTCTGGCGCGACAGGATGAGCGCGGTCGGGCCGTTCCGGCGGGTGAGCGCGTGCGCCCACGCGACCGCCACCTCGTCGCCGTCGCACGGCCGGCACACGTGGAGGTTCGGGATGGCGCGCAGCGCGGTGAGGTGCTCCACCGGCTGGTGCGTGGGGCCGTCCTCGCCGAGGAAGATGGAGTCGTGCGTCCAGACGAAGACGTTCTGGAGCCCGGAGAGCGCGGCGAGGCGCACCGTCGGGCGCATGTAGTCGGCGAACTGCAGGAACGTGCCCGTGAACGGGATGTGAAGCCCGTCGTAGGCGAGGCCGTTCGCGATCGCGCCCATGGCGTGCTCGCGGATGCCGTAGTGCACGTTGCGGCCGGCCGGGGTCGACGGGGAGAACGACCCGCCGCCCTTGATGTCGGTGAGGTTCGACTCGGCGAGGTCGGCGGAGCCGCCGACCAGGCACGGGACGAGCGGGGCGATCTTCTGGATCGTCGCCGCGGAGAGCTTGCGTGTCGCCTCCGCGCCGGCGGCGCCGTCGAGGACGCGCTCCAGGATCCGCTCCGGCACCCAGCGGTCCACGTGCACGTCGAGCAGCGCGGCCTTCTCGCCGTTCGCCTGGCGCCAGGCGCGCTCCTTCTCGCGCCACGCCTCGACCTGCTTCGCCTTCTCCGCCTGCACCTCGCGCCAGAGCGCGCGCACGTCGTCGGGGACGAGGAAGCGCGGCTCCTCCGGCCAGCCCAGGTTCTTCTTCGTGGCGGCGAGCTCGGCCTCGCCGAGCGGCGCGCCGTGGGCCGACGACTTGCCGGCCTTGCCCGGCGAGCCGAAGCCGATGGTGGTGCGGACGCGGATGAGCGAGGGCTTCCCGAGCTCCGCCTTGGCGGCCTGGATGGCCCGGTCGATCCCGTCGTGATCGCGGCCGTCGACCTCCTGCACGTGCCAGCCGTAGCCCTCGAAGCGCTCCGTCACGTCCTCGCCGGTGAAGGCGATGGAGGTGTGGCCGTCGATGGTGATCTCGTTGTCGTCGTAGAGGTAGACGAGCCGGCCGAGCGCGTTGTGGCCGGCGAAGCTCGCCGCCTCGGCGGCGACGCCCTCCATGAGGTCGCCGTCCGACACGATGGCGTAGACGAAGTGATCCTCGAGGGGGTTGCCGGGGCCGAGCTTGGCCGAGAGCATCGCCTGGCCGAGGGCGAAGCCCACGCCGTTCGCGAAGCCCTGGCCGAGCGGGCCGCTCGTCACCTCCACGCCGGGCAGGTAGCCGAACTCGGGGTGTCCGGGCGTGCGCGAGTGGAGCTGCCGGAACTTCTTCAGATCCTCGACGGTGCAGTCGAAGCCGGCGAGGTGGAGGAGCGAGTACAGCAGCATCGACCCGTGGCCGGCCGAGAGGACGAACCGGTCGCGGCCGATCCAGCGCGGCTGCCGCGGATCGAACCGCAGGTGGCGCGTCCACAGGACGAAGGCCATGTCCGCGGCGCCCATCGGCATGCCGGGGTGGCCGCTGTTCGCCTGCTGCACGGCGTCGGCCGACAGCATGCGGATGGTGTTGACCGCCTTCTCGACGAGGTCTCTGCTCGCGCTGGGCACCGGGTTCCTCCGTGAAAACGCGGGCGCAACATCGCGCAGCGGGGGAGGGAGATCAAGGGGGACCCCTCGCCGGCCGCCCGACCGGTCGATCGCGGCCCCCGGCGGCGCCGGCGTCGCCGGAGAGGCGCTCACAGGGTTGTTCAGAATGCCGGGACCGAGCCAGGCGAGCGAGACGCGAGCAGCGCAAGGCGCGACGACCGAGCATGGCCGTAGGCCATGTAAGGGAGGAGCAACGCAGCGATGCGACGCGGATCGTTCGCCGCGGCGACGGGACCGGCGTTCTGGACAGCCCTCTCAGGGCGGCGGGCGGATCCAGGCGAGCGCGACCGTGCCGTCGGCGGCGACGTCCAGCGCCGCGACGGTGCCCGGCGGGACCGGGAGGTCGCGCCCCGCCGCGAGCGCGACGGCCTGGGCCAGCTCGGGGTTGTGGCCGACGAGGGCGGTCCCCGCCGGCGCGCGGCGCGCGAGCGACAGCAGGTCGCCCCCGCTCGACGCGCCGGAGGCGAGCGCGGGGTCCTCCGCGCTCGAGGCGCCCGTCGCGGCGGCGAGCAGCGCGGCCGTCTCAGCGGCGCGTACGAACGGCGAGGTCCGGATGGCGACCAGGGCGAGGGACGGGGAGAGCGCGCGCGCGTGGACCTCGAAGCGCGCGCGGCCCGGGGGCGTGAGGCGGCGGGCCTCGTCGGTGGTCGTCCTCGGCTCGGCGTCCGCGTGGCGGACGAGGTAGACGCGGCCGGCCACGGTCACTCCGAGACCAGCACGGCGACGGGGAAGTCCTCGAACAGCTCGGCGAGCGGGAGCGCGTCGCCCTCGCGCCGCGCGCCGGTCACGACGTCGCGCCACCGGCGCGGCAGGCCGTGCGGGACCTCGAGCGCGCCCTCCCAGCGGATCCGGCCGCCGCCCGCCTCGAGGAGCCCGAGCACGAGCCGGGGGACCACGCACAGCGCGGCGCGCCCGCCGTTGCCGGCGTGCGCCCTCGCGAACGCGAACACGCTCCGGGCGTGCGGTCCCTCCGCGTGCGCCGGGCGGTAGTCGCCGGCGAGGAAGAGCTCGCGCTGCTCCCGTCGCGCGTGCAGCGCCGCGTGCAGGAGGAGGAGCTTCGCCCGGCCGTCGGCGAGCGTCTCCGGGGCGGAGACGCTCCGGGCGAGGTCTCGGCGCGCCGCGGGGCCGCGGGCGAGGTCTGCGCGAAGCGCCTCGAGCGTCTGCGCGCGCAGCGCGTAGTCCACCGGCCGGCGGTTGTCGGGATCCACGAGGGAGAGATCCCAGAGCTCGCAGCCCTGGTACACGTCCGGCACGCCCGGCGCGGCGCACTTCACGGCCACCTGGGCGAGCGAGGAGAGCCGCCCGACGGCGGCGACGCGCGCCGAGAACGCGCCGAGGTCAGCGAGGAAGGCGGGCGAAGCGAGGATGCGCTCGACGAAGGTCCGGACGCCGGCCTCGTAGTCCTCGTTCGGGCTCGTCCAGCTCGTGTGCACCTTCGCCTCGCGGAGCGCCTTCTCCATGTAGCCCTGGATCCTGCCCACGAAGTCGGCGTGTGCGCGCGTGCCCGGCGTCACCCCGCCGTCGGGCAGGGCGCCGACGAGCGTCTGGTAGAGCAGGAGCTCGTCGGCGCGGTCCGGTGCGCCGCCGCCCTCGCCGCCCACGTGCGCCCGGTTCATCCGGTGCCAGCGCAGCACCGCGGCGCGCCACTCGGTGGGGATCTCCGAGAGCGCGTCGATCCGGACGCGCACGTCCTCGCTCCGCTTGGTGTCGTGCGTGGAGGTGGAGGAGAGCGACCCCGGGAAGCGCGCCTGCCGCTCCGAGAGCAGGCCGTGCACCTCCTCCGGCGTCGTCCCGAAGTGGCGCGGCTCGCCGCCGACCTCGTTCAGGGAGACCAGCCGCACGTACGTGTAGAACGCGGTGTCCTCGACGGCCTTGGCCGTCACCGGGCCGGTGATCTGCTGGAGCTTGAGGGTGAGCTCGAGCCACTCCCGCCGCTCGTCCTCGGTGAGCTCCTCCGGGTAGCGCTGGAGCACGACGTCGCGGAGGAAGTCGTAGATGGACGGGTCCACGACCGGGCTCCGCCGCCGGGCGCGCGCGATGGTGCGCTCGACGAGCGCGCGGTCGCGGTCGTCCACCTCGCCGCGCCGCGTGACGTAGGTGCGGTAGACCGGGAACAGGGCCACGAACTCCACGAGCGCGCGGGTGAGCTCGTTCAGCGTGAAGTCGCGCGTGCGCCGGTTCATCTCGCTGATGCGGTTGAGCCGGTGCGCGAGCATGTTCACCTCGCCCGCCATCGAGGAGGACATGACGAGCCGCTTCTTGTCGGCCACCACGTCGGCGAACTGCTCGCGGCGGCCGGAGAGGCGCGCCCACATGCCGTCGAAGGCGCGCTCCGCCTCCGGCTCGACGAACAGCCCGTTCACCGCGGCGAGGAACTCGTAGCCGGTGGTGCCGTCCACGTCCCAGCCGTCGGGCATCCGCTCCGGCGCGATCAGGATCTTCTCCACGACCACGTAGAGCGGCCGGGGCGGGAGCCGCCCCGCCTCGAGCGCCTCGAACACCCGCTCGAGGACGAGCGCCTCCGTGTCGGGCTCGAGCGGCGTGCCGCGCCGGGCGGCGAGGGCGCGGGCGCGCTCGACGAGGTACGACGCCTGGAGCCTCCGGAAGTACGCCGGCGGGGCGTAGAGGCCGTCGGGGTGGTCGATGCGCAGCCCGCTGATGCGTCCGTCGCGCAGGAGCCCGAGGACGAGGCGGTGGGCCTCCTGGAAGACGCGCGGCTCCTCCATGCGGATCGCGGCGAGGGCGTTCACGTCGAAGAACCGGCGGTAGTTGATCTCCTCGCCGGCCACCCGCCAGAACGCGAGCCGGTAGGCCTGGCCCTCGAGGAGCTTCTCGAGCAGATCGAAGCTCCGCCGCTCGCTCTTCCGGCCGTTGAAGATGCGGATGTTCTCGTCCACGAACGCCCGCACGCGCGGGCTCGCCTCGCACAGCGACGCGAGGCGGCGCTTCGCGACCTCCTTCTCCCGGGCGCGATCCGCGACCGCCTGCGGCGAGGTGTCGGTGCGGGGCGCGAGCTTCTCCAGCGAGACGCAGATGGACTCGAGCTCCTGGTAGTGGACGTCGCCCGGGCCGAGCTCGCCGCGGAGCTCGTCGAGCCGATGCCGCAGCAGCTGCGGCACGGAGCGGGGCGCGACCGGGAACACGTGGTCCCAGTAGCGCACCACGAGCGCGCCGCCCTCGCGCGCGAGCTGGAGCTCGCCGCGCTCGAGGACCTTCCCGAACTGATCCCCGAGGAGCGGGACGAGCACCTTGTGGCCGAGCTCGGCCTTCAGCGGCCGCCACTCGACGTCGAAGGCCCGCGCGTGGACCGACGACGGCCCGTTCTCGAGCACGTCCATCCACCACGCGTTCCGCGGTCCGATGCCCATGTGGTTGGGCACGAAGTCGACGAGGATCCCCATGCCGCGCTGGGCGCACGCACCCGCGAGGCGCAGGAAGCCCTCCTCGCCGCCGAGCTCCGGGTTGAGGCGGCCGTGGTTCACGACGTCGTACCCGTGCGTGGAGCCGGGCGCCGCCTCGAGGATGGGCGAGACGTACAGGTCCGAGACGCCGAGGGCGTGGAGGTACGGCACGACTCGGGCGGCGTCCTCGAAGCCGAACCCGCCGTGGAGCTGCAGGCGGTAGGTGGAGGCCGGCCGCCGGGTCGAGCCCTCGCCGCGCGCCGCCTCCTGCGCGAGCGCCTCGACGAGCTCGGCCGCGAGCGCCACCCGCTCGGTCGCCGCCGTCTCAGCCGCGCTCGCCACCGGTGCTCCCCACGAGCCGCCCGCTCCGCGCGGCGAGGTCGCGCAGCCGGTCGCGCGCGCCCAGGTCGGCCGCGAGCGCGCCGAGGTGGCGCGGCATCCGGTACGTCCAGTTCTCGGCGGTCACCGTCCCCGGCACGTTCACGCGGTCGCGCAGCCCGAAGGCGTCCTGGAACGGCAGGAGGAGGAGCTCCGAGCCCGCCGCGTAGACGAGCTCGAGCAGCGCGTCGCGCACGGCGTCGTCGTAGAAGGCCTTCTCGCGCGCGCGCAGGCCGGCCAGCCCGGGCAGGGCGAGGAGCGCCGCGCGCTCGTCGTCCGGCATCCCGTCCCACCAGTCCGCCAGCGAGTCGGTGTCGTGCGTGCCCGTCGTGGCGACCGAGAGGGCCGGCCAGGTGCGAGGGTCGCGGAACGGCTGGTCCGGAACGTGCCAGTGGCGCTCCCAGCGGAGGACGCAGTAGCCGGGGACCTCGATGCGCCGGAGCGACTCGCGCACGAAGTCCGGGACGGTGCCGAGGTCCTCCGCCGTGACGCGCGCGCCGGCGGAGAAGAGGCCGAGGACGCGCTCGCCGTTCTTCGTCTGCGCCTCCTCGCCCTCGGGCACGAACGCCGGCGGGCTGCCGTCGTTCGGGAAGAAGTAGGTGCGGTACAGCCCGACCACGTGGTCCACCCGGTACAGGCCGTACAGGTCCGCCATGCGGCGCGCGCGCTCCCGCAGCCAGGGGTAGCCCTCGCGCTCCATCGCGTCCCAGCGGTACACGGGCAGACCCCAGTCCTGGCCGGTCGCGCTGAACGCGTCGGGGGGGACGCCCACGCGCGCGTCGAGCCGGAAGTCGCCTCGCCGCGCCCAGACGTCGGCGGAGTCGGTCGCCACCATGAAGGGCAGGTCGCCGGCGAGCTCCACGCCGGCCTCGTTCGCCGCGCGCCGCGCGGCGTGCCACTGCTCCTCGAGCTGCCACTGGAGCCAGGTGTAGAAGAGGATCGTGCGGGAGTGGCGCGCGCGGGCCTCGGCGAGCGCCTCCGGGGCGCGCTCGCGCAGCTGCTCGGGCCAGTCCATCCAGGCGCGGCCGCCGAGGGCGTCGTCGTGGATCGCGACGAAGAGCGCGTAGTCGTCGAGCCAGGCGGCCTCCGCGCGCGCGAACGCCTCGAGCGCCCGGGCCCGCGCGGTCCCGCGGGACCACTCGTCGCGCTCGAAGCGCGCGAAGGCGAGCTCCAGGGCGCGGCGCTTCAGCGCACGGACCTCGTTCCAGCGCACCGACGGCGCGGCGCGCACCCGCGCGAGCCGCTCGCGGTCCTCGGAGGAGAGCGCCTCCTCTCCGCCCGCCGCCTCGAAGTCCTCGAGCCCGCCGAGCGCGAGGTAGACCGGATCGATGGCGAAGGCCGACAGCGCGGCGTAAGGGCTGTGCTGCCCGCGCGACGCCTCGTTCACCGGCAGCACCTGCACGATGGAGAAGCCCGCCCCGGCGCACCAGCGGCCGAACGGGACGAGGTCGGGGATCTCGCCGACGCCCCAGTCGCGGGCCGAGCGGAGCGAGAAGAGCGGGAGGAGGACGCCGGCCTGTCGGGGCATGGGTCGGGGGGGCTCGGAGCGGGCCCTGGGTCGCGCTCGAAAGGATGGGGCTTGTGGTGATCGGGGGCAGGGGATTATCAGGAGCCGCGCCCATCCGGCACCCTGAAAAGCGGGTGTGGCGCGGCGCGCGCCTCGTGGCGAGGTCGCGCGGCCGATGACCCTCGAGGCGGGCCGCGAGGCCCTCACGCACACTCCCTTGCGACGCGGCCGCTTCGCCCCCTCCCCCACGGGCCCGCTCCACCTCGGCAACGCCCGGACGGCGCTCCTCTCCTGGCTCGCCGCGCGGGCGCTCGGAGGCCGCTACGCCCTGCGCGTCGAGGACCTCGACGCCCCGAGGGTCCGGCCCGGCATGGAGCCGCGCATCCTCGACGAGCTGCGCTGGCTCGGGCTCGACTGGGACGAAGGCCCGGACGTGGGAGGCCCGGCCGGCCCGTACCGACAGTCGGAGCGGCTCGAGCGCTACGCGGCGGCGCTCGAGCGGCTCCGCGCGGCGGGGCACGTGTACCCGTGCTTCTGCTCGCGCGCCGAGATCGCCGCCTCGGCGCAGGCGCCTCACGGGCCCTCCGACGACGGCCCGCGCTACCCGGGGACCTGCCGCGCCCTCTCCGCCGCCGAGCGCGCGGAGCGCGCCCGGACCCGCGCCCCGTCGTGGCGGTTCCGCGTCCCGCACGGCCCCGTCGCGTTCGACGACGGCGTGCACGGACCTCGGACCGCGGACGTCCTCGCCACGGTGGGCGACTTCGTCGTGGCGCGCGCCGACGGCGTCCCGGCCTACCAGCTCGCGGTCGTGGTGGACGACGCGGCCATGGAGGTCACCGAGGTCGTGCGAGGCGACGACCTCCTCCCCTCGACCGCGCGCCAGCTCCTGCTCTACCGGGCGCTCGCGCTCGCGCCGCCGCGCTTCGCCCATGTCCCGCTCGTCGTCGGCGAGGACGGCGAGCGGCTGGCGAAGCGGCACGGCGCGCTCTCGCTCGGGGAGCTGCGCGAGGGCGGGGCCGCGCCGGACGCGGTGACGGGGCTCCTCGCCGAGCTGTCCGGGCTGACGCCGCCAGGCGTGCGCTGCCGGCCCTCGGACCTCGTCGCGGGCTTCTCGCTCGCGCGCCTCCCCCGCGCGCCGGCGGCGCTCGCCGCCGCGCGCGTCGCCGCGCTGCTCGACGGTGAAGCCTGATCAGAACTCCACGCCCACCCGGCCGAGCATCCCGAGCGCGGGCTCGCCGCTCGGGGTCCCCGGCAGCCCCCAGCGCGCGAGCCCCCACACGCCGAGGCGCAGCGGGAAGGCCGGGATCTTCAGCGACACGCCCGGCCGCGCGCCGTAGAAGGTCGACCACTCGCCGGCGACCGCCGCGCCGAGGTCCTCGCGCGAGCGCAGGCTCGCGGCGCCCAGCTCGCCGAGGAGCTCGAGCCGCAGGAGCGGCAGCACGTCGAAGGCGAGACCGGCGAGCCCGCTCGCGTCGTAGCGCTCGAGCCGGGAGCCGTCGAAGTACCCGCCCGCCGCCGCTCCCACCGCGAGCGAGCCCACGCGCAGGAGGACGGTCCCGCCCAGCTGGCCCATCTGCGCCAGCGGCTCGTTCGACCCCGGCGCGCGCTGCACGCCGAGCTGCTCGGCGCCGAGGGTGGCCTCGAGCCCCAGAGACACCGCCGCCCGGGCCGTCCCCGCCCGAGCGAGCGTCGCCATCGCCACCACCACCACCACCGTCCGGACGTGCATGCGCTCTCCTCCCCGGGTGATCGGGCGCCTCACCCAAGCTGCGCACCGCGCGGCACCCGGCCGACTCCGCACCGGGGGAACGACCGGGCGAGAGAGCGGGTGCCGCGCTAGATCCGGCCCGTGATCCTCCGCTCCGCCACCGACCCCCGCTGGCTCCCCGTCGCGCTCGCCGAGCTGCGCGCCACGCTCGCCGACCACGCCCACTGCGAGAAGAAGGCGGCCGCGAGCGCGCTGAAGCTCGTCGCCGATCACGCCGATCGGCCCGATCTCGTCCACAGCCTCGCGCGGCTCGCGCAGGAGGAGCTGCAGCACTTCCTCGCCGTGCTCGCCGAGATGGCCCGCCTCGGCGTGCCGCTCCCGTCCGACGAGGGGGACCCGTACGCCCAGGCGCTCCTGCGGCGCGTCCGCGGCGGACCGGGGCGCCTCGCCGACCGGCTCCTCGTGGCCGCGCTCATCGAGGCGCGCAGCTGCGAGCGGCTCGGGCTGCTCGCCGCCGCGCTCGAGGACCCGCGGCTGCGCGAGCTGTACGCGCGGCTCGCGCAGTCGGAGGCGGGGCACGAGCGGCTGTTCGTCGAGCTCGCGCGGCGTCACGGCGCGGGCGACGTGGAGGCGCGCCTCGCGGAGCTGGCCGCGGACGAGGCCCACATCGTCGCGGGTCTCCCGCTCCTGCCGCGCATTCACTGACCGCGTCCTCCGCGGGGGTCCCGGTCCGGAGCCGGCGAGCCCGCGCACCGGGAGCGGCGAGGCGAGCGCCGATGCGCGAAACGGTCGCATCCGTCGTGGTCCTGCCATTCCGCGCTCGGGCGGGGGACGCTGCGAAACGGCGCGGCGCGCTCGTTCCGCTCGCCGCGACGGTCGAGGACCGGAGGAGGCTCGAATGAAGGCGCTCGTCTATCACGGACCCGGCAAGAAGGCCTGGGAGGAGAAGCCGAAGCCGACGATCAAGGGACCCACCGACGCGATCGTGAAGGTCCTGAAGACCACCATCTGCGGCACCGACCTCCACATCCTGAAGGGCGACGTCCCGGCGGTCACGGACGGGCGGATCCTCGGCCACGAGGGCGTCGGCGTGATCGAGGAGGCGGGCCCGGCCGTCACGAACTTCAAGAAGGGTGACCGGGTCCTGATCTCCTGCATCACCTCGGACGGCAAGTGCGAAGCCTGCAAGAAGGGGATGTACTCGCACTGCGCGAACGGCGGCTGGATCCTGGGGCATCTCATCGACGGGACGCAGGCCGAGTACGTCCGCGTCCCGTACGCCGACACCAGCCTGTACGCGGTGCCCCGCGGCGCCGACGAGGGCGCGCTCGTCATGCTGAGCGACATCCTCCCCACCGGCTTCGAGGTGGGCGTGCGCAACGGCGCCGTGAAGCCGGGCGACAGCGTGGCCATCGTCGGCGCCGGTCCGATCGGGCTCGCCGCGCTCGTGACGGCGCAGTTCTACTCGCCCGCCGAGCTCATCATGGTGGACCTGGACGACAACCGCCTCGAGGTGGCGAAGCGCCTCGGCGCGACGCGCGCCGTGAACAGCGGCGACGGCAAGGCGGTCGAGAAGGTCATGGCGCTCACCGGCGGCAAGGGCGTGGACGTCGCCATCGAGGCGGTGGGCATCCCGGCGACGTTCGACGTCTGCCAGGACATCGTCGCGGCCGGCGGGCACGTCGCGAACGTCGGCGTGCACGGCAAGAGCGTCTCCCTGAAGCTCGAGAAGCTCTGGATCCACAACGTCACGATCACGACCGGGCTGGTCGACACGAACACGACGCCCATGCTCCTCAAGACCGTCGTCGCGGGACGGCTCGCCCCTCGCGAGCTCATCACGCACGAGTTCGCGCTCGACGACGTGATGAAGGCCTACGAGACCTTCGGGAACGCCGCGAAGGAGCGAGCGCTGAAGGTCCTCATCCAGGCCGCGGGCTGACGGGGCGCGCGCGGACCCGCCCCGCGGACGGCGGGGTCGGTCCGCGCGGAGGGATCGCCCTCACCTCGTCCCGGCCGCCGCCGCGAGCAGCGCATCGTTCTCGGCGGGCGTCCCCACGGAGATCCGGATGCACCCCTCGAGCCCGGGGTAGTGGTCCTGTCGCCTCACCAGGATCCCCCGCGCGACGAGCCCGTCGAACGCCGCCTTCGCGTCCGGCGTGCGGACGAGCAGGTAGTTCGCCGCGCTCGGGTAGGGTCTCCACGTCGGGTGCGCGGAGAGCCCGGAGAAGAGCCGGGCGCGCTCCGCGCGGATCCGCTGGTGGATGGGTGCGAAGGCGGCGGGCGCCTCGAGCGCGGTGAGCAGGATCGCGCCCGTGTGCGCCGGGATGCAGAACGGCGGCACGAGCGCGCGCACGATCGAGGCGACCCGCGGCGCGCCGAGCAGGTAGCCCGCGCGGATGCCGCCCAGGCACCAGGACTTGGAGAAGGTGCGGAGGATCGCGACGTTCGGGTTCGCGCGCGCGAGCGGGCGCGCGTCGGTGCCCGCGAAGGCGTGGTACGCCTCGTCCACCACGAGCAGCCAGTCGCGCTCGCGCGCGCGGGCCGCGAGCCGCTCGACGTCGCCGGACTCGAACAGCCGGCCGGTGGGTGCGTGCGGGTTCGGCAGGAAGAGCACGCCGGGCGGGCCGTCCATCGCGGCGAGCAGCGCGTCCGCGGGGAGGGCGAAGTCCTCCCCGAGCGGGACGGAGCGGTACGGCGTCGCGGCGGCGACCGCGCCGCCCTTGTAGTACGGGAACGCCGGCACGGTATCGAGCACCGAGCGCGCGCCCTGCGCGAGCGCCAGCACGAGGAGGTTCGAGCCCGGGGCGACGACGATCCCCTCCTCGGGCCACTCCTCGTGGCGCGACAGGGCAGCGCGCACGTCCTCGGCGTGGAGCTCGGGGTAGCGGTTCCACGAGAGCGCCGCGAGACGGGCGAGGGCGCGGGCCTTGAGCTCCGGCGGGAAGTCCTCTGGGCTCTCGTTCTGATCCAGCTTCACGCGCGCGTCGACCTTCGCGTACGGGTAGTCGGCGACGGCGGCGAGGTGCGGCTTGAAGGCGTTCACGGCGCCGAGGGTAGCACAGCGCCCCCTCCGGTCCGGGCTGTCGGCCGGCCCGGCGGCCCCGTCGGGAATACCCGACACGGCGCCGCGGAACCCCGCGGAACGCCGCCGCGAAGAGGTGGCAGAGCCCGTGCAGATGAGCGAGGGTGGGTGGCCGGACGGACGGCCCCGGGACGAAAAAGGAGACATGGTCATGACGAAGAACTCGAAGGTCCCTGCTCTCGTTGGCGCCGGCGTCGGTCTCGCCCTCTTCCTCGCAGTGGCGCTCCTGCCCGCGCTCCTCTACGGCGGCTACGCGGGCGTGATGCTGGCCGGCGGAATCTTCGGCACGCCGGTGAGCGCCTCCTTCGCCGCGCGCGCGCTCATCATTTTCGGGATGGTGCTCGGCGTCACCGCGGTCGGCTCGCTCTTCGCGGTCGCCGGCGCCGCCGCGGGCGCGGCCGTCGGCGCCCTCATCGGCCTCGCCCCCGCCGAGGCGAAGAAGGCCGCCGAGAAGGCGAAGGCGTAGCGGCCGGTCGAGCGGAACCGAAGCTCGATACCGTCCGACACCCGGCCCCGGATCCGCGAGGATCCGGGGCCTCGTCGTGTGTGCCCAGCATGGGCGTGATCAGAAAGCCAGACGCGGGACGGCGACCGCCTACCGGACGTCCGTGGGCCACGACGGCGCGAAGGGCCGAACGAGCAGGAGGGTGGAACGACCGTGAGCCTCGAACGCGCCAAGCACCAGAAGGCCAGGCAACTGGCGCTGCCGCTGGAGACGAGGGGTGAAGCCCCGCGGTGCCAGCGGAGCGGTGAAGCGCGGTCGGCGGTGGACGGAGACGGACGCCCGGGAACGGACCGCCTGATGGAAGAGGTGGTCCAGCGCGGCAACGCCAAGGCGGCGCTGAAGCGCGTGAGGCAGAACAAGGCAGCCCCGGCATCGACGGGATGACCCTGCTGGAACTGCCGGAGCATCTGGCCGAGCACCCGTTCGCCATGACGCCGGCCTCGAGGTAGCGCCGAATCAACCCCAGCATCCGCTTGTCCGCGATCCTCCCCGCCAGCTTCCCCATCAGTGGTGATGGAGAGGCACGAGGGGACGCCGCAAGGCGGGCCGCTCTCGCCGCTCCTCGCGAACGTGCTCCTCGACGAGGTGGACAAGGAGTTGGAGAACGCGGGCACGCGTTCGTGCGCTACGCCGACGACTGCAACGTGTACGTGCGGTCCCGGCGGGCAGGCGAGCGGGTGATGGAGACGCTCTACGCGCGGCTCCGGCTACGGGTCAACGAGGCGAAGAGCGCGGTGGCGCGCCCGCAGGACCGCAAGTTCCTCGGTTACAGCTTCTGGTACGCCAAGGGAGGAGAGGTCAGGCGGCGCATCGCGCCGAAGGCCCTTGAAGCGATGAAGGACCGGGTCCGGGAGATCACCGCCCGGAACGGTGGCAGGTCCATGGAGCGGGTGATCGAGGAGCTGCGGGGCTACCTCGCCGGCTGGAGGGAGTACTTCCGGCTGGCGGACACGCCGCGCGTGCTCAGCGACCTCGACGAGTGGATCGGGCACCGCGTGCGCGTGGTTCACCTCGAGCAGTGGAAACGGGGCACCACCGTATACCGGGAGTTGCGGGCGAGAGGCATGGGCCCGGTCTCCGCGGCGAAGGTGGCAGTCAACGCCCGCCGCTGGTGGAAGAACGCGACCATGGCGATCCACGTCGCGCTGCCCACGAGCTACTTCGACCGAGCAGGAGTCCCGAGGCTGGCCCGCTGACCTCAACCGCTCGAACCGCCGGATGCGGACCCGCACGTCCGGTGGTGTGGGAGGGGAGTAGCCGGGAACACCGGCCACCCCCTATCCCGATTCCGAGGGCGTCCGCACTGTCGCCTCTCGCGCCGTCGCGGTAAGAACCGCACCTCACCGAAGGAGGATCCCCTGCAGCTCGCCCTCGTCCTGCTCGCCCTCATCGCCGGCGCCGTGGTCCCCGTGCAGGCCGGCGTGAACGCCACCCTGGCTCGCCACGCGGGCCGCCCGGAGTGGGCGGCGTTCGTGAGCTTCGCGGTCGGCCTCGCCGGGCTCGCGGCCTACGTCGTCGTGCTGAGGGTCCGCCCGCCGCCGCTCGCCGCGCTCGCGGCCGCCCCGCCCTGGAGCTGGACCGGCGGGCTCCTCGGTGCGTTCTACGTGACCGCGATCGTGATCCTCACGCCGCGGATCGGCTTCACCCTCGCGCTGGCGCTCACGCTCGCCGGGCAGATGATCGCGGCGCTCGCGCTCGACCACGCGGGCGCCCTGGGGCTCGCGACGCGCCCCGTCACCGCCCCGCGCCTCGTCGGCGCGGCGCTGCTCTTCGCCGGCGTCCTGCTGATGCGCCGCTGATGAGGTCGTGAAATCGATCCCCGGACCGGGCCGCGGCGACCGCGGGGACCACGGCCGCTGACGGCGCCCGCTCGCTCACCCGAGCGCCGCGTCGACGGTCTCGCGCAGGTAGCGCGCCGCCAGCGCCACGGTGCGCGGGCCGCCCCCGGCGCTGCGCGCCACGTACGGCGCGACCTCCATCACGTCCCCGCCCGCCAGCCCCACCTCGCGCCCGAGGCGCGCGACCAGCGCGGAGACGAACTCGGGCGCGAGCCCGCCCGGCTCGGGTGTGCCCGTCGCGTCCGCGAACGACGCGTCCGTCCCGTCGATGTCGTTCGAGAAGTAGACCGCGGAGACGCCGGTGGCCCGCACGTGCGCGACGATCGCCTCGAGCGCCGCGGCGGGATCGGCGCGGACCTCCTCCGCCCAGAACTGGCGCACCCCCAGCGTCGACTCCCAGTGCGCCCGGTCGTGCCCCGAGGCGCGCGTGCCGACCTGGACCAGCCGGCCGCCGCGCCCGAGCAGGTCGTTCGCGTGATACGACCAGGTGGCGAAGCAGGTGCGGATGCCGAGCCGCTCCGGGAGCAGATCGGTGTGCGCGTCGACCTGGACGATCCCGATCCCCGCGCGGACCGAGGCGAGCGCCTTCACCACCGGCCACGCCGCGGAGTGATCGCCTCCCAGCGCGAAGACCCGCGCGGCCGGGTTGGCGGCGAGGACGAGCGAGAGGGCGCGCTCGGCGATCGAGAGCGGCGAGACGGGCCAGGCGGCGCGCTCGGCCGGCTCGAGGTCCGGGTAGAGGGCGCGGGCGGTCGCGGCCCGCTGCGCGTCCGAGAGCATCTCGTCCTCGAGGAGCTGCGGCACCACGAACACGTCGCCGAGATCCACGAGGCCGGCCGCGCGCGCCCGGGCCGGCCAGCCGGGGTCTTCCTCCAGCAGCCTCGCGCGGATGGCCGACGGTCCGAGGTTCGCGCCGCGCTGGAACCCGCCGCCCGCGTCGGAGGGGATCCCGAGCAGCACCGCGCGCGCGCCGGCGGCGCGGGCCAGCTCCTCGCGCCAGCGGGCCCGCACGATGGCGTCGTCCGCCGCCCCGTAGAGCCGGCGCTGGAGGGCGAGCTGCTCCGCCTTCCCGGTGGAGACGAGGTGGACCCCGCCGCCGGCGGGTCGGAGCAGGCGCCCGAGGGCGTCGATCGCGTTCACGCGGGTAGGTTAGCCCGGCGGGCTCGCCGCCGCAGCGCGCTTCGTGCCGGCCGGCGCGTCACGGCCGGTGGGCGCGCACGAGCTCGACGAGCGTGCGCACGCCGAAGCCCGTCCCGCCCTTCGCGACGTAGCCGCGCTCCTTCGGGGCGTGGGAGGGGCCCGCGATGTCGAGGTGCGCCCAGGGGACGTCCTTCACGAACGCGTGGAGGAAGTGCGCGGCGGCGATGGCCCCGCCCCAGCGCTCCCCGGTGTTCTTCAGATCGGCGCGATCGCTCTTCAGCTGCTCCTTCAGCGACTCGGTCATGGGCAGCCGCCAGAGCTCCTCGCCGGAGGCGCCCGCCGCGGCGAGCAGGCCGTCCACCGCCGCGCCGTCCGGGCCGAAGAGGCCGGCGGTGGTGTGGCCGAGGGCCACCATGCAGGCGCCGGTGAGCGTCGCCACGTCGACCATCAGCGCCGGGTTCCACGTCTGCGCGGCCCAGGCCAGCACGTCCCCGAGCACGAGCCGGCCCTCCGCGTCGGTGTTGGTGATCTCGACGGTCTTGCCCGCGTAGGAGACGAGCACGTCGGAGGGCTTGTAGGCCTTGCCGCCGGGCATGTTCTCGCAGGCGCCCAGGACCGCGTGCACCGGGAACGGCGGCGCGAGGCGGGCGACGACGCGCATCGCGCCGAGGACGGCCGCCGAGCCGGCCATGTCGGTGTTCATGGTCACCATGCTCTCGGTGGGCTTCAGCGACAGGCCACCCGAGTCGAAGGTGATGGCCTTGCCGACGAGCACGACCGGCGGCTTCTTCGCCGCGGCGCCCCTCGGGATCCAGCTCAGGGTGACGAGCCGGGCCGGCTCGGAGGAGCCGCGGGTCACGCCGAGGAACATGCCCATGCCGAGCGCCGCGATCTCCTTCGGGCCCCGCACCTCGACGGCGAGCCGCGCCTCGCGCGCGAGGGCCTCGGCCTGCTCCGCGAGGAGGGTGGGGGTGCAGTCGGCAGGCCCCAGGTTGACGAGGTCCCGCGCCCAGGCCACGGCGGCGCCGATCTCGCGCGCGAGCTCGAGCGCGTCCCTCAGCTCGGCCCGCCGCTCCGCGCCGGCGGGCACCGCCACGGTGAGCTCGGCGAGCGGGGTCCGCCGCGCGTCGTCCTCGCTCTTGTAGCGCTCGAAGGCGTAGGCGCCGAGGAGCGCGCCCTCGGCGAGCGCCCGCGCCGCCCCGGCGACGTCCTCGACGCCGTCCTCGGGGAGGGCGACGGCGAGCGCGCGCGCGCCCGCCTTGGCCGCGGCGCGCGCGGCCTTGCCGGCCGCGTGGCGGAGCGGCTCGAAGCCCGTCGACGGCCACGCCTCCGCCTTGCCGCGAGGGCCCATGCCGAGCAGGAGCACCCGGCCCGCGGGCGCGCGCCCCAGCGTCGGGAGCGAGAGCTCCTGGCCGGCCTTCCCCGCGAAGCGCTCCGCCTTCACGGCCGCCGCCAGGGCGCCGCCGAGCAGCGCGTCGAGGGCCTTCACCCGACCGCGCCCGCCGGCCCGGACGTCCTCCTCGTAGACCGGCAGCGCGAGCGCGTCCGCAGCGAGCTCGATCGCGGGGGTCCCCGCCGCCTTCACCGAGGGCTGCTTCCTCGCCGTGGCCTTGCCCGTGCGGGCCTTCGCCGTCGCCTGCTTACGCGCCATCCGGTCTCCTCGCGAGAAGCTCGCCGCCCCGCCGTCGAGGGCGGGCGGACTGTGGGTGCCGGCGTCGTTTAGCACGAGCCGCCCCGCGGCGCAGGGTCACGTGCGGCCTGGCGGCGCCGTCACGGCGACCGCGCCGCCGCCTCGATGCGCCGGGCGGCCGCCGCCGCCTCGGCGGACCCGCAGGCCTGCGCGCGCCGGGTCATCCCGAAGAACCCCTTCGTCTCGACCGTCGCGAGCGCGGCCCGCCGCAGCGCGGGGAGCGCGGCGCGATCGCCGATCTCGCCGAGCCGCTCGGCGGCCTCGCGCCGCACCTCGCAGTCGGGCACGTCGAGCAGGGCGCCGTAGGCGGCGGCGCGATCGAGCCGCTCCTCCGCGCCCAGGTCGCGCGCGAGGTGGAGCGCCCGGAGCCGCTGCGAGGGGGCCCCCTCGCGCGCGGCGCGCAAGACCGCGGGGACGGCGGCCTCGCCCTCCTCGAGCAGGAGGCGGTGCGCCCGGTCCGCGGTCGCCCGGTCCGCGGCCAGCGCCGCGACGAGGTCCGCGCGGGCGGGGTCGTCGAGGGAGCCGCGGGCGCGCGCAGCGGCGAAGGCGGAGAGCGCCGCTGCGTCGGCGCCGGTGAGGTGCAGCGCCCGGGCGCGGAGGAGCAGCAGCTCGCCGTCGTCCGGACGCTCCGCCAGCGCGCGATCGAGGAGCGCGAGGGCCGCGCCGGGCCGGCCGCCGGCGAGGAGGCTGCGCGCCTCGGCGGCGGTCCTGCCGCGGCTCCAGCCGAGCGCGAGGGCGAGCGTGAGCGCGAGCAGGGCGGCGACCGCGGCGGCGGCGACGACGCGGGGGTGCGCGCCCAGCTCGCGGACGGCCGCGCGCGCGCGCCGGGCGGCGGACCGCGCGAGCGTGCGGGCGCGCCCGGCGAGGCGCGCGGCCTCGAGCGAGAGCGTCGACGACGCGATCGGGGCGGTCCGGACGGGCGGGAGCGCGGCGCGGGTGTCGGCGACGCCCACCGGGTCGGGCGCCCGGGCGGGCGGCGTCGCGGACAGGGAGATGGCGGGCGACGGGGTCGCGTTCGGCGGCAGCACGAAGGCGGGCCCGAGGGAGCCGCCGAGATCGTCGCGCAGGGCGCTCGCGGACGGATGTCGCTCGTCCGGCTCCTTGGCGCAGGCGCGCGCCACCGCGGCCACCAGCGCGGGGTAGGCGCCGAGGTCCGGGCGCGGGTCGGTGAGCGGGGGCACCGGGCGCGTCGCCTGCATCATGAGCAGCGCGCGCGGCTCGTCGGCCTTGAACGGGTGGCGGCCGCCCAGCACGCGCCAGGCGATGAGGCCGACGGCGTACAGGTCGGCGCGCGCGTCGACCTCGCCCCCGAGCGCCTGCTCCGGCGCGAGGTACTCGGGCGTGCCGACCACGACCCCGGCCTGCGTGGAGGCGCCGCTCGCGGGGTCGGCGATCTTCGCGATGCCGAAGTCGAGGAGCTTCGTCACCTCGCGTCCGCTGGCCGTGCGGGCGAGGAAGACGTTCTCGGGCTTGAGGTCGCGGTGCACGACGCCGAGGGCGTGCGCCGCCTCGAGCCCCGCGCACACCTGCCAGAGGATCGGCACCGCCTCCTCCGGCGAGAGACACCCGTCGCGCCGGATCCGGTCGAAGAGGCTCTCGCCGCACAGCAGCTCCATCACGAGGAAGAGCCAGCCGTCCGGGCTGCGACCGAAGTCGGTCACGCGCACGATGTTGTCGTGCTCGAGCGCGCTCGCGATCTCCGCCTCCCGCCGGAACCGCTCGACGAGGTCGGGCGAGGAGGAGAGGTCCGGGCGCAGGACCTTCACCGCGACGTCCTTGCGCAGGTGGACGTGGCGGGCCCGGAACACCGCCCCCATCCCGCCGGTCGCGAGGTGCGCGGCGAGCTCGTACCTTCCGTCGAGGACGAGGCCGAGGAGCGACTCGGGCTCGAATCGGCCCCCGGCTGGCGGGTGTTCGGCGGCGGACACTCGGGCCGGGATTGTACTCCACGGGCCGTGTCACGCTCGGACGGCCGGAGGTGATCAGGCGCCATTCCCCTACACGCCGTCGCTCCACTCCAGAGCCCGTCGCGGGCGCGCGGACTCCGGCGCGCCTCACGCCGCCTTGCCGTGGGAGGAGATCGCGTCGAGCAGGGCGCGCTCGAGCCGCTCCGCGACGTGGCTCCACAGGAAGCCCGCCGCGACCCGCTCGCGACCGCGCGCGCCCATGACGCGCGCGCGCTCCGGTTCGGCGAGGAGGCGCCGCAGGGCCTCCGCGAGCGCGTCCGCGTCCCCTGGCGGCACGAGGAGTCCGGTCTCGGCGTCGCCCACGATCTCCGGCACCGCCTCGTGCGCGGTGCCGACGCACGGCACGGCGCAGGCCATCGCGTCGAGGAAGGCGAGGCCGAACGGCTCGCGCAGGGTGGGCAGGGCGAACACCGTCGCCTGCGCGAAGAGCGCCGGCAGCTCGTCGAGCTCGACGGGGCCGAGCCAGTGGGCGCCCACGGGGAGCGGCGGCGCCGCGGGCGGGCCCGCCACCAGCAGCCGCGCCCGCGGCTCCGTCCGGCGCAGCCGCGCGAACGCCTCCGCGAGCACGTGCCCGCCCTTGCGGGGGAAGTCGCGTCCGACGAACAGGATCGTGCGGCCGTCGTCCTGGCGCGGCGCTGCGCCCGGGAAGACGTTCGCGCCGGCTCCCACCACGCGCACGCACGCGGGGTCCACGCCGTAGTCGGAGACGAGCGAGCGCGCGACGTTCGCGCTGAAGGTCGCGAGCACGCGCGCGCGCCGATAGAGGGCGGTCTCGCGCGCCAGCCAGCCCTCGCCGTAGTCGAGCGGCGCGGCGAGCCCGGCGGCGGGACAGGGCGGGCCGCGCATCGCGAGCGCGCGGGTGTGATCGAGCAGGAGCGCGTACGGAAAGGGGGCCGGGAGCCCTGGCGCGAAGAGCGCGCCGTTCTGCAGCACGAGGCGGGGCGGAGGGTCGAGCGCGCGCAGGGCCTCACCGGCACGAAGAGAGTGCCGGTCGAACGCAAAGGGGGTGTTCCAGCGGTGCTCGAGCGCGCTGCGCCCCACGCCGAACCGCGCCGCCGCGGCGGCGAGCGTGAGCGCGACGGCGGGCCGCGGGCGGAGCCGGCCCGTGACCGGGTGGCGGGGCTCGAGGTCGCCCGTCGCCTCGACCAGCCGGACGTCGTGGCCCCGCGTACCGAGGGCGCGCGCGACCTGGTCGGTCACGCCGCTCTGCGCGCCGTAGTGCACGTACGCGATGGACAGCCTGTCGCTGCGCAAGAGCCTCCCCCCGGGAGGAAAGCTGCGCTCCGGGAGGAGGGAGGGGAACCCCGGCGCGGGCGGGGCTGCGAGCGACGCGAGCGCGCGGGGGCGCAGCTCCCCCTTCTCAAGCCGGGGGGTCGGCGGCGCGAGTCGCGACGCAGCGGCTGCTCGCGGATCGCGCCCCGTCGTTCAGACGCCCGCCGGGCGCTCGCCGTGGCGCGCCGTCACGACCGTGTGGATGCCGCCCCGGACGGCGAAGTCGCCCACCACCTCGATCCAGCGCGGCGCGATCGCCTGGACGATGTCGTCGCAGATCCGGTTCGTCACGGCCTCGTGGAACGTCCCCTCGTCCCGGAAGCTCCACAGGTACAGCTTCAGGCTCTTCAGCTCGACGCAGCGCTCGGCCGGGACGTAGCGAAGCCGGATGGTCGCGAAGTCCGGCTGCCCGGTTACCGGGCACACGCAGGTGAATTCCGGGCACTCCATCGCGATCTCGTAAGGCCGGTCGGGTTTCGGGTTCGGGAAGGTCTGGAGGTCTCGAGCGGGCTTCGTCGGCATGGCGTGGGTCTCTTCGGGCTTAGGAGCCCGGGGCTACTTCCTTGGCCTGGACTGTCGGGATTTCGAGGCCGGCACTGGAAAGTCTACAGGTGGCGGGGGGGGTCACCGAGCCAAGCCCCTGTAACCCCGACCGTGAGGGCGAGGCAAGCGGATTGCTAGTGGGATGGGGACGGGCACGCCACGCCGAATCGCCACCACCGGAGGGAGCATGAAGGCCAACCGCCGCCGCCGTTCCGAGAAGAGCAACGCCCCCCGCCGGCTCGTCACCACCCTCGGCGAGCTGATCTCCGCCGCCTACGAAGCGGTCCCGGGGATGGGCGATCAGCGCCTCGAGCGCGCCCTGGAGCTGCTGACGCACTCACCCCTGGCGCGTCACATGTACCCCCACGTGGAGTTCGTCCGCTAGCCGCCTCCCCCTGCGCGGCGACGGCGGCTCCGACTGCGACTGGAGCCCCGCGCCTCGTGCGGCCGACGAGGGACTTCACACGACCGGGCCCGGCCACCGCCGGGCCCGGTGCTTTTTCGGGACCCGGAGCCTTGGGTCCGGAGCCTCAGCCGGCGACGGCCGCCCAGAGCGCGAGGAACAGCAGCACGAGCGCCTCCCCGGTGATGAACCCTGAGGCGAGCGGGGTCGCGTACACGTCCTCCGTCCGCGGCGACAGCCGGCGCCAGAGGTCCTGGGCGACGCCGCCGATCACCATGGGCACCACCGCGAAGCCCGGGATGAGCGCGCCGAGCCCGATGGCCGTCGGGGAAGGGACGTAGCGGCCGAAGCGCGGGCTCGCCTCGAGCAGCGTCAGGACCACCCCCGCGACGAGCGCGACGACGAGCGCCACGAGCGCGCTCGACGGGAGCGCGCCGAAGCCCTGCGACAGCAGCTCCGCGAACCCGGCCCACTTCACGGAGATGGGCGAGGTGAGCCCGCCCTCACCCCCGATGCCGTACTTGGCGCGCACCGCCGGGTAGGCGACGGCGACCGCCGCCGCGCCGATGGGGACGCCGATGAGCTGCAGGTAGGTGAGGTGCCGGTTGGTCGAGCCGACGATCTTGCCAGCCCGGTAGTCCTGCATGAGGTGCTCGCCGTTCGCCGCGACCGCGCCGCTCATGCCGGAGCCCACCATGTTGATGGGCACGTGACCTGGGGCGAGCACGGCGAACACCGCCTGCATCACGTTCGCCATGGCCGAGATGGGTGCCCAGTTCGTCTCGCCGAGCACGCGGATGCCGACGAGCATGAGGACGATGGAGAGCAGCACCGAGACGGCGGAGAGCCAGATCGGGAAGCCGAGCGAGATCTTCTGCACCGCGGCGAGCACCACGGCGCACCCGAGGGCGCCCCACACCACCCAGCGCATCGGGAAGTCGCCGCTCGTGTCGGCCTCCTTGCCCGACAGCCCATGGAACGTCTTCGCGATCACCTTCCACTTCAGGACGAGGGCGGTGAGGCCGCCCGCCACCATGAGCCCGGTCGCCGGCCACATGATCCAGCGCTGCAGGATGGCGTTGAACGTGAGCTCCGGCACGAGGCCACGCGCGAAGAGCCGGTCGGGCGCGACGATCCAGCCGAGCAGCATTCCGAGCCCCATCGAGAGCGTCACGCGGAGGCCCACGAGGATGCCCGCCCCGAGCGACAGGACGCCCACCTCGCTCCCCAGCCGCAGCGCCTCGGCGTGCGGCGTGAGGAAGCCGAACGCGATCGTGTCGGGGATCCACTTGAACCCCTGGCGCAGCACCGTGAACCCGACCGAGATGGCCCCGCCGATCCCGAGCGCGGCGACGCGCGGGCCCGCCTGCTTCGGCCCCTCGTCGAGCACGAGCAGCGTCTCGCCGGCGGCGGTGCCGTCCGCGAAGGGGAGGTTCTCCTGGTCGATGTAGTGCTTGCGCAGCGGCACCGCGAGCAGCACGCCGAGGAGGCCGGAGGGGGCGAGCCAGGCGAAGATCTGGAGGCTCGAGAGGTGCAGGTTCATGAGCCCGCGCTGGTTCAGCATGTCGATGGCGGCGAGCACCACCGCCATGAAGCCCACCCCCGAGGCGGCGGCGGTGCCCGCGGTCTGGACGAGGTTGTTCTCGAAGCGGGTGCCGCGGCGGCCGGTGAGCTTGCCGATCAGGGTGATGACGATGAAGCCGAGGAAGGCGCTCACCACCGACATGTTCGGCCCGTAGCCGATGCGCAGGACCACCGTCGGCTCCGCGGCGCCCATCAGCGCGGCGACGAGGATCGCGATGGCCACCGCGCGGGCGGTGAGCTCGCGCTTCGGCGCCACGAGGTTCGGGAGGTCGGTCGAGGGAGAGAGCTCGCGCATGCGGGGCGAGACTCTAACCTCGGGTCCGGGAACGGGCCAACCGAACGGGGGGCAGGGGTCGTGAATCGATCTCCGGACCGAGCCAGGTGGACGAGACGCGAGCGACGACGCGACGGGACGCGGATCGGCCGCCGCCTCAGGGCGCGGCGCGCTCGAGCGCGGCGGCGGGGATCTCCCTCGAGCGCGCAGGGATCGCGCCCAGGTCCGGCTGGGCGCGCCGCCGCCCCCCGGCGCGCGGGCCGGCCGCGACCGGCGAGTCGCCGCCGGTCCCTCGCAGCGGCAGGTAGAGGTGGTAGGGCCCGTGCCGCTCGGCGAGCCGGTAGTGGCCGGCGATCTCGGCGACGACCGCGGGGCCGAGGTTCCCGCGGGCGTACCACCCGCGCGCGGCCGCCGAGTCGAGGTCCTGGAGGAGGACCACCGCCGGGAACTCGTCACGCCGGAGCCCCTCGAGGAGCGGCCCCGCGAGCGAAGGGTCGCGCTCGGCGGCGAGCCGGAGCATCCAGGGGTCGAGCACGAACGGCCGCATGCCCGCGACGAGGGGCAGGAGCGGATCCTCGGACACGACCACGCCGGGCGGGAGGGCGGCGACCACGGCGCGCGCCTCGGCGAGCCGCGACCCGGCGAGGTCCGCGCGAGCCATCCCCGCCGCGACGACGACCCCGAGCGCGCACGCCACCGGCGCGAGCCCCCGCGCGATGCGACGCTCGGTGCCCCGGGCGCGCCACGACGCGCCGAGCGCGAGCGCCGCCGCCACCTCCGCCTCCGCGAGGTGGTTCGCGTCCGTGCCCGGCGAGGCGAACACCACGAGCGCGCCCGCGAGCGCGGCGGCGAGCCAGAGGACGGGGAGGAGGCCCGGGCCGGCCGCGCCGCGCCGCGCGGCGCGCAGGTGGTGGCGCGACCCGGCGAGCGCGGCGGCGAGCGCGGCGCCGAGCAGCGCGATGGCAGCGGGATCGGCCACGGCGAGGTGGTGGGCGAGCCGGTAGGGCGCGGCGAGCGCGTCGCGCAGCCGCGCGCCGCCCGAGGCGGTCGCCGCCAGGATCTCCATGAAGCGGCCCCCGGAGAGCGCGTCGGTGATCGCCACCACCGCGATGCCGCCGGCCGCCACCGCTCCTGCGAGCGTCGCGGCCGCGCGCCGCTCGCGGCGGACGAGCAGCCAGGCGAAGGCGGCGGCCGGCGCGGTCAGCGCCGTGGGCTTGGAGGCGAAGCCGAGCACGAACAGCGTGGCCGCGAGCGCGACCGCCCTGCGCGAGGGGCCGCCGGCGAGCGCGGCGAGGCCGAGCGCACCGAGCGCGACGGGCAGGAGGTCGAAGCGGACGGACGAGAGGGCGTACTGCGTCGCGTAGGTGCCGAGCGTGAGCACCCCGAACGCCGCCGAGACCGGGGCCGTCACCCCCACCCGCCGGAGCAGGACGTACGCGGCGACGACCGTGAGGAGCCCGACGGCGAGCGAGAGCGCGTACCCCGCGGTCACGAGGTCGAGCCCGGCGACCCGGAGGCCGGCGTGGGCGACGAAGGCGAGCGGGAACCAGCGCGTTCCGCCGTAGCCGACCGCCGGATCCAGCAGCGGCCGGTACAGCAGGCCTTGGGCGAGGTCCTCGGCGAGGGCCATCCACGCGCCGGAGACGTGGTTCAGGGCGTTGCCGCTCGCCCACGAGGCCGGGAGTCGCGCGGCGGTGGTGACGGCCAGCGCCGCCGCAGTGAAGTAGAGCAGGAGGTTCCCGCGGCGCATCACCTCGACGCTGTGCGCTCGGCGGGGCAGGGGCGAGTCCGTCACGGGGTCATGACTCCGACGGAGCCACGGCCGTGCGAGCGCGCCGCGTCGAGAAGAGCGAGAGCCAGCCGGCCGGCAGCCAGCCGCGCGCCCAGGACAGCCCGAGGTACGCGAGCGCGAAGGCCCCGCACGCGGCGGCGAGGCGCACCGCCGGCGGCGCCGCGTGGAGGGCGCGCATCGTCACCCAGGCCGGCGCCATCGCGAAGGCGGT
This sequence comes from Anaeromyxobacter sp. Fw109-5, assembly GCF_000017505.1. NCBI lineage: Bacteria > Pseudomonadati > Myxococcota > Myxococcia > Myxococcales > Anaeromyxobacteraceae > Anaeromyxobacter > Anaeromyxobacter sp. Fw109-5. The sequence continues at coordinate 388,952 of NC_009675.1, forward strand.
CGCGGCGAGCTGACGAGCGAGCGACCGCATGGGCAGCACGCGGGAGAGCGGCACCTCGAACAGCCGCGCCGCCCGGTGGAGCATCACCACCCGCGCGACGGCCTCCGCAAAGGTCCAGCCCGCGAGCGCGCCGATCGGCCCGGCCACCCGCAGCCCGCCGAGCACCAGCGGGACGGTGGCCCCGAGCTTCGCCACGGACAGCGCGAGCATGTAGCGGTTCTGGGCGCGCGCGCGCATCACGCCGTCGAGCGGGAGCGCGGCGAGCGCCACGGAGAGGATGCCGATCCTGAAGATCGGGACCGCGTCGAGGTAGCGCGCCGAGAAGAAGAGCTCGATGAGCGCGGGCGCGACGACGCCGAGGAGCCCCACGAGCGGCAGGAAGGCGAACGCGAGCTGGAGCACGGCCTCGTGGAACAGCGGCAGCCCCGCTCGCGCGGGCCGGCCAGCGCCTTCCACCTCCGCGAGGCCGATCTGGAGCAGCTCGGAGACGGGCGTGTAGAGGATGTCCACCACCGGCAGCTGGAAGGTGCCGACGCTGTAGACGGCGAACGCCGCGGCCGAGACCGCGGCCGCCACGGCGTACTGGTGGAACTGCTGCTGGGGGACGATGAGCAGGAAGGCCGCGCCGAACGGCAGGGCGTAGGCGGCCTGACGGCGGAGGGCGCTCGCCGAGAACCGCAGGCCGTGCGCCCGCGCCAGCGTCACGAAGGTCCACGCGGCGCGGAGCAGGTGCGCCACGGTGATGCCCGCGAAGACCGCCTCGACCGAGCCCCCCAGCAGCGCGCCCGCCAGGATGGCCGCCCCGCGCACCACCTCGGTGACGAGCCGGGCCACCGCCGCCGCGCCGATCCGGCCGGAGGCGTTCCACGCGATGTCGAGCGGGGCGCCCGCGATCTGGAGCGCCGTGAAGGCCGCGATCCACGGCACGGCGCGCGTCAGCTCCGGGTTGTGGAACTGCCGGTCGACGAGCGGCGCCCCGGCGAGCACGAGCGCGGCCGCGAAGGCGCCGAGCACGAGGTGGAACCACAGCGCCTGCGCGACGTGCGCGTCGCGGTCGGCCGGCTCGCGCGGCACGAAGTAGTAGAGGCTCATCGTCATGCCCATCGGCAGCACGAGCGCGAGCGTGTTCATGAGGAGCCAGGCCTGCTTGAACGTGCCGTAGGACTCCGGCAGGAGCACGCGCGCGAGCACCATCGGCACGGCCAGGGTCAGGACGGCGCCGGCGAGGCGGGCGACGAGCAGCGGGCGGGCCCGCGTCAGGATCGAATCGGACAACGAGCGTTCCTTCCGCCGCGAGGAGCCATCGGGCAGGGGCGGGCGGTGACCCCCAGGCGCGCCCGGTGGAGGGCGCCGCCGCCGCCTCGTGCGCGGCCGGACCTCACGGTGCGCAGTGACGCGCCCGAAGGCGCGTGCCCGGTTGGAAGGAGGCGGTACGCGAATCCGCCCGCTCGCCCGTCGTGCCGGCGCCCGCTCGAACGTCTGGCGCCCCCGCGGCAGAGCCCCGGTGCTCCGAGGCGCCCGGGGAGGAGCGGGCTGGCTGCCGGGCGAGCTTCAGGCCGAGCGCCGCCGCGCTGCTCCGCCCTCACCGCGGAGCGCCGGGCGCGAGGTCCCGGCGCGCGGCGCGGCGGGTCGCCTCACGGCCCGACCGAGCTCCACGCGGGGTCGTCCTCCACCTGCTGGCGCAGCCACTCGTCGAGCCTCACGCCGCCGGCGGTGAAGGAAGCGGGCGCGCCGAGGAGGGTGTGGCTCGAGCCGGGGACGAGGAACGTGCGCGCGTTCGGGAGCGGCGCGATGACCGCCGTCGTGAGCCGCAGGAGGGCGTCCTCGAAGCGCGCGGGCTCGAGGAGGACGAAGCTGCGGATGACGGAGTCGCGGGTCGAGGAGAGCAGGGAGAGCCGGTCCTGCGGGTACTTGCCCGACAGGACCGGGAAGACCGCCGAGAGATCCTCGAGGCAGGCGGTGCCGCAGAGCGGAAGGAGCACCTCGTCGAGGCGCCAGCTCACGAACCACGCCGCGCGCACCGCCGGCGAGAGGTCGTCGCGGACGAGCGGCGGCCCGGAGTCGTCCACGAGGTAGCCGCGGGCCTGCGGCCAGCGGCGGCGCACGGCGTCGAACGTGATCAGCGCGCCGAAGCCGCCGGCGGACGCGCCGCTCACGACCACCTTCGGCGGCGCCCCCAGGTTCGCGTCGAGCCAGTCGATCGCGCGGGCCACGTTCACGCGGCCCTTGTGGTGCCAGCGGCGCGGCGCGCCCGGGTAGCCCTGGATCTCGTCGCCCGCGTGGACGTCGCCCGTGCAGTACGGCACGAACACGAGCGTGTAGCGCGCGAAGGGGTTGCCGGGCGCCGCGCGGTCCAGGACCGTGCCCGGGACGTCAGCCGCCCGGGCGGCGAACTCGGCGCTTCCGAACGGTCCGGGCTTGGCGAGCCCCAGGGTGAAGCAGGTGAGCGCGTCCCAGCACGCCCCCCCGCCGTCCAGGAAGAGGAGGACCTCGTCCCCGTCGCCCCGGTTCACGGCGATGCCGGTCTGCGAGCCGTCGCCGCAGGCGGTCCCCGGCACGTCGATCCACGTCCAGGTGTTCCGCGGGAGCGCCTCCGCCGGCGCCTCCGCGCCCGCCGTGTCCTCGCCGCCGCACGCGCCCAGCGCGGCGACGACGGCGAAGGCGAAGGCCACGAAGGCCGCTCGCGGGCGGAAGGGCCTCTCGGGTCGCCACATGGTGACCTACGGTGGGCGCGGCGCGCGCGCGCGGCAACGTGGCGCGGAGACGCGCCAACGCCCGGTCCGCTCAGAAGGTCAGGACGAGCTTGCCGAAGCTCTCGTTCCGCTCCATGCGCTCGTGCGCCTCGCGGGCGCGCTCGGCGGGCAGCACCAGGTCCACGACCGGCTTCACCGCGCCCGCCGCGACGAGCGGGAGGACGTCGCGCGCGAACGCCTGGGTCGCGGCGATCTTCTCCTCGAGCGGCCGCGGGCGCAGCACCGTGCCGACGATGGCGCCGCGGGCCCGCATGAGGAGCCCCAGATCGAGCTGCGCCTTCGGGCCGCCCATGGTCCCGATCACCACGACGCGCCCGCCGGAGGCGAGCGCGGCGAGGTTCTCCGCCGCGTAGGGTGCGCCCACGAAGTCGAGCACGAGCGGGCAGCCCCGCTTGCCGGTGAGGCGCCGGACCTCCTCCGCGAACCTCGGCTCGTCCTTCGCGACCAGGATCCCGTGATCGAGCCCGAGCGCGCGCGCCCGCTCGAGCTTGTCGGCGGTGCGAGAGGTGCCGATCACCGTCGCGCCCGCCGCCTTCGCGATCTGGAGCGCGGCGGTGGAGACGCCCGAGCCGATGGCGTGGACGAGGACCGGCCAGCCGGGACGCAGCCCGCCCAGCGTGAAGAGCGCGTCGTGCGAGGTGACGCACGCCTCCGGGATGGCGGCCGCGTCCTCGGAGGAGAGCGCGTCGGGGATCCGCACGAGCATCCGCTCGTGGGCCACCGCGAGCTCCGCCTGTGCCTCGCCGGAGGCGATGGCCATCACGCGGTCGCCCGCCTTCCAGGCGGTGACGCCCGCCCCGACCGCGGCCACCTCGCCCGCGAGCTCGAGGCCGGGGATGTCCTCGCGCGTGCCGGGCGGCGGCGGATAGAGGCCGCGGCGCTGCAGCAGATCCGCGCGGTTCAGCGCCGCCGCGCGCACGCGGACGAGCACCTCGCCGCGCGCCGGCGCGGGATCGGAGGTCTCGGCGAAGCGCACGATCTCGGGACCGCCCTTGCCGTCGAACAGGACCGCCTTCATGCAACCCTCCTCATGCCGGGCGCGCCGAAGTGACCTGCGGGCGCGCCGAACGGAGCCTCGAAGCTTGCGCCGTCCGCGTCGCGCGCCACGACGGCGCGCCCCGGCTCGACGTGCGCGAGAGGATACCGATCGGCGCGCGGGACCGCGACCCGCTCGTCGTCGGGCGGGCAGGCGGAGGTGGGATCGAGGCCCGCGAGCGCGTCGAGGGGAACGATGGCGACGGCGAGGGAGTAGCCGTTGTACGTGCCGTCCCACCACATCGACAGCTCCGCCGGCGCCGTGGCCGCCCGCGCGGCGAGCTCGAGGAGCGCCGCCCGGAAGGCACGGAAGGGCGCGGTGTCGGTGCGAGGGTCGAGCCCCTCGGCCGACGCCCCGGCGTAGCGCGCGCGGAGGTCCTCGAGGGCGAAGCGGAGGATGCGGGCCTGCACGAGGCGAGGATGGCGCCCGGCGCGGGCGCGTGCAGGGGATTCTTGGTCAGGTCCCGTCGCGAGCGGCCCCGGTGGGCTCGCGGGCGGCGACCTCGCGACGCGCACTCCACCACGCCCAGGCGGCGGCGGCCGCGAGCGCGCCGTACTCGACGACGAGCGCCCATCGCGGCACGGCCCACGGCGCGCCAGGAGGGCGATGCCACACCACGTCCGTCGCCTGGATGGAGAGGGTCCAGACGAGGAGCGGCAGCGTGGCGCGCGCGACCAGGAACGGCGTGAGCCAGACGAGATACCAGGGGTAGACGAGGGGTGCGCAGAGGAGCGCCGCGCCGAGCGGCCAGGCCCACGCGGCGGGCGACGTCGCGGGGAGCCGCGCCCGCGCCCAGGCCGCCACCGCGAGCCCCGCGCCGACCGCCAGCGCTCCCGCGATCGCGGGCGTCGACGCCGCGGCGGCCGCCTGGAAGACCGGGCCGTTGAAGCGGAAGCGCTGCACGATCGCGGGCACCGAGCCGAGCGCGGGATCGCCGCCGAGCCAGAACGGCAGGTACAGCGCCGCGAGCACGGAGAGGCCCACCGCCGCGTCCCGCAGCGAGACCCTGCGCCAGAGGAGCGGCGCGAGGACGACCGGCAAGGGCTTCACCGCGAGCGCGAGGACGAACGCGACGCTGCCGGCGAGCGTGCGCCGCCGCGCGAGGGCGAGGGCCGCGAGCGCGACGAGGAGCGCCCCGAGCGCGTCCACGTGGCCCTCGCGCGCGATCTCGAACGCGACGAGCGGGTTCCACAGGTAGGCGAGGATCCAGGCCGGGCCGGCGCCGACGGCGAGGAGCCAGCGCCAGAGCGCGAGCGCGAGGAGCGCCTCGCACGCGACGAGGGCCGTCTTCACGGCGAGGGCCGTCTCGCCCGGCGTGGTCGCGAGGAGGAAGAAGAGCTGCGCCGCCGGAGCGTACGGGCTCGGCACGTCGGGGTTGTTCACCGGCCAGCTCTCCGCCGTGCGGAGGTGGGCGACGGACGGGTCGGCCGGGAGCACCGCGTACGGGGAGAGCCCCGCGCGCACCGTGCGCGCGTCCCACACGTACCGGGTCATGTCGGCGTCGGGGTGGGTCGGCGCGAGCAGGAGCGGGAGGCGCCACCCGAAGGCGAGGAGCGCCAGCGCGACGAGCGCGCGCGGAGAGGGATGCCGGCCCCGCGCGAGCGCCATCATGGCGAGCAGATAGCCCGCGCTCGCGAAGCCCACGAGGACGAAGAACGCCGGCGTCCCCCGCCCCGGGTCCCGCGCCGCCAGGGCGACGAGCGAGGCGAGGATCGCCGCCCCGGCGGCCCAGAGCGACCACGGGCGGACCAGGCGATCCGCGGGCTCGCGTTCCCCGAGCCTCATGGCGCGCGCCGCGCCGTCGCCGCGCGGGAGCTCCCACGAGGCGACGAGCGCCGCGGTGCGGGGCGCACGTGCGGGTTCCACGCGCAGGAGCGCGGGGAGGCGGAGCGGCCGAGGGCGAGACCGATGGAACCGGCCTCCTCGTACGTCGGAATCACGACCGCGACCCGCACGACCGCGGACACTACCAGACGGGAAGCCTCGGCCAGCGCCTCGAGAGGATGGCGTTCACACCTCGGGTGCGTCCCGGCCGGGCCGTGCCGAGCGCCGCCGCCGCGATCGTCGGGATGAGCAGCTCGCCCGGAGAGTGCCTGCGGCGAACGCGGCCTATCTCACCGCGCCGTCCACCCCCACCACCACGTCCGTCAGCGGCAGCTTCTTCCCGCTCGCCGCGACCGCGTGGCGCGCGGCCATGGCGATCCCGCCGCAGCAGGGGACCTCCATGCGCGCGACCGTGACGCTCCGCACGTCGGACTGCGTGAGGATCGCCGTGAGCTTCTCGGCGTAGAAGTCGTTGTCGTCGAGCTTCGGGCACCCCACCACGATGGCCCGTCCGGCGAGGAGCTCGTCGTGGAACCCGGCGTAGGCGAAGGGCACGCAGTCCGCCGCGACGAGCAGGTCCGCGCCCTGGAAGTAGGAGGCGGTCACCGGGACGAGGTGCAGCTGGACCGGCCACTGCCCGAGCCGGCTCTGCGCCGAGGCCATCCCTGCGGCGACGCGCTGGGGACCGGCGGGCCGGGGCGTGAGCGTCCGCGGGCGCGAGCCGGGGCAACCTCCGCCCGCCGAGGGAGCGGGGTCCGAGACGATGGAGAGCCGCGGGCGCGCGGGCGCGGGCGGCGCGACGGCCGCGAGCGCGGGCGGGGCGGGCTCCTGCGCGGGAGCGCGAGCGCGAGCGAGGTGCGCCTTCACCGCCGCCTCGTCGAAGTCCGCCGCCTCGCGCTCGATCACGGTGATCGCGCCCTGCGGGCACTCGCCCAGGCAGGCGCCCAGGCCGTCGCAGAGCACGTCCGCCGAGAGGCGCGCCTTCCCGTTCACGAGCGCGATGGCGCCCTCGGCGCAGGAAGGGATGCACTGCCCGCAACCGTCGCAGCGGGCCTCGTCGATCTGCACGATCTTCCGGATCATCCGTCGCCTTATCCCATGTCGGGCGCCCGCCCGGTAGTCGGAGGACGCTTCCGCTGGCGGCGCAGCTGCCGCGCGCCTGCACGCGAGTGGAACCCGCGCCGGCGCGCGAGGCTTCCCGACCGGCCGGTGGCCTGGCGCCCCGGCCGAAAACTGGCCGGCGACGCGGGCGGAGGCTACCCATCCCAAAGGGCGATATCGCGTGACCAAGACGGCGGAGATCACGGTCGAGCAGCTGGTGCGCGCAGGCCGCGTGCTCTTCGGGGCGTCGTTCGCCCCGGAATCGTCGACCTGGCGCCCGGCGCTGCGCGACGCGTACCGGCGCCGGGCGCTGGAGACGCATCCGGACAGGGCGCGCGCGCTCGGCCGGACCGAGGCGGAGCTCGCGCGCGAGTTCGGGAGGGTCGCCGACGCGTACCGGCTCCTGTCCGCGCTCGCGGCCGCGACCCCGGCGCGGGTGGCTCCGCGGCGTGGCTCCGCTACCGCGCGAGCCCCCGTCCGGCCTTCCCAGCCGCCGCGCGCCGCGCCCCGAGCCGCCCCGCCACCGCCCGTCGCGTCCGCGCGCCACGGCGGCCTGCCGCGGCGCCGCCTGCGGCTCGCCGAGTTCCTCTACTACTCGGGGCGCGTCCCCTGGTCCGCGTTCGTCGCGGCGATCGCGTGGCAGCGCGCGCAGCGCCCTCCGCTCGGCCGCATCGCCGTGGACCTCGGCTTCCTCGCACGGGAGGACGTCGGCGCCATCCTGGCCCGCCGCCGGGCCGACGCCGCGACCGCGGAGCGGTTCGGCGAGTACGCGCTGCGCCGCGGCTTCCTCACGCGGCTGCAGCTCCTCGCGGCCGTCGGCCGGCAGGGGCGGCTCCAGCGACGAATCGGCGAGTACTTCGTGGAGAGCGGCTGGCTCGACCTCCGCGCGCTCGACGCGGCGCGGGCCGAGCTGCTCGGGCACAACGCGCGGTTCAGGTGATCTCGGGCATGCAGCCTCACGCGCGCCGGCACACGAGCAGGAGGTCCCCCTCCTCGGGCATCGCCACCACCTCGCCGAGCGCGAGGCCGTAGCGCGCGGCGAGCTCCGCGAGCCCCTCCAGCTCGCGCACGCCGAGCGCGGGGTCGTGCGCGCGGAGCTGGGCATCGAGGCGCGCCAGCCGGCCCTCGAGCGGCGCGCCGCGCCTGCGGAACGGCCCGTAGACGACGAGCGGTCCGCCCGGCGGGAGGACGCGGGCGGCCCCGCGCGCGAGCGCCTCCGCGCACTCGGGCGGCGCGACGTGGAGCACGTTCACGCACAGGACGGCGTCGGCCGGGCGCGCCTGCCACGCCGGGAGGCGGACGTCGTAGGCGAGCGGCGCGAGCAGGTTCGCGAGCCCCGCCTCGGCGGACCAGGCGCGGATGCTGGCGCGCGCCTCGAGGTCCGGATCGGACGGCTGCCACTCGAGCGCGGGGAACGCCCGGGCGAGGTGGACCGCGTGCTCGCCCGTGCCGCTGCCGAGCTCCAGCACGAGGCCGCGCGCGGGGAGGATGCGGCGGAGCGCCGAGGCGATCGCCTCGCGGTTTCGCAGCGCGGCGGCGGCGGTCCGCTTCACCCGGGCATCATGAACGCGCCGGCTCGCGCGGGCGAGCGCCGCGTCCACGCGGGTCGGCCGGGCGCCGTCGCTCGCGCACGGGTCGGGGAAGCGCTAGAAGGGCCGAGGGAGGGTTCATGACGACGCCTCGCCGCGCGACCCGGGCAGGGGCGCCCGCGCGCCCTGCGCTCTGCGTTCCGCTCGCCCTGGCCCTCGCGCTCGTGGCGTCGCTCGCGCTGGGGGCCTGCGCCGGCCGGCGGGGAGGGGCGGAGCCCGCGCCGGCGCGGCAGCGCTTCGAGCTGCCGGGACACGGCGCGTTCGAGGTGACGGTCCCCCAGAGCTGGAAGGCGACCACCGGCGAGGGCGAGGAGCCGATGCCCCTCACGGTCCGGCTCCAGCCGCGCGAGCCGGAGCGACCGCCCTTCATCGTGCTGCTCACGCCCTTCTGGAACCCGCGTTCGCCAGGGGGTGCCGCGCCCGAGGCGCCCGCCGCGCCGGACGAGCTCGGCGCCGACGCCCAGGGTGACACCGCCCAGCTCCTCGCGGAGCTCGCGCGCCGCAAGGCCCTCGCCACCAGCGCCGAGAAGGAGATCGCGCTGCAGGAGCTGCGCGGCGAGGCGGGCGTGCACGGCTACTGGTTCGAGGCGACCGACAGGGCGCTCGCCGGCAAGGAGCCGGGCGAGGGCGAGTGGCGCCACCTGCTGCAGGGCGCCGCCGCCGTGGGCGACATGATCCTCGCCTTCACCCTGCTCGACAACGGGCCAGGACCGCAGCGCGAGGCGGTGCTCGAGCTCGTCCGCAGCGCGCGCCAGCTGAAGGCGACGCCCGCGGAGCGAGGTGCGCCGGCGGACGACGGGCCGATGCGCTTCACGCCCGACCCGGACGCCGAGACCGAGCCGCTCTCGGTGGCGTACCCCGGCCGCTCGTTCGCCGTGCTGGTGGACCTGCCCGGCTTCGAGATGTTCGCCCCCCGCCCGGCCGAGGGCGGCGAGGGCGTGCTCGTCCTCGGGCAGCACCCGGCGCTCGGCCTCGTCGCGTCGGTGACGCTGCGCGACGCGCAGGGGGCCGCCGACGCCCGGGCGTGCCGGGAGAGGACCCTCGAGCGGATCCGCAGGAGCGCGCCCGAGCTGAAGGAGCTGGCGCTGGCCGAGGCCGACGGCGCGGCGCGCGCCGCGTACGTCCTCGACGAGCTCCGCGGCCGGAGCATCCGCCAGCAGCACGCGCACCTCTTCCTCTGGCGGGAGGACGTCTGCGTCAACGTGCAGGTCTCGAAGGCCGACCCGGAGCCGGAGGACCCCGGCCGCATCGAGGCGATTCTCGCCTCGGTCCGGTTCGGCGCTACCTTGTAGCGAGCCCATGGAAAAGCACAGGCAGACGTTCGGCGTTCACACGTACGAGGTGGACGCCTTCGGCACGGTGGCGATCGCCGCCCTCTCGGGCTACCTGCAGGAGGTGGCGGGGCAGCACGCCGCCGCGCTCGGCGTGGGGCTCGAGGTGCTCATGCCGCGCGGGCTCACCTGGGTCCTCGCGCGGCAGCGGATCGAGAACCCCGTCCCCATCGTCCTCGGCGACCGGCTGGAGATCGAGACCTGGCCCGCGGGGATCGACCGGCTCGCCGCCCTGCGCGACTTCGTGGTGCGGCGCGCCGACGGCACCGAGGTGGCGCGCGCGACGACGCAGTGGTTCGTGCTCGACCTCGAGAGTCGCCGGCCCGTGAAGCCCGCGGAGGTGCTCGACCCGCGCTTCCAGCGCGAGCTCTTGCCGCCCATCCTGCCGCTCGCGCCCGGGAAGCTGCCGGAGCTCCGGAGCTGGGAGTTCCAGAAGCGCTTCCACGTGCGCTACGGCGACATCGACGTGAACATGCACGTGACGAACACGAGCTACCCGACCTGGGCGCAGGAGGTCGTGCCGCGCGAGGTGTTCCGCGGCCAGCGGCTCGCGTCGGTGGAGGTGCACTTCCTCGCCGAGGCGCACTACGGCAGCGCCATCCTGTCCCGCCTCGCCTCCACCGGCGAAGGCGCCTTCGCCCACGCCATCGTGCGCGAGGAGGACGAGAAGGAGCTCGCGCGGCTCGCCACCCGCTGGGTGCCGCGCGCAGCGCCGGCCGTCCCGGGCGCGCGCTGAGGCGGGACCGCGATCGCGACCCCGACCGCGAGCCCGACCTCGACCTCGACCCCGACCCCGACCCCGACCTCGACCCCCGACCGCGACCTTGTCATTCATCACATCGGCTCGTCCTGGACTCGGGACGAGGTGCCGACCGCGCGACCGCGGTGGGCAGGCGCGAGGGAGCACTACGAGCCAGGGAAGCCGGCTACGAGGGGCCGGAGAGGCGGCGTCGCCGCGCGTCCGCCGCGTCGCCGCGCCGCGCTGCGGTCGGCTTAGCTCCCGTTCCGCCGTCCGCGGTCACGTTGCGTACAAGCCCTGCTGAATGGCAGCTGGGGCGGTGCCGGCATGCCCCGTCCGCTCGGAGACGCTCTCACGCCGGAAGCGATCCATGTGCTCGCGCCCGTAGGTCTGTTCGGCGTGCAACATGTTGTGGGACTTGCAGGCGACCCGGAGGTTCTCGACCGTCGAGGGTCCGCCCAGGGCCTGCGGCTGGATGTGGTCGAGCTCCAGCTGCCAGCGGCTATTGCAGCGCCGCCCATCCGGAGCGACCCACGCGCAGCGTCCGCCGTCGCGCTTCCAGACCTCGCGCCGCACTATCGCCGGGATCGTGCTCGTGGGCGCGGCGGGCTCGGCAGAGGGCCGTGGGTCCCGGTCCGCCTTCCGCTGCCGCTGCGGGAGGACCGCGCCCTTGCGCTTGCCGTGCTTCTCGATGGCGCAGCGGATGGCCTCGCCCCTTCGCCGTCCACGCGGCGCGCCGGACGCGCAAACCGTGCCCTGCCTGCGCTCGCGAGGAGCGTGCTCTCGACGTGCCGCGGACGTCGGAGCCCGTTTCGCCTCGAACCTCGTCAAGAGCGCAACGTTCACCCACCGCACCTGGGACTCGCGTGGCTCGCAAGAGCTGTCGCTGGAGATAGCAGGAACTATAAGTGAATGCCGCTAGACAGTTGCGCGACCTTCCTCGGACCTGCTCCGCCCGCTCCCCAGTCCTCGCGTCGACGGCGACGAAGACCCGCCCGAGTGACGCGCGAGGCGCGCCCGGAACCGAGCGCTTCTCCCCTCGATGCCCGAGCCCCGTCGGCGTACGGGCGACGGCACACGACCTGCCCGAATGCGCGTGCTGTCGCCGTGGGATGTGATGAATCGAGAGGCCCCGACCCCGACCCCGACCGCGACCGCGACCGCGACCGCGACCGCGACCGCGACCGCGACCCCGACCGCGACCGCGACCCCGACCGCGACCCCGACCCCGACCGCGACCGCGACCGCGACCGCGACCGCGACCCCGACCGCGACCCCGACCGCGACCCCGACCCCGACCGCGACCGCGACCGCGACCCCGACCGCGACCGCGACCGCGGTCACCCGGAGCGAAGTCGCTGAAGACACGTCGAGCAGCGCAGAGCCTAGACTGGTCCGCCCTAGCCCGCTCCGAACACGAGCCGCACCGCGACCACCGCCGCCGCGAACCCGGCGAGGTCGGCGAGGAGCGCGGCGGGGAGGGCGTGGCGGTAGCGAGATACGCCGATCGCCCCGAAGTAGACCGCGAGCACGTAGAAGGTGGTCTCGGTCGAGCCGGCCATCACCGACACGAGCCGGCCGGCGTAGCCGTCCGGGCCCTCGGCGCGGAGCACGTCCGCGACGACGCCCAGGGCGCCGCCGCCGGAGAGCGGCCGCACGAGGACGAGGGGGACCACGCTCGCCGGGACGCCGGCGGCCTCGGACAAGGGGGCGAGGAGCGCGGCGAAGGAGTCCATCGCCCCGGAGGCGCGCAGCATCCCGAGCGCGACGAGGATCGCGACGAGCGAGGGGATGATCCGCACGGCGGTCTCGAACCCCTGCTTCGCGCCGTCCACGAAGGCGGGGTAAACCTTCACGCCGCGGGCGAGCGCCACCGCGGGGACGCCCGCGAGGAGCAGCGGGATCGCCCAGATCGAGAGCGCGTCGAGGGCGGTCTTCATGGCGACACCCCCTCGCATCGAGCTGCTGCGGCGCACGCTGCCTGCCTGCGGGGGGCGGACTCCTCCCTGCGCTGCTCGACGTGCCTTCCAGGCACGCCTGCGCTGCTCGGTGGTCGTGTGCCCCGCTCTGGCCCGTTCATCCCGAGCGTAGCGCCCAGGGCGCGAAGTCGAGGGACGGCATCGTGTGCCTCGCAACGCTCGACGCAGAGGGGTGGCGCCATCAGCACGGCTCGCCCTCCGCCGGCGCGGCCTCGGGCGTGGCGCGGGCGAGGAGCTTCGCCGTCAGGATCGCCGCGGTCGCCCCGCACACCGAGGCGAGGATCGTCGCCCCCAGGATCTCGGCGGGCGCGCGCGAGCCGGCGGCGGCGCGGAGCGCGATGACGCTCGCCGGCACGAGCTGCACGGAGGCGGTGTTCATGGCGCAGAAGAGCGCCTGCGCGTTCGAGGCGGTGCCCGGCCGCGGGTTCAGGGTCTCGAGCGCCTGCATCGCCTTCACGCCGAAGGGCGTCACGGCGTTGCCGAGCCCGAGCAGGTTCGCCGACAGGTTCATGAGCATGGCGCCCATGGCCGGGTGCTCCGGCGGCACCTCGGGGAACAGCCGGCGCATGACGGGTCGCGCCGCGCGCGCGAGCGCCCGCACGAGGCCGGCCTCCTCCGCGACGCGCATCAGCCCCAGCCAGAGCGCCATGGCGCCGGCGAGCCCGATCGAGAGGGTGACCGCCTTGCCGGCCGACTCCATCGCGGCGGGGGTGAGCGCGGCCATCCGTCCGTTCACCGCGGCGGCGACCACCGCCACGGCCACGAGAACGGTCCAGATGACGCCCATGCCGCGGATGGTGGCACGCCGGGTCCCCGAGGCGAGTTTTTGGTAGAACGCCCCTGTCCGAGGAAGGAACCGCCCCATGAGATCGCATCGCCTCGCCACCGGCGTCCTCGCCGCGCTCGCCCTCTCCGTCACCGCCTGCCCCGAGCAGCGCGGGGGCCAGGCGAAGCCGCCGCGCCCCCCGCGCGGCGAGCTCGCCGCGGGCGCCGCGGCCCTGCCCGACGCGCTCAGCGTCCCGCGCCCGCCCGGGCCGGAGTGGTTCGGCCTGTACCTCGTCGGCAAGAAGGCGGGCTTCACGAAGGTCCAGCTCTCCCGCGAGCTGCGCGACGGCCGCGACGTGCTCGTCGGCCGCAGCGAGACGCTCGTGCGCGCGACCGTCGGCGGCAAGACCGTGGAGCGCAGGGCGGAGGAGGAGCGCGTCTACGAGGCCCGCCACCAGGGCCCGCTCCTGGCGGTGCGCTCGGTGTGGGCGGGCGACGGGGGCGACCGCACCGTGTCGGGCACCTGCGCGCGCGCGGTGTGCAAGCTCGTCGAGGAGACGGCCGCGGGGCGGCAGGAGCGCACCGTCGAGGGCGTCACGGAGACGGCGGAGCTCGCGGACGGCGTCCGGCTCGCCGCGGCCCGCCGCGGCGCGGTGCGCGGCCGGCAGCTCGATCTCGAGAAGCTGCGGGTGAAGGAGATGCAGGACGTCTTCCTGAGGCGCGAGACGATCGCGGGCGGGGGCGTCCAGGAGCAGGTGTCGGTGGTCGCCGAGTCCGAGGCGGGCGACCGGCTCGCCGCGGAGTACCGCGTGGCGGACGACGGCCGGATCGTGGAGATCCGGCTCGGCGAGGCCATCGTCGCCCGGCCCGAGCCCGAGGACGTCGCCCGCAGCCTCGAGCAGGTGGATCTGTTCGCGCTCGCGCGCGTCGCGGTCCCGCGCCCGCTCCCCCGCACCGTGCCCACCACCATCACCTTCCGGCTGGCGGGGCTTCCGCCCTCGTTCCAGAAGGGCGACGCGCGTCAGCGCTTCGCCCGCGGCCGCTCCGGCGAGACCGTGCTCAGCGTGACGGCGCGCCGCCCGCTCGCGGCCGACCCCGCCAGGGACACGCCGCTCGCCCTGGCCAGGAAGGGCGCGAGCGCCGACGACCTGGCCGCGACGCCTCAGGCGGACGCCGACTCCGCGGCGATCGCCGCGCTCGCGAAGAAGATCGCGGGCGACGCCCCGGGCGCGTACGCCGCGGCCCAGCTGCTCGCCGACGACGTGTACCGCCGGCTGGAGAAGGCGTACGGGGCGAGCCACGACCGCGCGAGCGAGGTGCTCGCCGCCGGCCGCGGGGATTGCACGGAGCACACCGTGCTGCTCGTGGCCCTGGCGCGCGCGCTCGGCATCCCCGCGCGCCCGGTGCACGGGCTCGTGTACGCGCGCTACGAGGACGGGCAGGACGCGCTCTACTGGCACGCCTGGGCGGAGGTGCGGAGCGCCGGCGAGTGGATCGCGATGGATCCGACCTTCGGGCAGCCGGTGGCGGATGCGACCCACGTGGCCCTCGGGGTGGGGACGCAGGTGGACACGGTCGGGCTCCTCGGCGCGCTGAAGGTCCTCGGGGTGGAGGTGAAGGCCGGGAGGTGACCCGCCGCGGCGATGCGCTATCATCCCGGCCCCTCGCGCGAGAGGGCGCCCATCCCGGGCGCCGTGCCCCTGCCGCGGGCTCGCGACTCGAGGGACGGAGGCCGCATGAACGGGCTCGACCACGTCGCCATCCTCGTCGCCGACCTCGACGCCGCCATCCGGCTCTACCGGGACGTCTACGGCCTCGAGCTCGCCGAGGTGGAGGAGGTCCCGACCGAGAAGGTGCGCGTCGCGATCTTCGGCCACGGCGCCGGCCGCATCGAGCTCGTCTCGCCGAGCGGGCCGGACAGCCCGATGGCGAAGGCGATCGAGAAGCGCGGCGAGGGGCTGCACCACGTCTGCCTCGAGGTGCCGGACATCGAGCAGGCGATGGCGGCGCTCCGCGCGCAGGGGGCCCCGCTGCTCGACGAGAAGCCGCGCCCGGGCGCCGGCGGGTCGAAGGTCGCCTTCGTCCATCCCAAGGGGAGCCGCGGCGTCCTGGTCGAGCTGAAGCAGGGCGGCGGCTACTAATCGGCGCACGATCCCGGGCCTGCGGCGGGCGTCCTCGCTCCTTGCGCCTGCGGCGTACGGAAGCAGTACGCCTCGGCGCGCGTCGCTGCGGTAGCCCGCCTCGGCTCCGGTCTCGTGCGCCTCGCCGCTCCGAGCGGCGCGGGGCTCCCCGCGCACCCGCGGCGCGCTCCGTGATCGGGGTTGACCGTCCGCGGGAACGCGTGTTGTATCACCGCGTTTCGACTTCGCCTCCTGCAAGGGGTCACCGCATGTCCCGTCTCCTCGCCGCGCTCGCGGCTTTCCTCCTCATCGCCGGCGCCGCGCGCGCGCAGGACGCCAAGAAGGCGGAGGAGTCGAAGGACGCCGCCGTGCCGGCCGCGGAGCTGCCCCCCGAGACCCGCGCCGCGATCGAGCGCGAGGTCGCGCGGCTCAAGGAGGAGCTCCGCGACGAGGTGCGCGCGGAGATCCAGGGCGCCCAGGCGGCGGCGGAGTTCATGGGCGCGGTGGCCGAGGGCCCCAAGCTCGAGTTCCTCGAGCTCGACGGCTACTACCGCGTGCGCGGCCACCTCTTCGACGACTTCGATCTCGGCCGCCGGGCGGACGCGACCGGCCACTACATCTTTCCCGTCCCGCTCAAGAACCCCGACCCGCTGACGGGCGCCTCCGCCGGGCGCGCGACGATCGCCACGGCGAACATGCGCCTCCGGCTCGAGCCGACGATGAACGTGTCCGAGCTCGTCCGCGTGCGGGCGCAGATCGACGTCCTCGACAACTACGTGCTCGGCTCGTCGGCGAGCCGGCTCTTCGACGACCCGGCGAGCCCGTACGCGGTGCCGTTCTACGGCTCGACCCGGCAGCTCTACCCGGGCGACCCCACCGCCGACCGCGATCCCGTCCTGCCGAAGCGGGTCTGGGGCGAGGTGCAGACGCCGGTGGGGCTGCTGAGCTTCGGGCGGATGCCGTCGGAGTGGGGGCTCGGCGTCCTCACGCACGCGGGCGGCGGAGTGGACGACGACTACGGCGACACGGTGGACCGCATCCAGTTCGCGCTCCCCCCGGTCCAGACGCCCATCGGCGCCCTGACGCTCGTCCCCATCCTCGACTTCGAGGCCGAGGGGGCGCTGCGCGCGGATCCGCGCTTCGGCACCGGCATCGGCCAGCCGTTCGACGCGGAGTCGTCCGACGACGCTCGCACCTGGTCGCTGAAGGCGGCGCGGGTGGACACCGACGACGAGATCCGGCGCAAGCTCGAGCGGAACGAGTCCTCGTTCAACTTCGGCGCGTACTACAGCTACCGCTCGCAGGACGACGTCGTCCCGGCGTGGCTCGCGGAGGGCTACGGCGCCGACCTCGATCCCCCCTCCGCCGTCGCGCTGGGCAACCGCGACACGTCCGCCCACGTTCTCGATCTGTGGGCGCGGGTGCTCACCTCGCGCTGGCGCGTGGAGGCGGAGGCGGTCGGGGTCTACGGCGAGGTCGGCCAGGTGTTCACGGTCGGTCCCGCCCCCTCCTACGCCGTCACCGGCGTGACGTCGGTCGATCTGCGCCAGTGGGGCGGCGCCCTCCTCACCGAGTACAAGGCGATCCCGAACAAGGTCACGCTCGGAGGCGAGCTCGGCGTGGCGAGCGGGGACGACGCGCCCGGCTTCGGCAACGTGCCGAGCCGAGCCAACCCGGACTTCGCCTACGGCGTGCTCGAGGGGCCGCAGTTCGACCCGGACGGCGGCGCGACCGACCAGAGCATCCGCAACTTCCGCTTCAACCCCGCGTACCGGGTCGACCTCATCCTCTTCAGCCGCATCCTCGGCCAGGTGACCGACGCCTGGTACCTGAAGCCCAAGATCCGCTGGGACATCTTCCCGGGCCTGGCCTTCGACGGGCAGCTCGTCTATTCGCAGGCGATCAACAGCGAGTCCACCCCCAGCGCGATCGGGCCGGGCACCGGCTCGCGCCCGCTGGGCCTCGAGCTCGACGGGACGTTCACGTACACCTCGGGCGCCGGCTTCCAGGCCTACGCGCAGTACGGCATCCTGCAGCCCTTCGACGCCTTCGGCCCGGGGGACCTCTCCCGTCCGCAGATGCTCGCCGTCGGGCTCGTCGCCAAGTTCTAGGCGGGCACGCCCCGAGGCACGAACGCCCGGCCAGCCTCCTCGGCGGCCGGGCGTTTCCACGTGCGGCGGCGGGGCGGCGTGCTACCCGGCCACGACGGTCTGGACCTCGAAGCGCGGCTGGGCCTGGATCGCCTTCTTCACGGCGCACTGATCCGCGACGCGGACGAGCGCCTCCCGGTACTTCTCGGGAAAGCTCGGGGGGACCTCGATGTCGAGCTCGACGCGCGCGAGCACGCCGGTCTCCGGATCGAAGTGGTTGCGCTGCCGGATGCGGATGCCCTCCGTGGGCAGCTCGCGCTTCTGGCAGAAGCCGGCGACGTAGATGCCGGCGCAGGTGCCGATCGCCGCGAGGAACAGGCCGAAGGGCGAAGGGGCGCTGTCCTCGCCGCCGGCCGACGCGGGCTGATCCGTGCGGATCACGTGCTTGCCGATCTGGGTGTCGATCTTCTTGTTGCCTGGGAGGGTGACGACCATCTCGCTCGCCATCGGGGCGGTCTCCTCGGGGTCTGGGTCCGAAACCGTTCGGCGCATGCTCGCGCCGTCCAGGGGTGTGAGCCAGCAGAAGCCTCGGGGATTCCGGGGGAAGTGCGGGTGTGCTAGCGTCGCCGCCCCCGATGAGTGCCAAGACGAAGTCGAAACCGGTGTCCCGCGCCGCGCTCGCGGGCGAGGCCGACCCGCGCCTCGTCGCGCTCTCCGTCTCGATCCAGGACGACGGCGCGCTGTACGCGGAGGACATCCGCGGCAGCCAGGCCCACGTGACCATGCTCGCGGAGCAGGGCATCGTGCCGAAGGCGTCGGCGCGCCGGATCGTGGCCGCG
Source organism: Anaeromyxobacter sp. Fw109-5 (assembly GCF_000017505.1). NCBI lineage: Bacteria > Pseudomonadati > Myxococcota > Myxococcia > Myxococcales > Anaeromyxobacteraceae > Anaeromyxobacter > Anaeromyxobacter sp. Fw109-5. Next base: position 407,118 of record NC_009675.1, read on the forward strand.
CTCGACCAGGTCCGCGCGGAGTTCGCGGCCGGCAAGATCCGCCTCGATCCCGCCCTCGAGGACGTGCACACCCACGTCGAGCGGCGGCTCGGGGAGCTCGTCGGCGCGGACGCCGGCTACCTCCACGCGGGCCGCAGCCGGAACGATCAGGTCGCGCTCGACGAGCGGCTCTTCATCGTCGCCGCCTGCGAGCGCTGCGACGCCGCCCTGGGGCGCCTGCAGCGCGCGCTCGTCGCCCGCGCGCGCGAGCACGAGAAGACGATCCTGCCCGGCTACACCCACCTGCAGCGCGCGCAGCCCGTCTCGCTCGCGCACCACCTCCTCGCGCACGTGGAGGCGTTCGCGCGCGACCGCGACCGGCTCGCTGACGTGCGGCGCCGCGCGGCGGTGTCGCCCCTCGGCTCGGGGGCGCTCGCGGGGACGACGCTGCCGCTCGACCGCGAGGCCACCGCAAAGGCGCTCGGGCTCGCGGGCGTCACGCAGAACTCGCTCGACGCCGTCTCGGACCGCGACAGCGCCATCGAGCTCCTCTTCGCCTGCGCGCTCGCGGCGGTGCACCTCTCCCGCGTCGGCGAGGAGATCGTGCTCTGGACCACGAAGGAGTTCGGCTTCATGACGCTCGCCGACGCCTTCGCCACCGGCTCGTCGCTCATGCCGCAGAAGAAGAACCCGGACGTGGGCGAGCTCGCGCGCGGCCGCGCCGGGCGCGCCATCGGCGATCTCGTGGCGCTGCTCGCGATCGTGAAGAGCCTGCCGCTCTCGTACAACCGGGACATGCAGGAGGACAAGCGGCCCCTCATCGGCGGCCCCGACGCGCTCGTGCTCACCGCCGACGCCGTCGGCGGCGCGATCGAGACCGCCACGTTCCACGCCGACCGGATGGAGGAGGCGCTCGGCTCCGGCGAGGCGCTCGCCACCGACGCGGCCGAGTACCTGGTCGAGCGCGGCGTGCCGTTCCGCGAGGCCCACGAGGCGGTCGGCAAGGCGGCGGCGTTCTCGTCCGCCGAGGGGCGGCCGCTCGCGAAGCTCACCGCGGACGAGTGGCGCCGCTTCCACCCGGCGTTCCAGAAGGACGTGCTCCGCTGCTTCGACGCGCGGAAGAGCCTCGCCCGCCGCGAGCTCACCGGCGCCCCCGGGCCGAGGCAGGTGGCGCGCCAGCTCGCGCGCTGGGAGAAGGCGCTCGCGAAGGAGCGGCGGTGAGCCGCCTCGCCGCCCTCGCCGCGGGCTGCCTCCTCGCAGCGTGCGGAGTGAAGGCGCCGCCGCGGCCGCCGGAGCCGGAGCGCGGCGATACCTCGACCCCGTCCCCGCCCGCGACCCCGCCCGCGACCCCGCCCGCGACCCCGCCCGCGACCCCGCCCGCGACCCCGACCGCGACCCCGACCCCGACCGCGACCCCGACCGCGACCCCGACCGCGACCCCGACCTCGACCCCGTCCGCGACCGCGTCCGCGACCCCGACCTCGACCCCGTCCGCGTCGACTCCCTGCCCATGAACCACTTCCAGCGCAAGAAGGGCGTCCTGCACGCGGAGGCGATCCCGCTCGAGCGGCTCGCCGAGCGGTACGGCACGCCGCTGTACGTCTACTCCACGGCGACCCTCACCCGGCACTGGAAGGTGCTGCACCGCTCGCTCGCCGGGATCCGCCACGTCGTCTGCTACGCGGTGAAGGCGAACGCGAACCTCGCGCTGCTCGCGCGCTTCGCGAAGCTCGGCTCCGGGTTCGACATCGTCTCGGCGGGCGAGCTCTACCGCGTCCTCAAGGCCGGCGGCGACCCGCGCAAGGTGGTGTTCAGCGGCGTCGGCAAGCGCGACGACGAGATCGCCTTCGCGCTGGAGTCGGGGGTGCGCGTCCTCAACGTGGAGAGCGCCGGCGAGCTCGCGCGCATCTCGATCGTGGCCCGCCGCATGGGCGTGCGCGCCCCCATCGCGCTGCGGGTGAACCCCGACGTGGACCCGAAGACGCACCCCTACATCTCGACCGGGCTGCGCGAGAACAAGTTCGGCGTCTCGGTGGACGAGGCGCGGCGGCTCTACCCGCTCGCCGCCAAGGACGAGGCGCTCCACGTCATGGGGATCGCCTCGCACATCGGCTCGCAGATCACCACCGTGAAGCCGTTCCTCGACGCCATCGACCGCGTGCTGTCGCTCGCGCGCGAGCTCGAGAAGCAGGGCATCCCGCTCGCCCACCTCGACGTGGGGGGCGGGCTCGGCATCCGCTACAAGGACGAGGACCCGCCGCACCCCGACGAGTACGGCGCGGCCATCCGCAAGGCGCTCGCCCGCTGGAAGGGCGAGGTGCTCCTCGAGCCGGGCCGCGTGCTGGTGGGCAACGCTGGCGTGCTCGTCACGCGCGTGCTGCACGTGAAGCGGAGCGGCCGGAAGACGTTCGTGGTGGTGGACGCGGCGATGAACGACCTCGTCCGGCCCGCCATCTACGACGCCCACCACGACATCGAGCCCGTCGGCCCTCCGAGGGAGGGCGAGCGGGAGGTCGTGGCCGACGTCGTGGGGCCGATCTGCGAGTCCTCCGACTTCCTCGCCCGGAAGCGCCGCATGCCGGAGCCCGTACCGGGCGACCTCCTCGCCGTCCGCTCCGCCGGCGCCTACGGCTTCTCGATGTCCTCGAACTACAACGCGCGCCCGCGGGCGGCCGAGGTGCTCGTGGACGGCGACCAGGCGCTCCTCGCGCGCCGGCGCGAGACCTACGCGGACCTGGTCCGCGGCGAGGAGCCGTCCCCCTCGCCCGAGAGGGTATGAGCCGGGGCGGTCTCGCGCGGCCGGCCGCCGCGCGCCGCCCGCGCCCCGCCCCGTTCCCGGGCACGTGAGGATCGGATACATTTTTCGCCCTCTCTCTTCCGCCGGAGGTCAACGCCGCATGCCGCGTCTCGAAGGCTCGATGGTGGCCATCGTCACCCCGATGAAGGACGGCGCGGTGGACCTCCGCGCGTTGCGCGAGCTGACCGAGTGGCAGATCGCGGAGGGCACGGACGGCATCGTCCCCTGCGGCACCACCGGCGAGGGGGCGACGCTCACCGCCGCCGAGCGCGCCGAGGTGATCCGCGCGGTCGTGGAGGTCGCTCGCGGCCGCGCCCTCGTCGTCGCGGGCGCCGGCTCGAACGCGACGCACGAGGCCATCGAGGGCGTGAAGGCGGCCAAGGCGCTCGGCGCCGACGCCGCGCTGGTGGTGACGCCCTACTACAACAAGCCGACGCCCGAGGGGCTCTACCGGCACTACACCGCGATCTGGGAGGCGACCCGCTTCCCGGTGGTGGCCTACAACGTGCCGGGCCGCACCGCGGTGGACATGGGGCCCGACACGGTCGCGCGCCTCGCCAAGGCGGGCGCCATCGTCGGCATCAAGGAGGCCACCGCGAGCATGGACCGGCAGGTCCAGCTCGTGGAGCGGATCGGCAAGGACGCCATCGCCTACCTGTCCGGCGACGACTTCACCGTGGTGCCCTACATCGCCTGCGGTGGCCACGGGGTCATCTCCGTCATCTCCAACATCGCGCCGCGCGCCATGAAGGACCTCGTCGTCGCGGCGCGGCTGGGCGATTTCGCGCGCGCGCTCGACCTGCAGGTCCGCATGGCCGAGCTGAACCGGGTGATGTTCGTCGAGACGAGCCCCGGACCGGTGAAGGCCGCCGTCGCCCTGCTCGGGCGCGCCGGGCCGGAGCTGCGGCTGCCGCTCGCCCCCGTGTCGGAGGCGAGCCTCTCGAAGGTGCGCGAGGCGATGACGCGCTTCGGCCTGAAGCTCGCGTGACGGGCCGGCCGCCCGCGCTGGAGGACATGCGAATGGTGAACGTGGTCGTGACCGGCGCCGCCGGGCGGATGGGGACGCAGATCGTCCGGCTCGTCGCGGCCGCCGAGGGGCTGAAGCTCACGGGGGCGGTGGAGCGGCCCGGCCACGCCGGGCAGGACGCCGGCGCGCTCGCGGGCATCCCGCCGCTCGGCGTCGCGGTGGTGGACGATCTCGCCGGGGCGCTCGCCGGGGCCGACGTGGTGATCGACTTCACGAGCCACGAGGCCTCCGCGCGGAACGCGGAGCTCTGCGCGGAGAAGGGCGTCGCGCTCGTCATCGGCTCGACCGGCTTCACGCCCGAGGCGAAGGCCCGCGTCGCCGCCGCCGCCGCGAGGATCCCCGTCGTCTTCTCGCCCAACATGAGCGTGGGCGTGAACGTGCTCTTCGAGCTCGTCCGCCAGGCCGCGAAGGTGCTGGGCGACGCGTACGACGTGGAGATCGTCGAGATCCACCACAAGCGCAAGCGCGACGCGCCCTCCGGGACGGCGGTGGCGCTCGGCGAGGTCGCCGCCGGGGCGCTGGGGCGCGATCCCGCCGACGCGCTCGCCTACACGCGCCACGGCATCCTCGGCGAGCGCCCGCCCTGGCAGATCGGCGTCCAGACGCTGCGCGGCGGCGACGTCGTGGGCGAGCACACCGTCTACTTCTGCGGAGAGGGCGAGCGGCTCGAGCTCACCCACCGCGCGACGAGCCGCGAGCAGTTCGCGCGCGGGGCGGTGCGGGCGGCGGGCTTCATCGCCGGCAAGCCGGCGGGGCTCTACGACATGGCGGACGTGCTCGGGCTGCGGAGCGCGCGGTGAGGACCTGCCGCTTCCGGCACCGGGGGCAGGAGCGCCACGGCGCCGTCGAGGGTGCCGAGGTCCGGCCGCTCACGGCCGCGCCCTGGGCGGGCGGGCTGCCGGAGGGCCGGGGCATCCCGCTCGCGGAGGTGACGCTGCTCGCCCCGGTCGAGCCCTCCAAGATCGTCTGCGTCGGCCGGAACTACCGCGCCCACGCGCGCGAGCTGGGCAACGAGGTGCCGGCGCAGCCGCTCCTGTTCCTCAAGCCGCCCTCCGCCGTGATCGGCCCGCAGGAGGCGATCCGCTGCCCGGAGCAGTCGAGCGAGGTGCACCACGAGGCGGAGCTCGGGGTGGTGCTCGCCCGGCCGCTGTCGCGCGCCACCGCCGCCGAGGCGCGGGGGGCGGTGTTCGGCTACACCTGCCTGAACGACGTCACCGCGCGCGACATCCAGCGGGAGGAGAAGCAGTTCACGCGCGCGAAGGGGTTCGACACGTTCTGCCCGGTCGGGCCGTTCGTCGAGACCGCCCTCGACCCTCTCGACCTGCCCGTGGTGTGCCGGGTGAACGGCGCCGAGCGGCAGCGCGGCTCGACGCGCGACATGACGTTCGACCCGTTCGCGCTGCTCGCCTTCATCTCGCAGGTGATGACGCTGCTCCCCGGCGACCTCGTCGCGACGGGGACGCCCGAGGGCGTCGGGCCCATCCGCCGCGGGGACTGGGTCGAGGTGGACATCGCCGGGATCGGGGTCCTCCGTAATCCGGTGGTGTGACCCGGCGCAGCGTGTTAGGCCAGGCGCATGCGCGCCTACGTGGGCGTCGGCACGAACCTCGGTGATCGCTGGGGGCACCTCGCGCACGCGGCGAAGGCGCTCCGGGCCGAGCCGCGGATCGCGCTGCTGCGCGGGTCGCGCGTCTTCGACACCGCGCCGATGGGCCCCGCGCAGCCGCGCTACCTGAACGCCGTCCTCGAGCTCGAGGTGGACCTGCCGGCCGGAGCGCTGCTCGAGGCGCTCCAGCGCGTGGAGCGTCGCTGCGGCCGGCGGCGCAAAGGCGTCCGCTGGGCAGCGCGCACGCTCGACCTCGACCTCCTGCTCCTCGACGACGAGGTGGTCCGCACGCCCGCGCTGGTCCTGCCGCACCCGGGGATCCTGACCCGCAGGTTCGTGCTCGCCCCGCTCGCCGAGCTGTGCCCGGACCGTATCGTCCCGGGCACCGGGTGCACCGTCGCGCGGCTCCTCGGGGACGCCCCCGCGGCGGACGTGGTGCCCGTGGGGATCTACCCGCTGTGATCACGATCCCCGACCTCACGATGACCCCGCTCCGCGCCCTCCTCACGCTGTCCCTCGCCACCGCGCTCGCCGGGTGCGAGCGCGAGCCGAAGACCATCGTGGCGGCGCCGGCGGATCCGCCCCGCTCGACGCGCGCGCCCGCCGAGCCCGCGGACGCGCCGCCTCCCGCCCCGGGCGCGCCCGACGGTGCGCGCGGGGCCCCCATGACGCCCGCTCCAGGCGCGCCAGGACAGGGGCTGCCCTCCTCGGCGGAGCTCCTCGCGCAGGTCGAGGCGATGAAGGGGCAGCTCGCCTCGGCGCCCAAGTCGCTCGAGATCCTGCTCGCCCTCGGGAACCTGTACTTCCAGGAGCGCCGCTACCCCGACGCCATCGGCTGGTACGACCAGGCGGTCGCGCTCGCCGAGCCGGTCTGGAAGGACTACCTGGCGCTGCCGGCGGCGGCCCGGGAGAAGGAGCCCGCGGCCGCGGTGAAGCAGGCCTGCACGCGCACGGAGCAGCGGGGGTTCGAGGCGCTCGCGAAGGAGGCGTCGGCGCGCGCGCGGAAGAAGGACGTCGCCGGCGCCGGCTACTGCTACCGCGCCGCGCTCGAGCCCTCCATCGGCGTGCGCATCCAGCGCGCCAACGCGAGGCTCCTCGGCGGCGACGAGCGGGGCGCCATCGCCGACCACGAGGCGCTCCTCGCGCGCGTCCCGGACCAGCCCGACGCGCTGTACTTCCTCGGCCTCGCGCTCGCCGAGACGGCGCGCGGGGACGTCGCCCAGCTCGAGCGGGCGCGGGCGCTGTGGAAGCGCGTCGCCGAGCTCCAGCCGAACGGCCCGTACGCGGACGACCTGAAGCTCGCGACCGCCGAGGTGGAGCGGCGCATCGCGGCGGCGAGACGTTAGAGCGGGGGCTGCGCCCCCGCCCCGCCGACGGCTGACCGCCGCCGTCGGGGCCCCACCCCTGCTCGCCGGGTCCCGTGCGCCATCGCGAGCGGCTTCGCCGCCAGCGCGATGGCGCCCCGGCGGACTCGCTTCGCTCGTCTGGCGTTTTCTGCGCGCAACGCCTGGCCCGGCCCGCTAGAACGGTCGGCCATGCCGAAGCTCTACTACGTGCCCCGCACCCGCGCCGCGCGCCCCCGCATCGTCCTCGAGGAGCTCGGGATCCCCTACGAGCTCGTCCGCCTCGATCCCGGGAGCGGTGAGACCCGCACGCCGGAGCACCTCGCGCGCCATCCCCTCGGGCACGTGCCCGTGCTGGAGGACGGCGAGGTCCGCCTGTTCGAGTCCGGTGCCATCTGCTTCTGGCTCGCGGAGCGCTACGGGGAGGGCAGGCTCCTCGCGCCCCCCGGATCCCCCGCCCGCGCGCTCGCCTACCAGTGGCTGTGCTTCGCGCTCTCCGAGCTGGAGCCACCGCTCGCGCCCCTCGCCGCCGAGCTGAAGAAGCCCGAGCCGGAGCGGGACCGCGCGCGCGTCGAGGAGGGCAGGGCGAGGTTCCACGCCGCGGCGCGCGCGGTGGACGCCGCGCTCCCCGGCCGGGAGTTCCTCCTCGGGTCGGAGCTCTCGGTCGCGGACGTCGTCGTCGCCGCGGTGCTCTCCTACGGGAAGTTCCTCGCCGGCCTCGAGGGCCTGCCGGCCGCCGAGGCGTACGTGCTCCGGCTGCGCAGTCGCCCCGCGTGGAAGCGCGCGATGGCGGACTGAGGGAACGGTCGAGCCGGGCGGTCAGCGCCGCGGCGGTATCCGCTCCGCGCAGCGCAGGCACAGCTGCGCCTCTCCGCGCCGCTCCACGTACGGCTCCAGGACCAGATCCCCGCAGGCCTGACACGGCACCGTCCGGAACGACGGGGCGCCCTCCTCGAGCTCCATGGGGAAGATCGGGCTCGTCGAGAAGAGGTGGTCGTCCTCGCAGTCGAGGACGAACGCGAGGATCGGCTCCAGCACCTCGCGGGGCACGGGCGCCCAGGGCTCCCCGGCGGACCGGACGGCGCGGAACCACGCGCTCGACTCGAGCGCCTCGCCCACCGCGGCGCGCAGCGCCACGCGCACGGCCCGGCGGCGGCGCTGGTCGAGGAGCGTCAGGCCCAGCTTGCCGTGGGGCAGGCGCACGATCCGGTCCTTCCCGAACGTGCAGCCCGTCGCGACCTGTACGCCGTCGGCGAAGCCCTGCCCGTAGTGATCGCTCGTCACCTCCACCATGGCGAACAGCTCGCGCTCCACCGCGCGAGGCACTGCGAGGGCCCGGAGCGCGGCGTGGCCGGCGCGCACGCCCAGGGTGAGCGGCGGGCAGGGATGCCCGTGCAGCAGCTCTCCGCACTCGAGCTCGCATTTGACGTCCGTCATCGGTCGAGAGGCCTCCGCCCATGGGAGCCGCGGGGCCGGCGACCGGTGCAATTGACGGATCCCCCTTCGCACGGGACGATGGCGCATGCACGTGGCCAGCGCCCGTAGCTCGCAGCCCTCTCCCGTCGAGAAGACCGGCAGCGCACGCGCCGGACGCGCCGCGCTGGTCGCCGCGCTGCTCGCGCTCGCCCTCTCCGCGGTCGGGCCGAAGGATCGGCTCACCTGGCTCATGGAGGTCGCGCCGGTGCTCGTGGCGGTCCCGGTGCTGGTCGCCACGAGGCGCGTCTTCCCGCTCACGCCGCTGCTGTACGTGCTCCTGGCGGTGCACGCGGCGATCCTCTGCCTCGGCGGGCACTACACCTACGCCGAGGTGCCGCTCGGCTTCTGGGTGAGGGACGCGCTGGGGCTCGCGCGCAACCACTACGACCGGCTCGGCCACCTCGCCCAGGGCTTCGTCCCGGCGCTGGTGGCGCGCGAGGTCTTGCTGCGCACCTCCCCGCTGCGGCAGGGCCGCTGGCTCTTCGTCCTCGTCACCGCCGTGGCGCTCGCGATCTCCGCGCTCTACGAGTTCGTCGAGTGGGGCGCCGCCCTCGCGCTCGGCCAGTCCGCCGACGCGTTCCTCGGGACGCAGGGCGATCCCTGGGACACGCAGTGGGACATGTTCCTCGCGTTCCTCGGGGCGATGGCCGCGCAGCTCGCCCTCGGCCGCGCGCAGGACCGGCAGCTCGAACGCCTCGGGCGTCGCTAGCCGCGCGCCGGCTTCCCCGCCGCGGCGAGCACCTTCGCGATCGCCTCCGCGGAGAGCGGCTCGCACCGCCCGGCGAGCCGGGCCACGAGGGCCACACGCGCCACGCGCTCGAGCGTCTCCATCCGGTCGAACGCCTCGCCGAGCGAGCGGCCCAGCGCGAGGGCCCCGTGGCGCTCCAGCAGCACGACGTCGTGGCCCGCCCAGAGCGGCGCGAGCGAGCCGGGCACCTCGTCGGTGCCGGGCGTCGCGAACGGCGCGACGGCGATCTCACCCAGCGTGACCGCCGCCTCCGGCACGAGGTCGTTCGGGGGCGGGAGCCCCGCGACGGTGAGCGCCACCGCGGTGATCGGGTGGGCGTGCACGACCGCCGCGACGTCCGCCCTCGCAGCGTAGGCGGCGAGGTGCATGCGCAGCTCGGTGGAGGCGCGGCCTTCTCCGGAGACCACCGCGCCGCGCCCGTCCACCACGACGAGGTCGGCCGGGGCGAGGTAGCCCTTGTTCGCGCCGGAGGGGGTGACGAGGAAGCGGTCCTCCCCGAGGCGGGCGGAGACGTTGCCCTCGCCGGCGCCGATGAGGTCGCGGGCGTGCAGGCGGCGGCAGGTCTCCACGATCGCATCGCGGAGCGCGCGCTCACCGGAGACGGCGGGGACGCGGGCGGCCCGCGGCGAGCCGCGCGCCTTCGTGCGGCGGGAGGAGAGGGCGGCGCGGCGGCGGGGGCTCACAGGATCTTCGCCGCGAGGAGGTCCTGCACGTCGAGCAGGCCGACCGGACGGCCCTCGTCGTCCACCACCGGGACCTGGTCGATGCGCGCCTGCCGCAGCACGCGCGCGGCGTCCACCACGAGCGCGTCGGGGCGCACGGTGCGCGGGTTGCGTCCCATGGCCGCGGACACCGGGCGGGTGAAGTCGGTCTCGCCGTGCTCGACCAGGCGGCGCAGGTCGCCGTCGGTGAAGATGCCGACCAGCTTCCCGGCCGCGTCGACGACGCTCGTCGCGCCGGGGCGGCCGGGCGTCTCGGTCATCCGCGCGACCGCGGCGGAGAGGGGCTGGTCCTCGCGCACCACCGGGTTCGACTCGGCGCCGCGCATGAGCTCGCGGACCTTCATGAGCCCGCGCCCGAGCTTCCCGCCCGGGTGGAAGAGCGCGTACTCCTCCTTCTCGAACGGCCGGTTCGCGAGGACCGTCATCGCGAGCGCGTCGCCCACCGCGAGGAGCACCGCGGTGGAGGCCGTCGGCGCGAGCCCCATGGGGCAGGCCTCCGCGACGTCGCCGATGACGAGGGCCAGGTCGGCGGCGCGGGCGAGCGGGTTCACGCGGTCGCGCGTGACCGCCACGACGCGCGCGCCGATCTTCTTGAGCGCCGGCAGGAGGCGGAGGAGCTCCTCCGTCTCGCCGGAGTTCGAGAGGGCGATGACGACGTCGTCCCGGGTGATCCGGCCGAGGTCGCCGTGCGCTGCCTCGGCGGGGTGCACGTAGTGGGAGGGCGTTCCGGTGGAGGCGAGGGTGGCCGAGATCTTCTGCGCGACGAACCCGGGCTTCCCCATCCCGGTGACGATGACGCGGCCGCGGCAATCGAGCACCCACCGGACGGCCTCGGCGAAGCGCTCGTCGAGCCGCACCGCCGCGATGGCGCGCGACTCGGCGTCGAGCACCGTGCGTCCGTACTCGAGGAGGGGGCGATCGCCGCGCGCGCTGCGTGGCTTCGCGCGCGCGCGGGGGAGGCGAACCACACGGGCCTTCGGTCGGCTGGCCATGTCAGTGGCCGCGGATATAGCACTTCCGCGCCCCTTGCGGCACCGCGCGCCGGTGCGCTATGGGACGCGCTCCTCGGGAGGGATCCAACCATGCAGTTCTTCATCGACTCCGCCGACGTCGGCGAGATCAAGAAGGCGCTCGCCCTCGGCCTGTGCGACGGCGTGACGACCAACCCCTCGCTCGTCGCCAAGACCGGCCGGTCCTTCGACGACGTCCTGAAGGAGATCGTGGCGCTCGCCCCGGGCCCCATCTCCGCCGAGGTCACCGCCACCGACGCGGAGGGGATGCTCCGAGAGGCCCGCGCGTACGCGAAGTACGGCGACCAGGTCGTCATCAAGATCCCCCTCATCGTCGAGGGGCTCCGCGCGGTGAAGGTCCTCTCGCAGGAGGGCGTGAAGACGAACGTCACCCTCTGCTTCTCCGCGGTGCAGGCGCTCCTCGCCGCGAAGGCGGGCGCCACCTACGTCTCGCCGTTCGTGGGCCGGCTCGACGACATCTCGCAGGACGGCATGCAGCTCATCGCCGACATCCTGGAGATCTACCGGAACTACGACTTCGACACGAAGGTGCTCGTCGCCTCGGTGCGCCATCCGGTGCACGTGCTCGAGGCGGCGCGCCTCGGCGCGCACGTGGCCACCATCCCGTTCGGCGTCATCGAGCAGCTCGCGAAGCACCCGCTCACCGACGCCGGCCTCAAGAAGTTCCTGGCCGACTGGGAGAAGGTGCCGAAGCGGTAGCCGGCCTGCCGACCGCCTTCCTCGCCGCCTCCCGGGCGAGCGAAGCGCCGCTGCCCAGCCCTGCCTTCCGCCGCCCGGCCCGCTCCCGGGCGGCTGTCGTGCGCTCCCCCGATGCGCATGGTTCCCCAGCCGCGCGAGGCCGCGGCGGGAGGAATCATGCCTTCGCTCGTCCGTCCGTGGATCGCGCTGCTCGCCGCCTTCGCGCCGGTGCTCGCGCTCGCCCAGCAGGATCCGGCAGCCGCGACCAGCGCCGGGTTCGGCTGGGTCTGGATCGTGGCCGGGGCGGCGATCGTGATCGCCCTGTTCTGGCTCGTGTTCGCCGGGCGCCGCGGCCCGGGCTCGACGCCGCCCGCGCGCCGCCCCTGACCGCCGGCTCGTGGCCGTTCAGGCCAGCGTCACCCGGAACAGCCGCCGCTCCACGTCGTGCAGCATGGCGGCGAGGTCCTCCCGCCGCAGGCGCGCCCCCTCGGCGTACTCCTTGAGCCCGAGGCACTTCTCGGTCACGAGCCGCACGAGCAGGTGGAGCGCCGCCGCCTCCGCGGGCGTCTGCAGGCGGTGCGCGTCGGCGGCGAGGTGACGCTCGACACCCTCGAAGTCGCGCACGAGATCGAGCCGGGCGACCTCGAGGGCGAAGCGCAGGACGTCGTCGCGCGGCCGCTCCGCCGCGCCGGCCGCCCACCGCGCCCGCAGCTCGTCCGAGACCCACTCGACGAAGGGCGGCGGCCACGCCTCCAGCTCCCGGGCGAGCTCTCCGGCGAAGCGCTCCAGCACGTAGGCCTTCACCGGCTGCCGCTCGCGGTCGTACAGGTGGTCCCAGCGGCGATCGCGCACGGATCGAGTGTACCGCGGGCGGGCTCCGGCGCGGAGGGCCCGCGGCGCGTCGCGAGGATCGAACGGCGCCGGCGTCACGCCGCGTCGGAGCCGGACACGGCGCGCGCGCCGTTCTCCGCCGCCCGGCCCCCGCGCATGGCGGTGAGCGGGCCGCGCACGAGCGGCGCCTGGTCCTCGCCCGTCCGGATCTCGCGGAGGATCGCCTGGTACACGCGCTTGCTCGTGAGGAAGGAGCGGTGCTCCCCGCGGACCTCCACGTTCACGAGGTGCGGGAGGCCGTGCGTGTCGAGCACGGCGCTCGGGTAGGGCGCCCAGCCGTCCCGGCGCGACCAGATCGACGCGAGCCGCACCTGCGCGGGCCAGGGACCGTCTCGCAGGCGCTCGAGGAAGGCGCTCCCCGGCATCATCTGCCACACCGAGCGTGAGACCCCGCCGAGCGGCAGGCCGAGGTAGGCGAGCGGCGTGCCGTGGTGCGGGGTCCCGAGCGTCACGACCGCGCGCGTGCGCCGCCAGCCGCCCAGCCGCTTCACGTAGTAGGCGGCGACGAGCCCGCCCTTGGAGTGGCCGACGATGGTGAGCGGGCCCATGCCCGGGTTGCGCGCGTAGATGCGCTCGATCTTCGCGCGGACGAGATCGGCCACGTCGTCGATCCCGCGCGTGTTGAAGGTGCCGCCGAAGCCGCCGAGGTGGAGCGAGAAGACCCCGTAGCCGTCGCGCCGGAGCCGCGCCTCCAGGATGTCGAAGGTGCGCCGCGAGGCGAAGAACCCGTGGAGGAGGAGCACCGGTCGCGGGCAGCGCGAGAAGTCGGTCCGCTTCTCGATCCGGTCCTGGGTTCCCGGCAGCTCCAGGGCCGCCGCGATCTCGTCCACCCGCCGCGCCGCTCGCCGGATGACCCGCAGGACCTTCATGCGGAGCACCTCCCGCCAGCAATGTAACGCGCCTTTCGGGCGGCGGCAGGGGGGCGCACCGGGCAAGCGTGTCTCCGGACCGCATGACGCGGCGGTGGCCTCGGAGCGCGACCCGGGAGGCGCGCCGGCCAGGCGCCTTGAGGGATCCGAGACGGCGCGATAAGACTCGGGATTCCCCGCGGAGGTCACCGGATGCTCGTCGTCATGAAGCCCCACGCCAGCGAGGGGGAGATCGCCGCGGTCGTCGAGCGGATCGCCTCCCTCGGGCTCACCGCCCACCCCATCCCGGGCGCGCAGCGCGTCGCCATCGGGATCACCGGCAACAAGGGCGGCCTCGAGGCGGAGCTCTTCGAGACGATGCCGGGCGTGCAGGAGGCGCTCCGCGTCTCGCAGCCCTTCAAGCTCGTGTCGCGCGAGGTGAAGGCGGACGACACGGTCCTCGACGTCGGCGGCGTCCCGCTCGGCGGGAACGCGCTCGCCATCATGGCGGGGCCGTGCTCGGTCGAGTCCCGCGAGCAGCTGCTCGAGGCGGCGCACGCGGTCCGCGCCGCAGGCGCGCGCTTCCTCCGCGGCGGCGCCTACAAGCCGCGCACGAGCCCCTACGAGTTCCAGGGGCTCGCCGAGGAGGGCCTGAAGCTGCTCGCCCTCGCGCGCGAGGAGACCGGCCTCAAGGTGGTGACCGAGGTGATGGACGTCGAGACGCTGCCGATGGTGTCCGAGTACGCCGACGTCCTCCAGATCGGCGCCCGGAACATGCAGAACTTCTCGCTCCTGAAGCAGCTCGGCGAGCTCCGCAAGCCGGTGCTCCTGAAGCGCGGCCCCTCCGCCACCGTCAAGGAGTGGCTCATGGCCGCCGAGTACGTGGTCTCGCGCGGCAACTACCAGGTGGCGCTGTGCGAGCGCGGGATCCGCACGTTCGAGACCATGACGCGCAACACGCTCGACCTGAACGCCGTGCCGGTGCTGAAGGCGCTCACCCACCTTCCCGTGGTGGTGGACCCGTCGCACGGCATCGGCCTGCGGGCCCACGTCGCCGCCATGGCGCGGGCCGGGGTCGCCGCCGGCGCGGACGGCCTCATCGTCGAGGTCCACCCGCACCCGGAGAAGGCCCTCTCCGACGGGCAGCAGTCGCTCACGCCGCGCGAGTTCGAGGAGCTCATGCGGCAGGTGCGCGTCATCGCCGGCGCGGTCGGCCGCGCCATCGCCTGACCTGAAGGGAGCCGCGCATGTTCGTCGCGATGAAGCCGCACGCGAGCCCGGCCGAGTTCCAGGCGGTGCTCGAGAAGATCCGCTCGCTCGGCCTCACCCCGCAGCCGATCACCGGGACGGAGCGCAAGGTGGTCGCCGTGATCGGCCACACCACCGGCCTCGATCCGGACGACCTGTTCGGCTCCATGCCGGGCGTGGCGGAGGCGCTGCGGGTGTCGCAGCCCTTCAAGCTCGTCTCGCGCGAGGTGAAGGAGGAGGACACGATCATCGACGTGGGCGGCGTCACGCTCGGCGGCAAGGCCATCGCGGTCATGGCCGGCCCCTGCTCGGTCGAGTCGAAGGACCAGATCCTCGAGGCGGCCCACGCCGTGAAGGCGGCGGGCGCGACCTTCCTGCGCGGCGGCGCCTTCAAGCCGCGCACCAGCCCCTACGAGTTCCAGGGGCTGCGCGAGGAGGGGCTGAAGCTGCTCGCGCTGGCGCGCGAGGCCACGGGCCTCAAGGTCGTCACCGAGGTGAAGGACACCGAGACCCTGCCGATGGTGGCGGAGTACGCCGACGTGCTGCAGGTCGGCGCCCGCAACATGCAGAACTACTCGCTGCTCGAGCGGCTCGGCGCGGTCGAGAAGCCCATCCTCCTGAAGCGCGGCCTCTCCGCCACCCTGAAGGAGTGGCTCATGGCGGCGGAGTACATCGTCTCCAAGGGGAACTTCCAGGTCGCGCTGTGCGAGCGCGGCATCCGGACCTTCGAGACCATGACCCGCAACACCCTCGACATCAACGCCGTGCCGGTCCTGAAGGCGCTCACGCACCTGCCGGTGGTGGTGGATCCGTCGCACGGCATCGGGCTCCGCCCGCACGTCCCCGCCATCGCGCGGGCAGGGATCGCCGCCGGCGCGGACGGCCTCATCATCGAGGTCCACCCGTGCCCGGAGAAGGCGCTCTCCGACGGCCACCAGTCGCTCACGCCCGCCGAGTTCGAGGAGCTCATGCGCCAGGTCCGGGTGATCGCCGGCGCGATCGGCCGGCCGGTCGGCGCCTGACGGCCACTCCGAGCCGCCACTTGCCAACCCACGATCGTGTCTTACGGTCGTGGCATGAGGCACGCGCTCCAAGAGCCGGCGGGCGAGGATCCCCGCGACCTGAGGCTACCGAACGGCTGCATCCTGTGCGGCGGGGATCTCGACGTGCGGGTGTCCGACGGCGAGGCCCGGAGCTTCTGCGCCCGCTGCCGCTGGATCAGCCGTCCGCACATGCAGCGGCACGCGGACGGGATCCACGTCGTCCACCCGGCCGGGGGGCTCGCGTAGAGGCAGCCCCGGCGAGGCGTCAGCGCCGAAGCGCCCGCTTGAGCGAGCGCACGAAGCGGGTGACGCGCGCGCCGCGCGCCGCGCGGGAGCCGCCCTCGGCGACGCGCTGCACGATGGCGCTCCCGACCACCACCCCGTCCGCGAGCGGTCCCAGCTCGCGCGCCTGCGCGGGCGAGGAAACGCCGAAGCCGATCACCACCGGCACCGGGCTCTTCGCGCGGATGGCGGCGACCGCCGGCGCGATCTCCGCCGCGACCGCCCGCCGGGCGCCGGTCACTCCGGTCACGGAGACGAAGTAGAGGAACCCGGTGGCGGCGCGGGCCGCGGCCTCGACGCGGGCCGCGTCGGAGGTGGGCGCGAGCAGGAACACGGTGCGGATCCCGCGCGCGGCGAGGACGGGGGCCACGTCGCCGGCCTCCTCGGGGAGGAGATCGGGGACGATCACCGCGTCCACCCCGGCGCGAGCGCAGCCCTGGGCGAACCGGTCGACGCCGCGGGCGAGGATCGGGTTCAGGTAGCCCATGAGCGCGATGGGCACGTCCGAGCGCGCGCGCACCGCCGCGGCCACCTCGAGCACGCCGTCCGGCGTCGTGCCCGACGCGAGCGCGCGCTCCGCGGCGTGCTGGATGGTGGGGCCGTCCGCCATGGGATCGGAGAAGGGGACGCCGAGCTCGAGCAGGTCGGCGCCGCCCTCGACGCAGGCGAGCGCCATCGCCCGCGAGGTGGCGAGGTCGGGATCGCCGCCCATCACGTACGTCACGAGCGCCGCCTCGCCCCGGGCCCGGCAGCGCGCGAACGCCGCCGCGATCCGATCGGTCGGGGGCGCCGCCGCGGCCGGTGCGCTGGCCTTCGCCGTCTTCATCGTCCGCTCCTCTTGCGGCGCGGCGCCGCCGCTGGCGCCGGGCGCCTGGCGCGGCGGCGGGGCGCGGCCTTCCGGCCGGGCGCCGCTCGCGCCGCGAGCGCGCGGCGGACCTGGTCCACGTCCTTGTCACCCCGCCCCGACACGTTCACCACGAGGAGCCCCTCCGGCCCGAGCGCGCGGGCGACCTGCCGGGCCGCGGCGACCGCGTGCGCGGTCTCGAGGGCGGGGATGATCCCCTCCATGCGCGCGAGGTACTGCAGCGCCTCGAGCGCGTCGTCGTCGCTCGCCTGCATGAGCGTCAGCCGGCCGCTGTCGTTCAGGTGCGCCAGCTCCGGGCCGACCCCCGGATAGTCGAGGCCGGCGGAGATGGAGTGCGCCTCGCGGATCTGGCCGTGCTCGTCCTGCAGGACGTAGCTGCGCGAGCCGTGGAGCACGCCGGGCCGGCCCTTCGCGAGCGAGGCGCCGTGCCGGCCGGTCGCGAGCCCGTGGCCGGCGGCCTCGACCGCCACGAGCGTCACCCCGGGATCCTCCAGGAACGCCGAGAAGATCCCCATCGCGTTGGAGCCGCCGCCGACGCAGGCCACCACGGCGTCGGGGAGCCGCCCCGCGACCTCCAGGCACTGCCGCCGCGCCTCCGCGCCGATCACCGACTGGAAGTCGCGCACGAGGGCGGGGTACGGGTGCGGGCCGGCGACCGAGCCGATGATGTAGTGGGTGTCGCGCACGTTCGTCACCCAGTCGCGCAGCGCCTCGTTCATCGCGTCCTTGAGCGTGCGCGAGCCGGACTCCACCGGGACGACGCGCGCGCCGAGGAGCTGCATGCGGAAGACGTTCAGCGCCTGGCGCTCGACGTCGAGCGCGCCCATGAACACGTCGCAGGGCAGCCCGAACAGCGCCGCGGCGGTGGCGGTGGCGACGCCGTGCTGCCCCGCGCCGGTCTCGGCGATGATGCGGGTCTTCCCCATCCTCCGCGCGAGCAGCACCTGGCCGAGGGTGTTGTTCACCTTGTGCGCGCCGGTGTGGCAGAGGTCCTCGCGCTTCAGCAGGATCCGGCAGCCCCCCGCGTCCGCGCTCATGCGACGCGCCTCTCCGAGCGGGGTCTCGCGCCCGGCGAAGCGGGTGAGGAGCTCCGCCAGCTCGGCCTCGAAGGCGGGGTCCTCGCGCGCCGCGCGCCACGCGGCCTCGAGCTCCTCGAGGGCAGGGACGAGCGTCTCGGGGACGTAGCGCCCGCCGTACGCGCCGAACCGGCCGCGTGGGTCGGGGAGGGGGACCGTCATCGCGCTGCCTCCTTCGCCGCCTGGACGAACCGGCGGACCTTCTCCTCGTCCTTCACGCCGGGCATGAGCTCCACGCCGCTCGCGACGTCCACCCCGTACGGCCGCACCCTGCTCACCGCCTCGGCCACGTTCTCCGGGGTCAGCCCGCCGGCGAGGAACACGCGCGCGGCGCGCGCCGCCTCGGCGGCGAGCTCCCAGTCGAGGGTGCGTCCGCTGCCGCCGAAGCCGGGCCCCGCCGCGTCGAGCAGGAACGCGCTGACCTCGTAGGCGGCGAGCGCCGCGAGCGCGCTCGGCCCGTCCACGCGGATCGCCTTCACCACCGGCACCGGGAGCGAGGCGCACAGCGCGGGCGGCTCGTCCCCGTGCAGCTGCGCGGTGCCCACGCCCGAGGCGGCGACGGCGGCGAGGAGCTCCTCCCGCGAGGCGTTCACGAACACGCCGAACGCCTCCACCTCGGGCGGCAGCTTGCGCACGATCGCGGCCGCGTCGGCGGGCGCGATGAAGCGCTTCGAGCGGGGCCAGAAGTTGAACCCGAGCGCGTCGGCGCCGTGGCGGGCCGCCGCCAGGGCGTCCTCGAGGCGGGTGATGCCGCAGATCTTGACCTTCACAGGAGGCATGGCGACGAGGTGGTCGAGCGGGTCGGGGTCGGGGTCGGGGTCGGCTACGCCGTCATCTCGCGGATCAGCGCTCCCGGGTCCGCGGCCCGCACGAGGGCCTCTCCCACGAGCAGGTTCGCGGCGCCGGCGCGGCGCAGGCGGCGCGCGTCCTCGGGGCTGCGCACCCCGCTCTCGGCGACCCCGCGCACGCCGTCCGGGAGCCGGGGCAGGATCCGCTCGGAGGTGGCGAGGTCCACGGCGAAGGTGTGGAGATCGCGGTTGTTCACGCCGACGATCCGGGCGCCCGCGGCGAGCGCGCGGTCCGCCTCGGCCGCATCGTGCACCTCCACGAGCGCGGCGAGGCCGAGCGCCGAGCAGTCGTCGAGCAGCGCGCGCAGCGCGTCGTCCCCGAGGGCCGCCACGATGAGCAGGGCCGCGTCGGCGCCGGCCGCGCGCGCCTCGAGGAGCTGGTAGCGGTCGACGACGAAGTCCTTGCGGAGCAGGGGCACGCCGACCGCGGCCCGCACGGCGGCGAGATCCGCGAGCGAGCCGCCGAAGCCCGGGCCGTCGGTGAGGACCGAGATCGCCGCCGCGCCCGCGGCGGCGTAGCGGCGCGCCTGCGCGGGCGCGTCGAGCCCGGCGGCGATCGCGCCCGCGGACGGGCTCGCGCGCTTCACCTCGGCGATGATGCGCGCCGGCCCGCCGGGCAGCGAGAGCGCCGCCTCGAAGCCCCGGGGCGGCGGCGCCGCGCGGGCGCGCGCCTCCAGCTCGCCGTCGGGCTCGGCCGCCCGGCGCGCCGCGACCTCCTCCCGCTTGCGCGCCAGGATCCCCTCGAGGAAGGTCACGCCCCACCCCGCGTGACCGCGACGAGGCGGGCGAGCTTGTCGGACGCGGCGCCGCGATCGACGGCCTCCGCGCCGAGCCGCACCCCCTCGCGCAGGTCGGCGGCCGCGCCGGCCGCGACGAGCGCCGCCGCCGCGTTCGCGAGCGCGGCGTCGCGCGGCCCGCCCTGCTGGCCGGCGAGGACGTCCGCCAGGATGCGCGCGTTCCGGTCGGCGTCGCCGCCGGCGATCTCGGCCTCCTCGTGCCGGCGGAGGCCGAGGTCCTCCGGCACCATGGCGTAGCGCTCGCACTCGCCCGCGCGCACCTCGCACACGTGCGTCATGCCGGTGACCGCGATCTCGTCGAGCCCCTCGCCGTGGACGACGAACGCGTGCGCGGCGCCGAGCGCGGCGAGCACGCCGCCGAGGATCGGCACCCAGCGCGGCTCGTAGACGCCCAGGACCTGGTAGCGCGCGCCGGCCGGGTTGGCGAGCGGCCCGAGCAGGTTGAAGACGGTCCGGACCCCGAGCTCGCGCCGGATGCCGGCCACCGCCTTGAACGCAGGGTGCAGGCGCGGCGCGAACAGGAAGCCGATGCCGACCTCCTCGATGGCGCGCTCCACCACGTCCTTCGCCGCGTCCACGTCCACGCCCAGCGCGGCGAGCACGTCCGCCGAGCCCGAGCGCGAGGAGACCGCGCGGTTGCCGTGCTTCGCCACGGTCACGCCGGCGCCCGCCACGATGAACGCGGCGGTGGTGGAGATGTTGAAGGTGTGCCGCCCGTCGCCGCCGGTCCCGCAGGTGTCCACGAACACGTCCCGGTCCACGCGGATGGGGTCGACGCGGGCCCGCATCACCTCCGCCGCGCCGGCGATCTCCTCCACGGTCTCGCCCTTCAGCCGCAGCGCCGCGAGGAACGCGCCCACCTGCGCCGGCGTCGCGCCGCCGTCCGCGATCTCGTCCATCACCGCGGACATCTCCGCGCGCGCGAGGTCGTGGCGGTCGAGGAGCCGCGTCAGGGCCTGCTGGATCATCGCGCCCTCCCGCCGTCGAGGCGGCGGAGCCAGTTGCCGAGGAGCCGCTTGCCCTCGGCGGTCAGGATCGACTCGGGGTGGAACTGGACGCCCTCCACGTCCAGCGCCCGGTGCCGCAGCCCCATGATCTCTTCCTCCTCGGTCCAGGCGGTGATCTCGAGGGCCGCGGGCAACGTCTCCCGCTCGACGACGAGCGAGTGGTAGCGCCCCGCCTCGAACGGCGACGGCAGCCCCGCGAACACGCCCGCCCCGGCGTGCAGGACCGGGCTCGCCTTCCCGTGCACGATGCGCGCGTTGCGGATCACCTTGCCCCCGAAGGCCTGGCCGATGGCCTGGTGCCCCAGGCACACGCCGAGGATGGGCAGCTCGCCCGCGAGCGCGGCGATGGCCTCGAGCGTCACGCCCGCGTCGTCCGGCGTGCACGGCCCGGGGGAGAGCACGAGGCCGTCCGGGCGGCGCGCCTGGATCCCCGCGACGTCGATGGCGTCGTTGCGGAACACCTCGACGTCGGCGCCGAGCTCGCCGAGGTACTGGACCAGGTTGAAGGTGAACGAGTCGTAGTTGTCCAGCAGGAGCACCCGCGCAGCACCGCCGCACGATGCCTGCCTGCGGCGGGCGTCCTCGCTCCTTGCGCCTGCGTCCCTCGACTCCGGCGCGCTGCGCGCGCCTACGCTCGGGACGAGCGGGGTATCGAAGGCGCCTCGGCGCGCGTCGCTGCGGTTGCCCGCCTCGGGCCCGTTCATCCCGAGCGTAGGTCCCGCGCTTGCGCGGGACCGAAGTCGAGGGACGGCCTCGTGCGCCTCGCGAGAAGCGAACGTGCCTCGCTGTCCGTTCCGGCCGCTCATCGCTCGCCCCTGCGCGGCCGGCGCCGGCTCGCCTTCGGCGTGCGCGCCGCCACGGTGCGCGCCGCCGGGGCCGGGGGCCGCGCGACGGCGTCGAGCACGCGAGACTCGGCCTGGGCCACCGCCGTGAACACCGCGCGCGCCTTGTTGAGGGTCTCCTGGTACTCCGCCTCGGGGTCGGAGTCGTACACGAGGCCGCCGCCCGCCTGGACCGACACGCGCCTGCCGCGCGCCATGAGCGTGCGGATGGCGATGCACATCTCCATGTCGCCGCCGCGGTCGAAGTAGCCGACCGCGCCGGCGTAGGGTCCCCGCCGCGCCGGCTCCAGCTCGTCGATGATCTCCATCGCCCGCACCTTGGGCGAGCCGGAGACCGTGCCGGCGGGGAAGCCCGCCCGCAGCACGTCCACCGCGCCGAGGCCGGCGGCGAGCCTGCCCTTCACCTCCGAGACGAGGTGCATGACGTGCGAGTACCGCTCCACGGTCTTGAGCGCGGTGACGCGCACGCTGCCCACCGCGGAGACGCGGCCGACGTCGTTGCGGCCGAGGTCCACGAGCATGACGTGCTCGGCGTTCTCCTTCGGGTCGGCGCGCAGCTCCGCCTCGAGCCGCGCGTCCTCCGCCGCGTCCCCGCCGCGCTTGCGCGTGCCCGCGATGGGCCGGAGCGTCACCTCGCCGTCCTCGAGCTTGATGAGCGTCTCGGGCGAGGAGCCGACGAGGGCGCGCTCCCCGTCCTTCAGGAAGAACAGGTACGGCGAGGGGTTCACGCGCCGCAGCGCGCGGTAGATCTCGAACGGCGGGACCGAGACCTCGGCGTCGAAGCGCTGCGAGAGCACGATCTGCTGGCAGTCCCCGGCCCGGACGTAGTCCTTCGCGCGCTCGACCGCGGCGAGGTAGTCGGGCTTCGCCACGCGGGGGACGAGCTCGGACGGCTTCGCGGCGCGCCGCGCCCGGCGGTCCTCGAGCGGGGCGGCGAGGAGCGCGAGCCGCGCCCGGATGCGCTTCACGGCGCGCGCGTAGAGCGCCCGGGGATCGTCGCCCTCGTCGCAGCGGACCTCGCAGATGACGTGCAGCGAGTGGCGCCGGTTGTCGAACGCCACCACCTCGTCGAAGTCCATGAGCAGCAGGTCGGGGAACCCGAGCTCGTCCGGGTTCGCGATCGGCACGCGCGGCTCGAACAGCTTCACCGCGTCGTAGCCGACGTGCCCGACCAGCCCGCCCGCGAAGCGGGGCGTGCCCGGGACGCGCACGGCCGTGTGCGTGGCGAGCGCGGCGCGCACCGCGGCGAGGGGGTCGCCGCGATCGCCGAGCTTGTGGCGCAGCACGCTCTTGGGGCCGGCGCCGAGGAAGCTGAACCGCGCGCTGCGCTCGCCGCCCTCGACCGACTCGAGCAGGAACGCCTGCCGCTCGCCGCGGGAGAGCTTCAGGAACGCGGAGACCGGCGTCTCGGTGTCGGCGTCGACCTCGACGCGCACCGGCACGGCACGGCCGGGTCTGCACAGGGAGAGGAAGGCGTCGAGGTCGGGCTGGGGCCGGAGGTCACCGGCGCCAAAGAAACACCGTCATGCCGACACCCGCCGCGCCGGCCCAGCGATCTCGACCGCGTCGCTCTCGACGATCTTGTTCTTGCGGTCGACGAGGACCACGGTCGGCTTGAACCCGCGCGCCTCGGCCTCGTCCAGCTCGGCGAACGTCGCGAGGATGACGAGATCGCCCGGCTTGTTCAGGTGGGCGGCCGCGCCGTTGATGCAGATGACGCCGGAGCCGCGCTCGCCCTTGATGGCGTAGGTCTGCAGCCGCGTGCCGCGCGTGATGTTCCACACGTGGACGGCCTCGTACTCGAGGATCCCGGAGGCGTCGAGGAGGTCCTCGTCGATCGAGACGGAGCCCTCGTAGTCCAGGTCAGCGTGCGTGACCGTGGCGCGGTGAATCTTCGACTTGAAGAAGGTCCGGCGCATGGCGAGTGGCGATCCTTATCCGAACGCGGGCGCCCCGCGCAAGGGTCCTGCGCGGGAGGCGGGCGCCTCACAGCCTGGGCCGCGGCGGCCATGGGGTCGGCAGGGCAGGCGGGCGCTCCCCGATCGCCCGATCAGGCTGCGACGAACGAGCCCACTCCGCCCGGCGGGGCCTCCTGGTCGAAGAACTTCGGCTCGGTGACGAACGCGCGGATCTCTCCGCGAAGCACGAGGTGCACGAGGAGCTGGTCGGCGGGGAAGGCGACCGGCGTCTGCGCCGCGAGGAGCTTCTTCGCTCCCGCGAGGGTGAAGGCGTATGCGTGAGTGCAGTGGTGCAGCCCGGCGCAGCGAAGATTCGGCGAGAAGGGTCTCGGGTGAAAGCGCAGGATCTCTCGCGGCCTCCACTTCATGAGCCGCAGCGCCGAGAGCACGACGTAGCTCGCCTGCTTCACGCGGTCGCGCCTGGTGACCGTCTCGAAGTTGGTGTAGCCGAGGTACAGGACGTCCCACGCCTCGGGCAGCTGCGAGAGCGCCGCCGTGAGCTGAGGAAGGTCGTCGTCGCGCGCGACGACGTCGTCCTCCAGGACGAGCACGCGGCTCCAGCCGTTCTCGATCGCCTGCTCGTAGAGCTTCCGATGGGAGAGAGAGCACCCGACCTGGCCGGCGCCCAGGGCCCTGCCGTGACGATCCACCCTCCGGGCGCGCTCTGGCGCGTAGACGCCCTCGCGCGCGAGCCGATCGAGGTCGAGCTGCTGGCGATCGAAGCCGTGGAAGAACCGATAGTCGAGCCCCGTGAGGCGGGACGTGACGCGGGCCTGCCTCTCGAGGGCGCGAGGCAGGGTCACGACGAAGATGCGGTCGAACGTTCGGTTGAGGAGGTCGAACGAGGGATGCACGGCTCCAATTGTCGCATGCCCTGGCGGGGTTACGCTACCGAGGCGAGACCCGGGGCGGCCCTCCCACCGGCTACTCCACCCCCGGCGCTGGCGCCACTCGCCGGACCGGTGACCGCGGGGTCGGATCCGCGAGGACGCCGGCGAGCACCCGGCACATGCGGCGCGCCCAGGCCGAGTGGGAGAAGGATGCGGCGGCGGCGCGATGACCGGAGAGCGCGAGGCGGCGCGCGAGCGCGCGGTCGTCGAGCAGCCTCCGCAGCGCAGCGCCGAACGCGTCCGGCGTCGCCGGCGCGATGAGGCCGGTGGCGTTCGGGATCACGAGGTTGCCGAGCCCGCCCACGTCGGTCGAGACCACCGCCGCGCCGGCGCACATCGCCTCGATGGCCGAGAGGCTCGTCCCCTCCGACCAGAGGCTCGGGACGGCCGAGATGTGCGCGCGCCGGTGCTCCTCGACCATCTCGTCGTGCGGTCGCTCGAGGACCTTCACGTTCGCTTGGCGCGCGGCGAGCTCGCGCAGCCAGGGCTCGCCTGGTCCCCGGCCGACGCAGCGGAACTGGACCTCGGGGTAGCGCGGGGCGATCTCGCGGAGCACGTCCGCCCACAGGAACGTGCCGCGCTTCATGACGAACCGGCGCGCGAACAGCACGGTGGTCGGCGCATGGAGGTCGCGCCACTTCGCCACCACCTCCGCGCGCGGGAGGAGGGTTCCGAAGTTGGGCACGTACTCGATGCGCCCACCCCACTCCAGCTGCGGGAACATGAAGCGCGTCACGTTCCCCACGTTCGTGTCCACCGCGACGGTGCGGGTCGTGCGGGTGACCATCCGAAAGTGCCGCCGCCTCCGACGGTGCCACACCCAGAGCTTCCGGACGTCGCGCACCCATCCCATGAGGCGCGAGCGCGGCCGCCGCTCGAACGCGCCGTCGTCCAGGATCCCGTGGTGGAGGAAGACGCTGGGGTGGTCGGCCACGTCGGGCAGGTAGTCCTCGACGAACAGCAGGGTGACCGTGGGCCGCGCGCCGGCCTCCTCCCGCACGGCGCGCAGGAGCGGACCGACGTCCCGCGGGCGAGCCCAGCTGCGCGCCGAGAGCCCGGGGCGGACCTCGCGCGGCGCGAACGGCGTGCGGGAGCGCTGCAGGAACACCACGTCGCCGCCCAGCCCCCGCGCCACCTCCGCGAGCGTCGCCGCGTACGTCTCGGTTCCGCCCGTCTGGATCTCTCCCGTGACGGGCGAGACGAGCACGTACCCCACCACGGCGATGCGGACCCCCGCCAGGGCGGGAAACTCCGCGCGCAGCGAGTCGGTCCAGCGCGGCGCGTCCGGCGGCGAGGGCGCGTCGCGCAGAGGCGAGGAGGGGGTCACGTGGTCCGCGGCCTCGCGCGAGATGGCCGCCGGCCGCAGGGGCTCAGCGAGCCGCGAGCTGCCGGTCGATCACGGCCTTGATCTGGGCGAACGGCACGGCGCCCACGATCTTCTCGCCGTTCACGAACATGGTGGGCGTCCCCTGCGCGCCGACCCGCGAGGCGAGCTGCTGGTCCTCCTGGATGCGCGCGCGCGCCTTGCCGCTCTGGACCGACGCCTGGAACTTCTTCGCGTCGAGCCCGATCTCGCGCGCGATGCGGCCGTACGCGTCGGGCGAGAGCTCGCGCTGCGAGGCGAAGAGCTTGTCGTGCATCTGCCAGAACCTGCCCTGCTCGCGGGCGGCCTCGGCGGCCTCGGCGGCCGGGAGCGCCTGCTGGTGGAAGGGCAGCGGCTGGTGCTTCCACACCACCCGCACCTTGTCGCCGTAGGTGCGCTGCACCTCGTCGAGCGTGGGGCCGACGCGCGCGCAGAACGGGCACTGGAAGTCGGAGAAGAGGACGATGGTGACCGGGGCCTTGGGGTTGCCGCGGACGGGATCGTCCGTGCGGACGTCGATCTTCTGGATGGGGCCGGGCGCGGGGGCCTGCGCCGCGGCGGGGACCGGCGCGGCGGGGGCGGCGGCCACGTTGGCGTCGCACGCGCGATCGTAGAAGCCCGCGTCGGGCCTGGCGCCGCCGAGCAGCGCGTCCGCCTTCTTCAGCTCCTCGTCCGCGACCGCCTTCATGCGGTCGAACGGCTGCGCGCCGACGAGCTGGCGGCAGTTGAAGAACAGGGTGGGGGTGCCGCTCGCGCCCACGGAGGCGCCGAGGCGCATGTCCTCCTGGATGCGGGGCTCGTGCTTCTTCGACTGGAGCGCCTGCTCGAGCTTGCGCGCGTCGAGGCCGATCTCCTTCGCGTACCGCGCCAGGCTGGCGTCGTCGAGCGCGCGCTGGTTCTCGAAGAGCTTGTCGTGCAGCTGCCAGAACTTGCCCTGCTCGCGCGCCGCCTCGGCGGCGAGGGCGGCCGGCATCGCCTGCTGGTGGAAGCCCAGCGGCTGGTGCTTCCAGACGACGCGGAGCTGGCCGGGGTACGCCTCCTCGAGCTGCTTCAGCGTGGGCTCCACGCGCGCGCAGAACGGGCACTGGAAGTCGGAGAAGAGGACCACCGTCAGCTTCGCGCTGGCCGGGCCGCGGGCCGGATCGTCGGCGCGGAGGGGCACCTTGCGGTAGACCGCGGCGGGCGCGGCTGCGGGCGCCTTGGGCGCGCCGTCCTGCGGGGCGGCCTGGCCCGTGGGCGTCGGGAGGTAGACCGGCCGGGACGAGGCGCTCTCCATGATCTTCGCGTAGACCCCGGAGGCGGGCGTGCCGCCCTGCACGAGGGCCTCGGCCTTCTTCAGCTCCTCGGCGACCAGCGCGCGGAACGTCTCGAACGGCTGGGCGCCGGCCAGCTTGCGGCCGTTGATGAAGAAGGACGGGGTCGCGGGGGCGCCCACCGACTGGACCACCCGCTGGTCGCGCTGGATCCGGTCCTTGTGCTTGCCCGAGGCGATCGCCTCCTTCACCTTGGCGGCGTCGATCCCGATCTCCTGCGCGGCGCGCTCGATGCTCGCGTCGTCGAGCGCGGGCGCGAGCTCGAAGAGCTTGTCGTGCATCGCCCAGAACTTGGCGTCGCCGCCCTGCGCGCGCGCCTCCTCGGCCGCGATCGCGGCGGGGAGCGCCCGCGCGTGGAACGGCAGCGGGTTGTGCCGGAACGAGAAGCGGAGCTTGCCCGGGAAGGCCTCCTCGAGCTGCTTCAGCGTCGGCCCGACGCGCTTGCAGAAGGGGCACTCGAAGTCGGACGACTCGACGATGGTGACGAGCGCGTCCGCGGGGCCGCGCAGCGGCGTGTCGTCGACGGGCACGCGGTAGACCGCGCTCGGGTCCTCCACCGGACGGGCGGGACGCTGCTGCGCCTGCCCGGAGGGCCGCGCGCCGCGGCCGCCGCCGTCGATGGCGCCCCGCGAGAAGAAGCCCACCGAGAACCCGATGACGAGGGCGATGATCCAGCTGACGTGCCTCATGTCGAAGCGTCTCCTACGCGTGCGAGTGCGTGCCGCGCATCTATCACGAAATCCCGAGCACCGACAAACGGATGTGCCTCCGCGCGGGGCAGCGCGCGTCCCCCGGAACCGGCCGCGCGGCGGACCATTCCCGCGGCCGCGGGAGCGCTCCTCAGAACACCAGCGACGCGATGGCGAGCAGCTTCATCTCGCCGTCCGTCTCGCTCGTCTCCGCGCCGAGCCCGCGGCGGCGGTAGCGGTCCCAGCGGGCGGCGACGTTGAACACCGCGGACCCGTCGAGCACCTGGTAGCCGAGGCTCGCCTCGCCGGCCAGGAACGTGTCGGCCTTGTTCCACATCTTCATGAGGTCGCCCTGGAGCGACAGCAGCACGGACGGCGGCAGGAGCAGCGTCCAGCGCAGCCGGCCCGCGCTCGCCGCGACGGGCACGTCCGACTCGGTCGCCCACGCCGCCGAGTGCTCGATGTGCGCGTCGCCGTGGTAGCGGACGAACGAGGCCTCCACCGGAGAGACGTAGTAGTAGAGGCGCATCGTGTCGCCGAGGAGCGGCAGGGAGCCCTCGAAGCACGGGAGCGTGGCGAGCTGCGCGAGCACGTTCACGCCGAGCGCGGGGTAGCGCCCGACCTCGAGGCGCCCGAGCACGAAGCGGAACTCGCGCCGGCCGATCATGAAGGCGCCCTCGATCTCGCCGTCCGACGGCAGGTAGACCTCGCTCTCGCCGCCGGTGAACATCCGCAGCCGGAGCCGCGCCGACTTGCCGAAGCCCTCGGACCACAGGCCGTCCGCCTGCGCGCCGAAGTACAGCAGCACGCCGGGGTTCTCGCGGTCGGGGTCGAGCTGCATCCCGCCGAAGCGGCCGGCCACGCCGCTCGCCATCGCGTAGCGCCAGTGGCCGATCGTCTCGTCGGGGTGCAGCGGCGCCGCCGGCGAGCCGGCGGGCGCGACGGGTGACTCGCCGATCGCGCCGCCCTGGAACGCGCCCGAGGCCGGCGCCGCGTGAGGCGGCGCCGGGCGCTGGGCCGGGGGCAGCCTCGGATCGAGCTGCGAGAGCGGCCGGGTGCCGGAGGGCGGCGGGGGGAGGGGGACGTCCCCCTCGTAGGCGGGCGGCGGCGGCGGCGGGGGGAGCGCCTCGTCCTGGGCGAGGACCGGCGCTCCGAACGCGAGGGCGATCGCGACGGCGAGGCGTCTCATGCTGGCTCTCCCACGATGGCTAGAAGCGGAAGGTCGCGCCGGCGCGCGCGAGGAGCGGGACCCCGGCCTCGGACGACAGCGGCGCGCCCCCGTCGACCTCCGCGAAGAGGCCGAGGACGCTCGTGAAGCGGAGCTCCGCCGCGACACCGAGGAGGAGCCAGCGCCACTCCATCGAGCGGTCGCGGGCGTTGGAGCCGTCGAAGGCGAGCCGGACCTGGATCGGGAGGGTCTGCAGCGACCAGCGGATGCCGGGGCGCAGCGCCCAGTGCGTGTCGGGATCGAGCCCCAGCACGACGCCGATCTCGGGCCGCAGGCCGGTGGACTCGAACTCGTACCCGAGCGTCGCCTCGATCTCCGCCACGCCGGCGCCGAGCTCGTCCTCGCCCTCGTCGAGCCCGAGCTCGCCGCCGCCGCCGTACGAGAAGGTGGCGGCGAGGCCGGTGGTCGGGACGTGGGGCTCCTGGGCGGAGGCGGGCGCGGCCGCTGCTGCGAGGGCGGCGAGGAGGGCGGCGAGAGCGAGGCGGGGCATCGCGGGCGAGCCTACCGCTCGCCTGCACCCCGGGCAAGGATGCGCGGGAGCTGCGGCGCCCACACCGGCGACGCGCCGGCCGCCGGTTGCTCCTCCCCGGAAGGACGGCTAAAGGGAGTGCCCGTGGCGCTCCCCGACATGCCCGCACCTGCGCGGACCCTCGACACCTCCGGCCGGCTCTGCCCGTTCCCGATCGTCGAGACCGCGAAGGTGGTGCGGACGCTCGAGGAGGGCGCGGTGCTGCTCGTCATCTCCACGGACGCGGGCATCGCGACCGACATGCCGATGTGGTGCAGGGCCACGCGGAACGAGCACCTCGGCACCTTCCGGGACGGCGCCGCCTGGAAGAGCTGGGTTCGGAAGCGGGCGCGCTGAAGGAGCATCATGCCGAAGCAGGGGAAGGCCATCGCGATGATCTCCGGCGGGCTCGACTCGACGCTCGCCCTCGCGCTCGTGCGCCGGCAGGGCGTCGAGGTGAAGGCGGTGACCTTCTACACCGGCTTCTGCATCACCGAGACGCAGCGCCGGAAGGGCGGCCGCGCCGACGGCGCGGTCCCCCGCAACGAGGCCCTGCGCGCCGCCGCCGATCTGGAGGTCGACATCGAGTACGTCGACATCTCCGGGTCCGAGTACCTCGACATGCTCGTGCACCCCAAGTACGGGTACGGCGCGAACGCCAACCCGTGCGTCGACTGCCGCGTCTTCATGATGCGCAAGGCGAAGGAGATCATGGAGGCGGAGGGGGCGGACTTCATCTTCACCGGCGAGGTCCTCGGCCAGCGCCCGAAGAGCCAGCGCCGCGACACCCTGCGCATCATCGAGCGCGACAGCGGGCTCGACGGCCGGCTCCTGCGCCCGCTCTCGGCCAAGCTCCTCCAGCCGACGATCGCCGAGCAGGAGGGGATCGTCGACCGCGAGCGGCTGGAGGCGATCAGCGGCCGCTCGCGCCAGCGGCAGATGGAGCTCGCGCGCGAGCTCGGCGTGGTGGACTGGCCGCAGCCGGCCGGCGGCTGCTGCTACCTCACCGACGAGAGCTTCGCGAAGAAGTTCTTCGATGTGCTCGACGCACGCGAGGCGGCCGGCGAGGAGCGCCGGATCCTCCCCGAGGACGTCGTGCTGCTCTCGACCGGCCGGCACTTCCGGCTCTCCCCGCGCGCGAAGCTGGTCGTGGGGCGCACCGAGGTGGAGAACGCCCTGCTCGAGCACCACGTCGAGGGGCGCGCGCGGCTGGAGGCGCAGGACGTGCTCGGACCCGTGGCGATCGTGGAGGGCGAGCCCACCTGGGAGGAGCGCGTGCTCGCGTCGCGCATCGTCGCGCGCTACGGCAAGGGCAAGGACGCGCCCCGGGTCACCGTCGAGTGGCGCGAGGGCGACCTCGTCGAGCGCTACGAGGTGGAGCCGGAGCAGGACGAGGCCCGCGTCGAGGCGCTCAGGATCTGATCGCCGCGGCGGCGTGCCTGCCGCCCCGTCCACCGTGCGGGCGGGCAACGTGAGGTCGTTCGGACCGCGGCGATGCGCCGCGAGGGCAAAGTGGGGGTTCGGTTCCGCACGCTCCGCCCGTTTGGTACGGTGCGTCATGCGGGCAGCGCGTGAGATCGCGCCCGACCGGATTCGACCCCAACTTCACTCGAGGTCACGGATGGCCCAGAAGCGCATCTACGCCTTCGGCGGAGGAAAAGCCGAAGGAAACAAGGACATGAAGGAGCTCCTCGGCGGCAAGGGGGCGGGGCTCGCCGAGATGTCCAACATCGGGATCCCCGTCCCGCCTGGCTTCACGATCACCACCGAGGTCTGCACCGAGTACTACCGCGGCGGCAAGAAGCTGCCGAAGGGGCTCGAGGGTGAGCTCCGCGCGGCGATGAAGCGGGCCGAGGCGCTCGCCGGCAAGCGCTTCGGGGATCCGAAGGACCCGCTCCTCGTCTCCGTGCGCTCGGGGGCCCGCGCGTCGATGCCCGGCATGATGGACACCGTCCTGAACCTCGGGCTGAACGACGCCACCGTGGGAGGGCTGGCGCGGGCCTCCGGCAACCCCCGCTTCGCCTGGGACAGCTACCGCCGCTTCGTGGCGATGTTCGGCGACGTGGTGCTGGGCCTGAAGCCGGAGCACAAGGAGGATCGCGACCCGTTCGAGGAGATCCTGGAGCGCAAGAAGCTCGCGCGCGGGGTGAGGTTCGACTCCGAGCTCCCCGAGGACGCGCTGCGCGAGCTCGTCACCGAGTTCAAGGCGGCCATCCGCGAGCGCAAGGGCGTCGAGTTCCCCGACGACCCGTACGGCCAGCTCCTCGAGGCCGTCGCGGCCGTGTTCCGCTCCTGGGACAACGACCGCGCCATCGCCTACCGCAAGCTGTACGGCTACCCCTCCGACTGGGGCACGGCCGTCAGCGTCCAGGCGATGGTGTTCGGGAACCTGGGCGACGACTCGGGGACCGGGGTCGCCTTCACGCGCAACCCCGCGACGGGCGACGACGCCTTCTACGGCGAGTTCCTGGTGAACGCCCAGGGCGAGGACGTGGTCGCCGGGGTCCGCACTCCCCAGAAGATCTCCGAGCTCGCGGCGCGCTGGCCCGAGATCGCGCGGCAGCTCGAGAGCGTGCGCACCAAGCTCGAGAAGCACTACCAGGAGATGCAGGACATCGAGTTCACGGTCGAGCGCGGCAAGCTCTACGTCCTGCAGACGCGCACCGGCAAGCGGACCGGCCTCGCCGCCGTCCGCATCGCGCTCGACATGGCCGCCGAGCGGCTCATCACGAAGGAGGTGGCGCTCCAGCGCATCGAGCCCGAGGCGCTGAACCACCTGCTCCGGCCGATCTTCGACGCCGACCGTAAGGCCGCGGCGATGAAGGCGGGCAAGCTCCTCGCGAAGGGGCTCCCCGCCGGGCCGGGCGCGGCGAGCGGGCGCGTCGTGTTCTTCGCGGAGGACGCGGTGACGTGGGGCGCGCGCGGGGAGCGGGTGATCCTCGCCCGGCACGAGACCTCCCCCGAGGACATCCGCGGCATGGCGACGGCGGAGGGCTTCCTCACCGCCTTCGGCGGCATGACCTCCCACGCGGCGCTCGTCGCGCGGCAGATGGGCAAGGTCGCCATCGTCGGGTGCGAGGCGCTGTCCTTCGACTACCACGGGCGCCAGATGCGGGTCGCCACCGCCGCCGGCGAGCGCGTCGTGCGCGAGGGCGACTGGATCTCCATCGACGGCACCGCCGCCGAGGTGATCGAGGGCGAGCTCGAGACGCGCCCGTCGCAGGTGCTGCAGGTCCTCGTGGAGAAGACCCTCGCCGCCGAGGACGCGCCGGTGTACCGCGAGTTCGCCCAGGTCATGGCGTGGGCCGACCAGGCCCGCCGCCTGGGCGTGCGCGCCAACGCGGACCAGCCGGACCAGGCCGCGGTCTCGGTCGCCCTGGGCGCCCAGGGCATCGGGCTCTGCCGGACGGAGCACATGTTCTTCGGGGAGGGCAAGATCGGCCCGATGCGCGAGATGATCGTCGCGGAGACGGTCGAGGAGCGGCGGGCCGCGCTCGCGAAGCTGCTCCCGCTCCAGCGGGAGGACTTCCGCGGCATCTTCGAGGCGATGGGCCCGCGCCCCGTCACGATCCGCACCATCGACCCGCCGCTGCACGAGTTCCTGCCCCAGGACGAGCCGGGCATCGCCGAGCTCGCGCGCGTCACCGGCAAGCCGGTGGAGCGGATCCGGGCGCGCATCGAGGAGCTGCACGAGTCGAACCCGATGCTCGGCCATCGCGGCTGCCGGCTCGGCATCACCTACCCGGAGATCACCGAGATGCAGTCGCGCGCCATCTTCGAGGCCGCCTGCGACGTGGCCGAGCGGGGGATCGAGGTGGAGCCCGAGGTGATGATCCCGCTCGTCGGCGCGAAGCAGGAGCTCGACGATCAGGCCGCCGTGGTGCGCCGCGTCGCGGACGAGGTCTTCGCCGCGCGCGGGCTGGCGGTGAGCTACCACGTCGGCACGATGATCGAGGTGCCGCGCGGCGCGGTCACCGCCGGGGAGATCGCGAAGACGGCGGAGTTCTTCTCCTTCGGCACGAACGACCTCACCCAGACGACCTTCGCCCTGTCCCGCGACGACACCGGCCCGGTGCTCGCCACGTACCTGGAGAAGGACATCTGGCCGGGCGACCCGTTCGTCTCCATCGACCGCGAGGGCGTCGGTGCGCTGATGCGGATGGGCGTGGAGGGCGGGCGCAAGACCAGGCCCGACCTGAAGCTCGGGATCTGCGGCGAGCACGGCGGCGATCCGTCCTCGGTGGAGTTCTGTCACGAGCTGGGGCTCGACTACGTCTCGTGCTCTCCGTACCGGCTCCCCATCGCGCGGCTCGCCGCCGCGCAGGCGGCCCTCCGCGAGCGGGCGGCGGCGCCCGCGAAGGCGGCGGCGAAGCGCGTCGCCAAGGCCGCCAAGGCGAGCGGTGGCGCGGCCGGGCGCGCCGCGAAGGCCGCGAGGACGCCCGCCCAGGGCGGCAAGCGCGCGAAGGGGCTTCGCGACGGGAAGCCCGCGGCGGCGAGGCTCGGCGCGGCGCTCGCGAGCAAGGGGCTCGCCAAGGTGAAGCGCGCGCTGAAGGCCCGCGCGCGGCGCGGCCGCTGACACTGAGGGTGCATGCGGCCCGGCCGGGCTCCGGTCGGGCCGCGCACCCAGGCGAGCACGTCCTCGAGGAGATCGCGGCGCCTACTTTGACGCGGTCCCGGGCTTGCGGCACACTCGCCGCCGCTCCCCCGTCGAAGACTCGCTCCGATGCTCCACCGCGTCCCCTCCTGGCTCGTGCCCGCGAGCGCGCTCGTGCTCGCCGGCCTCGTCCTCCCGCGCGCCCACTCCTCCGGGGGCGGCGCAGGCGGCGCCTCCGCCAGCGCCCAGAAGAAGCTCGCGGAGGCTGCGCCCGCCGCGCCCGAGCTGCCGATCCGCATCGGCGAGATCGTGCTCGACGAGGCCACCGGCCGCTACGTCGCGCCGCTCGGCGATCGCCGCGCCACGCTGACGCTCCATCCCGGGCTTCAGGCGCGGCTGGAGCGCGCCCTCGACACCTACCGCGTGCCCTGGGGCGCCACCGTCCTCCTCGAGCCCGCCACCGGGAAGATCCTCGCCCTCGCGGAGCACTCCCGGGCGGAGCCGGGTCGCCGCGGCCTCTCCGTCGCGGCGCTCGCGCCAGCGGCGAGCATCTTCAAGCTCGTGACCGCCGCCGCCCTGCTCGAGCACGGCACCCAGCCGGACGAGGAGGTCTGCTACCACGGCGGCAAGCGCCGGCTCGCCCCGGGAAACCTCGCGGACGACCCGCGCCGCGACCACCGCTGCCGGACGCTCGTCTCCGCGTTCGGGCACTCGACGAACGTCGTGTTCGCGAAGCTCGCGGGCCGCGGGCTCGACGCCGAGAGCCTGCGCGCCACGGCGGAGCGGTTCCTGTTCAACACCGAGATCCCGTTCGCCCGCCCTGTGGAGGTGTCCCGGGCGGACATCCCGGAGGACGACTTCGGGTTCGCGAACACCGCGGCCGGGTTCGGCCCGGTGAAGCTCTCGCCGCTGCACGCCGCGCTCCTCGCGGCCATCGTCGCCAACGACGGCGTGCTCGTGCCGCCGGTGATCGTCGAGTCGGTCGACGGCGGCGCGATCCCCTCCGCCGGCGAGCCCCGCCGCGTCATCGAGGAGCCCGTGGCGGCGGAGCTCGCGAGGATGATGCGGAGCACCGTCACCGAGGGCACCGCCCGCCGCGCCTTCGCGCGCGCGCGGGGCCCGCTGCGCGGCATCCCGGTGGCCGGCAAGACCGGGTCCCTCGCCGACGCCCAGCCCTACCGCGACTACTCCTGGTTCGTGGGGTACGCGCCGGCGGACCACCCGCAGGTGGCCATCGCCACCGTGGTGGTGAACGAGCGGCTCTGGCACGCCCGCGCGCCGACCGTCGCGCGGGAGGCCCTCGAGGCGTACTTCGCCGCGCAGGTCGCGCAGGTCCCATAGGCGTAGCGACACGGCGTCAGCCGCGGCCCGAAGTCGAAGGGCCTCGACTGCAACCCCGACCTCGACCTCGACCGCGACCGGAACCGGGACCGGGACCGGGACCGGGACCGCGACCTCGACTGGGACCGCGACCTCGACCGGGACCGCGACCCCTCCCACGCCCGGCGCGCGCCCTCAGCCGAGCTCGACGAGCCCCGCGTCGGCGAAGCGCCGGATGGCCTTCAGCACGTCGAGCTCGCGCAGCGGCGCCACCCGGGCCAGCTCGCGCAGGTCGCGCCGGCCGTCGCAGCGGGAGAGCAGGTACTTGTCGGCGGACGAGAGGCGCAGCCGCGCCACCTCCGGCGAGGAGAGCCGCACCCGCGGCGTGCGCGGGGGCCCCAGGAGCTCGGCGCGGAGCCGCTCGCCGAGCACGCGCTCCGTCTCGCCGAGCAGCGAGCGGGCGGCCTCCGAGGCGGGGGCGAGCTCGACCGCCCGGGCGGCCACGAGCTCCGCGTCGTCCGCGCGGCCGTCGGCGAGCAGCGCCCGCGCGCGGTCGATGAGGTCGGCCGCGCCGACCGGCTCCGCGGCCGCCGCGGCGGCGAGGGGGGCGGGCGCCGCCCGGAGCGCGCCCTGGCGGGCCAGGGCGTAGAGCCGCTGGTACAGGTGGAAGTCGGTCGCGTGCAGCGCGAGCCCGATCTCGTCGATGGTCTTGCCCTCGCGGGCCAGCGCGAGCAGCCGGCCGTCCACGGTGGTGGGATCGGCCGAGGCGGTCGCCGCGGCCTCCTCCACGACGAGGGTGGCCGCGCCGCTCGGGAACTCTCCGCGAAACGCGCTCCACGCGGTGGTGCGGAACTCCGCCTCGCGCGCGATGTCGGCGAGCGGCACCGCGGCGTCGAGATCGTCCACCACCGGCGGCGAGCCGCCGTCGAACCAGAACACGCCCGCGTCCCACAGGAACACGTCGAGGAGCGTCTCGCGCAGCTTGATGGCGAGCACGTCGCGCACGGTGTCGGGCGACACCAGGCCGACGAGCGTCAGCACCTTGCCGAGGCGGATGCGCGTCTCCTCCTGCGTCTGGAACGCCTTCGCGAGCTGCTCCTCGGTGACGTGGCCGAAGTTCAGGAGGAGCTGGCCGAGGTGCTCGCGCGGATCGTTCGACTCGGCGCCGACCGCGACCCCCTCGCGCACGTGCACCGACTTCTGCACGGTGCCACGCTCGCAGCCGAGGGTGCCGGACATGCTCCGGCGCGCGAGCAGGTCCACGAGCTCGGAGAGCGGGAGGACCGCGAAGCTGCCCATGAGGCCACGCATGCCGCGCGAGTGTCGCCCGAGGGGCGGGTGGCGGCAAGCTGGCCGCTCGTGTACAAACGCGGCCGTGCAGACGCAGCCGAACGTCCCGCCGCCGACCTCCGCTCGCACCCCGGGCCGCCGCGGCCGCCTCGGCGTGGCGCTCGTCGCCGCCGCGCTGGTGGCGGGCGGCGCCTACCTCGCGTACGACCGCCTCGTCACCCAGCCGGCGCTCGAGCGCGCCGCGCTGCTCGGCTTCGGCGTCGATCGCACCGACGTCCCGGCGCCCGCGCTCGAGCTCGAGGCGCTCGACGGCTCCCGCTTCTCGCTCGCGCAGGCGCGGGGGCAGGTCGTCTTCCTCAACTTCTGGGCCACGTGGTGCCCTCCGTGCCGCGAGGAGATGCCCTCCATGCTCCGGCTCGGGCGGGAGCTGGAGGCGAAGTACCCCGGACGGTTCCGGATGGTGGCCGTCTCGGTGGACGAGGGCTGGGATCCGGTGAAGGAGTTCTTCGCCGCTCCGCCGTACTTCGGGAAGCCCGGCCTCGCGGTGACGCTCGACCCCGGCCACGCCGTCACGAAGGCGTACTACTGCGCGGCGCGGGGCGGTTCGTGCCCCGATCTGAAGTTCCCGGAGTCCTACATCGTGGACAAGGACGGCCGGCTGGTGGCCTACGTGGTCGGTCCTCGCGACTGGAACGATCCCACCGCCCGCCAGCTCCTCGAGTCCCTCATCGGCTCGTGAGCGGCTGCCCCCGTCCGGGGCTCACCCGTCGAAAACTCGTCGTTCCTCGGCAACTTGACGGTGCCCAGGCGTTGGCGGCGGGGCTCGAGGAGCCTCCAATCGACGTCCGTAAGTGAACGCTTACGGCAGGCTTAGACGCCCACACCGCCCCGCCGACGGGCCGCGCCGGCGGGGTCGAGCTCCCTGGTTTCCTTGATAGCCAGTGGTCGCGTGCACTATAAAGGCCCGGGAATCTTGGAGATCCGGCGCGCCCGCTCCCCGGGCGCGCGCGTCTCCGGAGGGGCGCGTGCGACGGGACGGGATCCCGGTGGTCCTCGTGGGGCTCGGAGAGGATGGGCGAGCGATCGCCCGGGCGGTAGTCGCTCGCCCCGAGCTCACGGTCGTCGCGGCGGTCGATCGCGATCCGGCGCTCGCCGGAGCTTCCCTCGATGCCCTGCTCGGTGCTGGAGCCCCTGAGGTGCGCGTAGAGGGCGACCTCGCGAAGGCGCTCGGCCGCGCGCGCGGAGGCGTCCTGATCCAGTCCGGAGTGGACCGGCTCGACGACGCGCTGGCGGACGTCCGTGCAGCCGTGAAGGCCGGCCTGCACGTGGTCTCCACCTGCCCCGAGCTCGCCTACCCGGCGCTCGATCGTGCCGACGATGCCGAGGCGCTCGACGCGCTCTGCGAGCAGCGGGGCGTGGCGGTGGTGTCCACCGGCGTGACCCCCGGGTTCTCGCTCGACAGGTTGCCCGCGCTGCTCGCCCAGGTCGCCGGGCCGATCCGCCACGTGCGTGCCGTCCGCGTGGTGGACCTCGCGAGCGCCGACGATCCGCTCCGGCGCAGGGTCGGCGTGGGGCTCTCCGAGGCGGCGTTCGACGACGCGCTCGAGCGCGAGGAGCTCGGCCAGCTCGGGCTGGCGCAGTCCGCGGCGCTCGTCGCCGAGTCGTGCATCGGGACGGACGACTACGAGGTCGACGAGGAGCTCGTGCCGCTCGTCGCCGAGGAGGACGGCGCGGTGCGGCGCGGCGAGGTCGCCGGGGTGCAGCAGATCGCGCGCGTCTTCGCGGAGGATCAGGAGGTCGTCAGGCTGGAGCTGACGATCCAGGTCGGCGCGCGTGACCCGCGCGACGAGGTCGAGCTCGACGCCGCCCCGCCGCTCCGGCTCCTCGTGCCAGGGGGCGTCCCCGGCGCCGCCGGCACGGCGAACGCCGTCGTGAACGCCATCGCGGCCGTCATGGAGCGCCAGGGGCTCCTCACGGTCCTCGATCTCCCCGTGGGAAGGTGAACGGACGCATGCTCGACAGATCCCTCATCGGACGGGAGAGCGAGCCCGTGGAGCACGAGGTGGAGCGGAGCGCGATCCGGCGCTTCGCGGACGCGCTCGGCGATCCCAACCCGATCTACCAGGACGAGGCGGCGGCGCAGGCGGCGGGGTACGCCGCGCTCGTCGCCCCGCCCACCTTCCCCGTGACGCTCACCGCGAACGAGCGCTTCCGCCACTCGCTCGATCTCGGCACCCGCTCCATCCTCCACTCCGAGCAGCAGCTCGAGTACGCCCGCCCCATCGTCGCGGGCGATCGGATCACCGTGGTCTCGCGGGTGGCCGACGTGCTCGAGCGGCCCGGCGCGAGCGGGCCGATGGACGTGCTCGTGCTCGAGGACGAGGGGCGGGACGAAAAGGGCGAGTGGGTGTTCCGCTCGCGCGCGACGCTGATCCTGCGTCGCGGATAGGGGCGAGGATGCTCACGGCACGCCAGCTCTACTTCGAGGCGGTCAAGGTCGGCGACGAGCTGCCGCCGCTCGTGAAGCCGCCGGTGGACCGGCTCCAGATCGCGCGCTACGTCGGCGCGGCCCAGGACTGGAACCCGCTCTACATCGACGAGCCCTACGCGAAGAACTCGGGGTTCCCGAGCGCGCTCGCGCCCGGGATGATCGCGATGGGGTTCCTCGGGGAGCTCGTCGTCGACTGGGTGCGCGGGGCGCGCCTCCGCCGCTTCTCCGCCCGCTTCGTGAAGATCGTGTGGCCGGGCGACGTGCTCACGGTGCGCGGCCGCGTGACGGATCGGCGGTTCGAGGAGGGCGGCCGCTACGCGGTGGACATCGAGGTGTGGGCCGAGAACCAGCGCGGCGAGCTCGTCGTGCGCGGCCTCACCGGCTTCCAGCTCTATTACAGCGCCGAGGACGAGGCGCGGCAGCGCGCCGGCGGCGCGCCGCTCGTCGTGACGAAGGAGGAGGAGGAGGCGCGGCTCGCGAAGCTCTCGCGCGCGCAGCCCTCGCGTCCTGCCGCGCCCGCGAGCCGCCCGCTCGCGCCGCCCCGCCTGCCCCAGCCGCCCGCGCAGCCCGCGCAGCCCGCGCCCGCCGCGCGGACCGCGCCCCCCGCCGCGGCGAGGCCCCAGGCCGCGTCGAGGCCTCCCGCCCCTGCGGCGACCGCCGCGCGCGCGGCGCCGGCGGCCGCCCCGAAGCCCGCGCCGAAGGCGGCGCCCGTCGGGGCGCGCCCCCGTCCGGGCACGAAGCCGCCGGCCCCCGCGACCCAGACGCCCAAGCGCGCCGCGGCGCGCCCGCGCCCGGCCGCGAAGGCGACGGCCGGCAAGGCGAAGGCCGCGCGTCCGCGACCCGCGAAGCGACCGGCGGGCAAGGAGAAGGGCGCGAACGCCCGCGCGCGCGCCCACGGCGCCGCCAGGAAGCCCACAGGGAAGAAGCGCCGCTAGGGACGTCCCCGACGAATGCCCTCCCGCCGCTCGCTCGCGCTCGCCGCGCTGGCCCTCGTCGCCGGCGCGTCCGCCTGCCGCCGTCCGGCGGAGACCGCTCCGGCGCCGGCGGACGCGCGCGCCGCGCCCGGGCCGTTCGAGGCCGCGCTCGCCGAGGGCGTTCGCGCGTTCGAGGAGCGGGCCGATCCGGCGCGGCTGGTCGAGGCGATCAGCGCCTTCCAGCGCGCGGCCGCAGCGCGTCCAGGCGCCGTCGACGCGGAGCTGCCGCTCGCCCGCGCGCAGGCGTTCCGCGCGCTCTCGGCCCGCGAGCCCGCGGAGGCGAAGGAGGCGTGGGACGCGTCCGCGCGCGCGGCGGAGCGGGCGTTGCGCGTCACCTCGCCTGGGTGGGCGCAGGCCATCGACCGTGGCGAGGACCCGGCCGCGGCGGCGGCGCGGGTGGACCCGCCGGGAGGCGAGGCGCTGTACCTGCTCGCGCAGGGCGCGATGCGCGGGGCGCAGGCGACCGGCTACGCCGCCGTGCTGGCGGTGAAGGACGCCGCGCTCGCGATGATGGCGCGCGCCGCCGAGCTCGACGAGCGGATCGACGCGGCCGGCCCGCACCGCGCCCTCGGGGCCTGGCGCGCGGCGCTCCCGGTCGCGGCCGGCGGCGGCGCGGACGCGGCGCGCGCCCACTTCGACCGCGCGCGGCAGCTCGCCCCCGACGACCTGCTCGGCCGCGTCGCGGAGGCCGAGACCTACGCCGTGCTCGTGCAGGACTCGGCGCTGTTCGACCGGCTCCTCGCGGAGGTGACGGGCTCCGACCCCGCAAGCGATCCGGCGCGCGCGCCCGAGAACGGCGTCGCGCAGCGGCGCGCCATCGAGCTGCGCGAGCGCAGGGCGCGCCTGTTCTGAGGGCTGGCCATGGTCCGCGAACCCGAAGCCATCGCAGCGAGCCCGGCGCGCCGCCGGAGGGCCGCGGTCCTCCTCGCGATCGCCTCCGCCCTGGTCGCCTGCCGCCCTCGCGTGCCGCCGCCGGACCTGTCGCGCGACGCCGGGGAGCTCCTCGCCCAGGTCCGGGCGGGCCAGGCGCGGGTCCAGCGCGTCTCCGGCGAGGCGCGCGTCAAGGTGGACGCGAAGGGGATGCGCACCGCGGTGACCGTGCGCCAGTTCATCGCCGCGGAGAAGCCCGACCGCCTGCACGTGGAGGTGCTCGACTTCTTCGGCAACGTCGGCGCCGTGCTCGCCGCGGAGGGCGGCCGGTTCCAGCTCTTCGACGCGAAGGAGCGGGTCTTCTACCGCGGCGCGGCCACGCCCGAGAACCTGGCGCGGCTCGTCCCGCTGCCGCTCCCGGCGGAGGACCTCGTCACGATCCTGTGCGGCTCGGCGCCGCTCCTCGACGCCGCGGAGGACGTCGAGGTGAGGGGCGCCGCCCTCGTCCTCTCGCTCGGAGCCGACGGGCGCGCGCAGGAGGTCCGCGTCGGGGAGCAGGCCACCGTCGAGCGCTCCAGCGTCGTGGCGGTGGGGCCCGGCACGGCGCCCGCGTACTCCCTCGACTTCGACGGGTTCCGTCCGCTCGCAGCGGGTCGGTTCCCGGGAGAGCTGCGGATCCGCGCCGAGGACCCGCGCGTGCGGCTCGATCTCCGCTGGGGCGAGGTGCAGGTGAACGGCGATCTCGGGGGCGTGCGCTTCACGATCGACCCGCCCCGCGGCGCGCGCGTGGTCGAGCTGGGAGACGAGGAGCACGAGGTCCCGAACCTGTTCCGGGAGGGCGTGCCCGAGCCCGCGCCCGGGTCGTCGCCGGCGCACGGGCCGGGCGGCGCGGGGTCGCCCTCCCGCTGATCGGGGGGGCGGGCGGGCCCCGCCGCACTCTCCCGCCGCCCCACGCGGCGCCGGTCCCGATTACACTCCCGTCTCCTCGCACCGGAGAGCCCTCCCCTTGGACACGAGCTTCCTCGGAATCCTGAAGACCAGCTGGTCGATGTGGATCATCGGCGCCTGCTCGGTCCTCGCCCTCGCCGTGGCGATCGAGCGCGCGATCGCCCTGTGGGGGTTCGCGGCGCGCGCCCGCACGGTGGCCGACGCGGTGGTGCGCGCGCTCCTGCGCGGCGACCTCGAGGAGGCCCGGGCCGAGTGCGAGCGCTCGCCTTCGCCCGCAGCCGACGTGTTCCTCGCAGGGCTGGCCGCCGCCGGCCGGCGCGCCGCGCGGGGCGGCCTCCCCGATCCCGAGAAGATCGACGCCGCCGTCGAGCGCGAGCGTCAGCAGATGAACCTGCGCCTGCGGCGCAACGTCTGGGTCCTCGGCACGGTGGGCGCGATCGCCCCGTTCATCGGCCTCTTCGGCACGGTCGTCGGCATCATGCAGGCGTTCCGGCACATGGCGGCGACCGGACAGGGCGGCTTCACGGTGGTCGCCTCGGGCATCTCCGAGGCGCTCGTCGCCACGGCGGGCGGCATCGCCGTCGCGATCGAGGCCGTCGTCATCTACAACTTCTTCAACGTGCACGTGCAGAAGCTCGCCCTCCAGCTGAAGCTCATGGTCGAGGAGTTCCTGGAGACGCTCCACGAGGTGCTGCCCGCGGCGGCCGCGCGCCCCGCGCCCGAGCCGCGTCCGGCGCGGGAGGCCTGAGATGGCGATCGGCGGGCCGAACGGCGGCGACGGCGGCGACGACCTGGAGATGCCGGGCGGGATCTTCGCCGACATCAACATCACGCCGCTCACCGACATCTTCCTCGTGCTGCTCATCATCTTCATGGTGACGACCACCGCCATCGCCGAGGCGGGCCGCGACGAGGGCGGGTTCAAGGTGAACCTTCCGAAGGGCGGCAAGGGCGAGACGTCGGCGGTGGCGCGCGACGTCACCGTCGCGGTGCTGGCCGACGGCCGGGCCGTCGTGGGCGGGAAGGTGCAGGACGACGCAGAGCTGCGGCGCGCCTTCACCGAGGCGCGCGAGCGGAGCCCCGAGACGGTGGTGCTGTTCCAGGCGGACGAGGGCGTGCCGCACGGGCGCGTCGTCCAGGTGATGGAGCTCGCGCGCGCGGCTGGGCTGAGCCGGCTCGCGATCGCGACGCGGGCGGAGCAGTGACCGCCGGCGCGAGCCCTCATGATTCATGGCCGTGATCACTCGGGTCGAGCCTTTCCCGCTCGCCCTTCGATGGGCTCAGGGCGAGCGGATCACGGAATGCCGCTCGCGGTGAGCCCGTCGAACC
This sequence comes from Anaeromyxobacter sp. Fw109-5, assembly GCF_000017505.1. Classification (NCBI taxonomy): domain Bacteria; kingdom Pseudomonadati; phylum Myxococcota; class Myxococcia; order Myxococcales; family Anaeromyxobacteraceae; genus Anaeromyxobacter; species Anaeromyxobacter sp. Fw109-5. The sequence continues at coordinate 450,037 of NC_009675.1, forward strand.
GCGAGCGAGCCGGTTCGACGCAAGCGGGCACGGCCATCAGTTCAGCGTCCCCGCCACCAGCGGGAACGGCGCGATCCGCGCGTGGAAGGACGAGCCGTCGGGCCGCTCCATGCGGTAGCTGCCCTGCATCGAGCCGTGCGGCGTCTCCAGGACGCAGAAGCTCGTGTACTCGAACTCGTCGCCGGGGGAGAGCTGCGGCTGCTGGCCGATGACGCCCTCGCCGACCACCTCCTCGCGCTCGCCGTTCGCGTCGGTGATGATCCAGTGGCGCGCCGCGAGCAGCGCCGGCGTCTCCCCCTGGTTGGCGATGCGGACGGTATAGGTGAAGAGCCAGCGGCCGGCCTCGGAACGGTCCGGACGGTAGGCGCTGCGCACCTCGACGCGGATGCCCTGGGTGACGGCGGTCGACACGCGAGGACGTTATAACGGCCCGACCCGGGCGCGCCAGCACGGTCGGTGAGCGAGGCGCAGGGGAGAAGACGCGCATGGAACCGAAGCTCCAGCAGCTCCTCGACGACGTGCGGCGCGCGCAGGGGCGGGTGGTCGCTCTCACCGGCGCGGGGGTCTCCGCCGAGAGCGGGATCCCGACCTTCCGCGGGCGCGAGGGGTTCTGGGTGGTCGGCTCCCGGAACTACATGCCGCAGGAGATGGCCACCCACGAGATGTTCGCGCGCGCGCCCGAGGAGGTCTGGCGCTGGTACCTGCACCGCTTCGGCGTGTGCCGGGACGCGCGCCCGAACGCCGGCCACGCGGCGCTGGTGGCGCTCGAGCGCGCCCTCGGCGAGCGCTTCACGCTCGTCACCCAGAACATCGACGGGCTCCACCGGCGCGCCGGCTCGGAGCGCGTCCTCTGCATCCACGGGGACGCCGCGTACGTGCGCTGCGCGGATGGGTGCGGGACGGGGCTCCTGGACCTGCCGCTCTTCCCGCAGCGCGGGAAGGACGACCCGCTCACCGACGCCGACCGCGCGCGCCTCGCCTGTCCGTCGTGCGGCGGCTGGCTCCGGCCCCACGTGCTCTGGTTCGACGAGTACTACGACGAGGTGAACTACCGGATGGAGAGCGCGCTGCGCGCGGCGGCCGAGGCGGAGCTCCTGCTCGTGGTCGGCACGAGCGGCGCGACCAACCTGCCGATGCAGATCGGCCGGCTCGCGTTCGAGCGGCAGGCCGCGCTCGTGGACGTGAACCCGGAGGTGAACCCCTTCGCCGAGCTCGCGTCCCGCTCCTCGCGGGGCTTCTTCGCGCGCGGGAGCGCCTGCGAGCGGCTGCCCGCCATCGTCGCCGCGCTGGGGGCCTGACCCGCTCCCGCCCGGCGCGGCGAGAGCCGGGGGATCACCGCCGGTCCGGCTCGAGCGGGATCTCGAGCGTGCGCGTCTCGCCGGAGGCGAGGCTCAGCTCGGCGGCCCCGCGCCGGCCGTCGTCGGCGCGCACGGTGAGGCGCAGCGGACCGGTGGGGACGTCCGCCAGCTCGAAGCGCGCGCCCGGGAACCGGTGCACGTCCGTGACGCGCCAGCCGTCGGCGGACGGCCGGGAGGCCACCTCGACGACGACGCTCCTCGGCTCGGCCCCGCGCGCACGCACGGCGCCCGCGATGGCGCCGCCCCGCTCGAGCTGGACCGCCACCTGGCCGGAGGCCGGGAGCGCGCCCGTCCACGCGCCGCTCCGGCCGCCGCTGCGCGCCCTCACCGTGATCGAGGCACCCGCGAGCCCCATCTCCTTCGCGAGCACGACGCGGCCGTCCTCGCCCGCGCTCGTCGCGAGCGCGATGCGGTCGTCTCCGGCCCGCGCCAGCGTGACCGCCGCGCCCGGCGACGGCGCGCCGCCGGGCTCGAGGATCACCAGCTCCACCCCCTCCTCGGCGGTGGGCGCGGCCGCGGTGAGGTCGAGCCGCGAGGTCGCTCCCGCCTCGACGCGCGCGAACGCCGGCGCCACACGGAGGTCGGTGCGATCGGCGTCGCCGGGCGCGGCGTGGACCCGGTACTCGCCGGCCGGGAGCGCGAGCCGGTAGGTCCCCCGCGCGTCGGCCACGGCACGAGCGCGCTGCGGGGTGCCGGCCCCGGCCTTCAGCGGGACGGCGACCACCGCGGTGCCCACCGGCGCGGTCCCTCCGGCCTGGCTCACGCGCCCGGCCAGGACCCCGGCCTCGGGGAGCGAGAAGTCGGCGCGGGCCGTGGACCCGGGGGCGACGCGCACGGCCCGCGAGACCCCGAGCGCCACGCCGTCCTGGCGCGCGACGAGCTCGGCGCGCCCCACCTCGACGCCCTCGATGCGGTAGCGTCCCTCGAAGTCGCTCCGCGCCTCCAGGGGGAGCGCGCCCGCGAGCCCGTCCCCGCGGGCCTCGACGCGGACCCGTGCGCCCGCGAGCGGCCCGCCGCGCGCGTCGGCGACCGCGCCCTCGATCGTGCCGGTGCCGGCGAGCGCGACGTCGAGCGGGAAGGTCTGACGGGCGGCGAGCGTCACGCCGCGCTGCACGGCGGGGCTCCTCCCGGCCGCGGCCGCGCGCAGGTCGTACTGGCCGGGCGCGAGCGGGGCGAGCCGGTACCGTCCCTCCTCGCTCGCGACGGCGCGCGCGGCGAGCGCGCCGGTGTCGTGGAGGACGAGCGCCACCTCCGCGCCGGGCACGGGCCGGCCCGAGCGCTCGTCGACGACCACGCCCTCCAGGGCGGCCGCGCGCCCGAGCGCGAGCGCGATCCCCTCCGTCGTCGCGCCGGCCTGCACCGTCACCGGACCCGCTCCGGCGGCGCCCTCCCCGGCGGCGGCGATGAGCCGGTAGGCGCCCGCGGGCGCGGCGAGCGTGTAACGACCCTCCGCGTCGGAGGTCGCGCTCGCGGCGTGGTCGCGCGAGGCGCCGCGCACGGTCGCGCCCGCCGCGGGCCGGCCGGAGGGATCGCGGACGACGCCGGAGATGCGGCCCAGCGGCTCGAGCGAGATCGCGAGCGGCTCGGCCCGCGGGACCTCCACGCGCGGCAGGAGGACGGGGTGGAGGTCCGGCGCCTCGGCGGCGACGGCGTAGGACCCGGGGGCGAGCCCGTCGACTCGCGCCGCTCCGGCGCCGTCCGCCGACGCCGAGAGACGCTCCTCCACGGGCGCCGACGGCGGCGCCAGCCGCGCCCCCCGGCCGACCGACGGGAGCAGCACGATGCGCGCCTGCACCGGCCTCCCGTCCGGACGGGCGACGACGCGCACGTCGAGGGTGGTCGGCTGCGCGAGCGCCACCTCCGCGTGCGTGAGCTCCTCGCCCGGCGCGCAGAACACCTCCGCGTGCGCGGGAGCGAGCCCGGCGGCCCGGACCGCGGCGAGGTACGTGCCCGGCCGCGCCGGCAGCCTCGCGATCCCCTCCGCGTCGGTGCGCGCCTCGGCGGCGCGAAGCCACGCCGGCTCGAGCGCGCCGGTCCGGGGCGGGAGCTGCAGGTACAGCCGCACCTCCGCGCCGGCGAGCGGCGCGTCGTTCGCCGTGGCGCGCAGCTCGACGCGCCCGTCCGCCTCGGTCGCGGCGGGCTCCAGCGGCGGCGTCACCGAGGGTGATGGGGCCGACGGCGCCGCGGGCGGGACGGCGCGGGGCCGCTCGCGCGTCAGCTGGAGGACGACGAAGAGCGACAGCGCCGCGGCGCCGAGGAACACGGCGGCGATGACGGCGACGGAGCGGGTACGCATCGGGGAGCCTCCCGGCGGCCGAGGTTAGTCCGCGCTCACCCCCGGGTGCAGGGCCCTTGCGGGCCCCAAGATCTCCGCGCCGCTCAGCTCGTCAGCACCACGCGCGCGATCTCCGGCGGCGAGCCGAGCCGGAAGGGAGGTCCCCAGTAGCCGGTGCCGCGCGACACGAAGATCTGACCGGCGCGCCCGGGCTCCGCGTGGCGGTGGAGGCCTCTCACGTACGGCTGGGCGGCCGCGACGAGGAGGTTGAAGGGGACGATCTGCCCGCCGTGCGTGTGGCCGGAGAGCTGGAGCTCCACCCCGGCCTGCACCGCCGCCTCGATCCCGCGCGGTTGGTGCGCCAGGAGCACGAGCCCGCGATCGGGATCGCGCCCCTCGAGGGCGAGCCGGAGGTCGTTCTCGTGCCCGCCGTTCCGGTGCGCGGCGCTCCAGTCGTCCACGCCGGCGAGATCGATCGAGGCGGCCGGATCGCCGATGCGCACGCGCTCGTTGCGGAGCACGCGGATGCCCATGGCGCCGAGCGCCTCCAGCCACTCCTCGACGCCCGAGTAGTACTCGTGGTTCCCCGTGACGAAGAACACCCCCAGCCGGGCGCGCAGCCGCGCGAGCTCGCCGACGGCGCGGCCGAGATCGCGGACGCTGCCGTCCACGAGGTCGCCCGTGATGGCGACCACGTCGGGGCGGAGGGCGTTCGTCTGCTCCACGACGCGCCGCACGTCGCGCTCGCCGATGGTCGGACCGACGTGGAGATCGGTGATCTGGGCGATGGTGAAGCCGGAGAGGGCGGGCGGGAGCCGCTCGAGGCGCACGGGGACGTCGGTGACCTCCGCCGGCCCCGTCGCGCTGCGGAAGGAGAGCGCGGCCGCCCCGCCGGTCGCGAGCGCGGCGCCGCCGGCGAGCGCGCGGGCGACGAGGAGGCGGCGGGCGGGGTCGACGGGCGGATCGGGACGGCGGCGGAGCCAGTCGGCGAGCAGCTCGCCCCCGCGCGCCGCGGCGCGGACGAGGTCCACCGAGACGAGCACGCAGAAGCACATGAAGGCGAGGCCGAGCCAGCCGAAGGCGACCACGGGCACGACGCGCGCGAGCGGCTGCGGCGCGGCCCGCAGCGCGATCATGCCGAGCGGCATGGCGAAGGCGAGCACGATCAGGGCGACGGTCGCGATGCGGTGCCAGGGCTCGGGGAGCGCCGGGTCGCGCACGAGGCGCATCCACAGATAGGTGTGCATCCCGCCCACGACGGCGAGGCTGACGACGAGGAAGATCGAGAAGGACAGGGCGCGGCTCACCGGCACGGTTTAACCCCGCGCCGGCGCGCTCGCCACGCGCCAGCGCGCGTGCTCGGAGCTCGTGCAGGTGCCCGCGCGACGGGCTGCGGGGCGGGGCCGGCACCGGCCCGCGAGCCTCGAACGGCGCGGCCCGCGCGCAGTCGAGCGCACGGGCCGCGGAGGGGAGCGGGAGCGCCGAGGGATCAGCGCCAGGCGTAGTAGCGGAGCGCGTCCCGGCGGGCCTCGAGCTCCGCGCGCCGCGAGGCGTACCACCGCTCGAACTTGCGGATCTTGCCGGGGCGGCCGGCGTAGCGGGCGTGGAAGTCCGCTCGCTCGTCCTCGAGGGCGCGGAGCTCGCGCCGGATCTCGCGCAGCTCGCGCTCGCGCGCCGACTCGTGGTGCCAGCCGGCCGGCGTGGGGCGCGGCGGTGCGGGGACGCGCTCCGACTCGCAGGGCATCGCGAGCGCGGCGGACGGAACGGCGACGGCGAGGGCGGCGGCGAGGGCGAGCTTCCTGAGCGACAGCGACGTCATGGATGCCTCCGGTGTCGTGTTTCCCTTCCACCGGAGAGACGGCGCTGGCCCGGCCGCTATTCAGCGCGCCCAGCCTGCTCCGCGCTCACGCACGCGAGGCGGGGAGCCGGTCCAGCTTGGCGGCGAGGATGAAGTCGTTCTCGGACAGCCCGCCGATGGCGTGCGTCCAGAGCGTCACGTCCACCGCGCTGTAGTGGACGCAGAAGTCGGGGTGGTGCCCCTCGTCCTCTGCGAGCGCGGCCATGGCGTTCACGAACGCGATGGCCTGGGGGAAGTCCTTGAACCGGTAGTGCTTGTGGAGCTGCGTCGCGTCCAGCCGGGCGTCCCACCCGTCGAGGGAGCGGAGCGACTCCTCGACCTGGGCCGCCGTCATCTTGGGGATGCCGCCCTCGCACGGGACGCAGCGCTTCTGGGAGAAGTCCATGGGCGGAGACCTGCGCCGGACGGGGCGTCCGCGCAAGGCTTGGGCGGGACGCCCGCGCCTGAACGGCGTCGGCTATCCTCGCCCGCCATGGAACGGACCTTCTTCGCCCTCGGCGCGATCTCCGCCGCCGTCTCGGTGGCCGCGGGCGCGTTCGGCGCGCACGCGCTCAAGGCGCGACTCTCGCCCGACCTGCTCGCCGTCTTCGAGACCGGCGCGCGGTACGAGATGTATCACGCGCTGGGCCTCGTCGCGGCCGCGTGGGCCGCGGCGCGCTTCGGCGGCGCCGCGCCGGCGTGGGCCGGCTGGCTCTTCCTCGCCGGGACGGTGCTCTTCTCCGGCAGTCTCTACGCGCTCGCCCTCACCGGCGTGCGCGGCCTCGGCGCGGTGACGCCCTTCGGCGGCGTGGCGTTCATCGCCGGGTGGCTCGCGCTCGCGGTCTCCACGCTCCGCCGGTGACGACCGGCGGCCTGGCCACGCGCTCCAGAAGCCGGGGCGCCCTCGTCAGGGCGACCCCTCGAACGGCAGCCCCTCGCGCGCCCAGCGGACCGTGCCGCCGTCCACGCTCGCGGTCGCGGGTGCTCCCGCCCGCTCGGCGAGCGCCGCGGCGGTCAGGCTGCGCACCCCGTGGGCGCAGACGAACACGACGGGCCGCGCTCCGAGGTGGGCCTGGGGCGAGGCGACGAGCGTGCGGAGGGGGACGTGGCGCGCGCCCGGGATGTGGCCGCGGGCCCACTCGTGCGGCTCGCGCACGTCGACGAGATCGTGGCCGCCCTGCGACACCAGGGCGTGCGCGTCGGCCGGGGAGAGTCGGGTCATGGCGCCAGGCTCTAACGCGCGGGCGGGGCCCGCGCAGCCTCGCCTCTCGGGGGCTCCCGTGGCAGAGTCACGCCTCGCATGAGCGCGACCGCCCGGGACAGGTTCCCGCCGTCGATCAAGTACCTCGCCTGGAACGAGGCCGCCGAGCGGTTCTCCTACTACGGCATGACCTCCATCCTCGCCCTGTACATGGCGAGGAACCTCGGGCTCCCCGAGCACCGCGCCATCGCGGGCTTCCAGGTGTTCACCGCGGCGGTGTACCTCATGCCGCTCGTGGGGGCGCTGCTCGCCGACTGGTTCTGGGGCCGCTACCGTACGATCCTGTGGCTCTCGTTCGGCTACGTCGCCGGCCACGCGACGCTCGCGATCTGGGAGAGCGGCACCGGGCTCGCCGTCGGGCTCGGCCTCATCGCCATCGGCGCGGGCGGCATCAAGCCGTGCGCGTCCGCGTTCGCGGGCGACCAGATCCCGGCCGGCAAGGAAGCGCTGCTCTCGCGCCTCTACGACCTCTACTACTGGATGATCAACCTGGGCTCGACGGTCGGGACGCTGGTGATCCCGCTGCTCCTCGACCGCGTCAGCCCGCGCGTCGCCTTCGGCGTGCCGGGCATCGCCATGGCGGCCGCGCTGGCGGTCTTCTGGGTGGGCCGCGGCCGGTACGTGCGCGTGCCGCCCGCGCGCAGCGCGCCGCCGCCGGCCGCGGCGGACGCGGCCGAGCCGCCCGCGCGCGGGGCGATCCTGCGCATCCTCGCCATCTTCGCCCCGGTCGCCGCGTTCTGGGCGCTCTTCTTCCAGTACGGCTCGTCGTGGACGCTGCAGGCCGACCGCATGCGGCGCGAGGTGCTCGGGTTCCAGATCGCCGCCGGGCAGGTGCAGACCCTCGACGCCGCGCTCGTCCTCACGCTCATCCCGGTCTTCGCCGTGCTCGTCTACCCGGCCGTCGAGCGGCGCGGGGTGCGGGTGACGCCGCTGCGCAAGATGTCGGTGGGCATGTTCGTGATGGTGCTCTCGTTCGTCTCGGCCGCGGTCGTCGAGGCGCGCCTGCTGGACGCGGGCGCGGCGGCGCCCCACGTGGCCTGGCAGATCCCCCAGTACCTCTTCCTCGCCGTGGGGGAGGTGCTCGTGTCGGTCACCGCCCTCGAGTTCGCCTACGGCGAGGCGCCGAGGCGGCTGAAGAGCGTGGTGATGGGCCTGTGGTACCTCACCATCGCTTCCGGCTCGATCCTCACCGCGCTGGTCGCCTGGGCGAACCGCTTCCACGGCGTCGCGTACTACGCGTTCTTCGCGGCGCTCATGCTCGCCGCAGCGGTGGTCTTCGCGCTCGTCGCGTGGTGGTACCCGGCCGCGTCCTCCCGGCGCGCCGCGGTGGACGCCGCCGCGTAGCGCTCTTCTTGCCGGAGCTCCGACATGGCCCGCACCGAGCGCTATCCACCCCAGGTCAAGTACATCGTCGGCAACGAGCTCTGCGAGCGCTTCTCGTTCTACGGGATGCGCTCCATCCTGACGCTCTACATGATGCAGTACCTGCTCTTCGCCCAGCAGGACGCGAAGGCGTACTTCCACTACTTCGTGATGGCGAACTACCTCACGCCGCTCCTCGGCGGGTGGATCGCCGACCGGTTCTGGGGCCGCTACCGCACCATCCTGTGGATCTCGCTCGGCTACGTCGGCGGGCACGCGGTGCTCGCCATCTGGGAGACGCCCGCGGGCCTCCTCGCCGGCCTGTCGCTCATCGCGCTCGGCGCGGGCGGCATCAAGCCCTGCGTGTCGGCGTTCGTGGGCGATCAGTTCGGCCCCACCCAGAAGACGCTCATGCAGCGGGTCTACGGCTGGTTCTACTGGTCCATCAACCTCGGCTCGGCGTCCGCCAACCTGCTCATCCCCTGGCTCCTGAAGCGGCACGGCCCGTCCGTCGCGTTCGCGATCCCCGGCGTCCTCATGGCGCTCTCGCTCCTGGTGTTCTGGGCGGGGACGAAGCACTACGTGCAGGCGCCGCCCTCCGGTCCCAACCCGCACGGCTTCCTGCGCGTGGTCGGCCGCGCGGTGCGCCGGGCCGGCACCGGGCGCGCCGGCGAGCACTGGCTCGACGTGGCGCGCGACCAGCACCCGCCGGAGGCGATCGCCGGCGCGAAGGCGGTCTTCCGCATCATGGGCGTGTTCGCGGCGGTGACGCTCTTCTGGACCCTGTTCGACCAGAAGGCCTCGTCGTGGGTCATCCAGGCGAGCCAGATGGACCTCGTGGTCCGCGGCTGGGAGATGTCGCCGGCGCAGCTCCAGGCGGCGAACCCGTTCCTGGTGATGACGCTCATCCCGCTCTTCACCTGGGGTGTGTTCCCGTTCCTCGAGCGGCGCGGCGTCGAGCTCTCGCCGCTCCGGAAGATGACGGCGGGGATGTTCCTCACCGCGCTCTCCTTCGGCGCGGCGGCGATCGTGCAGACGTTCGTCGATCGCGGCGGCGCCCCGCCGAGCGCGCTCTGGCAGCTCCCCCAGTACGTGCTGCTCACGGTGGGGGAGGTGCTCGTCTCGGTGACCGGCCTCGAGTTCAGCTACACCCAGGCGCCGAAGACCATGCGGAGCACGATCATGTCGCTCTGGTTCCTGACGATCGCGCTCGGGAACCTGCTCACCGCCGTGCTGACGCGGGTGGTCTCGCTCGAGGGCGCCGCCTACTTCTGGCTCTTCGCCGGCCTCATGCTCGCCGCCGCGTTCGCGTTCCGCGAGGTGGCGCGGCGGTACCGGCCGGTGCCGGCGGCCGTCGAGGCGGGGGTGGTGGCGGAGGGGTGACGGAGCGCGAGCCCGCTCGATCCGCCGCCGCGTCCGCGGGCGTGGTCAACCCGTCCCGACCTGCGTCCCCGGCGCGGGCGTGGCGGCGGGCACGCCGCCCTCGAGGACGAGCCGGCTCCCCGGCACGGCGGGGATCCGTGGCCCGGGGGTGAGGATGCCGGCGAGGTTCAGCGGGTCGGACGCGGAGAGGTCGAGCCGCTCGGCGTGGCCGTCCCCGGCGCGCCGCGCGGCGCGGAGCGCGTCGACCGCCTCCGGCAGCGCGAACTGCTCGCCCGAGAACCCCACCACGAAGCGGCCGCCGCGGAGCTCGCCGCGCGCCTCGAGCGAGCGGTAGACGCGGACGAGGTCGCGCCAGGGAGGCGGGCGGGGCTCGCGGGCGAGCAGGTCGCGGAACACGACGCCGTAGCGGCGCAGATACTGGTGGGCGAGGTGGTCGAGGGTGGGTTGGGAGACGCTCGACGTCGCGCTCTCGCCCGACGCCGCTCGCTCGATCGCGCCCGGCGCCCTCAGCAGCGCCCACCGTCCCCCCGCGCTCCCCGGCCGGATGACGCGCCCGCGCGGCGGGGGCGCGATGAGCGCGCGCAGCCCGGCGAAGCCGTCGCAGGTCACGAGGCCGGCCGAGACGAGCTCCCAGAGCGCCTCCTCCGTCTCTCCCGGCGGCGCGCCCACCGCGGGTGCGAGCTCGGCGAGGAACGAGGCGCCGCGTCGCGCGAGCACCTCGACGAGCGCGGTCGCGATCTCGCCGAGCGGCGGCGGCTCGGGCGCGATGGCCTCGAGGAGCCAGGGGAGGTCCTCGCGCAGCGCCAGCGTCACCGGGGCGGAGCGGGTCGGGGCGCCCTTGCGGCGCGGGGAGCCGTCCTGCGGCGGCGCCACGTGCAGCCGTCCCCAGGCCACCTCGCCGGACAGGCAAGCCGCGTCGAGCAGGGCCGGCTCGTACCCGCCGACGCGCGCGGGCAGGAGGTCCCGCTCCCACGCGCCGGCGGCGGCGTGGAAGCCCTGCAGCTGGCCCAGCACCTCGGCGAGGCCGTGCGCGCCGTGGAGGCGCGTCCCCGGCGCGACGTGCTGCCAGCGCGCGAGGAAACGCAGGAACACGGCGGTGCTCACCGGCTCGATCTCGCGGCGCAGGCGGCCGAGGGTGAGCCGGTGGATGCGCGCGAGCACGCTGCGCTCGCACCAGTGCGGCGCTTCGGCGGACCACGGCGCGTCGGGGAGGAAGGTGCCGCGGAGGACGAGCCCCTCGGCCTCGAGGCGAAGCAGCGCGGACGCCGCGGCGCTCTCGGGGAGCCCGATGCGTCCGGCGAGGTCCCTCGCGGTGGTGGGGCCGAGGTGGGTGACCCAGCCGCGGACGACGGCCAGCACCGCATCGTCAGGAATGCGCTCGGAGGGAAGCGGGGAGAGGGGAGGAGCGAAGATCGCTCCGGCCGCTCCCGCTCGTGCTTCGACAGGCTCAGGACGAGCGGAACCTTCGATGCGCCCGGCGAGGGCGGGTGTGGATGGGGTCGGGGTCGGGGTCGGGGCCCTTCGACTTCGCGCCGCGGCTGTCGCCGCGTCGCTACGCTCAGGGTGGCCGGCCTCAGGAGATCCGGCGGGGGTCGGGGTCGGGGTCGCGCCGCCCAGCTCCACCGCCGCCCCCCTCGCCGTCCCCACCCGCTCCGCGGCCACCCACCAGCGGGCTTCACCGACCGTCATTCTGGCCGCCCGCCCTGCCACCTCGAGCTCGCCGAGCCAGCCCTCCCACCCGGCCGCGGCCGTCAGCGGCAGGACCCCGAGATCCAGGAGCGCGTCGTGCACCTCGTCCGCGTCCCGCGGGGCGGGCCACACCTGCTCGGCCACCTCGGCGATGGCGGCGGGGTCCAGGGCGCCGATGCCGCTCGCCTCGGCGGCGGGCAGGGCCCGGCGCACCGCGACGGCCCGCGCGCGGCGCTCCTCCAGCGGCGCGTCGTCGAGGTACGCCCAGGGCCGCGCGTTGAGGAGCTCGTGCGAGAGCGGCGACGGCTCGGGCGTGTCCACCGCGAGGAGCCGCACCTCGCCCGCCGCGATGCGCTCCAGCAGCGCGCGGAGCCCGGCCGCGTCCATCGCCTCGGTGAGGCAGTCGCGGAGCGTCTCGCGCACGAGCGGGTGATCCGGCACCTCGAGCGGTCCGCCGGGCGCGTTGTCCTGGCAGGCGACCTGCGCAGGGAACACCGCGGCGAGGAGATCCTCCGCGCGCATCCGCGCGATGGGCGGAGGCATGCGCTTGCCCCGGAACAGGCGCGGGATGGCGAGCGCGCGGGTGGCGTTCCAGCGCCAGCGCACGCCGAACATCGGCGCCTGCAGCACCGCCTGCTCGAGCACCTCGTCGAGCGTCGCGGGCGTGACGTAGGAGAAGATGGTCTCGAGCGGGAAGGCGTGCTGCGGCCCGAGCGAGAGGAGCACGCCGTCGTCCGTCGCCGCGGCCTGCAGCTCGAAGTCGAACGTGCGGCAGAAGCGCTTGCGGAGCGCCAGCCCGAAGGCGCGGTTCGTGCGCGCGCCGAAGGGCGCGTGCAGGACGAGCTGCATCCCGCCCGCCTCGTCGAAGAAGCGCTCGGCGACGAGGGTGTCCTGCGTCGGCAGCGCGCCGAGCGCGGCGCGGCCGGCCGCGAGGTAGTCCACCACCTGCCGCGCGCCCGCCTCGGGCAGCGCCGCCTCCGCCACGAGCCAGGCGATCGCCGCCGGCGGGTCCGCGAGCCGCGGCTCGAGCTCCGCGCGCAGCGCCGACACCTCGGCCGAGAGCGCCGCGCTGCGCCCGGGCGCCTCCGCGTTCCAGAACGGGACGCCCGGCGGCGCGCCGTGCGCGTCCTCGACGCGCACGATCCCGGCCTCGACGCGCCGGATCATCCAGGAGGTCGTGCCGAGCAGGAAGACGTCGCCGGCGAGGCTCTCCACCGCGAAGTCCTCGTCCACCTGGCCGATGGTGACGCCCTCCGGCTCGGCCACCACCGCGTACTGGGCGGTGTCGGGGATGGTGCCGCCGCCGGTGAGCGCGGCGATGCGCGCGCCGCGCCGCGCCTTCACGCGCCCGTTCACGCCGTCGCGGTGGAGGAGCGCGGTGGTGCGGCCGGGCGTGGTGGCGATGCCCTCGGCGAGCATCTCCACCACCGCATCGAAGTCCGCGCGCGGGAGGGCCCGGTACGGCCAGGCCCGCCGCGCGAGCGCGTAGAGCCGGTCCTCGTGGATCGACCCGCAGGTCGCCTCGGCCACGAGCTGCTGCGCGAGCACGTCGAGCGGCGCGTCGCGCGGGGCCACCGGCTCGAGCCGCGCGCGCCGCAGCCCGCGCACGAAGGCCGCGCACTCCACGAGCTCGTCGCGGCTCATCGGGAAGAGCCGTCCCTTCGGCGTGCCGCCGCGCACGTGGGCGGCGCGGCCGATGCGCTGGACGCCGGTGGAGATCGCCCCCGGGGAGCCGAGCTGTACCACCACGTCCACCTCGCCCACGTCGATGCCCAGCTCGAGCGAGGCGGTCGCCACCACCGCCCGCAGCGCGCCGGCCTTCAGCCGCTCCTCGGTGGCCAGCCGGCGCTCGCGGGAGAGGCTGCCGTGGTGCGCCGCCACGGCGCCGTCGCCGAGCCGTTCCGCCAGCGCGTGCGCCGCCCGCTCCGCGAGCCGGCGCGTGCCCACGAAGACGAGCGTCGAGCGGTGCGCCCGGATGAGCTCGGCCACGCGGTCGTAGCTCTCCGCCCACAGCTCCTTAGAGGCGACCGACGAGAGCTCGTCGCGCGGGACCTCGATCGCGACGTCGAAGCGGCGCCGCCGCCCGACCTCCACGATCGCGCAGCGGGCGTTCCCGCGGCGGTCCACCCGCTCGGCGCCGACGAGGAAGCGCGCCATCTCCGCCACCGGGTCGACCGTGGCGGAGAGGCCGATGCGCTGGGGTCGCCGCCGCGCGAGCGCCTCGAGCCGCTCCAGCGAGAGGGCGAGGTGCGCTCCGCGCTTGTCGCCGGCGAGCGCGTGGATCTCGTCCACGATCACCGTCTCGACGTCGCCGAGGGAGGCCCGCCCGCTGTCGCAGGTGAGCAGCAGGTAGAGCGACTCGGGGGTCGTGACGAGGATGTGCGGCGGGCGGAGGAGGAGCTTGCGACGGGCGGCGGCGGGCGTGTCGCCGGTGCGGACCGCGACCCTGAGCTCCGGGAGCGCGAGCCCGGCCGCGTGGGCCGCGGCGCGGATCTCGGCGAGCGGCGCCTGGAGGTTCTTCGAGATGTCGTTGCCGAGCGCCCGCAGGGGCGAGACGTACACCACGCGCGTCCGGTCGCCGAGCTCGCCCGCGAGCCCTTCCTTCAGGAGCGCGTCGATGGCGTGGAGGAACGCCGCGAGCGTCTTGCCCGAGCCGGTGGGCGCCGACACGAGCACGTCGCGGCGAGCGCCGATCTCGCGCCAGGCGGGCGTCTGCGGCTCGGTCGCGTCGCCGAAGCGCCGCACGAACCAGTCGCGGACGACCGGGTGGAAGGCGTCGAGCACGCGCGTCTCCTTAAGCGCCCCGCCCGGGCGGCGCTCGCATCTCCGTGGGGCCCTATGATTCCCGCGTCGGATCGCCCGCCGGAGAGGCTCATGCTGCTCAAGGAAACCGCGCTCGTCCGCCTGCTGTCCCTCAGGATCCCGGTCCTGCTCTTCGTGGCCCCGAGGGTGAAGCGGCTCGACGACGAGGTCTGCGAGATCGAGATCCCCCTCGGCTGGCGCACGCGGAACCACCTCGGCTCCATGTACTTCGGCGCGCTCTGCGTCGGCGCCGACCTCGCGGGCGGCCTCCACGCCGCGCGGCTCACCACCTTCGGCCCGTACCGGGGCGTGAACCTCGTGTTCGCCGACGTCCGCGGCGAGTTCCTGAAGCGCGCCGACGGCGACGTGCTCTTCCGTTGCACCGACGGTGCGCGCGTCGCCGCGGCGGTGCGCGAGACGCACGAGCGCGGCGAGCGCGTGACGCTGCCCGTGGAGATCGCCGCGTTCGTGCCGGAGAAGTACGGAGACGAGGCGGTCGCGCGGTTCACGCTCGCGCTCTCCCTCAAGCGCGCCACCGGCGCGCCGATGCGGGTCGTCGCGACGCCGCCGTCTCGCGGGAACGCCGCGGGCGCCTGACGCCGGGCTCTGCCGCGCATCCGGTGTCGCGCGCGGAGGCTCCGGACGCTATCCTCCCCGCGCATGCGACCGCTCGCCCAAGCCGCCGCCCTCGCCGCCGCGCTCGCCCTCGCCGGGCCGACCGCCGTGGCCGCGGCGCCCAGGAGCCCGCCCGGCCAGTTCATCGAGGACGACTACGATCGCGCCCGCGCCGACGCGCGCGCGCGCGGCGTGCCGCTCGTGGTGGACGTCTGGGCCCCCTGGTGACCCACCTGCCGCTTCATGCGGGCCTACGTCCTCCCGGACGAGAGGCTCCGGAAGCTCGCCGGACGGTTCGTCTGGCTCGACATCGACACCGAGAAGCCGAGGAACGCGGCGTTCGTGGAGCGGTTCCCGATCGACGCCTGGCCCAGCATCCTGATCGTGAACCCGGAGGACGAGCGGGTGCTCGTTCGCTGGGCGGGCACCGCGACCGCCGAGCAGATCGAGCGGCTCGCCCTCGACGGTGAGCGCGCCCTGCGCGCGGGGAAGGCGTCGCGCGCGGAGGAGGCGCTCGCGCGCGCCGACCGGCTCCTCGGAGAGCGCCGCCACGCCGAGGCCGCGGCGGCGTTCCAGGAGGCCCTCGCGGCCGGCGGCCCGCGCTTCGCGGCGCGCGAGCGCGCGTCGGAGGCGGCGGTCCAGTCGCTCGGGCTGGCGGGCGCGGCGACGGAGTGCGCCGCCACGGCGCAGAAGCTCCTCCCCTCGCTCGGCGGGGCGAGCGCGGCGCGGGTCGCGGCGCAGGGGATCTCCTGCGCCCTCGAGCAGGAGGAGGTCGCGGCGCGCCGGTCCGCGGTCGCGGCGCTCGAGCCGCGCGCGCGAGGCCTGCTCGACGACCGCCGGGTGCTCGCCGACGATCGCTCCTGGCTCTACGACGTGCTGTCCTCGGCGCGGTCCGAGGCGGGCGACGACGCCGGCGCGAAGGCGCTCGCCCGGCGCTGGCTCGCCTTCCTCGAGCGGGAGGCGGCGCGGGCGAAGACGCCGCTCGCGCGGTCCGCGTTCGACGGGCAGCGGCTGCAGGCGGCCCTTCGCAGCGGCGAGCCCGCGCGGGCGCTGCCCGCGCTCCTCGCGTCCGAGCGCGATCTGCCGCACGAGTACGTTCCCCCGACGAACCTCGGCGTCCTCTACCTCGCCCTCGACCGCCCCGCGGAGGCGCTCGCCGCCGCCGACCGCGCGCTCGCGCTCGCCGAGGGGCCGCGGCGGATCCGTGTGCTCGTGCTCCGCGCCGAGGCGCAGGCGAAGGCCGGCGACGGCGCGGGAGCGCGCGCGACGCTCGAGCGCGCCGTCCAGGAGGGGGAGGCGTTGCCGGAGGCGGCCCGGCCGCGCGGCTACCTGCGCAAGGCGAAGAAGCTGCTCGGCGAGCTCCGCGCGTCCTGACCGACGGCACGCCCCCTCGCGGTCACCCGCCGGTGTCACGCGGTCAGCGGCAAGGATAGAGGCTCTCGGTGAACCACCAGCGCCCGTCGCGCCGCTCGAAGCAGAGGGGGGCCCCCGGCGTGCCGAGGCCGGGCGCGCGGTAGTCGACGCAGGGCAGCCCCACCGCGCCGGCGGCGGGGTCCCTGCGGAAGGCCACCAGCACCGCCACCTCGCTCGCCTCGCGGAAGAGCGCGCGCAGCGAGCGGGCGACGCCCGGTGAGGGCACGTGGCCGGGGCCGCCGAAGAGCACCCCGTGTAGCCAGCTCGTCTCGGAGCGCAGCTCGCGCTCGACGCGCTCGCGCGGCACCACCCGGGGCCCGCAGCGCAGCCCTCCGGCCGGCACGCGTGCGACGATCGTCGCCACGTCCTCCGCCTCGATGGCGCGCTGCAGCTCCCCTGCGAGCTGGATGAGCTCGCGCGCGATCCGATCGCGGCGCGCCTCGACGGAGGGGGGCGTCGGCTTCTCGGCGGGCGCCGCGGGCGCAGCGGGCGCGGGCGCCGCGAGCGCCGCGAGGAGGAGGGGGACGAGCGCACGCACCGCGGGAGACCGTAGGCGAGGGCGGGGGATGGAGCAACGGGAGTCCGGGGGCGTTCGGCCGGGGTTGCTCAGTCGAGGTCGAGGTCGGGGTCGGGGTCGGGGTCGCGGTCGAGGTCGGGGTCGCGGTCGGGGTCGGGGTCGGGGTCGCGGTCTCTTCATTCGTCACATCCCACGGCGACAGCACGCGCGCGCGGGGTTGTGTGCCGCCGCTCGACGCAGAGGGCTCGGGCATCGAGGGGAGAAGCGCCCGGTTCCCGGCGCGCCTCGGGCATGGCACGCGGCGGGTCTTCGTCGCCGTCGGCGCGAGGACTGGACGAGCGGGCAGAGCAGGTCCGAGGAAGTTGCGCGCACGTCTCCGCCCATGCCGGCGTTCACTAATAGTCCCCGCTATCTCCAGCGACAGCTCTTGCGAGCCACGCGAGTCCCAGTTGCGGTGGGTGAACGTTGCCCTCTTGACGAGGTTCGAGACGAAACGCGCTCACACGTCTTCGGCGCGTCGGGAACACGCTCCTCGCGAGCGTAGGCAGGGCGCGCCGTGCGCGTCCGGCGCGCCGCGTGGACGGCGAAGGGGCGGGCCCGGAAAGCGGCGCAGGCGCGATCCTGGCGCGTCTCAGGAGGTGCGGAAATCGCGTGTTACGAACGGCGCACAAGGAGGTGCACCATGCCTGCGATCGCCCCTTCCGCCCTCGACTCGACCCTGCTCGCCCAGCGCCTGAGCGAGCTCGCCGGCGAGGAGCGCGACGTCCAGGTCGAGTTCCTCCTCCACCTCGAGGTGTTCGATCGCCGCCGCGCGTACGTGGACGCCGGGTACCCCTCGCTCTGGGCGTATTGCCTGGAGGTGCTCCACCTGCGCGAGGGCGCGGCCGGGCGACGCATCCAGGCGATGCGGGTGCTGCGCCGGTTCCCCAGCCTCGAGGGCGCGCTTCGGGATGGCCGCCTTTGCATCTCCACCGTCCAGCTGCTCGGCCAGGTGCTGACCGAGGAGAACCTGCCCGACCTCGTCGCCCGGGCCGCGTACCGCACCAAGGCGGAGGTGGATCACCTCGTCGCCTCGCTCCAGGCGCGCACCGCTCCGCGGGCGGGCGTGCGCAAGCTGCCCGACCGCGCCTCAGCCGCGAGCGCCCCGGCGCTGCCGCTGGCGGCAGCCGAACCTGCACGTGCCGAGCCGCAGGAGTCGCCGCTCGCGCCGCCGTCGTCGGCCGCTGCTGCCGGGGTGTCCCCCGCCACGATGCCCGCGCCGTCCGACCCGTCTCGCCAGAGGACGCGGGCGGTCACCCGTGCGGTGAGCGAGAGCGGCTGGTCGCTGCGGGTCACCATCGACCGGGCCTGCAAGGAGGACCTCGAGACGCTCACCGCGCTGCTCTCGCACGAGTTCCCGGACGGCGATCTCGCGGCGGTGCTCCGGGAGGCCATCCGCTGCGCCATCGAGAAGCACGGCAGGCGCAAGGGCGCGGTCGCGCCGCAGCGGCAGCGGGGGACCGACCGGGAGCCACGTCCCTCCGCCGAGTCCGCCGCGCCCACGAGCACGATCCCGGCGATAGTGCGGCGCGAGGTCTGGAAGCGCGACGGCGGACGCTGCGCCTGGGTCGCTCCGGACGGGCGGCGCTGCAACAGCCGCGGGCAGCTGGAGCTCGACCACATCCACCCGCAGGCCCTGGGCGGACCCTCGACGGTCGAGAACCTCCGAGTCGCCTGCAAGTCGCACAACCTGTTGCACGCCGAACAGACCTACGGGCGCGAGCACATGGACCGCTTCCGTCGCATGGGCGTCGCCGGGGTGACGCCAGATGCCAGCGGGGCGCCACCAGCGCCGCAGCAGGCCCTGTGGGGACCGTGACCCGGGCCTACGGAACGGGAGCAAAGCCGACCGCAGCGTCTTCCGGCGACGCCGATCCGCGGCGACTCCGCCCCGCGGGCCTCCTCGTAGCCCGCCTTTCCCTCGCTCGTACTGCTCCGTCGCGCGTGCCCACCACGCTCGCGCGGTCGGCACCTCGTCCCGAGTCCAGCGCGAGCCGATGTGACGAATGACAAGGTCGGGGTCGGGGTCGGGGTCAGGGGATCCGGTACTTGAGCAGGTGCGTCTCCAGCGGCCCGTTCCACAGCCGGTGATCGACCTCCGGCCGCATCCTGATGGCCCGCTCGAGCAGCGGGTTCCCCGAGAGGATGACGGCGGTCCACCCCGAGTGCCGGGCCAGCATCTCGGCGAGGCCCCGGTAGAAGCCGGCGAGCTTCTTCTGCTGCACGCCCGGATCCTCCTCGCCCGACATGAGCCGCTCGCCGTACGGCGGGTTCGTGACGAGGAACCCGCTCGCCGCGATGGGCTGGAGCTCCCGCGCGTCGGCGCGCTCGATGGTCACGTCCGCGGCGACGCCGGCGGCGGCGGCGTTGCGGCGCGCGGCCTCGAGGGCCTTGGTGTGGAGGTCGCGCGCGAGCACCGGCGCGGGCGCGGCCGGGAGGATGGCCGCGCGCGCCTCGGCCTTCATGCGATCCCACGCGGACTGCGGACCCCCGCGGTACATGGGCCAGCGCTGGAACCCGAAGGCGCGTCCGAGGCCGGGGGCGATCCGGCGCGCGCGCAGGACGTGCTCGATGGCGAGGGTCCCGGAGCCCGCCATGGGGTCCACGAACGGCGCCTCGGGCTCCACGCCGCCGAGCGCCAGGATCGCGGCGGCGAGCGTCTCCTTGAGCGGCGCCACGGTGCTCGCGCCGCGGTAGCCGCGCCGGTGGAGCGGCTCGCCGGCGAGGTCGAGCGAGAGGGCCGCCTCGTCGCGCGCGAGGTGGAGCACCACCCGGACGTCGGGATCCTTCGGGTCCACGTCGGGGCGCGCGCCGAGCTTGTCACGGAGCGCGTCGACGGCGGCGTCCTTCACCTTGAGCGCCGCGTAGCCGGAGTGCGTGATGGCGGACGAGGTGACGGTGGCCTCGACGGCGAGCGTCGTCCTCACCGTCAGCCACTCGTCCCACGCGATCGCGCGCGCCCCCTCGTACAGCGCCTCGGGGGAGGGCGCGGGGAACCGGGCCAGCTCGAGGAGCACGCGCATGGCGGTGCGCGCGTGCAGGCAGGCCCGCATGCCCGCCTCGAGCGGGCCTTCGAAGGAGACGCCGCCCCGATCGCCGCGCACGGCGGGCAGGCGCAGCGCGGACAGCTCTCGGCGGAGGGCACCCTCGGTGCCCTTGGCGCACGTCGCGAAGAAGCGCATCGCGGTCCTTTTACCTCGGACGCGCCGCGCTGGCGCGCGCTCCGCCGTCGTACACGCCGAGCCTGACCGACCCCTTGGCCGCGCGCTTCGCCGTGTACATGAGCTCGTCGGCGCGCGCCATCATCTCGTCCACGGACACGGCCGGGGTGCGGAAGACCGCCGCGCCGACGCTGAAGCGGAGGCCCCACCCGTGCCGCGCCATCACCTCCTGCAGCGTCGCCTGCAGGCGCCCGAGGAGCGCCTCGGCCATCGGCTCGTCGGTCTCGGGCAGCAGGAGCCCGAACTCGTCGCCCCCGAGCCGCGCGACCGTGTCGACGGCGCGCGTCGCCCCGCGGAGCGTCCGCGCGACCACCGCGAGCAGGGCGTCGCCTTCCGCGTGGCCGAGCCGGTCGTTCACGTCCTTGAAGTCGTCGGCGTCCACGTAGGCGAAGGTGAGGGGGCGGCGGTGGCGGCGGGCGCGCTCGAGCTCGAGGCTGGCGGCCTCGATGAACGCGCGCCGGTTGGCGATGCGGGTGAGGGCGTCCGTGCGGGCGAGCAGCTCCTCCGCCTCGAGCCGGACCCGCAGCGCGTTCAACACGAGGACGAGCGCGAGCGACGTGCCGAGCTGGATCACGGCGTTCCAGCCGAGGACCGCGACGGGCAGCGCCGGCCCGCCGGACTCGAGCCGGAAGAGCGTGTCCGCGGCGGTGGCCACGACGGCGCCGCCGGCCGAGAGCGCGATCGCGCCGCGCAGCGTGACGAACCAGGTGCAGAAGCCGATCGGGGCCAGGTACAGCAGGATGAGGGAGACGTCGGTGCCGGTCAGGTAGTCGGCGGCCCCCACGCAGAGGGTCATCCCGAAGGCGGCGCCGATCCACGCGGCGCGCGCGAGCGCCGAGGAGCCCGCGACCGTCCCGGCCACGCGCCCGGGGTCCGGCTCGGCGCGCGGGGGAGCGGCGGCGTCCAGGCCCTCGGTCGGGCGCTCTCTGGAGGGGGTACGCACGCGTGTCGGTTCCATCGAGGCGCGGCGGCGCCATGTCAAGGCGGCGCTCACCGCCCCGGGGCCACCTCGATGCGGCGGTTCGCGGCGCGCCCGCGCGCCGTGAAGTTGGGGAGGAGCGGGCTCTCGCCGCCTCGCCCGGACCAGGCGAGCCGGGCACGCGCGACGCCGAGCTGATGCAGCCGCTCTCCTGCGGTGCGCGCCATCTCCTCCGAGAGCTTGCCGTCGCCGGCGCGATCGTCGCTCGCGTCGACGAACGCCTCGATCCGCACCGTCACGCCCGGCGCCGCGGCGAGCGCGATGGCGAGGTCGGCCAGGCCGCCGTCGCGGAGCAGCTCCGCGGTCCGGCCCGCGAACGCCACGTCGTCGACGACGAGCCGCTCGCCCGCCGCGAGCTTGCGGGCCCACTCCGTCTGGCGCGGCGTGCGCGGCGCGGCCGCCGCGGGCGCGCTCGTGGCCGCCACGGGCGCCACGGCCGGGCCCGGCGCCGACTGCGGCTCGGCGCGGCGGTCTGGCCTCGGCTCGGCGAGGGCGAAGCGCCGGAGCGCGCGGGTGCGCTCCGGATCGAAGCACTGCTTGCGTCCCGGGTCTCCGATGCGGGCGAGCAGCGGGCGGGCGAGCTCGTCGACCGTGCGCCGCACCGCGTCCTCGGGCGCCTCGCCGGGCTGGGCCCGGACCACCGCGTTGCGCGCGAACAGCAGGCGGTGGGCGCCGGTCACCGCGACGCGGACGGAGACGAGCAGCGGGGCGTCCTCGCCCTTCCCCCCGCCCTCCACCGTCCCGTAGACCGCCGCGTCGGCGCCGACGAGCTCCGCGAGCTCGAGCGCGAGGCTCGGCGCGATCCCGGCGGGGAGCTCGAGCGGCGTGTCGCGGAACACCTCGCGCAGCTCGGGGATCGGGAACACGCGGGCGCGCGAGGGGTCGACGCCGGACACGAACGCGGAGGTCGCCGCCTCTGCCGCCAGCGCGACGTCGGAGGCGTTCTCGAAGGGCGCGACCAGCAGGCAGCGCGTCCGCGCGAGGTCGGCTCCGCGCAGGATGGCGCCGTTCGGGGTGAGGGTGGAGAGGGGCTCGACGGGCGCGGTCGCGCAGCCGAGCGCGATCGCCAGCGCGAAGGGGAGGGCGTGGCGGTGCATGCGCACGCCATCGTAACGCGCGCCGCCCCACGAGGGACGCTCGCCGTCGAGCCGTTCACCGATCCGTCGCATGCCGGCCACCAGCCTGTCACAGGCGCGTGAGTTAAGCTCGTCCCGTGACGTCCGTACTCCTGGTCGACGACGAGCGGGATCTCCTGTCGCTTCTCGACTTCAACCTCCGCGCCGCCGGGTTCGAGACCCTCCTCGCCACCACGGGAGAGCAGGCGCTCGTGCAGCTCCGTCGCCGCATCCCCGACCTCGTCGTACTCGACCTCATGCTTCCCGACGTGTCGGGCACCGAGGTGTGCCGCCAGATCAAGGCTGACGCGCGCACCCGCCACGTGCCGGTGGTGATGCTCACCGCCAAGGGCGAGGAGGTGGACCGGGTGGTGGGCTTCGAGGTCGGGGCCGACGACTACGTGACGAAGCCGTTCAGCGTGCGCGAGCTGGTGCTGCGGCTGAAGGCGCTGGCGCGCCGCACCGGCGCCGGCCGTCCCGCGGAGCGGCCGCCCGAGCAGGTCGGGCCGATCCGGGTGGACGTCGACGCGCACCGCGCGTTCGTCGACGGCGAGGAGGTGCAGCTCACGCCGCTCGAGTTCAGGCTCCTCACCATGCTCATGGCGCGGCTCGGCCGCGTCCAGTCGCGCGAGCAGCTCCTCGAGGACGTCTGGGAGATGTCGTCGGAGGTCGAGACGCGCACCGTGGACACGCACGTGAAGCGGCTGCGCGAGAAGCTCGGCTCCGGGCGCGACCTGCTCGAGACGGTCCGCGGGATCGGCTACCGCCTCGTCGATCCGCGCGAGAAGGGCTAGCCGGGATGTTCGGTCGAACGCCGCTCGCGGCCGCGATCCAGGCGCTGCGCGCCGAGCTCGCCGGCGGCCCGCGCGCCGACCTCGGGCGCGACGTCCGCGAGCTCGCGGATCTCCTCTCCGCGCGCGCGCAGCGGCGCCCCGGGACGCTCTATCCGGAGGCACCCGAGCAGGAGCTGCTCGCGGCGCTCCCCGACGCGGCGGCGCTCGTCTCGCGCGAGGGGTGGGTCCGGGTGTCGAACGCGGCGTTCGACACGCTGGCCGCGACCGGACGCGCGGCGGGGCTCACGCCCCTCGAGATCACCCGCAGCGCGGAGCTCTCGGAGGCCGTGCGGCGCGCGCTCGAGGGCACCGCGAGGCGGCTCGACCTGCAGCTCGGCCGCCGCAGCTACCTCGTCCACCTCGCGCCGCTCCTGCGGGGCGAGGTGCTCCTCTCGCTGCGCGACGTCACCGAGGCACGGCGCGCGGAGGCGACGCGGCGCGACTTCGTGGCCAACGCGAGCCACGAGCTCCGCACCCCCGTGGCGGCGATCCGCGCCGCGGCGGAGACGCTCCTCGCCGGCGCGGTCGACGATCCCGCGGGCGCGCGTCAGTTCGTGGAGATCGTGGCGCGGCAGGCCGAGCGGCTCGCGCGCCTCACCGAGGATCTCCTCGACCTCTCGCGCCTCGAGTCGCGGCAGTGGAGCTTCGACCTCGCGCCCGTGGACGCGGCGGCAGTGTCCACGCAGGCCGTGGAGCTGCTCGCCCTCACCGCACGCGACAAGGGGCTCGAGATCGCCGCGGAGGTCCCCGCCGGCGCCACCGTGCGCGCGGACGCGCGCGCCCTCGAGCAGGTCCTCGTGAACCTGCTCGACAACGCGGTGAAGTACACCGGGGAGGGCGAGGTCACGCTGCGCGGCGAGCGCGACGGCGACGCGTGGGTGCTCTCCGTCGCCGACACCGGCCCCGGGATCGACCGGCATCACCTGCCGCGCATCTTCGAGCGGTTCTACCGCATCGACGCCGGCCGCTCGCGCGAGCAGGGCGGCAGCGGCGTCGGGCTCGCCATCGTGAAGCACCTCGTCCAGGGAATGGGCGGCGAGGTCGGGGTGGAGAGCGGCACGGGCGGGACGCGGTTCTGGGTGCGCCTCCCGGCCGTGTGACGTTCACCGGCGGACGTGTCGAGTTCGCCGTTTCGTCACGACCGCGCCCTCGCAGCGCCACGACCGGCCCCTAGAAAGTGGCCCGAACCGAGCCTTTGCTCGGGCCGTCCTCACGAAAGGGCCACAGACCACATGAACCGCCTCACCGCCGTCCTCGCCGCGATCGCGCTCGTCCCCGCGCTGGCGCGCGCCCAGGACGCCGCCGCCGAGCAGCAGGATCCCGCCGCCGCCCAGGGCGCCACCGAGGAGTCGTCGTTCGACGCCTCCGCCATGCAGGGCAAGGTCGACTCGCTCGCCGAGCAGTACGCCGAGACGAAGACCGACGTCGCCAAGCTGAAGAAGCTGAAGCTCTCCGGCTACGTGCAGGGCCGTTACGCCTGGCAGGAGAGCGCCGCCGCCGACTTCAACACGACGCCCGAGAGCGCGCCGTCCCAGCAGGGCTTCTTCGTGCGGCGCGGCCGCTTCAAGGCGACCTACGACGCCGACTGGTCCCAGTTCGCCGTGCAGCTCGACGCGACGCCGGCCGGCGTGTCCGCGAAGGAGGCCTTCGCGTCCATCAAGCTGCCCTGGAAGGGCTTCGCCGTCGACGCGGGCCTCCAGCTCTTCCCCTTCGGCTACGAGGTGGCGGTCCGCTCGTCCTCGGATCTCGATCTGCTCGAGCGTTCCGCCGTGACCCGCGCGTACATCGCCGATGAGTACGACCTCGGCGTCGCCCTGAGGGGCGCCTACGGGATCATGAACTTCAAGGTCGGCCTCTTCAACGGCAACGGCGTCGCCGCGAAGCAGGCCGGCGTCGACAACGACCAGCGCAAGGACGTCATCGGGCGCGTGGGCTTCGATCTCGGGATGCTCACCGGCGGCGTCTCCGGCTGGTACGGCACGACCGTGAACTACGTCGCCTCGGACGACCCGGACTACGACCGCTACCGCCTGGGCGCGGACGCGCAGCTCTTCCTGGATCTCGTCCCGGTGGGCGGCACGGCGCTCAAGGGGGAGTACATCTGGGGCCGCACCACCCTCAGCGACAAGAACGGCGGCGCGGGCGACCGGCTCGGCGACACCGGCCACGGCTGGTACGCCCTCGTCACCCAGAACGTCTGGCGCTGGAATCAGCTCGCCGTGCGATACGAGGAGTTCACGCCTGACCACACGGTCGACCTCACCACCGGGACGGCCGTGAAGACCGGCCGCGAGATCCAGGCGGCGCTGCACACGTTCGTGGGGGAGGGCGGGAAGATCTCGCTGGCCTGGTATCACCCGATGAACGGCGACCGGGCGTCCGGGGTGTCCTCGGACCCCAAGCGCGACCAGTTCATCGTCCAGGCGCAGGCCAAGTTCTAGTCACCCGACGTCACACTCGAGAGAGAGAAGGAGAGAACGCATGAAGCGCACGCTCATCGCCCTCGTCGCCGCCATCGCGCCGGCCCTCGCCAGCGCCGCCGTGACGGTGAAGGGCTCCGACACGATGGTCATCCTCGCCCAGCGCTGGGCGGAGTCGTACATGAAGCAGAACGCCGGGAAGCGCGTGCAGGTGACCGGCGGTGGCTCGGGCGTCGGCATCGCGGCCCTCATCAACGGGACCACGGACATCGCGAACGCTTCGCGTGACATGAAGTCCGCGGAGAAGGCGAAGGTGCGCGAGCGCTACAACGTCCTCCCCACCGAGATCGCCGTCGCGAAGGACGGCGTGGCGGTCTACGTGAACGCGGGGAACCCGGTGGAGCAGCTCACCATCGAGCAGCTCGAGAAGATCTACGCGGGCGACGTGACGAACTGGAAGGACGTGGGCGGGTCGGACGCGCCCATCGTCCTCTACTCCCGCGAGAACTCCTCGGGCACCTACGTGTTCTTCAAGGAGAACGTGCTGAAGGGCGCGGACTTCGCGTCGAGCGCCCAGACCCTGCCGGGCACCGCCGCGGTGGTGAACGCGGTGTCGAAGGAGAAGAACGGGATCGGCTACGGCGGGGCGGCGTACGCCAAGGGCGTCAAGGAGGTCAAGGTGGTCGGCGCAGACGGCAAGGGCTACGCGCCCGACGCGGACTCCGTCGCCACGGGCAAGTACCCGCTCGCCCGCCCGCTCTTCATGTACACGCGCGCCAAGCCGGCCGGCGAGGTGAAGGCGTTCATCGACTACTGCCTCTCCCCCGAGGGGCAGAAGATCGTCACCCAGGTCGGCTACTTCCCCGTCAAGTAGGCGACGGCGTCACGTGGACGCTCCGCGGCCGTCACGTTCCCGTCACGAACCCGTGAGAGAACCCGCGTCCGTGGAACAGGTCATGGTCGGAAGCGAGGAGCGGGCTCGTCCCGCCCCCTCGATGCGGCGGCGGCAGATCCGCGAGGCGGCGATCCAGGCGGCGATCACCCTGGTCGCCCTCACGGGGATCGCCGCCGTCGTCCTCATCTTCGTCTTCGTCGCGCGCGAGGCGCTCCCCATCTTCACCTCTCCGGAGGTGCGGGAGGAGACGGACCTCGCGCGCATGTTCCTCCCCCAGGCCTGGCGCGAGGGCCGCGCGGCCTTCTTCAGCTGGCAGCCCGTCTCCGACGTGCCGAAGTACTCGATGGTCCCGCTGTTCGTCGGGACCCTCAAGGTCACGGCGGTCGCGATGCTCGTGTCGGTGCCGGTCGGCATCGCGGCCGCGGTGTTCACCTCGGAGTTCGCGCCGCGGCGCCTGCGCGAGGTGCTCAAGCCGACCATCGAGCTGCTCGCGGGGATCCCCTCCGTGGTGCTCGGCTTCTTCGCCCTCATGGTGATGGCGACCGTCCTCCAGGGCGCGTTCGGCTTCACCTCTCGCCTGAACGCCATCGTCGCCGGGCTGGCGCTGGCCCTCACGGTGGTCCCGGTCATCTTCACGGTGAGCGAGGACGCCCTGGCGGCCGTGCCGCGCAGCTACCGCGAGGCGTCGCTCGCGCTCGGGGCCACGCGCTGGGAGACCTCTTTCAAGGTGGTGCTCCCCGCCGCCGCGCCCGGCGTGCTCGCCGCGGTGGTGCTCGGGTTCGGTCGCTCGATCGGCGAGACCATGATCGTCCTCATGGCCTCCGGCAACGCCGCGATGACGACCTGGAGCCTGGGCGACTCGGTGCGCACGCTCCCGGCGACCATCGCGGCGGAGATGGGCGAGGTGGTGTTCGGCGGGGCCCACTACTCCGTGCTGTTCTTCATCGGCGTGGAGCTCTTCCTGTTCACGTTCGTCCTCAACATGCTCGCGTCCCTTTTCGTGAAGCGGCTCGTGCGGCGCATGGCGGGGACGGCGTGAGCGTCGCGAGCCGCAAGGTCGTCGGCACGGGGCTGACCGTGCTCACCGGCGCCACCGCCGCGCTGGTGGTGGCGATGCTGGCGGTCATCCTGGTGGACGTGGTCCGCGGGGGCGCCGCGCGGGTGAGCTGGGAGTTCCTCACCGCGGCGCCCGAGGAGGGCATGACGGCCGGCGGGATCTTCCCCGCCATCTACGGCACGGCGATCATGACGCTCATCATGACCGTCGCCGTGATGCCGGTCGGCGTCCTCACCGCCGTCTACCTCCACGAGTACGCGGCGCCCCGCTCGCGCATGGCCGCCCTGGTGCGCGTGGCGGTGACGAACCTCGCCGGCGTCCCCTCCATCGTGTTCGGGCTCTTCGGCCTCGGCTTCTTCATCCAGTTCGTCGGCGGCTCGCTCGATCGCGCCTTCTCGCCGCCGGGCGAGCTGTTCTACGGCCGGCCCGCCCTCCTGTGGGCCGCGCTCACGCTCGCGGTGCTCACGCTGCCGGTGGTCATCGTCTCGACCGAGGAGGCGCTCCGGGCCGTGCCGCGCGATCACCGCGACGCGAGCCTCGCCCTCGGCGCGACGAAGTCCCAGACCCTGGTGCGCGTGATCCTGCCCCAGGCGCTGCCCGGCATCCTCACCGGCGCGATCCTGGCCGTCGCGCGCGGCGCGGGCGAGGTGGCGCCCATCCTGTTCACGGGGGTCGCCTACTTCCTGCCCGATCTGCCCGGCTCCGTCTGGTCGCAGTTCATGCACCTCGGCTACCACGTGTACGTGCTCGCGACGCAGTCGCCGGACATCGACGCGACCCGCCCGCTGCTCTACGCGACGGTGTTCGTGCTGCTCGCGCTCACCTTCGCCCTGAACCTCCTCGCGATCGCGATCCGCACCCGCACCCGCCGCAAGGCGGCCGCCGGACACTGACCAGATGACGAGCCTCCTCCAGCCGCTCCCCGCCGCCGTGAAGATGGAGACCCGCGGCCTCGAGATCCGCTACGGCGCGAAGCTCGCCGTGAAGGGCGTGAGCCTCTCGCTGCCCGAGCACCAGGTGACCGCGCTCATCGGCCCCTCCGGCTGTGGGAAGTCCACCTTCCTGCGCGCGCTGAACCGGATGAACGACCTCATCCCCGGGGCGAGCGCGGCGGGCGAGATCCTGCTCGACGGGAGGAGCATCTACGCCGCCCACCTCGACGCGGTCGAGCTGCGCCGCCGGGTGGGCATGGTGTTCCAGAAGTCGAACCCGTTCCCGAAGTCCATCTTCGAGAACGTCGCCTACGGGCTCCGCGTCGGGGGCCTGGGCGACCGGCGCGAGCTCGCCGAGCGCATCGAGCGCTCGCTCCGCTCGGCGGCGCTGTGGGACGAGGTGAAGGATCGGCTGGCAGAGTCCGCCATGGGCCTCTCCGGCGGCCAGCAGCAGCGGCTCTGCATCGCCCGGGCGCTGGCGGTGGAGCCGGAGGTGCTCCTCATGGACGAGCCGGCGAGCGCGCTCGATCCCATCGCCACGGCCAAGATCGAGGACCTCATCCACGAGCTGAAGGCGCGCTACACGATCGCGATCGTCACGCACAACATGCAGCAGGCCGCGCGCGTCTCCGACCAGACGGCGTTCTTCTACATGGGCGAGCTCGTGGAGGTGGGGCCGACCGAAGCGATCTTCACGAATCCTCGCGAACAGCGGACCGAGGACTACGTCACGGGCAAGTTCGGCTAAGCTCGGGCAGCTCGAGGGCGAAATGGTGACGACCCACACCGACAAGGCGTACGAGGCGGAGCTCAAGGATCTGCGCGACAAGCTGCTCGAGATGGGCGGCCTCGTCGAGCGGGCGATGGCGGCCAGCGTGCGCAGCATCACCGAGCGGGACACGCCGCTCGCCGAGCAGGTCAAGGAGCGCGACCGCGAGATCAACCGGATGGAGGTCGCCATCGACAGCGCCTGCCGGCGCGTGCTCGCGCTGCGCCAGCCGGCGGCGAGCGACCTCCGCTTCATCACGACCGCGCTCAAGATCGTCACCGACCTCGAGCGCATGGGGGACCTGGCCGTGAACGTGGCGGAGCGCGCCATCGACCTCAACAAGGTCGCTCCCCTCGGCCCCCTGCACGACCTCTCCCGGCTTGCGGAGATGTCCGAGACCCAGCTCAAGCACGCGCTCGACGCGTTCGTGACGGGCGACGTCGCGAAGGCCGAGGACGTCATGCGCTCCGACGAGCACCTCGACGCGCTGTACCTCAAGATCTTCAACGACCTGCTCGCCATGATGATGGAGGACTCGCGAAACATCCGGCGCGCGACCTCCCTCATGTTCGCGGCCAAGCACCTCGAGCGCTTCGGCGACCACGCGACCAACCTGGCGGAGATGGTGGTCTACATGGTGCGCGGCACCGACGTGCGGCACCCGCGGAGCCGAGCGCCCAGCGCGCCCCCCGCCTGAGGCGGAGACCGCTAGCGATCGTCACCCGCGCGCCCCTCTCTCGTCGCTGCTCCCTCGGTCGACGGGCTCCACCCGGATGTCCGACACGCGCACGTCACCGACATCCTCGCGTATCTCGCTGGCGAACAGCTCGGCCGCTTCCCGATCGTCCCAGGCGAGGACGTGCGCGCGGTGCTCGCCCTCTCCGGAGTCATACGAACAGAAGTAGACCGATTCGCGAAGCATGCGCACCTCCCGGCGTGAGCGCTGCGGGTTCTTAGCCGCAGCCGTCCGGAGGCGCCACCGGCCGGATCGGGCCCAGAATCGTCACGAGACCGTCACGTGCATCGCGGCATCACGCCGTCGCCCGCGCGCTCGCGCGCCGAGGACGGCGCTCACCCGAGGCGGCGCAGCTGAGCCGGCGTGAGCAGCCAGCGGAGCTGTGCGCCTCCGACCAACTGCGTGTCGCCCAGCGACAGCAGGCAGGCGCCGCCCTTCTTCAGAGCGACGAAGCCGCGCCCGGCGCTGCCGGTGAGGAGGTACTGCACGAGCCGCGACAGGTGCGGCTCATGGCCCACGATCGCGACGCGCGAGCGCGCGCGGTGCTTCCGCAGCCACGGAACGAGCGCCGCGGGATCGGACTCGGGCGCGAGCTCGCCGAGCTGCGACGCGCCGCGCAGCTCGTAGGCGGCCGCCAGGATCGCGCCCGTCTCCTTCGCCCGCGCGAGCGCGCTCGTCGCGAGGACGTCGATGGACTCGACGAGCTCGCGGAGCCCGCGCGCTCCCTTCTCGAACCGGCGGCGCCCCTCCGCCGTCAGCGGGCGCTCGGGGTCGTCACGACCGGTGGCGGCGAAGACGTCGCGGTCCTCGGCGATGGCGTGACGGACGACGAGAAGCTCCAAGCTCCACCTCCTGCTCCGGCCATTCTGCCGCCGGGAGGGGGCGGACCGTCACGGCCACGCGTGACGCGGCCCGGCGAAGAGGGTGCCGGCGAGCGCTACGCGCTCCGCGCGCCTGGCGCAGTCGGGCACGGGCCGCTCACGCTCCGTTCACCCGATGCGCTGGCGCTCTGCCGGCCGTCGCGCCCAGCGAGAGCGGCCGGCGGACCGCGGCGCGGGGGCTGGTCACCCTCGCGCCGCCTCTCTCCGCGCCTCCGCCGTGGTCGTCAGGGCCGCTGCGATCCGGGCGTGGAGGCGCCGCCCACGGACCCGGACGTGCCGGAGCCGGAGCCCTGCGCCGCCCCTCCCGCCGGCGGAGCGACGTCGGCGTTGCCGCCGGCCCCCGGCGACTGCGTCGCGCCGCCCGCGCCCGTCCCGCCGGTCGAGCCGGCCGGCACGCAGGCACCGGACGCGCCCGTGGCGCCCGCCGTGCCGCTCGACGCCGCGGTGCCCGAGCTCCCGCCGGCGGACCCCGTCCCCTGCGCGGAGCCCGTGCCGGTCGTCCCGCTCCCGGCCGTGGAAGGCATCCCCGCGCTGGTCGCGGGGACCATGCCCGGCGGGCAGGCCTGGGTACCGGCGCCGCCCGTCGTGCCGGCCGTGCCCGCGGTGCCCGAGGGAGTGCCAGTCGCCGTCGGATCGGCGGCCGTCGAGCCCGTGCCAGTCTGGCCGGCAGTCGACCCGGGCGCGGCGCCGCCCGCGGCTCCGGATCCCGAGGAGCCGGCGCCGGTCGTCGTCCCTCCGGTGCCCTGCCCGAGGACGAGCGTGGGGGCGAGGAGCGCTGCTGCGAACGTGAGCTTCCGCATGTCGTTTCCTCCCGAGACAGAACGGATGCGCATCGCGCGCGTACCGCGCGTGGCCGCAGGGTCCGTGGAGAGGG
Organism: Anaeromyxobacter sp. Fw109-5; assembly: GCF_000017505.1. Lineage (NCBI taxonomy): Bacteria > Pseudomonadati > Myxococcota > Myxococcia > Myxococcales > Anaeromyxobacteraceae > Anaeromyxobacter > Anaeromyxobacter sp. Fw109-5. The sequence continues at coordinate 481,300 of NC_009675.1, forward strand.
AGCCGAGCGGCCGCAAAGCCGGCCGGGCGACCGCTCGACGCGATGGAAGGCGCTCGGGATCGCGCGCCGATCGAGGGCTCAGGAGACGAGCAGTCGCGAGGCCAGCCCCGCGACCACGCCGAGGAGGGCCCCGGCGCCCACGTCCAGCGGGTAGTGCGCGCCGAGATAGACGCGCGAGAGCCCGATCCCGACGGAGAGGAGGAGCGCGAGCGGACCGAGGCCGAACGGCTCGTCGGCGAACGCGACGGCGACGCTGAACGCGGCGGCGGTGTGTCCTGACGGGAACGAGAAGCGATCCGGGTTCGCCGCCAGCGCCTCGAAGCCCGCGATCGACACGTCCGGGCGGGCGCGGGTGAGGCTGCGCTTGAGCGTCTGGGAGAGCGCCGTGGCGAGGAGCGTGGCGGCGCCGAGCCGCAAGCCGAGGTGCCGGCCGTGCGCCGAGCCGGTCGCGAGGAGCGCGATCCCCGCGAACGTCCAGCTCTTCGCGTCGCCCAGGTGCGTGAGGGTGCGCGCCACGATCGTCCGCCACGGGCTGTGGAAGCGGCGGAAGGAGAGCAGCAGCGCCTCGTCGAGGGAGAGGATGCGCGCGAGGCGCCCGTCTCGGATGACGGCGGTCGCGGTCGCGGGATCGATCGTGATCGAGGCGCCGCCGCCCGCGTCGAGCTCGAAGGTGCCAGCGGGGAGGCCAGTCTCGCGGTCGTCGGTCATCGGGGTGCAGGGTGCCGGTCGTCTGTCTCGACGGCGCGGCCCGCCTGCAACATCTGGGTGAACTCTCCCTCCAGCAACTCCCCGAAAGCGGCGAAGAGCTCGCCCGTCAGGTAACGCGTGCCACGCGGATCGCCGCGCCGGCGTACGCGGAGGCGGCCGTTCGCGTCGGGATCTCCGGGGCGCGAGAGGTCCATCCTCGTCCGCTCGACGCCCTTCCTGGCGCGGTGGAGCAGGATCACGGAGCTGCCCTCGACGCGCTCGACCAGCGCCACGTGCGTGAAGCGATCGTCGCGCCGGCGGTCGCGATCGCGGTCGTAGCTGTCGTGGAAGAACGCGAGGGCGCCCGGCCGCGGCGTCTCCAGCGGCCGGCTCGCGCGGTGGAGCGACTCCGAGCGCGAGACGCCCGGGCCGAGCCGCACCCGCACGCCCGCCTCGTGGAAGGCGCGCAGCACGAAGGCCGAGCAGTCGCCGCGAAAGCGCCTCCCCACGAGCGCTCTCGCGGCGTCCACCACGCGCGCGCGGACCGCCTCGAGCTCGGGATCGCCTTCTGCCACGGCGGCCGGCTCCGCGTCCTTCGGAGCGGCGGAGTCCCGAGCGCCCCAGGTCGACTCTGCGCCGGCGTCCGGGGGTTCGTCACCGGCTCGCGCGCCCGCCTCGGGCGCGGGCGGCGAGACCGCCGAGGGCGAGGTGGCGGGCGAGGCGGCGCGCTGCGCGGCGCAGCCGGTGGCGAGGGCGAGGGCGAGGCCGAGCAGCGGTGCGGCGCGGCTGGCGGTGCGACCGGGGTGCCGGTCGTTCATCGGCGCGCGATCTCCTGGAGCATGGTCGCGTCCACGATACCCGACGGGTCGCCCTTGGGGGCGAACCCGAGCTCCTGCGCGTCGCGCGCCATGCGCTCCAGCTGGCGGGGAAGCGGGTCCGACACCGGCTCCACGCGCGAGAGCGCGTCGAGGAGCACGGCGTCGGGGAGCGCCTTGCCGGCGCGCTTGCCGTACGCCGCGTTCGCGAGCCGCGCGAACGCGGCGCGGTCCGCCTCCCAGCGGCGGGTGAGCTCGAGGTGCGCGCGCACGAGCGCGATCACGTCGGCGCGCCGCCGCTCCAGGGCGCGCGCGGACACGACGAGGACCGTGATGGGGAAGCGTCCCTCCGGCCAGAGCGATCGCTCGTCGACGAGGATCCTCCCTCCCGCCTCCGCCACGAGGCGCGCCGCCCAGGGCTCGGGGACCCACGCGCCGGCGAGGTCGCCGCGCGCGAAGAGCGCGAGGATGTCGGGGTTCGCGAGCGGCGTCACCTCCACCGGGCCCTGCCCGCGCGCGTCCTGGAGCCCTTGCTGGCGCAGCCACATGCGGAGCGCGACGTCCTGGGTGTTGCCGAGCTGCGGGGAGGCGACCCGCTTGCCGGCGAGGTCCTTCGGGGCGCGCGCGTCCTTCACGACGAGCGCGGCGCCGCCGGAGGCGGCCCCCGCGACCACGCGGAGCGCCTCGCCGTGGGTGCGCAGGAAGGCGATGGCGGCGGGGCCGGGGCCGACGTAGCTCGCGTCGAGGTCGCCCGCGAGCAGCGCCTCCATCGCCGCGGGCCCGGCGTTGAACATGCGCGTCTCGAGCCTGCCCGACAGCGCCCGCGCGAAGGTGCCGTCGTCCACCCCCACGAGCGCCTGCGCGTGTGTGACGTTCGGGAAGTAGCCGAGCCGCAGCGGCGCGTCCGGACCCTTCGCGCGAGAGCAGCCGAGCGCGGCGGAGAGGGCGAGCGCGAGGAGCGGGGCGCGGCGCCTCATGCCGGCTCCTCGACGAGGCCCCAGCGCCGGCGCACGCGCAGCTCGACCACGCGGAACAGGACACGGTCGATGGCGACGCCGATCGCCACGATCGCCAGCATGACGCCCATGACCTGGGCGGCGTCGAGCAGCTCGCGGCCGTTCTGCAGGAGCTGCCCGAGGCCGCCCGCCACGAAGAGCAGCTCGCCCGCCATGAGGGCGCGCCAGGCGAAGCTCCAGCCGAGCTTCAGGCCGGTGAGGATCCCGGGCAGCGCCGCGGGGAGGAGCACCCCCCCGTGGAAGCGCGCGCCGCGGATGCCGAGCGTACCGGCGGCGCGGAGGAGCAGGGGGTCGACGCCCGAGACGGCGTCCTCGGTCGCGATGGCGATGGCGAACACCGATCCCATCACGACGACGAACAGGATGGCCGTCTCGGACAGCCCGAACCAGAGGATGGCGAGCGGCAGCCAGCAGATCGACGGCAGGGCCTGCAGCCCGAGCACGATGGGCCGGAGCCCGCCCCGGACGAGCTCGCTGCGCGCGAGCAGCACGCCGAACGGCACGCCGGCGACCGCGGAGAAGGTGTACCCCTGGGCGAGGCGCGCGAGCGAGCGGCCCGTGGCGGCGCCGAGGCGCCCGTCCGCGAGCATGCGGCCCAGGCTGCCGGCGACCGCGAGCGGGCCCGGGAACAGCCAGTGCGGCCAGGGCCCGATCCTAGAGAGGAGCTCCCAGACGACGAGGGGGACGAGCAGGAGCAGTCCCGTCCGCAGCGATGCGCGCATCCCGTTCCTCCGTCGCGTCCGTTCCGCCCGCGGCCTCGGCCCGCCTGAGCTCGTCGCGGATCCGGCGCGACATCCCCACGAGCGCCTCGTCGTCCGGATCGCGCGGCCGCGGGAGCCGCACGTCGAGATCCTGGAGCACGCGCCCGGGCCGGGCCGCCATCACGATCACGCGGTCCCCGAGCACCAGCGCCTCGCGCACGTCGTGGGTCACGAAGACCACGGTCTTGCGATCCCGCAGCCAGACCTGCTGCAGCAGCTCGTGCATGTGGCTGCGCGTCTGCGCGTCGAGCGCCGCGAACGGCTCGTCCATGAGCAGCACGGCGGGGTCGAGGGCGAGCGCCCGCGCGAGCTGGACGCGCATCCGCATGCCGCCGGAGAGCTCGTGCGGCAGGGTCTCCTCGAAGCCCTCGAGGTGGACGCGCGCCACGTACTCGCGCGCCCGCGCGTCGGCGTCCGCCCGCGGGAGCCCGCGCGCGCGGAGCGCGAAGACGAGGTTCTGGCGGACGGTGAGCCAGGGGAAGAGCGCCGGCTCCTGGAAGACGAGCAGCCGGTCCGGTCCGGGCCCCTTCACCCGCAGGCCGTCGATGGTGATCCGCCCGCCGCTGGGCTCGAGGTGGCCGGCGAGCGCGTAGAGCAGGGTGGTCTTGCCGCAGCCGGAGGGGCCCACGAGGCACACGAACTCGCCGGCGTGCACCTCGACGTTCACGTCGTGGAGCGCGACCACCTTGTTCGCGAAGCGGTGCCCCACGCGCGACACGTCGATCTTGGGCGGCCCGCTGCGCCGCACGCGCGGCGTGAGCAGGCCGCGGCGGCGACGACGCACGCGAAGCTCGCGCGCGAGGCGCGAGAAGCGCTCGCTGACCTGCCTCCACATTGGCACCAATGTGCGTCGGCCGGGCTGCGGATGCCTCCCCCCTCGTCTGGACGCCCCGGGAGAGGGCAGACGCGCGCGGGCTCGACCGGTCGGGACGGCCTCACGGGGTGAAGCGGAGGAGCCGGCAGGAGATCCCGCCGTTGCTCACCGGGAGCGCCGCCGCCGGGGCGAGTGGGAGGAGGCCCTCGTAGCCGCGATCAGGCCCCAGGACGGCCACCTCCCAGCCGGCGAGGCGCGGGAGGAGCGCTCCGAGCGCGCGCCACGCCGCCGTCACGTCCGCGTCGAGCCGGACGCCGTAGGGCGGGTTCACCGCGCAGAGGCCCGCGCCGGCGGGGGGCCGGACGAGCGCCGCGTCCTCGCGGGAGAAGCGGATCGCGTCCCCCACGCCGGCGGCGGCGGCGTTCTTCTGGGCGAGCCGGAGCGCGCCGGCGTTGCGATCGGAGGCGTGAATCGGCACCGCGACGGGCCGCGCGAGGGCGGCGAGGTGCGCGCGCAGCCGCTCGGTGCGCGCGGCGTCGTGCCCGGGGAGCCCCTCGAACGCGAAGGCGCGGCCCAGGCCCGGCGCGCGCCGCGCCGCGATGAGCGCCGCCTCGATGGCGAGGGTGCCCGAGCCGCACATCGGATCGAGGAACGGGCGATCGCCGGCCCAGCGGGAGGCGAGCAGGATCCCGGCGGCGAGCGACTCGCGCAGCGGCGCGGCGCCGACGCGGGCCCGCCAGCCGCGCCGGAAGAGCGGCGCGCCCGCGGCGTCCACCGAGATCGTGGCGCGCCCGGGGCCGGTGCGGATCTCGAGCCGCGCCCCGGCTGCGCGCCGCGCCGCCGCGCGCTTCGCCGCCGCGAGGCCGGACGCGTCGCCCTCCCAGAGCCGCAGCAGCACCGTGTCCGCGGTCCGCGAGGCGAGGCAGGCCACCGCCGCGGCGTCCTCACCGCTCGCCTCGGCGCCGCCGCGGACGGCGCGCGCCTCGAGGCCGAGCGCCGCGAGCTCGGCGGCCAGGATCGGCTCGAGGCCGGGCGCGCACGCGCAGAAGATCCGCTCCTTCGGCATGGCGCATCCTAGACGGCGGCCGGGGCGCCCGCGAGCGCGGCGGCGCCGCCGGGCGGGCGGGGCGGCTCCGTCACCCTTGCGCGGCGGCGGCCCCGCCGGGTAAACGTCGCCGCCTCGGGAGGCTCCTTGCGGCTCGGCGGCTTCGTCATCCACGGGAACAACGCGGACACCCTGGCGCGCTGCCTGGACGCGATCGCGGCGGTCGCCGACGAGGTCGTCGCCGTCGACTCCTGCTCGTCCGACGGGTCCGCCGAGCTCGTGCGCGCGCGCGGCCTCCGCCAGGTCGTGCACCGCTGGGAGGGCTACGGCGCCGCCCGCCAGGTCGCGACGGCCGCGCTGCAGGGCTGCGACTACGTCTTCTTCCTGGACTCCGACGAGTGGCTGGAGGCGCCGGCCATCGCGGCGCTGCGCGCCTGGAAGGCCTCGTCGCCGGACGCGCCGCACTACTCGCTCGCGCGGCGGGACTGGGCGGAGCTCCCGCACCGTCGCTTCCTGTTCCGGACCGAGCGCCACGTGCGCCTGGTGCGGCGCGATCACGCGCGGTGGGAGCCGTCCATGATCGTGCACGAGGCGCTCCCGCCCGCGCCGACGGTCCGGCTCGACGCGCACGTCGAGCACCGGTTCGCGACGAGCGTGGAGGCGATGCGCTCGAAGGTCGATCGGTACGCGCTCCTGTGGGCCATCCGCTTCCACGCCGAGGGGCGGCGCGCCAAGCCGCCGGCGCTGCAGAAGGTGGTCCACGCCCTGAAGGAGGCGCTCGTGCACGGCGCGCTCTTCCGCGGCGGCCGCGACGGGATCCGCCTGGCCGAGGCGGTGGCGCACTACCACGCGCGGAAGTACGCGCTGCTCGGGGACGTGCGGCGCGGTGGCCACCCCGAGCTCGTGCGCGCGTTCGCCGAGCGCCGCTTCGCGGACGTCTACCGGCTACTACCCTGACGGCTCGCGGGGACGCCTCGCGACGAGCGCGAGGAGCGCGCCCCCGGCGAGGAGCGCGGCCGGGACCGCCAGCATCGCCCACCACAGCGACGTCGCGTGCGAGGCCAGCCCGACGAGGAGCGCCGCGGGGGCGTCGCCCAGGAGCGCGACCCAGGGGAGCGCGGCCGACGCGGCGGCGCTCCCGTCCCGGGGCGCATCGAGGGCGAGCGCGTCGCGCAGCGTCGCGAGGGCCACGAGCGCGAGCGCGAGCGCGGCGACGAGGGCCGCGAGGTAGACGCCGGGCTGGCGCGCGAGGAGGGCGGCGAGGGCGAGCGGCGCCGAGGCGAGCGCCGCGCCCGAGCAGAGCCAGCGGGGGTCGCGCAGGGTCTTCGCCAGGGTGGGCCGCGCCCAGGCGGCGGCGACCCCCGCCATCAAGGCGGCCGCGGCGATCTCGAGCGGCGCGATCGCGCGCGGCACCCCCCGCGCCCTCTCCAGGAACGCGGGCGCCCAGGTCGCGAGGGCGGCGGCGGCGAACGCCACGAGGGCGCCGCCCGCGATCGCCGGGCGCGACGCGTACGCGCGGTCCGCCGCGGCGCGCGCGGCGACGGGCGCGAGCGCCGCGCCCGGCTCGCGTCTGGCCAGCCAGGCGGCAGCCAGGGTCAGCACGACCGAGGCGGCGCCCGCGGCGACCAGCGCGGCACGCCAGCCGAGCCGCCAGCCGAGCGCTCCCGCGCCTGCGTAGCCGAGCGCGGCGAGCGTCATGGCCGGGACGATCAGCGCGGCGTCGCGGAGAGGGGGGCGCACTGCCACGCCTCCCTCCACCACGAGAGCGGCTCGTCTGCCCGCTCCCGCCGCGCCGCCGGCGACCAGGCGCGCGGCGAAGAGCGTCCAGGCGCCGCGCGCCGCGCCGGCGAGCGCCGCCGCAGCGCCCCACAGGAGCGCGCCGCTCGCGCGCCGCAGCCGCCCGGGCGCCGCGAGGGGACGCCGGAAGGCGAGGAGAGCGGCGATGGCGGCGGGGAGGCCCGCCGCGAGGCCGAGCTGCAGGTCCGTCAGCCAGAGGTCGGCCCGGACGCGCTCCAGCACCGCGGCGAGGGCAGCCCGGTCGAGGAGCGGCAACGTCAGGATGACGAGCGCGGCGGCGCGTCGGGCCGGGCGGGCGGACAGGCGAGATTCGGCGCTGAACGCCCTCACGCGTGCGGAGCCTAGCCCGCGCTGGCGGGCGGGTCGAGATCGCGGCCTCTGCGGCTGTCTCGCGCGGTGGCGCGCGGTCGATCCAGCGGGCCGGCTCGCCGGCCCACGTCCGCTCCGGTCCGGGTCCGCTGCCTGCTCCGCCTCCCCCGCCCGCCGCCCTCTCCGCCGTCCTGCCGCGGGCTCCTCGCAAATCCGCGAGCTTTCGGCTAAAAGGCCCGCGCCATGATCTCCGTGCAGAACGTCACCAAGGCCTTCGGCCCGAAGAAGCTGTTCGAGGACGTGAACGTCGCGTTCTCCCCCGGGAACCGCTACGGCCTCACCGGCCCGAACGGCGCGGGCAAGACCACCTTCATGAAGATCCTCGCGGGGGACGAGGAGGCGGACGAGGGGAGCGTGCTGCGGCCGAAGAAGCTCGGCATCCTCCGCCAGGACCACTTCCGCTACGAGGACAACCGCGTGCTCGACGTCGTCCTCATGGGCAACGTCGGGCTCTGGTCGGCGCTCCAGCAGAAGGAGGCGCTGCTCGCGAAGGACGAGATCTCCGAGGAGGACGGCACCCGCCTCGGCGAGCTCGAGGGGACCATCGCCGAGGAGGACGGGTACTCGGCGGAGGCCGACGCCTCGGAGCTGCTCCAGGGCCTGGGCATCGAGCAGCCCTGGCACGACCAGCCGATGCGCGCGCTGACGGGCGGCTACAAGCTGCGCGTGCTGCTCGCGCAGGCGCTGTTCGGCAAGCCGCAGGGGCTGCTCCTCGACGAGCCCACGAACCACCTCGACATCGAGTCCATCCGCTGGCTCGAGAAGTTCCTCCACGCGTACGAGGGCGTGCTCATCACGATCTCGCACGATCGCCACTTCCTCAACGCGATCTGCACGCACATCGCCGACATCGACTACGAGACGATCATCACCTACCCGGGCGGCTACGACGACATGGTCCGGCACAAGGGCCAGGTGCGCTCGCGCGTCGAGTCGGAGAACGCGGAGAAGAAGAAGAAGATCGAGCAGCTCCGGGAGTTCGTGGCCCGCTTCCACGCCGGCACGCGCGCCTCCCAGGTCCAGAGCCGCATCCGCGCGATGCAGAAGCTCAAGCTCGAGGACATGAAGCGCTCGAACATCCAGGCGCCCTTCATCAAGTTCGAGCAGAAGGCGCCCTCCGGGAAGCAGACCCTCACCCTCGAGGCGATCGAGAAGCGCTACGGCGGGAACGAGGTGGTCCAGCCCTTCAGCGCGCTCGTCACCCGCGGCGAGAAGATCTGCGTCATCGGCAAGAACGGCGTCGGCAAGACCACGCTCGCGAAGATGATCGCGGGGGAGCTGCAGCCCGATCACGGCCACGTGAAGTGGGGCCACCAGGCGCAGGTCGGCTACCTGCCGCAGGATCAGCAGGGCGTCATCCGGCCGGGGACCACCGCCTTCGGCTGGCTGCGCGAGCTCGAGGACAAGCTCTCGAACGAGGAGATCTCCGGGCTGCTCGGGCGGATGCTGTTCTCGGGCGAGGAGCGGATGAAGCCCACCGCGACGCTCTCCGGCGGCGAGACCGTCCGGCTCCTCCTCGCGAAGCTCATGCTCTTCAAGGACAACGTCCTCGTGCTGGACGAGCCGACGAACCACCTCGACCTGCAGTCGATCGCGGCGCTCTCGGAGGGGCTGCAGCGCTACGAGGGCACGATCATCGTCGTCACGCACGACCAGGAGCTCATCCGCGAGGTGGGGACGCGCATCTGGTCCATGCACCAGGGCGAGCCGGTGCTCGACTTCCCCGGCACGTTCGACGAGTTCGTCGCGAAGCACCCGGATCTGGCGACCGCGCACGCGTAGTCCGCGCCCGCACCGCGGCGTCCCGCGCGCGGGAGGCCTCCCCCGTGACGCCGGACGGTCGTGGCGGACGGCGCGCGTCCGGTGCATGCTCCGCCGGAGCCGCCGGACGGCGGCCGGGAGGTCGTGCATGCGTGAGGTCGTGGTCGCGGTGCTCTCGCTGGGGTTCGCGCTCGGCGCGCGCGCGGCGGAGTTCGAGGGCAAGGCGGAGTACCGGGTGAAGGGGGTGGGGGCGGGCCCCGCGCGCGACGGCAGCGCCGTCGTCTACCTGTCGCCCAAGGGGTCGAGGAGCGAGGTCGAGATCGCCGCGTCGCCCGAGCTGGCGAGCCAGGGGATGACCGAGCCGATGCGGATGATCTCGATCGTGAAGGCGGGCGAGCCGGGCCGCGCCTACGTCGTGAACCCGGGCACGAAGAGCTACAGCGTCCTGGACGGGCAGCCCGAGGGGAAGGCGGGGAGCTGGACGGTGGAGCGCGCCGGCAGCGATCGCGTGGGCGGCGTCGGCTGCGAGCGCGCGCGGATCTCCGGCTCCGGCGGCGAGCGCTTCGAGGTCTGCATCACCCGCGAGCTCGGGACCGTCGGGTCCTGGGCGGCGAGCGGCGGCGGCCAGGACGCCGAGCTCCCCCGCGCGCTGAAGAAGGCCGGCCTCGACGGGCTCCCCGCGCGCTGGAGCGTCGTCGATCCGGCGACGGGCGCGCCGCAGATGACGATGGAGCTCGTGCGCGCGGCGCGGCAGAAGGTCCCGGCCGCGATGTTCGAGATCCCGGCCGGCTACGCGAAGACCTCCGTCCCGCAGGCCTCGCCCGAGATGCAGCGCAAGCTGGAGGAGGCCATGAAGGACATGCCGCCCGAGCAGCGCAAGCAGCTCGAGGAGATGATGCGCCGCGGCGGTGGGGATCGGCCGCCGGGCAGGTGAGCGATCATCGCCCGAGGACCGACCGCAGCACGTCCGGGCGGTCGGTCACGATGGCGTCCACGCCGACGGCGAGCAGCGCGCGCATCTCCTCGGCGTCGTCCACCGTCCACGCGTGCACGGGCATGCCGCGGGCGTGGAAGTGCGCCACCACGGGCGGGCTCACCACCTGCAGCTCGCCCATGCGCGCGGGCAGCGAGGCGAGCTCGTAGCCGCCCGGGCAGCTCGAGGCGTCGCCGCCGGAGAGCGCGGCGAGCACGTGGCACTTGGCGGCGTCCTGCGGCAGGTAGCGCGCGCAGCCGGGCAGCAGCGCGCCCAGCCGCTCGGCCTGCGCGTCGAAGAACGACCCGACGCACACGCGCCGCTCCGCGCCCGCCGCGCGGACGGCGTCCGCGAGCGCCTCGGCGAGCGCGGCATCGTCGGCCTTCGCGTCCACGATGAAGCGCATCGCCGGGTGGCGCGCGAGCGCCTCGGCGAACGTCGGGATCGCGATCCCGGTCCCACGCCGCGGGTGGGTGCGCCCCCCGTCCCGGGTGAACCCCGCCGCCGCGTCGAGCGCCTTCACCTCCGCGAGCGTCCGCTCCTCGATGGTGCCCGGCGCGCCGGTGAGGCGCTCCGTCGTCTCGTCGTGGAAGATCACGACCACGCCGTCCCGCGTGCGGCGGACGTCGGTCTCGATGGCGTCGGCGCCGAGCTCGGCGGCGAGCTCGAAGGCGGCGAGCGTGTTCTCGGGCGCGAGCGCGCTGCCGCCGCGGTGGGCCACGAGCCAGGGGGAGGGGAGCGAGAGGAAGGGGTGCATCGGGGTCCCTCGACTTCGTGCGGCGGAGCGAAGCCTGTCCTGAGCGTAGCGGCCGAAGGCCGCGGAGTCGAAGGGCTCGGGATGACGGGCCGCGGGAGATCCGGTCGGGGGTCGGGGTGGTCGTCGTAATCGTGCCTCCGACCGGTTACAACACCCGCACATGCGCCGCCAGGTGAAAGGGGAGGCCGTCCGCCGCGAGCTCCTCCCCGGTACGTCCCCGGAGCTCCTGAAGGAGCTGCACCTCCTCACGCGCGCGGGCGACCTCAACGCGGACAGCCTGCGCAAGCTCAAGCAGGTGAACCACCTCGCCGGGCTGCTCGCGCCGGCGCTCGACGACGTGCTCGCTCGCTTCGGCGACCCGGTCCTCGTCGACTGCGGCGCGGGCAAGAGCTACCTCGGCTTCGTCCTGTACGAGCTGTTCCTGCGCGCCGCCGGCAAGGGGCGGCTGCTCGCGCTCGAGTCGCGTCCCGAGCTGGCGCGCGCCGGGGCGGAGCGGGCCGCCCGGCTCGGCTTCGAGCGGCTGCGCTTCGTGGAGGCGTCCATCGCGGCGGCGCCGGTGCCCGAGCGCGTCCACCTGGTGACCGCGCTCCACGCCTGCGACACCGCCACCGACGACGCGCTGGCGCTCGCGATCCGCCATGGCGCCGACCACGTCGCGGTGGTCCCCTGCTGCCAGGCCGAGGTCGCGCGCCAGCTCGCGGGGGCGCCCGCGCCGTCCCCGCTGCTCGCGCCGCTCTTCGACCACCCGTGGCACCGGCGCGAGTTCGGATCGCACCTCACCAACGTGGTGCGCGCGCTCGCCCTCGAGGCCGCCGGCTACAAGGTCACCGTGACGGAGCTCACCGGCTGGGAGCACTCGTTGAAGAACGAGCTCATCCTGGGCCGGAAGGTGCGGTCCGGCTCGCGCGAGGCCAGGGAGCGGCTCGACGCGCTCCTCGCGGCCGCCGGGGTGCGGCCGAAGCTCGTCCGGCTCCTCGCGGGCGAGGAGGCGTAGCGCCGCCTTTGCGGCGCCCCGCGGGCGTGGGATAAGCGCGCCGTGGTCCTCCGACGCGTCCAGGGCGAGCCGGCCGGCGCCTCCGCCTCCCCGCCCCTCGGGGCGGGTGCGCGCGGGCTCGCCGGCCTGCGGGCGCTCTGGCCGGTGCTGCTCGGGGCCCTCGCCTTCCGCGCCGCCTGCTACGTGGTCATGACGGCCGCCGCGATCTGGAACGAGCGGCGCCCCGCCCCCGCGCTCCCGGACCTCGTGCTGTCCTGGGTCCCGTACGTCGACTGGGTCGCCCGCGCGAACTACCTGCTCTGGCTCGTCGCGTACGTGCCCCTCGCGCTCGTGCTCCTGTGGCGCGCGCCGGGCCGGTTCGCCCGCTACACCGTGACCGGCGGGCTCGTCTCCCTCGCCCGCGGCGCGACGCTGATGCTGACCGGCCTCGGCGCCCCGCCGCCGCACGCGGGCGGCGCCGGGATCGCCGGCCACTCCTTCGGCGAGGTGCTCCTCTCGCTCATGTCGCCCTGGCAGGTGTTCGCCGACGGCGCCATGGGCGCGTACCTCACGCAGGACCTGTTCTTCTCGGGCCACACCGCGACGACGTTCCTGCTCGTGCTGTACGTGTGGCGCTCGCCGCCGCTCCGCCTCGCCGCCCTCGGCGCGCACCTGCTCGTCGTCGCGTCGGTGTTCCTCTCCCACCTGCATTACGGCATCGACGTGGTGGGGGCGTACGCGGTGACGTTCGCCATCTTCGCGCTGCGCGAGGGCTGGCCCGCGCGCGCCGGCGCCCCGGCGTGAGCCGCGACGCTAGTCCCCGACGAGCAGCTGCACCACGCCGGTGGTGATGGCCGGCAGGTAGGTGATGGCGAGGACGCCGGCGGACATGATGACGAGGAACGGGAGCGCCTTGCGGTACATGTACGGCAGGGGCTTGCCGAAGCGCGAGGCCGCGAGGAAGAGGTTCAGGCCCATCGGCGGGAAGAGGAACCCGAGCTCGAGGTTCGCGAGGAACACCACGCCGAGGTGGATGGGCTCGATGCCGTAGGCGGCGCCGAGCGGAGCCACCAGCGGCGCCAGCACCACGATGGCGGAGTAGATCTCGAGCACGCTCCCCAGCACGAGGAGCACCGCGTTCAGCATGAGCAGGAAGAGCGCGGGGCTCTTCACCGTCGCGGTCATCCAGTCGACGAGCAGGGTCGGGATCTCCGCGTCGACGAACCAGGAGGTGAGCCCGAGCGCGGTGCCGAGGAGGATGAGCACGCTGCCCACCAGGGCCGCCGCGTCGACGAGGACGCGCGGCAGGTCGCGCAGCGGGTGGATGGAGCGGAAGATGGCGAGCTCGACCAGGATCGAGTACGCGGCCGCGAGCGCGGCCGCCTCGACGATGGTGGCGAACCCCGTCGCGACCGAGACCACGACGAGCGTCGGCAGGCCGAGGTCCCACTTCGCGGCCCACAGGGCGGCGGCCGCCTCGCGCGGCTCGAACCGCTCCCGGGGCGCGTGGGAGCGGACGCCCACGGCGACGCCGTAGGCCGCGACGAGGACGATCATGAGCAGGCCCGGCACGAGCCCGCCGAGGAACAGGTGATCGATGGGCGCCTGCGCCACCACCCCGTAGAGGATCACCGGCAGCGAGGGGGGGAAGAGCAGCCCGAGGGAGCCGGAGGCGGTGACGAGCCCGACGGAGAAGTCCTCCGGGTACCCCTCGCGCCGCAGGGCCGGGAGCAGGAGCCCCCCGAGCGCGAGGATGGTGACGCCGGAGGCGCCCGTGAACGTGGTGAAGAGCGCGCACACGAACGTCGCCATGATGGCGACGCCGCCCGGCATCCAGCCGAAGATCCCCTTGTACGCCCGCACCAGGCGCTGCGCCGCGCCGCCCTCCGCGAGCACGTAGCCCGCCGCCGTGAGGAGCGGGATGGCGGGGAGGGTGGCGGACGACACCAGGTTGAAGGTCGCGGTGGGCACCGCCGCGATCGCCTCCGGCCCGCCGTCGCGGAAGAAGAGCGCCATCGCGAAGCCGCTCATGGCGACGAACACGGGCGCGCCGAGCAGGAACGCCGCCAGCACCACCGCGGCGAGGATCCAGACGAGCAGCGGGGCGGGCTCGGCGCGGCCGAGCGCGAAGGCGGCGGCCGCGATCGCGAGCGCCGCGGCGCGGAGTGGCCAGCGGGCGGCGCCCTCGCCGGCGCGCCACGCGAACCGGAGCGCCATGAAGCCGAACCCGATCGGCATCACGAGCTCGCTCCAGGCGACGCGGATGCCGAAGGCGACGGTCCCGAACCCCTTCCACTCCACCGCGACGAGCACCGCCGACGCCCAGGCGAGGAGCGCGCACGCCGCCGCCGAGACCGCCGCGGTGAAGAAGCGGGCGATGCGGCGCGGCGTGCCGGCGGGCACGAGCTCGATGGTCGAGAGCGCGAGGTGATGCCCCGAGGCGGTCGCGAGCAGCGCGCCGAGGAAGCCGACCCAGAGCGTGATGTGCTGCGCGAGCACCGCGGATCCCGGCAGCTCGCGTCCGACGAGCCGGCGCGAGACCGTGGAGGCCGCGGGCAGCGCGACCATGGCGAGGAGGAAGAGGGCGAGCAGGCCGCGCTCGAGCCGCGTTCCGGCGACCTTGGCGGGCGAGCCCTCTGTATCGGGAGGGAGCGAGGATGGGGTGGTCACGCGAAAGTCGATTGACCCCTACGGGAGGGGAAAATATGACTACCACACACGCCCGCCCACCGCGCCCTTCCCGTGAAGCGTCTCCCCCTCGTCATTGCACTCTCCGTAAGCGCGGCGTCGCTCGTCGGCTGCCGCAGCACCGCCATGTCCTTCGTGTCGGACGCGGTGGCGCAGAGCGGCTCCTCCTACGCGACCGACGACGACCCCGAGCTCGTCCGCGGGGCGGTGCCGTTCGGCCTCAAGACCATGGAGGGGCTCCTCTCGGAGGACCCGCACCACGAGGGGCTGCTCCGCGCCCTGGCGGGCAACTTCACCCAGTATGCGTACGCCTTCGTCCAGGCGGACGCCGACCTGGCGGATCTGCAGGGGAACCTGGACGCGGCGCGCGCCGGGCGCGAGCGCGCGCGCAAGCTGTACCTCCGCGCGCGCGACTACGGGCTGCGCGCGCTGGAGCAGCGGCACGACGGCCTCTCGAAGCGGCTGCGGGAGGGCCGCGACGTCGCGGGGGCCCTGAAGGCCGCCGAGAAGAAGGACGTCGAGGTCCTCTACTGGACCGCCTCGGCGTGGACGCTCGCGATCGCCAACGGCAAGGGCGACATGGGGCTCGTGGCCGAGCTGCCGGTCCCGGTGGCCATGATGGAGCGCGCCCTGGCGCTCGACGAGAAGTGGGGACAGGGTGCGCTGCACGAGTACTTCGTCTCCCTGGACGCGGCGCGCGGCGAGGTGGAGGGAGGCGGCCCCGCGCGCGCGAAGGCACACCTCGAGCGCGCGCTCGAGCTCTCGATGAACAAGAAGCTGGGCCCGCGCGTCGCCTATGCGGAGGGCGTCCTCGTGAAGCAGCAGGACCGGGCGGCGTTCGAGCGCGAGCTGGGGGTCGTCCTGCAGGCCAATCCCGACGAGGCGCCGGAGCACCGGCTCGCCAACATCCTGGCGCAGCGGCGCGCTCGCGCGCTGCTCGACCACGTGGACGATCTGTTCCTCTGATCCCAAGGAGAACCCCGTGAAGAAGCTCCTCCTCGCCGCGCTCTTCGCGGCGCTCGCCACCACCGCCCGCGCGCAGACCGTGACGCTCAAGCTCGGCACGCTCGCGCCCCAGGGGTCGACCTGGCACGACATCCTCCG
Organism: Anaeromyxobacter sp. Fw109-5; assembly: GCF_000017505.1. Classification (NCBI taxonomy): domain Bacteria; kingdom Pseudomonadati; phylum Myxococcota; class Myxococcia; order Myxococcales; family Anaeromyxobacteraceae; genus Anaeromyxobacter; species Anaeromyxobacter sp. Fw109-5. Next base: position 496,860 of record NC_009675.1, read on the forward strand.
CGAGATGGGCCAGAAGTGGGAGCAGGCCTCGGGCGGGAAGGTGAAGCTGCGGATCTACGCCGGCGGCGCGCAGGGCTCCGAGGGCGACATGGTGCGGAAGATGGGGATCGGCCAGCTCCAGGCCGCCGCCATCTCCAACGTCGGCATGCACGACGTCATCCCCGAGCCGCAGGCGCTGAGCGTCCCGTTCCTGTTCCAGAGCGAGGCGCAGATGGAGTGCGCCTTCGAGAAGGTCCGGCCGCGCATCGAGCAGGCCCTGGAGAAGCGGGGGCTCGTCGCGCTGCAGTGGAGCCGCATCGGCGCGATCCACCTCTTCTGCGACTCTCCGTTCAAGACGCCCGCGGAGGTGAGCCGCGCGAAGATCTGGGCGTGGGAGGGCGATCCCAAGAGCGTCGAGGCGTTCCGCGCCGCCGGGCTGCAGCCGGTCGTGCTGTCCGCGAACGACATGTACCCCTCGCTCCAGACCGGGATGATCGACTGCGTCCCGAACGTCCCGCTCTACGTCCTCACCGCTCGCCTGTTCGAGAAGGCGAACCACATGGTGGACGTCTCGTGGGCGTACATGATCGGGGCGACCATCGTGCGGAAGGACGCCTGGGAGAAGATCCCCGCCGACGTCCGCCCGAAGCTGCTCGAGATCGCGCAGTCGCTCGGCCGGAAAGTCGACGACGAGGTGCGCCGCCTCAACACCGACGCCGTCACCGCCATGCAGAAGCAGGGGCTGCAGGTCGTGAAGGTGGATCCCGGCCCGTGGCGCCAGGCGATGGAGAAGTCCTGGACGGTGGTGCGCGGCGGCGTCGTGCCGGCCGAGTTCTTCGACGCGGTGAAGTCAGCGCGCGACGCCTGCCCGGCCAAGTAGCGGGCCGATCAGCCGGCCGCGACGAAGCGGGCGAGGTCGCGCCGGAGCGCGCGGCAGGCGAAGAGCAGGGTGAGGTGGCCGCGCGGGTAGCGCCGCGCGGCGGCTCCCCACGCGGCGGCGAGCCCGAGCGCGCCCGCGCCCAGCGCGATCCGATCGTCCGTCCCCACCGCCACGAGCACGCGCCGCGCGGTGGGGCGGCGCTGGTCGGCGCGAAAGGGCGCGAGCATGCGCGAGAGCGCGTCCGGCGGCGGCACCGGCGCGCCCGCGCGGCGAGCGAGGGACAGGTAGCGGCGTCCGATCGGCGTCCCCGCGAACACGGCGGCGAGATCCGCAGGAGGCGCGACGAGCGCCGCGAAGTCGAGCGGCTCCGGCGCCGTGGCCGCGAGCGCCGCGCCGAGCGCGCCGAGCGAGAGCCCCACCACGCCCACCGTTCCGCCCTCGGCGCGCGCGAGCGTCACGAGGATCCGGATCTCGAGCACGAGCTGCTCGAAGGCCGCCCGCAGCGCGGGCAGGTCGGGCGAGACGAACCCCTCGCCGCTGCGGAGGCCCGGCGGCGCGCGATGGAGGTGGCGCGGCGGCACGAGCGTCCAGACGGCGTAGCCCGCGCGCGCGAGGAGCCGCGCGTAGCCCGAGACGGCCGCGAGGCGCGGGACCTTCCACGGAGGCACGAGGAGCGCCGTGCCGCGCCGCGGGCCGCGGGCCGCCTGCGCGTGGACGGCCATGGTCGCGTCTCCTTCGGCCGGACGCGGCGAGGGCGCGTGCCACGCGCCCTCGCGAGGAGGCCCTGCGGGCAGGACCGGCAGCGGCCCGAAGCAGTCGAGCGAAGCGGCGGGTGCCGGGCGGAAGCCCATCGGCTCTCGCGGGCGCCGATCCTCCATCCACATCGCGAGCCCGTCGATCGCGCGGTCGAGGAGCGGTGCCATCGGGCGGATCATGACCCGGCGCGGGGCGGGACGCGCCGTCCGCGCGGGGGCGGGTCAGCAGAGCCGATGGATGGTGCTCATCAGCGAGTCGAGATCGAACGGCTTCGCGAGGAACGCATCCGGAGCGAGCTCCTCGGCGCAGCGGCGATCCGCGGAGTGGCTCGCCGACACCACCACCGTGGGGATCCGCGCGAGCCTCGGGTCCTCGCGCTGCGCGGAGCGGAACTTCCACCCGTCCATCACCGGCATGGCGAGATCGAGGAGGATGAGGCTCGGCGCCGCGGAGCAGGAGAGGTGATCGAGCGCTTCGGCACCGTTCGACGCGCAGGCCACCTCGAAGCCCTCGTCCGCGAGCAGCTCGGCGAGGGTCTGGCGGATGGCGACGTCGTCTTCGACGACCAGGATGCGGGCGGGGCGGGCAACGGTCGGCAGCACGCACGCACCTTAAGCATGTCACCCATGACAGGGAACCCATCCGCAGGGCGTGCCCCCAACCGAGACGCCGCGCGCTCCTCGAGGAGGGGCAGCCCGGGCCACCCGCGGCGCGCGCGGGTCGCCATCCCGTGGCGGCGTTGACACCTGCGGCGACCGGAAGGTAAACGCACCGGGCGCGCCGCGGGCGCCGGAGATCGCGAAGATGGCAGAGAACGAGGGCAGCAGCGGCTCAGCGGCGGCGGTGTTCGGCCGCGCCCGCCCGCCCTCCGTCTCCCTGCCGGATCGCGGGGTGGTCATCGGCCTGCGCTGGAGCGGCGTCGAGGGCGCGGGCAACCAGATCCTCGCCGCCAAGATCGAGTGCGGACGGACGAAGGTGCGGCTCACTCGCCTGTGGCGCCCGTTCACCGACGCGCCCGGCCGCCGCGACGTGCACGTGCGCTTCGCCGGCTGGCTCGCGGAGGAGGCGAAGTGGGCGGAGGGCCGGCTCGTCGTCGGCGTGGACTTCGCCCTGTCGCTCTCGGAGACCCACCTCCGCCAGCTCGGGCTGCTGCGCCAGGCGCTCCGCGGCCCGGCGGTCCTCGGCCGGAACCTCCACGAGCGGTTCGTGGGCGCGGGCGGCGACTTCACGGAAGGTGCAGCGCGGTTCCGGGACGAGCTCGGGAAGGATCGCCCGCGCGCGACCGACTGCTACCGCGGCGAGCTCGCCCCGCCCACGAGCGCGCGCACCTACCGCCAGACGTTCTTCGGGCTCTGCACGCTCGCCCACGTGCAGGCGAGCTTCCTCCCCTGGGATCCGCCGCAGCCGGGCAGGCCGTCCATCGCGGAGGTGCGGCCCGCCCACGTGGCGCGCGTCCTCTGCGGCGTGTGCGGCTACCGCGACGACGACCGCGACGGCGTCGCGCGGGCCTCCACCCGGGCGGCCATCCTGCGCACGCTGCGCAGCGCGGCGAAGCTCGAGTTCGAGATGGAGCAGGCGGCGCAGGTCGTCGAGGACGGCCGCGGGGAACACCTCGACGCCGTGCTCGCCGCCACGGGGGCGGCCGCCGCGTCGGAGGACGGGTTCCAGGGAGTCCCCTCGAACGTGCCGCGCTCGGAGGGATGGATCCACTCCGTGCGCGAGGAGCCGTGGCGCTGAGGGTGAAGGGGTCACGGCCGCGCAAGGCCTCGAGCGTCGTCGCCGCCCTGGAGGCGGTGCACCGCGACATCCAGGCGTTCCGGCCGGACGGCTTCGGGCCGCCCGTTCACGGTCCGGCCGTCGCGAGCCGGATCCTGCTCGTCGGCCAGGCGCCGGGCCCCCACGAGGCGCGCTTCGGCAGGCCTTTCGCGTGGACGGCGGGGAAGACCCTGTTCCGCTGGCTGGAGCGCGCCACCGGCGCGGACGAGCAGACCGTCCGCGCGCGCGTCTACATCGCCGCCGTGGTGCGCTGCTTCCCGGGCAAGACGACGGGCGGGGGCGACCGGGTCCCCTCGCCGGAAGAGTGCGCGCTGTGGCGCGGCTTCCTCGCGCGCGAGGTGGAGATCCTCGCGCCGCGCCTCGTGATCCCGGTCGGCCGGCTCGCCATCCAGGAGGTCCTCGGCCACACGGAGCCCATCGCGGCCGTGGTCGGACGCACGCTGAGGACGCAGTTCCACGGGGTGAACGTGGACGTCCTGCCGCTGCCGCATCCGTCCGGGGCCTCGACCTGGTTCAAGATGGAGCCCGGGCGCACGCTGCTCGAGGACGCGCTGGCCTTGCTCGCGCGCCACCCCGAGGTGGCGCGCGCGTTCCCGCGGAGGGCGGCGAGGTGACGGCGCGCCGCTCCAGGCCGTTGGGGCGGGTCGCGCTCGCCGTGCTCCTCGGCGCGGTGGCGGCCTGCAGCCACGCGCCCCGGCACGCGCCCGACGAGTCTCCGCGCCGGCCGTCCGCGGAGGCGCCCGCGGCGTCGGGCGAGGTGGGGCTGGCGAGCTTCTACGGGAAGCGCTTCCACGGGCGCCGCACCGCGAGCGGGGCGCGCTACGACATGAACGCGATGACCTGCGCCCACCCCCGCGCCCCGTTCGGCGCGAGGCTCAAGGTCACGGATCTCGAGAACGGACGGAGCGTCGTCGTCACGGTCAACGACCGCGGCCCCTTCAAGCGCGGACGCGTCGTGGACCTGTCGAGGGCCGCGGCCCGCAAGCTCGGCATGATCGAGCGCGGGCTCGCGCGCGTCCGCGTGGAGCGCGCGGACTGAACGACGGACCACGATCCGCGTGCACCGACGGTGATCGCGGGTCGCGCTCCGTCGTTCAGGCGGGACCGGAGTCCTCGAGCTCGGGCAGCTCCAGCACCGCGCGCGTCCCCCTGCCGGGCTCGCTCTCCAGCCAGATCGCGCCGCCGCTGCCCTCCACCACGCCGCGCGCGATGGCGAGCCCGAGGCCGCGGCCCCGCTCGTCGCGCCGGGTCGTGAAGAACGGGTCGAACGCGCGGCGGAGGACCTCGGGAGGCATGCCGGCCCCATCGTCGGAGACGGTGATGCGGACCGCGCCGGTGCGGCGCTCGGCGCGCACCTCCACCCGGCCGGCGCGGCCGTCCGGCACCGCGTCGGCGGCGTTGGCGAGCAGGCTCCCGAGCACGTGGACGACGTTCTCGGGGCGCGCGCGGACGACCAGGCCCTCGGGGATCTCCTCCAGGATGCGGATCCGATCGCCGGCGCGGATGCGCGCGTCGGAGATGGTCGCGCGCACCGCCTCCCCCACCGCGGTGCGTCCGCCCGGCTCCACGGCGGCGGCGCCGCCCGCGTCGGCGAGGGCGCGCACGAGCGCGCCGAGCCGGTCGAGCGCCGCCAGGGTGTCGGCCAGGGCCTCGTGCGCCTCGGGGGCGGCGGCGTCCGCGCGGCGGAGCGCGTCCTCCAGGAGCCGCAGGTTCGTCGTGATCACCGCGGCGGGGTCGCGGATCTCGTGGGCCACCGCCGTGGCGAACCGGCCCAGGGCGGCGAGCTTCTCGGACTGGTGGAGCGCCGCCTGGGCGTCGGCGAGCGCGCGCGTGCGGGCCTCGACGAGCTCCTCGAGCCGCGCGCGCATCGAATGCAGGGCGCGGGCGTTGTCGGCGAAGCGCACGGTGAGGGTCCAGTAGACCGCGACGATCGGCACGATGAAGCCGGTGTCCAGGAGGTAGGGGAGCGGGACCTGGCCGGTGGTCGCGAGGGCGTCGTTCAGGCCGAAGAGGATGAGGGCGCCGAAGGCGACGGCGTGCACGCCCGCGTGGCGGACCCCGCCGCGCCAGGCGCGGAGGAAGCGGTACCAGGTGACGACGGACGCGACGAGGAGCGCGGCGAAGACCGCGTAGCCGAACGAGGTGGGCAGCGCGTCGCGGTAGACCGCGCCGAAGGCAGGGAACTCGTGGCTCACGACCCGGTCCGAGAAGACCACGCCCGGGAGGGTGGCGAGCGCCGCGAGGGCGAGGATGCCACGCCGCACGCCCATCCGCAGGCGGTCCTCCCGCATCCCGACGAAGGTCGCGGAGTACCCGAGCCACGCCCAGAAGTGCGCGAGCGCGCTCGCCACCTGGAAGCGCGAGGTGACCGTCACCACCGCGTCCGGCAGCCCGAGCGTGGTGGCGAGGTTGCACACGGAGTACGCGGCCGCCGAGAACGCGACGAGCGAGAAGCCCTGCTGGTCGCGCCAGCCGGGGGCGAACGACAAGCGCCGCGAGAGCGCCCCGGAGAGCACCGCCACGAGCGCGGCCGCCGCGGCGATGGCGGCGGCGACGTTCACCGCCGGGCTCCCCCCGCGCGCGCCGCCTCGGCGCCGGCGCGGAGCGCGGAGATGGCGGCCCGGTAGTCGGGCGCGCCGAACACCGCCGTCCCCGCCACGAGCAGGTTCGCGCCCGCCCCGGCGACGAGCCCCGCGCGCTCGGCGTTCACCCCGCCGTCCACCTCGATCTCCAGCGAGGGGTTGCGCGCGTCCGCCAGCGCGCGGAGCTGCCGGAGCTTGTCCGTGCACGCCTCGATGTAGCGCTGGCCACCGAACCCGGGGTTCACGGTCATGACGAGCACCATCTCGCACTCCTCGATCACCCACTCGACCGCGGAGAGGGGCGTCGAGGGGTTGAGCGCGACCGCGGGGCGCGCGCCGGCGGCGCGGATCGCCTGCAGCGTGCGGTGGAGGTGGGGCGACGCCTCGGCGTGGACCGAGAGGAGGTCGGCGCCCGCCTTGGCGAACGCCTCCACGTACCGCTCCGGCTCGACGATCATGAGGTGCACGTCGATGGGGAGCTTCGTCACCTTCCGGACCGCCTCCACGACGAGCGGGCCGATGGTGATGTTCGGCACGAACCGCCCGTCCATCACGTCGACGTGCACCACGTCGGCGCCGGCCGCCTCGATCGCCCGCACCTCCTCGGCGAGGCGGCCGAAGTCGGCGGACAGGATGGAGGGGGCGATCCGGATCGGCGGGAGGGGCATGGGGGCCACAGTCTACGCGAGAGCGGCCGGCGCCGGGGGCAGCGCGGAGGCGCGGCGGAGGTCCGCGGCGCGGACCTTGGCGCCGGGTCTCACCCGACCAGGCGAGCGGCGTAGAAACCGTCGGTGCCGTGGCGGTGGGGCAGGGTGAGGAGATCCCCCTCCGCCGTGAGCACGTCGGACGGCACCGCGCCGCCCCCGGCGCGCGCGAGGCCGCTCCGGAGCGCGGCCTCGACGACGCGAGGCCCCTCGACCCGCGACAGCGAGCAGATGGAGTAGGTGATCGGCGCGCCGGGGCGCGCGTAGCGCGCGACGCCCGCCAGCACGTCAGCCTGCAGGACGGCCATCCGGGCGAGGTCCTCGGGCACGCGGCGGAGCTTCAGCTCCGGGTGGCGGCGCAGCGTGCCGAGGCCGGCGCAGGGAGCGTCCACGAGCACGGCGTCGAAGGAGCCGGCCTCGAGCCCCGGGATCGGCCGCGCCGCGTCGGCGCAGACGACGCGAACGCCGGCGAGGCCGCGCCGCGCCGCCTCGCGCGCGAGCTCCTCCGCCTTGCGCGGATGGAGCTCCACTGCGACGACCTCCGAGCCCGGCGCGAGCTGCTCGGCGAGGTGGAACGCCTTCCCGCCGGGCGCGGCGCAGGCGTCGAGCACGCGCGCGCGGGTGCCGCGCAGCCCGCCCGCCGCGTAGAGCGTCACGAGCTGAGCGGCCTCGTCCTGCACCTGGAAGGGGAGCCCTCCCGCCGCGCGGGCGAGCGCGGCGACCGAGGCGCCGGCGAGCAGGACTCCGTCCGGCGAGCGCCGGGTGGGCTCCGCGGCGAGGCCGGCGGAGCGGGCGCGCTCGACGAGCGCGTCTCGCGCCGGGGAGCGCACCGTGAGCGGCGCGGGCTGGTTCATGCCGCGCGCGAGGGCGAGCGCCTCCGCGGGCCCGAGCCACTCGACCCACTCCTCCGCGAGCCAGCGCGGCAGCGCCTCGGCGAGCGCGACGTGCCCGGCCGGATCGACCGAGAGCGGCGGCGGCTCGGGGAGCGCCGGCGCGCGGGCTAGGGCGCGCAGCACCGCGTTCACGTACCCCGCCGCGCGGCCGTGATCGACCGCCTTCACGAGGGAGACGGTCTCGCCGACCGCAGCGTGGGGGGGCTTCCCCATGAACAGCAGCTGATAGGCGCCGAGCCGGAGCGCCACGCGGGCGGGCGGGTCCAGCGCGCCGACGGGCCGTCGCGAGTGGGGCGCGAGGGCTGCGTCGAGCGTCAGCGAGCGGCGGAGCGTCCCGTACACGAGCTCGGTGGCGAGGCCGGCCTCGCGCGGATCGAGGGCGCCGGCTCCCGTCAGCGCGGCGTCCAGGGCGCGCGAGGCATACGCGCCGCCCTCGTCCACCCGGCGCAGGACCTCGAAGGCGATCTGGCGCGCGCTCATGTGCCGAACGTGAAGGTGCGGCGGCGAAGGCCGTTCGCGAAGTCCACCGCCGCCTGCGGGGGCCTCCCCTCGGGCTGCAGGCGGGTGACGAGGAGCGCGGTCCCGTCGCCGCACCGCACGGCGACGCCGCGGCCGGGCACGAGCGCGGCGGCGCCGGGGTCGGCGGCGAGCGCGCCCGCCGCCTCCGGCTCTTCGCGGACCTCCAGCAGCTTCACCGAGCGGCCGTCGAGCGTGGTCGTCGCCCCCGGCCACGGGGTGAAGGCGCGTAGCCGATCCCGGATCCTCCGTGCGCTCCGCGTCCAGTCCACCCGGCCGTCCTCCTTCTCGAGGATGCGCGCCAGCGTGGCGCGCGACGCGTCCTGCTTCACCGGCACGAGCCCGCCGTGCGGCAGCAGCGCGAGCGCCTCGACGAGCGCCTCGCCGCCGAGCGCGGCGAGCTTCGGGGCGAGGGACTCGGAGGTTTCGTCGGGCCCGATCGGCAGCACGCGCTGGAGCAGCACGTCGCCCGTGTCGAGCCCCTCGTCCATCTGCATGATCGAGACGCCCGTCTCCGCCTCCCCCTCGGCGATCGCCCACTGGATGGGCGCCGCGCCCCGGTACTTGGGCAGCAGCGAGCCATGCACGTTCAGGGCGCCGTGGGGCGCGAGCTGGAGGAGGTCGCTGCCGAGGATCCGGCCGTAGGCGGCCACCGCCAGGAGATCGGGCCGCAGCGCCTCGAGCTCGCGCGCGAGCCGTCCGTCGCGCACCTTCTCGGGCTGCAGCACCGCCACCCCGTGCGCGCGCGCCCAGACCTTCGTGGCGGGCTCGCGCAGCGCCTGGCCGCGCCCGGCCGGCCGATCCGGCTGCGCCACCACCGCCGCGACCTCGTGGCCCGCGCGGGCGAGCGCGTCGAGCGGGGGCACCGCGAAGGCGGGAGTTCCCATGAAGACGATGCGCATGAGGGGGTCTGTATAGGCGGGGTCGAGGGCGCGGTCGAGGGGGGACGGTGCGGCCCAGGTCGAGGTCGAGGTCGAGGTCCTTGTCATTCGTCACATCGGCTCGCGCTGGACTCGGGACGAGGTGCCGACCGCGCGCCCGCGGTGGGCACGCGCGAGGGAGCAGTACGAGCCAGGGAAAGCGGCCTACGAGGGGGCCGGAGGGCCGGCGTCGCCGCGCGTCCGCCGCGTCGCCGGAAGACGCTGCGGTCGGCTTTGCTCCCGTTCCGCCGACCGCGGTCACGTTGCCCACAAGCCCTGCTGAATGGCAGCTGGCGCGGTGCCGGCATGCCCCGTCCGCTCGGCGAGGTTTCCGCGCCGGAAGCGGTCCATGTGCTCGCGCCCGTAGGTCTGTTCGGCGTGCAACAGGTTGTGCGACCTGCAAGCGACCCGAAGATTGTCGCGCGTCGAGAGACCCCCGAGAGCCTGCGGGTGGATGTGGTCGAGCTCCAGCTGCCAGCGGCTGTCGCAGCGCCGCCCGTCCGGAGCGACCCAGGCGCAGCGTCCGCCGTCGCGCTTCCAGACCTCGCGCCGCACTATCGCCGGGATCGTGCTCGTGGGCGCGGCGGACTCGGTGGAGGGACGTGGCTCCCGGTCGGCCTTCCGCTGCCGCTCCGGCGCGATCGCGCCCTTGCGCTTGCCGTGCTTCTCGACGGCGCAGCGGATGGCATCCCGGAGCACCGCCGCGAGATCGCCGTCCGGGAACTCGTGCGAGAGCAGCGCGGTGAGCGTCTCGAGGTCCTCCTTGCAGGACGCGTCGATGGTGACCCGCAGCGACCAGCCGCTCTCGCTCACCGCACGGGTCTCCGCCCGCGCCTTCGGGCGAGGTTGGTCGGGTGGGGCGGAAACCGTGGCCGGCGACCCACCAGCAGCCGCCGGCGGCGCGGGGATCGCCTCCTGCGGCTCGGCAGGTCCGGCAACCACTGCCGCCAGCGGCAGCGCCGGGGCGCTCGCGGCTGAGGCGCGGTCGGGCAGCTTGCGCACGCCCGCCCGCGGAGCGGTGCGCGCCTGGAGCGAGGCGACGAGGTGATCCACCTCGGCCTTGGTGCGGTAGGCGGCCCGGGCGACGAGGTCGGGCAGGTTCTCCTCGGTCAGCACCTGGCCGAGCAGCTGGACGGTGGAGATGCAAAGGCGGCCATCTCGCAGGGCGTCCTCGAGGCTGGGAACCGGCGCAGCACCCGCATCGCCTGGATGCGTCGCCCCGCCGCGCCCTCGCGCAGGTGGAGCACCTCCAGGCAATACGCCCAGAGCGAGGGGTACCCGGCGTCCACGTACGCGCGGCGGCGATCGAACTCCTCGAGGTGGAGGAGGAACTCGACCTGGACGTCGCGCTCCTCGCCGGCGAGCTCGCGCAGGCGCTGGGCGAGCAGGGTCGAGTCGAGGGCGGAAGGGGCGATCGCGGGCATGGTGCACCTCCTGTGCACCCTTCGTAACACGCGATTTCCGCACCTCCTGAGACGCGCCAGATCGCGCCTGCGCCGCTTTCCGGGCCCGCCCCTTCGCCGTCCACGCGGCGCGCCGGACGCGCACGGCGCGCCCTGCCTGCGCTCGCGAGGAGCGTGTTCCCGACGCGCCGAAGACGTGCGAACGCGCGTCGCGGCGAACCACGTCAAGAGGGCGACGTTCACCCACCGCAACTGGGACTCGCGTGGCTCGCAAGAGCTATCGCTGGAGATAGCAGGGACTATTAGTGAACGCCGGCATGGGCGGAGACGTGCGCGCAACTTCCTCGGACCTGCTCTGCCCGCTGCCCAGTCACCGCGCCGACGCCGGTGAAGACGCACCGCGTGATGGGCAGAGGCGCGCCGGCGCGAGCGCTTCTCCCCTCGATGCCCGAGCCCCGTCTGCGTACGGGCGACGGCACACGACCTCCCGCATGCGTGTGCTGTCGCCGTGGGATGTGATGAATCGAGAGGTCGAGGTCGGGGACGGGGTCGGGGTCTGATCATCCCTCACAAGACGGGCGGCCGGATCGCGAAGGTGCTCACCCCCGAGAACCGCGCGGAGGTGCTGCCCCGGTTCTTCGGTCGCTCGCGCCGCGAGGCGGAGGCGGTCGCCGTGTCGCTCCGGCCGGCCGAGGTGGTGCCCACCCGCGAGGTCGTCACCGCGTTCCGGCCGGCCGCCATCCGAGCGGCCACGGTCCAGGCCGCGCTCCTGGCACCCTCGCCCGAGTCGCCGGCGCTTCGAGTCCACCCGGATGAACCGACCACTCCCGTCACGGTCGCTGCCCCGAGGCCCCTGCCCACTCCGCCGCCACCCCGCGAGTCCGTGGAGCGGCTCGACGCCGAGCTCGCCCGCGTGCACGTCACCGTCTCCCGCCGCTTCCTCGAGAAGCTCGAGGCCGCCACGGACGCGCTCGGGCATGCCTGCCCGGAAGGCAACGCGGCGGAGATCCTCGAGCGCGGCCTCGACCTCATCCTCGCCCAGCACGCGAAGCGCCGCGGTCTCGTCGAGAAGCCTCGGAAGAGCCGCGGAGGGTCCCGCCGCGACACGATCCCTGCCGAGCCATCGCGCCCTGCTCCTCACGGAGAAGGCGGACGAGGTGGGTTCGTGAGCTCGCGTGCGGTGGACATGTACGCAGTGTCTCATGCGAATTTCGGCCGTCCCCAGGCTCGCGAGAACGGCGCGAGGCGCGACCGATGACCAGGGGTGCCGCGCCCCCTCCCGCGCAGCTCCGGCGCCCTCCGGGTGGCCCGCGAACGCTGCGAGGCACGCGTTCTCGGGCTGCTCGCGCCGCGGAAAGCGAGCTGCAAGACAACCGTGTCAACGGTTACCGTCGGGCAAATGGGTTGCTCTGGCCATGGCCGGAAGCGCCCTGGCTCACCTACAGTGAAATGGCCTGGCTCCTCGGGAGTTCCGCGCCTCCAAGCACGCCCGTGCCGCGTCTCGCCCTCGGGTTTCTTGTTAGCCGATCGCGCGGCGACGGTTCCGGTCCTCGGTAGCGCTTCGGCCGGTCCCTCTCGTCTCGAGCCAGCTCGGGACCGCCCGCCTGGCGGATACAGCCGTTTCCGGGCAGAACCGTCGCCGACTTGTGATGGATGATGAGGTCGAGGTCGAGGAGGTCGGGGGTCGGGGCCCTTCGACTTCGCGCCGCGGCTGACGCCGCGTCGCTACGCTCAGGGTGGTCGGCCTCAGGAGATCCGACGGGGGCCGAGGTCGCGGTCGGGGTGTCGCGGTCGACGTTGAGCTCGAGGTCGGTCCCTACTCCACCGCCACCAGCACCAGATCGCACACGTGCGTCCCGGTCTCGAAGCGCGGGATGGCGACCCCGAGCGCCGCGCAGGCCGGGCCCGAGCGCGCCTCGGCGAGCGCGGCATCGAGGTCGACGCCGGCGGCGGCAGCCCCGGGAGCGGTCTCGCCGTCCACGACGGCGCCGGCGTGCTCCGTCGGGCCGTCGCGGCCGTCGGAGCCGGCGGCGAGCGCGGCGGCGGGGAGCCCCGCGAGCTCCTTCGCGGCGAGGAGCGCGAGCGCCTGCGCGCGGCCGCCGTCGGGGTGGGCGGCGGCCGGGACGCTGATGGTGGGCTCTCCGCCGAGGGCGAGCAGCCGCGGGCCGCGGCCGGCGTTCGCGCGCGCCCACGCGCCGAGGCGCGCCGCGACCGCGGCGACGTCGCCGGTGAGCGGCGCGGGATCCGCCTCGGCGGAGATGCCCCGCTCGGCGGCGGCCTCGGCGGCGGCGCGCGCGAGCTCGGTAGGCCCGGCGAGGAGGCGGTGCGCGATCGTGGCGAAGCGAGGGTCGCCCGGCTTCGGCGTCTCGCGGCCCGCCGCCGACTCCGCCTCGACGAAGGCGCGGACCGCCGCCGGCAGCGCCCCGCGCGTGCGGGTGCGGTCGAGGACCGCGCCCACGTCCGCCCAGGTGGTGGGGTCGGGCACGAGCGGACCCGAGGCGATGGTGGAGAGGTCGTCGCCGGGGACGTCGGAGAGGACGAGGACCCGCACCGGCGCGGGCGCGAGCCGGGCCCCGAGGCGGCCGCCCTTCAGGTCGGACAGGTGCTTGCGGACGGCGTTCAGCTCCTGGATGGTCGCGCCTGCCCGCATGACGGCGGCGAGCGCGTCGGCCTTCTCCTCGAGGGAGAGCCCCGCCGCGGGCGCCACCGCCAGCGCGCTGCCGCCGCCGGAGAGCAGGACGAGCGCCGTCGCACCCCCGTTCGCGTCGGCCCAGGCGCGGATCGCCTCGCCCGCCGCGAGCGAGCCGCGCGTCGGCCGCGGGTGGCCCGCCGCGATGGCACGCGCGCCCGCGGGGGGGCGCGTTCCCTCCGGGTGGACGCAGAGCGGGTGCCGCGCGCGGTCGCCGAGCGCGGCGAGGGCCGCCTCGATCATTGGGGTAGCAGCTTTCCCGAGCGCCAGCACGCGCACCGGGCCCGGCGGCAGCGGGGAGCTCGCGAGCTCCGCCGCGACGCGTCGGGCCGCGTCGAGCCGATGGAGGGCTGCGCGGTAGATGTCCTCACAGGTGGACGCGAGTGGGCGTCGGGCTTGCATCGTCACCTCCCGTGCGGCAGCGTCGTTGCGGTGCGAGGGGCAAGCGATAGAATCGCCTGTCCCCGGCGACGCCGGGCCGAGAGGGGAGCATCGCATGGCCGAGGCATCCGCCGCTGCCGACGCGCCGGGGGCCGGGCATCACCGGCGCCGGTACCTCGTCGACCGCGGGTTCCAGCTCAAGTACGCGCTCCTCATGGCGGGCGCCGGGCTGGCCGTTGCGCTCGTGTTCGGCCTGTGGCTCCACCAGGCGCACGTCCAGGCGACGGCGCTGCTCGCGTCGGACCCCGAGACGCGCGCCCTCGTGGCCCGCAGCGATCGCGTCCTGCTCGGCGCGTTCGGCGCGATCGCGCTGCTCCTCGCCGGCGCGCTCGGGCTCCTCGGCGTGGTCGTCACCCACCGCGTCGCCGGCCCCGTGTTCGTCATGGGCCACTACGTGCGCGTGCTCTCCGAGGGGCGCTTCCCGCGCATGCGGACGCTGCGCAGGAGCGACGAGCTCAAGCCCTTCTTCCGCACGTTCATCCAGGCGGTCGAGGCGATGAAGGCACGCGAGGCGCGCCACGCGGCGGTGCTCTCCGACGCGCTGCAGCGCATGTGCGCCGCCTCCGCGCGCTCGCCGGAGCTCGCCCCCGCCATCGAGGCGCTGACCGCCGCCCTCGCCGAACGCCACAGCGCCCTCGCGCTCGACGACTCCGAGCCGACGCCCATCGCCGTCCCCGCGCCGCAGCGGCGCGCCCTGCCGTAACCCCCGAGGAGCACGACATGCGAACCCTCCCCGCCGTCCTCGCCTGCCTCGCCCTCGCCGCCTGCGGGAGCCCCAGCGATCCGGAGGGCTGGGCGAAGCGTGCCGCAGGCCGCAGCCGGCTGGACGAGAAGCTCGAGGCGCTCTCGCACGTCCGCAAGGTCCAGGGGGACCGCCGGGCCGCCGTCCCGCACCTCGTCGCCGTGCTGAAGCAGGCGCCGCGGGCGCGCGCCGAGGCCGCCCTCGCCCTCGGCGAGATCGGCGATCCCGCCGCCGCCGCGCCGCTGCTCGCCGCGCTCGACCCGGCGCCGAAGGACCGGGACACGATCGACGCGAACCGCCGCATCGCCGAGGCGCTCGGGGCGCTCCGCGCTCGCGAGGCGGTCCCCGCGCTCCAGGAGCTGACCGCGTCCCCCGACGGCTACACGCAGGTCGCGGCGGTCGACGCGCTCGGCCGCATCGGCGATCCGGCCGCGGTCGACACGCTCGTCGCCATCGCCACGGGCGATCGCGTCGAGCCGTTCACCGCGAAGAAGGCGCTCCTCGCGCTCGGCTCGATCGCCGATCCGCGCGCGGGGAAGGCCGTGCTGCGGATGCTCTTCGAGGAGCGGCCCGGCGTCTCGTTCTTCCCGGAGGCCGCGTTCGCCGCCTCCCAGATCGGCGCGCCCATGACGGCGCCGCTCCTCGCGGTGCTCGAGGGGCGCGACGCGGAGCTCGCAGGCTGGGCGCGCCAGCGCGGCGTCGTGCCGGGCGCGCTCTTCGCGAAGTCGGCGCAGCTGCTCGGCGACGTCGCCGGTGCGGAGGCCGTCCCGGCGCTCGTGCAGAAGCTCTCGTACCAGGACGCCGATCCCCGCCTCGCGCTCTACGTGCGCGTGTTCGCCGCCGAGTCGCTCGGGCGCATGCGTGCGCAGGAGGCGGTCCGGCCGCTCGCGAGCCTCCTCCCGCGAGAGCGGGATCCCGACGTGCGCGACCGCTATTGCGACGCGCTGGCGCGCATCGGCGATCCGGCGGCGCTCCCGGCGCTGCGGGCCGCCTCGGGGTCCCCCGACGCGCGGCTCCGCGACGGCGCGCTCGCGGCGCTGTCGCGCATCGGCGGCGCGGCGGAGCGCCCGGTCGTGGAGGCGGCGGAGCAGCGCGCCTGCGCGGGCGGCTGCGACGCCGCCCGGAAGGCGGCGTTCGCGGGCAGGACGGCCCGGCTGGACGCGGCGGCGGCTTGCGGCGTGGACCCGGCCTGCTGGGCGGGCAAGCTCGCGGATCCCATCGCCGCGGTGCGCGACCGCGCCGCGCTCGAGGTCGGCCGGAGGGGGAGCGCGCGCCACGCCGCCGCGCTCACCGACGCGCTCGTCCGGCCAATCGAGCAGGACGCCGACGTCGCCGCCCGTTACCACGCGGTGCTCGGCCTCGGCTGGCTGGCCTCGCGGGAGAAGCTCGGCGCCGCCGGCGCGGACCTCGCGGGGAAGATCGACGGCATGATCGCCCACGACCGCGGCCGGACCCTCACCGCGCGGGTGAACGAGGACGCGCTGCGGCTCGCCGCGCGCCTCCGCCGCGAGGCGCGGTAGCGCCCCTCGCGCAGCCCCCGGGCGATCGCCCTCGGGCGGTCGCCTCGCGAGCACGGCGCCGGCTCTACCTCGCGACCTGCTTCCGCTTCGACTCGGCGGGCTTCTCCCACGCGCTCGGGAGGAGGTTGAACGGCAGCAGCTTCGCGAGGAGCGGGAGGAGCAGCATCCCGCCGGGCGCGGCGAAGATCGCGAGCGCCGGCACCGCCTTCGCGAGATCGATGAGCTGCGCCTTCACCTTCTTCTTCTCGTCGCGCGAGAGCGCGCCGCCCGACGCCGCCCGGGCGAGGAGCTGTCCGAGCTCGCCGGTCTCGCGGATCTCGGTGACGAGCGCCTCGAGGTTGTCGGTCACCGCCACCGTCACCCGCTCGACGACCTCGTCCGTGGCGACGTCGAGGTCCGACGCGAGGCCCTGCCAGGCGCGGGGGCCGTCGCCGAGCGCCTCCAGCCAGTCCGCGTGGTCCGCGTGCTGCGCCGCCGCCTCGATCTCCGCGCTGGCGATGGCCTGGGCGTCGAGCCCTGCCGCCCGCACGAACCGCTCGACCCACGCCGCGGGCTCCTCCTCCACGAGCTTGAGGCCGAGCTGCGCGAGCCGGAGCTGCTCGAGGAGGAACCCGCGCACGCGCTCCGGCGCCGCGTCCGCGATCGCCTCGGGGTCGCGGGGCGCGACGATGGCGCGGCGCGCCTCGCGCGCATCGGCGCGGCCCAGCCCGAGCCTCGCGATCTGCCGCTGGCGCAGGACGCGGACCGCCGCGCCGTCGCCGTCGCCGGCGGCGCCGAGGAGCCCGGCGAGCGCCTCGACGAGGAGCAGGGTCTCGCGGGCGGCGTAGGCGCCGTGGCGCGCCAGCGCGGCGCCCACGAGGCGGCCGTCGCGGTGGTACCCGCTCACCACGCGCGCGAGGCGGCGGCGGAGCACCGCGACCTTGCCGGCGTGGAGCGGCAGCGCGTGAGCCGGCTCGGCGGGCGGATAGAACCGCGCGTGGAGCGCCTCGGCCGCGCCGCGCACCGCCCGCTCCACGGCCCGGTCGCTGGCGCCGCCCGGCTGCTCCGGCTCCGCCTCGATCGCCAGGGCGTGCTCGCCGGCGGCAGCGGCCAGCGCGGCGGCGATCTCAGCACGGCGCCGGGCCCGCACGAACGGATCGCCGCGCAGCAGGGCGAGGTCGAGCGCGAGACCGATGTGCGCGCGGACCTCGTCGAGGAACACGTCTCGCGCAGAGGCCGGGCGATCCGCCCCCTCGCCCGGAACGCGCACCGCGACCCGCCGGCGCAGCGAGCGGGCCACGAGCAGGTTCGCCGCCGGCGCGAGATCGAGGGGAGTGGATGCCGCGGCACGCACGTCGGCGGGAAGCCGCGCGCGGGCCTGGTGGGGATCGTGGCCGAGCAGCTCCTCGTCCAGGAGCTGCTCGAGCCAGCGTCTGTCGCTGAGCCGTCTCGGCACGGGGCGTCCGGGGCGGCGAGTGTAGCGTGCCTGGCAGGGGCCGCGCTCGCCCGTCCGGGCGCAAAGGGGGGAGGGGCGGGGGCGTTCGCCCAAGTGTCCGGAAGATCAGCGTCCGGACCGGGCGCGCCCCTTCTTCTCCTCCGCCTCGTCGGGCGGGGGCGGGGGCACCGCCACCGGGCCGCGGCGGATGCCGAACTTCTCGAAGAGCTTTCCCTCCACCTGCTGCAGCACCTCGGGGTGCTCGCGCAGGAAGGCCTTCGCCTGCTCACGGCCCTGCCCGATGCGCTCGCCGCCGAAGCTGAACCAGGTGCCGCTCTTCTCGACGATGTTCTCGTTCGAGCCGAGATCGAGCAGGTCGCCTTCGCGGCTGATCCCGTGGCCGTACATGATGTCGAACTCGACCTCCTTGAACGGCGGGGCGACCTTGTTCTTCACCACCTTCACGCGCGTGCGGTTGCCGATGACCTGGTCGCCGTCCTTGATCGCCCCGATGCGGCGGATGTCGAGGCGCTGCGTCGCGTAGAACTTGAGCGCGTTGCCGCCGGTGGTCGTCTCGGGGTTTCCGAACATGACCCCGATCTTCATGCGGATCTGGTTGATGAAGATGACGATGGTGGAGGACTTGGAGATGGTGCCGGTGAGCTTGCGGAGAGCCTGGCTCATGAGGCGCGCCTGCACGCCCATGTGCGCGTCGCCCATCTCGCCCTCGAGCTCGGCCTTCGGGACGAGGGCGGCCACCGAGTCGACCACGAGCACGTCGATGGCCCCCGAGCGGACGAGCGTCTCCGCGATCTCCAGCGCCTGCTCGCCGGTGTCGGGCTGCGAGATGAGGAGATCGTCGGTGCGGACGCCCAGCTTCCGGGCGTAGCCGACGTCGAGGGCGTGCTCGGCGTCGACGAACGCGGCGATGCCGCCCTTCTTCTGGGCCTCGGCCACCGCGTGCAGCGCGAGGGTCGTCTTGCCCGAGGACTCCGGGCCGTAGATCTCGATGATCCGGCCGCGGGGGAACCCGCCGACGCCGAGGGCGATGTCGAGCGAGACCGAGCCCGTCGAGACCGCCTGGACGTCCTTCACGAGCGCCTCCTCGTTGCCGAGGCGCATGATCGAGCCCTTCCCGAAGGCCTTCTCGATCGACGAGACGGCCAGCTCGATCGCCTTCTCCTTCTCCGGTGCGACGGCCATGGTCCTTCCTCTCCTTGCGGGGAACGCCTCGCGCGCTCCCGGCCATGCGGCGGTGGAGGTCTCTCTAGCAACACGCCCTGACAGGCGCCGCCGTCGGACCTGAACAAGTGGATACTGAACGGATGCTCGGTCGTCAAGGAGACGGCCCGGCGCACGATCCCGGGCCTGCGGCGGGCGTCCTCGCTCCTTGCGCATGCGTCGCTCGACTCCAGCCCGCTTCGCGGGCTTACGCTCGGGACGAGCGGGACATCGAAGGCGCCTCGGCGCGCGTCGCTGCGGGTGCCCGCCTCGGGTCCATTCATCCCGAGCGTAGCTCGCGCGCTCGCGCGCGAGCGAAGTCGAGGGACTGGCTCCTGCGCCTTGTGAACGCCGCCGAGGCGTAGCCGCCAGTCAGGCAGACGCGCCGCCGCCGCCTACCAGGAAACCGCCCGGCTCCAAGCCCAGCCGGCGGACCGCCGTCTCCCAGCGCTGCTCGAGCGGCACGTCGAACACGAGATCGCTGCCCTCGAGCTCGAGCGGCACCCACGCGCCGGCGGCCACCTCCCGCTCGACCTGCATCGGCGCCCAGCCCGCGTAGCCGAGGAGGAGCAGGAACGGGTCGCCGCGCGGCGCGCGCACCAGGGCCTCGAGCAGCTCGCGCGAACCTCCCAGGGACAGGCCGTTGCCGACGGGCACCGCTCCCTCCGCGTCCGCGCCGATGCCGCCCGGGCGGAAGAGGATCCAGAGGCGCTCGGGCTGGACCGGCCCGCCCACCAGCACCGGCGCGCCGGCGCGCCCGTTCGCCTCCGCGGCGCGGCGGAGATCCTCGTCCACGCTCGCGAGCACCTCCGCGACCGTGACCGGGCCTGGGCGGTTCACCACGAACCCCAGCGCGCCCTCGCCGTGGTGCTCGGCCATGAGCACGAGCGAGCCGGCGAAGTTCGGGTCGCCCAGGGCGGGCGCTGCGACGAGGAAGCCGGGGGCGAGGCCGGAGGGCGCGGGGCTCGGCATGGTGTCTCCGCGGCCGCGCCGACGGGCGGGCCACCCCCAGATCTCTCGCGACGGGGCGCTCCGCGCAACCCGCGTCGCGGACGGGCCCCCGCCGGTCACAGGCGAGCTCGGGACAGCCCCTCAGCGCGCCGGCGCGGGGGCGGGCGTCGCCCGCCGGCGCGCCGGGAGCGGATCCACCGTGCTCGCCTGCGGTCCCTCGTCGCCGCGCGTCTCGACGAAGCGGACCGCCCGGCCGACGCGGAGCCGCGAGAAGAGCCCGCGCAGCACGGCGTTCGCGTGGAAGTACACGTCTCGCCCGTCCGCCGTGCGGAGGAACCCGTAGCTCTCCTCGGGGAGGAGGCGGGCCACCACCGCCTCCTCCGCCGGCGGCGCGTGGGACTTCACGCGGCCGTCGATGCGCCGCACGCGGTCCTCGAGCTGCCGGCGCGCCTCGCGGAACGCCTGCTTCACGACGGCGTAGAGATCGGCGTGGGTATCGGTCCGCGGCGGGTTGCGCCCGACCACGATCTTGCCGCGCGGCACCGAGACCTCCACGCGGACGCGGTACTGCGAGCCGCTGTGCCGGTGGTGGCGGCTGGGCGCCTCCAGCTTCACCGAGCACCCGACGATCCGGTCCGACGCGCGCTCCAGGCGCGCCGCCTCGTCGCGGATGAGCGCCGACACCGCGGGCGAGGGCGCCACGTTCCTCCAGCCGATCTCGATGGGCTTCTGCATCGCTCGCCTCCCACTTCCCACTTCGTCCCGTCCCGGGCAGCGCCCCGGCGTCCGCGCGCCTCACCGCGAGCTCCCGCCGTGGGCTCGGTCCGGCGCCCGCGTGACGCGGGCGAGTCGACGGGCGAGCCCCTCGAGCGGCAGCGTGTTCAGCACGTCCTTCGCCTCGAGCCACCCGCGGCGCGCCACCCACACTCCGTAACGCAGGTTCGCGAGCTGGGCCGCGTCGTGCGCGTCCGTCGAGATCACCACCGGCACCCCCGCCGCCCCGGCGGCGCGGCACCCGGCGTCGGTGAGGTCGAGCCGCTCGGGCATCGCGTTCACCTCGAGCGCGACCCCCTCCTCGCGCGCCACGGAGAGCAGGCGCTCGAGGTCCAGCGGGTAGGCGTCCCGCAGGCCGAGCTCCCGGCCGGTGGGGTGCGCGAGCACGTGGACGACGCCGCTGCGCAGCGCGCGCTCGAGGCGCTCGGTGGTGCGCGCGGACGAGTCCCCGAAGCGCGCGTGGACGCCGGCCACGACCAGATCCATGTCGGCGAGGACGTCCTCGGGGAGGTCGAGCGCGCCGGAGGGCAGCACGTCCACCTCCACCCCGGCGAGGAGCTGCGGCTCGCCGCCGAGGCGCGCGTCGAGGGCGCGGACCTCCGCGGCGTGCGCCCGCAGGCGCTCGGCGTCGAGGCCGAGCGGGCGGGAGCGGGAGTGGTCGGTCACCGCGAGGTAGCGGCGCCCGAGCGCGCGTGCCGCCCGGGCGAGCTCCTCCAGGGTGGAGCGCCCGTCGCTCGAGGCGCGGGAGTGGACGTGCAGGTCGCCGAGGAGCTCCGACTCCTCGACCAGGCGCGGCAGCCGCCCCGCCTCGGCGGCCTCGAGCTCGCCTGACCCCTCCCGCAGCTCGGGCGGGATGAACGGCAGCCCGACCGCCCGGAAGACCTCGATCTCCTCGGCGCCGCCGAGCCGCCGGCCCTCGCGGTCGAACACCCCGTACTCGGAGAGGTCGAGGCCACGCTGGGCGGCGCGCCTCCGGATCGCGACGGTGTGCTCCTTGCTGCCGGTGAAGTGGTGCAGCGCCGCGCCGAAGCAACCGGGCGGCAGGACCCGCAGGTCCGCCCGGATCCCCGCGCGCAGCCGCGCCTTGGCCTGGGTGGTGGTGGTCGCCTGCCCGAGCACCGGCTCCACGCCGGGGAGCCCGCAGAAGGCGCGGAGCACGGGCGCCGCGTCGTCGGCGGCGACGAGGAGTTCGAGATCGTCCACCGTCTCCGTGCGGCGGCGGAGGCCGCCGGCCACCTCGGCGCGGCGCACCCCGGGGACGGTGCGCAGCCGCGCGAGGATGCCCTCGGCGTACTCGAGGGCGCGGTGGAGCGGCATCCGTCCCGCCCGCGCCCGGTGACGCGCGATCGCGGCGAGCAGCGCGCGCGCCCGGGCCGGACCCATGCGCGTCGCCGCCAGGATGCGCCCCGAGCGGCAGGCGTCCTCGAGGGCGGCCAGATCGGTGACGCCGAGCTCCTTCCAGACGGCGGCGACCGCCTTCGGCCCCATCCCCTCGAGCCGCAGCATGGCGAGCACGCCGGGCGGCACGCCCGCGGCGAGCCGGCCGTGCTCGCGGCACTCTCCGGTCTCGACCAGCTCGCCGATCCTCTCGGCGAGGTGGGCGCCCACCCCGTGCAGCTCCCCCGCGCGCCCCGCCCGCCACAGCTCCGCGACCGAGGCGGGGTGGAGGTCCACCGCCTGCGCCGCGCGCCGGTAGGCGCGCACCTTGAACGCGTTGCCTTCTGAGAGCTCGAGGAGGTCGGCGATCTCCGAAAGGACCCGGGCGATCTCGGCGTTCTCCATCCCCGCCTCACCGCGCGCCGCCACCCGCTCCATCCTGGCGCGGCGATCTCATGCTACGCCCGCGCGCCGGCGCGCCGGCCGATGCGATGCGGGGCGCTTCCGACGGTGGTCCCCGGGCGAGCGCGAGGCGCCCCCCGGCCGTACGCCCCGCGTGCACGCGAGCGCGCGCGCGGGTGTGGACGGCCCGCCTCCCGGGCGGCGCGGCGCGCGCCCTCTACCGCCGCCCTCGAGCGAGACCGCCAGGCTCGCGCCGCCCGCGGCCCACCTGCGCGGTTGCCGCGCGGCGTGCCGCGGCGGATCCTGCGGGCGTTGCCGGGACCGCCGGCGGCTTCGAGCGGCTCCGGCCCGCGTCGCGCGACGGAACGCGGCCCGCCTCGCCGCGGGCCGGGAGGTCGAGGCCATGGCGGCCAAGACGGTGGGAGCCCTCGTCGGTGCGCTGCTCCTCTTCTGTGGAGCCGGTGCCGCTCCGGGGCGCGCCGCGGCGCAGGCCGGAGGGGCCGCGGTCTCCTTCGAGGTGTTCGAGAGCGGGCTGGCGCCGTACGGCGAGTGGGTGGTCGCGGGGAGCTACGGCCGCGTCTTCCGTCCGTCCGGCGTCGCCCCGGGCTGGCGTCCGTACACGCAGGGTGAATGGGTCTGGACGGTCGAGGGCTGGTTCTGGGCGAGCGACGAGCCCTGGGCGTGGGCGGCCTACCATTACGGCCGCTGGATCTTCGATCCGTGGCTCGGGTGGATCTGGGTCCCTGGGTACGACTGGGCGCCGGCCTGGGTCGCCTGGCGCGTGGGGGGCGGGTACATCGGGTGGGCGCCGCTCCCGCCCGGCGTGGTGACGTGGTGGGTCGAGCCGGTGCCGATCGTGGTGACGAGCTGGGTGTTCGTGCCGGTGCGCCGCTTCGTGGGTCACCCCGTTCACCGCGCGCTCGTGCCGCCCGCGCGCGTCCCCGAGCTCGTCCCCAGGACGCGGCCGGCGCCACCGCGCAGCGCGGGCGTGGCGCCGGCGCCGCCGCGCGGGGGGCCCCCGAGGCCACTCGTGGAGGCGGAGATCGGCCGACCGGTGCGGCCAGCGCCCATCGTGGCGGTCCCGTCTCCCGACGCGGCCCGCCGGCGGAGCGGCGACGCGGTGCCTGCCTTCCGGCCCGCCGCGAAGCCGGCGCCGGCGCCTGCGAAGGCGCCCGCGCCCTCCACGGCTCGCGAGCGCCGGCCCGAGCCGGCTCCGGCGCCTGCGACGGGGGCAAGAGCCCCCGCGTCTCCACCCTCCGGCAAGGCCGAGACTGCGCCGCGCGCCGCGCCGGGGTCCGCGCCGGCCGCGCCCGCACCCGCACCCGCGCCGAAGGGAGGGGAGGCGAGACCGGCTCGTCCGCCGGAGGCGAACAGCGGGGCGACGGCTCCGTCGCCCGCACCCGCTCCCGCACCCGCGAGGCGCCCCTGAGCGCGAGGTCGGAGCCGGACGCGCGCGCCGTCAGGCGCCGAGGGCGGCCTGGACGATGGGCTCGTAGCGCGGGCCCTTCGGCGAGAGGTGAGACTCGACCAGCACCAGCTCGCCGGCGCGCCACGGGATGCCGTCCTCCTGCGCGCGCGCGACGAGCGCCCCGCCGAGCCCCGGCGCGCCACGGGGATCGCGCGCGCGACCCAGGGTGAGGTGGGCGGCCCAGGGGCGCGCCTCGGGCGCGAAGCCCAGCGGCGCGAGCCGGCGGCCCACGTCCGCGACGAGCGCCCGCGCCGCCTCCACGTCGCCCTCCAGCCCGAGCCAGATGACGCGCGGCCGGCGCGCGTTCGGGAAGCCGCCCGCGCCCTTCACCTCGAGCGCGAGGGGCCGCGACGCCGCCGCCGCGGCGCGCACCCCGTCGGCGACCGACTCCACGCGCTGCTCGGGGACGGCGCCGAGGAACTGGACCGTGAGGTGGAGGTTCTCGACGGGGACCCAGCGCACGTCCTCCGCGTGTCGGCCGGCGGCCTGGCGGAGCGCGGCCGCGCGCGCGCCGATCCGCCGGCGAACCGCGTCGGGCGGCTCGAGCGCGACGAACAGGCGGTGGGTCTTGCCCTCCACGGGGGGAGGTGTACCGGACCGGAACGCGGATGGCGAGCGGGGAGAGGGGGGCCGAGGGCGGCGCCGCGGACACGACGGGAGCGGTCGAGGTCGGGGTCGGGGTCGGGGTTCGCGGTCGCGGTCGCTGGTCGCGGTCGCGGTCGCGGGTCGCGGGTCGCGGTCGCTGGTCGCGGTCGCGGGTCGCGGGTCGCGGTCGCGGGTCGCGGGTCGCGGTCGCGGTCGCGGTCGCGGTCGCGGGTCGCGGTCGCGGTCGCGGGTCACGGTCGCGGTCGCGGGTCGCGGGTCACGGTCGCGGTCGCGGGTCGCGGGTCGCGGGTCGCGGTCGCGGGTCGCGGTCGCGGGTCGCGGTCGCGGTCGCGGTCGCGGGTCGCGGATCGAGCCGCCTACTCCACCGTCACGCTCTTCGCCAGGTTGCGCGGCTGATCCACGTCGGTCCCCTTCAGATCCGCCACGTGGTAGGCGAGGAACTGGAGCGGGATGATCGAGACGAGCGGCGCGAGGAGCGGCGGCGCAGGGGGGACCGGGAGGGCCACCTCGGCGAGGCTCGCGGCGTGGGTGTCTCCCTCCGAGACGACCGCGAACACGTGGCCGCCGCGGGCGCGGACCTCCTCGATGTTGCCGAGCGTCTTCTCGTACGCGGGCTCTCGCGTGGCGAGCACCACCACCGGGAGGTCCTCGTCGATGAGCGCGATGGGGCCGTGCTTCATCTCCCCGGCCGCGTAGCCCTCGGCGTGGATGTACGAGATCTCCTTCAGCTTCAGCGCGCCCTCCAGCGCCACCGGGAACTGGGCGCCGCGGCCGAGGAAGAGGACGTCCCGCGCGGCGGCGCAGCGCTTCGCGATCGGCATGAGCGCGGCCTCCTGGCGGATCATCTGCTCCATCCAGGAGGGCACGTGCCGGAGCGCCTCGAGGTGCTCGCGCGCCTTGTCGGCGGAGAGCGCGCCGCGCAGCCGCCCGAGCTTCACGGCCAGCAGGTAGAGGCCGGCGAGCTGCGTGGTGAACGCCTTCGTGGAGGCGACCCCGATCTCCGGCCCGGCGCGCGTGAACAGCGTCCCGCCGTCGCACTCGCGGGGGATCGCGGAGCCGACCACGTTGCAGATGGCGTAGGCCTTCGCGCCGCGCGCCCGCGCGATCTTGACGGCCGCGAGCGTGTCGGCGGTCTCGCCGGACTGCGAGATGGCGAGGCAGAGGACGCGCTCGTTCACCAGGGGATCGCGGTTCCGGAACTCGCTCGCGAGCTCCACCTCGACCGGGACGCGCGCGAGCGCCTCGATCATCTGGCGGCCGGAGAGGCCGGCGTGCCAGGAGGTGCCGCAGGCGACGATGACGATCCGCTCCAGGGAGCGGGCGTAGTCCTCGGGCAGCTCCACGCCGTCGAGCGTGACGTCTCCCTGCTCGAGCGAGGCGCGGCCGCGGATGGTGTCCGCGACCGCCCGGGGCTGCTCGAAGATCTCCTTGTGCATGAAGTGCTTGTGGCCGTCCTTCTCGGCGGCCACCGCGCTCCACTCGATGCGGCGGGGCGGGCGGGTGATCGGCTCGTCGTTCCGGCCGAAGACGGTGATGCCCTCGGCGGTCAGGACCGCCAGCTCGCCCTCCTCGAGGTAGCTCACCTGGCGCGTGTGCTCGAGGATCGCGGGCACGTCGGAGGCGAGGAAGCTCTCCCCCTCGCCGTAGCCGACGACGAGCGGCGAGGCGTTCTTCGCGGCGACGATCTCGCCCGGCCGCTTCTCCGACACGACCGCGATCGCGTAGGTGCCCTGCACCTGCTGCAGCGCCGCGCGCACCGCCGCGTGCAGGTCCTTCGCGCCGTCGCCGAGCGCGTCGGCGATGAGGTGCGCGAAGATCTCCGTGTCCGTCTCGGAGGTGAACCGGTGGCCGCGCCCGGTGAGGGCCGCCTTCAGATCGAGGTGGTTCTCGATGATGCCGTTGTGCACCACCGCCACCCCGCCGTAGGAGTGCGGGTGCGCGTTCTCGTCGGACGGGCGGCCGTGGGTGGCCCAGCGGGTGTGCCCGATGCCGGTGCACCCCGGGAGCGGCCCGTCGCGCAGGATGGTGACGAGGTTCTGCAGCTTGCCCTTGGCCCGCTTCACGGCGAGGCCGGAGGGTCCCACCACCGCGACGCCGGCCGAGTCGTAGCCGCGGTACTCCAGCTTCCTCAGGCCGCCGACGATCAGGTCAACGCACTGCCGGGGACCGACGTAACCAACGATTCCGCACATGGGGATTCGCCTTCTACCACGGGGGAGAGCCCCTTCCGCTAGCTCGCTCGCCCGCCGCGCGGGCTGTCGGCCGGGGACGGCGCCGGCGCGGCCTCGGCCGCCCCTTTGTTCTGCGCCTCCGCCTTCCTCCTGGCCACCCACCCCTCCTTCGTCACTTGCTTCGCGCGCCCGAGGGCCAGGGCGCCCGGGGGCACGCTCTCCGTGAGGGTGGAGCCCGCGGCCACGTAGGCGCCGGCCCCGATCTCGATGGGGGCGACCAGGATCGAGTCGGACCCGATGAAGGCGCCTTCGCCGATGGTCGTCGGGTGCTTCTTCTCCCCGTCGTAGTTGCAGGTGATCGTGCCGGCGCCGACGTTCGCGCCCGCGCCGATGGTGGCGTCGCCGAGGTAGGTGAGGTGGTTCGCCTTCGCGCCCTTGCCGAGGCGCGCCTTCTTGGTCTCGACGAAGTTCCCGACGTGCGCCTCCTCGCCGATGTCGCTCCCCGGCCGCAGGCGGGAGAACGGGCCGAGGATCGCGCGGGCGGCGACGGTCGCCTCCTCGATCACCGTGTACGGCTTCACCGTCACGCCGTCGGCGAGGACGGCGTCGGTGAGGATCGCGCCCGCCCCGAGCCGGCAGCCGGCGCCGATGCGCGTGCGCCCCTTCAGGCGGACGTTCGGCTCGATCACCGCGTCCGCTCCGATCTCGACGCCCTCGTCGCAGTCGAAGCGCTCGGGATCCTCGATCGTCACGCCCGAGCGCATGAGCTCCGAGGCCCGGCGGCGCAGGAGCACGCGGCCGGCGCGGGCGAGCTCCTCGCGGTCGTTCACGCCCGACGCCTCCTCGGGCGGCACCGGCACCGCGACCACGCCGCCCGCGCGCGCCGCCATGGCGACGAGATCGGTGAGGTAGAACTCGCGCTGCGCGTTGGCGCTCCCCACCTTCGAGAGCGCCTCCCACAGGAACGCGGCGTCGGCGCAGTACAGCCCGGCGTTCACCTCGTCGAGGGCGCGCTCCGCGTCCGTCGCGTCCTTCTCCTCGACGACGCGGGCCGGGGTCCCCGCGGGATCCCGGACGATGCGGCCGTAGCCGTGCGGGTCGGCGAGCCGCATCGTCGCGAGCGAGAGCGTGGCGCCTGCCCGGGCGGCGACCACGCGCGAGAGGGTCTCTGCCCGGAGGAGCGGCGTGTCGCCGGACAGGATCAGGACCGCGCCCTGGTAGCGCCCGAGCGCCTCGCGCGCGGAGAGGACGGCGTGGGCGGTCCCGAGCTGCTCGCGCTGCACCGCGAAGCGCAGCGGCGCGCCGGGCAGCGTCGCCGCGAGCGCGGCCTCCACCGCCTCCGCCTGGTGGCCCACGACCGCCACCACGGGGTTCGCGCCGATCTCCAGCGCGCGCCGGGTCGGGAACCATGCCAGCGGGCGGCCGCCGACCTCGTGGAGCACCTTCGCCTTCTGAGACTTCATCCGGGTGCCCTTGCCGGCGGCGAGCACGATCGCGGCGAGGGGTGTGGGGGAATGGCTCATGTCGCGGCACCCTAGGCCCCCCCTGCCGCGGTGATCAAGCCCGAGGGACGGGGTGACGGCCCGAAAAAGGCGACGCCGGTGGTACACGACGTGGATGCCGGTCCTGCTCGCGCTCGTCCTCTCCGCGACCGCCGTCTCCAGCCGGGGGGCGGTGGCGACCGCTCACCCGCTCGCGAGCGAGATCGCCGCGGACGTGCTGCGCGGCGGCGGCAACGCCGCCGACGCGGCGGTCGCGGCGGCGCTCGCGCTCGCGGTGGTCGAGCCGCAGTCGTCGGGCATCGGCGGGGGAGGGTTCGCGCTCGTCTACGACGCGCGCGCGCGGAGGGTGCACGCCCTCGACTTCCGCGAGGTCGCGCCCGCCGCGGCGACCCCGGACATGTTCGCGCCGTCGCCCGGCGCGCCCGGGGCGCCGCCCCGCTCGCTCGACGGAGGCCTCGCGGTGGCGGTGCCCGGCGCCGTGAAGGGGTACGCGGAGCTCGCGCGCCGCTTCGGCTCGCGGCGGTTCGCGGCGCTCGCCGCACCCGCGGCGCGCCTCGCCGAGCGCGGGTTCCCCGCCTCGCCCTCCTACTCCGACGCGGCGCGAGCTCGCCTCGCGTGCCTCGCCGCCCGGCCCGCGGCGGCGAGGGAGTTCCTCGCGAAGGGATCCGACGGCCGGCCTGCCGCCCCCGGTCCGGGCGATCGCGTCGTGCGCCGCGAGCTCGCCCGCACCCTCCGGCTCCTGGGCCGGGATCCGGACGCCTTCTACCGCGGGCCGCTGGCGGAGCGGATCGCCCGGGCCGCCCGGGACGACGGAGGCGTCCTCGCGGCGAGCGACCTCGGGCGCTACCGCGTTCGTGAGCGCCCGCCGGTCGAGGGTCGCTACCGCGGACACCGCGTCGTGTCGATGGGCCTGCCCTCCGCGGGCGGCGCGATCGTGGTCGGCGTCCTGCAGGCGCTCGAGCGCGAGACCCCGCGCGCCGGCGGGTACCGGCCCGTGCGCTTCCTGCACGCGATGGCGGAGGCGGAGAAGCGGCTCTTCGCGCGCCGCGCCGCCCTCGGGGATCCGGCCTTCGCACCGGGCGCCGCGGCGGTGGTCGACGAGATGGTCTCTCCCCGGTACGCCGCCCGGCTCTCCGCGGAGGTCGGCGAGCGCGCGCTGCCGGTCGCCGCCGAGGCGCCGCCGCAGGGCGAGGACAAGCACACGACGCACGTCTCGGTGGTGGACGGGGAGGGGAACGCCGTCGCGATCACGACGACCGTGAACTACCTGTTCGGCGCCTGCGTGGTGGTGCCGGGGACGGGGATCCTCCTGAACGACCAGATGGACGACTTCGACGCCGCCGCGGGCGTGCCCAACGCGTACGGGCTGGTGGGCACCGGCGCGAACGCCCCGGCGCCGGGGAAGACGCCGCTCTCCTCGATGGCGCCGACGCTGGTGTTCGAGCCGGGTGGGGCGCTCTGGCTCGTCCTCGGAGCACCGGGCGGCTCGACCATCCCGACCACCATCGCGCAGGCGATCTCCCACCTCGTGGACGACGGTATGACCCTGGAGCAGGCGCTCGCCGCCCCGCGCCTGCACCATCAGTGGCAACCGGACGCGCTGCGGGTGGAGCCGAACGGCCTCGAGGCGGAGACCGCCCGCGCCCTCCAGGCCCGGGGGCACCGGCTCCAGGTGTCGGAGCGGCCCTGGGGCAACGCCCAGGCGGTCCGCCGCAGGCCCGACGGGCGGTGGGAGGCCGCGAGCGACCCCAGGTACGACGGGGTCCCCTCCGCCCCCTGATCGCGGCCGGCGTGGGTTCGACGGGCGAGCGAGCGTCCGCTATCCTGCTCGCGCACCGTGACGACGAGGCCCGAATCCAGCGCCGCCACGGGCGGCCTCCGTCCGCCGCGCGCCGCCCTGACCGCGGAGGTGCGCCGGCTCGAGGAGGAGCTCGGTCGCGCCCAGCGCGAGCTGCTCGCGCAGGGCGGCGACGTCCTCCCCGGCCTGCACCTCCTCGTCGAGACGGTGGGCCTGCGCGCGCTGCTCGGCGCGGGGCGGGTATCCGAGGTGGTGCGGCTCGTCTCCACCGTCCCGCTCGCCGGCGCCGGGCCCCACGTGCTCGGCACGTTCGTCTGCCGCGGCACCCCGGTCGTGGCCGTGGACCTGGCCGCGCTGCTCGGGATCGCGCGGGAGCCTTCCCTGGACGCGCAGATCGCGGTCGTCCCCGGCGCTCCGACGATCGGGCTCGTGGTGGACCGGGTGGACCGGCTCGTCGACGGGCCGCGGCTCTTCCATGGGGACGCGCAGGCGGGCACGCCCGACGCCTGGAGAGGGTCGCCGCTCGTCGCGGGGCTCTGCCTCCACGGAGGCGAGGTCGTGCCGCTGATCGATCCGGGGCCGCTCGCCGCTGGGCTCGCGGAGCCGCGGTCGTGACCGCGACCGGCGCTCCCTCCGCCGCCGGCGTCGAGGACGTCGAGCGGGCGCTGCGGGACGCCTGCGGCATCACGCTGACCGAGGGGCTCCGCACGACCCTCGCCGAGGCGCTCCGGCGCGCCGCGCGGGCGACCGGGCTCGACCCCGACACGTTCAGGGCGCGGCTGCGCGCTCGGGATGCGCGCTGCGTCGCCGAGCTCGTCGAGGCGGCGGTGGTGGGGGAGACCTACTTCTTCCGCCACCCGGAGCAGCTCGAGGTGGTGCGCCAGCTCGTGCTGGAGCGGGCTCCCCGCGAACGCCCCCTGCGCATCTGGTCGGCGGGGTGCGCCACCGGAGAGGAGCCGTACACCCTCGCCATGCTGCTCCGCGACGCCGGGCGCGCCGGCTGCCGCGACCGGATCCTCGCGACCGACGTGTCGGTGCGCGCGCTGGCAGTGGCCGCGGAGGCGACGTACGGCCCGTGGTCGCTCCGGCGGCTCGACCCCGTCGCCCGCGCCCGCCACCTCGCGGGAGAGATGCCGGTCGTGCGGGTGCGCGAGGAGGTGCGCGCCGCGGTCGAGCTGCGGCGGCACAACCTGTTCTCCGAGCCCGCCCCGCCCGGCCCGTTCGATCTCGTCGTGTGCCGGAACGTGCTCATCTACTTCGACCCCGAGACGGCGCGAGCGATCGCCGCGCGGCTGCTGGAGGCGGTCGCGCCGGGAGGGTTCCTGCTGCTCGGTCCCGTGGAGGTGCCGCTCGCCGAGCGGCTCGAGGCGGAGCGGATCGAGGTGGGCGGCACGACGCTGCTCCGGCGCATGGCGGAGGGGGAGCGGGCCGGAGAGCGCGTCGCGCCGAAGCCGGCGCGGGGCAGGGCGAGGAGCGGGAGCGGCGCGAGCCCGACCGCGAGCCGAACCCCGATCCGGACCCGGACGCCGGTCCCGGGACCACCTGAGGCCGGTCATCCCGAGCCCTTCGACTCCGCGGCCTGCGGCCGCTACGCTCAGGACAGGCTGCGCTCCGCCGCACCGGCGGCGGAGCGGAGTCGAGGGACCCCGACCCCGACCGCGTCGGCAACCCCCACCCCCGCCCCCGGCTTCGAGCAGGCGCGCGACGCCGCGCGGCGCGGGGACGTCGAGTTCGCGGAGCAGCTCGCGCGCGAGGTGGCGGAGCGTCACCTGTGCCCGGAGTCATTCCTGCTCCTCGCCATGGCCGCGGACGCGCGGGGTGATCTCGCCGGGGCCATCGACGCGCTCCGGCGCGCGCTCTACCTCGAGCCGGGGCTGGCGATGGCCCACGCCGCGCTCGTGCCGCTCTACGCGCGGGTGGGGCGACACGACGAGGCCGCGCGCGCGCGCCGGAACGCGCTCGAGGCCGTCGAGGGGCTCGACGACACGGCGCCGCTGCGCGGCGTCGAGCCCATCACCGTGGGCGCGCTGCGCAGCGCGCTCGGGGCCGTGCACCGACCGCAGGCTGGGGCCGGAAGGAGCGAGGCATGAAGGTGCTGCTCGTGGACGATACCCGGACGCTGCTGTCGCTCATCCAGGTCTACCTGATGGGCTGGCAGATCGAGTTCGTGGAGGCGAAGGACGGCACGGAGGGGCTCGCGCGGGCGCGCGAGCACCGTCCGGACCTCGTCATCACGGACGTGCGGATGCCCGGCATGGACGGCTTCGAGCTGTGCGCGGCCATCCGCGCGGACACCGTCCTGCACAAGACCCCCATCGTCCTCCTCACCTCGCTCGCGGACGACGCGAGCCGCAAGAAGGGCAAGCTCGTCGGCGCGACCGCGTTCCTCACCAAGCCCGTGTCGGTCGAGGAGCTCCGGAACACCGTGGGCGGCATCTTGCGGCTCCCGGCGAGGAGGTAGCGTGGCGCTCGGGTCGCGAGACACGCGGGAGCCCGCGCCGCGCGCGCCGGCCGACCCCCGGGCCGGGCTCGACGTGGCGCCGTCGCCCGAGGAGCGCCGGCGCGTGCTCGACGAGCGGGCGCGCGCCATCGCGCCAGCGCGCGAGACGGCCGCCGTCGCCACGCTGCCGGTGGTCGCCTTCGCGCTCGGAGGCGAGCGCTACGGGATCCCGGTGGAGGACGTCTTCCAGATCCTCGACGCGGGGACGCTCTCCCCGCTCCCGGCCGTGCCGGCCTGGCTGGTCGGCGCCGCGGTCTCCCGCGGCCGCATCGTGCCGGTCGTCGATCTGCGGCAGCTCCTGGGGCTCGACGGCGGCGGCATGAGCGACCTCGCGAAGATCGTGGTGGTCGAGCATGGCGCGGACGCCTTCGGGCTCGCGGCGGAGGTCGTCGAGGGGCAGCTGGAGCTCCCGCGCGCCGGGCTCTCCCCGGTGACCGCCGGGCCGTTCGCCTGGATCGCGCCCGACCGGCTCGCGGTCCTCGACCTCGGCAAGCTGGCCGCCCCGGCGGCGCTGGGCGGATAGCGCATGGATCGCGAGCTCTTCCGGCAGATCTGGCCCGTCTTCTCCGCCGAGGCGCGCGAGCACCTCGAGGGGATAAGCGCGGGCATCCTCGAGCTCGAGCGCGATCCGGGCCGCCCCGTGATCGACGGCGTGCGCCGCATCGCGCACAGCCTCAAGGGCTCGGCGGGCAGCCTCGGCCTCGCCGACCTCGAGCGGCTCGCGCACGCGCTGGAGGGATCGCTCGCGGGCTACGACCCCGCCGCCGGGCTCTCGCGCGCGGCCGTGCAGGCCGCGCTCGAGGCCGTCGAGGCGATGGAGGCGGCTCTCGCCTCGGGCGATGCGGGAGGCGTCGTCGAGGTGCCGGCGGTGGACGCGCTCCTCGTCGGGCTCGGCGCGGCCGCTCGGATCGGCCAGGGCCCCGGCACCGCCGCGCGCGACGAGGCGACCCTTGGGCCGACGGGCGCGGCCGCCGCCTCCGCCGACGTGCTCGCCGGCATGGACGCGCTCGAGGCGGCGCTCGAGCAGCTCTGCGCGCCCCTCGAGCCCGACGCTCGCCGGGCGGTCGCCGGCGGCGCCGCGCGTGGCGCGCTCCACCTCGCCGCCCTCGCCGCGCCCGGGGTGGCGGCGCTCGCGCGCCGCGCGGCCGACGCGTTCACGCTCCTGGCGGAGGGAGGGCCCGACGCGCCGCGCGCCACCGCCGCCCTCGCGGGGGACCTCATCGACCTCCGCGAGGCGCTCGCGCGCGCGCCGGTGGCCCCGGCGCCCGCGGAGGCCGGACCGACCGGCGCGGCGGCGGCCGCGAAGGCGCGCGGCGAGCGCTCGATCCGCGTGCTCGCCTCGACCCTCGACTCCATCGGCCGCCAGTTCGAGCTCCTCGCGCTCGCCGAGGCCCGCCGGGCCCGGCGCGCGCGCGACGTGCTCGGCCACGCGGAGGCCGTCCGCGGCGCGCTGCAGTCGCTCGACCACGCGACCAGGAGGCTGCGCGGCGCCGGGATCGAGACCGGCCGGGCCGAGCTCGACTCCGCCTCGACCCGGCTGCGGGAGGTCGCCGCCGCCCTCGGCAGGGTGGCGCTGGAGGCCCAGCGCGAGGCGGAGGCGCAGCGGCTCGCGGGCACGGTCCTCCGCGAGGATCTGCGCGGCCTGCGGATGGTTCCGGCCGCGCTCGTGCTCGAGCCGCTGCGGCGCGCGGTGCGCGACGTCGCGGGGCGGCTCGGCAAGGAGGTGGAGCTCACCGTGGAGGGCGGGGAGGTGCGGCTCGATCGCCAGATCGTGGACGCGCTGCGGGATCCGCTCCTGCACCTCGTGCGCAACGCCGTGGACCACGGCATCGAGGCGCCCGCGGCGCGGCGCGACGCGGGCAAGCCGACCGGTGGCCGGATCGCCGTCCGCGTCGAGCCGCGCGGCGCACGCGTGGCCATCGTCGTCGAGGACGACGGGCCGGGGCTCGACGTCGGGGCCATCCGCGCCGCCGCGGTGCGCAAGGGGCTCCTCACGACCGAGGAGGTCGATCGCCTCACCGACGCCGAGGCGGCCCGGCTCGTCTTCCACGCCGGCGTCTCCACCGCGCGCGCCGTCACCGAGATCTCCGGCCGCGGCGTCGGCATGGACGTGGTCCTGGAGACGCTGGCGCGGCTCCAGGGCACGATCGACGTGCGGTGGGAGGCGGGGCGCGGCACCCGCTTCGATCTGGACGTGCCGCTCGCGCTCTCGGCGTCCGCGGCGCTCGTGGTCCGCGTCGGGCGCGACGTCGTCGCCGTGTCGGCGGACCCGATCGAGCACGTGGTGCTGCTCCGCGACCAGGACCTCGGCACCGTGGCCGGCCGCACCACCGTCCTCGTCGCCGGCGAGCACGTGCCGTACGCGCCGCTCGCCCGGCTGCTGCGCTCGGAGGAGGGAGGCGGACCGGCGCGCCAGGCCGTGGCGCTGGTGCTCGCGCACGGCGGCGCGCGCGTGGCGGTCGGGGTGGACGAGCTCGTGGGCCAGCAGGAGCTCGTGATCTCCTCTCTCGGCGGGCTCGTGGCCCAGATCGCGCACCTCGCCGGGGCGGCGGTGCTCGACGACGGCCGCGTGGTGGGCGTCCTCTCCGCGCCGGAGCTCCTCCGGCGCGCGCAGCCCGGCGCCGCGGCGGCGCGCGCCCGCGAGGGCGGGCGGCGCGTGCTGGTCGCCGACGACTCGCTCACCACCCGCTCCGCCATGAAGGCGCTCCTCGAGCTGGCCGGGTACGCGGTGCTGCCGGCCGCCGACGGCGAGGAGGCGCTCCAGCTGCTGCGGGAGGCGGGCGCGGACCTCGTGGTGTCCGACGTCCAGATGCCCCGCCTGGACGGCTTCGGCCTCGCGCGCAAGGTGAAGGCGGATCCGCGCCTGCGCCGCACGCCGGTGATCCTCGTCACCTCCCTCGACGCCCCGGAGGACCGGGCCACCGGCCTCGCGGCCGGCGCCGACGGCTACCTCGTGAAGCGCGAGGTCGAGCGCGGCAAGCTCCTCGACCTCGTCCGCCAGCTCCTGCCCCGCGCATGATCCGCTGCCTGCTGGTGGACGACTCGCGGTCGTTCCGCGCCCTGCTGCGCGCGCTCCTCGAGCGCGCCGGCATCGACGTGGTCGGGGAGGCGGCGGACGGCGACGCCGCCGTCGCGAAGGCGGTCGCCCTCCGCCCCGACGTCGTGACGATGGACGTGCGCATGCCCGGAAAGGACGGGCTCGCAGCCATCGAGGAGATCATGCGCGTCGCGCCGACGCCGGTGGTGGTGGTCTCCGCGGAGGCGGGCCCGGAGCGGCAGGAGCTCGCGTTCTGGGCGCTCGAGCTCGGCGCGGTGGAGGTGCTCGCGAAGCCGCGCGCGGTGGACGCCGCGCGCTTCGACCGTGAGGTCCAGGCCATCCGCGACGCGGTCCGCTCGGTGGCGGGGCTCAAGGTCGTGACTCGCCACCGTCGGCGCGCGCTGCCGGCGGCCGCCCCGCGAGCGGCGCCGGCGCCGCCGCCGCGCGGCGCGTCCCCCGCCCACGCGCCCCGGGTCCTCGGGATCGCCGCCTCGACCGGCGGCCCTGCGGCGATCGCGCGGATCCTCCGGGCCTTGCCGCGCGAGTTCCCCGCGCCCATCCTGGTGGTGCAGCACATCGCCCCGGGGTTCGAGGCGGGGCTCGCCCACTGGCTCGGGAGCGAGACGCGCCTCTCGGTGAAGCTCGCGCAGGACGGCGAGCTGCTGCGCGCGGGCACGGTCTACGTGGGCGCCGATGGACGGCACCTCACCGCGCGCGCGGATCGCGTGAGGCTCGTGGACGCCCCTCCGGTGCGCGGCTTCCGGCCGTCCGGCACGACGCTGCTCGAGTCGCTGGCGCGCGAGTACGGCGGCGCGGCGGCCGGGCTGGTCCTGTCGGGCATGGGGGACGACGGCGCCGACGGCCTCAGGTCGGTGCGCGAGCGCGGCGGCTGGACGGCGGCGCAGGGGCCTGCCTCCGCGGTGGTGTTCGGCATGCCCGGCGCCGCGATCGAGCGGGGCGCCGCCCTCCACACCCTCGAGCTCGACGACATCGCCCCCGCGCTCCTCAGGCTCGCTCGCGCCCCCGCCCTCGCCCCCCGCGCGTGATGGCGGCGCCGCGTCGCGCGCGGTGTAGGTTCGGGGCGAGATGTGGTTCGACGCGCTCCTGCACGCGCGCGCGCTCCGGACGCGCGACCTCGACGACCTCGCCTTCTTCGGCGTCTCGGGGGCCCTCGTCCCGTCGGACGACACCGTCGTGCCGGCCACCGCGTCGGCCATCCGCGCCGGCTGGGACGAGACCGCGGCCGCGGCGCGCCGGCTGCGCCGCGCCGGCCTCGACGGGCACGCGGCCGTCGGCATCCACCCGCGGTGCATTCCGCTGCGCGGCCTCGAGGCGCTGCTGGCGGAGCTGCCCGTCGCGCTCGATCGGCCGGAGGTGACGGCCATCGGCGCCGTCGGCCTCGCCGGCGGGGGCGAGCTCGAGGAGCGCGTCTTCGCCCGGCAGCTCGCGCTCGCGCGCGAGCTGCGCCGCCCCGTGCTCGTCGCCACGCCGTGGCGCGCCAAGGAGCGGATCACCCGGCGGGTGCTCGCCCTGCTGCGCGAGGCGGAGCTGGATCCCCGCCGCGTGCTCGTCACGGGCGCCGATGCGCGAACCGTCCGCGCGGTGCGGGCGTGCGGCTACCTCGCCGGCCTCTCGCTCTCCGCCACCGGCGCGCCACGCGGGCCGATCGCGGAGGCGGTGCGGCTCGTGCGCGCGCTCGGGCCGGAGGGGCTCGTGCTGGGCTCGGACGCCGGCGTGGCGGGCGCCGATCTGCTCGCCCTCCCGCTCGCGGCGGACCGGCTCGCGAAGGCGGGGCTCTCCGAGGCGGTGGTGCGGCGGGTGTGCGGCGGCAACGCGCGCGCGTTCCTGGGCCTCGGGGCGGAGCCGCGGGGTCGGCGCGCCCCGGCCCGGCGGGAGGGCGGTGCGCGCTAGCGGCTGCGGCGACGGCGGGGACGCGCCTCGGCGTCCTCGCGCTTCCAGTGGCCGCTCCGGCCGCCCTTCTTCTCCACGAGCTCCAGCCCCTCGATGCGCATGCCCTTCTCGTACCGCTTCAGCATGTCGTAGATCGTGAGGCAGGCGGCGGCCACCGCCGCGAGCGCCTCCATCTCGACGCCGGTCCGGTCGACGGTGCGCACCGTCGCGGTCACCGCGACGCCGCGCGGTCCCGGCTCCACCTCCGTCTCCACGCCGGAGAGCGCGATGGGGTGGCAGAGCGGGACGAGGTCGGGCGTCTTCTTCGCGGCCATGACCCCGGCGAGCCGGGCGGCGGCGAGGACGTCGCCCTTCTCCACGTCCCCCCGCTCGACCCGCGCGACGGTCTCCCGCGACATGGCCACGAAGCCGCGCGCGATCGCCACCCGCTCCGTCCTCGGCTTCGCGCCGACGTCGATCATCTTCATCGGGCTAGTCCCAGGTCTCCGTCGTGTGCTCGCCGAGGAAGCGCTCGGCGTCGATGGCGGCCATGCAGCCGGACCCGGCGGCGCTGATCGCCTGGCGGTAGCTCGGGTCGGCGACGTCGCCCGCGGCGAAGACGCCCGGGACGCTCGTGGCCGTCGAGGGCGACCTCACCTCGAGGTAGCCCACGTCGTTCATGGCGAGCTGGCCCTTGAAGATGCCGGTGTTCGGCTCGTGGCCGATGCCCATGAAGACGCCCTTGAGCGGCACCTCGCGCAGCGATCCGTCCTTCGTGGAGCGGAGCCGCACGCCCGTGACCGCCTTGCCGTCGCCGAGGATCTCGTCCACCACCGACTCGAGCACGAGCTCGACCTTCGGGTTCTTCTGCGCGCGCTCCTGCATGATCTTCGACGCGCGCAGCTCGGAGCGGCGGTGGATCACGTAGACCTTCGTCGCGTACTTGGTGAGGAAGATCGCCTCCTCCATCGCGGTGTCGCCGCCGCCCACCACCGCCACGTCCACGCCGCGGAAGAAGAACCCGTCGCAGGTCGCGCAGGCGGACACGCCGCGCCCCTGGTACTGCTTCTCCGAGGCGATGGCGAGCCACTTCGCGGACGCGCCGGTCGCGACGACGACCGCGTCGGCGGTGAAGAGCCGGTCCTCCTGCCAGAGCTGGAAGGGGCGTCGCGTGAAGTCCACCCGCGTCACCTCACCCAGCTCGAAGCGCGTGCCGAACCGCTCCGCCTGCTTCTTCATGAGCTCCATGAGCTCGGGCCCGAGGATGCCCTCCGGGAAGCCGGGGAAGTTCTCGACCTCGCTCGTGATGGTGAGCTGCCCGCCCGGCTGCATCCCCTCGAACATGAGCGGGTTCAGGTTCGCGCGCGCGGCGTACAGGGCGGCGGTGTAGCCGGCGGGGCCGCTACCGATGATGACGAGCCTCTCGTGCTGGGCCATTGGGTTCCCTCGATTGAGCGGACGGTTGTCTATCCTCTCGGAGCCCGGGTGTCATGGGGAAGGTTCGATCCCGGGGGCGCCGCCGGCACGGCCGCTCGGGCCCGGCGGCCGCCGCGCCCAGAGGAAGACGCGGCGGTAGGTGTAGAGGAAGGGGCGCTCGTCCGGCAGCTCCGCGAGCAGCCGCTCGCGGTACCTCGCCAGGAAGCGCGCGTACGCCTCGGGCGAGAGGCGCCGCTCGTAGTCGGTGAGGAGCGTCCCGCGCACCCACTCGATCACCGCGGCCGGCTCGGGCAGGGGGTGCGCGTAGATCTCCACCCGCACCCGCTGGCGGGAGACGCCGAGGCTCCACAGGACCCGCGCGTACGCCTCGGGCGCGAGCACCGGGCTCTGGCGCACGAAGCCGGCCAGGGCGGCGGCGAGGTCCGGCTCGCGGGCCACCTCGCGGGCGACCGCGTGCGACGGGTGCTCCTCGTTGGCCGGGATCTGCAGCGCGAGCTGCCCGCCCGGCGCGAGGAGCGCCGCGAGCCGCGGCAGGAGGGCCGCGTGGTCGGGCACCCAGTGCAGGGCGGCGTTGGAGAGGACGAGGTCGTACGGCCCGTCGTCCACCGCCGCGAGATCGCCCTGGCGGAAGGCGAGCCCGCCGCCCGCGTGCGCCGCGGCGCGCGCCAGCATCGCCGCGGAGGCGTCCACGCCGACGGTCTCGCGCGCGCCGAGCCGCTCGTGCGCGAGGCGCGTGAGCTCGCCCGAGCCACAGCCGAGATCGACGATCCGCATGCCCGGCCGCGGCTCGATGGTGGCGAGGAGATCGAGGAACGGCGCCCGCCGCTCGCCGGCGAAGCGGGCGTAGCGATCGGGGTTCCAGACGTCGCGCTCGGCGGTGGGCAAAGGCGTTGACCTCCCCGGCGATTTGGCGGAATCTCGCCCGCGTTCAGATTATCCCCCCGAGCCTTTCCTCGTCCGGAGCCTCCGCCCCATGAAGAGCCGTCACCTCGTCGTCGCCGCGCTCGCCCTCGCGCTCGCGGCGTGCCAGTCCCCTCGCCCGGCGCAGCAGGCCTCGAACGGCCAGGCGCAGAAGCAGGATCCCAAGGCGCCCGTGGCCAAGATCGGGGCCCAGACGATCACCGCCGGTGAGCTCGACGAGCTCGTGAAGAAGGACCTCGACCAGCTCGAGCAGCAGTACCAGGAGCAGCGCTACCAGCTCCGGCGCCAGGCGCTCGAGGCGATGATCCGCAAGCGCATCGTCGAGGAGAAGGCGAAGGCCCAGAACCTC
This sequence comes from Anaeromyxobacter sp. Fw109-5, assembly GCF_000017505.1. Classification (NCBI taxonomy): domain Bacteria; kingdom Pseudomonadati; phylum Myxococcota; class Myxococcia; order Myxococcales; family Anaeromyxobacteraceae; genus Anaeromyxobacter; species Anaeromyxobacter sp. Fw109-5. The sequence continues at coordinate 536,479 of NC_009675.1, forward strand.
TCGCCGGAGGAGATGGTCCAGCGGGACATCGGCGCCAAGGTCGCGGAGCCGTCCGAGGAGGAGCTGAAGGCGCTCTACGATCGCGCCAAGGCCGGCGGCCAGCAGCTCCCGCCGTACGAGCAGGTGAAGCCGGACATCGCGCGCTTCGTGAAGAACCAGAAGGCGCAGGGGCTCCTCGCCGAGTACTACGAGGAGCTCAAGAAGGACGCGAAGGTCGAGGTGCTCCTCCCCGCGTACGAGCCGCCCAAGGTGGAGGTCGCGGCGACCGGCCCGTCGAAGGGCCCGCAGGGCGCGCCGGTGACGATCGTCGAGTTCTCCGACTTCGAGTGCCCGTACTGCGTGCGCGCCGAGGACACGGTGAAGCAGGTGCTCGCCGCCTACCCGGACAAGATCCGGCTCGTGTACCGCGACTTCCCGCTGCCCATGCACGCCCGCGCGCCGAAGGCCGCCGAGGCGGCCCACTGCGCCGGCGATCAGGGGAAGTACTGGGAGATGCACCAGCGGCTGTTCGCCTCGAGCAACGCGATCGACGTCCCCGATCTCAAGAAGTACGCGGGCGAGCTGAAGCTCGATCAGGCCAAGTTCGACAAGTGCCTCGACTCCGGCGAGAAGACCCAGGTGGTCGAGGAGCACAGGAAGGCAGGCGAGGAGGCGGGCGTGAGCGGCACGCCGGCGTTCTTCATCAACGGCCGGATGCTCAGCGGCGCCCAGCCCCTCGACGCGTTCAAGAAGGTGATCGACCAGGAGCTGGCGAGCGCGGGCAAGTAGCGAGTCGACGTCGCACCGCCCCCGGACGGCAGCACGGACGTCCGGTTTGCATCGCCGGCGGTCCCTCGAGCTCGCGCGGCCTCGCCACTCGCGGGGCCGCGCTGCGCTCGGGATCACGCGCCCTGCCGCGGGGGCAGCGACGGGGCGCGTGGCGGGTTACATATGCGGCCGGCCGCCTCGCCTCCTTCGGGGCGCCGGGAGGACCTCGACGCATGGGCGGCTACGGGCAGGGCGCGGCGGCGACGCTGGGTGAGCGGCGGAAGACGCGGGGCATCCGCCTCGGCAACGTCCCCATCGGCGGCGGCGCCCCCATCGCCGTGCAGTCGATGACCACCACGCAGACGTCCGACGCGCCCGCGACGCTCGCGCAGATCCGCGCGCTCGCGGAGGCGGGCGCGGACGTGGTGCGGGTCGCGGTGCCCGACCGAGACGCGGCGGCGGCGCTGCCGGCCATCGTGCGCGCCTCGCCGGTGCCGCTCGTCGCCGACATCCACTTCGACTACCGGCTGGCCCTCGCCGCGCTCGAGGCGGGCATCCACGGCATCCGCCTGAACCCGGGCAACATCGGCGCGCGGGAGCGGGTGCGGGAGGTGGTCCACGCGGCGCGCGAGCGGCTCGTGCCGATCCGCATCGGCGTGAACGCGGGCTCGCTCGAGAAGGACATCGTGGAGAAGCACGGCTGGCCCACCGCGGAGGGCATGGTCGAGAGCGCCGAGCGCCACATCCGCTTCCTCGAGGACGAGGGCTACCGCGAGATCAAGGTGTCGCTGAAGGCGCACGACGTCGCCATGACGGTGCAGGCGAACCGGCTCTTCTCGCAGCGGTTCGAGTACCCGCTGCACCTCGGCGTCACGGAGGCGGGCACGCTCCTCGCCGGCACCGTGAAGAGCGCCGCCGGCCTCGGCATCCTGCTGGGGGACGGGATCGGCGACACGATCCGCGTCTCCCTCACCGCCGACCCGGTCGAGGAGGTCCGCGTCGCGCGCCTGCTGCTCAAGTCGCTCGGCCTCAAGTTCGGCGGCGCCACGATGACCTCCTGCCCGACCTGCGGCCGCTGCTCGGTGGACATGATCCCCATCGCCGAGCGCGTGGAGAAGCGGCTCGCGACGCTGAAGGGCGAGGTGGCGGTGGCGGTGATGGGCTGCGAGGTGAACGGCCCCGGCGAGGCCGCGGCCGCCGACGTGGGCGTGGCCTACGGCCACAACGGCGTGGGCCTCCTCTTCCGCGGCGGCAAGATCGTGAAGCGGATGAAGGCCGAGGAGCTGGAGGACGCCGTGGTCGCCGAGGCGATCAGCATCGCCTCGAGCCGCACGCCGGGCGAGCGCGACTAGTCGCTGCCCTCGCCCATCGCCGAGAGGTACACGGCGAGCGCGCGCCGGTCCTCGTCGCTGCCGTGGAACTCCGGCATGACCGGGTAGAGCTGGGGCAGCCGGCCGATGGCGTCGTAGGCCCGCTCCGCGGTCCACCCCGCCACGCGCCGCGCGAGCGGTACGTCGCCGTGGCAGTGCAGGCACTTCGCGCGGAACACCCGCTCACCCCGCGCGAGGGCCTCGGGAGTCCCCACCAGCGAGGGCCGGCCGCGCGGCGCCGCCGCGAGCGCGATCGCCAGCGCGACCGCGACGGCGGCCACGGCGAGGGCGGCGAGGCGGGCGCGGCGGGTCACTGCGCCTCTCTATCCGGAACGTCCCGGGGCCGCCAGCGCGGCGCCGCGTCCCGCGTCCACGGCGCGCGGCGGGCGCTGCGAGCGCCGCGGCGGGCGGTGTATAACCGCCGGACCATGCCCGTCGTCAGACTCAGCCAGGCGTTCGTCCCCACCCTGAAGGAAGCCCCCGCCGACGCCCAGGTCGCGAGCCACAAGCTGCTCGTCCGCGCCGGCTTCATCCGCCAGCTCGGGGCCGGGATCTACGACTACCTGCCGCTCGCGAAGCGCACGCTCGCCAAGATCGAGGCCATCGTCCGCGAGGAGATGGACGCCATCGGCGGCCAGGAGTTCTACCTGCCCGCCCTCCACCCCGCGGAGATCTGGAAGGAGTCCGGCCGCTGGGAGGTGATGGGCGACAACATGTTCCGGCTGAAGGACCGCAAGAACGGCGACTACTGCCTCGGCATGACGCACGAGGAGATCTTCACCGCCATCGCCCGCGACGAGCTCCGCTCGTACCGGCAGCTCCCGCAGGTCTGGTACCAGATCCAGACCAAGTTCCGCGACGAGCCGCGCCCCAAGTCCGGCCTCCTGCGCGTGCGCCAGTTCACCATGAAGGACGCCTACTCCTTCGACGTGGACCGCGCCGGGCTCGACAAGAGCTACGAGGACCAGCGCCGCGCCTACGAGCGCATCTTCACCCGGTGCGGCCTCGACTTCGTGGCGGTGCAGGCGCACTCCGGGGCGATGGGTGGCAGCGAGTCGTCCGAGTTCATGGTGCGCACCGACGCGGGCGAGGACCTCGTGGCGGCGTGCCCCAGGTGCCGCTACGCCGCGAACACCGAGACCGCCACCTCCCGGCTCGCGTCCGAGCAGGACGGCGCGGGGCTCCCGAAGCCCGAGAAGTTCGCCACCCCGGGCGTCGTGACCATCGAGGCGCTCGAGCAGCCGCCCTACGGCGTCGCCGCGAGGCGGCAGCTCAAGACGCTCGTCTACGTCGCCGACGAGAAGCTGGTCGTCGCGGTGGTGCGCGGCGACCAGGAGCTGAACGAGGCGAAGCTCCAGACGGCGACCGGCGCGCAGGTGATCCGCCCGGCGCACCCCGAGGAGATCCCGTCGCTCATGGGCGCGCGCGCGGGATCGCTCGGCGCGGTGGGCTTCTCCAGGGCGAAGGTGTTCGTCGATCCCTCCCTCGCCGACCGCAAGGACATGGTCACCGGCGCGAACGAGGACGGCTTCCACCTGCGCGGCGTGGAGGTGCGTCGCGACGTGCTCACCGGCCCGCACGCGACCGTCGCCGAGCTGCGCACGGTCCGCGCCGGCGAAGGCTGCCCGCGCTGCGACGGCACGCTCGACGTCTTCAAGGCGCTCGAGGTCGGCCACATCTTCAAGCTCGGCACCAAGTACTCGGAGTCGATGAAGGCGACCGTGCTCGACGCGGACGGCAAGGCCGTCCCCATCGTGATGGGCAGCTACGGCATCGGCGTCGAGCGCATCATGGCCGCGGCGATCGAGCTGCACCACGACGAGCTCGGCATCCGCTGGCCGCCCGCCATCGCGCCGTTCCAGGCGACCGTGCTCACCCTCGGGCCCGAGCCGGAGCTGAAGAAGGCCGCCGACGAGCTCGTGAAGGCGCTCTCGGACGCCGGGCTCGAGGTGCTCCACGACGATCGCGAGGAGCGCGCGGGCGTGAAGTTCAAGGACGCCGACCTGGTGGGCATCCCCCTGCGCATCTCGGTCGGGAAGAAGGGGCTCGCGGAGGGCAAGGTGGAGTGGAAGCTCCGCGGGGACAAGGCGGTCGAGCTCGTGCCGCTGGCCGAGGTGGCGCGCCGCGCCGCCGAGCACGTGCGGGCGGGGAGGTAGCCGGGCGTGCGCGCGCGGCTCTCGGTCGGGCGCGACGGCGAGGTCCTCGTGCCGCCGCGCGAGGCGGAGGCGCTCGGGCTCGGCGGCGGCGGGGAGGTCGACCTCGTCTCCGCCCGCGGCGCGTTCGCGCTGCTCGTGCCCGCCCGCGGGGACGAGGCGCCGCGGGCCTGGTTCGCGGGGTCGCTCGCGGCCCTCACCGTGCCGGAGGTGATCCAGTTCGTCTTCACCTCCCTGAAGACCGGCGTGCTCCTCCTCGCCTTCGGCGAGGACGCGGCCCGCGCCGCGCCCGACACGCCCGACCGGCTGCGCCGCAAGAGCATCTACTTCCGCGACGGGCAGGTGGTGTTCGCCTCGTCGAGCGACCCCTCCGATCGGCTCGGGCCGGTCCTCCTGCGCGAGGGGCTCGTCGGGGAGGAGGAGCTCGCGCGCTGCGCCCGCCTCGCCCGCGCCGGGCGCCCGCTCGGGCAGGTCCTCGTGGACGAGGGCGTCCTCGGGCCCGGCCAGCTCTACGAGGGCGTCACGCGGCAGGTCCGCGAGATCGTCCTCGGCGCGTTCGCGGAGCTGACCGGCGAGTTCGCGTTCCTCGAGGGCCCGGTGGACGACGCCACCGCGGTGAAGCTGCCGGAGCGGACCCGGGAGCTCCTCCTCGCGGGGATGAAGCGCCTCGAGGAGGCGGAGGCGGCGCGCGCCGCCGCCACCACCCCCGGGCCGGGCGAGCCCGAGGTCACCATCGAGATCGCGCCGCCCGAGCCCGCCGCGCCCGCGCGCGCGAGCGGGCCCTTCGAGACCTACCGGCGCATCTTCCGGCGCGTGCACGCGGCGCTCGCCGCGGTCACCCCCGACGCCGCGGATCGCCTGAACGGCTACCTGGCCCAGCTCCCGGACAAGCGCCGCGCCCCGTTCGCGGGGGTGCACGTCCAGCACGACGGCGACCTCGACGTCGCGCAGGTGCTCGGGAACGTGAGCGCGGCCGGTGCCCACCGCGGGGCGGCGGCGCGGGCGCGGGCGCTCGAGGCGCTCGACGAGCTGCTCGCGTTCGCGCTGTTCGAGGCCAAGAACCGGCTGCCGCGCGAGGAGGCCGAGCGGCTCCTGCGCGAGGTGGGCCGGATGCAGGTGGGGAAGGGGTAGGTCGGGGTCCCTCGACTCCGCTCCACCGCGGGGCGGCGGGGCTACGCTCGGGATGACCGGCCTCAGGAGATCCAGGTCGGGGTCGGGGTCGGGGTCGGGGTCGAGATCGACGTCCGGAAGTGGTTCGCTCGCCCTGAGCTTGTCGAAGGGCGAGCGGCCGAGCTCGGCGGCCGAGGGCCGCGGGCGCCATGGGTCGTTCACACGGAGGAGCCAACCGCATGCAGCCCAAGGACCGCATCTGCGCCGCCATCGACTTTCCGTCCTGGTCCGCCGCCGAGCCGTTCGCGCGCGCGGTGGCGCCCGAGGTCGGCATGCTCAAGGTCGGCCTGGAGCTGTTCGTCGCCGAGGGTCCGCCCGTGGTGCGCGCCGCCGCGGCGCTCGGGAGGCCCGTGTTCCTCGACCTGAAGCTCCACGACATCCCCAACACCGTGGAGGGCGCGGCCCGCTCGGCGGCGGCGAGCGGCGCGTCGCTCCTCACGGTGCACGCCTCCGGGGGCGCGGAGATGGTCCGCGCCGCCGTGCGCGGCGCGGGCCCGGGCGTGCGGGTGCTCGCGGTGACGGTGCTCACGAGCCTCGACGCGGCCGCGCTCGACGCGATCGGCCTCGCCGGTCCGCCCGAGGACGCGGTGGTGCGGCTCGCGAGGCTCGCGGTCGGGGCCGGTGCCGGCGGCATCGTCTGCTCCCCGCACGAGGTCGCCGCCGTCCGCGCGGCGGTCGGCGCCGGCCCGCTCCTCGTCATCCCCGGCGTGCGCCCCGCGGGCGCCGCGAAGGGCGATCAGGCCCGCGTCGCGACGCCCGCCGAGGCGGTGCGCTCCGGCGCGGACGTGCTCGTCATCGGCCGCCCCCTGCGCGAGGGTGGCGATCCCGGCGCCGCGGCGCGGGCGATCGCGGGGACGCTGTAGCGGGCGCTCGAATCGCGTCGGGCGGGGACGCCACGGTGCGCGCTCGCGCCGCCGATTATCCTCGGCGCATGCCCGAGCTCTTCCCCGGCTTCACGGTCCACGATCTCGAGACCCGCGGCGCGCGGATCCACGCGCGGGCCGGCGGGAGCGGGCCGCCGGTGCTCCTGCTCCACGGCTACCCGCAGACCCACGCCATCTGGCACCGGGTGGCGGGGCCGCTCGCCGCGCGGTTCAGCGTGGTCGCCGCCGATCTGCGGGGCTACGGCGACAGCGGGAAGCCCCCGAGCGCGCCGGACCACGCTCCGTACTCGAAGCGCGCGATGGCGCAGGACCTCGTGGAGGCGATGGGCCTGCTCGGCTTCGAGTCGTTCCACGTCGTCGGCCACGACCGCGGGGCGCGCGTCGGGCACCGGCTCTCGGTCGATCACGCCGCGCGCGCACGCTCCCTGACCGTCCTCGACATCGCGCCGACCCTCGCCATGTACGAGCAGACCGACATGGACTTCGCGAGGGCGTACTACCACTGGTTCTTCCTCATCCAGCCCGAGCCCTTGCCGGAGCGGCTCATCGGCGCGGACCCCGGGTTCTTCCTGCGCGAGAAGCTGCGCGGCTGGAGCCAGGGCCGCTGGCCGTTCGAGGCCGCCGCCTTCGCCGAGTACCTGCGGTGCTTCGAGGACCCCGCCACGATCCACGCGTCGTGCGAGGACTACCGCGCCGCGGCGACGATCGACCTGGAGCACGATCGCGCGGACCGGGACGCCGGACGCCGGGTGCGCTGCCCGGTGCTCGCGTCGTGGGGCGAGCGCGGAACCGTCCATCGATGCTTCCGGCCGCTGGAGGAGTGGCGGCGCGTGGCCGACGGGGACGTCGGCGGCGGCCCGCTGCCCTCCGGCCACTACCTGCCGGAGGAGGTGCCGGAGCTGCTGCTGCGGGAGCTGCTGCCGTTCCTCGAGCGCGCGGAGACGGCTCCGCGCGCTTGACGCGCTCGGACGTCGCCCGGCGCGGCGCGGGCGTCGAATCGCTCTCACACTCGGCTGACCTGCACCCCCTGGGACGATCCGCCGGCGCGCTCCAGCGTCGAGGCGGCCCACCTTCGCGCGGCGCGCGCGGGCGCCGCGATTACCACCCGCCTGCGATCGAAAGGAGCCTGACGATGCCCCTCCGAATCAACGACGAGGCGCCGAACTTCACGGCGCAGACCACCCAGGGCCCGATCGACTTCCACCAGTGGATCGGGAACCAGTGGGTGATCCTCTTCTCTCACCCCAAGGACTTCACGCCGGTGTGCACCACGGAGCTCGGCTACATGGCGCGCATCAAGCCCGAGTTCGACAGGCGCAACACGAAGGTCATCGGCCTGAGCGTGGACTCCGTCGCGGACCACGCGAGGTGGGCGCACGACATCCAGGAGACCCAGGGCGCGGCGCCCAACTACCCCATCATCGGCGACGCCGACTTCGAGGTCTCGAAGCTCTACGACATGCTGCCGGCGACGGTCAGCGGCGACGCCAAGGCGCGCACGCCGGCCGACAACCAGACGGTGCGCACCGTCTTCCTCATCGGGCCGGACAAGAGGATCAAGCTCATCCTGATGTACCCGATGACCACCGGTCGCAACTTCGACGAGGTGCTCCGGGTCCTGGACTCCATCCAGCTCACGGCCAAGTACCGGGTGGCGACTCCCGCGAACTGGCATCAGGGCGACGACGTCATCATCGCCGGCTCCGTGAGCGACGAAGAGGCGAGGAGGCAGTACCCGGAGGGCTGGCGCGCCCCCCGGCCTTACCTCCGCTTCGTTCACCAGCCGACCCGGTAGTCCTCCAGGCGCGTCCGCGACCCCGCCATCCACCTCATCGAGCGCCGCGGCGAGCATCCGCACACGCTCGGTGTCGGCGTGAGGCGAGCGCGGGCGCTCGGTCCTTGCTTGCACGGCCGACACGCGGCCCGGCCGCGTCGGAGCTATGCGCCCAGCGCCGCCCCGAGACGCTCGAGGATCGCGGGCCAGCCTCCCTTCATCCCCTCCCAGGCGCCACGGGCGAGGGGCGAGTCGAGATCGAACCCCTCGTGCGTGAGGGACAGACGAGTGCCCTCGCCCTCCGCGGAGAGGCGCCACGTGACGGTGGTGTCGAGCGAGCCGGTCGCGAACCGGTAGCTGAACAGCCGCTCGTGCTCGACCGCGGTCACCTCGCACGGCTGCTTTCCGAACCTGCCCATGTCGAGCGTGAAGCGGTGGCCGACCACGGGGCGCACGTCGCCGGCGGCCCACCACCTCGCGTGGAGCTCGGGGTCGGTGAGGGCGCGCCACACCGCGGCCGGTGGGTGGGGATAGACGTGCTCGAGGTGGATCATCCCGGGGGTGCTCATCGCGTCTTCTCCTTGTCGAGGACTTCGCCGAGGGCCACGAGCCGGCGCTCCCAGTAGCGCGAGAACGCCTCGAGCCACGTGTCCACCTCGGAGAGGGGACGGGGATCGAGGTGGTAATACCGCTCGCGTCCGCGCGGCTCCTCGCGGACGAGCCGCGCCTGGCGCAGCACCTGGAGGTGCTCCGAGATGGCCGGCCGCCCCACGTCGAAGCCGGCGGCGAGGTCCTTCACGGCGCGAGGACCCTTCCGGAGCTGCATCAGGATGTTTCGGCGGACGGGATTCGCGAGCGCCGAGAACACGTCGGGCTGCGGCATGCAGGGAAACATAGGTCGGGAGATCCCGACGCGTCAACAGAACCCGACGCGTCGCTCCGCGGCCGCTCCGCTCTTGCTCCGGGGCGGGCGCGCGAGCCCGGCGCTCGCCGGGGAGCCGCGCCTGGACAAGCGTCGGTCGAGGGTCTAAACGACCGTGCGCGATTCGGAAACAGCGCGCCGAAGCCGCGCCCGCGGGACGGCGCGCGAGCCCCGAGGGGCGAAGCGCGCCCGGGCCCCGCGTAGCAGGGGTGGGGCCCCGACGAGCTTCGCTCGGCGGGGCGGGGGCGCAGCCCCCGTCAGGACATGGCTAAACCATGGCGTGATTCGCGACACCGAAGGTGATCGCGAGTCACGAACCATGGTTTAGTACGGAGCGTGCATGGTCCGCCGGCAGCGGCCGTGCGAGGCCGCGGGGAGGCGGCCTGCCATGCGCATCGCGCTCCTCACCGCCGGCTCCCGTGGCGACGTCCAGCCCTACCTCGCGCTCGCGCGGGCGCTCGCGCGGTCCGGCCACGCCTGCACGCTCGTCACGCAGCGCGTGTTCGCACCGCTCGCGGCGGAGTACGGCGTCACGTTTCACGCAGCGGGCGGCGACGACTGGCCGACACCGGAGAGCGTCCGGGAGCGGGTGCGCAATGGCGAGCTCGCGGAGCTCGCGGGCAAGAGGAACAGCTTCTCCCAGCTCTCGCTCGTCGCGGCGCTCTTCGCGCGACACATGACGCGGTTCACGGCCGACGCGCTGCCGGCCTGCGAGGGCGTGGACGCGGTGGCGTTCGCGCCGATGGCGGCCGTCGCGGGCCACTCCCTCGCCGAGAAGCTCCGGGTCCCCTTCGTGCCGGCGCTGCTCGCGCCGGCCTTCTCCACCCGCGAGTTCCCGAGCGTCCTGTTCCCCCCGCGCGCGAGCTTCATCCCCGGCTACAACCGCCTGAGCCACTGGGCGGCGGAGCGCCTCCTGTGGCGCCTCAACCGGGAGAGCGCGATCCGGCTGCGGCGCGACGTCCTGGGGCTCCCCCCTTACCCGCGCTCCGCCTTCGAGCTCATGCATCGAGCCGAGCCGCCGGTGCTCGTCGGCGTGAGCCCGAACGTCGTGCCGCGGCCGCGGGACTGGGCCCCGTACCTGCACCTGACCGGCTACTGGTTCCTCGACGAGCCGTCCGGGTGGAACCCGCCGGCGAGGATCGCTCGGTTCCTCGCGTCGGGCTCGCCGCCCGTCTGCGTCGGCTTCGGCAGCATGGTGAGCGAAGATCCGAGGGGCGACGTCCGGATCGTCGCGGAGGCGCTCGATCGTGTCGGTCGACGCGGGATCCTCCTGTCCGGCTGGGCCGGCCTCGACGACCACGCCGCGGACCTCCCGTCGAGCATCCTGCCGCTCGACTCCATCCCTCACTCCTGGCTGTTCCCGCGCGTCGCCGCAGTCGTGCACCACGGCGGCGCCGGGACCACCGCGGCTGCCCTCCGCGCCGGGGTCCCGCAGGTCGTCGTGCCGTTCATCACCGATCAGCCGTTCTGGGGCGACCGGGTGCGGCGCCTGGGCGTCGGACCGGCGCCGATCCCGCGTGCACGCCTCACGGCGGAACGACTGGCCAGGGCGATCGCGTGCGCCCTCGAGCGCGGGGCGATGACGGCGCGCGCGCGGGACCTCGGCCACACGATCCGCGCGGAGGACGGCGCGCGCCTCGCGGTGGAGATCCTCGAGCGGGAGCTGGGGCGCGGGCGGCGCCGGGCGCCCGGATGATCACGTGCGGGCTACGCCCGCCCCGTCGATCTCACGGTCGGGCACGGCTGCGTGGGCTCCACTTCGTCGTGACCTTGGCGTACCACGCTCGCCGGGCGCGCCGCCCGCCCGGCCGCGGTGGTCGCCTACAGGCGCCTCGCGGGCTTCGGCTCCCCGCGATCGCCGCGGGCGCGAGGCGAGCGGTCCTCGAGCGGACCGGCTCCCCTGCCGTAGACGTGACGATACGCCCCGTAGCTCCCGAGGACGCGCTTCACGTAGTCCCGCGTCTCCGTGATGGGGATCTTCTCGACCCACACGTCGACGTCCTCGTCCGGCCTCGCCCGCACCCATCGCCACACCGCGACCGGGCCCGCGTTGTAGGCCGCCACCGCCCGGACCATCGAGCCCTCGTACTCCGAGAGCAGCTCCGCGAGGTAGGCCGCGCCCAGGCGGATGTTGAGCGCAGGCCGGTGCAGCATGCCCGGGTTCACGCGGCCGAGCTTCAGCCCGCGCGCCACGTCCTGCGCGGTGCGCGGCATCAGCTGCGTGAGGCCGCGGGCACCGGTCGCCGAGCGCGCCCACGGGTTGAAGCGGCTCTCCTCCCGCATCAGCGCCTGCAGGAGATCCGGATCGACGCTCGAGGCCTTCGCCCATCGCTCGACCAGGCTCCGGAAGGGCAGCGGGTACGTCGCGCGCCAGACGTCGGCGGTGCGATCGTCGATCCCGCCCGTCAGCGTGCGCCCGAGCGTGGTGCGCGCGACGTAGGCGGCGGCCGCGGAGCTCCCGCTTCGCTGCAGGGCTTCCACGAGCAGGCGCGCCGCGTCCTCGGGCAGGCTGCGCCGATCGATGGCGAGCAGCTCGGCCGCGCCGTCGGGCAGCTGCATCCGCAGGAGCTCCACCCCCGCGAGGAACCGCGGGTCGTCCCCCAGCGGCCCCGCCTCCAGCGGCCACACCGTCGCCGCCGCGTAGGACGACGCCGTGCGGTGGGACGCCACGAGCGGCGCGAGGTCGGGGAGCCGCGCGCGGGCGAGCAGGCCGTACCACTCCGCGGGGTGATCGGCGGCCAGCGCGGCGAACGCGGGCGCGGCCGCGGCGTCGCCCTTGTCCGCGAGCGTGCGCGCCCGCCAGTAGCGCGACCGGAGGCGCTGCTCGCGCCCGAGGCCGGGGAGGCGGTCCAGCCGGTCGAGCGCGGCGAGCGCCTCCTCGTGCGCGCCGGCCGTCCGGTGCTCCCACGCGAGCCGGAAGAGCGCCTCGGGAGCGAAGTTGCCCGTGGCGTAGCGGGCGGCCACCTGCTCGAGTCGCTCCAGCGCGACGGCCCGTCGTCCGCCGCGCAGGTCGAGCTCGGCGGCGAAGAACAGCGCGTCGTCGGCGAAGGCGTGGCCGGGGTACTCGTGCGCCAGCGCCTCGTAGGTGCGCACCGCGTCCTGCCCGATCACCGACTGCGAATACCCGAGCACGTACATCGCCTGAGGCCGAAGCTCGGAGCTCTTGCACGCCTCGACCATCGGTCCGAGCTCCGCGGCTGCCTTGCGGTGCTGCCGCTCCTTCCGGAGCGCGTTGCCGATCACGAACGACGCGGTGCAGGCGTGCTCGTCGGGCAGCGGGGTCTTCACCTGCCGCGCCAGCCGCAACGCCTCGAGGTTGTCGTGGAACGCGAGGAACGACTCGGCTCGCCGCAGCCGCCATCGGTTCGGGATCGGGAGCTCCTTCAGGCGTTCCCAGACGACCTTCGCCTCGCGCGAGAGCGGGCTCGTGGCCCACAGCTCGAGCATGGCCCGGTGCTCGCACGGGTAGTCGCCCTTCTTCTGGCACAGCCGCGCGGCGGCGAGCAGCGCCTTCCGTCTCACCGCATCGTGGCGAGGGATGGCCGGCAGCTCGCGCAGCGGGACGAGCGCGTCGAGCGCCCCGTCGAGATCCAGCCCGCGCTCGAGCACCCGGGAGCGCCCGAGCCGGGCCTCGGCGTAGAGCGTGGAGCCGGGGCTCACCTGCGCGTAGACGTCGGCGGCGGCGCGGCGCTTCCGCAGCCGCTCCAGGGCGCGTGCCGCGTGGAAGAGGCAGTGGTCCCGCATCCGCGGGTAGTCGTCGGCGAGGGCCCGGAGCTCGACGACCGCCGAGGCGGGGGCGTCGCGCAGCGCGGACACGGCGCGCAGGTACCGCACCGGCGGCTGCTCTCCACGCAGCCGCGCGCGTGCGCGCGCATGGCTGCCACGGTCGAAGAGCGCCTTGGCCTCGGCGAGCTCGCCCGAGGCGAAGTAGGGCGCGAAGTCGCCCTCCGTGTAACGGCGGGTGACCCCCTGCGAGCGCGAGGCGCTCTCCAGCAGGTCTTCGAGCTGACTCTCCGCGACGGGAGCGTCGCCCTCGGCCTCCTGCGCGGGAGCTGCCGTCGCCCACATGGCCCCGACGAGCACGGCGAGCCAGCGACACCCGGATCGCGTGCGGAGCCGGCGCGAGCCGGTATGCCTCGTCACTCGATGCACGGGTGGCGGTCAGTGTACCGATCGAGCGGCGCGCGTCACTCCCACAGCCCGCGCCGAGCGCGGTGAAGCGCGTACATCGGCGACTCACGCCAGGGCCGCGCGGGGACGAATACGGGGCCGGCGCGCTCGGGCGCGGCATGGCGCCGGCGATGTGACCGTCGGTGCAGGGGCACGCGAGGTGTCTCCGCGCCGGCACATCGGCGGCGCCCGCCGTCGCCGCGACGGTCGCGCCGCACCGCGGGGGCTCTCGCCTTCGGGTGCGATGCAGCGGGACCTCGAGCACGGCCCGGGCGAAAGACGCAAAGCGAAGGCGGGTGGCACGCGCCGCGGCGAGCGCACATCGTGACCGCCGGAGAGGAGAGAGCCGATGAACACCAGAAGGCTTGCGGTGATGGCCGCGCTCGTGGCTGCCACGACGGCGCGAGCTCAGAGCGGCGGCTCGGCGGCCGATCCCGCGGAGAGCGGGGCGAGCCGCGATTCGGCCAGTCAGGCGGCCGCCCAGCAGCAGGCGCCGAGCGTGACGAGCACCGAAGGGCCCGGTGGCAGCAGCCCGCGGCCCGTCACGCAGGGGCAGGGGGAGAACAGGCGCTTCGGCAACGAGCCGGCGGCCACGCCGGGGATCACGGGGAGGAGGGCGAACGAGCCGGGGAGGACCGGCGCCTCACAGAATCAGGTGTCCGGGCGCGTGGCGCTCGTGAACCCGAGCGAGCGCGAGATCGCGATCGACGCGGGCACCGCCACGATGCAGTTCAAGGTGGCCCCCGACGCGAAGATCACGATCGATGGGGAGAAGGCGTCGTTCGAGGACATCGCGAAGGGCGCCGAGGTCCGCGCGTCGCTCGACCGGAGCGGCGGCGAGTTCCAGGCGAAGCGCCTCGAGGTCACCTCGACCGGGAAGAAGTGAAGGAAGGGAGCCCCGGTCGCCGGCAGGGTGACCGGGGTTCGCGACTCGCCCCTGCACGGCGCCCGCGCGCTTGGGCGCTGCTCTGGAGCGCGGGAGGCGGTCGAGGGTGGGGGCGGGCGGGCGCGCGCCCGCGCTGGCCGCCAGCGGAGGTGAGGCCGGGCGTAGGAGGGAGCCGGACGCTATGGTTCTGGTCGAGGAGGGAGCGACATGAAACGTCAGGACCGTGGAAACGCCAGACCCGAGCCCGAGACTCGGAGCGATGACCGCGAGACGCGGGAGCGCACCGTCGCTCCGCCGATCGAGCGAGAGCACGAGACGCAGAAGGGCGTCTTCGAGGAGGAGGAGGAGGAGAAGAAGCGCGAACCCGAGCGCCGCTGACCTCCTCCAGCCGATTGCCCTGAGACCCGGCCGAGCCGGGCCGGGGCTAATGAATCCGCAGGGCGAGCTTGCCGAGGTGGTGCCGTCCGATCTCGCGGTGCGCCCGCGCCGCGTCGTCGAGCGCGTACACCCGCCCGATCTCGACGTGGAACGGGCCGGCGCCGATGAGCCGGTTGAGCTGCTCGAACGCGTCGCGGCCCGGCTGGCCGTCGTAAGAGAGCAGGGTCACCCCGGGAGGCGCGGTCGGCGCCGGCTCGACGCCGTTGGGGTGCGCGACGCGGCCGCCCTTGCGCATCGCGGAGAGCGCGGGGTCGAGGCTCTCGCCGTGGACGAGCACGAGCGCGGCGTCCAGACCGGCAGGCGCGAAGTCACGCGCCGCCCGCGCGACGTCGTCCCGCTTGCCGTCCACGGCCGCGTCCGCCCCGAGCCTCCGGACCAGCTCGACGCCGTCCCGCCCGGAGGCGACCGCGAGGACCCTCGCGCCCATTCGCTTCGCGAGCTGCACCGCCAGGTGCCCGATCCCGCCGCTCGCGCCGTACACCAGGAGCGTCTGTCCCGGCCCGAGGTGCAGCTGATCGTCCAGGCCGCGCACCGCCGTCACGCCGTCCGCGCCGAGCACGCCCGCCTCCTCGGCGCTCAGACCGCGTGGGATCTGCGCGACCTCGTCCTCGTTCACCGCGACGTACTCCGCGTAGAACCCGGCGTCGAAGGAGTACGCGTAGACGCGATCGCCGATGCGGAACCCGCGCACGCGATCGCCCACCGCGACCACCTCGCCCGCTCCGTCGTTGCCGATGACGCGCGGAAACCCGCTCGGACCGAGCTCGACCTCCCCGGACCGGAGGTAGGGATCCCAGGCGCCGATGCCGGCCGAGTCCAGCCGGATGAGGACCTGGGTCGGCCCCGGCTGCGGCACCGGGAGCGTCTCGGTGTGGAGGACCTCCGGGCCGCCGTACCGATCGAATGCCGCTGCTCTCATCTGCGCTGGAACGGACGCTTGCATGGCAGCTCCTCCTCGCTGGTACGACCCCGCAGCCATAACGCGAGCGGGCACCGGCGCACGGCCCCGGGGCGGGCCCGACTGGACCCGTGTAACCACCCGTCGGCTCGCGCATCGAATGGGAAGGGAACGAGGATCCGATGGCACAGGACGCTGGTTCGGCGAGGGGCTTCCAGGCGGGCGGCGCCCCGGACGAGGCCGTGGTCCACCGCGTACTCGCGGGGGACACCGCGTCGTTCGAGCTCCTGATGCGCCGCCACAACCAGCGCGTGTACCGCACCATCCGCGCGGTGCTGCGCCGGGACTCGGCGGACGTGGAGGACGCGATGCAGCAGACCTACCTGCACGCCTACCGGGCCCTCGCCGCGTTCGAGGGGGCGTCCTCGTTCGGTACGTGGCTGACGCGGATCGCGCTCAACGTCGCGCTCGGCTTCGTGCGGAGGCAGCGCGTCGCCGGCGTGGAGCTCTCGGTGGAGGTGGACGAGATGACCCGCGGCGCGCGCGACGAGGGGCCCGAGGACGGAGCGGCGAGGAGCGAAGCCGCCGCGCTGCTGGAGCGAGCGGTCGCCCAGCTGCGCGACGAGCACCGCATCGTGTTCGTGCTGCGGGAGGTCGAGCAGCTCTCCACCGCCGAGACCGCGGAGGCGCTCGAGCTCTCGGAGGAGAACGTGAAGGTGCGGCTCCACCGGGCGCGCCTCGCGCTGCGCGAGATCCTCGCCGGGGAGGTCGGCCAGTCCGCGCCGCAGGCGTTCGCGTTCCTCGCTCCCCGCTGTGACCGGGTCGTCCACTCGGTGCTCTCCTCGATCGGCGCCCGACCGCGGACGAGCGGATAGCGCGCGGGCGAGATCGTCCGGCCCCCGCTGCAACCCCCGGCGCGCTGGCGCGTCCAATCGTGAGTCAGCATCCGGAGGACGTCATGGCGCTTTCCAGGGGCAGGGATCGATCGAAGCTCACCAGGATCATGGGGATCTCGCTGACGTCGCTCGGCGCGCTCGCGTCGGCGGCGGTGATCGCGGGGACCGGGCAGCCCGTCGCGGCCGCGAAGGGCGACGACACGCTCGAGCGCCTCGCCAGCGAGCCGGTCGCGCGGGCCGCCGCGAAGGCGTTCCTCGAAGGGCGGGAGACCTTCCGGTTCGACACCTTCGGCGACGAGGCGTTCTGGGGCGGCCAGCTCCGGCTCCACGAGGCGATCGCCGGCTCCGCGAACGGCGGCGTCGGCGAAGGCGTGAGCCCGCGCGCCGCGCTGGCGGTGGGTCTCAAGGTCGACGCCGACGGTCTGCCGGCGAACCTTCGCCAGCAGCTCCGCCGGGGCGAGGTCGACCTCGACGACCCGGCCACGACGCTGGCGCTCCTGAAGCTCGGCGCCGTCGTCGGCGTGAAGGGCGTCTTCGAGGGCGACCGGCTGACCTCGGCCGGCATCACCTGCGCCCTGTGCCACTCGACCGTCGACGACTCGCTCGCGCCGGGGGTCGGCCGCCGCCTCGACGGGTGGGCGAATCGCGACCTCGACGTGGGGACCATCGTGGCGCTGGCGCCGGACCTGTCGCCCTTCACCACGCTCCTCGGCGTCGACGACGCGACGGTGCGCTCGGTGCTGCGGAGCTGGGGGCCGGGGAAGTTCGACGCCGAGCTCGTGCTCGACGGCAAGGCGTTCCGCCCCGACGGCAAGCCGGCCGCGACGCTCCTCCCGCCGGCCTACGGCCTCGCCGGCGTGAACCTGCACACCTGGACCGGCTGGGGATCGGTCACGCACTGGAACGGGCTCGTCGCGAACCTCGAGATGCACGGGCAGGGCACGTTCTTCGACCCGCGCCTGGACGACGCGGCGAAGTTCCCCATCGCCGCCCGCGAGGGCTTCGGGAACGTGCGGAACACGCCGGACCTCGTCACCGCGAAGCTCCCCGCGCTGCACCTCTACCAGCTCGCGCTCCCGGCGCCGGCGCCGCCCGACGGCAGCTTCGACCGCGAGCTCGCGGCGCAGGGGAAGGCGCTGTTCGAGGGCAAGGCGAGGTGCGCGACCTGCCACGTCCCGCCGCTGTACACGGAGCCCGGCTGGAACCTGCACACCCCCGAGGAGATCGGGATCGACTCGTTCCAGGCCGACCGCTCGCCGGACGGGCGCTACCGCACCGCGCCGCTGAAGGGCCTCTGGGCGCACCAGAAGGGCGGCTTCTACCACGACGGCCGCTTCGCGAAGCTCGAGGACGTGGTGAACCACTACGACGAGCACCTCGACCTCGGCCTCGACGCGGGCGAGAAGGCGGCGCTCGTGGAGTTCCTGAGGTCGCTGTGATCGCGCCGGTCGTCCCCGCCGCACTCAGCACTCCACCGCGTACCGCCGGACGGCGTCCCCGTCCCAAGCGAGGCCGTTCCCGGGCACTTCGCGCGGGTGGATGAACCCGTCCTTCACGAGGAACGGCTGCCCGAGCACCGGGTGCGCCCAGTCCTGCCACTCGATCCAGTGCGCCGTCGGCGTGACGCGCATGAGGTGGCTCGAGATCTCCGGGTACAGGTGCGAGGACAGGTCGATCCCCCACGCGGCCGCGAGCGCGGCCGCGCGCAGCCAGCCCGTCACGCCACCGATCCGCATGAGGTCGGGCATGACGAGGTCGCACGCCTGCGCCGCGAGCGCGTGAACGAGCGTCGCGCGGCGTCGCCGTTCTGCACCGGCGCCACCCGGGCCGCCCGCGAGCCTCGCGCCGAGGTCGCGGACCATCGGCGCGAGGTACTTCAGCGATCGCGGCAGGTAGGGCGCGAGGTATCCGCGGCCGGTGACGCCTTCCTCCGTGAGGAGCTCCACGAGCAGCAACGGCCACTCGCCGAACGACCCGACACGGTCGAGACCGGCCGCCCGAGCGGCACCACCACGCCGCGGGCGGTGACCTCTCGCACCGTGAGCCTGGAAAGGGTCGCGCCGTTCGCACCGCCCTGAAGGAGTGGCATGGCGCGCCTCCCGCGTCGGTCGCCGCCTGCGCGTGATAAGCGCGGCGAGCGGCGACCGCACGGCGAGCGGAGGCGCGCCCTCGGGGGGAAGCGCCGCGGCCGAGCTCCGCAGGGGAGAGAGGTCCTGCCCTGGACCGCTACTTCGCCGCCGCGGCCTTCCGCACGATGGGCGGCCTCGCCTTCACCACGCGCTCGGTCTTCGCGGGCGCGGCGGGCGCCTGCGCGGGCTTCGCGTGCGGGAGCGGCTTGCCCTTCGCGAACGCGGAGTTCGCGCCGAAGCGGGCGACGATCTGCTTCTTCGTGTCGAGGCCGGTCGCCTCGATGACGAAGGTCGGGACGCGGCGCGCGCGCTGGTCCGCGACCCAGCGGGTGATCTCGCCGGCCCGCGGCACCGCCACGTTCCGGCGCGCGGTCCGCGCGGGCGCGGCGGGGACGGGGGTGCGGGCAGCGACGCGCGCGGAGGGCTTGCCCGCGCGGACGCCCGCCGCGACGGCGGCGTCGATCGCCCGCCGCAGCGAGGGGAGGGCGCGCGCGACGGCCGCCTCTACCGCGGCGTCGATCGCGTCGCCGATGGAGTGCTTCGCCGGGATTGCAGCCATGTCTCTCCTCGCGCAGCCGAAGGGGCGTGCGCATTCGAGGAATATGCCGGCCGTTGCAGGATGACAATGGACTCGCGGCGAATGCGACGGCGCCGGGCGCGCCTCGCCGAGTCCCGGGTCATCGCCCGGGACGCCGCAGGAGCACGTAGATCGCCCCTGCGCCGCCGTCCACCGGTCGCGCGGAGGCGAACGCGAGGACGTGGCGCGCGAAGCGGCCGGTGGCGAGCCAGGTCTTCAGGGCGTCCTTGAGGACCGGGAGCTGATCCTTCGAGTGCAGGCCGCGGCCGTGCACGACGAGCACGCAGCGCTTCCCGGCCTGGCGCGAGCGGCGCAGGAAGTCCTCCACCGCGCCCTTCGCCTCGTCGCGCGTCATGCCGTGGAGGTCGACGTGCCCCTGCACCGCGAACTCGCCGCGTCGCAGCTTGCGCGCGAGGTTCGCGTCGAGGCCGGCCGCGCGGCCCTCGATGAACTCGTCGGTGTCGGAGAGGTCGAACGGCGCGTCCCCTGCGACGAGCGCGCGCAGCTCGTCGATCGCCTCCAGGTCTGGGTGCCAGAACGGGCCCGCGGCCGGTGGAGGCGGCGGCGGCGCGGCCACGCCGGGGCCGCGGTCGAGCGGGCGCACGCCCGACGTCGCGCTCTCCCACAGCTCCTCCTCCGTCACCTCGTGGGCAGGAGTGGGAGGCGGGGGAGGGGGCGGCGGCGAAGAGCGCGGCTGTGCGGGGATCGCCTTCGCGCGCTCCTTCAGCTTGTCGAACGGATTGTTGAAGGGCTTCTTGCCCACCCGTCGACTATAACGGCGGGCGCCGTGGACATCGAGATCCAGTGCCCCTACTGCGGCGAGTGGGTCGTCGTCTTCGTCGATCCCGGCGGTGGTGCGGAGCAGACCTACGTCGAGGACTGCCCCGTCTGCTGCCGGCCGTGGATCGTGCACGCGCGCGAGGAGGAGCCCGGCGGGTTCGCCGTGGGCCTCGCGCGGCAGGACGACTGATGAGGGCGACCGCGGGGGCGCTCGCAGGATTCACGGATTCACACTCCCGCAACATGGTCCGTGTCAGAATGCTCCCCCGCCGCGGACCGCAGCCGCGGCAGATTGGAACGCTTCATGTCGATCGTCTCGGTCGAGCACGTCTCCAAGGACTACATGCTCGGGAAGACCGTCGTGCCGGCGCTGCGCGACGTCTCGCTCTCGGTGGACGAGGGCGAGTTCCTCTCCATCGCCGGCCCGTCGGGCAGCGGCAAGACCACGCTCCTCAACCTCGTCGGCTGCGTGGACACGCCCACGGCGGGCCGCGTCCTGGTGGCCGGTCAGGACACCGCCCGGCTCTCCGAGCGCGCCCTCACCGAGCTGCGCCTCCGCACCATCGGCTTCATCTTCCAGAGCTTCAACCTCGTCTCGGTCCTGACGGTGTTCCAGAACGTCGAGTTCCCGCTGCTCCTCCAGGGCGGGCAGACGCGGAAGGAGCGCGCGGAGCGGGTGCTCGCGCTCCTCGACGCCGTCGGCATCCAGGAGCACGCGCGCCATCGCCCGAGCGAGCTCTCGGGCGGGCAGCGGCAGCGCGTGGCCATCGCGCGCGCGCTCGTGACGCGCCCCGCGCTCGTCCTCGCGGACGAGCCCACCGCCAACCTCGACTCCGAGACCGGCGGCAACATCATCGACCTCATGCGGGAGATGAACCGCCGCGACGGCACCACCTTCATCTTCTCCACCCACGATCCCAAGGTGATGGCCCACGCCAGCGCGCTCGTCCGCATCGAGGACGGGCGCCTCGCGAGCCGCGAGGACCTGGACGGCGCGGCCTCGGCGGGGGGCCGCTGATGGCCGAGCGCCGCGACGCGGTGCGGGTGCTCCTCCGCATCGCCTTCCGCAACCTCGCCGCGAGCCCGGTGCGCACCGCCATCCTGGGCGCCATCGTCCTCGTCGGCTCGCTCATCGTGGTGGTCGGCTCGTCGGTGCTCGACTCGATCGACCGCGGGATGCGCACCTCGATCCAGGGCAGCCTCGGCGGGCACCTGCAGGTCTACGACGCGCGCTCGGAGGGGGCGCTGGAGCTCTACGGCGGGCTGCGCGGCGAGTCCCTCCTCGAGCCCATCGAGGACTTCGCGCGGGTGAAGGAGGTCCTCTCGAAGGTCCCGAACGTGCGGCAGGTCGTGCCGATGGGGATCGACCAGGCGATGGTCGCGACCGGCAACACGTTCGACGTCGCCCTCGAGCGGCTGCGGGAGGACGTGCGCCGGCTCGAGGCGGGCGCGGACGACGCCGAGCTCCGCCGGGCCTACGCGGCGCACCAGTCGCACGTGCGGCGCATGGTCCAGCTCCTGCGCGAGGAGATCTCCCAGGCCCGCGAGATCGTGGATCCCGGCGGGCGCGAGGGTGCGGAACGCCGGCAGGAGTGGGAGGCGCTCCAGCGCGCCGCCACCGACGGGTTCTGGGACGGCTTCGACCGGGACCGCTACGGCAGCCTCGAGTTCCTCGAGAACCGGGTCGCGCCGCTCGCGATGGACACCGCCTTCACGTTCCTGCGCTACGTCGGGACGGACGTGGACGCGTTCTTCGAGGCCTTCCCGCTCGCCGAGGTGGTGAAGGGCGAGCGGATCCCCAGCGGTCGCCGCGGCGTGCTCGTGGGGGGGCAGTTCGCGGAGGAGTGGCTGAAGCTCAAGAACGCGCGGCGCCTCGACCAGATCAAGGACGCGCGCGACCGCCGCGGAAAGCGGATCGCCGAGGACGAGGAGCTGCAGCGCTGGGTCCGCGAGAACGGGAGCGGCATCCGCGAGATCCTGCTGCAGCTCGACCCGGTGCGCGCGGACGAGCTCGCGGCGGAGCTCCGCCCCGCGCTGGGCGCGCCCGCGGGCGAGGCGCTGGAGCCCCTGCTCGCGCGGCTCTTCGCCACCACGGACGAGAGCTTCGACCGGAACCACCGGATCTTCTACGACCTCGTCGCCCCCAAGGTCCGCCTCTACCGGGTCGACGTGGGGGACGTCATCACCATCAAGGCGCCGTCGAAGAGCGGCTACTTCAGCTCGGTCAACGTGAAGGTCTACGGGTTCCTGCAGTTCAAGGGGATCGAGCGCTCCGGCATCGCCGGGATGATGAGCGTCCTCGACCTCATGAGCTTCCGCGATCTCTACGGCTACCTCACCGCGGAGAAGGCGGCGGAGATCCGGCGCCTGCAGGAGTCGATGGGCGTGCGCGAGCTCGATCGCGAGCGGGCGGAGGCGGAGCTGTTCGGAGGCGGAGGAGGGCTCGTGGGAGAGGCGCGGGCCGCCGAGATCGACGAGGGGGCCCTCGTGGCGGGGCGCGAGGAGGACCGGGCGAGCGCCGCGGACCTGGCGGCGCGCGTCTACTCGCGCGAGGAGCTCGAGCGCGGCGTGGCGCTCAACGCGGCGCTCATCCTCGAGGACCCACGCCAGCTCGACCGCACCCGGCGCGACGTCGAGGCCGCCATCCGCGACGCCGGGCTCGGGCTGAAGGTGGTGGACTGGCAGGAGGCGGCGGGGCTCGTCGGGCAGTTCGTGACGCTGCTGCGCGTCGTCCTCTTCACGGCGGTCGTCATCTTCTTCGCCATCGCGCTCGTCATCATCAACAACGCCATGGTCATGGCGACCCTCCAGCGCGTGAAGGAGATCGGGACCATGCGCGCCATCGGCACGCAGCGCCGCTTCGTGGTGACGATGCTCCTCGTCGAGATCGCGACGGTCGGGGTGGTGTTCGGGATCGCGGGCGCGCTCCTCGGGGGGGTGGTGGTGTGGGGCATCCGGGCGGCGGGGGGGATCCCGGCGGTCACGGACCTCCTCTACTTCGTGTTCTCGGGCCCCGCGCTCTTCCCGCGCCTGGGCGCGCTGGCGGTGGGCGGCTCGCTGGTGGTGGTGCTCCTCGTGGCGATCCTCTCCGCGCTCTACCCGGCGGTCATCGCGATGCGCGTGACGCCGGTCGAGGCGATGGCGACGGAGGACTGACGTGCTCGGCGTGGACCTCCAGATCGCGGGACGCAACCTCGCGCGCCACACCCGGCGCAACCTCTTCCTGGGCGGCGCGCTCGCCGCCGTCACCGCCCTCCTCGTCCTCCTCGGCGCCCTCACCGCCGGCATGGAGTCGTCGATGATGCAGTCCGCCCTGACGCTCATGACGGGCGACGTGAACGTGGGCGGGTTCTTCAAGGTGACGAGCGGGAGCGCCGCCCCGCTCGTGTCGCAGTACCCGCGCGTGCTCGAGACGGTGCGCGCCACGGTCCCGGAGGTGGAGTACGTCACCATGCGCGGCCGCGGGTGGGCGAAGGCGGTCTCGGAGAGCGTGTCGATGGACCTCGTCCTCGCCGGCGTGGACGTCGCGAACGAGCCGACCTTCCGGAGCGTGCTCCGCGTGGTGGACGGGGACCTCGAGGCGCTCGCGCAGCCCGGGACGGTGTTGCTCTTCGAGGGCCAGGCCGAGCGCCTCAAGGTGCGCGTGAACGACGTCGTGACCCTCTCGGCGCCGACGGCCCGGGGCGTGAACAACACCGCCGACGTGCGCGTCGCGGCCATCGCGCGGAACGTGGGGCTCCTGTCCGCCTTCTCCGCGTTCATCCAGGTGGACACGCTGCGCGAGCTGTACGGCCTCAACGCCGCGACCACCGGCGCGCTCCACCTGTACCTGCGCGACCCGGGTGACGCCCCGCGCGTCGCGGCGCGCCTGCGGACGGCGCTCGCGGACGCGGGCTTCCGCGTGATGGAGCCGGACGCCCAGCCCTACTGGATGAAGCTCATGCAGACGGTGCCGAGCGAGGACTGGACCGGCCAGAAGCTCGACGTCACCACCGCCGACGACGAGATGGGCCAGTTCAAGCAGTTCATCCTGGCGCTGCGCGTGGTCACCGGCCTCCTCGTCGTGATCCTCATGGTGGTGGTGGTGATCGGGCTCCTCAACACCCTCGCCATCGCCATCCGCGAGCGGACGCGCGAGATCGGCGCCCTGCGGGCCATCGGCATGCAGCGGCGCAAGGTGATGTGGCTGTTCCTGCTCGAGTCCGCGCTCCTCGGCGCCCTCGGGACGGCGGCGGGCGTGGCCGTCGCGCTCGCCGTGGCCGTGGCGGTGAACGCGGCCGGCATCGCCCTGCCGGAGGCGGTCCAGGTGTTCCTCGCCCAGGAGCGGCTGGCCTTCCTGCTCGATCCGCGCGCCATCGTGGGCGACGCGCTGCTCCTCTCCGCCATCACGGTCGTCGCGTCGATCTTCCCGGCGCGCCGCGCCGCGCGCCTGAAGCCGGTCACCGCCATGCACCACGTCGGGTGAAGCCCAACATGCACCGAGTCCCGCTCGTCACCGCAGCCCTGGCCCTCCTCGCCTCCGCCGCACCCGCCCTCGCGCTCACCGCCCCCGAGCTCGCGAAGGTCGTCGCCACCATCGACGAGCGGCAGCGCAACTCCGGAGATTGGAAGGCGCTCTGCTACATGGAGGCGAAGGAGAAGGGGAAGACCGACGTCGTCTACGAGCTCGTCGTCTACCGGCGCGACGAGGACGACAAGCAGATGTTCCTCTTCACGAAGCCGCGGGCCGAGGCGGGCAAGGGCTACCTGCGCATCGACAAGAACCTGTGGCTCTACGACCCGGCGGTGGGGCGCTGGGAGCGGCGCACCGAGCGCGAGCGGATCGGCGGCACCGACACGCGGCGCGGCGATCTCGACGAGTCGCGCCTCGTCGAGGAGTACGACGCGACCTTCGAGGCGGACGAGAAGCTCGGCGCGTACGACGTCCACCGCATCCTCCTCGTCGTGAAGCCCGGCGTGGACGTGGCCTTCCCCAAGGTGCGGCTCTGGGTGGACCGGGCGACGCTGAACGTGCTGAAGCGCCAGGAGCTGGCCCTGTCCGGCCGCCTCATGCGCACGGCGTACTACCCGCGCTGGAAGAAGCTCTTCTCGCCCTCCAAGCGCGCCGACGTGTGGTACCCGGAGGAGATGCGGATCTTCGACGAGATCGAGAAGGGCAACTCGACGCTCATCCTCATCAAGGAGATCGACCTGCGGCCGCTCGCCGCGAACCTGTTCACCAAGGCGTGGCTGGAGTCGAAGAGCCGGTAGGCCGGGTCGTCCCTCGACTTCGCTCCGCCGCGGCGGAGCTACGCTCGGGACGAACGGTCCTGGGAACGCGATCGAACGGAGGGGAGATGAGGATCGCCGTCGCGCTCGCCGCGCTCGCCGTCGCCACGGCCTCGCTCGGGCAGGAGCGTCCCACCGAGGAGGAGCTCTTCGGGAAGCCCCCCGCAGAGTCGCCGCAGGCGACCGGCGAGGAGGAGCAGGAGCCGCAGCCCCGGCAGCCCGAGGAGCGCCCCGGGTCGCCGCGGCCGGAGGAGGCGGAGCTGTTCGGCGGGACCGGCTCCCCGAACGCGGCGCCGCCGCCGGCGGAGGGGATCCTGCCGCGCGACGTCGCCGATCCGCTGCGCCTGGGCGGACAGCTCTACTTGCGCGCGCAGGCGCTGTGGCAGGAGGAGGTCGCTCCCGCGGACTGGTCGCTCTCCACGCCGAACCTGCTCGACCTGTGGCTGGACGCACGCCCGAACGATCGCGTGCGCGCCTTCACCCTCGCGCGCATGCGCTACGACCCGACCGCCCCGGAGACGGACGAGAGCGCGCTCCCCGCCGCCGAGCAGGCGCTCCTGACCGACGCCACCAGCACGCGCGGGCTCGTCACGGGCGTGCGCGGCCCGCGGGTGCTCCTCGATCAGCTGTGGGTGAACTTCGACGTCGGACGGCACGTCTTCGTGACCGCCGGCAAGCAGCACGTCAAGTGGGGCGTGGGCAAGTTCTGGAACCCCACCGACTACCTGCACCCCGTGCGACGCGACCCCCTCGCGGTGTTCGACGAGCGGACCGGCACGACGATGGTCAAGGTCCACGTGCCGTGGGAGCGGCGCGGCTGGAACGCCTACGGCGTGGCGCTGCTCGAGGACGTCGCCGGGCGGGTGGAGCCCACGAACCGGGTCGGCAGGATCGGGGTGGGCGGGCGCGCGGAGATCGTGGCCGGGACCGTCGAGCTCGGGGCCGACGCGCTCGCCCAGGACGGCCGGCGCCCGCGCTTCGGCGTGGACGTCTCGGCGGGGATCTGGGACCTCGACGTCTACGCGGAGGCGGCCCTCCGCACGAGCCGCGACGCGCCGCGCTGGACGGAGGTGGACCCGGGGGCCCCCCTCGTGGCGCGCTACGCCCGCGACGATCCGGAGGGCTTCACGCCGGCGGTGGTGCTCGGCGGGAGCTGGTCCGCGAACTACAGCGACGAGGACGCGCTCACGGTCGGCGCCGAGTACTCCTTCGACGACGCCGGCTACGACTCCAAGGACGTCTACCCGTTCCTCCTCGCCGGCGCGCCGGAGCTCACCGGGGAGTTGGCGGCGCCCTTCCGGCAGCGCGATCCGACCGCCTTCCGGCCGTTCTACCTGGGCCGGCACTACGCGGGCGCGTTCCTGCTCCTCCCTTCACCGGGCCGCTGGAACGACACGACCGTCACGCTCTCCGTGCTCGGAAACCTGTCGGACCGGAGCTTCGTCGCCCGCCTCGATCACGCCGTCCTCGCGCTCACGTACCTGCGCGTCGAGTCCTTCGTCGCGGCCTCGTTCGGCGCGCGCGGCGGCGAGTTCCGGCTCGGCCTGGACGTCCCGCTCTCCGACGTCGCCCCAGGGCTGCCGTCAGACCAGGCCATCTCCGTCCCGGCTCCCGTGCTCCAGCTCGGGCTTGCCCTCCGCGTGGCCCTCTAGCGGAAACGGCCAGGGCACGTTGCCGCGCCCCCCGAGCGCGCCTTGCGCGAGGGGCGGCCGGCGACGACGCGCTCCATCGGGGCGGGCGGCGCACCGATCCGGCGCGCCGCGGCTCCCACGGACGGACTCGATACCTTCGGAGGTGGGACGTGGCCGAGCTCGGCATGCGGAAGCAGGTGAGCGGCAAGTACGACGAGGTGCTCGCGAAGATCCCCGAGCTGCTCAAGGGGGAGGGCTTCGGCGTCCTCACGCGCATCGACGTGACCGCGACGGTGAAGGAGAAGCTCGGCGTCGACTTCCGGCGCTACCAGATCCTCGGCGCGTGCAACCCGAAGCTCGCCCATCAGGCGCTCACCTACGAGGTCGGCCTCGGCGTCATGCTGCCCTGCAACGTGGCGGTGTGGGAGGACGACGCGGGCAAGGTGATCGTCTCCGCGGTCGATCCGCTGCAGACGATCGCCTCGCAGGACCCGAACCTCGAGCCCATCGCCCGGCAGGTGCGCGAGAAGCTCTCCCGCGTCCTCGCGCAGCTCTGACGCGATGGGCGAGTGGGACTTCCTGACGTTCCTGGCGTTCGCCGCCGGCTGGATCCTCCTGCAGCGGGTGATCCTGCCCCGCGCCGGCGTGCCCACCTGAGGGATGCCGCCGCGCCCCCGTGACGGGGCGCAGCAGGAGGACGAGCGCCGAGGGCAGGGCGGCTGCTGAAGCCACCGGCTCGCGCTCGAGGTGCTCGCTCCGCGAGCGTACGGGCGTGAGATCATTCAACGCCCGCGCCTGCGCCCGCGCGGCCGCGCCGGCACGCGCGCCGCCGGAAATACACGATCCGTCACGGAGCCCATCGGGAGCCCGGACGGAGGATGCGGGCGTGCGCCCGCGTGTGCATTCGCTCTGCGTGCGGCGGAAGCCTTTTCGTACCGCGGGCGTCTCTGTTTACGAGTGGTGAATACAGCTCGCTCCTGCCGCCGTCGGGGGATTTCCTCCCGCCGGGCGCCGCGCGCACAAAGGTTGCGCCCCACTCGCGCGAGGCGTGCGGAGTGCCCCGCGAGCGCGCTCGCGCGGGGGTGAGGAGGAAATCCCATGAGGCGCGCCGTTCACTCGACCCTCGCGGCTCCCGCGGTCGCCCTCGCCGTGTGCACGGCGGCCGTCGCGAGCGCGCAGGACCCGTCGGTACCCGAGTCCATCCCCAAGTACGACCGGCCCCTCGTCATCCCGCCGGCGATGCCGGTGACGAGCACGCCCGTGGTGCCAGGAGTGGGCCCCATCGACTACTACGAGATCGCCGTTCGAAGTCTCAGCCAGCAGATCCTGCCGGTCGGATATCCCCAGACCACCGTGTGGAGCTACGGCTCCGTCAATCATCCTGGCACGCTCAACTACCCCGCCTTCACGATCGAGGCCCGCTTCGCGCGGCCGGTGCGCGTGAAGTGGATCAACGACCTCGTGGACGAGGAGGGCGCTCCGCTCCCGCACCTGTTGCCCGTCGACCAGACGCTCCACTGGGCCAATCCGCCCGGCGGCGTCGAAGGGCGCGACATGCGCCCCTCGACGCCCGTCGTGGAGCCGTACCTCGGCCCGGTCCCGATGGTCCCGCACCTGCACGGCGGTCACAACGCGCAGGAGAGCGACGGCTACGCCGAGGCGTGGTTCCTGCCCGCGGCGGCATACTCCGACGAAGCGTTCGAGGACTTCGCGAAGGAGGGCCGCTGGTACGCTCCGTTCAAGGCCCTCTTCGAGAGCAAGTACGGCGTGGAGTGGGAGCCTGGAACGGCCACGTTCCAGTACGAGAACGACCAGCGGGCGGGGACCTTCTGGTACCACGACCACACCCTCGGGATGACGCGCGTGAACGTCTACGCCGGCCCCGCCGGCTTCTACCTGCTCCGCCGCGGGCCGGGCGATCTCCCCGCGGGCCTGCCGGGACCAGCGCCCACCGTCGGCTCGGATCCCTTCGGGACGTTCTACGAGATCCCGATCGCCATCCAGGACCGCTCCTTCAAGAGCGACGGCTCGCTGTTCTACCCGGCCACGCGCGCCTTCTTCGACGGCTTCCCCCAGCCGTACATCCCGGACAGCGACGTATCGCCGATCTGGAACCCGGAGTTCTTCGGCACCACGATGGTCGTGAACGGGCGCACCTGGCCGTATCTGGAGGTCGAGCCGCGCCGGTACCGCTTCCGCTTCCTGAACGGCTGCAACTCCCGGTTCCTGATCCTGAAGATCGCCGGCGATGCGCTGGAGGAGCGGCCGGCCCAGCCGGCGCTCCACTTCGTCCAGATCGGCGGCGAGGGGGGATTCCTGCCCTCGCCGGTGGTGCTCGACCAGCTCCTCCTCGGCCTGGCGGAGCGTGCCGACGTCATCGTCGACTTCACCGGGCTCGAGCCGGGGACGGAGCTGTTCCTCGTCAACGAGGCGCCCGACGAGCCGTTCGGCGGCGGCAGGGTGGTCGAGGACTTCGATCCTGCCGATCCCGAGACGACCGGCCAGGTGATGAAGTTCAGGGTCGTGGAGCTCCAGGGCAGGGACGGCAGCCTGCCCGTCGATCGCCTCAAGCTGCCGGCGGCGCCCCCCCTCCCGCCGGCGACGGCGACGCGCCGGCTCTCGCTGAACGAGCTCGAGTCCACCATGGGCGGCGAAGGGCCGATCGCGGCGCTGCTCGGGACGATGGAGGGCGCCGAGCCGGTCCCGCTCTTCTGGGACGACGAGGTCACGGAGATCCCACGGCTGGGCGCGACGGAGATCTGGGAGATGTCGAACTTCACCGCCGACGCGCACCCCATCCACATCCACGAGGTCCAGTTCCAGGTGGTGGACCGGCAGCCGTTCGGCGGGGCCACGCGCGCTCCCGAGCCGTGGGAGGCGGGCTACAAGGACACCGTCATCGCCTACCCCGGCGAGATCACGCGGGTGAAGGCGAAGTTCGATCTCCCCGGCCTGTACGTGTGGCACTGCCACATCGTCGAGCACGAGGACAACGAGATGATGCGGCCGTACTGCGTGGGCGAGTGCCCGGCGCTGGAGTAACGAGCGGCGCGGGCGCTCCTCACGGCGTGAAAGGAAAGGGCCCCGTCGCGGACGACGGGGCCCTGCTCTTACCGATGATGCGGCCGGACTAGAACAGGAACTTGTCGCCCTGCGCGCGGAGCGCGGTGATCGCGGCGAGGTTCACGATGGACTGGACCGAGCAGCCCATCTGCAGCACGTTCACCGGCTTCTGCATGCCGATGAGCACCGGACCGATGACCTCGGCGCCGCCGACGTTCGCGAGCATCTGGTAGGCGATGTTCGCCGCGTCGAGGTTCGGGAACACGAAGACGTTCGCGTTGTCCTTGAGCGTCGAGAAGGGGAACTCCGGGACGCGCACCTCGGTGTTCGTCGCGATGTCCACCTGGATCTCGCCGTCCACCTCGAGCTCCGGGTGGTGCTGGCGCACGAGGTCCTTCGCGATGGCCATCTTGCGCGGGCTGGGGCCCTCGGCCGAGCCGAACGTCGAGTACGACAGCATCGCGACGCGCGGCACCACGTCGAAGTAGCGGGCGAGGTCGCAGGTGGTGAGGGCGATCTCGGCGAGCTCCTCCGAGCTCGGATCCACGTTCACCGTGCAGTCCGCGAAGAACTTGAAGTCGTTCTTGGTGACCACGATGTAGACGCCCGCCGCGCGCTGGCCGGGCCGCGTGCGCACCACCTCGAGCGACGGCCGGACCGACGCGGCGTAGCCGGAGGTGAGGCCGGTCACGAGGCCGTCCACCGCGCCCTGCTCGAGCATGATCGCGGCGAAGTAGTTGCGCATGCGCATGCGGCGCTGCGCCTCCTCGAAGGTGACGCCGCGGCGCCGGCGCAGCTCCCAGTAGCGGGCGACGTACCGGCTGAACGCGTCGCTCGTCATCGGATCGATGATGGTGACCCCGTCGAGGTCGTCGAGCCGCTGCTCCTGGATGGAGCGCTGGATGTCCTCCACCGGGCCGAGGAGCACCGGCTCGCAGATCGCCTCCTCGCGCAGGATCTCGGCGGCCTGCTGGATCTTGGGGTGGTGGCCCTCGGGGAAGACGATGCGGGTGAGCTTCTTCTTCGCCTTGGAGATGATGGAGCCCATCACCTGGTTGGCGCGGCTCTGCATCTTGCGGAGCCGGTCGCGGTACTCCCCGAGATCGATCTGCTGCCGCGCGACGCCGCCGTCCATGGCGGCCTTCGCGACCGCGGGGGCGACCCAGAGCAGCACGCGCGGGTCGAGCGGCTTCGGGATGATGTACTCGCGGCCGAAGCGGAACTTCTCACCGCCGTAGGCGCGCGAGACGGAGTCCGGCACGTCCTCCTTGGCCAGCGCGGCGAGGGCGCGGGCGGCCGCCATCTTCATCTCCTCGGTGATCGCCTTCGCGCGGACGTCGAGCGCGCCGCGGAAGATGTACGGGAACCCGAGGACGTTGTTCACCTGGTTCGGGTAGTCGGAGCGCCCGGTCGCCATGATGACGTCGAGGCGCGCCTCCTTCGCCTCGGGGTAGCTGATCTCGGGATCCGGGTTGGCGAGCGCGAAGACGATGGCGTCCTTCGCCATCGAGCGGACCATGTCCTGATCCACCATGCCCTTCGCCGAGCAGCCGAGGAGGACGTCCGCGCCCTTCATGGCGTCGGCGAGCGTCCGCGCCTTGGTGTCGACGGCGAACTCCGTCTTCCACTCGTTCATGCCCTCGGTGCGCCCGCGGTAGATGACGCCCTTCGTGTCCACCATCACCACGTTCTCGCGCCGCACGCCGAGCGAGAGGTAGAACTTGGTGCAGGCGATGGCCGACGCGCCCGCGCCGGACACGACCACCTTCACCTTGGCGATGTCCTTGCCCGCGATCTCCAGCGCGTTGAGCAGCGCGGCGCCGGAGATGATGGCGGTCCCGTGCTGGTCGTCGTGGAACACCGGGATCTGCATCTCGCGCTTGAGCCGCTCCTCGATGACGAAGCACTCCGGCGCCTTGATGTCCTCGAGGTTCACGCCGCCGAAGGTCGGCTCGAGCGCCTTCACCACCTTGCAGAAGGCGTCGACGTTCTTCTCGTCGACCTCGATGTCGAACACGTCGATGTCGGCGAAGCGCTTGAAGAGGACGCCCTTGCCCTCCATCACCGGCTTGCCGGCCGCGGCGCCGATGTCCCCGAGGCCGAGCACGGCGGTGCCGTTGGAGATGACGGCCACGAGGTTCCCGCGGGCGGTGTAGAGGTACGAGAGGTCCTGGTCCTTCTCGATCTCGAGGCACGGCTCGGCGACGCCGGGGCTGTAGGCGAGCGCCAGGTCGCGCGCGGTCGCCATGGGCTTGGTCGCGACGACCTCGATCTTCCCCTTGCGCCCGGACGAGTGGTACGCGAGCGCGTCCTCCCGGCGGATCTTCTTCTTCGGGTTCGGGACGGGCGACGACGGCGGGTTCTTCGGCGGGGTGAAGTCCGTGGCCATTCAATCCTTCCTTCGCTGGGTGCGTAAGGGTGGTCCGGGAAGACAGCGCGAATGGCCCAGCAGTGTCAAGGAGACGACCCGCGTGTCGGACCGCAACCCCACTCCATCGCTCGATATTTGACGCGGCGTGGCGAGGACGACGCGCTGCGGCTCGCCCGTCGCGGTGTCCGCCCGGCGAGCGACCGTCGCGCCGCCCCGGCCGCTGGGACGATCGGGGTGCGTCGGCGGCTACGCGCGCGTCGCCGGCTACGCGCGTCGCCGGCGGAGCCGGAGCGCGGCGGCGAGCCCGGCGAGCGCGAGCGCCCCGGCGCCGCTGCCCGACGCGCATCCGGCGCGCACGACCCCGAGGCCGTCTCCGGACCCGGCCGTTCCGTCGTCGCCCGCGGGCGGTGGCGGGAGCGGCAGCGGCTCGCCGTCGGGCGCGGGCGCGGTCGCGCCGAGCTCGACGATCCGCCTGGCGAGCTTCTCCCGCGCGGCCATCAGCGTCGCCGGCGCCACCTCGGTGGAGTAGGGGTTCGGGAAGAGCGCGTCCGCCACCTCCCGCGCGAAGGCCTCGTCGCCCGCGTCGGAGAGGAGCTTCAGGTACTCGTAGTCCTCCATGCCCTCGCGGATCATCTTGAGGCGGATGGAGGCGACCGGGACGTGCGTCGTCCCGCCGATCTTCGCGGGCGTGCCCGGGTAGAACAGCGTCCCGTCCCCGTTCCCGTTGAAGTCCCACTGGTTCGTCCAGGCGTCGTGGCTGTACGCGTACGCCGTCTCCCAGTAGAGCTCGCCCGTGACCCGGTACCGGAAGGAGAGCCACTCCATCGCGCGGTTCCGGACCGCGGACGCGTCGATCATGTAGCTCGGCCAGCCGGTGAAGTAGCGATCCGACCAGGACGGCGAGCCGAAGTTCACCGTCCCGCCACACCCGTGGCTCATGCAGCTCTGGTAGGCCCAGAGCTCGCGGCGGGGCGAGCCCGCCAGGAAGGCGTCGTACTTCGCGCGCTGGTTGCCCGCGTAGGTCCCCTCCCTGTCGTCGAGGTAGTTGATCACCGGGACGATGACGTCGATCGAGCCGGTCACGCCCTGCGCGTCCGCCTCCTGGATCGAGGTCGTCACCAGGGTCCGGACGTTCGCCGCGCGCGCGGTGGCGGCGCGCGCCGGGATGTCCGACCAGGCGCAGGTGAGCGGGGGCTCGTCGCAGGTGTACTGGAAGAGCCGGTCCAGCCAGCCCTCCCCGTCGAAGTACGTCGACCAGCTCTTCGCGTCGTACAGGAGCTCGTAGCTGGTCATGCGCGCGCCGCGCAGCGCGGTCGGCGCCGCGCCGTCCATCGCCGGCCCGTAGAGGGACGCGGCGTGATCGATCGCGGCGCTGCCGTCGTCGACGTGCGAGAGCGTGATGCGGTGGTCGAGCGCGAGCCGGCCGTAGCGCTCGCGGAGGGCCGCGAACGCGTCCGCGGCGCCCACGCCGTGGCCGCCCGGGATCGCGCCGTACGTGAAGCCGAAGGCGCTCTTCAGCGACGCGGTCGAGGGGAGGGTGAAGGGCCAGACCGTGAGCGTCACCGGCACGGTCGCGGACCCGCCCTGCCAGGTCACGCTGACCGCGCCCGTGTACTCGCCGGCCGGCGCCTCGGGCGGCACGAACACCTCCACCCAGATCGCCCGGCTCTCGCCGGAGGGCACGGCGAACGGGAAGGCGTTTCGCCGCTCGTTCGAGAGCTCGTCCACCTCGGGGACCAGCGCGTCGGGCCAGGGCCCCGTCGCTCCGTCGAGCGACGAGGCGTTCTGCAGGTGGATGATCGACTCCCGGTAGAGCCGCACGCCGCCGAACGTGGCGGGGCCGGAGAGCTCGCTCGCCGTCGCGCGCACGTCGGACGCCGCGCCCGTGACGACGATCTGGAACGCCTCGAACTCGTTCCGTGCCGCCGCGATGCGCGCGCTCGCCTCGGCGCGCGCCGCCGTGGCCGGGCGGATCTTCTCGGTCGCCAGCGCCGTCCAGACCTGCGCCGCGCCCGCGCGGAGAGGCGCGACGAGGGCGGCGGCCAGGAGCAGGGGGACGAACCGGGGGAAAGGCTGCGTGGGCTCGGGCAAGTGCTCGCCTCATCGTTGCGGCAGGCCCGGGGACGGCGCCCGCCTCGGTGTGCGTGCCTGGAGGCACCATGGAGCCGCTTGCGCACCGGCCGAGTGAGCGAGCGATCCAATGCGAACCGAACGTGAGGACGTGCGGCCGATATTCCCGTCCGGGGTCCCGGCGCGGAGGCGAGGGCGAGTTCAGTGGGAGAGCGGGGAGAGGCCGCCCGGCAAGGTCCCGCCGACGGCCTACGCCGGCCGGGGCAGGATGCTTCGAGGCCAGCCGTCGGCGGCCGAGGTCGAGGTCGCACACGGCGGTCGCGGTCGCGGTCGCGGTCGAGGTCGAGGTCGAGGTCGAGGTCGAGGTCGAGGTCGAGGTCGAGGTCGAGGTCGAGGTCGAGGTCGCGGTCGCGGTCGGCGAGGTCGCGATCGCGGTCGTCCCTCGACCTCGCTCCGTCGGTCACGCGACGGAGCGACGCTCGGAACGGGCGGGGGTGTCGAAACGAGCGGTCAGCTCCTCGCGGAACACGGGAGGCCGCTCATCCCGAGCGTAGCGACGCGGGGTCAGCCGCGGAGCGGGGTCGAGGGACGCATCGCCGTGACCTCCACCTCCGCGCCGAGGTCCACCGCGATCTCGGCCACGATCTCGGCCACGGTGGCGGCGATGTCCGTGCAGAACGCCGCCCGCTCCTCGGACTGGAAGATCGGGAAGCGCCCGACGAGCGCGTTGCAGACGAGGGACTCGGCGCCGCCGGTGCGGAGGCGCGCGGCGACGGCGGCCCGGTAGCGCTCGAGGGCCTCCCGGAGGGCGGGCGGGGCGGGGGCGGTGAAGTCGTCGCCGCCGAGCAGCTCTCCCAGCACGAGCTGCCCCGCGAGCACGGCGCCGCAGAGCCCCTCGCCGGTGAGCCCGCCGCGGCGCAGCGTGAGGTACGGCCTGGGATCCCGGCCGAACGTCTCCGCGAGCGCGACGCCGCAGCTCCGGTGGGCGACCTCCTTGCCCTCGTACAGCACGCGCGCCTTCTCGCGCAGCGCTCGCACCTTCTCGTCCCTCGTCAACGCGACCTCCTCCGCGGCGCCGGCGGGGGGCGTGGCGCGCCCAGCGCCGGGTTGCGCTCGAGCTCCTCGATGGTCCGCGGCCAGTCCTCCTTGAGGAGCCGCGCCAGCGATCGGTCCGACAGGATCTGCCCCTCGGTCTGGCAGCGCGGGCAGTAGTTGACCTCGTTCTCGGCGCGCAC
Source organism: Anaeromyxobacter sp. Fw109-5 (assembly GCF_000017505.1). NCBI lineage: Bacteria > Pseudomonadati > Myxococcota > Myxococcia > Myxococcales > Anaeromyxobacteraceae > Anaeromyxobacter > Anaeromyxobacter sp. Fw109-5. The sequence goes on from NC_009675.1 coordinate 571,911, forward strand.
GATCCGCTGCACCGCCGTGCCGCACACGGGGCACGGCTGGCGGTGCCTGCCGTGGACCGCCATCTCCTCGCGGAAGGCGGTGACGCCCTCGGGGAAGCCGCCCGCCGCCTCGCGCCGGAGCCGGTCCGTCCACTCCGTGAGCACCGCGCGGGTCGCCGCGTGGAGCCGCGCCAGCTCCTCGTCGGTCAGGCGCGAGGTGAGCTTGACGGGGGAGAGCCGGGCCCGGTGCAGGATCTCGTCCGAGTAGGCGTTGCCGATGCCGGACAGCAGGGAGGGATCTGTGAGGGCGCGCTTGAGGGTGTGGTTCTCGCGGGTGAGCGCGGCCCGGAACGCGGCGAGGTCCGCGTCGAGCGGCTCGATCCCGCCGCGGTCGAGGGCGGCGAGCGCCGCGGCGCCGCGGACGAGGTGGATCGCGGCGCGCCGCTTCGTGCCCGCCTCGGTGAGCACGAGCGTGCCGTCCTCGAAGTCGAGCGCCGCGAGGCCCACGCGGCCGGGCAGCTTCGCGCCGGCCTCGCGCCAGTGGAGGCGGCCCGCGATCATCAGGTGCAGCGCGAGGAAGAGGTCGCCCTCGAGGGCGAGGACGATCCGCTTGCCCACGCGCCGGACGTCCTCGACGCGCTTCCCGGCGGCCTCGCCGAGCGGCGGGTCCACCGAGCGGAGCACGAACGGGCTCCCGAGCCGCACGCGCAGGAGCGGCCGCGCCCGGACGCGGGCGGCGATGGCCTCGACGTAGACCTCGATGTCCGGGAGCTCTGGCACGAGCCGATCCTGCCCGCCGGGCGGCGCCCCGTCAGCGCTCGCCCGGGTCGGCGACGCCGAGGCGACGCATGCGCTTCCAGAGCGTGACGCGCGACACGCCGAGCAGCTCGGCGGCGCGGGTCCGGTTCCAGCCGGTGCGCTCCAGCGCCTCGACGAGCGCGCGCCGGGCGTCCACGTCGGGATCGCACGGCGTGCCAGGGGCGGCGCGGGACTCGAGGACGTCGCGGGGGAGGTGCTCCGGCGCGATCTCGCCCGCGCCGGCGACCAGCGCCGCGTACTCGATCGTGTTGCGGAGCTCGCGGACGTTGCCCGGCCACGGATACGCGCGGAGCACGCGGAGTGTCTGCGGCGACAGCGTGCCCACGGCATGCCCCGCCGCTCGCTGCTCCGCGAGGAACCGTTCCGCGAGCAGCGGCACGTCGTCGATCCGCTCCCGCAGGGCGGGGACGTGGAGGGGGAACGCGGCCAGGCGGAAGTACAGATCGGCGCGGAAGCGCCCCTCCTGGACGAGGTGGCGCAGATCGCGCTGGGTGGTGCAGAGGATGCGGACGTCGGCGGGGATCGGAGCCGCGTCGCGGGCCGTGAACGTGCGGTCCTCGACCAGGCGGAGGAGCTTCGTCTGGAGCGCGGGGGGTGCGCCGGACACCTCGTCGAGGAGCAGCGTCCCGCGCTCCGCGCTCGCGATCCGGCCGCGCCGGCCATCGGAGGTCCCGAACAGCTCGCCTTCGGCGGCGCCGGGATCGAGCGCCGCGCACGAGTAGCGGATCAGCGGGCCCGCCGCGCGTTCGCCGAGCGAGTGGATCGCCTCGGCGATGCGATCCTTCCCGGTCCCGCTCTCGCCGGTGATCATCACGGTCGCGCTCGAGCGGGCGACGAGCCGGATCATGCGATACAGCTCGACCATGGCCGGGTGCCGGCCGACGAGGCCGCACAGGTCACCCGGCGCGGTCGCGGCGACGGCCCCGCCGAGCGCGCACGCCAGCTCGGGCCCGGGGTCCACGTCGGTGAAGGTCTCGAGCGTGCCCACCGGCGTTCCGTCCGCCGCGTAGAGCGCGATCGCGTTCTTGACGATGACCTGCGGACGACCGTCCCTCGTGCGGAGCGTGCAGCGCCGGGCGGTGCGCGAGCGCTCCGCGATCCCGCAGTAGAGCGGGCCGGCGCCGCAGGTGCACCCGTTCACGTAATCCCCGGCGAGCAGCGAGCAGCGCTGGCCGATCGCCTCGTCCCGCGACCAGCCGGTGATCCGCTCCGCGCCGCGGTTCCAGAACGTCACCTTCCCGTCCCGATCGGTGACGAAGACCCCCTCCGGGAGCGCGTCCGCGACGCGGCGCAGGCTCTCCACGGTGTCCACGTCGGGGAAGAGGGACGGCGAATGCTCGGGCAAGCGCGGCAATCCTACCATCGGTCCCGTCCGTCGCGACGGCGAGCGCGGGCTCGCTGTGCTAGGAACGCGGCATGGACGACCCCCGCCATGCCCTCCCTGCGACACCTCGCCGCGAGTTCCTGCGCCTGATGGCGCTTGCTCCGGCCCTCGCCGCCGGTTGCGCCGGGGCGCGAGCCTCGGCGCCGGCACCGACCGGCTCGAGCCCGGCGGGGCCGCCCGGGGCCACCTCAGCCCCGGGGGCGAGCGATCCGCTCGAGCCGCTCCGCTCGTTCAAGCTCGCGCTCGACGCCGAGCCCGCCTTCGTCTTCCGCGCCCACCCGGCGCGCCCGGGGGCCTAGGGTGGCCCTCTCCGAGGACGTGCTGTTCTCCGGGGTGGACGCGCTCTCGCAGCGGCTCCGGGCGCGCGAGCTGTCCCCCGTGGAGCTCACCGAGGCGTTCCTCGCCCGGATCGACGCGCACGCGGGTCGGCTCGGCTGCTTCGTCACGGTGACGCCCGAGCGGGCGCTCGCCGAGGCCCGCGCCGCCGAGACGGAGCTCGCCGCGGGGCGCTGGCGGGGGCCGCTGCACGGGGTGCCGTTCGGGCTCAAGGACCTGGTCGACACCGCGGGGATCCGCACCACCTTCGGCGCCGCGCCCTACGCGGACCGGGTGCCGACCCGCGACGCGGCGATCGTCACCCGCCTCGCCCAGGCGGGCGCGGTGCTGCTCGGGAAGCTCTCGATGGTCGAGCTCGCCGGCGGACTCGGCTACCACACCGGCGCGGCCGCGCTGAACGGGCCATGCCGGACGCCGTGGGACCTCGCGCGCTGGTCGGGCGGCTCCTCCTCGGGCGCGGGCTCCGCGGTCGCGGCCGGGCTCGTGGCGTTCGCCATCGGCTCGGAGACGTGGGGGTCCATCACCTGTCCGTCGGCCTTCTGCGGCGTCACCGGGCTCCGCCCCACGTACGGCGTGGTGCCGCGGCACGGCGCGATGGCGCTCTCGTACACGATGGACAAGCTCGGGCCCATGGCGCGCAGCGCTCGCGACTGCGCGCTCGTGCTCGACGCGATCGCCGGGCCCGACGCGCGCGACCCGAGCGCGATCTCGCCGCCCCCCGGGCTGGCGCGGGTCCGTCCGCAGGTGGCGCGCGGGTTGCGCGTCGCGGTCCTCGGCTTCCCGGAGAAGCCCGAGCCCGCCCCCGGTGCGCGCGAGGCGTTCGCCCGGGCGGAGGAGGTGCTCCGCGAGGCGGGCGGGCTCCTCGAGCCGGCCGCGCTCCCGGAGCTCCCCTACGAGCCGCTCGCGAACCTCTTCATCGAGGCGGAGGTCGCGACCGCCTGCGAGGAGCTCATCCGCTCGGGCCGGACGCGCGAGCTCGCCGACGCCTCCCACCGCGCGAAGCGGCCGGAGGACTACCTGCCGAAGGCGAACGCCGCCGATTACGTGAGGGCCATGCGCGTGCGCGGCGAGGTCCAGCGGGCGCTCGCCGGCTTCTTCACGCGCCATGACCTCGTGCTCGCGCCGAACCTCCCGTTCACGCCGCCGCGGGTGGACGAGAACTTCGACGCGCTGTTCGCGTCCCCCGACCCGCTGGGCGCCGCGGGGAACGTGGCGGGCCTGCCGGCGGTGGCGGTGCCGATGGGGTTCTCGGGTGGGCTTCCGCTGTCGATGCAGCTGGTGGGGCCTCCCCTCGAGGAGGGGCGGCTCCTCTCGGTCGCCGCGCTCTTCCAGGCCAGGACGGAGCACCACCTCGCGCGCCCCGACCTCTCCCCACCCGCAGTACCCATGGCCGCCGTGACCCCACGGTGACCTTCGCTCCGGACCATTCGACCGTGCCCGTCATCGCCGCGATCGGCTACTTCCTCACCGGCCTCGTCATCCTGCTCGCGCTGCCGCTGCAGCTGCTCCTCTTCGCCCTCACGTTCCCCTTCGACCGGAATCGCGCCGTGGTTGGCCGGTTCTCCCGGCTGGCGGCGGTCGCGGTCACGAGGACCTTCCCCCCCTGGCGGCTCCGGGTGGAGGGGCGCTGGCCGGCCGGGCGGCAGGCCTACGTGGTGGTCGCGAACCACCAGTCGCTGCTCGACATCCTGATGCTGTCGAAGCTCCCCCGCGAGATGAAGTGGGTCGCGAAGGAGTCGCTCTTCAAGGTGCCGTGGGTCGGCTGGATCTTCCGCATCTCCGGGGACATCCCGGTCCGCCGCGGCGACTCGGAGAGCGGCGGCGCCGCGCTCGCGAAGGCGCGCCGCTACCTCGAGCGCGGCATGAACGTGATGATCTTCCCGGAGGGAACGCGGAGCGTGAGCGCGAAGCTCCTGCCCTTCAAGTCGGGAGCGTTCCGGCTCGCCATCGAGGCGGGCGTGCCCGTCCTCCCGGTCGCGGTGCACGGCGCCGCTCAGGGGATGCCGAAGGGGAGCCCGTGGGTGCGGCCGTGCCGCGCCTACGCGCGGATCCTCGAGCCGGTCCCGACGGCGGGCCTGACCATCGAGGACACCGGTCGCCTGAAGGAGGAGGTGCGCCGCCGCATCGCGGCCGCGCTGCCGGCGTCGGACGTGGGGAACGGGGAGCAGCGGGCGGGGTAGGCGCGGCCGCTCACCCTTCGACAGGCTCAGGGTGAGCGGATCTGTAGCGCGGCAGGCTGAACGCGGGGCATCCCAGCCCGCTCAGGGTGAGCCTGTCGAACCACGAGCGGGTCGCGGTGCGGGCCCTCGACTTCGCGTCTCCGCTGGCGCGGAGACGCTACGCTCGGGATGACCGGCCGCCAGAGTCGTACAATGCTCGGGTGACCATCCTCCTCGGCTACGGCGCCCGTCCGCTCCCGCTGCCGGATGTACCCGGCGCCCGCGTGCTCCTCCCGCCCGTCGCCCCGCCGGTGGCCGAGCTCGCCGCGGCGCTCGACGCCGCCCTCGCCCACCCGGTGGGCGCCCGCCCGCTCGCCTCCGTGGCCACGGCACGGACGCGGGTCGTCGTGATCGTGAGCGACTCGTCGCGAGACGAGCCGCGGTCCGAGCTGTTCTCCGCGGTCCGCCGTGCGCTCGCGGCCGTGCCCGACGACCACCTCACCGTCGCCGTCGCGAACGGGACGCACGGTCCGAAGCCGCTCGAGCGGCTCGGCCTGCCCGAGGAGGTGCTGCGGCGCCACCGCGTGGTGAACCACGACGCGCGCGACGACGCCTCGATGGTGGAGATGGGGCGGACGAGCCGCGGCACGCGCATCCGCGTGAACCGCTGCGTCGCCGAGGCGGACCTCGTCGTGTCGACCGGCAAGGTGAAGCCGCACTATTTCGCCGGCTGGGGCGGCGGCGCGAAGGGGATCTTCCCGGGGCTGGGACACGACGTCGACATCCGCCAGAACCACAAGCTGAAGGCCGATCCCGCCTCGGCGCTCGGCCGCGCCGACGGGAACCCGTGCCGCGAGGACATCGAGGAGGCCGTCCGCAGGATCGGGCGCGACACCTACCTCGTGAACGTCGTCGAGGCGGGCGCCACCATCCTGGGCGCCGTCGCGGGCGACGTCGTCTACGCGCATCGCGAGGCGGTGCGGCTCGCGCGCCCGTGGTGCGAGGTCGAGGCGGCGCCCGCGGACATCGTGGTCGTCTCGGCGCCGCTGCCGGTGTCCGGCTCGCTCTACCAGGCGTCGAAGCTCATCCCGCCCGCGGGCCTGCTGCTCCGCGAGGGCGGCGTGGTGATCGTGGCCGCCGAGTGCCCCGAGGGCACCGGGCCGCTCAAGGTGGTGAACGAGGGGATCTTCGAGCTGGGCGTGCGCCGCTACCTGCCCGCCGGCGCGACGGTGCTGCTCGTCTCCGGCATGGACGAGGCGACGGTGCGCGGGACGTACGCGACCTACGCGCCTGACCTCGCGAGCGCGATTGCGCGCGCCCGCGCGCTCGTGGCGAAGTCGGATCCGAGCGTGCTCGTGCTGCCCGACGCGGGGGATCTGGTGCCGCGGGCGGGCTGATCGGCGTCTTCGCATCGCTCGCGCTTCGACAGTTGGGACGAGCGGCTTCTCTCGACCGCTCGTGGTGAGCCTGTCGAACCACGAGCGGGCTCGAGGTCGGGGCCGCCACGGTCGCGGATCGGGACCGCTCGCCCTTCGACAGGCTCAGGGCGAGCGGGACCGGGGGAGTTCACGCTCGTCACGCCTCGGCCACCGACTCAGCTCTCGGGTCACCGTGGGTTTCGAGGTGACCTCGTCAGGACGACGTGGGTGGCGAGGTCGGTGGAGGCGTGCTCCGTGCACGTGTAGCCGAGGCTCACCGTGTCGATGCCGGCGAGGAGGTGCTCGCCCCTGCCCAGGAGCACGGGCGAGATGGCGAGGTGGAGCTCGTCGATCAGCCCTGCGGTGAGGTACTGCCGGATGGTGGCCACGCCACCGCCGAGCCGGACGTCCTTGCCCCGAGCCGCCTCGCGCGCGCGCTCCAGGGCGGCGTGGATGCCGTCGGTCACGAAGTGGAACGTCGTTCCGCCCTCCATTTCGATGGGCGCGCGAGCGTGGTGGGTGAGCACGAAGACCGGCACGTGGTAGGGCGGGTTGGAGCCCCACCATCCCTTCCAGCCGTCGTCGGGCCAGGGGCCCCGCACCGGCCCGAACATGTTGCGGCCCAGGATCCAGGCGCCGACGTTCTCGAAGCCGCGGGCGGCGAACGCGTCATCGACGTCTTCTCTGGCGACCTCGTCGCCGATGAGCGATCCGGCGAAGTCGGCGTGCATCCTCTGGAACGTCTTCGTGCCGAGGACCCACTGGTGCAGCGCCATCCCTCCCACGCCCATCGGATGGTCGAGGCTCTGGCCGGGACCGGCGCCGTAGCCGTCGATGGAGATTGCGAATGAGTTGATCCTGAGCCTCGACATGCGCGCAGCTCCTCTCTGCCCCAGACGACTAGGTCTGCCCCACCTGCGCCTCGCACAGCGCCGCGAGCCGCCCCAGCGTCTGCTCGCCGCCCTCGTCGGCGCGGTAGCGCTCCACCACCAGGTCGCGCTCCGCCCGCGTGGGAAAGAGCGCCCGCATCGTCACCAGCGTGGCGCCGCCCCGCTCCTCGAGGACGATGCGGCTCTCGAAGGTGTGGCCGTCGTCGCCGGCGTGGAGATACGTCAGCCGCTCCGGCGGGACGACCTCGCGCCAGGTGAGCTGGTTGGGGTAGTCGGTGCCGTCGGGCCCGTGCATCACGTGGACCCAGCGACCGCCGGGCCGGAGCTCGAACTCGCTCGTGGTGGTGCGGAAGCCTTCGGGCCCCCACCACCTGCCCAGGTTCTCGGCGCTGGTGAAGGCCTGCCACACGAGCCGCCGCGGCGCCTGCACCAGCCGCGTGATCACCATCTCCCGCTCCGACTCCGGCTCCAGGGAGCGCACCGTGCTCATCGCTTCCTCTCCTCCTGCTCGGCGAGCTCCTGCACGAAGGCGTCGAGCCGGGCGAAGCTCTCGTTCCAGAAGCGCTCGAAGCCGCCCACCCACTCGTGGATGGGGCGCAGGCCGCGCGCGTCGAGGGCGTAGAGCCGTTGGCGCCCCTGCTCGCGCACCCGCACCAGCCCCACCTCGCGCAGCACCCGCAGGTGCTTGGAGGCGCGGGGCTGGTCCATGCGCAGCGCCCTGGCCAACTCGGTCACCGGCTGCTCGCCGCCGCGGAGCAGCGTGAGGATGCGGCGGCGCTGCGGCTCGGCCACGGCGTTCCAGGCGTCGGTGGTGGTGGCGGCTCGAGCCATGCCCGGAGAAACATATACCCATATCGGCATGCGTCAACCAGGGGCCCCATCCTGGCCGTAGCCTGCCGCCGGTGCGCTTCGTCCCCGGCGACGGTGCTGCTCGTCTCCGGGGGCGCGCTCCAACGACGAGCCGCTGCACAAGTGACGGTTCGCTCGATCGGGCCGCGCTGGCGTGCCCGTGCTGAGGAACGGCGAGACCGACGGTGAAGGTCGAGCCACGCCAGTGAACCGGACCCGTAACCCAGTCTCCCCGTCCACAGCGCGCCGCCGTTACCGTGGCGGGGCCTCGCGCCCGCAGGCGGCCAACTGGACGCGGTCGGTACCGCCCGATCCTCGGACCGCATGCAACGCGGCTTGGCCGCCGAGGAAGCGCTGCGGGGCGCAACCCCGCAACCACGCGGCCCCGCGTTGCCGCGGGGGCTGGCGCACGGAACCGAAGAAAGTAAGTGAACCCCGTCCATCGTTGGCCGCCGAGGACGTGAGGCCCCGCCGCCCAGGCGGCGCGCCACGGTGCCGCCTAACAAGATCCCGCGGGAGTCCCGGCCCGCACCTCGACAGGCTCAGTGCGAGCGGATCCGGTCAGGTCGGGATCGGGAGGGTTGGCCTCCGAAACGTCCGCCCATTCAAGTAACGGACGGTGTACCCGCTGCGGGGATCCGTGTCGCGCGCGGTGCCAGACTCACCGAGGCTGAGACGAGCGTTGCGGGAGTTCCGCCGCACTTCGACAGGCTCAGTGCGAGCGGACCCCGATCGGATCGAGGCCGGCCACAACGTCCGCCCATTCAAGTAACGGACGGTGTACCCGCTGCGAAGGTGCCGTCGAACGGGGCCGGTGACCAGTCGGTTACCTGCCGTGCTTCCCCGGCCGACCGTCCGCGGCCGCGTGCTCGTGGCCGTGGCCGTGGTGATGGGCGTGCTCGTGCGCGTGGGCATGATCGTGCGAGTGCGAGTGCGCCTTCACCTCGCGGAGCCCGAACCCGTTGCGCAGCTCCTCCACCCACCGCACCCACGCGTCCATGCCCTGACCGGTGCGGGCGGAGACCTCGATGACGTGCGGCCGCGGCATCACGCGCGCGAGCGCGTCGTGGACCTTCGCGAGCTCGACGTCGAGGTGCGGGACGAGATCGCACTTCGTGAGCAGCACGAGGTCGGCGGCGTGGAACATCACTGGGTACTTGAGGGGCTTGTCCTCGCCCTCGGTGACCGAGAGCACCACCACGTTCGCGGCCTGGCCGAGGTCGTAGATGGCCGGGCAGACGAGGTTCCCGACGTTCTCGATGAAGAACACGTCGGTGCCGCGCCAGGGGAAGTCGTGCAGCGAGCGGTGGACCAGCTCGGCGTCGAGGTGGCAGGCCTGACCGGTGGTGATGGCCTTCGACGGGATGCCCGCCTTCTGGAGCCGTCGCGCGTCGTTGTCGGTCGCGAGATCCGCGGAGACGGCGCCGAGCTTCCAGCCCTTGGCGGCGGCGGCCTTCGCCGTCGCCTCGAGCACCGCGGTCTTGCCGGCGCCCGGCGAGCCCATGAGGTTCAGGGCGAGGACGCCCGCCTCGAGGAAGTGCTCGCGGTTGTGGCGCGCGGCGCGATCGTTGCCGGCCAGGATCTTCTCGTGCAGCTCCACCGGGACGAGCTCGGTGTCACCGCAGCCGCAGGTCGTGCACATCAGGGTACCTCCATCTCGATGCCGTCGAGGGTCAGCGCGTCGGAGCCGTCGTCGAGCTTGCCGGGCGCGTCGCACGCGGGGCAGCGCAGGATCGCGCCGCGCGCGATGGGCGTCTTGCAGCGCGGGCAGGACCAGCTCGCCGCGACGCGGGTGAGGGTGAGCGGGGCGTCCGCGCAGATCGTGCCGGCGCGGAAGGTCTCGTAGGCGGTCTGGAAGAGCTCGGGGTCCACCCCCGAGAGCTCGCCCACGCGGACCGAGAGCTTGTGCACCGCGAGCGCGTTGCGCTTGCGGGCCTCCGCCTCCACGCGCGTGACCAGCGCCTCGATGAGCGAGTACTCGTGCATGGGCGCCTAGCAGATCCGCGGCAGGAGCTCGCCCTCGGGCTCCGCCAGCATCCGCTTGCCGAACCCGGTGTCGAGGATCACGGCCCCGGGCCGCTCTGCGATGGCGGTGGCGATCACGGTCGCGGAGGCGCCGAGCGGGTGGGCGCGCAGCGCGGCGAGGACCTTGTCGGCCGCGCGCGCACGCACCGCGATCACCGCCTTGCCCTCGTTCGCGACGAGGAGCGGGTCGATGCCGATCATCTCGCCGGCGGCGCGCACCTCGTCGCGCACGGGGAGGGCGGTCTCGTCGATCACGATCCCGACCTTCCCCTTCGCCGCCATCTCGTGCAGCACGCCCGCCACGCCGCCGCGGGTGGGGTCCTTCATGGCGACCACGTCCTCGCCGCCGGCGCGGAGCGCCTCGCGGACGAGGCCGTTGAGCGGCGCCACGTCGGAGCGCAGGTCGCCCTCGAGCCGGAGGTCGTGGCGGCGCGACATGATGGCCATGCCGTGGTCGCCGATGGTGCCGGTGACGATGAGGAGGTCGCCGGCGCGCAGGCCGGCGTCGGACACGACGCGCTCGGCGAGTGCCACGCCGGTGGTGTTGAGGACGATGCCGTCCACCTCGTCCTTGCCCATCACCTTGGTGTCGCCGGTGACGATGGGCGCGTTCGCCTCGCGCGCCGTCTCCCGCATGGACGCCACCACGCGCTCCAGGTCCGCGCGCGGGAAGCCGTCCTCGAGGACCACGGCGCAGGTGAGCCCGAGCGGCTCGGTGGCGCCCATCATGGCGAGGTCGTTCACCGTCCCGGAGACGCTGAGCCGCCCGATGTCGCCGCCCGGGAAGAAGATGGGGTGGACGACGTGCGAGTCGGTGGTGACGACGAGCCAGCGGTCGCCGACGCGGATGGCCGCGCCGTCGTCGAGCGCCGAGAGGCCGATGCCGTCCACCGGGGAGGCGAGGGTGAGGAACACGTCCTCGATGAGCTGGCGCATGGCGCGCCCGCCCGAGCCGTGCTTGAGGCCGATCTTGGCGACGGGCTTGTCCATCTAGGTTCCGACCTTCCTGAGATCCGGGACGCCGCCGTAGGTGTGCCAGATGCGGCACTGCCCCTCCGACGACACCATGCAAGCGCCCACCGGCGACTCCGGGACGCAGGTCTTCCCGAAGAGCGCGCAGTCGCCCGGGTTCGCGAGGCCGAGCATGATCGAGCCGCAGATGCAGCCCTTCGCCGCTTCCTCGGCGTCCTCGTCGCGCACGGGCGCCGTGTCGATCCGGAAGCGCTTGCGCGCGTCGAGGTGCGCGTACTCGGGCCTGAGGTCCAGGTTCCCGTCGCGGACCTCGGCGATGCCGCGCCACGTGCCGGTCACGGGACGGAACACCTTCCACAGGCTGCGCTGGGCGGGGAGGTTCCCCTCCTTGGTCACGCAGCGCGGGTAGACGTTCGCGACCTCCGCCTTCCCCTGCCGCATGAGCTCCACGAGCTGGAGGATGGCGGCGAGGATGTCGAGCGGCTCGAAGCCGGCCACCACCACCGGCTTGCCGGTGCGGGCGGCGAACGGCTCGAAGATCCCCCAGCCCGTGATGATGGCGGCGTGCCCCGCCGCGATGTAGCCCTCGATGTTCGTCTGCGGGCTCTCGGCGACGACGTTCATCGCCGCGGGCACGTACTTGTGCACCGAGAGGATGGAGAAGTTCTTCGGCGGGCTCGCGAGCGCCACGGCCGCGGTGGCCACCGCGGTGGTCTCGAAGCCCGAGCCCAGGAAGACCACCTCGTCCTCCGGGTGCTTCTGGGCGAGCTCGACCGCCTGCGAGACGGAGTAGACGACCTCGACCTTCGCGCCGTCCGCCTGGGCATCGGCGAGCGACCGCGCCGTGCCGGGGAGGCGCAGCATGTCGCCGTAGGTGCAGACGCGCGCGCCCTGGAGGGCGAGCGCGACGGCCTCGTCCACCTCGGGGCCGTCGGTCACGCACACCGGACAGCCCGGGCCCATGATGAGCTCGAGGCCGGGCGGCAACACCGCGCGCAGCCCGAAGCGCGCGATCGCCTGCTCGTGGCTGCCGCAGACGTGCATCACCGGCACCGTCCGGCCGATGGCGTCGACCTCTCGGGCGATGGCCTCCGCGAGGGCGCGCGCGCGCACCGGGTCCCGGAACTTCAGCTCCTGGAAGAGATCCTTGCCTGCCATGCCGTCTCCGCGCCGCCTCCCGCGGGCCGAACGCCCGCCGGACGCCGGCGCCTCGTCACGCCTTGTGCTTCGCGGCCGCGATTTCGCCGCGCACGTCCTCGGCCATGAGGTCCGCCTTCGCGCCGGTGACGTCGAGGATCTGGTCGAAGAGCGCGAGCGTCTCCTGCACCTCGTCCGGCGGGATGCGGCGGATGGCGAAGCCGACGTGGTTCAGCACGTAGTCTCCGACCGAGACCGGCTCGTCGACGATGTCGAGCCGCAGCTCCTTCTTCACGCCGAAGAAGTCCACCGTGGCGCTCATGCCGTCGATCGCGACGACCTTCCCTGGGACACCGAGGCACATGGGCTTGCGCTTCCTTCCGGCTACGGGTGCGCCCGCGCGTCCGCGACGAGCGCCTGGCCGAGCGCTATCCCGCCGTCGCCGGGGGGCACCTGGCCGTGTGGATATACCTCAAAAGACAAGGAGAGCTCCCCGAGGATTCCCTCGGCGAGCCGCGCGTTCTGGAAGCAGCCGCCGGTGAGCACGATGGGCAGCCGCCCGGTCGTCCGGCTGGCGCGCCGGACGAGCTCCGCGCCGGCGCGCGCGAGCGCGGCGTGGAAGCGCGAGGACACCGCGGCGGGCGGGGCGCCCGCGATCACGTCCGCGACGAGCGCGCGCCACAGCGGGCGGAGATCCAGCTCCGTGACGGGCCGGGAGGTGTCGAGGTCGAACGGGTAGGGCGCCTCCGCGGCGCCGGTGGCCGCGTTGTCGAGGGCGAGCGCGACCTGCCCCTCGTAGCGGGACACGCCGCGGCCGAGCGCGAGCGCCCCAGCGGCGTCGAAGGCGCGACCGGCGCCGTGCGCGGGCGGCGCGTTGAGGCCGGTCGCGAGGAGGCGGCGCACCACCGCCAGCTCCGCGGGCGGCACGGCGCGGAAGAGCGGCAGCGCCTCGAGCGGCGCGTCCTCGCCGAAGGCGTCGAGCACGGCCGCGAGCGCGATTCGCCACGGCTCGCGGATGGCGCGATCCCCTCCGGCGAGCGGGAGCGGCCGGAACGTCGCGAGCCGCTCGAAGCGATCGCGCTCGACGAGGAGGAGCTCGCCGCCCCAGGCAGCGCCGTCGGTGCCGAGGCCCGTGCCGTCCCAGGCGAGCGCGAGCACCGGCCCGTCGAGGCCGTGCTCGGCCATCGCCGCGGCGGCGTGGGCGTGGTGGTGCTGCACCTCGACGAGCGGGACCCCCAGCGCGGCGGCGCGCTCGCGCGCGTAGCGGGTGGAGAGGTAGAGCGGGTGGAGATCGCAGGCCACGACCTCCGGCCGCAGCGCGAGGAACCCCTCCAGCCGCGCGATGGCCCCCTCGTAGGCGGCGTAGGTCTCGAGGTTGTCGAGATCGCCGACGTGCGGCCCGAGCACCGCCTCGTCGCCGCGGGCCAGGCAGAACGTGTTCTTGAGCTGCGCGCCCACGCCCAGCACCGGGCGGGCGAAGCGGCGGTGGACGATCACCGGGCGCGGGACGTAGCCGCGCGAGCGGCGCATCACCAGCGGCCGGCCGGCCACGGTCCGCGCGACCGAGTCGTCGCACCGCGAGGCGATGGGTCGGTCGTGCACGAGGAACAGGTCGGCGATCCCGCCGAGCCGCCGAAGCGCCTCGTCGTCCTCGAAGGCGATGGGCTCCTCCGAGAGGTTGCCGCTCGTCATCACGAGCGGCCGCGCGGCGGCGCCGAGCAGCAGGTGGTGCAGCGGCGCGTAGGGGAGGAGCAGCCCCACGAGCGGGCTGTCCGGGGCGACCTCCGGGGCGAGGCTTCCGCTCACGGTGAGCCCGTCGAACCGCGCCTCCGGCCGCCGGCGGCAGAGCACGATGGGCCGCTCGACCGAGGCGAGCAGCGCCGCCTCCGCCTCGCCGATCTCGGCCAGGCGCCGCGCCTCGTCCAGATCGCGCACCATCACCGCGAGCGGCTTCTCCTCGCGCCGCTTGCGGGCGCGCAGCGTCGCCACCGCCGCGCTCGAGGTCGCGTCGCAGGCGAGGTGGAACCCGCCGATCCCCTTCACCGCGGCGATCGCGCCCGCGGCGAGCGCGCGGCCGACGTGGCCGATGGGATCCGCCGCCTCGACCGGCGCACCGTCGCGCGCGACCACCCGCACGCGCGGCCCGCAGGCCGGGCAGGCGTTCGGCTGGGCGTGGAAGCGTCGGTCGAGCGGATCCGCGTACTCGCGCGCGCAGGCCTCGCACATGACGAACGACGCCATGGTGGTGGCGGGCCGATCGTACGGCGCGCCGTGCGCGATGGTGAAGCGCGGGCCGCAGTCGGTGCAGTTCGTGAACGGATAGCCGTGGCGCCGGTCGTGCGGGTCGCGCAGCTCGCGCTCGCAGGCGGGGCAGGTGGCGAGGTCCGGCGGGATGGCCGCGCGCCGCTCCGACGAGGCCCCGCTCTCCACGATCTCGAAGCCGACGCTCGGCTCGCCCGCGATGGGCTCGCTCCGGAGCGTCTCGACGACGGCCGCCGGCGGATGGTCGGTGCGCAGCGCGCGTTCGAAGCGGTCGAGCGCGCCGGCGGACCCGAACGCCTCGATGGTCACGCCGGAGGCGTCGTTCCAGACACGGCCGGAGAGGCCGTGCGCGTGCGAGAGCCGGTAGACGAACGGACGGAAGCCGACGCCCTGCACGGTCCCGGTGACCCGGACCCTGCGCCCCTCGACCGGAGGGGCTCCGTCGCTCGCTCGCGCCGCGCGTGTCATGGCTGCCAGGCCGGTCGGGCGACGTCGCCGGGCCTCCCGACCGGAACGGTCTATTTACGCCGTACGGCCGCGCCGCCGCAAGGCACCGCGGGCGAAAACCGCCCTTTTATCGGAGGGAAGGACCCGGTGGCGCGGAGCGCGGGTGAGGGGACCGGGGGGACACCTGGCGGTCGCGCCGCGGACCCGCGGACGAGGCGCGGAACTCTCGGTCGGGCGATTGGATTGAGCACGATGGGACGCTCCACCGAGGTGAGCAAAGCCGCCTCCGCCTCGCCGACCTCCGCGACCCGGCGCGCCTCGTCGAGGTCGCGCACCATCACCGCGAGCGGCTTCTCCTCGCGCCGCTTGCGCGCCCGCAGCGTCACCACCGCCGCGCTGGAGGTCCCGTCGCAGGCGAGATGGAACCCGCCGATCCCCTTCACCGCCGCGATCGCGCCCGCGGCGAGCGCCCGGCCGACGTGGCCGATGGGATCGGCCGCCTCGACCGGCGCGCCGTCCCGCGCGACGACCCTCACGCGCGGCCCGCAGGCGGGGCAGGCGTTCGGCTGCGCGTGGAAGCGGCGGTCACAGGGGTCGGCGTACTCGCGCGCGCAGGCCTCGCACATGACGAACGAGGCCATGGTGGTGGCCGACCCGAATCTGCATCGTGGTACAGGTGATCCGCGAGTGCGTCGCCGTTCAGGTCCCGCAGCACGACCGTGTCGGCGAGCTTCTTGGAGACGCCACACGCATCCGTGTACGTCGCCGTGCCGTACAGTCCCTCCGCCGGGCCAGGGACGGATCCGCCGGACCACCAGAGGGCGTCGCCGCCCAATCCCGTCGAGTCATTGAGCCCGGAGTGCCTCGAAGCAAATACGATCCGAGAGGCCGTCCCCGTTGATGTCGACGAGCCCCTGCTCGCTCACGCCAGACCCGACGCCACCCAGGCACGCCGCCGTCCCGCCCGCGATCTCGCCTCGGAACGCACCGATGCCGGCGACGACGTACGAGAGCGCAGACCCGAACCCCAGCGCGCCCGTCGAAGCGTCTCGATAGCCGGGGAACACGCTCCAGGTCGTCGATGTGGGATACGTCCCGGCGGCCGGCACCTCTCGGACGACGACGTCCTGGAATCCGTCGCCCGTGACGTCGAACAGGTCGGCGCGGACGGTGGCGGGATCTCCGCTGGTCTCGGGGAGGCGAAGCGCGAAGGAATAGGTGCTCTGCGAATCCCAGAAGGCGATCGGCTTGGACGCGTCGATGCAAGAGGATGCGCCGAATGCGAGGTTGTGGTCCGTGCCGATCGTCCCGAAGCGCACGGACATTCCCAACGCGCCGCACTGCGTCGGCCCTGAGTTCAACAAGTCGAGCGCGCCGTCCCCGTCGACGTCCGTGAGGAACTCAGTTGCGTCCGGATTGTTGTTGGCGGTGCTGCCGAACTTGATCCACGTTGATTCCGTCGTTCTGGGCTCAAAGGGGGGAGCACATCCCAAGCGCGCACATCCCCGCGAGCAGGCCCCGCCTCGTCGCGGCCTTGTTCCTAGCCCTGATCGCGATCGGGCTCCTGCTCAATCTCGGCGTCCGCCCGCTCGCGTTCGAGGAGCCGCGCAGGGGACTCGTCGCCCTCGAGATGCAACTGCGCGGCGACTGGGTGGTTCCCACCACGAACGGCGTGCCGTATCTGAATAAGCCGCCGCTGTTCAACTGGGTGCTGCTCGGCTTCATGAAGGTCTTCGGCTCGACCGCGGAGTGGGTGGTGCGGCTCCCCACCGTGGTGAGCTTCCTCCTCACCGCCTGCCTCGTCTACGCGGTGGCGCGACGCCATCTTCAGCGCCAGACGGCGCTCGTGGCGGCGGCGCTGTACCTCACCTTCGGCCAGCTCCTCTTCAAGGCCACGCTGGCGGGCGAGATCGACCTGTTCTTCTCCCTCGTCGTCGCCGCCCAGGCCCTGGCGATCTTCCACTTCGAGCAAAGCGGGCAGCTCCTGCCGCTCTTCCTCGTCTCCTACCTGCTCGCCGCCGCCGGCGTCCTGACCAAGGGCGTCCCGTCCCTCGCGTTCCAGGGGGTGACGCTGCTCGTCTGGCTCGCGCACGCGCGGAAGCTCCGGACGCTCCTGTCCTGGCAGCACGCCGCGGGGCTCTGCGCGTTCGCGCTGTGCGCGGGCGGCTACTTCGCCCTGTACGCGCGACGCGCCGAGCTCGCGCCCTTCCTCGCGAACGTCCTCCTCGAGTCCAGCGAGCGGACCGCGGCGGGCCCGGGCCACGGGCTGGCCGCGGTGCTCGTCCACGCGGCCCGCTTCCCGCTCGAGCTCCTCTGGCTCCTCGTGCCGTGGACGGCGTTCGTGCCGCTGCTCCTCGCAGAGGGCTTCCGGGCCACGCTCGCGGAGAGGCCACTCCTGAAATTCTGCGTCCTGTTCACGGGCGCCAACCTCGTCCCGTACTGGCTCTCCCCCGGGACCCGCCAGCGCTACCTCTACATGTTCCTGCCCTTCGCGGCGCTGCTCCTCGCGGCGGCGCTGGAGCGGGCTCGGCGGGACGACTGGTACCCGCGGCTCGTCGAGTGGACGCTGGGGGCGTGCCTCGCGGCGTGCACCCTCGCCGCCGCGGTCATCCCGTTCACGCGCCTCGGGGCGTTCCTGTCGTCCCCCGCGGCGTGGGTCGTCGTCTGCGGCTGGCTGCTCGCGCTCTCGGTCGCGTACGGGCGGCGTCCGGACGCGAGGGTCATGGCCGCGCTCCTGGCGATCGCCTGCCTGCGCATCGGCTACGACCTCCTCGTCCCGAACGTCCGGCGCACGACGAGCGGCGCCTCGTACTACCGGGAGGTCGCGTCGACGCTGAACGAGAGATACGCGCACGAGCAGATCGCGCTCGTGGCGAGGACCTGGGAGACCGCGAGGGACCTACCCTTCGTCGGCAGGAGCGTCGCGGTGCGCCAGGTGGAGTTCTTCCCCTCGTCCCTGTCCTTCTACTTCACCGCGGGGCGCCGGCAGCTCCTGGAGCTCGCTCCGGAGCTGGTGCCAAGCCGGCTCTACCTCGCGCGATCGACGTTCCGCGTCGACCGCGATCACGAGGTCCTGGAGATCTTCCGAACCACGCTCGAGGATACGCAGGAGCTGAAGCTCGTCAGGATCGCGGCTTCTCCCACCACAGATCCGGCTCGACAGGCGGCACCCGCTCGGTGACCACCACGCCGACCGCCCCGAGCTCCTTCGCGACCTGCGCGACCGCGGCGGGGATCGCCGCCCGCACCTCGGCGCTGAGCCCGATCCCGGTCGCCACGCTCGCGGGGACCACGCCCACGAGCTTCACGATCCGCGGCGAGACCCCCATGAACTCGGCGTTCATGAGCGCCTCGCGCACGCCCGGCTCGTGCGGGCTCATCGCCAGGAGCGGCGCCTTCTTCAGCAGCTCCTCCTTGTCGTAGACGCGCAGCGTGCCCGGCGGTGCCTTCGCCTTCACCGCGTCCACGAGCACGAGGGCCTCGAGCCCGGCGATGAACGCGGTGAGGTCATAGCCAGGTGTGCCCGCGTCCATCACCTGCACGTCGTGAGGCACGGCGTAGCGGGCCTCGAAGACCCGCACGACGTGGGGGCCCACGGCGTCGTCGCCGGTGAGCACGTTGCCGATGCCGATGACGGCGATGCGCGGCGAGGACATGAAGCTCCTGCGTCGAATGAGAATCCCGTCCCGGGAGTCCGGGACGGGATCGGTTCTACCATCACGGCGCTCGCGCTTCCCCCGAGCCTGTCGACGGGTCAGCGCGAGCGGTTGTCTGGGCGGCCGCTACAGCACCTTCACCCGGGAGATCTCCTCGCCCTCCGCGTCCACGGTGTGGATCGCACAGGCGAGGCACGGGTCGAACGAGTGGATGGTGCGGAGCGCCTCGAGCGGCAGCTTCGGATCGGCGATGGGGTTCCCCACGAGCGACTTCTCGTAGGGGCCGAGCTGGTCCTTGGCGTCGCGCGGGCCCGCGTTCCAGGTGGACGGCACGACCGCCTGGTAGTTCGCGAGCTTCATCTCCTTGCCGTCGGTCTCGATCACCGCCCAGTGCGAGAGCGTGCCGCGCGGCGCCTCGTGGAAGCCGACGCCGCGGTAGGTGCCGGGCTTCAGGTTCTTCATGGGGTCCACGAAGATGGCCGTGTCGCCCTTGCCGATGTTCTCGATAAGGAGCTTCCAGTGCTTGAGCGCCAGCTCGCCCATGGTCGCCGCGCGGATGGCGCGGGCGGCGTGGCGGCCGAGCGTGGAGTGGAGGACGGCCGGCGTGAGCTTCACGCCCGCGATCTTGCCGGCCGTACCGAGGCACCAGTCCGACCACTTGCGGATGCTCTCGTGGCCGTTGGCGTAGCCGACGAGCACCTGCGCGAGCGGGCCGACCTGCACCGGCTTGCCCTCGAGGCGAGGCGCCTTCACCCAGGTGTACTTCTCCGGCGCGGGCGTCTCGGCCTTCCAGTCACCCGTGTACTTCGGGTTCGTCTGGCCCTCCCACGGCTGGCGGACCGTGTCGCCCTCGTAGTAGGCGCGGGCGATCGACTCCGTCACGTTCTGGCGCAGGTAGTCGTCGTTCCAGCTCGTGACCGGCTTCACGTTCGACAGGTCGCCGTTCCAGATGATGCCGCCCGGGAGGTCGAACTGCGTCATCTTCGCGTCGGTCGGCATGTCCGGCACGGCGAGGTAGTTCGTCACGCCCGCGCCGTACTTGAGCCAGTCCGGGTAGCTCGCCGCGATGGCGGCGACGTCCGGCAGGTAGACCTGCTGCACGAAGGTGACGACCTCCTCGAGGAGGGTCTTCACCTGGTACAGCTTCTCCATGTTGAGCGCCGCCGGGCTGTCCAGGTTGATCGCGTTGGCGACGCCGCCCACCGCGAGGTTCTGGATGTTCGGCGTCTTGGAGCCCAGGATCGCGACGGCCTGGTTCGCCTTGCGCTGCACGTCCAGCGCCTGCAGGTAGTGCGCGACGGCGAGGAGGTTCACCTCCGGCGAGAGCTTCATCGCCGGGTGGCCCCAGTAGCCGTTGGTGAAGATGCCGAGCTGGCCGGCCTGGACGAAGCCCGCCACCTTCTCCTTCGCCGCCGCGAGGGCGTGCTTCGAATTCCCCGCCCACTGCAGGCCGAGCGAGTCGGCGAGGTCCGCCGCCTTCTCGGGATCCGCCTTCAGCGCGGCGACGACGTCCACCCAGTCGAGCGCGGAGAGCGCGTAGAAGTGGACGATGTGATCGTGGAGCGAGTGCGCGCTCATGATCACGTTGCGGATGAGCTGCGCGTTCAGCGGGATCTCCAGGCCGAGCGCGTTCTCGACGCTGCGCACCGAGGCGATCGCGTGCACGGTGGTGCACACGCCGCAGATGCGCTGGGTGAACACCCAGGCGTCGCGCGGGTCGCGGCCCTGGAGGATCGTCTCGATGCCGCGCCACATCGTGCCCGAGGACCAGGCGTTCTTGACCGCGCCGCCGTCCACCTCGACGTCGATGCGGAGGTGGCCCTCGATGCGGGTGACGGGGTCGATGGTGATGAGCTTACCCATGGACGTTTACCTCTCTGACTAGCGGCTGGCGGCGGTCTTCATCGCGCCGCTCTCGAGTTTCGAGTGCTTGGGGCGTTCGTCGACGGCGACGACCGGGAACAGGCGGGAGATCACGATGAAGATGGCGACGCCGACCGACGCCATGCCGAGCGTGACGAGCGTCTCGCCGAGCGACGGGAAGTACGCCCAGCCGGCCGGGATGGCCTTGCCGTTCGCGTCGAAGCCCGCCGGGCGGTAGACGCTCAGGTACGTGTCCATGCGGTAGGCGGCGCCGGCGAGCACGGCGAGCAGCGCCGCGCCGAAGAGCCGGCCGCGGTTCGCCTGGACCCTGGGGAGCAGGAACAGCACCGCCGGCGCGAGGAAGAGCGCCAGCTCCACGAGGAGGAGCGCGGTGTAGAAGTTCGCGCCGAGGTAGCGGAGCTTCCCGCTCCAGGCGAGGTCCCCGAGCCGCAGCGCCACGTAGAAGAAGAGCAGCCCTGCGTTCACCTTGGAGAGCTGGGCGAGCAGCTTCTGGTCGTGCTTCCCGTTCCAGGTGAGCTTCAGGAGGGTGACGAGCGCGACCACCGCCCCGAAGCCCATCGACAGGCACGAGACGAGGAACAGCGTGGGCAGGAGCGCCGTGTGCCAGAGCGGGTGGACCTTGGTCTCGGCGATGAGCATCAGGCCGCCGAGGGAGCTCTGGTGCATCGTGGGGAGCACGATGGCGAGGGCGATGATGAAGGGCAGGGCCCGGTGGAGCCGCGGCCCCCAGCGCTTGCCGATGGCGGCGAAGCGCGGGTGGCGGCTCGCGGCCGCGCCCTCGAGCACCGAGGGCAGCACCTCGACCCACAGCACCGTGACGTACGCGATCACGCAGACCGCGACCTCGAGCAGCGCCGAGGAGAGGTTCCAGTAGGGGAGCCACGGCAGCCAGTACGCGTTCCAGTAGCGGCCGAGGGCCACCACGATCGAGCTCGCGCCCAGCGTGTACGCGATGGCGCCCACCAGCACGGCCGGCCGGACGAGGGCGTGGTACTGGCCCTTGTTGAGCGCGTAGCAGAGGAGCCCGACCGAGAACGCGCCGGCCCCGATGCCGGTGAACACGACCACGTTCAACGGCTCCCAGATGCCCCAGGTGAACCCGTCCGTCATGTTCGAGACGGGCCCGACGCCGACGATGAAGCGGTACAGCATCACCGCCGCGGCGACGCCGAAGAGCGCGAGCAGCGTCTTCATCGGGGGGGCGAGCAGCTTGCCCCCGATCGCCTTCGGGTGTTCGTGGGCGCTCATCGCTTGCCCTCCGGGCCGTGCTCGGCCGCCTCTTCCTTCTTGCGGTTGCGGTGGATGACGAAGGCGAGCCCCGCGTAGAGCGCGATGGGCGTGAGGCCGTGCAGGTACGGCGCGTGGGAGACCTTCTCCGAGAACTCCGCGCTCGACCGCTCGGGCAGCACCGGCAGCCCCAGCGCCGTGAACTCCACGCCCTTGGGGGCGAGGTACAGGACCTGGGTCCCGCCGCCGTCGTGCTCGCCGTACACCTTCGCCTCGTAGCGCTCCGGCTCGGCCGCCACGCGCCGCTTCGCCTCGGCGAGCAGCTCGGCGCGCCTCCCGTAGATCACCGCCTCGCGCGGGCAGGCCTCGCAGCAGGCGGGGTTCGCGACGGCGAGGGGCCCCTCCTTCTTCGGGTCGCCGCGGTGGCGACACAGCTCGCACTTCACGATCTTGGGGAACGCGTCGTCCCACTCGAACTTCGGGACGTTGAAGGCGCAGCCGATCTGGCAGTAGCGGCAGCCGACGCAGAGGTCCTTGTCCCACAGGACGATGCCGGTCGCGACGGACCGCTCGCCCTTCATGAGCCGCTTGCCCTGCGCCTCCTTGTGGAGCGCGCCCATCATGCAGACCGACACGCACGACGGGTCGACGCAGTGCATGCACTGCTGCTTCATGTACGTCTGCGAGTCGCCGGCCGGGTGCGCCTTGATGATGTTCTTCGTCGTGCCGTTCAAGTCGTTCGGCGCGTCGTACTGACCGTCCGGGGTGCGGTCGTACGGGAGCTCGTTGGCCTCCTTGCACCGCGTGACGCACGCGCGGCAGCCCACGCAGCGGGTGGCGTCGAACAGCATCCCGACGGCGTCGGGCAGGGGCTGGACCGCCTCGCGGGCCTCGGCCTTGCCGGCGAGCGCGGTGGCCGCTCCGGCGACGGCCGCTCCCTTGAGCAGGTCTCGTCGTGTGATGGCCATGGGCGGCTACTCCTTCCCCTCTTCCTTCTCCGCCTCGGCCGTGAGCTTGCGCGTGGCCATGACGCCCGCGCCGATGACCGCGCCGGCGATGGCGCTGCCGACGCCGATGGCGATGGCGCCGTTGCCGCGGCCGAGCACGTCGTGATCCGGGTGGACGGCCGGGTACGCCATCGGGGCGGTCGGCCTCTCGACGGGCAGGTTCGTGTAGATCGGGACGTGGAACCCGATGCCCTGCTCGGTGCAGCCGACGCACGGGTGGCCGATGGCGACCGGCCACGCGCCCGGGACCTCGCAGAAGTCGAGCAGCGAGCAGTTGGCGTGCGTCTGCGGCCCCTTGCAGCCGAGCTTGTAGAGGCACCAGCCGTTGCGGTGGCCCTCGTCGCCGAACGCCTGCGCGAAGCGGCCCGCGTCGAAGTGCGGCCGGCGCTGGCAGTCCTCGTGGATGACGCGGCCGTAGGCGAACTTCGGGCGACCGAGGTCGTCGAGGGCCGGGAGGGTGCCGAAGGTGGCGTACTGGAGGACGGTGCCGAGCAGGTTGTAGGGGTTCGCCGGGCAGCCGGGCAGCGTCACCACGCTCTTGCCCTTCAGGAGCTGCGGGACGCCGGTGGCGCCGGTCGGGTTCGGCTCGGCGGAGGGGATCCCGCCCCACGAGGCGCACGAGCCGATGGCGATGACCGCCCCGGCCTTGGCGGCGACCTCGCTCAGCGTGTCGACCGCCTTCTTGCCGCCGACCTGGCAGTAGATGCCGCCGTCCTTCGTCGGGATGGCGCCCTCGACGACGAGGACGAACTTGCCCTCGTTCTCGTGCATCGCCTTCTCGAGCGCCTCCTCGATCTGGAGGCCGGCCGCCGCGAAGAGGGTCTCGTGGTAGTCGACCGAGACGAGGTCGAGGATCAGCGAGCCGACGTCGGGGTGGCTCGTGCGGAGCAGCGACTCCGTGCAGCCGGTGCACTCCTGGAAGTGAAGCCAGATGACCGAGGGCTTCCTCCCCTTGGCCACGTTCTCGGCCATCTTCTCGCCGGCCCAGGCCGGGAGGCCCACGGCCGCCGCCGCGGTGGTGCAGACCTTGATGAAGTCGCGGCGGGAGACGCCCTTCGCCGTCCCCAGGCCGAGCACTTCGGAGCGCATGTCGTTCATTCCGTCCTCCGGGTGCGCGAACACTACCGCTCCGGTCTTGAATTGCAACATGCCAAAATCGCGGCGCTTTTTCGGATTGGGTCTGACGCAATCCTTGCGTGGGCATTCTGCGGCGAACGGCCGCTACTCGGTCCGTAATCACCCGTCGGCCGAGCCGTTTGATTGATCCGCGTCAGGTCGAAACCGGGTAAAACCCGTAAACGGTCCCGCGAAATGGCCTTTGTGGAGTCCGCGAGGCAACATTGACCAGTGCAATCCACGACAAAATTGCGCAGCGGATTTTTGGGCGGAATCAGCCCGGTTCTCACGGAGAGCGCGGGTAACGCGCGGGCGAACGCGGACGGTCCCGGGGACCGCATGAAGCGGGCAGGTGGCGTCGATGACGGTGGGTGAATGCGGCGCAAGCTTCGCCGGCCCCCGGTAGGCGAACCGAGCGTGAACCGGCGCGGCCTCCCGGAGCCTCGCGGGGGCACCCCCGCGGACGGTCAGCGCGCCGCGAACGGGTCTGCGAGCTCGGGGGCTACGACGTCGCGCGGCACGAGGTCGAGCGGAGCGAGCTCGGGCAGCTCCGCCTCCGCGGGGGCGGCCGACAGGGCCTCGAACCGCCGCGCAGCGGGGAGGACGCGCGCCTCGAGCGAGCCCACCGCCCGGTTGTACGCCTCGACGGTGCCGCCGAGCGCACGGCCGAGCCGCGCGAAGTGCCCGCCGAGGTCCGCGATGCGCTTGTAGAGCTCGCGGCCGAGCGCGGCGACCGCCTCGGCGTTCTCGGCGACCTCCGCCTGGCGCCAGCCGTGGGCCACCGCCTTCAGGAGCGCGATGAGGGTGGTCGGGGTCGCGACGATCACCTGCCGCTCGGCGCTCGCCTCGAGGAGCGTCGGGTCCGCCTCCAGCGCCGCCGCGTAGAAGCTCTCGCCCGGCAGGAACAGGACCGCGAACTCCGGCGCCGGGCGCAGCCGCTCCCAGTACGCCTTCCTGCCCAGCTGCTGCACGTGCTCCCGGAGCTGCCGCGCGTGATCAGCGAGGCGGGCGCGCCGCTCGCCGTCGTCGCGGGCTTCGATCGCCTCGAGGTAGGCGGAGAGCGGCGCCTTCGCGTCCACCACGACGTTCCGTCCACCGGGCAGGCGCACGACGAGGTCCGGTCGCAGCCGTCCCTCGTCTCCCTCGACCGTCGCCTGCTCCTCGAAGTCGCAGCGGTCGAGCATGCCGGCGAGCTCGACGACGCGGCGCAGCTGGAGCTCGCCCCAGCGGCCACGGGCCTGCGGCGCGCGGAGCGCCTTCACCAGGTTCGCCGCCTCGCCGCGGACCTGCGCCTGCGCCTCGGCGACCTGCCGGAGCTGCTCGGTGAGCGCGCCGTACGCCCCCTCCCGCGCGCGCTCGATCGCGCGCAGCTCCCCGTCGAGCCGGCCGAGGGCGTCGCGCACCGGGGCGAGCAGGCTCCCGATGGCCTCCTGGCGGCGGGCGAGCTCGCCCTCGGCCGCGGCGCGCTCGCGCCCGAGGGCCGCCCGCGCGAGCTCGAGGAACGACGCGCTCGAGTCGCGGAGCGCGTCCGCGGAGAGCGCCTTGAACGCGTCGGAGAGGCGCGCCCGCGCGTCCTCCACGAGCGCCCGCTTCTCCTCCGCGCCGGCGCGCTCCGCGGCGAGCGTCGCCTCCAGCTCGGCGATGCGCACGGCCCGCTCGGCGGCGCGCCGGGCGTCGCCGCTCCGCGCGAGGAATCCGGCGACCGCGCCCAGCGCGAGGCCGAGCGCGAGGAGGAGGAGAGCGGTCGCGTCCATCCGCCGAGCCTACTCCCCGGCTCTGTCCGGACGGCCCGGGCGGGGGCCGCGCCGATCTCACGCACGGTGCAGCCGCGAGGCCCGGCGCCGCGGCGGCCGCCGGTGTAGAACGAGCGGACACCCCGGAGGACTCTCGATGCGCATCTTCGCCCGCTCCCTCGCCGCCGCCCTCGCCTTCGCGGCGCTCCCCGCCGACGCGGCCTCCGCCGCTCGCTTCCCGGACGCCGCCGCGCTTCGCCGCGCCGAGGCGCGCTACGCGCCGGTGGACCTGAAGGTGGACGTCTCGCGGCTCCCCGAGAGCGAGCGGCGCGCCCTCGCGCTCCTCGTCGAGGCGGCGCGGGTGATGGACGCGCTCTTCCTGCGCCAGGCGTGGGCGGGGAACGAGCCGCTCCTCCTCGTCCTCGCGCAGGATCGGTCGCCGCTCGGCCAGGCGCGGCTCGCCGCGTTCCTGCGGAACAAGGGCCCGTGGGACCGGCTCGAGCACGGCGAGCCGGCCTTCCTGCCGGGCGTCCCGGAGAAGCCGGCCGCCGCGAACTTCTACCCGGCCGGCGCGACGAAGGAGGAGGTGGAGCGCTGGCTCGCGGGGCTCGCGCCGGAGGCGAAGGCCGAGGCGACCGGGTTCTTCACCACCGTCCGCCGCGCCCCGGGCGGCGGCCTCGTGGCGGTGCCGTACGCGCTCGAGTACCAGGGAGACCTCGCGCGCGCCGCGGAGCTCCTGCGCGCGGCGGCCGCGGCCACGTCGGACGCGACCCTGCGCAAGTTCCTCGAGGCGCGCGCCCAGGCGTTCACCTCGAACGACTACTACGCCTCGGACGTGGCCTGGATGGAGCTCGACGCGTCGGTCGAGCCGACCATCGGTCCGTACGAGGTGTACGAGGACGGCTGGTTCAACGCGAAGGCGGCGTTCGAGGCCTTCATCGGCGTCCGCGACGACGCCGAGACCGCGAAGCTCCAGCGCTTCGCGGCGGAGCTGCAGGGCATCGAGGACGCGCTCCCCATCGACGCGGCGCTCAAGAACCCGAAGCTCGGCGCGATGGCGCCGATCCGGGTGGTGAACGAGCTGCTCGCCGCGGGCGACGCCATGAAGGGCGTCCAGACGGCCGCGTTCAACCTCCCCAACGACGAGCGCATCGTCCGCGAGATGGGCTCGAAGCGCGTGATGCTGAAGAACGTCCAGGAGGCGAAGTTCCAGAGGGTGCTCCTGCCCATCGCCGGGATCGCGCTCTCGAAGGCGGACCGTGCCGCGGTGGCGTTCGACCCGTTCTTCACGCACATCCTCATGCACGAGCTGCTGCACGGCCTCGGGCCTCACGAGCTCGTGCTCGGCGGTCGCACGACCACCGTCCGCGCCGAGCTCGGCGACACCTACAGCGCCCTCGAGGAGGCCAAGGCCGACGTGGCCGGGCTGTTCGCCCTGCAGAAGCTCCTCGACGAGGGGAAGCTCGATCGCGGCATGCAGCGGACGCTCTACCCCACCTTCCTGGCGTCGGCGTTCCGCTCGATCCGCTTCGGCGTCGGGGAGGCCCACGGGCGCGGCATGGCGCTCCAGCTCAGCTGGTTCCTCGACGCGGGCGCGATCGCGCCGCGGCCCGACGGCTCCTTCGCGATCGACGCCGCGAAGATGCGCGAAGCCGTGGTCTCGCTCACCCGCGAGATCATGACCATCCAGGGGAAGGGCGACCGCGCCGCGGCCCAGGCGCTGCTCGAGCAGAAGGGCGTGGTCCGCCCGGAGGTGCAGCGCGTGCTCGACCGGCTGCGCGGGATCCCCGTGGACATCGCGCCGCGCTTCGTCACGGCGGAGGCGCTCACGCAGCGCTAGCGGGCGCCGCGGATCCGCGCGGGCTTCCTCCGATCAAGACGAGCTGCGCTCGGTCCGCGACGCGGCCCGCCGCACCGCCGCCTCGATCGCGGCGAGCGGCGGCGGCTTCGCGAGGTGCTCGTCGAACCCCGCCTCCGTCGCGCGCCGCAGGTCGTCCGGCAGCGCGTAACCGGTGAGGGCGACGAGGTAGGCGCCGCGGGTCCCGGGATCGTCGCGGCACGCGCGCGCCACGCCGTAGCCGTCGAGCTTCGGCAGGCCGATGTCGCAGAACACGATCTCCGGGCGGAGCGCGCCGATGCGCTCCACCGCCGCCTCGCCGTCGTGCGCGACGGCCACCTCGTGCCCGTCGAGGACGAGCAGGTCGCGCAGGGTCTCGGCGGCGTCGACGTTGTCGTCCACGACCAGGATCCGCCTGCGCGCGAAGGCCCCCGCCGAGGTGGGGACCGGCGGGGCCGCCGCCTCCACGCGGGCGATCGGCAGGCGCACCAGGAACTCGGCGCCGGCGCCGGGCCCGTCGCTGTGGGCCCACACGTGGCCGCCGTGCAGCTCCGCGAGGCTGCGCACCAGCGCGAGCCCGAGCCCGAGGCCGCCCCGGCTGCGCTCGAGGCTCACCTCCGCCTGCGCGAACGGCTCGAAGAGGCGGGCCAGCATCTCCCCGTCCATGCCCACGCCGGTGTCGCGCACCCGCAGCAGCGCGTCCTTCTCGCCGGGCGTCAGCTCGAGGAGCACGTGGCCGCCACGCGGGGTGAACTTGACGGCGTTGAGGAGCAGGTTCCCCACGATCTGCGTGAGGCGCGTCGCGTCCCCGGAGACCGGCACGGGGGCGTCCGGAAGGCGGACGTCGAGGGCGACGCCCGCCTCGGCGAAGAGCGGGCGGTGGTCCTCGGCGGCGCGCCGGACCACCTCGGTGAGCCCGAGCGGCGCGGGGCGGAGCTGGATCTTGCCGCGGGAGATGCGGGTCAGGTCGAGCAGGTCGTCCACCAGCCGGGAGAGGTGGGCGAGCTGGCGCTGCAGGACGGCCTGGGCCCGGCGGGAGGTGTCCTCGGACGCGTCGGGCCGCTCGAGCACGCCGAGCGCGTTCCACATCGGGGCGAGGGGGTTGCGCAGCTCGTGCGAGAGCACGGCGAGGAAGTGGTCCTTGCGCCGGTCGGCCGCGAGGAGCGCCTGCTCGCCGTGCTTGCGCTCCGTGACGTCGAGCGCGATGCCGCGGACGCGCACCGGGGCGCCGCTCGCGTCGTACTCGGCCCCGCCGATCTCCCAGATCCAGCGCTCGCCGAGGGCGGGGTGGTGGATGCGGAACTCGGCGCTGTACTCCTCGGCGCGCTCCACGGCGGCGGTGAGCGCGGCGGCGACGGCGGGCGCGTCCTCCGGCACCACCCGGCGCCGCCAGGAGGCGATGTCCGGCCCGCGCGCGGCGAGCGCCGTGCCGTAGAGGGCGTGGCACTCGCGGGACATCCAGGCGGTCCCGGCGACGAGGTCGAGCTCCCAGACCCCCGCGTGGGCGGCGCGCTGCGCGAGGCGGAGGAGCGCCTCGCTCGCGCGCAGGTCCTCCTCGATGCGCTTGCGGGCGGTGATGTCGTGCACCGTCGCGACGGTCCGCACCGGCGCCCCCGCCGCGTCGCGCAGGACGTTACCGGTGACCACCACCCAGGCGATCAGCCCGTCCTTGCGGACGTAGCGCTTCTCGATGTTCCAGCCGTCGGTCTCCCCGCGCAGCGCCGCCTCGACGGCGGCGGCGTCGCGGGCGCGATCGGCGGGGTGGGTGATCTCGGTGACCTCCCGATCCAGCAGCTCCTCGGCGGTGTAGCCGGTGATCTCGCAGAAGCGGCGGTTCACGCGCACGAGCCGGCGCCGCGCGGGATCGGCGATCGCCTTCCCGCTCCCGGCCAGCTCGAAGATCGCGCGGAACTCGCGGTCCTCCCCGACGGCCCCGTCCCGGCAGCCCTCGCCTCGCTCGCCGAGGTCACCCTCGGTCACGCCGGCGGGGGACTCCAGCGGCACTCGCCTCTGCACGACGACTCCCTCGGGGGTGCACCTGATGAGAGCGGGATGTTACTGCGCGCGCGGCGGCGCGGCGACGCCGCCCGGGCGGCCCCGTTGGGCTCGTTCCTGCGCGGCGCCACCGCCCGCCAGCAGCGCGAGGCGCCGCCGCGCGAGGACGTGAGCGCCCGACGGGTCCTCGGCGCCCTCCACGAGCTCCGGCTGCACGCGCGCGTAGGCGGCGCGCGCCGCCTCCGGGAGCGACCAGCCCTCGGCGATCCGGCCGTGCACGTACCAGTCGGCGCCCTCGAGCGCGCGCCCGTCCTCGAGCGAGCGGAGGAAGACGTCGCGCGCCTCGGCGGGGCGGCCGAGGTCGGCGTACACGGCGGCGAGCGTGTTCAGCGCGGCGTGCGCGTCGCCCTGGCCGCCCTCGACCGCGCGGCGCGCCCAGCCGAGCGACTCGCTCGACGCGCCGCCGCGGAACAGCGTGAGCCAGGCGGCGTCGTTGTAGACGCCCGGCGTCGCGCGGCCGGCGGCGACGAGGCGCCGCATCGCGCGCTCGGCGCCCTCCCGGTCGCCGAGGAGCAGGCGCGAGGTGGCGACGAGCGACAGCACCTCGGGGTCCTCGGGCAGCCGCGCGAGGATCTCCTCGGCGGCGCGATCCAGCTCCGCGCCCCGGCGGAGCCGCCGGAGCGCCCATGCCTTCGCCGCGAACGCCTCGCGTGACGCGGGCTCCTCGGCGAGCAGGGCGTCGGCGGCCGCGAGCACAGCCTCCGGGCGCTCGCCGCTGCGGTGCGCCCGCGCCAGCGAGAGGAGCACCGCCCGCCGCACCGCCGGATCGCGATCCGCCCGGGCGGCGGTGAGGACGGCCAGCCCCGGCTCGCCCCCGTCGACGAACGCGCCGAGCGCCGCGGCGGCGAGGCGCGCGCGCGGGGCGTCGAGCCTCGCGCCGGGCGGGGCGAGCACGGCGAGGACGCCGGCCGGCGCCCCCGGATCCCCGGGCGACCCCGGGACGTCCTCTCGCGCCCAGGCGAGCCAGCGTGCGGCGCCGGCCACGTCACCCGCGTCCGCGGCGCGCAGCGCCTCGGCGGCGAGGATGGGCCAGGCGGAGTCCGTGGCGAGCAGCCGGAGCTCGCCGCGCTCGCGCACGAGGTAGAGGGACGTCGCCCGCTCTCCAGGGGCGAAGGCGAAGCGCGCCCGGATCCGCAGCCCCGAGGCCGGCTCGCCCTCGCGGTACAGCTCGAGCCCGGAGAGCGCGACATCCAGGAGGAGATCGGGAGTGACGCCCGCGTCGCGCAGGGGGCGCCGGGCGGCGCCGATGGGCAACGGCGGGACCCCCAGGAGCGCCGCGCGCGCGGGCCCGGCGGCGCGCGCGGAGACGAGCCGCTCGAGCGCGCGCGCGGGATCTCGCGAGGTGACCGCCGTGACGACGAGCGACTTCACGAAGCGGGCGGCCTCGTCGCCCTGCGCCACGAGCTCCTTCCAGGGGCGCAGCGAGGCGAGCAGGTCGGCGAAGGCCGACGGCTCCTCCGCCTCGCGCGTGCCGCGCGCGGCCTCGCGGGCGAGCGCCGCGGCGAGCGGGTAGCGCCGCTCCCGCGCGAGGAACCCCGCCGCTCCGAGCAGCGCCTCCTGCCGCTCCTCGCCGAGGGCGGCGGCCTCGCGCTCTGCGGAGGCGGCGCCGCCGGTCACCGCGGCGGCGGCGAGCAGGGTGGCGTTCCGCTCCGGCGACGGCGGGAGCGCGCGCGCCAGCTCGAGCGCCTCGGCGTGCCGCCCCGCGGCGAAGCGAACGGCGAGGAGCCCCGCGTCGTGCGGGCCGGGGCCGAGCTCGGCGTGGAGCGCCTCGAACTCGGCGAGGGCAGCGCCGAGGTCCGCTCCCGGCGCGCCCCTCGTCCCCGTCTCGCCGCGCGACAGGAGCTCCGCGAGCGCGGCGCGGCCGCCGGCGTGGCGCGGATCGAGCTGCGCCGCGCGCCGGTACGCCTCGACCGCGCCGTCGCGGTCGAACCCCGCCCCGAAGCGCCGGCCGACGGCGTCGTGCTCGAGGATCCAGCCCAGCACGCGGTACCCCCAGGCACGCCCCGGCTCGAGCGAGATGGCGCGGCGCGCCTCGACGGCCGCCCCGGCGCCGTCGCCGAGCTGGAGCAGCGCGAGCGCGAGGTGGAGCGGGTGCATGGCCTCGCGCGGGCGGGCGGCGCCGAGCCGGTGCAGCTCCGCGAGCGCCTCCTTCACCTGGCCGGTGGCGAGCAGCGCCGCCGCGGTCCGCTCGAAGGCGAGCCGCTCCGGCTCTCCCGTGGCGATGGCGCGGGCGCGGGTCGCGAGCGCGTCGGCCTCGGCGGCGGCGAGGCGCCGCCCGCCGGTGTCGATGGCGTAGGTCGCGGTGACGGAGCCGTCCTCGCCGGCGGCGTAGCGGCGCGAGAGCGTGGCCGGGCCGAAGCGCTCCACCGCGTCCGCGGGGAGCGGCCGCGCCCGGAAGCCGTCGGGCGGGATCACGCGGAAGCGCATCTCCCAGCGGTAGGGCAGGGGGAGCACGACGTCCGCGCGCCGCCGGCGGGGCGCCTCCCCCTCGCGCTCGCCCGTCAGGAAGGCGGGGAGCGGCTCCAGGATGGGCGCGGCGCCGACCGGCACCAGGGCCTCGTCGTCCCCCGTCTCTGCGAGCGCGCTCTCCTGCGCCTCGACGCGGACCTCGAGGGGCGCCGCCGGGTCGTCGAGGCCGCGCACGTCCGCGCCGAGGAACACGCCGGCGCGGAGCACCTCGAGCGCGTACCGCTCGTCGAGGCGGTCGCGGTGGTCGGGCGGCACGCGCGCGCGGAACTCGCGCTCGCTCGAGGCGAGCGCCCCGGTCAGCCGGCGCGTCTCCACGACGCGGCCGCGCCCGAGCTGGGAGAGGTGCAGCTCGCGCACGGTCACCGCGGCGTTGTCGGCGGGGCTGGACGCCGGGGTGCGGACGAGGTCGCGCGTCCCGCGCGCGGCGACGAGGGCGAGCCTCCCCTGCGCCTCCAGCGGCAGCGCCCCCGGCGCGAGCCCCGCGGAGGGGTCGATCCAGATCGGCGCGCCCTTGCCGCCGACGCGGACGAGGGCGCGGTCGAGGAGGCCGAGGCCGGGGACCTCGCGCGGCGGGTCGTGCCACTCGCTCGCGGCGAGGGCCACGTCGGCGTCGAGGCGGGCGGCGCGCAGGAGCGCGACCCACAGCGCGGCCAGGTCCTTCCCGTCCCCCGCGCCGCGGACGAGGACGTCCGCCGGACGCGCAGGCGCGAGCGGCGCCTCGCCCACGGCCGCGGCGCTCACCCGCACGCGGGCGGCCAGCCAGGCCCCGATCCGCCGCACCGCCTCGTCGCGGCCGGGCTTGCCCGCGCCGAGCGCCGCGCGCGCCTCGGCGCGCAGGTCCGAGCCGGCGATGGCCTCCTCGAACACCGCCCGCAGGCGTGCGGCGACCTCGCCCCAGCTCTGGCCGGCAGCGAAGGCGACGTAGGGGGCCGGCGCGACCTCCGGCGGGGAGCCCGGCTCGGCCGGCGGGACGGGCTCCGCGTCGCGCCGCTCGAACACGATCGAGCGGATCCCGTTCGCCACGGTCTCGACGGGCGAGAGCTCGACGCCGCGCACCACCCACCGGACCGGAAGCGCCGCGGGCGCCTCGAGCCGCAGCCGCACGTGCCGCACGGGCGAGCCGGAGCCGATCCGGAAGCGCTGCACCGTCCCGCCGGCGAGGAGCGGCGCGAGCTCGCGCACGGTGGTCACCTGCTCGACGACCGCGCCGGGGCGCACGCCCGGGATGGTGCCGGTGAGCTGACGCCGCTCCGAGCGTGGACCGTCGCCGTCGGCCGCGGGCCCCTCGGCGAGCGCGCCGGGCTCGAGCGTCGCGACGGCGCCGTCCGGTCCCACGACGCGCGCGCGGATCTCCGGTCGCGCCTCGCGCCACGGCGACCAGGTGCGCTCGACCTGGGCCGCCGCGCGGCTCGCCTCGGGCACCACCGGCCGGTACACCACCCGCAGCGTGTGCGTGACCGCGCCGCGCGCGTCGAGCCGGAAGACGCCCTCCTCCAGCAGCACGTCGAGCGGCACGCCGGCGGGCGGCTCGAGCGCGTCGGCGGCGGCGCGCATGGCGGCCGGCTCCGCGGACAGCGGAGCGCCCTCCCAGGGCGCCGCGGCGACCGCGGCGCGGGCGGAGAGGAGCGCGACGACGGCGGCGAGGGCGAGGCGAGGGCTCGTGAGCGGCACCGGCGCATTCTGGAGGAGGGCCGGCCGGGGCGCCAGCGACGGATCTCCCAGCCCCTCTCGCAGCCTTCATCATCAGTCCCCCGACGGCGAGAGGCGGAACTCGCGTACCTGAGGGAGCGCCTCGAGGTCTCGCGCCAGCCGGCCGAAGTTCCGCTCGTCCCGCGTGCGGATCATCATCCGGTACTCGAACGAGCGCCCGTCGTCCGTGACGGCGTACGCCAGCCCGTAGTGCTGGAACCCGTGCTCCGCGAGGAGCACGCGCACCGCCTCCTCGCTCATGGCCTGCCCGCGCTCGAAGCGGATGCGGTGATGCGCGAACTTGAGCGCCGGCATGCGGGCCTCGAGCCAGCGGAACAGGGAGAGGACCCCGAGCGTGAGGACCGTGGCGTAGAGGGCGGGGAGGTACTGGCCGGTGCCGGTGAGCACGCCGATCGCCGCGGTGATCCAGATCGACGCCGCGGTGGTCAGGCCACGGACGGTGATCCCCTCCTTGAAGATCACGCCGGCGCCGAGGAAGCCGATGCCGGTCATGATCCCCTGCGCCATGCGGGTGGGATCGACCCGCACCGTCTCCGAGGCGCCCGCGAACCACTCGCCCTGATAGACGGTCACGAGCATGAGGAGGCTCGAGGCGAGGCACACGAGCGCGTGCGTGCGGAACCCGGCCGGACGGCCGTGGTAGCTGCGCTCGAGGCCGATGGCCCCGCCCGCGACCAGCGCCGCGAGGAGGTGGACGAGCATGTCTCCGCGCGCGCGGGAGACGAGCACGTCGATCGGGGCGGCGGAGAGGATCTCTGCGAGCGCGCGCATCGACACGATTCTGGCCACGAACGGTGCCCGCCGTCACGTTCGTGGACGGGGGCGGCCTCGGGGGCGGTCCAGGCCTGGCTCGCGATCTGGAGGTCAACGGGACCGGCGAGGGCGTCGCGGCTCGGCTCGCGGCGAGTCGGGCAGCTCGGCGGCGTCGATCGCGAGCTCCAGCACGGTCCTGCGGAACCCCATCCCCTCGAACAATTCGAGCGCCCGGGCGTTGCGCGCCGCGACGTGGATCACGACCTGCGGTGCCCCGCGCCGGACGAGCTCCCGCAGGAGCGCCTCGAGGAGCAGGCGGCCCGCCCCGCGGCGACGGGCGCGCGGCGCGACGTAGAGATCGACGCCGACGCCGCTCGGATCGCGCAGCGTGTTCCAGTCCCGCCCCTCGAGCCGCCCGTACGCGTAGCCCACGAGCTGCTCGCCCCCGCGCGAGCGCGTGACCGCCGCGAGCACCACCGCCCTCCGGCTCGCCAGCTCCTTCGCGAGCCACGAGGCGTAGCCCTCCTCCATCCCCTCGCTCGCGAAGAAGCGCCGCGCGTCCATCCGGTGGTGGAGCCGCGCCAGCGTCGCTCCCATCCGCCCGAGCGCGGGCGCGTCGTCGGGGCGCGCCGGCCGGATCTCGATCTCGCTCACCCGGCAACCGTAGCCGAGCCGGCGCGCATCCGCCCGCGTCGTCGCGGGTGGGAGCCGTGTCCACGCGTGCGGAGACCTCGCCCTGCGCTAGGATGCCGCGGCGGCGAAAGGAGTGACCGATGGGCGCAAAGCTGCCACGCCTCGCGGATACGGCTCGGCGATACCTCGACGACACGCTCCGTGCTCGCCTCGCGAGCCCGGGCGTGGAGCGCTATCGGGTCGAGCGGAAGAGCGGCGGCGGGACGGTCGTCGCCGCCGTCCTCGCCCTCGCCGCGCTCGTCGCGGCGTTCGCGTGGCTCTCGACGCCCTGAGCGCCGCGCCTGCGCTCCTCAAGCGCGGAGGGAGGCCACCAGGGACAGCGCGCCGAACACGAAGAACAGCGAGGCGGCCGCCCAGCGCATCTTGCGCGAGGAGACCTGGTCCGCGACCTTCTCGCCCAGGAACACGGCGAGGCCGTCCGCCGCCAGCATGCCCAGCGTCGTCCCGACGGTCACGCGGACGATCGACTCGTAGCGCGCGGCGAGGGCGACCGTCGCGAGCTGGGTCTTGTCGCCCATCTCCGCCAGGAAGAACAGGATCGTGGTGGTGACGAACGCGCCGAAGCGCTCCGGTCCGCGGGCCTCGTCGAGCGTGTCCGGCCGGAGCGTCCAGACGCCGAAGCCGATGAACGTGACCGCGAGGAACCCCGCGAGCGCGCGGGCGGGGACGTTCGCCGAGATCCAGGCGCCGACCGACGACGCGAGGGCGTGGTTCGCGATCGTGGCGACGAGGATGCCCGCCATCACCGGCCACGGCTTCCGGAAGCGCGTCGCGAGCGAGAACGCGAGGAGCTGGGTCTTGTCCCCCATCTCGCTCACGGCGACCAGCAGGAAGGAGCTGAGGATGGGGGTCATGACGCGGGATCCAGGGGGGCGAACGGATACCCGAGCAGGGGGCGACCGTCAACGAAGGCGGCTCGGGTGCACCGACGGAGCGGTGGCCCGCGCACCGCCGCGTCGGTGACGCGGCGGGCGCTGCGCCGGATTCTTCCCGAACTACAATGCCCTCCCAGATGGCGAGCGACTTGCTCTCTCCTTCCGACGTGACCTCGACCGCGACCGCTCAGCGTACGACCGACCGCCCCACCGCCGCCCCGCCCCGCTCGATGCTGCCGCACGAGCACGGCGCCTGGGGGCAGCTCGCCATGCCGCTCCTGACGGCGCTCGCCATCGGCCGGCCCGGGCTGGCGCCCACGGCGCTGGCCGCGGGGGTGGTGCTCGCGTTCATCGCGCACGAGCCGCTCCTCGTGCTGCTCGGCCAGCGAGGCCGGCGCGTCGCGGAGGAGGAAGGACCGCGCGCGCGGCGGTGGCTGCTCGCCACCGGCGGCCTCGCCGCGGCGAGCGGGCTGCTCGGGATCGCGCTCGCGCCCGCGGCGGCGCGGCTCGCCCTCGCGCTGCCCGCGGCGCTCGCGGCCGTCGTGGCGCTCCTCGTCTGGCGCCGGCTCGAGAAGACGACGCTCGGCGAGATCGTGGTGGCCGCCGCGCTCGCGTCGGCCGGCTGGGCCGTCGCCCTCGCCGGCCACGCGCCCGCGGAGGCGGCCCTCACGGCGGCGCTCGCGTGGATCATCGCCTTCGCCGCCGCCACGCTGGGGGTGCGCGTCATCCTCGCGCGCGCGCGATCGAAGGGCGCGCGCGATCCCGGGAAGCTGCACGCCGTCCTCTCGGCCGCCCTCGCCGGGGTCGCGGTGGCGCTCTCCGCCGCCGGCCTCCCGGCGGCGCTCGCCTGGGCGACGCTCCCCCCCGCGCTCCTCTCGATCGTCATCTGCCTGGCGCGCTTCTCGCCGAAGCGGCTGAAGCCGCTCGGGTGGGCGATCGTCGCGTCCTCCGCGGTGACGCTCGTGATCCTCGTCGCGGGGCTGCGGTAGAGCGCCGGTCGCGGTCAGAGCATCGGCGCGCGTGGCCCGCAGGTGACGGTGCCGAGCTCGAGCACGCCCGCGCCGCTCTCCGGGACGGCGAGCGGCAGCTCGCAGACCTCGCCGTTCCAGTAGACGCGCGCCGCGTGCTCTCCCGCGGGCACGTCCTCGAGCCAGAACGCGCCGTCCGCGCCGACCGGAGAGCGCCGCGTGCCGCCGGGGAGGTCGAGCTCGAACGTGCCGTAGGCGGGGACGACGGCGCCCTCGCGGCGCGCGAGGCGCAGCCAACCCTCCACCGCCCGCAGCCGCTCCACGTCGAACCGCACCACCGCCGCGCCGCGCGGCCGCGAGGCCACGAGCCGCTCGGTGTCACCGATGCGGTAGCTCGCGGGGACGTCGGCGTCCTCGATGCCGAGCCGGTTGCCGTAGTAGGGGAGGAGGCCCGGCACGAGCAGGTCGCCTCGCGCGTCGGTGCGCCCCACGGGACGGCGGTCGAGATAGGCCCGCACGCCCGGCACGCCCGGGACGCGAAGGAGGGCGAAGCCCTGCTCGACGGGGCGCGTCGCGAAGAGGCGCCGCCCGACCAGGACGAGCCCTCCCGAGGCCGACGCAGAGCCGACCTCGCTCCCGCGCCCGTGATCGTAGCCGAGCTCGTACCGTCCGAACTCCGGCTGCGCCTGCGCCAGGGCGCTCACCGTTCCCCCCGCCGCCGAGTCCGCGCGCAGGCGATAGCCGACGCCGGGACCGACGGGCAGCGTGCGCTGGAGGCCCGTGCTCGCGCTCGTCCCGGCGCGCCCGGAGCGAACGCCCGCGTCGAGCGTCCCGCCTCCGGGCGCGGCCATGACGAGCTGGGCGAACACCGCGGCGGCCGGGTCCGCGGCGCGATCCCGGCTGACCGAGGCGGAGAGCTGCAGCCACGCGCCGCCGCCCACGCGCAGCGAGGTGCGCGCCTCGACGCGGTGGCTCGCGCCCGCGTCGCGCTGCTCGGCCCCGACGTACTGGAGCTCGACGCTCGCGACACGACCGAGCGGCGCCGCGACGTGCGCTCCGGCCCGCCAGAGGGCGCGGTCGGCGCCCGCCGCGAGGGTCGCGTGGGCGAAGCGGCTCGAGAGGACGGACGCGTCCGCGCCGAGCGCGAAGCGGCGCGCGGAGTAGCGCCAGGCGAGGAAGCCGGCCGCGCCGGGCGCGCCCTCGTCGGCGCTCGCCGCCGCGGCCGCCTCCAGCTCCCCCGCCCCCGAGCCGACCGTGACGGAGGCGCCGGCCTGCTGCACGCGCGGGCCGAGCTCGAGCCGGGCGCCCCCGGTCAGCCGGTCGCTGAAGCCGCGCCGGTGTCGTCCGATGAGGACGGGATCGCCGTAGGAGAAGCTCTCCGTCCCGTACCGCTCGCGCAGCGCCCCCGCCCACCAGCCCAGCTCGTCGAGGCCTGGGGCGAGCAGGCCCTGCGCCTGGTAGTGCGCGGCCTCGATCGCCTGCGTGCGCCCGAACGCGTCCCGCACCACGAGGCGCACGTCGTTCGCGCCGGTCGTGACGGGGAGGTTCGAGAGGTCGTAGGTCCCGGGGGCGACCGGCAGGCTGCGCGCGAGGGCCCCGTTCACGTACACGTCCACGGTGGAGGGCGTCGCGGCGAAGGCGGTGGCGCCGGGGAGCGGGGCGCGCACGCGGTACGGGTCGAGCGACCACTCGCGCGCGATCCCGATGCCGGCGAGCATGGGCGCGCCGGAGAGGGCGTCCGGGGCGACGAGCGCGTCGCCCGCCGTGAGGCGCAGGAGCCGCTCCGGTCGATCGAGCGTCAGCGTGGTGAGCCCGCGGACGACGCCGGCCACCTGCGTGGCCGACACGGAGCCGGTGAGGAGCGCCGCGTCGCGCGAGACGCCCGCCTCGAGGAAGCCGGACGCGTCCTCCTGCGTCGTGGCGTGGGCGGCGTAGTTGAGGAACGCGCTGGGCGCGTCGCCGGTCTCGATGCCCGCGGGGCGGCTCCACGCGCGGAGATCCACCGCGCCGCGCCCGAGCAGGCTCGGGGCGGCCTCGAGCCGCAGGGCGAGCTCGCGCTCGTCCAGCTCGAAGCGGACGTCCGGGGCGAGCGAGCGGAGCGACACGAGTGTGCGGCCGTCGAGCTCGCGGCGCGCGCCCCCGATGCCGGACAGGCCGGTGCGGGCGAGGTCCGCTGGAGAGATCCAGGCGTCCCGCGGCGCGATCAGCACGAGGGCGGTGTCGCCGGGCACCCCGTTCACGAAGAGCTGGAGGAAGGCGGGGCGGAGATCGCCTTCGGCGTCCGAAAGCTCCCCGGTCGCGGGCGGGGTCGGGGTCCCTCGACTTCGCTCCGCCGCTGTCGCGACGGAGCTACGCTCGGGATGACCGGCCTCGAGAGATCCAGTCAGGGTCGCGGTCGGATCCGCCTGCGCCGCCGCGCTCGCGAGCGCGGCGAGGACGGCCAGGGCCCGCGCGGCGTGCTTACGGGTCACGGCACGCGCCCGCGGCGCGCGCCTCGAGCACGCCGCGCTCGAGCGCGGCGGTCGCGACGACGGCGGCGGCGCGCGCGCACGCCTCCGCCGGCACGTCGACCTCGTAGACGCGCTCGCCGCCGGCGAGCACGTACCAGACGTCCAGCGACCGCTCGAGCACGCTCGTCCCGTCGGCGGCGACGAGCGCGAGCCGCACGCTCCGCGGGCGCAGCCGGACCGTGCCCGTGTTCCGCAGGGCGAGCCGGATGCGCGCCCCGTCGCGGCCCAGGAGCGCGAGCTCGCCGCGCTCCACCGGGGCGGCGGGGGCGAGGAAGACCGGGACCCCGACGCGCGTGAGCACCTCGACCCGCGCCGCATCCTCCGCGGCCTCGGCGCGCGGGAGCTCCTCGATGAAGAGGCGCCAGGTGCGCTCCGTCCCGGCGGGCGCGGCGTCGGTGCCGATGCGGACGTTCCGCGCCTCGCCGGGCGCGAGCTCGAGGAGGGGCGGGAAGACGACGAGCTCGCGGCTGGGGGTGAGGTCCATCGCGCCGTCCGGCTTCTGCGCCCAGCCGTACGCGCGGAGCTGGTACCGCGCGGCCGCGCCGTCGCCGTTGCGCAGCGACAGGAGCGCGGTGCGGACCTTGCCGGACAGCTCCACGTTCACCGGCGAGACGTCGAGGTCGCCGCCGCTCGCGGCGGCGGGCGCGAGCGCGGCGGCGGCGAGGAGGACGCGGAGGGCGCGGGCGGCTCGGCGGAGCGGTCGCATTCGGGCACGTGGACTGGCGTGGGATCCGGCGGCGGAGTCTAATACGCGCGATCGCGCACCAGCAATGAAACGGCCGCTCCCACAGCAGCTCACCGCGATGCTCTGCGCGACCCTCGCCGCCGCGGCGGCGGGCGCGGCGCTCGCACCGCGCGCGGTCGACGCGGCGCAGCCGCCGAGCCCAGGGCCTTCCTGCAGCGTGTCCGCGGGGAGCGTCGCGTTCGGCGCCTACGATCCGCTCTCGCCCACCCACCTCGACTCCACGGGGACGATCGGCCTGACGTGCGCCGTGCGCCAGCTGGTGACGATCTCGCTGGGAACCGGGCAGTCCGGCACGTTCGCGCGCGAGCTGCGCGGGCCGGGCGGAGCGGCGCTGCGGTACGACCTCTACACGGACGCCACGCGGACGCAGGTGTGGGGCGACGGGACCGCCGGCACCGCCACCTGGCCCTTCGAGACGGAGCGCGGGAGATACGTGCCCGTGTACGCCCGCGTGCTCGCGGGCCAGGACGTCCCCGCCGGCCCGTACTCCGACACGATCGTCGTGACGATCCAGTTCTGACGCGCCGCTATCGCGTGCGCGTCCGCCCTCGTTCACCCACAGGCGCTGCACCTCGCGCACGTTTGCGCGTCACCTCCGCGTGGGCTTCCGCGTCGGCCGGACGGCGATATGCTGGCGATCGCCCAGCGTGCGTGCAGGATCCGCCCGCGAACCTTCAGACCAAGGACCCGAAATGAACCGCTTCCTCCGTCTCACCCTCGCGCTCGGCGCCGCGCTCGCCGCGGGGGCCGCGCACGCCGAGACCGCCACCGCCCAGTTCCAGGTGACCGCCACCGTCGTGAAGAAGTGCAAGATCTCCGCGACGACGATCGCGTTCGGGAACTACGACCCGGCGACGATCCTCTCGGCGGAGGGGACCCTCACGCTCAAGTGCACGAAGGGCACGCTCTACTCCGTCGCCCTCGACGGCGGCTCCACGGGCTCGCGGCAGATGACGCAGGCGGCGGAGGTGCTCGACTACGAGCTCTACAGCGACGCCGGTCACACCGCGGTGTGGCCGTCCACCGCCGCGGCGCCTTCGGTGGCCGCTGCCGGCGCCGACGAGGCGCTCATCATCTTCGCGCAGGTCCCGGCGGACCAGTACCCCGCGCCCGGCGCCTACGCCGACACGGTCACGGCCACGATCAACTACTAGCCGGCGGCTCACAGGCGCGCCGGCAGGCTCCGGCGCGGAGGGGAGACCCGGGGCCGAGGCGGTCCCGGGTTTTCTCTTGTGGATCGATGGTGGGACCTCAAACGATCTGCCGCGCCGAGGCGCCCCGGGACCACCCTGTCCCCGGTCGGGGCACTTCTCTACGGCAAGTTCCCGATCTATTTGACCCCCGTGCGCGGCCCCC
Source organism: Anaeromyxobacter sp. Fw109-5 (assembly GCF_000017505.1). Taxonomy (NCBI): domain Bacteria; kingdom Pseudomonadati; phylum Myxococcota; class Myxococcia; order Myxococcales; family Anaeromyxobacteraceae; genus Anaeromyxobacter; species Anaeromyxobacter sp. Fw109-5. The sequence goes on from NC_009675.1 coordinate 613,182, forward strand.
CTCGCGAGCGTGCGCGCGCGCGCCCCCACCCGGATATCCCGAACGCGATGGAAAGCTCCCACCCCTCGCCTGCGCCCCGACCGGAAGGGGAACGAGCCGGTCCCGAGGCGAGAGGGGGCGAGCGGAACGCCGCGGCGCCGCGCGACGAGCGGCCGGCGCCGTCGCGGCCCGAGGGGGAGCGCGCGGTGTCCATCGGCGAGGCCCAGCCGGTCGACGTCCTGGCGGTGGACGACGACCCGCGGAACCTCGAGGCGACGCGGGCGCTCCTCTCCGGCTCGGGCGCCCGGATCGTGGAGGCCCGCTCCGCGGAGGAGGCCCTCCGCATCCTCCTCACGCGCGAGGTCGCGCTCATCCTCCTCGACGTCGGGCTCCCTGGCATGTCCGGGCTCGAGATGGCGAAGCTCGTCCGCGCGCGCGAGCGCACGCGCCACACCCCCATCATCATCCTGACCGCGAGCTCCGACCCCCGGCTGCTCGAGCGCGGCTACGCCCTCGGCGCGGTGGACTTCCTCACGACGCCCGTCCCCGAGCAGGCGCTGCGCGCGAAGGTCGCCTTCTTCATCGAGGCGCACCGCAAGAACGAGGCGCTGCGCCACAACGCGGAGCTCCTGCGCGCCGCGCAGGAGCGCGAGCTCGCCCGGAACGTGGCGGAGGCGCGGCGGCGCTGGGAGGAGGAGGCGCTCCGGCGCGAGATGGAGCGGGATCGGCGGCTCGTCGACACCCTGCACCGGGCGAACGAGCGGCTCAAGCTCCTCTCGAGCGTCCGCAGCGACCTGCTCACCGCCCAGGTCGTGCGGGAGCGGCTCCCGGCCATCTGCGATCGCGTGGCGGCGCACCTCGGCCTGGAGCGCTGGTCGCTGCACCTCGCCGACCCGGACGGGCGGCTGTCGCTCGCCGCCACCGGAGGCGCGGACGGCGCGCAGGTGGCGCGCGCGAGGGCCCTCGACAGCGTCGAGGCGATCCTCGGCGGGACGGCGGCGCGCGTCGCGGCGCGCGGCGAGCCCGTGCCCCCCATCGGCGAGGCGCTCGGCGTGGTCTGCTGCGCCGCGCGGCCGCTGCACACGGGGGACCGGGTCCTCGCGGCGTTCGCCTTCGGCTCGGCCGAGCGCGACGCTTGCGACCCCGACGACCCCGCCACGCTCGAGCTCGTCGGCTACGCGATGGCGATGGCGCTGGAGCGCGACCGGCTCATCGCCGAGCTCCAGGGACGCAACGCGGAGCTGCGCGAGGCGGACCGTCGCAAGGACCAGTTCCTCGCCATGCTCGCGCACGAGCTGCGCAACCCGCTCGCGCCGGTGACCAACGCCGTGCGCCTCCTCCAGGACTACGGCGCGGACGCGCACGTCCGCGAGCGGGCGCTCGCGGCGGCGGAGCGGCAGGTGAGGCACATGGCGCGCCTCGTGGACGACCTCCTCGAGGTGTCGCGCGTCCGCAGCGGCAAGGTGTGCCTGCGCAAGGAGACCGTGGAGCTGGCGCGGGTGGTGCGCGAGGCGGTGCAGAGCGTGGACGAGCTCGTCGCCTCGCGCGGGCACGCGCTCGCGCTGGAGCTGCCGGACGCGCCCCTGCTCGTCGAGGGCGACGCCGTCCGCCTCACGCAGGTCGTCGAGAACCTCCTCACCAACGCGGTCAAGTACACCGATCCCGGCGGCCACCTGCGCGTCGAGCTCCGGCGCGAGGGGCGCGAGGCGGTGCTCGCGGTGCGGGACGACGGCATCGGGATCGCACCCGAGCTCCAGGACACCATCTTCGAGCTGTTCGTGCAGGCGGAGCAGGGCGTCGATCGCTCGCGCGGCGGCCTCGGCATCGGGCTCTCCCTCGTGAAGACCCTGGTGGACATGCACGGCGGCGCCGTCGGCGTGACGAGCGCCGGGCCCGGGCAGGGCTCCACCTTCACCGTGCGGCTCCCCGCGCTCGCCGAGGACACCGCCGTGCCGGCGGCGCCGGAGCCCGCCCGCCCGGCGCGCGGGCGGCGCCCGCGCGACATCCTGGTGATCGAGGACAACCCCGACATCCGCGAGACGCTCGCGGAGCTGCTGCGCCGGCGCGGCCACGCGGTGCGCGAGGCGGAGGGCGGGCGCGCGGCGCTCGAGCTCGCCCGCGACCTCGCCCCCGAGGTCGCGCTCGTGGACATCGGGCTGCCCGAGCTGGACGGCTTCGAGGTCGCCCAGCGGCTGCGCGAGGTGGCGCCGGAGGTCCGCCTCGTGGCGCTCACCGGCTACGGGCGGGCCGAGGACCGGCGCCGCGGCGCCGCGGCCGGCTTCCTCGCCCACCTCGTGAAGCCCGTGGACATCGACGAGCTCTCCGCAGTCATCGACTCGCTGGACTGATCGCCCCGAGGAACCCCATGCCCGCCAAGCCGACCACGGCGCTCGACGCCGGCCAGCTCCTCGCCGTCCTGGACGCCGTCCGCAAGGGCGACTTCGCCGCGCGCATGCCGGTCGACCGCACCGGCGTCGCGGGCAAGGTCTGCGACGCCCTCAACGAGATCGTCGAGCTCAACGCCGGGCTCGCCGCCGAGCTCGCGCGGCTGAACCGCGTGGTCGGCAAGGAGGGGAAGACCTCGCACCGCGGCCGCCTGGCGGGGGCGAAGGGCTCGTGGGCCGAGTGCGTGGACTCGGTGAACGGCCTCATCGCCGACCTCGTCCAGCCCAGCGTCGAGGTGACGCGCGTCATCGGCGCGGTCGCGCGCGGCGATCTCGGTCAGGCGATGGCGCTCGAGATCGACGGGCGGCCGCTCCAGGGAGAGTTCCTCCGCACCGCCGGCATCGTGAACACCATGGTGGCCCAGCTCTCCTCGTTCGCGAGCGAGGTGACGCGGGTCGCGCGCGAGGTGGGCACGGAGGGGAAGCTCGGCGGGCAGGCGGTGGTGAAGGGCGTGTCGGGCACCTGGAAGGACCTCACCGACAACGTGAACTCGATGGCGTCGAACCTCACCGCGCAGGTGCGCGCCATCGCCGAGGTGACGACCGCGGTCGCGAACGGCGACCTCTCCCGCAAGATCACCGTCGACGTGCGCGGCGAGATCCTCGAGCTGAAGAACACCATCAACGTGATGGTCGATCAGCTCTCCTCGTTCGCGAGCGAGGTGACGCGGGTCGCGCGCGAGGTGGGCACGGAGGGGAAGCTCGGCGGGCAGGCGGTGGTGAAGGGCGTGTCGGGCACCTGGAAGGACCTCACCGACAACGTGAACTCGATGGCGTCGAACCTCACCGCCCAGGTGCGCAGCATCGCGGAGGTCACGACGGCCGTCGCGAACGGCGACCTGTCGAAGAAGATCACGGTGGACGTGAAGGGGGAGATCCTCGAGCTGAAGAACACCATCAACGTGATGGTCGATCAGCTCTCCTCGTTCGCGAGCGAGGTGACGCGGGTCGCGCGCGAGGTGGGCACGGAGGGGAAGCTCGGCGGGCAGGCGGTGGTGAAGGGCGTGTCGGGCACCTGGAAGGACCTCACCGACAACGTGAACTCGATGGCGTCGAACCTCACCGCGCAGGTGCGCGCCATCGCCGAGGTGACGACCGCGGTCGCCACGGGCGACCTGTCGAAGAAGATCACGGTGGACGTGAAGGGGGAGATCCTCGAGCTCAAGAACACCATCAACACGATGGTGGATCAGCTCTCCTCCTTCGCGAGCGAGGTGACGCGGGTCGCGCGCGAGGTGGGCACGGAGGGGAAGCTCGGCGGCCAGGCGGTGGTGAAGGGGGTCGCCGGCACCTGGAAGGACCTCACCGACAACGTGAACTCGATGGCGTCGAACCTCACCGTCCAGCTGCGGGACGTGTCGAAGGTGGCGACCGCCATCGCGAACGGCGACCTCGGCCAGAAGATCACCGTCGCCGTGCAGGGCGAGATCCTCCAGATCAAGGACGTCATCAACAAGATGGTGGACCAGCTCTCCTCGTTCGCGAGCGAGGTGACGCGGGTCGCGCGCGAGGTGGGCACGGAGGGGAAGCTCGGGGGCCAGGCCGACGTGCGGGGCGTGGCCGGCACCTGGAAGGACCTCACCGACAGCGTCAACTCGATGGCGTCGGGCCTCACCGCGCAGGTGCGGGACATCGCCAAGGTCGCGACGGCCGTCGCGAACGGCGACCTGTCCCAGAAGATCGCGGTGGACGTCCGCGGGGAGATCCTCGAGCTGAAGAACACCATCAACGGCATGGTGGACAACCTGCGCACCTTCTCGACGGAGGTGACGCGGGTGGCGCGCGAGGTGGGCACGGAGGGGAAGCTCGGCGGCCAGGCGGTCGTGAAGGGCGTCGCCGGCACGTGGAAGGACCTCACCGACAACGTGAACTCGATGGCGTCGAACCTCACCACCCAGGTGCGCGCCATCGCCGAGGTGACCACCGCGGTCGCGAACGGCGACCTGTCCCGCAAGATCGCCGTCGACGTGCGCGGGGAGATCCTCGAGCTGAAGAACACCATCAACGTGATGGTGGACCAGCTCTCCTCGTTCGCGAGCGAGGTGACGCGCGTGGCGCGCGAGGTGGGCACGGAGGGGAAGCTCGGCGGGCAGGCCGACGTGAAGGGCGTGTCGGGCACCTGGAAGGACCTCACCGACAACGTGAACTCGATGGCGTCGAACCTGACGTCCCAGGTGCGCAACATCGCCGCCGTGACCACCGCCGTCGCCACCGGCGATCTCACGAAGAAGATCACGGTGGACGTCCGCGGCGAGATGCTCGAGCTGAAGAACACCATCAACGTGATGGTGGACCAGCTCTCCTCGTTCGCGAGCGAGGTGACGCGCGTGGCGCGCGAGGTGGGCACGGAGGGGAAGCTCGGCGGGCAGGCCGACGTGAAGGGCGTGTCGGGCACCTGGAAGGACCTCACCGACAACGTGAACTGGATGGCGTCGAACCTCACCGCGCAGGTGCGGGGCATCGCCACCGTGGTCACCGCCGTCGCCGCCGGCGACCTGGGCCGCAAGCTCGCCCTCGAGGCGAAGGGCGAGATCGCCGCCCTGGCCGACACCATCAACGGGATGATCGACACCCTGGCGACCTTCGCGGATCAGGTGACGAACGTCGCGCGCGAGGTGGGCACGGAGGGCAAGCTGGGCGGCCAGGCGCGGGTGCCCGGGGCCGCGGGCGTCTGGCGCGACCTCACCGACAACGTGAACTCGCTCGCCGCGAACCTCACGACGCAGGTGCGCGCCATCGCGGAGGTCGCCACCGCGGTGACGAAGGGGGACCTCACCCGGTCCATCGCGGTGGGGGCGCAGGGCGAGGTCGCCGCCCTGAAGGACAACATCAACCAGATGATCTCCAACCTGCGCGCGACCACGCAGAAGAACACCGAGCAGGACTGGCTGAAGACGAACCTCGCCCGCTTCACCCGCATGCTGCAGGGGCAGCGCGACCTCGAGGCGGTCGGCAAGCTCATCCTGAAGGAGCTCGCGCCGCTGGTGGAGGCGCAGATGGGCGTGTTCTACCTCCTCGAGGAGCAGGGCGGCGAGCGGGTGCTGCAGCTCCTCTCGTCGTTCGCGTTCCGCGAGCGGAAGGGCCTGTCCAACCGGTTCAAGCCGGGGGAGGGGCTCGTCGGGCAGTGCGTGCTGGAGAAGGATCGCATCCTCGTCACCGACCTGCCCGAGGACTACACGCCCATCTCCTCCGGCCTGGGGGAGGGCAAGCCGCGCAGCGTCGTCGTGCTGCCCATCCTGTTCGAGGGCGAGGTGAAGGCGGTCATCGAGCTCGCCTCGTTCCACCGCTTCGGCGAGATCCACCTCGCGTTCCTGGACCAGCTCACCGAGTCGATCGGCATCGTGCTCAACACGATCGCGGCGAGCATGCGCACCGAGGAGCTCCTGAAGCAGTCGCAGTCGCTCGCGGAGGAGCTGCGCGCCCAGCAGGCGGAGCTCACCGACTCGAACCGCCGGCTGGAGCAGCAGGCGAACTCGCTGCAGGCCTCGGAGGACCGCCTCCGCAACCAGCAGGAGGAGCTGCAGCGCACGAACGAGGAGCTCGAGGAGCGCTCGCGGCTGCTGGAGGTGCAGAACGTCGAGGTGGAGCGCAAGAACCGCGAGATCGAGCAGGCGAAGGCGGCGCTGGAGGAGCGCGCCCAGCAGCTCGCCGTCGCCTCGAAGTACAAGTCCGAGTTCCTCGCCAACATGTCGCACGAGCTGCGCACGCCGCTGAACTCGATGCTGGTGCTCTCGAAGCTCCTCTCCGACAACGCCGACGGGAACCTCTCGCCGAAGCAGGTGGACTTCGCCCAGACCATCCACTCCGCCGGCGCGGACCTCCTCGCCCTCATCAACGACATCCTCGACCTGTCCAAGATCGAGTCGGGCGCGATGCAGGTGGACGTGTCGGAGTGCCTGCTCGCCGGCCTGCAGGACTACATCGAGCGGGCGTTCCGGCAGCTGGCCAGCCAGAAGGGCCTGCGCTTCGCGGTGGAGGTGGATCGCCGCACGCCGGGCGCGATCTGGACCGACGAGCGGCGCCTCCAGCAGATCGTGCGGAACCTCCTGTCGAACGCCTTCAAGTTCACCGAGCACGGCGAGGTGGTGGTGCGGATCGCCCCGGCGCGCGGCGGCTGGAGCCGGGACGCCGAGGGGCTGAACGCGGCGGGCTCGGTGCTCGCGCTCTCCGTGCGCGACACGGGCATCGGCATCGCGCCCGAGAAGCAGCGCATCATCTTCGAGGCGTTCCAGCAGGCGGACGGCACGACGAGCCGCAAGTACGGCGGCACCGGGCTCGGGCTCTCCATCAGCCGCGAGCTCGCGAAGCTCCTCGGCGGCGAGCTCGCCGTCGAGTCCTCGCCCGGCAAGGGGAGCACCTTCACGCTGTACCTGCCGGAGGCGCGCCTCGCCGTGCCGGCCGCGCCGCCCAACGTGGCGGTGGCGGTCCCGCGCGCGGCGAGCCGCGACGGCCTGCCGCCCGCCGTGCCGGCCGGGGCGGAGGCGACCTCCGGCCTGCAGCCGCCCGCCTCCCCGGGGTTGGCCGCGAGCGTGGAGCCGCTCGCCGCGAAGGGGATCCTGGTGGTCGTGCCCGACGCGCGGCTCGCCGCGACCGTGGAGGCCGTGGCGCGCGACCGCGGCTTCGCGGTCTGGCAGGCGGACGCCTCCGACGCGGTGCGCACCGCGCGCGAGCGGCGGCCGGACGGCATCGTGATCGAGGTCGGCGCGGCGGCGGGGCCCGAGTGGTCCGTGCTCGAGCGGCTCAAGGAGGACCACGACACGCGCGAGATCCCCCTGCACGTGCTCGCGGCGCCGGCGCCGGCGGCGGAGGAGATGGCCGCGGCCGGCGACGGCGCCTCCGCCCCGCCGCCCGCGCGGGCGGCCGGCGAGCACGCCGCCGACGAGGTGGCGCTGTTCCTCCACCGCGTGGACGCCGAGCTCCCGGAGCGCAAGCGCGCGCTCGTGCGGGCCGCCACGGCGGACACCTCGCTCGTGTCGAAGAAGATCCTCATCGTGGACGACGACGTGCGGAACGTGTTCGCCATCACGGCGCTCCTCGAGCAGCACGGGGCGAGCGTCGTCTACGCGGAGAACGGGCGGCGCGGGCTCGAGGTGCTGAAGGCCAACCCGGGGGTGGACCTCGTCCTCATGGACGTGATGATGCCGGAGCTGGACGGGTACGAGACGATGCGCGCCATCCGCCACCTGCCCGAGTTCGAGCGCCTGCCGATCATCGCGCTCACCGCCAAGGCGATGAAGGGGGACCGCGAGAAGTGCGTCGAGTCCGGCGCCTCCGACTACGTGACGAAGCCGGTGAAGGCCGAGCAGATCCTGTCGCTGCTGCGGGTGTGGCTGTACCGCCGGCCGGAGCCGCGCGGGGAGGCGCGCGTCTGAGGTGAGGACCGGCGCCGACGAGGACGCCGCCGAGCGGGGCGAGCTCGAGGCCCTCCTCGAGGCGATCCACCGGCGGTACGGGCACGACTTCCGGGGGTACGCGCGCTCCTCGGTCGCGCGGCGCCTGCGGGAGGTGCTCCGCGCCGAGCGCGCGGGCTCCTTCTCGGAGCTGCAGGCGCTCGTGCTGCGAGACCCGGCGGCGATGGAGCGGATGCTGTCGACGCTCTGCGTCCACGTCACCTCGATGTTCCGGGATCCCACCTTCTACCTGGCGCTCCGGCAGAAGGTGCTCCCGGCGCTCCGGCGCGCGCCGCTGATCCGCGTCTGGCACGCGGGCTGCGCGAGCGGCGAGGAGGCCTACTCGGCCGCCATCCTCCTGGACGAGGAGGGCCTGCTGGAGCGCTCGCGCATCTACGCCACGGACCTGGCGCCCGCCGCGCTCGAGACCGCGCGCGCCGGCGTGTACCCGGCCGACCTCGTCCAGGAGTACACCGCCAACTACCTGCGCGCGGGCGGCCAGCGGTCGCTGTCCGATCACTACGTGGCGCGCTACGACTCGGTCATCCTGAAGGAGCGGCTGCGCAGGAGGATCGTCTTCTCGCGGCACGACCTCGTCACCGGCGACGTCTTCAACGACTTCCACCTCGTGCTGTGCCGCAACGTGCTCATCTACTTCGAGCCGCCGTTGCAGGGGCGCGTCCACCGGCTGCTGCTCGCGAGCCTGCGCGGCGGCGGCTTCCTCGGGCTCGGCCGCAGCGAGGCCCTGCCGCCGGACCTCCGCGATCGCTACGAGGAGCTCGACGCGCGCGAGCACCTGTACCGGCGGCGGGAGCCGTGACGCTCACGGCACCGGCGCGCCGTGCACCTTCGCGCGGAGCCCCACGAACCAGTCGTTCACCGTCCCGTGCACGTCCTCGGGACCCTGGTCCGCGCGGCTCGACGTGTCGAGGTGGCAGACCAGCTCCAGCGCCGTGACGCCGTCGCCGGCGTCGTAGGCGACCAGCGAGCCGGACTGCACGCGGATGTCCTCGATCCCCTCCACCTTCTGGTAGCGGAACCCGAGCTGCTGCGGCGCCTCCACCGTGCCGAGGAGCGCCCCGCCGCGGTACAGGATGGTCCAGCGGCCCTTGTAGATGGCGGGGCCGGCCGCGTAGCGGATCGAGAACGAGATGGGGTACTCGGGCTCGACGTTCGGGGTGACGTCCCAGCTGTCGGTCTGGTGGATGCGGCTCACGCGCGGGTCCCGCAGCGCCTCGAGGACCTCGGGCAACGTCGCGTGGAGGTACCCTGCTCCGTGCGCGTAGGCGAGCCTGCCCTCCCGCCAGTCGGACACGATCTGGATCTCCTCGGGGTGCGGATCCCCCGCGGTGGCGGGCGGGAACGCCGCCGTGCAGGGCTCGATGGGCTGGAACCCGTCGGCCGGATCGAACGGCGTGCGGGTGGTGTCGGGGCACCCGGCGAACACGATCACGGCCCCGAGCACCGCGAGCGCGCGAGGGAAGCGCATGGCCGGCCTCCGTCCCTGGCATAGCGCCGCCGCCGGGCCGTGGCGCTCTCCTGGTGGCGCAGCCCCGAGCGGGAGGCCTCGAATCGGCCGGTTGACGCAGGGCGCGTGCGGTGGTGCGCTCGCCGGTGAGTCTCCCTCACGCGAGGTCACCATGCGGAAGCTCCTCTCCCTCACGATCGCGCTCGCCGTGCTCGCCGGGTGCGGCGACGACGACGACGGCGGCGGCGGTCCGGCGCTGACCGGGAAGCTTCACGGAGAGACGTTCGACCCCGCGGAGGTGGTGTTCGCGGGGCCGCGGCAGTCGGCGAGCTGCGAGTTCCCCGGCTTCCCGATCACCTACGGGATCGGGGACGCCCTCATCGCGTTCTCCCCGGAGGCGGGCGGCGGATGCGCCCTGGCCGATCCGTGCGCGGGGCGGCGGAGCTTCACGTTCGTGGCGGGGCTGCTCGCGCACGCGGAGGTGCCGGCCCCCGCCGCGGCCCCCGCGCTGGATGGCGGCTCGTACGCGGTGTACGGCTCGCTCGACGAGGCCGTCCCCGCGCTCGCGACGAGCGGGGGCGGTTCGATCCGGACCGCGCTGCTCGCGGCCCAGCAGACGGACGCGCAGTGCGCGCCGGTGGCCGCACCGCCGAGCGCCTCCGGCACGATCCGCCTCGACGCGGTGAGCGCGACGGAGCTCCGCGGGCAGATCGACGTCTCGTTCGCCGACGGCCAGGGCGGGTTCCTGCGCGGACAGTTCACCGCGCGGCCGTGCCCGGCCGTCACCTTCGACGCCTGCTTCAGCGACGCCGGCCTGACGTGCTCCGGGACCCCGTCCTGCCAGTGATCGGACCGCGCAGTCGTCGCCTCGCGATGCGCCTCCTCGCCCTCCTCCTCGCCCTCGCCGCCGCGCCGGCCGGAGCGGCGGAGGGTCCCCTCCTCGGGCCGCAGTTCCGCTGGTCCGAGATGCCGGTGCTCCAGCGGGTGGTGCGCGACGTGGTCGCCATCCCCGCCAACGCGCCGCGGTGGAGCGCGGGAGACTGGGCGCAGCTCGCGCTCTGGTCGGGGGCGGTCGGCGCGCTGATGGTCCCGCTCGACGATCCGCCCGACGCGCGGCTCGATCGGTGGATGCGGGAGGAGCTCGACCCGCGCCTCCCGACCGTCTGGAACGACTGGATGCAGCCGCTCCTCTGGGGAGGGCTCGCGGTGGGCAGCCTCGGCTCCTGGTGGTGGGCCGCGTCCACCGGGAACGACCACGTCGCGCAGGGCTGCTCGCTCATGGGCGAGGCGCTCGCCGTGTCGCAGGTCTATCACCTCACGCTCAAGCTCGCCCTCGGCCGGGACGGCCCGAGCGACGGCGACGGGACCGCGGACATCAAGGGGCCGGCGAACGCGATCCGCGTCTACCCCGCCGGAACGCCCTCGGGGCACGCGGCGACGCTCTTCAGCCTCACCACCGCCGGCCTCGCGTACTTCCGCCCGCCGGCGTGGTTCCAGGCGCTGGGGTACGGCGTGACGGGCGGCCTCGTCGCGTTCCACGTCATCGACCACCGCCACTTCCTGTCGGACTCGGTGTGGGGCGCGGCGATGGGCTTCTACGTCGCGCAGTGGGTGGTCAAGAACCGCGCGTCGCCGCTGCCCGGCGACGCCGGCCGCGCCGAGCGCGCGCCCGGCGGCGGCCACGTCGTGGTCGTTCCGCTGGCGTTCCCGGGCGGCGCGGGGCTGGCGCTCGTCGGGCGCGGCTGAGCGCGGTCGAGCGGGCGTCCTCCCCGGGTGGGGGATGCCGACCCGCGCCGTTGCGGAGCGGCGGGCGCGGTGGTTTGTCTGCCGCATGCGCGCGTTCACCCGCTTCGCCTGGGCGGTGCTCGGCTACAACCTGCTCGTCGTCGCGTGGGGCGCCTTCGTCCGCGCCACCGGCTCGGGCGCGGGCTGCGGCAAGCACTGGCCGATGTGCAACGGGGCGGTGGTGCCCCGGGCGCCGGCGGTCGAGACCGTCATCGAATTCACGCATCGTGCCACGAGCGGCATCGCCCTCCTGCTCGTCGTGGCGCTGGTGGCGTGGGCCGTCCGCGCGTTCCCGGGCGGTCATCCGGCGCGGAAGGCGGCGTGGGCGTCGCTCGGGCTCATGATCCTCGAGGCGCTGGTGGGCGCCGGGCTCGTCCTCTTCGGCTGGGTGGCGAAGGACACCTCGTTCGCCCGCGGCTGGGTGATGGGCGTCCACCTCACGAACACCTTCCTCCTCCTCGGCGCCCTCACCCTCACCGCCGACTGGAGCGCGCGGCCAGGCGGCATGCGCTTCGGCGAGCGCGGCGTCGTCGCCGGCGCGCTCTGGCTCGCCTTCGTGACGGTGATCCTCGCCGGCGTCACCGGCGCGATCGCCGCGCTGGGCGACACGCTCTTCCCGACGACGAGCTTCGCCGAGGGGCTGCGCCAGGAGCTCTCGACCGAGGCGCACGTGCTCCTCCGCCTCCGCATCCTGCACCCGTTCGCCGCCGTCGCGGCGGCCGCGGTGCTGCTGCTCGTGGCGCGCATGGCGCTGCGACATCGGCCCGATCCGCGCGTGCGCCGCGCCGCCCTGTCCCTCCTGCTGCTCGTCGCGATCGAGCTCCTGGCGGGCGCGGTCAACGTGCTGCTGCTCGCGCCGGTGTGGCTGCAGCTCGTCCACCTGCTGCTGGCGGATCTGGTCTTCGTGTCGCTCGTGCTCCTCGCGGCGGCGAGCCTCGCCCCCGGTGAGGTGGAGGTCCCGGCGGGGACGCCCGGCCCCCTGCCGGCCAGCCTTCAGAGCTAGCCCAGGCCTTCCTGGCGTTGGGTCCGGCGCTCCGACCGGGTAGACTGCCGCCGCGTCCCGTTCGTGCGGTCGGGGGGCGGCGCTCGTGTCGGGCGTCGGCTCGGCTGCCGGGCAACTGAAAGGGAGAACTCGAAAATGCACCTCCGGTCCAACCGGGTCATCGCGCTCGCGACCCTCGTCACCCTCATCGGCTGCGGCACCGCCGGAAAGCGCACCGCGATCGGCGGCGGCGCGGGCGCGGCGCTGGGCGCCGGAATCGGCGCGCTCGCGGGCGGCAAGAAGGGCGCCCTGATCGGCGCCGGCGTCGGCGCCCTCGCCGGCGGCTCCGTCGGGCTCTATCTCGACAAGCAGCACAAGGAGCTCGAGAAGGTCGCCGAGACGAAGCGCACCGAGAACGGGATCCTCGTCAACATGAAGAACGACATCCTGTTCGACACCAACAGCGCCGACCTCAAGGGCGAGGCCGTGACGCAGCTCACGCAAGTGGGCGACATCCTCGCGAAGTACGCGGACGACCGGATCCGGATCGAGGGCCACACCGACTCCTCCGGCTCCGACTCGCTGAACGAGGCGCTCTCCCGCAAGCGCGCCGACTCGGTGCGGACGGTGCTCGTCTCCCGCGGCGTGCGCGAGGAGCAGATCACCGTGGTCGGCAACGGCGAGACGAAGCCCATCGCCGACAACGCGACGAAGGAAGGGCGGGCCAAGAACCGCCGCGTCGAGCTGCACATCGACGTGCCGAACCCCAGTTAGCACGGGGGCAGCGCCCCCGCCCCGACGACGGCTGACCGCCGTCGTCGGGGCCCCACCTTCTCCGGCGGGCGTTCGCGCGGGGCCCCTCCCGCGGTGATTCGCGCGGGGCCTCCACGCTGTGATCCGAGCGGGGCTGCTCCGCGGGGATTCCGCGCCGGCCCTGCCGCACAGCGGGCGGGCAAGCTCACCGCTCGTCCGGCCAGACTTCGCTCGCTCGACCGCTTCGGGCTCCACCTGGCGCTAGCGTCCGGGCTCCTCGGTTGCCCAGCTTGATGGGCACGCGAAGCACGCGAGGAGGGGACCGATGCGCGATCACATCGCCTGGCCGGAGCTGCCGCTGGCGCGCTGGCGTGGCACCTGCGAGACGCTGCACATGTGGACGCAGGTCATCGGCAAGGTGCGCCTCGCCTCGACGCCGCTCGTGAACCACTGGTGGAACGTGCCGCTCTACCCGACGGCGCGCGGGCTCACCACCTCGCTCATGTTCCACGGGCCCACGGGCTTCGAGATCGCGCTCGACCTCCTCGACCACCAGCTCGAGGTCACCACCAGCGACGGGACGTTCGGGGCGATGCCGCTCGTCCCGCAGACGGTCGCGCAGTTCCACGCGCGTCTCATGGGGATGCTGCGCGACCTCGCGATCGACGTGCCCATCCGCACGACGCCGGTGGAGATCCCGAACCCGATCCCGTTCGAGAAGGACGACGTGCACGCCTCCTACGACGCGGAGTGGGCGCAGCGCTTCTGGCGGGTGCTGCTCGCCTCGAGCCGGGTGCTCGGGGAGTTCCGGGCTCGCTTCATCGGCAAGGCGAGCCCGGTCCACTTCTTCTGGGGCAGCTTCGATCTCGCGGTCACGCTCTTCTCCGGGCGCCGCGCGCCGGAGCGGCCGGGGGCGGACGGCATCACGCGCGAGGCCTACTCGCACGAGGTGGTGTCCTTCGGCTTCTGGCCGGGCGGAGGCGTGATGGACGACGCCGCCTTCTACGCGTACGCCGCGCCGGAGCCGGCCGCGTTCGCCGACGCCCCGGTGCGCCCCGCGGAAGCCCACTACCATCGGGCGCTGCGCGAGTTCATCCTGCCCTACGCCGCCGTCCGCGCCGACGCGGAGCCGGAGCGGCGCCTCATGGAGTTCCTCGAGACGACCTACGAGGCGGCGACCGAGCTCGGCGGCTGGGATCGCGCCGCGCTCGAGCGCGGTGAGCCGGCCGCCGTCGAGGCGGCGCCGCGAGGGGAGCGGCCGGAAGCGCCGCCCCTGCATTGAGCGCGAGGCATCACCCCGTCCTGGCGGGTGGGGGAGGTCGCCCCCGGGCGGGCGTTGAGGTGCGCGCGCCCGCCGGGAATGGGAGAGCGCGCGATCATCCGGACGAGGAGGCGGTCATGGTGGAGACGCACGCCTGGAACGAGAAGCTCGACGTCGGCCACGAGGCGATGGATCACGATCACCACCTGCAGATCGGGCTCGTGAGCGCCTTCGTGGACGCGGTCGAGCGCGGTCGCCCGTGGATGGCGCGCCGTCTCGCGGACCAGCTCCTCGCCTACAGCGTCGCGCACTTCGGCAGCGAGGAGCTGCTCATGGAGGGCAGCGCGTTCCCCGAGCGCGACGCGCACGCGGGCGAGCACGGCGCGTTCCTCGAGCAGATGCGCGAGCTGCAGCGCTCGTTCTCGAGCGGGGACGAGGCGCTCGCCACGACCTCCGCGCTGGAGCTGCGCGGCGCGCTCGCCGCGCACATGAACGGCGCCGATCGCCGGCTCGCGGCGCACGTCTCGCCCCTCACCCGCGGCTGAGCGGACGGAGACTTCACGGGAGTGCTGGTGCTTCTGGCACCCGCTCCCCGGAGCCCTGCGACTGGCCCTCCGGTACGAAGGGCGCCCGTTCACGCATACATGGCAGCGCGCTGGGTCGGGTGTGCCCCGTCCTGACGGGGTGGGGCACGTTGACCCGACGCAATATCGACCCCTACCATGCCTCCTCCCGACTCGAGGAGGCGTCCTTGCTTTCGAACCGCTCGCTGCTCGCCGTCGCGCTCGCTGCCGCCGTCCTGGCCGGCTGCGAAGGAGCCCGCACCGATCCCAACCTCGCGGCCGAGGACCAGGCCCTCGCGGCGAGCCGCCAGATCCGCAGCTGCGGCACGGAGAACCCGAGCGCCCGGGACCTGGAGCGCGTCTCCCGCGAGGTGGACGCGAAGCTCCGCACCTCGAACGCGGAGGGCGCCGCGGCGCGCGCGGCGGGCTCGGTCGCCGTCCCCGTCTGGTTCCACGTGGTGAACCGGGGATCGGGGCTCGCGAACGGGGACGTGCCGCAGGCGCTCATCGACGCGCAGCTGCGGGTGCTGAACGACGCCTTCGCGGGCCGCACGGGCGGCACGCCCACGGCGTTCACCTTCACGCTCGCGGGCGTCACGCGCACGACCAACGCCACCTGGTTCGGCTCGTGCGACGTCTCGTCGGTGGAGGCGCAGATGAAGACGGCGCTGCGCGTCGGCGGCGCGGGGACGCTGAACGTCTACAGCTGCGACCCCGGCGGCGGCCTCCTCGGCTGGGCGACCTTCCCGTGGAGCTACGCCTCGAGCCCGCGGATGGATGGGGTCGTGCTCCTCTACTCCTCGCTGCCCGGTGGCGGCGCCGCCCCGTACGACGAGGGCGACACCGGCACGCACGAGGTCGGGCACTGGCTCGGCCTCTACCACACGTTCCAGGGCGGGTGCCCGAGCGGCGACAGCGTCACCGACACCAACGCCGAGCGCTCCGCGGCGTACGGTTGTCCGACGGGACGCGACACCTGCAACGGGAAGCGCTACCCCGGTCCCGATCCCATCACGAACTTCATGGACTACACGGACGACGCCTGCATGTTCCACTTCACGTCGGGTCAAGCGTCTCGCGCCGACGCGCAGGCGGCGACGTACCGGCCGGCGCCCTAGCGCGTTCCCCCCGCGCGCGAGCGGCCGTCGCGGCGGGGCGGCGAAGACGAGCCGTGCGCGGCGAGGCGCCGGGCGAGGGCTCGCTCGCCGCCCGCGATCGCCGGCTTTCGACGGGAGGAATGGCGACGAGGTGCGAGCGGTTCGATCCCTCGTCCTCCCGGAGGTGTTCGTGACCACGTTCCTCGCCGCGCTGATCGCCGTGTCGCTCCTCGTGCTCGCGGGCCTCGCCCTGGCTCGTCGAAACGGACAGGCTCGGCTGGCGGCGGTCCCGGTGCCTGCGCGCCTGCGGCGCGCGCCGCGCTCCAGCCGGCGCCGCGGCCGCTGATCCCGCGGCCGGCGCCGCGAGCGGCTCCGCCCCCCTCTTCACCGCCCAAACGGACTGGCGACCCACCCCCGGTCGCCGGCGCTCCGGTGAACGTGCGTTCAAGTCGTCGCGCGTGGGTCGCCTCGGCCGGTCGCCACTTCGCCCCGCACACGAACGTCCCCCGCCCGCGGGACGGCGCCCCCTCGTTGCATTCACGGAAAGTGCGACCGGACGCCTGCGTGGCGCTCCCACGTGAACGTGCTCGCAGCGGGTCCGGGGCGAACGGGGGAGATGGTGGGGGGTGATACGTGCCGCCGCCGCACGTGGGCCGCCGCCGGGACGAGGAGGCGCTCCCAGGTTCGGATCCCCCCGGTGAGCGAGTTCGCCCGGCGCCAGCGCCGCGCGCATCTTCTCGACGAGGAGGTCCGCCATGACGCGCCGAGAGTTCCTGGAGCTGGCCGCAGCGGCGACGTTCGTGCCGCTCGCCGCCTGCGGCGGCCACACCCAGACCGCCCACGGCGGAGTGGAGGAGGGGACGCCCGACGCCCCCGCGGGCGCGGGGCCCCTGCCAGAGCGGATGCTCGGCCGCACGGGCGTCGCGGTCTCGATCGTCGGGCTGGGCGGCTACCACATGGGAACGCAGGAGACGGAGGAGGAGAGCGTCCGCATCGTCCGGACCGCGATCGACGGCGGGATCACCTTCCTCGACAACTGCTGGGACTACAACGACGGCGAGAGCGAGCGGCGGATGGGGAAGGCGCTCCAGGACGGCTACCGGGAGAAGGTCTTCCTCATGTCCAAGATCGACGGCCGCGACGCGGTGACCGCGGCGCGGCAGATCGACGAGTCGCTCCAGCGCCTGCGCACCGACCGCGTGGAGCTCATGCAGATCCACGAGGTGATCCGGCCGACCGACCCCGAGCGCTGCTTCGCCGCGGGGGGCGCGGTCGAGGCGCTCGTCGCCGCCCGGCAGGCGGGCAAGATCCGCTTCATCGGCTTCACCGGGCACAAGTCGCCGCGCTGGCACCTCGAGATGCTGCGCGTGGCGGAGGAGCACGGCTTCGCGTTCGACACCGTGCAGATGCCGCTCAACGTCCTCGACGCGCACCACGACAGCTTCGAGCGGAACGTCCTGCCGGTGCTGGTCCAGAAGAACATCGGGATCATCGGCATGAAGCCCATGGCAGACGCGCGGATCGTCAAGCGGGGCATCGCCTCCCCCGAGGAGTGCCTCGGCTACGCGCTGAGCCTGCCCGCGAGCGTGGTGGTGACCGGCTGCGACTCCGTCGAGCGCGTCGAGCAGGCGCTGCGGGTCGCGCGGGCGTTCCAGACGTTCCCGGAGGAGCGCGTGGACGAGCTGCTCGCCCGCACCGCCCCGGCGGGGCAGGGAGGCGCGAACGAGCTCTACAAGACCACCGAGGAGTACGACGGGACGACCCAGAACCCGCACTGGCTGGGGTAGCGCTCACACCGTCAGCGGCCGGCGGCGCCGAGCCGGACCGCTCGCGCCGCCGCGATCCGCTCGAGGAGCGCGGCGAGCCGGACGCCGGCCTTCTGGAGCTGCAGCTCCGTTCGCGCTCGCTGCCGGTCCGCGTACTCGCGCGGCAGGAGCACGATGCGCCCGTCGCGCGGGAGCGGCCCGAGCTCGGCGTACAGCGCGCGCGCGAGCGCGTGCGACTCGTCCGCCCACTCGGCGGGCGAGGGGCGCGCGGCCCAGCGCGCCGCCTCCGCGGGTCCGATGTCGCGGGCGAGCGCGCGGGCGGCGGCGACGGTGCCGCGCCGCCGGAGGATCGGCCCGAGCACGTCCTGATCCCACACGCGGTGGAACGGGCGCGGCTGCCCGCGGGCGCGCTCGCGCCGCGTCGGCAGGTCGTTGCCGCCGCGGTCGCGCCCGTCGCCCGCGTGCAGCGGCTGGTGGACGTCCGCGACGAGGTGCACGAGCCAGCGGAACGCGTCCGCGCGCCGGGCCGCGCCCTCGCCGTCGCGCAGCTCGGCGATCGCGCGCTCGAGCGCGGCCACCACGCACGCCTCGCGCGGGCAGTCGCGGGCGGGGTCGAACGCCGCGGCGAGGGGGATGTTCACGTAGTGCCAGGCCCTCGTCGCGGGATCGCGCTGCGCGTCGGCCCAGCCGGCCACGTCGGCGTTCGACATGGGCGTGGCGCCGAGGACCTCCCGCACGAGCCGCCGCGCGGAGGGGCCGAGCCGCTCCTCCGCGATCGCCGCCACGATCCGGTGCCCCGGCTCGGACCAGGCCGCCGCCGTCGCGGGTGCGGTCGCGACGGCGGCGGCGGCGAGACAGAGGAGAGGCAGGGCGGCGTTCGTGCGGGGCATCGGACCTCGGCGGCGGCGGGTGGACGGGGAGCCTACCGCGCCGCGCCGACGCCGAGGGTCCCCTCCATTTCCGAGCCCGCGGGTGCGCGCCGGGCCGAGGCGCTACTTGGCCTCGGCGCTGCCGGCGCCCTTCAGCGCCTTCGACCAGCGCGCCACCTCGCTCTCGACGAGCTTGCGCAGCCCCTCCGGCGTCTGGGCGTCCTCGTTGGAGAGGTCGCCGCCGAGGTCGAGGAGACGCTTCCGCGTGCCGGGATCCTTGAGCGCCTTCACGAGCGCGCCGTTGAGCTTCTTCGTGACCTCGGGGGGCGTCCCCTTGGGCGCGAAGATCGCGTTCCAGGCGCTCACCTGGAACTCCGGCAGGCCGGCCTCCTTGGTGGTGGGAACGTTCGGCAGCGCCGGGGAGCGCTCGGGCAGCGCCACCGCGTACGCCTTGATGGTCCCCGCCTGGATCTGCGGCACCAGGCTCGGGATCTGATCGCACATGTAGTCCACCTGTCCGGCGACCAGGTCGTTCAAGGCGGGGCCGGTGCCGCGGTAGACCACGCGCGTCGGCTTCACGCCGACGAGCGAGTTGAAGACCGTGCAGGTGCTGAAGGAGACGGAGCCCACGCCCGCGTGCGCCTCGTTCAGCTTCGAGCCGTTCTGCTTCGCGTACGCCATGAACTCCTTCAGGTCCTTCGCCGGGAAGTCCTTGCGGGCGACGATCAGGATCGGCGTGCCGGAGGCGAGGCCGATGGGCGCGAAGTCCTTCACCGGATCGTACTTGAGGTTGGGGTAGACGGCGGGCGCCGCCCCGTGCGTGCCCATGTGGCCCATCATGATGGTGTAGCCGTCCGGCGGCGCCTGGGACGCGCGCGTGATGCCGGTCGTGCCGCCCGCGCCGGCGACGTTCTCGATCACGATCTGCTGACCGAGGGTGCGCGACATGTCGTCGGCGACGATGCGGGCGACGACGTCCGTCGGACCGCCCGCGGCGAACGGGACGATCATGGTGATGGGCCGCTCGGGGTAGGCGGCCCGCGGCGAGGCGGGTGCGAGCAGCGCCGCGGCGGCCACCGCGGCGAGCAGCGTCTTCACGAACCTCCACACTCTCGGCTCCATCGAGACTCCTCCCTCGCGCCCACCCTGGGCGCGCTCACTCCACGAAGACCTCGTCGCGCTTCTTGCGCAGCGAGGGGACCACGGCGAGGATCAGGACCAGCGCCGCCACCGCCAGCAGCGCGGCGCTGACCGGCCGCTGGACGAAGACGGCGGGATCGCCGCGCGCGATGGCGAGCGCGCGCCGCAGGTTCTCCTCCATGAGGCGCCCGAGCACGTAGCCGAGCAGCAGCGGCGCGGTCTCGAAGCCCAGCTTCGTGAGCGCCCAGCCGATCACGGCCAGCCCCGCGGTGAAGAGCACGTCCGCGGGCGAGTTGTTCACCGAGTAGATCCCGATGCAGGAGAACACCAGGATGGCCGGGTACATCAGGCGGTAGGGCACCTTCACGAGGCGCACCCACACCCCGACGAGCGGGAGGTTGATGACGAGCAGCATGAGGTTGCCGATCCACATGCTCGCGACCACGCCCCAGAACAGCGAGGGGTTGCGGGTCATCACGAGCGGCCCGGGCACGATGCCGTGGATCGTCATCGCGCCGACCATGAGCGCCATGACCGCGTTCGGCGGGATGCCCAGGGCGAGGAGCGGGATGAACGAGGTCTGCGCGCCCGCGTTGTTGGCCGACTCGGGCCCGGCCACGCCCTCGATGGCCCCGCGCCCGAAGCGGCGCGGGTCCTTCGCGAGCTTCTTCTCGAGGGCGTAGGAGGCGAAGGGGCCGAGCACGGCGCCGTTGCCGGGCAGGACCCCCAGCGCGGAGCCGAGGAGGCTGCCGCGCACGATGGGGCGCGCCGACTGGCGGAGCTCGGCCATGGACGGGAGCACGCGTCCGATCGGCCTCTTCACCACGTCGCGGTGCTCGGTCACCTCCAGGTTCCGCAGCACCTCGGCGAGCCCGAAGATGCCCATGGCGAGCACCGCGAAGTCGAGCCCGTCCGCCAGGGGCGCGTACCCGAAGGTCATGCGCTCGACGCCCGTCTCGAGGTCGGTCCCCACCGTGGAGAGGAGGAGGCCGACGAGGATCATCCCGATCGCCTTGAGGAGCGAGCCGCGCGCGAGCACGATGGCGAACACCAGCCCGGCCGCCATGAGGGAGAAGTACTCGGCGGAGCCGAAGAGCAGGGCGACGCGCGTGAGCGGCACCGCGGCGGCGGCGACCACCAGGGTGGCCACGCAGCCGGCGAAGAACGACCCCAGCGCCGCGACGCCCAGCGCGGCGCCGGCGCGGCCCTGCTTCGCCATCTCGTGCCCGTCGAGGGTGGTGACCACCGCGGTCACCTCGCCCGGGATGTTCACCAGGATGGCGGTCGTCGAGCCGCCGTACTGCGCGCCGTAGTAGATGCCCGCGAGCATGATGATCGCGCCCACCGGATCGAGGCCGAACGTGACCGGCAGCAGCATCGTGATGGTCGCGATGGGGCCGACGCCGGGCAGCACGCCCACGAGCGTGCCGACGAAGCAGCCCGTCAGCGCGAGCAGCAGGTTCTGCGCGGAGAGCGCGACCGAGAAGCCGAGCGCGAGGTGCTGGAAGAGGTCGCTCACCCGGCCCTCAGATCACGAAGCCCGGCAGGACGAGGATGGGGATGGGGAGATGCAGCGCGTACCGGAACAGCCCGATGCAGAAGGCGGTGATGACGATCGCGAAGACGACGAGCTCCTTCCAGCGCGTCTCGGGCGAGGCCGCGCCGGACACGAGCGCGACGAGGGGCCCCGCCAGCGCCAGCCCCACCGTGCGGATCGAGAGCGCGAAGGCCACCACCGCCAGGGCCACGAAGAACGGGCCGCGCAGCGGCCAGCGGCCGAGGGGGTCGCCCTCCTTCACGAGCGACAGCACCACGAGCGCCAGGCCGGTGAGCCCGACGAGGACGGTGACGGCGCGCGGCAGCATGCCGGGGCCCATCGAGCGGAGCGTCCCGGTCTCGAGCTCGGCGCCCGCCCACCAGGCGAAGAGCGCCAGGGCGACGAGGCTCGCGCCCGCCGCGAGGTTCTGGGGCGCCTGCACCCTGGGTCCCCCGGGCGTCACGGCCCCGCGTGACACGTCGGCTGCTCGTTCGGGCAATGGGACCTCCACTCCGCGTCACTGCCCAGCAAGGGGTAGGGATTCGAGCCGAGCGTGAAAACTCGTTGATGGCTCGCGAAAGCGGCCGTGGCACCGGCCGTTTGGGGCTGCCCGGGCGGCTCACCGGAGCGGGAGGCGACCGGCCGCGGTCGCCTCGGCGGCCGCCTCGCTCGCGGGGCCTCGTCAAGGCGTGGCCACGACGCCGCGCCGACGCTCCGCGATATCGGCGGACGTTGACTCCGCGTGCGCGCGAGACCCACCCCGCGCCCCTCGCGGCCGACACCCTGCGTGGGCTACGCTCCGCGCCGTCTCCGGGAGGGAACCGTGGGAAGACGCGTACTGCTGGTGATGCTGCTCGCCGCGGCCGCAGGCTGCATGCCCTATCACCGCGCGCGCCCCGGCGCCGAGACCTGGCGGCAGGGGGTGAAGACGGTGGGCGTCCTGCCCGCGATCCGGATCCTCGAGATCTCCCCCGGGAACGTCGAGGAGGAGCACGAGGAGTGGACGGAGCAGGGAAAGCGGAACGTCGTCGCGGCGCTCTCCGACGGCCTGCGGGCGCGAGGGCTGCACCCGAAGGTGATGACCTGGAAGACCGACGACGAGCTCGACGACGTGCGGCTCCTCTACGCCGAGGTCGCGGAGGCGATCTGGCTCTACGCCTATCCGCCGTACACGTTCCCGCACAAGGTGGAGCGGTTCGAGTACGGCGTCGGCCCGATCGGCAAGATCCTCGATCGGGCCGGCGCGGACGTGCTGCTCGTCGCCGCGGGCCAGGATCGCGTCGGCTCGGACGGGCGGAAGCTCGGGATGCTCGCCGGCATGCGCGCCATGGCGCTGCTCACGCTCGGGCTCGTGGACCGGGCCGGGAACGTCGTCTGGTTCGACGTGTGGGGCGGCGCCGGGATCGACCTGCGGCAGGACGCGGACGTCCGGGAGTCCGTCGAGAAGCTCCTCTCCGAGCTGCCCGGGACGGCGGCGCCGTGACCCCCCGCGCCTGGCTGATCGCCGCCGCGGCCCTCCTCTCCGCCGCGTGCGCCGTCGCGCCGCCGCGCGCGGCGCGGCTGCCGCCCGTGTCCGCCCCGAGCTTCGCGA
The DNA here is from genome assembly GCF_000017505.1 of Anaeromyxobacter sp. Fw109-5. Classification (NCBI taxonomy): domain Bacteria; kingdom Pseudomonadati; phylum Myxococcota; class Myxococcia; order Myxococcales; family Anaeromyxobacteraceae; genus Anaeromyxobacter; species Anaeromyxobacter sp. Fw109-5. The sequence continues at coordinate 635,807 of NC_009675.1, forward strand.
TGGAGCGCGACGAGCGCCGCCTCTGGAAGGAGGCCGCCGAGATGGACGCCCGCGCGCGCAAGAGCGGCGCCGTGCTCGGGGAGGCCCCGCTCGAGCGCTACCTGCTCGGCGTCGCCCGCCGCCTCACGCCCGGCGCCGCGCTGGGCAAGCTGGACGTGCGCGTGCGCGTCATCGAGTCGCCGAGCCTGTCCGCCTTCGTGTCGCCCGACGGCGGGGTGTTCGTGACGATGGGGCTGCTCGCGCGGCTGGAGAACGAGGCGCGGCTCGCGGTCGTGCTCGGGCACGAGCTCGTGCACGCCGTGAACCGGCACGCCATCGTCGAGTACCGCACCTTCAAGCACGGCGCCGCGCTCGCCTCCGCCCTGCCGTTCGGCCTGGGCGAGCTCGGCACCAAGGCGGCGGTCACCGGCTACTCGCGCGACCTCGAGCGCGAGGCCGACGAGGAGGGGCTCGCGCTCGTCGCGGCGGGCGGGTGGGACGTCGCGGAGGCGACGCGGCCCTTCGAGCACCTCGCCGCGTGGGTGAAGGAGGAGGAGATCGAGGAGCCCTTCCTGTTCTCCACGCACCCGCGCCTCGAGGAGCGGATGGAGAGCTACCGCACGCTGCTCGCCACCCGCTACGCGGGCCGCAGCGGCGGCGACCGCGGCCGGGAGCGCTACCAGGGCGCGATCCGCGAGCTCGTGCTCGCCAACGCGCGCCTCGATCTCGCCGCCGGACGCTTCGGGCCGGCGGAGCGCGGCGCCCGCGCGTACCTCGCCCTCCGCCCCAAGGCCGCGGAGGGGCACGCGCTCCTCGGGGACGTGGCGCGGCAGCGCGGCGGCGACGGAGCGGAGGCCGGCGCGCTCGCGCACTACCGCAAGGCCGTCGAGCTCGACGCGCGCTGCCCCGAGGCGCAGCGCGGGCTCGGGCTCGCGCTCGCCAGGCGAAACGATCGCGAGGGCGCCCGGGCGGCGCTCCGCGCGTACCTGAAGCTCAGCCCGGACGCCGTGGATCGCGCCTGGATCGAGGGGGACCTCGCGGCGCTCGAGGGGAGGGGACCATGAGGATCCGGCTCGCGACGCTCGCGTGCGTCGCCGCGCTCGCGTCGGGGTGCCTCCACGACGAGGCGCCCTGGCGCGAGGTGGGCGGCAAGTACGACTCCGGCAACTGGTTCGGGCCGCGCATCTCCATGGTCCTCCCCGACGACTGGATGAAGCTCAACCGCGTCGAGGACGGCCTGGTCGCGACGCGCGACGGCTTCAACCTGCAGTCGATCAAGATCCGGCGGGTGGACCCCGGCAAGCCGCTGCCGCACACGAAGAAGACGGTGGCGGAGGGGATGCGCCCGCACGAGCTCGCCGAGGTCCTCCTCGACGACCTGCGCAGCGACGGCTCGGCGAACGGGCTCAAGGTGCTGGAGACGCGCCCGGCGACCATCGCCGGGGCGCCCGGGTTCCGCACGACGGTCGCGTTCAAGGACGCCTTCGGCCTCAAGGTGAAGGTGGTCCTGTGCGGGGTGATGATCGAGGATCACGCCTGGCAGATCGCCTACGTCGCGCCCGCGCGGCACTACTTCGAGCAGGACCTCGGCACGTTCGACGGGGCGCTGGCGAGCTTCCGGGTGCGGTGACCGCGGGCGCCTCCGCGGGTATCGTGCCCGCGATGGATCGTGAGCGCCTCGCGCTGTACGCAGGGACGGTCGCCGCCTACTCGGACATGTACGTGACGCAGCCGATCCTCCCGCTGCTCTCGGGGGAGTTCGGCGTCGGGCCCGCACGGGCGGGGCTCACCGTCTCCGCGGTGGTCCTCGCCATCGCGGTCGCGTCGAGCCTCTACGGACCGCTCTCCGACGCGCTCGGGCGCCGCCGCGTCATGGCCGGCGCCACCGCGCTCCTCTCGCTCGCGACGCTCGCCTGCGCCGCGGCGCCGTCCTTCGGCGCGCTCGTCGCGCTCCGGGCCGCTCAGGGGGCGCTCGTGCCGGGCATGACGGCCGTGTCCATCGCGTACGCGGGAGACCGCTTTCCTCCGGGCGAGCTCGGGCGCGTGGTCGGCGGCATCATCGCCGCCTCGGTGGTGGGAGGGCTCGTCGGGCGCGTGGCCTCGGGCGCGATCGCGGCGCACCTCGGCTGGCGCGCGGCGTTCGTGGCGTTCGCGGGCCTCACGCTCGCGGCCGCGGTGGTGCTCGCGCGCGGGCTCGCGCCGGGGACGCGCGCGGCCCGGCACGGGCTCGTCGCGGCCTACGCCGGGATGCTGCGCCACCTGCGCGATCCGCGCCTCGTGGGCGCCTACCTCGTCGGCCTCTCCCTGTTCTTCGGCTGGATCGGGATCTTCACGTACCTGCCGTACCGCCTGTCCGCGCCGCCCTACGCGCTCTCCACCGGGGCGGTGTCGAGCGTCTACCTCGTCTACGCCGCCGGGGTGGTGGCCTCGCCGCTCGCGGGCAGGCTCTCGGGCCGCGTGCCGCCGCGGCGCCTCATCGCCGTCGGGCTCGCGGGCGAGGGGCTCGGGATGGCGCTCGCCCTGGCGGGCCCGCTGCCGCTCGTCGTGCTCGGCCTCGTGGTGCTGGTGCTCGGCACGTTCACGGCGCAGGCGGTGGTCCCGGCCTTCGTGAACGCCACCGCGCGCACCGCCAAGGGCGGCGCGAGCGCGCTCTACCTCGCCTTCTACTACCTGGGCGGCACGCTCGGGTCGGCGCTGCCGGGCCTGGCGTGGCAGGCCGGGGGCTGGCCGGCGGTCGTGGCCGCGTGCGGCGCCTCGGTGTGCGTCGGGATCGTCGCGAACGCCGCGCTGTGCGGGCGCGCCGCCCGGACTGGCTGACCGAGCCGCGTCGGCTACTTCAGCAGCTTCACGAACCGGAGCGCCCGGCGCCGGCGCGGCCGGGCGAGCGCCCAGGCGGGACGCTCGACCCGCCGCTCGAGGAGCTCGTGCGCGGAGATCACCCCGGGCCCGGCGGCCAGCAGGGTCGCGGCCATCCCGATGAGCGCCAGGTTGAACTCGTAGCCGCCGCTCAGGTTGGAGAAGCCCTTCGGCCCGTGCACCTTCGCGATCGCCATGGCCTGGGTCGCGAGCACCGCGAGGGCGCCGAGGCGCGTGCCGATGCCCAGGATCGCCGTCGCCCCGCCGAACACCTCCGCGAGACCGGTCACCCGCGCCCAGCGCTCGCCGGGCTTGAACCCGAGCGACTCGAACATTCCGGCGGCCTCCTCGGGGCCGCGCAGCTTCTGCGCCCCGTGGTAGAGCATCGTCGCGCCGAGCGCCGCCCGCATCGGGACGAACGCAGCCTTCTTCGTCATCGCAATCGTGGCCGTCACGTGGTCTCCCCCTGCCGTGAAGATGTGGTGCCCGCGCCCGCAGGGACAGGTGACGCCGCGCGGCGGCGGCCGGACCACGAGCGCCCGCGGGGCCGCGCCCGTCGCGGGCGCACGCACGCCGGGGCGCCCACCGCCGCGGTGCGGTCAGCGAGCCGCTCCCGGAGCGAGTGCCCGATAAGTCCGGACGGTGACCGCCGCGCGCACCCGCACCGGCTCCCGGAGCGCGCCGAGCCGGTCGGCGACCGCGGCCGGATCGGCGTGCCACGCGCTGGGGCCCATGGCCACGAGCGTCCGCGCCTCGGCGTGCGTGAGCGCCAGCTCGCGCGCAACGTGCGCCTCGCGCGCGAGCGCGAACCGGTCACCCAGGCTTGCCGCGACGCGCTCCGCCTTCTCGGGATCGACGGACAGCAACCCCAGCGCGGCCACGAGCTCGTGGAGGTGCTCGGGCGCTGGGGTGACCACCACGAGCGCGCCGTCCTGCCCGAGGACGCGCGCGAACTCGGGGCCGTTCCGCGGGGCGAAGACGTTCAGGAGGAGCCGCGCCGCCCCGTCGGCGAGCGGCAGGCGGCCCCAGGTGTCGCAGTGCGCCGCCGCGGCGCGCGGGTGCGCCCGGGCAGCGCGACGGAGCGCCGGCTTCGACACGTCGAGGGCGAGCCCGACGGCGTCGGGCAGGGCATCGAGCACCGCCGCGAGGTGCTGCCCCGTGCCCGCGCCCGCGTCCACCACGAGGCGTTGGCCGTCGCCGCCCCAGCGCTCGCGCACCGCCGCGACGATCGCCTCGGAGACGAACGCGTAGTGCCCCGCGCCGAGGAACGCCTCGCGCGCGGCGATCATCTCGGCCGAGTCGCCCGGGTGCGACCGCCGCCCCGTGTCGAGGCTCGCGTAGCCCTGGCGGGCGACGTCGAAGGCGTGGCCGGACGGGCAGCGCAGCGCGTGGCCGGTGCCCGACGCCTCCTCCTCGAGCGCCAGCGCGCACAGCGGGCAGCGCAGCGCGGCGAGCACTTTCGACAGCATCGGACCCGATTAGCAGAACTCCGGGGCGCAGCGCGACCCTTCTCTCTCCGCGACGCCCGAGGACCGGATGACCGCCCCCTCCTTCCTCGCGCCGCGGCGGCGTGGGGCCGGATGGCTTCCTGTCCCGCTGCGTCGCCCGGCGCGCGTGCCGATGTTGCAGCTTTCCGGGAGGAGAGCGACATGCGCGCAGTGGTGTGGAAGGGGCCGGGGAAGGTCGCGGTGGAGAAGGTCGAGGATCCGCGCATCGAGAGCGCGACCGACGTGCTGGTGCGCATCACCACCGCCGGCATCTGCGGCAGCGACCTGCACATGTACGAGGGCCGCACCGTCGCCGAGCCGGGGGTGGTGCTCGGGCACGAGAACATGGGGGTCATCGAGGAGGTGGGCAGCGCGGTGCAGCAGCTGCAGAAGGGCGATCGCGTGGTCCTGCCCTTCAACGTCGCCTGCGGGACCTGCTTCAACTGCTCGCGCGGCTACACCAGCGCCTGCCTGGTGACGAACGAGGAGGGGGCCGGGGCCGCGTACGGCTACGTGGGGATGGGGCCGTACCGGGGCGGACAGGCCGAGCTCTTGCGCGTCCCGTGGGGCGAGGCCAACTGCATCAAGCTGCCCGGCGAGCCGGGCGACGAGCTCGAGGACGACTTCCTGCTCCTCTCCGACATCTTCCCCACCGGCTACCACGCCGCCGAGATGGCCAAGGTGCAGCCCGGCTCCACGGTGGCGATCTTCGGCGCCGGGCCCGTGGGCCTGCTCGCCGCGTACAGCGCGATGCTGCGGGGCGCCGCCGAGGTGTACGTCGTCGACGCCATCCCCGAGCGGCTGGAGAAGGCGCAGCAGATCGGGGCGATCGCCATCGACTTCCGGCAGGGCTCGCCCGCCGAGCAGATCCGCGACCTGCGCCTCGGGAACCCGCTCGTGCGCGGCTCGATGCGCCGCGGCGAGGAGAAGATGGCGGGCGTCATGTGCGGCATCGACGCGGTCGGCTACCAGGCCAAGGACTTCGAGGATCCGAGCAAGGAGCAGCCGACCTCCCTCACCGAGCAGCTCGTGGAGATCATCAACCCCACCGGCGCGCTCGGCATCATCGGCGTCTTCCTCCCGCAGGATCCGGGCGGCAAGGACAGGGCGGCGAAGCGGGGGGCGTACACGCTGCCGTGGGGCAAGCTGTGGGAGAAGGGCATCCAGCTCGGCATGGGGCAGACGCCGGTGAAGAACTACAGCCTCGTGCTCCGCGATCTCGTCGTGGCCGGCCGGGCGAAGCCGAGCTTCATCGTCTCGCGGCGCATCCCGCTCAGCGAGGCGCCGGACGCCTACCGGCGCTTCGACCGGCGCGAGCCCGGGTACACGAAGGTCCTCATCAAGCCGGGCGAGGAGGCGACGGCGGCGACGCACTGAGAGGGCAGCGGACGCGGGCGCTCGCGGGCAGCCGCGAGCCCCGCGTCCGCCACGGCTTCCGGATCAGTGCGCGGTCCCCTGGTTTCGCGGATCGTCCTCGGGGTTCGCGTAGGTGATCGCGAAGGGCCCGACGGCCTCCACCTGGAAGACGGTGTCGTCCGTGCTCGCCCACGCCCAGTGGAACTGCTCCTTCGGCAGGAACGCGTAGTCGCCCGGCTCGAGCGCCCTCGCGGCGCTCCGGTCGAGCGTCCTCCCGTTGCCGAGGTGCAGGCGCCCCGAGATCACCGTCACGTGCTCGTCGAAGGGATGGCTGTGCGGCGCGAAGACGTAGCGGTCGCCCACCTTGAGCCGCACCGAGAACAGGCGATCCGCCCCCGGGTCCCCGTGGAGGACGCAGAACTGACAGCCCGACGGGAAGACGTCGGGCGCGGGCCCCCAGCGCATCTCGTCCTTCGCGATCAGCGCGGGATCCTCGCCCTGCGAGGACCGCCCGCTCTCCGTCCCGCGCGCCGCGGCTCCGACCTGCTGGCCCTCTTGCATCGACACCGCCATGGCTACCTCCTCCTCGACACGCGTGCGTCGAGGCCGACATCCACGGGAGCTAGCCGTCCACCGCGGCGTCGTCGCGCAGATGCGCAGGCGCCTCGCGGGGCGCTCGCCGGCGGCCGAGCGCTCGCCGGGCGTCACACGTCGTAGGCGCGCCCCTGCTCGAGGGGCTCGATCCCGCAGGCCGAGAGATCCAGCTGATCCGGGAAGTGCGCGAGGCGCAGCCGGGCGCGCAGCTCCGGGGGCAGCGCCGCGAGCCGCTCCAGGGGCGTGTGGATGCCGAAGCCCGCCTCGTGGACCACGAGGTCGGCCTCGGCGAGCCAGGCGACGAGCGCGGGATCGAACGCGGTGTCCGCGCTGCACGCCACGCGCCGGCCTCCCGCGGCGATCCGGAACGCCGTCGTCGGGAGGGGGTGACGCGTGAAGCGGCACTCGATCTCGAAGGGGCCGACGCGCACCGCGCCGCGCTCGTCGAGCGGGACGAGCTCGAAGAAGTCCTCGAGGCGCGCGGAGACCGGCGCGCCGCTGCCGAGCGCGACCTGCTCCATCCCCGCGGCGAGGTGCCCGTCCCAGAGCCGGCGCGCCACCTCGGGGTGGGCGGCCACCCGCGCCCGGCGACCGAGCGCGAAGTGGCTGAAGTACGCGAGCCCCTCGAGACCCGAGGCGTGGTCGGCGTGGAGGTGCGTGAGGGCGACCGCCTCGACGCGGTCGACGTCGAGCTCCAGCCCGCTCCGGAGCGAGGCCTCGCGCATCATCTTGCGGATGGGATGGGGGCAGTCCACGAGCAGCCAGCGGTCGCCGGCGCCGAGCGCGAGGCAGGTGGAGTAACGCTCCGCGGAGAACGCGTCGCCGACTCCGAGGGGGACGAGGCGGAGGGCGCTCACGCCCGTATCCTAACCGTCCACGGCAGACGCGCCGCCGCGTGTCTAGGATCTCGACCATGGGGGAGACGCTCACCGGATGGGTCGCGGACGCCAGGCGCAGGACGCTGGAGCTCGCCTCGGCGCTGACCGAGGAGCAGCTCCTCGGGCCGCGGCTGGCGATCGTGAACCCACCTCTGTGGGAGCTCGGGCACGTGGCCTGGTTCCAGGAGCGCTGGGTGCTCCGCCACGGGGCGGGGCGTCCGCCGCTGCGCGCGGACGGCGACGCCCTCTACGACTCCTTCGCCGTGGCGCACGACACCCGCTGGTCGCTGCCGCTGCCCGGATTGGCCGAGACCATCGACTACCTGCGGGGGGTGGAGGCCGGCGTGCTCTCGCTGGCCGGGCGCGGAGAGGCGGACCCGTATCTCGTCCGGCTCACCGTCTTCCACGAGGACATGCACTTCGAGGCGATGGCGTTCACGCACCAGACGCTCGGGTACGCCGCGCCGGTGGTGTCGGGCGCCGCGCCGGCGGAGGCGGGCGGCGGCGACCTGCCTGGCGACGTCGAGGTGCCGGGGGGGACGCTCCGGCTCGGCGCGGAGCGCGGAGAGGGCTTCGTGTTCGACAACGAGAAGTGGGCGCACGCCGTGGAGCTCGCCCCGTTCCGGATCTCGCGGGCGCCCGTCACGCAGGCGCGCTTCGCCGAGTTCGTGGAGGACGGCGGTTACCGGCGCCGGGAGTGGTGGACCGAGGAGGGGTGGCGCTGGCGGGAGGCGACCGGGGCGGGCGCGCCCGCGTACTGGGAGCGGCGCGGCGGGAGCTGGTTCCGGCGCGACTTCGACCGGTGGGTGCCGCTCGAGCCGCATCGACCGGTAGTGAACGTGAGCTGGTTCGAGGCCCAGGCCTTCTGCCGCTGGGCGGGCCGGCGGCTGCCGACGGAGGCGGAGTGGGAGGCGGCCGCGGCCGGCGAGCCGGGGGCGGACGGCCGGCTCGCGCCGCGAAAGCGCCGGTTCCCCTGGGGCGACGCGCCGCCCGAACCCTCGCGCGCGCACCTCGGCGTCCCCGCGCTCGGCGCCCTCGACGTGGGCGCGCTCTCCGCGGGCGACAGCGCCTTCGGCTGCCGGCAGCTCCTCGGCAACGTGTGGGAGTGGACCGCGAGCGACTTCCTCCCGTATCCGGGCTTCTCGCCGGACGCGTACCGCGAGTACTCGGAGCCGTGGTTCGGCACGCACAAGGTGCTGCGGGGAGGGAGCTTCGCGACCCAGCCGCGCCTCGCCTGGAACACCTTCCGCAACTTCTACACGCCCGACCGCCGCGATCAGTGGGCCGGATTCCGCACGTGCGCCGTCTGACGATCTTCGTGGTCACGCCCGCGCGGCGCGGCTCGCACAAGGGCAACCGCGTGACGGCGATCCGCTGGGCCGGCCACCTCCGGGCGCTCGGCCACCGCGTCGCGCTCGCCGAGGGTTGGGACGGGCAGCGCTGCGACCTGCTCGTCGCGCTCCACGCCACGAAGAGTCACGCCTCCGTCGTCCGCTACCGCGAGCGCCGCCCCGACGCGCCGCTCGTGGTGGGCCTCGCCGGCACCGATCTGTACCAGGATCTGCCCGCGTCGCCGGAGGCCCGCCGCTCGCTGGAGCTGGCGACGCGCCTCACCGTGCTCCAGCCCCTCGGGATCGAGGCGCTGCCGCCGGCGGTCCGCCACAAGGTGCGGACCATCTTCCAGTCGGCGCACCCGGTCCGCCCGCAGCCCGCGGAGGACGGCACGCTCCGCGTGTGCCTGCTCGCCCATATCCGCGAGGTGAAGGACGCCTTCCTCGGCGCGGAGGCGGTGCGCCGCCTCCCGCCCCGCTCGCGTGTGCAGCTCGTCCACCTCGGCGCCGCGCTCGACGCCGGCGCGGACGCGCGCGCCCGCCGCGAGATGGAGGGGAACCCCCGCTACCGCTGGCTCGGCGAGCGCCGTCGCTCCGAGGCGCTCGCGACGCTCGCGGGCAGCGCGCTGCTCGTCGTGACCTCGCGCCTCGAGGGGGGCTCGAACGCCGTCTCGGAGGCGCTCGCGTCGGGCGTCCCGGTGCTCTCGACGCGGATCGCCGGCTCCATCGGGGTGCTCGGTCCCGATTACCCCGGGTTCTTCCCGGTCGGCGACGCCGGCGCGCTCGCCGAGCTCCTGCGGCGCGCCGAGGAGGACGCCGCGTTCCTCGCCGCGCTGCGCGCGGGCGTCGAGCGCGTCCGCCCCCTCGTCGCGCCCGAGCGCGAGCGGGAGGCATGGCGCGCGCTGCTCGCGGAGCTCGTGCCGGGGAAGCCTGGGGACGCCCAGCCCAACCGCCGGTGACGGGCGTCACGCGGGCCGCGGCACGAGCTTCAGCAGCGCGAGCGCGGCGAGGAGCGCCAGCGCGCCGGAGCCGGCGAACGCGACGGCGCTGCCCAGCGCGTCCCAGACGAAGCCGAAGGTCGTGCTCGCCGCGAGCGCCGCGAGCCCGACGAGCATGTTGTAGACCCCGAACGCCTTGCCGGTGGCGTTCCCGGCGGCGAGCTCGGCCACCAGCGCGCGCTCCGCCCCCTCGACGAGGCCGTGGGAGATCCCGTACACGGCGCCGAGGACGAAGAGCGCGGGCACGGTCTCGGCGAAGCCGATCGCGGACCACGCGACGGCGTAAACGGTCCAGCCGAGCGCCAGCGCGTCGCGCTTCCCGTACCGGTCGGCGAGCCGCCCGCCGGCGGTGGCGGTGGCGGCCTTCACCACGTGCAGGGCGAGCCAGAGGAGCGGGGCGAGGATGGGGGCGCCGCCGAGCCGCGCCAGCTTCACGAGGATGAAGGCGTCGGTCGCGTTCGCGAACGCGAACAGCCCGAGGGGCACGAGGGCGCGCCGCAGGGCGGGCGGGAGGCGCCCGTCCCGCCGCGCGCGCGGACGGGGCGCCGCGCGCCGCGGCTCGGGGGTGAGGGCGAGCGCGATCACCGCGAGGACGCCCGGCACCGCCGCCCAGAGGAAGACCGTGCGCAGCTGCTCCGCCGTCGCGGCCTGCGCGCCCCGCGCGCCGAGCGACCAGAGGATGCCGGCCCCGAGCAGCGTGCCGACGGCCGCGCCGGCGTGGTCCATGGCCCGGTGGAAGCCGTAGGCGCGCGCCCGGATCGAGGGCTCCGCCGCGGCCGCGATGAGCGCGTCGCGCGGGCTCGTGCGCACCCCCTTCCCGACGCGGTCGACCAGGCGGACGGCGAGCACGTGCCACGGGACGGCCGCGAAGGCGACGAGCGGCCGGGCCGCGGTGGAGAGCACGTAGCCGGCGAGGACCAGCGGCTTCAGCCGCGCGCGCCGGTCGGCGAGCAGGCCGGTCGCGTACTTGAGCGAGTTCGCGACGAGCTCCGCCGCCCCCTCCACGAGGCCGATGAACGTGTTCGAGGCGCCGAGCGTCGCGAGGAACGCCGGCAGCAGCGGGAAGATCGCCTCGCTCGAGGCGTCGGTGAGCAGGCTCACGAGGCCGAGGCCGACCACCGCCCTCGGCAGGGCCGCGCTCGCCTTCGAGCCGGCCGGCGGCTCCGGCGCGGCGCGGGCGGCGACGGGGGCCTCGCCCTGCTCGCCCGCGCTCACGTGCCGCTCGTCGCGGTCTCCCCGCCGCTCGGGGCGGAGCGCTCGCGCCACCCTCCGCCGAGCGCCCGGTACAGGTCCACCAGGTTCACGAGGCGCGCGAGGCGCGACTGGATGAGGAGCTGCCGCGCCGCGAACAGCTCGCGCTGGGCATCGAGCACGCCGAGGTAGCTGTCCACGCCCTTGCGGTAGCGGAGCTCCGACAGGTCGTACCGCCGCTGCTCCGCCTCGGTGCGCGCCCGCTGCGCCTCGAGCTGCTCGTCGAGCGCCGCCCGCGCCACGAGCGCGTCGGCCACCTCGCGGAACGCGCCCTGGATCGCGCGCTCGTACTGCGCCACCTCGATGGACTTCCGCAGGTGCGCGACGTCGAGGCTCGCCCGGAGCGCGCCGCCGGTGAAGAGCGGGAGGTTCACCCGCGGCGTGAAGCTCCAGGTCGTGGCGCCGGCGCCGAACAAGCCCGAGAGCTCGGGGCTCGACGTCCCGCCGAACGCGGTGAGCGAGATGGAGGGGAAGAACGCCGCGCGCGCCGCTCCGATGCTGGCGTTGGCGGACCGGAGCGCGTGCTCGGCGGCGAGGATGTCGGGGCGCCGCCGCAGGACCTCGGACGGCACGCCGGGCGGGAGCTCGGCGAGGAGCGCCTGCGTCTCGAGCGGCTGGGGCGGAGGGAGCTCCGCCGGCAGGGCCTCCCCCACGAGCAGCACGAGCGCGTTCTGCGCCTGCGCCCGCAGCAGCAGCGCGCGGGACAGGTTGAAGCGAGAGGTCTGGACCTGGGCCTCGGCGATGCGCAGGTCGAGCTCGGAGGTCTTGCCCGCCTCGAAGGTGCGCCGGGTGAGGGCGAGCGCCGACTCCACCGTCTCGAGCGTCTGGCGCGCGAGCGCGACCTGGTCGTCGAGGGCGCGCGCGGAGAGGTACTGGGTCGCGACCTCCGCCACGAGCGAGAGGTGCGCGGCGCGCCGCGCCTCCTCGGTCGCGAGGTACCGCTCGAGGGCCGCCGCCGACAGGCTGCGCACGCGGCCGAAGAGGTCCAGCTCGAACGCGGCGACCCCCACCCCCACGGTGTAGCCGGTGGTGGTCTGGGCCTCGCCCGTGGGGCTCAGGTCCTCGCCGAGGTGCTGGCGCGTGACGCTGGCGGACGCTCCGACCGCGGGGAGCAGCTCCGCCCGCTGGATCCGGTGCTGCGCCCGGGCGAGCTCCACGTTCAGCGCGGCCACGCGGAGGTCGCGGTTGTTCTCGAGCGCGAGCGCCACCAGGGCGCGCAGCCGCTCGTCCCCGAACACGTCGCGCCAGCCGAGGTCGGCCGCGGCGGGACCCGCGGCGGCCGGGGTCGAGCCTGCCTCCCAGGCCTCCGCGACCGGGGCCGGCGGGCGCTGGTAGCGCGGCGCCAGCGTGCAGCCCGCCAGGAGGACGGCGGCGGCGCCGAGCGCGGCGCGCGCGTGCGGGGCGCTACGCATGGGCCGCGTCCTCCCTGACGTCCTCGGCGCCGGACGCGTCCTCGGGCGGCACCCCGGCCGGCGCGGGCGCCCTGCGCGCGATGAGCACGAAGAACAGCGGCACGAAGAGGATCGCGAGCGCGGTCGCGGAGAGCATGCCGCCGATCACCGCGAACCCGATGGCGTTCTGGCTCCCGGCGCCGGCGCCGCTCGCGAGCGCGAGCGGCAGCACGCCCAGGACGAACGCCAGCGACGTCATGAGGATGGGCCGGAGCCGCATGCGCGCCGCCTCGAGCGCCGCCGCCGGGGCGGATCTGCCGCGATCGTGCAGCTCGCGCGCGAACTCGACGATGAGGATGGCGTTCTTGGCGGAGAGGCCCACCGTCGTGAGCAGGCCCACCTGGAAGTACACGTCGTTCGGGAGGCCGCGCAGGCTGGACGCGATCACCGCCCCGATCACGCCGAGCGGCACGGCCAGCAGGACGGACACCGGGATGGACCAGCTCTCGTACAGCGCGGCGAGGCAGAGGAAGACCACGAGGATGGAGAGCGCGTAGAGCGCCGGCGCGTTCGCGCCCGAGAGCCGCTCCTCGTAGGAGAGCCCGGACCAGTCCGCCGCGACGCCGCTCGGGAGCTGGCCGACGATCTCCTCGAGCGCCGCCATCGCCTCGCCCGAGGAGTGGCCCGGCGCCGGCTCGCCCTGGATGGCGACGGCGGGGAGCCCGTTGAACCGCTCGAGCTTGGGGGACCCCATGGTCCAGCTCCCGGTGGCGAACGCGGAGAAGGGGACCATCTCGCCCCCGCGCTGGCGGACGTACCAGCGGCCCACGTCCTCGGGGTGCATCCGGAAGGGCGCGTCGGCCTGCAGGTAGACGCGCTTCGTGCGCCCCTTGTCGATGAAGTCGTTCACGTAGCTGACGCCCCACGTCGAGGCGATCGTCGCGTTCACGTCGGCGAGCGAGATGCCCAGGGCGGCGGCCTTCTGCTGGTCGACGTCGATCTTGAACTGCGCGGTGTCCTCCAGCCCCGCGGGGCGCACCTTCGCGAGCCGGGGGTCCTTCTGCGCGAGCCCGAGGAGCTGGTTCCGCGCGTCCATGAGCGCGTCGTGCCCGAGGCCCGCGCGATCCTGGAGCTGGAGCTCGAAGCCGTTCGCGTTCCCGAGCTCGCTCACGGCGGGCGGGGTGAACACGAACACGTTCGCCTCCTTCAGGGTCGAGAAGGCGCGCATCGCCCGCGCCGCCATCGCGTCCGCCTTGAGGTGCTTCCCCTCGCGCTCGTCCCAGGGCTTGAGCCGGATGAAGGCGACGCCCGTGTTCTGGCCGCGCGCGCTGAAGCTGAACCCGGCGATGGACATCACCGACTCGACCGAGTCCTTCTCCTCGGTGAGCAGGTGGTTCGAGACCTTCTCGAGCACCTCGCGCGTGCTCTGCAGCGTGCTGCCGGGCGGCAGGAGGATCTGGGCGAACGCGGTGCCCTGATCCTCGGCCGGCAGGAAGCCCGTGGGCATGCGCGCGAAGAGCCCGGCGAGCGCGGCCACGATCACGCCGTAGGCGATCAGCGCCCGGACGCGCCGGCGCATGAGGAACCCGACCACGCGCCCGTAGCGCCCCGCGCCCCGGTCGTAGAGGCGATTGAACGCGCCGAAGAAGCCGCCGCGCGCGAGGCCGTGCCCGCGCTCGACCGGCTTCAGCAGCGTGGCGCACAGCGCCGGCGTCAGCGTCAGGGCCACGAGCACGGACAGCGCCATCGAGGCGACGATGGTGATGGAGAACTGCCGGTAGATGACGCCGACGGAGCCTCCGAAGAAGGCCATGGGCACGAAGACGGCCGAGAGCACGAGCGCGATGCCGACGAGCGCCCCGGTGATCTGGCTCATCGACTTGCGCGTGGCGGACTTGGGCCGCAGCCCCTCCTCGCTCATCACGCGCTCGACGTTCTCGACCACCACGATGGCGTCGTCGACCAGCAGGCCGATGGCGAGCACCAGCCCGAACATGGTCAGCGTGTTGATGCTGAACCCCGCCGCGGCGAGCACGCCGAAGGTGCCGAGCAGCACCACCGGCACGGCGATGGTCGGGATGAGCGTCGCGCGGAAGTTCTGCAGGAAGAGGTACATCACGAGGAAGACGAGGACGATCGCCTCCGCGAGCGTGATCACGACCTCCTCGATCGAGAGCCGCACGAACGGCGACGTGTCGACGGGATAGACGGCCTTCAGGCCGGGCGGGAAGAACTTCGAGAGCTCGTCCATGCGCGCCCGCACCGCGCCGGCGGTGTCGAGCGCGTTCGCGCCCGCGGCGAGCCGGACGCCGATGCCGCTCGACGGGCGCCCGTTGAAGAAGGTCTCGATCTCCGAGCTCTCGCCGGCGAGCTCGACGCGCGCGACGTCTCCGAGCCGGACCTGCGAGCCGTCGGGGTTCACGCGCAGGAGAATGTTCCTGAACTCCTCCGCGGTCTGGAGGCGCGTCTGCGCGGTGATGGTGGCCGTGAGGCGCTGCCCCTCGACGGCCGGGAGGCCCCCGAGCTGACCGCCGGAGACCTGGGCGTTCTGCGACTGGACGGCGCTCGACACGTCGAGCGGCGTCAGCCGGAAGCTCGTGAGGCGGTCGGGATCGAGCCAGATGCGCATGGCGTACTGCGAGCCGAAGGTCTGGACCTCGCCGACGCCGTTGACCCGGCTGATCTGATCCTGGATCGAGGCGTAGGCGTAGTCCGAGATGTCGTTGCGGGTCATCGACCCGTCCTCGGAGACCAGGCCGATGATGAGCAGGAAGCTGGCCGCCGACTTCACCACCCGCACGCCCTGCCGCTGGACGTCCTGCGGGAGCTGCGGCATCGCGAGCTGGAGCTTGTTCTGGACCTGCACCTGCGCGATGTCGGGGTTCGTGCCGGCCTCGAACGTCAGCGTCAGCTGCGCGTTGCCGGACGAGTCGCTCGACGACGACATGTACCGCAGCCCGTCGAGGCCGGTCATCCGCTGCTCGATCACCTGCGTGACCGTGTCCTCGAGCGTCTTCGCGGACGCGCCGGGGTAGCTCGCGATGACGCTCACCGTCGGCGGCGCGATGGCGGGGTACTGCGAGACGGGCAGGGTGAGGATCGAGAGGGCGCCGGCCAGCATCACGATGATGGCGACGACCCACGCGAAGATCGGACGATCGATGAAGAACTGGGCCACGGGTGCTCCTGATGCGGCGGGATCGGCGCTCAGCGGACGGCGTGCTTCGGGCCGGCCACCGGGACGGGCTTCACCTCCGCGCCGGGCCGGACCTTCTGCAGCCCCTCCACGATCACCTGCTCCCCGCGGGAGAGCCCGGAGGTCACGAGCCAGGCGTCGCCGATGGCGCGATCCGTGACGAGCTGCCGGCGCTCGACCTTCCGCTCCGCGTTGACCACGAGCGCGGTGGGCTGCCCCTTCTGGTCGCGCGCGACCGCCTGCTGCGGCACGAGCAGGGCCTCCGGGTTCACCCCCTCCTGCAGCCGCGCGCGCACGAACATGCCCGGCAGGAGCTCGCCGCGCGGGTTCGGGAACAGCGCGCGCAGCCCGATCGAGCCCGTGCTCGGATCGACCGTGACGTCCGCGAACTGCAGCGTCCCGTCCAGCCCGTAGGGCCGGCCGTCCTCGAGCACGAGCTGCACCTTCGCCTGCCCCTGGCCGGCGCGCTGCAGCTTGCCCTCGGCGTGGTCGCGCCGCAGCCGCAGCGCCTCGGTGCTCGACTGCGTGAGATCCACGTAGACGGGGTCGAGCTGCTGCACGGTCGCGAGCAGCGTCGCCTGGCCCTGCTGGACGTAGGCGCCCTCCGTCACCGCGGAGCGGCCGATGCGCCCGGTGAGCGGAGAGGTGACGGTGGTGTAGCCCAGGTTGATCCGCGCGGTCTGCACGGCGGCGCGCCCGGCCGCGACGTCCGCCTCCGCCGCCTTCAGCGCGGCCACCGCGTCGTCGGCCTCCTGCTTGCTCACCGCGTTCTCGGCGACGAGCTCGGTGTACCGCTGCGCCTGCATCCGGGCCGACGCGACCCTCGCCTCGGCGCGGGCGAGCTGCGCCTTCGCTCCCTCCAGCGACGCCTGGTACTGCGCAGGATCGATGACGAAGAGGGGCTGCCCGGCCTTGACGTCGGCGCCCTCGGTGAAGAGCCGCTTCTGGACGATCCCGTTGACGCGGGCCCGCACCTCCGCCACGCGGAACGCGGACGTGCGGCCCGGCAGCTCCTTCGTGAGCGTCACCGACGTGGGCGCGAGCGTCACGACGCCGACCTCCACCGGGCCGCCGGACGCCTTGGCCCCGGACTTCTGGCCACACGCGGAGAGGAGCGCCAGCCCGAGTACGAGGGAGGTCGAGAGGTGTGTGCTCATTCGCGCCTTTTCTTAGGAGAGGATGGGGGGTGCGGCTGGCTCGCGCACGCCCGGGCTTGACGGACCATACTGAACGGTTCAGTCTAGGTCAATCGTGAGTGACCGCGCCGACGTGGGCGAACCCGAAGCGGTACCGGCCAAGCGCCGCCAGATCCTGGTCGGCGCACGGCGGACGTTCGGAGAGCTGGGCTTCGAGCGGGCGAGCGTCGATCTGATCGCCGCCCGGGCGGGCGTGTCGAAGGCGACCGTCTACCACCACTTCGAGGACAAGCAGGCGCTGTTCGTCGCCTGCGCCCTCGAGGAGGCGGAGGCCATGCGCGCCGGGCTTCGCGCCTGCCTCGACCAGCCCGCCGGCGACGTCGAGCAGGGGCTGCAGCGCATCGGCGAGAAGGTGATGCGGGTGCTGCTCTCGCCCGCCGTCGTGGGCCTCCACCGCCACGCCATCGCGGAGGCGGGGCGCTTCCCGGAGGTCGGCCGGACCATCTTCGATCGCGGTCCCCGCCTCACCCAGGAGCTCATCGCCGCGCACCTCGAGCGGTGGGATCGGAGCGGCGCCCTCCGCATCGACGACCCGCGCTCCGCGGCCGTGCAGTTCGTGGCCCTCTGCCAGGGCGACCTCCTCGCCCGCGCGCGCCTCGCCATGCTCGAGTACCCGGCCGACGAGCAGGTGCGCGAGACGGTGAGCCGCGCGGTGCGGACGTTCGTGCGCGCCTACCGGCCCTGAGAGGGCTGTCCAGGGCTCTCCCGCCGCCGGGTGAACGTTCCGCGAGCGACGGCCGCCTCAGGCGCCCGACGAGGTCGCGGCGGGAGCCGCCCCGCCATTCGCGCGGCGCACGCCCGCGCCGGCGCGGCCCAGGCGCTCCCGGTCGCGTCGACCCTTCGTGAACCGTCGCCGGAGCGAGCGCACGACGCGCTCCTCCCGCCAGCGCTCGAGCTCTTCGGCCAGGGCGCGCCGCTGGCGGGCCCGGTCGTGGCGGAGCCACGCGAGCAGCGTCCGCGCCTCGCGCCGCTCGCGCCTGGCGCCGTCCCGCAGCAGCGCCGAGAGCCGCGCGATGCGCACGTCGCAGTCGTGCAGCGTCCCGAGCCTCTCCTGGAGCGGCGCGAGCGCCTCGACCACGCGCTCCGCGCCGGCGGGGAAGCCCGGCCGTGCGACCTCCGCCACGTACCTGAGCTTCTTCGCGGCGATCCGCAGCCGGTGGGCGGTGCGGGGGTTGGGCGCCTTCCGCGCCGCCGCGAGTCGCCGCTTCAGGGTGCGCAGGCGGTCCTTCACCTCGCGCGCGATGCGCCTCCCCCCGAGGCGACCCTTCCCAGGCGCGGCGGAGGCGGCGCGCTCGATCTCGGGCGCGACGGCGGCGTCGAAGGCGCGGACCGCGCGGCGCAGCCGCTTCACCGCGCGCGGCAAGCCCGCCTCCGCCCACCGGACGAGCGCGCGGGTGCCGCCGTCCGCGCCGCGCTCCAGGAGCCAGGCCCGCTGCACCTGCGGGTCGCGGACGTCGCCGAGCGCGTCCTGCAGCGCCTTCACCTCGTCCTCGAGGTCCGCGAGGTCTCCGCGCCCGAAGAGCGCCATCGCGGCGCGCAGCCGCCGCGCCGCGACGCGCATGTCGTGCACGGCCTCCACGTCGGGCTCGCCCTCGTCGACCGAGACCGCGGCCTCGTACTGGCGGACGTCCTCGAGGCGGCTGCGGACGAGGAGCGGCGCCGCGACCGAGACGGGCGTGTCGGGCGCGAGCCCGGGGACTTCGGCCGGCTTCGCCAAGGCTATCCCCCGAGCAGCCGCTCCGCCGCCTCGGGGCCGCGCCACCCGAGGACGCGGGGATCCTTCGGCTCGAAGAACACCGACGAGGTGAAGAAGTGCTCGATCTCCTCGAGCACGCGGCGGTCGAGGTCCGCGTGCGTGTGCAGCCCCGCGCCCCGGGGGTTCGCGAGCGGAAGCGCCAGGATCCGATCGTTCCGCTCGCGCCCGCCGCCCTTCGCGTCCTGCTCCAGCTCCAGGACCCCGAGCGCGCGGCAGCGGATCACCACGCCCGGGTAGCTCGCCACCTCCCAGTAGACGAGGGCGTCGACCGGGTCGCCGTCGGCCGCCTTCGTCCCCGGGACGAATCCCCAGTCGTAGGGGTAGGCGAACCCGAGCGGGAGCGGGCGGTGAGCGAACATGACGTCGAGCGCGGGGTCGTGCTTCAGCTTCACGGTCGCGCCGCGCGGCGCCTCGACCACGACGTGGAAGCCGCCCGCCGTGCGCGCCCGGACGGAGGAGATGGGCATGCCTCGAATGTGCGACTCGCCGCGCCCGCGCGCCATGGAGGCGAGGGCGCGCCTCGCTACACGTCCGAGGTGCCGGACGGCCTGCGACATCGCGCGCCGTCACGCGTTCGTCACCGCGCCGGGGCGTGCACTCCGAAGGCGGGGGCGCTAGGCTCCGCCATCGAGTCGAGAGGTCGTCGCGGAGGTCCGATGCAGAGCCCGGCGGAACCCGCCGTTCCCCCGGAGGTCGTCAGCCCGCGCGCGGGGGGTGACGGCGCGCCCGCCGCCGGCGTAGCAGCCGACGCGGCGGCCGCGGTCGCGCGCGACCTCGCGGCGGACACCGCGAAGCTCGACCCCGGCCTCCTCGTGAATCGCGAGCTCTCGCTCCTCGCCTTCCAGTGGCGCGTGTTCGAGGAGGTCAACGACCCCTCGAACCCGCTCCTCGAGCGCGTCCGCTTCCTGTCGATCGTCGCGGCGAACCTCGACGAGCTCTTCATGATCCGCGTCGCCGGGCTCGAGCAGCAGGTGGCCGCCGGCTTGACCGAGCCGTCGTCCGACGGCCTCACCCCCCTCCAGCAGCTGACCGAGCTGCGCCGCGAGACGCTCCGGCTCACCCGCGCGCTCGGCGCCGCCTGGCAGGACGAGCTCCTGCCCGCCCTCGACGCGGCCGGCATCCACGTCCTCGATCACCCTCAGCTCGACCCCAAGCAGGCGAGCTGGGCGCGCACCTACTTCGACGAGATGGTGATGCCGGTGCTGACGCCGCTCGCCTTCGACCCCGGCCGGCCCTTCCCGCACATCTCGAACCTGAGCCTGAACCTCGCGGTGCTGGTGGAGGACGAGGGCATCGATCGGTTCGCGCGCATCAAGGTGCCGGACACGCTCCCGCGGCTCGTGCCCATCGGGCGTGCGACCGGCGGGCTCGACGGGTCGGGAACGGCGCACCGTCACCACGCGTTCGTCTGGCTGGAGCAGCTCGTGGCGGCGCACGTGGAGCGGCTCTTCCCGGGAGTGAAGGTGAAGGGGGTCCACCCCTTCCACGTCACGCGTGACGCCGAGATGGAGCTCCAGGAGCTGGAGGCGGCGGACCTGCTCGCCTCCGTGGAGCACGGCGTGCGGGAGCGGCGGTTCGGCTCGGTGGTGCGGCTGGTGGTGACGCCGGGGATGCCGGATCACATCCGCGATCTCCTCGTGCACAACCTCGAGATCCAGCCGCGCAACATCCACGTGGTGGAGGGCCCGCTGGCGCTCTCGGGAGTGTCCTCGCTGGCGTCCGTGGAGCGCAGCGATCTCAAGTTCCCGCCGCTGTTCCCGGCCGTGCCGGCCGCGCTGCGAGGGGACGACGACGTCTTCGCCGCCATCCGGCGCCGGGACGTGCTCATCCACCATCCGTTCGAGTCGTTCGGGCCCGTCGTCGAGTTCCTGAGGGCGGCGGCCCGCGATCCCGACGTCCTCGCCATCAAGATGACGCTGTACCGCGTGGGGCGGAACTCGCCCGTCGTCGAGGCGCTCCTCGAGGCGAACCAGAACCGCAAGCAGGTGGCGGTGCTGGTGGAGCTGAAGGCGCGCTTCGACGAGGAGAGCAACATCGGGTGGGCGAAGGCGCTCGAGGCGGACGGCGTCCACGTCATCTACGGGCTCCTCGGCCTGAAGACCCACTCGAAGATCGCGCTCGTCGTGCGGCGCGAGGGCGAGCGGCTCGCGCGCTACGTCCACCTGTCCACGGGGAACTACAACCCGTTCACCGCCGCCGTGTACACGGACCTCGGGCTCTTCACGGCGGACGAGGAGATCGGCGAGGACGCGACGCAGCTCTTCAACTACCTCACCGGCTACGCGCACCCCCGGGAGTTCCGGCGCCTGCTCGTCGCGCCGGTGAACCTCCGCGAGCGGCTCGTCGAGCTCATCGAGCGTGAGACCGAGCACGCGCGCGCGGGGCGCGGCGGCCACCTCGTGTTCAAGGTGAACGCGCTCGCCGACGAGCGGATGGTGGAGCCGCTCGTGCGCGCCTCGCGGGCCGGAGTCCAGGTGGACCTCCTCGTCCGCGGCATCTGCTGCCTCCGCCCGGGCGTCCCGGGCGCCACCGAGAACGTGCGCGTGACGAGCGTCGTGGGGCGGTTCCTCGAGCACAGCCGCATCTTCTGGTTCCGGAACGCCGGCGCCGAGGAGGTCTACCTGGGCAGCGCAGACCTCATGCGGAGGAACCTGTCGCGCCGCGTCGAGGTGCTGTTTCCGGTCACTGATCCGGCGCTCGTGCGCCACCTGCGCGACCGCGTGCTCGCCACGTACCTGGCGGACAACCGCCGGGCGCGCAGGATGCGGGCCGACGGCGAGTACGAGCGGATCCGGCCAGCCGACGGAGAGCCGCCCGTGGATGCGCAGGCGCGGCTGCTCGCCTCGCCCTCGGCGCCCGTCCCGCCCGACGGCCGCGACGGCCCCTGAGGCGGGGACGCCGCCTCGGCGGATCAGGCGCCGCTGACCGCGGCGTGGCCTGCGTCGACGGACTCCACGTGGATGTCCGACACGCGCACGTCCCCGACGTCCTGCTCGATCTCGCTCGCGAACAGCTCGGCCGCCTCGCGGTCGTCCCAGGCGAGGACGTGGGCGACGTGCTCGGTGTCGCCGGAGCCGTACCTGCAGAGGAAGACCGATTCGCGGAGCATGCGCACCTCCCGGCGTGAGCGGATGCGGCTTTGTAGTCGCAACGGTCCGGACGCACCAGCCCCGAAGCCGGCCGCCGCGTTCGTCACGAAACCGTCACGTTCGCGTCGCCGAGACGCCACGCCAGGCGCGGCGCCCACCCGGTCGCCTGGACGCCGGGCGCGGGCCGCTCCGCCCCCGAGCGCACGTCCGAGTGCGCGGCTACACTCCTTCGGCGTGAAGAGCTCCCACCCCGACGTCGTCGCCGCGATCGACGTCGGCACGAACGCCATCCGGCTGGAGATCGCGCGCGCGGGCCCGGGCGAGTCGATCGAGACGCTGCACCAGGAGCGCGATCCCATTCGTCCAGGGGAGGGGGTGTTCGTCACCGGCCGCATGCCGCCGGCCGTGGAGAAGCGCCTCATCTCCACGCTGCGCCGGTACGCGGCGCTGTGCCGGCGTCACTCCGCGCGCGTCCGGGCCGTGGCGACGAGCGCGATCCGCGAGGCGAAGAACGGCCCCGACGTCGTCAGGCGGGTGCGCGCCGCCGCCGGGATCGAGCTCGAGGTGGTCTCCGGTCGCGAGGAGGCCCGGCTGATCTGCGCGGGCGTCCTGCGCGGGCGTCCTCCCGATGCGCCGGCGCTCGTGCTGGACATCGGCGGCGGATCGACCGAGGTGGCGCGCGCGCTCGGCGAGGCGCCGACGGATCTCTGGTCGGTCCCGCTCGGCGCGGTCCGGCTCACGCAGATCTTCGAGACGCGCGGGCGGGTGTCTCCGGCGCGGCTCGCCGCGCTGCGCGCCTACGCCGCCGAGGAGTTCCGCGAGGCGATCCCCCACCCGCCGAGATCCGTCCGCAGGGCGCTCGGCAGCTCCGGGACCATCGGCGCGGCCGTGGGGTTCGCGGCGGACCAGGGGCGCAGCGCGACGCGCGGCGACGTGAGCCGCGCGGTGGACGCGCTCGCGGGGATGTCGCTCCAGCAGCGGGCGCGCGAGTTCGACCCGCGGCGCGCCGAGATCATCGTCGCGGGGGCGGCCATCCTGGAGGCCGCCGCGCGCCACCTCGGCCTCGAGTCGATCGTCGCCGTGGACAAGGGGCTGCGGGACGGCATCCTCGTCGAGCTGGTCCGGAGCAGCTCGGCCCTGCGCGACGCGTCCAGCGCCGAGGCGCTCGTCGGGTTCGGCCGCCGCTTCGGGTTCGACGAGGCGCACGCGACGCACGTCGCGGCCCTCGCCCTCGAGCTCCACGATCGCCTCGCGCCGCTGCACCGGCTGCCGCCCTCGATGCGGCGGGTGCTGGAGGCGGCGGCCCTCCTCCACGACGTGGGCCACGCCGTGTCGGTGCACGCGCACCACAAGCACACCTACTACCTCGTCTCGAACGCGGACCTGCCGGGCTTCTCGGATCGCGAGCGGGAGCTCGTCGCGCTCGTCGCGCGGTACCACCGCCGGAGCGCGCCGTCGCGGGGCCGCGCGGATCTCGAGGACCTCGGGTCGGGCGAGCTCGCCGCGGTGCGGAAGCTGGTCGCGATCCTGCGCGTCGCGGACGCGCTCGACCGCAGCCACCACCAGCCCGTGCGCCGGCTCGCCACGTCGACCCGGAACGGCGCGGTCCGGATCGCGATCACCGCCCGCGGACCGATCGATCTCGAGCTCTGGGACGCCGAGCGCGAGGCGGGGCTGTTCCGGCGGGTCTTCGCGCACCGCCTCGAGCTCGCGCGCGCGACGCGCGGCTCGGGCGGCGCCCAGGCGACGCGGCGCAGCCGAGGCGCGTGAGGAGCGACCGGAGAGGCTGCTGGGGCCCCGGGGCGACCGGCGGACGCTCACGGCCCGGACGAGCCTCTCCCCCGGCGCTCCGGGGGAGAGGAGGCGGGCCGGGAGGTGGCCTAGAGGTCGAACCGCCCGCGGATGCCGAGCTGCAGCCACTCGTGCATCGCCTGATCGTCGATCTCGCCCGAGATCTCCTCGGCGCCGAGGTCCATCGACACGTTCGAGTACCGGCCGACGCTGAACCCCAGGTACGGCCCGATCGCGAACTGCGGGCTCACGGCGTAGTCCGCGCCGGCGGTGAGGTTCAGCAGCTCGAAGCCGCGGTAGGAGAGGGTGGCCTCCTGGCCGCCGGCCTCGGCCGTCAGGCTCCCCCACTCGTACCCGGCGCCGACGCCCGCGAACGGCTGGAGCCGTCCGATCGCGTCGAAGGTGTAGAGCCCCTGCACGCCGACGCGGACGACGCGCGTGGAGCAGTCGGCCCCGTCGCAGTATGCGTCGAACTCGTCGCCGGACTGGCCGAAGCCGTACGACGCGTACCCGCCGAGCGAGAGCTTCGGGGTGAGCTTGTAGCCGGCGTCGAGCTGGATGGGGATCTGGCTCTTCACGCCGTCGGACATCTTGGCGTCCTTGGCGGCGTCGCCGAGCGCCGGGGCATAGCCGAGCCGCAGGCCCAGCGAGACCTGCGCGTGAGAGGTGAAGGGGACGGCGAGCAGCGTGAGGGCGAACACCGCGGCGAGCAGCTTGCGCATGGATCTCTCCTCGTGAAGGTTGAAGACCGGACCGCAGCGCGCGGCACTTCACCGCTCGTGCCACGCGGGCAGGGCGGGAGCCCTCGCAGCGATCTCGGGCGCTTCGGCGGCG
Source organism: Anaeromyxobacter sp. Fw109-5 (assembly GCF_000017505.1). Taxonomy (NCBI): domain Bacteria; kingdom Pseudomonadati; phylum Myxococcota; class Myxococcia; order Myxococcales; family Anaeromyxobacteraceae; genus Anaeromyxobacter; species Anaeromyxobacter sp. Fw109-5. The sequence goes on from NC_009675.1 coordinate 659,790, forward strand.
TGTGCGCGGCGCGCGCCCGTGCTCGCACGTGAGCCGGGCGCACGGGCGCGGCGACTCCGCACAGGAGGGGCGATGCCGTGTGCTGCGGGTCAACGCGCGCGCGCGCCGCCGCGGAGCACGGCGTCGAGCGACGCCGGCCCCGGGCCTCGCGCCATCACGAACAGGAACAGGAAGCAGTACAGCGCCGCGAGCTCGCCCTTGTTCACCGAGGGCAGCCACGCGAAGTTCGCCACCGCGAGCTTCCAGTGGAACTGGGTGTACGCGACGGCCATCGTCCCGGAGGCGAGGAAGGCCGCCGCGCGCGTGAAGAGCCCGAGCGCGATGAGCGTCCCGCCCACGAGCTCGATGATCCCCCCGAACCAGAGCTGCGTGCCGAGCGCCGGTGCGGGTCCGGCGGGGAGCCAGCCCAGGATCTTCTGGGCGCCATGGAACGCGAACATCGCTCCTGCGACGAGGCGCAGCGCGGCATAGGCAAGGGTCTCGAGGCGCGCCGCGGTCGCGGCCAGTGCACGGGTGTCCATGCCCGATTCCCATAAGCGTCCGCTCTCGCCTCCCGGCGAACCTTTCGGGGACGGTCCTGGCCGCAGCGCTGCCGGAGGTACGCCTTGACTCCCCAATCATCGACCGCTATCGATGCTGGCGGGGGGCAGGTGACCATGCCGGTCGGGCTCACGGACGAGGAATTCTGCGACATCGCCAAAGCGCTGGCGGATCCCCAGCGCTGCGAGATCCTCGAGCGCGCGGCGGCGGCGGTGGAGCTCTCGTGCTCGGCGATCGTCGAGACGACCGAGCTCTGCCAGTCCACGGTGTCGCACCACCTCAAGGAGCTGGTGAACGCGCAGCTCCTCGAGCGTCGCCGCGACGGCCACTTCGCCTTCTACCGGTTCCGGCGCGACGTGATGGAGGCGTACCTCGACGCGCTCCGGGCGCGGACCCTCTCGGGCGCGAACAGGCCCAAGCCCGCGGAACGACGGGCGCGCGGCCGGTGAGCGGATGTGGGTCACGCCGATCGGCGTGAAAATCGACCTCCGTCGATTTAAGTAACGGGCCATGAACACCTGGTCGCTCGTCCCGATGCTGCTCGTCGACCCCGCCGTGCCCGAGGAGGCGAGGCTCGCCCTCCACGCGTCGCTGCTGCTCAGCGACGCCTGCCGCGCCCGCGAGGCGCGCGCGCTCGCGGGCCGCGTGCTCGTCCAGCGCCGGAGGCTGTCGGTCCGCGAGGCGGCGGAGCTGGTCGGGGTGGAGGCCGGGGCGATCGAGTCCCGCCTGCCCTGCGCGGCGTGACGCGCGGCCCGCGGTCAGCTCGCGGCTCGCTCCGATCGCCAGCTCGGCGCCGCTCCCGTGCTCCCCGCGCGGCCCCTTCGCGACGCCATGAGCGTCCGGAGCCGGTCGTCGCGCAGATAGAGCCCGCTCCATAGCAGCACCCCGACGTAGCTCGGGAAGAGGACGTGGGTGAAGAGCGGATCGCCGACGCGCACGTGCGTGGAGACGGCCCCACCGAGATAGCCCGTCAGCAGGACCGCTCCGAGCAGCGAGGTCCGCGGAACGAGGGTGACGGCGATGAGCGCGAGCTCGAGCCCCCCGATCCCGCGGGCGATCGTCGCGGGATATCCGAGCCGAGCGAACGACTCGACGACGGGGTCGAGCTTCAAGAGCTTGATGGTGCCGTCGAAGAGCAGGAACAGGACGGGGAGGGCAGTGAGGATCCGTCCAGCCCACAGCCTCGTCCTCGAGGCGTCTCCCGCGCCGTGCCCGGAGGTCGCGGAGCGTCCGATCGATGTGGCGCGCGCGCTCATGCCCGCCTCCCCTCGGCCGCTCCCCGTCCGTGAGGCTCGACGGGGGCGAGGTCCGAGTCCTCGAACAGCGGGCGAACGTCCAGCTCGACGTCGCCGACCACGGCCGCGAAGCGCCCGGCCCAGTCGAGGAGCTCTTCGCGCGACTTCACCCGCAGCATCACGTAGCCGGCGATGAGCTCCTTCGACTCGGCGAAGGGCCCGTCGATCACGGTGCGCTTCCCCCCGCCGTACCTGAGCCGCCACCCTTCCGAGCTGGGCTTCAGCCCCTCGGTCGCGAGGAGCACGCCGGCCTTCGTCATCTCCTCGATGAGCTTCCCCATCTCCGCCATCGTCTCCGGGTTCGGCGCGGCGAAGGCCTCCGAGCTCTCGTCCGCCTTGTGCATCGCGAGGACGCGCAGCGGCACCTCTCCCGGCGGCCTCGGCGCGACGCCGAGGTCCCAGGGCTCGGTGACCGGGCCGACGTCGATCTCCACGTCGCCGACCACCTGCGCGAAGCGCGTCGCCCACGCGATGGCCTCCTCCATCGACCTCACCTTCATCAGCGCGAAGCCGGCGATGAGCTCGTTCCTCCCGACGAGCGGCCCCTTCGTCACCTCGCGCTCGCCCCGGGAGAAGTTCAGGCGCACCCGCGTCGAGCTCGGCTTCAGCCCCGCGGCGTCGAGGAACACGCCGGCCTGCACCATCTCCTGGATCAGCCTCCCCATCCCGGCGAGCACCTCCGGGCCGGGGAGAACCCCCGCCTCGGTGCTCTCGTTCACCTTGTGCATGATCATGACGCGCATCGCTCCGTCTCCTTGGCTGGGGCCTTAAGGACACGACGAGCGAGGCTCCGCGAGATCGACACGGCTGCCGAGGTCCTCGCGGGCCCTGCAAACGTTCGCTTCGCCGGACGGCGATCGTCCGCGGCGTAGACCCACCTGGTGCGGCATCCCAGCGCCGGCCGCGGTGTCAGTCCCCGTGGCCGTTCGCGCGGGGGAGAGACTGAGCCATGGAACACAGGGTTTGCCGCCGGTCGTCACGGGTCGCGCTGGTCGCGTCGTTCGTCCTCGCCGCCTGCGGCGGCTCCTCGTACGGAGGAGGAGGCGGGAGTGGGGGCGGAGACGGCTACGGAGGCGACGGTGGAGGCGGCGGTGGAGGAACCGCCGCGACGGCCCTGTGGGTCATCCCCGAATCCGCGCCCGCGCTGACGAGCGATGGCCGCGCCGCCTTCACGGCGGGAGGCCTCTACTACAACGCGCACACGGCGGCGAACACGGGCGGTGAGATCCGCGGTCAGCTCGACCACGGCGGAACGCTCCGGCTGGCGACCCTCGACGGCGCCCAGGAGACGCCTCCGGTCACGACGGGCGCGTTCGGTGCGGGCGCGTTCACGGTAGACACGAGCACGGGGCGGATCAGGGGGCTGGTGACGACGTCGGGCCTCGTGAACGCGACCGCCGCTCACGTCCACCTGGGCGCGCGCGGCTCTCCCGGCGGCATCATCGTCCCGCTGTCGGGCGGGCCTGAGGTCTGGGTCGTTCCGGACGGCGCGGCGCAGCTCACCTCCGAGCAGATCGACGCGTTCGAGCGGAACGACCTCTTCGTGAACGTGCACACCTCCGCGAACCCGGCCGGCGAGATCCGCGGTCAGCTCGACAAGGGCGGCACCGTCCAGGTCACGTCGCTCAGCGGTGGGGAGGAGACCCCGCCGGTGACCACGAGCGGCTTCGGCGCGGGCATCCTCGTCGTGGACGACACGACGGGAGTGCCGGGTGGCTTCATCGTCGCCTCGGGGCTCACGGGCGCGAACGCCGCGCACGTCCACCTCGGCGCCAAGGGCACCCCGGGCGGCGTCATCTTGCCGCTCTCCGGCGGGCCCGGTCTATGGGTCGTTCCGGATGGCGCGGGGGCGCTCACCGCGGAGCAGCGGACCGCGTTCGCGGAGAAGAACCTCTATTACAACGTGCACACCGCCGCGAACCCGGGCGGCGAGATCCGCGGCCAGCTCGAGCAGAGAGACCTCGTCCGCATCGCCTCGCTCGACGGCGGCCAGGAGGTTCCGGCGGTGACGACGACGGCCTTCGGCGCGGGCCTGCTCGCGCTCGACGACGGGACCAGCGGCGAGGTGGGCGGGTTCCTGCTGACCGTCGGGCTGGTCGCCCCCAACGCGGCGCACGTGCACTCGGGCTCGCGCGGCACGCCCGGCGGAGTGCTCGTGCCGCTGTCGGGGCCCTGATCGCTCCCGCGGCTCGCGCGCTCACCGCTCGGAGGGTCAGGCCGGGATGCGCACCGTCACCGCCTGGGCATCGGCGGTGACGTCGTATCGCTGGAGCTTCCGAGTCGCGGGACCTTGCTGCACGACGCCGTCCGTCGTGTAGCGCGAGTCGTGGCACGGGCAGATGACGAGCGCGCGCCCCGCGTCGTAGCCGACGGTGCAGCCGAGGTGCGTGCAGATCGCGTCGAGCGCCGCGTACTCAAGGTCGGGGAGCGCGACCACGAGGAGCGCGAGCGGCCGGGGCGCTCCCCCGGGCCGCCCGGCGACCGAGCCTCCCGGTTGCCCGAGCTGCGGGTACTGAGCGAGCGGCAACGTCACCACGCCGGCGTCCCAGCGCGGGAACCCTTCGTCGCCGGCGACGAGGTCCACCGCGAGCTCGCCGAGGCTCGGGTCGTAGAACGCGGCGTAAGGCGTGAGGCCCTGGACCGCGGGCGGGTTCGTGACCCGCCCTTGCAGGTCGAACGTGGACTGGTGACAGGGACAGACCACCTGCGCGCCGTCGAATCCGACCGGACAGCCCTGGTGCGTGCAGACGCTCGACATCGCCACGAAGCCGTCCTCCGTGACGCGAGCGATGAGGACCGGCTCGTCGAGGCCCGGCGCACGCGCTCGCACCGCACCGCCCACCTTCGCCAGCTCCGGGTAGCGAGCGACGAGGAGGCTCAGGCGGCCGCCGACCGGGGCCGGCACGTCCACGAGCGGCGCCGGCGATGCGTCGGGTGCGCAGCCGGGCAGGGCCGCCCCCGCGACGGCGCCGGCGGCGCCGGCGGCGGTCCTCACCAGGAAGCGACGGCGCGTGAGGCTCATCGGTCCGCCTCCAGGTCGAGCTTCGCGTCGATGACGACGCGGTCGTCCACCTTCACGAACATGAGCGAGGGCCGCTCCACGTGGTGCTCCTCGAGGCTGATCGGAAAGCTGGCCTCGGCGTGGGCGCGCTCCGCGGAGTCGAAGCGCACGGTGAGCGCCACCTCGACGGCGCGCGGCGTCTTCAGCGTGAGCACGCCGCGCAGGGCGACCCGGGCTTCGGAGGGATGGGCGTCCGGCGCGTCGAGGCGACCCACGCCCTTGAACTCGACGTACGGGTTCTGCGCCGCGCCCGTGGCCTCCAGCATGTGCGCGTCGCGATTCGAGTTGCCGGAGTCGAACGAGTCGAGCGGCGCGCGGACCATCACCTGCACGGTCCCGTCCGGCAGCACCCGCGCCTTGCCCTCCACGGCGCGGGAGACGCCGTTCACCTCGTGGAACCTGTGGACGAGCCGGTAGGCGAGGGTGCTGCCGGGCAGGACGCTGAAGGTCCGCGGCACGGCCTCGGGTGCGGCGAGGAGGAGGGCGGCGGCGACGATCGACGCGATCACGGGGCACCTCGGAGGGCCGCAACAGGGGTCGCCCCGGGCGGAGGCGCGAGGAGGAGCGGCGGCCCTCTGCCGCTTCAGACACCCGGCTCGAGCCCTCGGTGACACGCCGGGAGCAGCCGCCGTCCCGCCACCCCATTGGGCTCGGCCGCCGCGAGACACTCGCCCCTGCTCGGCGGTGTCATTACGACCGTGCGGTGCCTCTGGACGAGGCGGCGGCTGCCCGGCTGTACCGGACGTACGGACCCGCCGTCTACAGACGTTGCCTGCGCCTCCTTCGCGATCGCGAGCTCGCCCGCGACGCGACGCAGGACGTCTTCGTCCAGCTCCTCCGTCAATGGACCGACTCGACGAAGCCGGAGGTGGTTCTGCACTGGATCTACCGGGTCGCCACCAACCACTGCCTCAACCTGCTCCGCAACGCGCGACGGCACGGCGAACAGCCGCTGGAGCTCTGCCCGGTCCACGCCGTGCCGGGCTCTCCGGCCGAGCCGCAGCGGCTCGTCGCGCAGCAGGTGCTGTCGCGGTTCGACGCGGTGACGCAGGCCGTGGCGGTGGGTGTGTTCGTGGACGGGATGGAGCACGAGGAACTCGCGCGCGCCCTCGGCATCTCCCGGCGGACGGTCAGCCGCCGGCTCGACCGTTTCGTGGAGTCGGCGCGGGAGTACCTGGCCCGAGGTGAAGGATGACGGGCTGCCCGTCCGATCTGAGGCTGGAGGTGCTGCTCCTCGAGCCGCAGGCGCCCGAGGCGCAGCACGTCGCCTCGTGCCCGCCGTGCCAGGCGCGACTCGCCGAGATGCGCGCCGCGGGCGAGGAGTTCCAGCGCGAGGTGTACCCGGCGACGGTGGCGACCGTGACCGTCGCGGTGAGGACGCCGAGGCGCGCGCCGCCCGCACGGCGCTGGGTGCGCCTCGCCGCGCCGCTCGCCGCCGCGGCGGCGGTGATCGCGTTCCTGGCGGCGCGGTACTGGACGACCGCCGCGCCCACCCTCGCGCTCGCCGTGTACGTCGCGGATCCGTCGAGGGCGACGCCCGTCGGAGACGGCGAGCCCGTCCCCGCGGCCGCGGCCCTGCGCTTCGAGGTCCACCCGAGCTCGCCCTGCAACCTCTGGATCCTCTCGGTGGATCCGACGGGCGACATCGCGCGGCTGTATCCGCCCAAGGGCGATCGAGCCTCCGAGGCGATCGTCCACCCGGCGGAGCAGCACCTCTTGCCGACGACGGCCCTGCTCGACGGGCGGGCCGGCCCGGAGCGCATCTTCGCGGTCTGCACGAAGTCCCAGGTGCCGTGGAACACCGTGAAGCAGGCCGCTGCCAAGGAGCTGGAGAAGGGCGACGAGGCGGTGCGGCGGCTCCGCTCGATCGGCGGCCTCCCCGCGGGCTCCTCGCAGACGTCGGTGCTCATCGAGAAGCGCACGTGACGGAGCGGGCCCCCGGGCGGCGTCCACTCCCCGCGGGTTCAGAAGACGAGCACCGTCATCCCGAACGTCATCGCCCCCAGCGTCGAGTAGCCGACGAGCTGGTGCGCGGTCGCGAGGTCACGCTCGGAGAGGCTCCCGGCCTGGCCGCGCGCGACGACGCCGAGGACGATCTGGGTGATCATGCCGGCGGTGGCCACGCCCATGGCGATCTTGTGCAGCAGCGCCGTGTCGAGCCGGGCCGGCTCGGAGAAGGGCTTCGGCGCGAGCACGCCGAGCAGCGCCGTCGTGAGGAACAGCGCGCTGGTGCCGTAGGCGAGGCCGGTGTGCCACCCGTGGTACTTGCCGGTGTCGCCGCCGCCGCGGAAGCGATCGTCGAAGTCGAGCTGCCCGACCGCGGTCGTCGTGGCCAGCGCCGCCCAGGTGGCGATCCCGATGCCGGTGTGCAGCGTCAGCATCTTGCGCCGGGTCTCGAGCTTCCGCTGCACCTCGGGGTTGGCCTTCTTCGCAGGCTTGCCGAGCAGATCGAAGTCCAGCTCGGGGGCCCGCGGCGACAGGTCGGGGCGCTTCTCCTCGCCCTTCCGATCCCTGGGCTCGTCGTCTGCCGCACCGGCCGAGCCGGCGCCCAGCGCCAGGGCCAGGGCAACCATCGATGCACGGGGGGTCGCTCTCATCGGCGTCTCTCGAGTCCGGTCGGGCGAACGGAGCCGCGCCCGCCTCCTCGGAGCGCGGGCCACGTCACCGTGACACCCGAGCCCGCTCGTACGCGACAGGTCGTCCCGTTCGCGGCGGTCCCTGGAGCGGTCCAGTCGGTGAAGCCGGCCCCATGCGACATCCTGTCCAGAACCGCACCGGCGTCTGGGGGCTCTCAGGCTCGATCGCTCGCGCTCCGCCGCGAAAGGACCCGCCATGACCAAGCGCCTCGCCCTCGCCAGCCTCCTGCTCGCCACCTCTGCCCTCGCCGCCGACCCCCAGATGAAGCCGTTCGTGCTCGCCTCACGCGGTGCCGGCGACGTGGAGGCGGCGGCGAGCACGGCGAGGCAGAAGCTCCAGGCCGCCGGGTTCGAGATCGCCGGGAGCTACGCGCCGTACCCCGGCGCCGTGGTGCTCGCGGTGACGAACGAGACGCTGAAGGCCGAAGGCGCGAAGACCGGGTCCGGCGGCTACGTCGCCGCCCAGCGCGTCACCATCACGAGGGTGGGCGAGGAGGTCCAGGTCGCCTTCACCAACCCGGTGTACATGGCGGCGGCCTACCGCCTCCCCGGCGATCTCGCGCCGGTCACGGCGTCGCTCCAGGGCGCGCTGGGGAGGATCGAGGAGTACGGGCCGTCGGAGGGGAAGAGCGCGAAGGAGCTCCGCAAGTACCACTACATGGTGGGCATGGAGTACTTCGACGAGCCGTCGAAGCTCGGCCACTTCGCGAGCCACGACGAGGCGGTCAGGGCGGTCGAGGCCGGGCTCGCGGAGCGGCGCGGCGGCGCGAGCAAGGTGTACCGGATCGATCTCCCCGGCGGGCGGCAGACGGTGTTCGGGGTGGCGCTCACCGACGGCTGCTCGGGCGACGCGCGCATCATGAAGGAGATCGACTTCAAGCCGGTCCGCTCCACCGGCCACCTGCCGTACGAGATCCTCGTCACGGAGGGTGACGTGCGGGCGCTCTACGCCCGCTTCCGGATCGCGGTGAACTTCCCGGACCTCAAGATGATGGGCTCGCACAGCTTCATGGACATCCGCTGCGCGCCCGACGCGATCGAGAAGGCGCTGAAGGCGGTGGCCGGGGCGCGGTGAGGCGCCTACTCGGCGGCGGCCCGGTAGCGCTCGACCGTCGCGCCGAGCGAGTGTGACATCTCCGCGAGCGCCTTCGCCGCCTGCTCGATCCCCGCCGCGCTGCTCACCGCCGCCGAGGTCGCGGCGGAGATCTGGCCCATGGCGGCGACGATCTCGTCGATGCCGAGCGTCTGCTGCCGCGCGGCCAGCGCGATCTCCCGCGCCTCCGTGGCCGAGTCGCGCACGAGGCCCCCCAGGCTGTCGATCGCCGTCGCGGTGCTCCGGGCGAGCGCGATGACCCCGTCGGCGCGCGAGCGCCCCTCGCTCGCCGCGCTCGCGGTCCGCTCCACCCGGGCGAGCACCCCGCCGACGATCCGCGCCACCTCGACGGCGGCGCCGCGGGACTGCTCCGCGAGGGAACGCACCTCGACGGCCACGGTCCCGAACCCGCGGCCGTGCTCGCCGGCCCGCGCCGCCTCGAGCGCGGCGTTCACGGCGAGGACGTTCGACTGCTCGGCGACGTCCTTCACGGTCTCGACGATGTCGCCGATGCGCCGCGCATCGGCCGCGAGCTCCGCGGTGGCCTGCGCGATCGATTCGACCGCGGCGGCGAGGTCCTCGATCCCGCTCACGACCCGCTCCACGGCGCGCTGCCCCTCCGTGGAGAGATCGCCGGAGCGGTCCGTCACGGCGATCACGCCCTCGGCGCGCTCCGCCGAGCGCACCGCCATCTGGGCGATCTCCGCCGCGGACGTGGAGGTCTGCGCGATCGCGCTCGCTTGCTGCGCCGCCCCGGCGGCCTGCTCGGCGGCGCCGCCGCGGATCCGCGTCGCCTCCTCGGCCAGGGATCGCGCCGCCCCGGCGAGCTCGCCGGCGGCCCGGACGTACGCCTCGCGCCGCGCGGCGTCGATCGCGACGGCCCGGTCCTGTCGAACGCCCGCCACGCGCGCGAGCAGCGCGAGGACGAGCGGCGCCAGGGCGACGATCCAGAGGAGCGGCGACCGCAGCGCCGCGGCGAGCGCCGCGGGGCCGACGCCGCCGTGCCGCGAGGCCGCCTCCAGGACGGTGGCGATGACGGGGAAGCAGGCGCCGAATGCGGCGCCGTACCAAGCGTACCTGCGGGCGAACATCTCCGATCCTCCGGGCGACTCCCTCGCGGAGTCGGCGCCGTGACTCTCCCGGATACGACGCCCCTCCGCAACTCGGCGTCCGCTCGCCGGCGCGAAAGCCTTCGCGCCGATCGGGTCCGACCCTGGGCGGTGTTGACGGCGTCGAGCGTTCAGAATAATCTGAACGCAACGATGGCCACGACCGCTCCCGAAACCGTGCAGCGCTTCGTCGAGGCCTGGGGCGCGATGGGGTCGCTCTGGGGCATCAACCGGTCCGTGGCGCGCGTGCACGCGCTCCTCATGGCCACCGAGGAGCCGCTGCCGCTGGAGGAGATCGCGGGGCGGCTCCGGATCTCGAAGGGCAACGCCTCGATGTCGCTGCGCGAGCTGCGGACGTTCGGCGTCGTGCGGCAGGTCGAGGTGGCGGGCGATCGCAGGGACTTCTACGTCACCGAGCCCGACGTGTGGCTCATGTTCTTCCGCATCCTGAAGGAGCGGAAGCGCCGCGAGTTCGATCCTGCCCTCGAGGCCATCCACGCCCTCGTCGACGCCCCTGGGGCGACGGGCGCCGTGCGCGGGCGGCTCGAGCAGATGGCGGACCTGCTCACCACGGTCGAGGGCGTCGTGAACCGGTTCCTCCAGGATCCGCAATCGTCCCGGTCGGCGCTGGCGTTCATCGCCGGCATGCCGTTCGGCCGAAAGCAGAACGGGAAGGGATAGCGCGGAGTCGCATCGGCAGATGGAGGTGTCGTCGCGTCGTAAGTGTTCGCAAAATTCTGAACGCTGGCAGATGTCACGAGGAGGGAGACGCATGAGCCGCCCGCACGTCCACGCGATCACCGGAGCCTTCGGCTACAGCGGACAGGAGATCGCGCGGCTGCTCCTCGCGCGCGGCGAGCGCGTGAGGACGCTCACCGGTCACCCGGAGCGACCGGACCCGTTCGGCGGAAGGGTCGAGGTGACGCGCTTCCGCTTCGACGATCCGTCCCGGCTGCGCGACGCGCTCGCGGGCGTGCGGGTGCTCTACAACACGTACTGGGTCCGCTTCGATCACGGGGCCTCGACGTTCGCGCGGGCGGTCGAGAACAGCCGCGCCCTCTTCCGGGCCGCGGCCGAGGCGGGCGTGGAGCGCGTCGTCCACGTGTCCATCACCAACCCCGCGCCGGACTCGCCGCTGCCCTACTTCCGCGGGAAGGCCGAGGTCGAGCGCGCGCTCGGCGAATCGGGGCTCTCCCACGCGATCCTCCGCCCCGCGGTGTTCTTCGGCGGCCGGGACGTCCTCATCAACAACATCGCCTGGCTGCTGCGGCGGCTGCCGCTGTTCGGCGTGGCGTCCGGTACCTACGGCATCCAGCCGGTGCACGTGGAGGACCTGGCCCGCCTCGCCGTGGAGCACGCGGAGCGCGGCGCCGACGTGGTCCTCGACGCGGTCGGGCCCGAGGCGTTCGCCTTCGACGAGCTCGTGGGGCTCGTCCGGAGGGCCGTCCGCTCGCGGGCCGCCATCGTACGGGTCCCGCGCTGGCTGCTCCTCGGCGCCGCGCGCGCGCTCGGCGCTCCGCTCGGCGACGTGGTGCTCACCCGAGACGAGGTCCTGGGGCTGACCGGGAACCTCCTCGTCTCGCACGGAAGGCCCACCGCCGGGACGCGCTTCTCGGACTGGCTCGCCGCCCACGCGGACGAGCTCGGGGTCGCCTGGGCCTCGGAGCTGGGTAGACACTACAAGTGAATTGACCGGGGGCGCGAACGCACGGAAAGCGAGGACGTCCCCGTGATGGTGGCCCTGCGGCGCCGGAGCGGGCTAACCGACGGCGAGGGCGAGGAGCAGCTGCCCGGCGTAATAGATCGGAAGCCCGATCAGCCGGTTGGCCAGGCCCGGCCGCACGAACCGGTCTCGCGCGACGAGCAGGTCCGAGGCGTAGAAGAGCAGCGCCCCGGCCCGGACCTCAAGCCGAGCGACCCCGAGCGCGAGCCACAGCATCACGCTGATCACGGCGCAGTACGCGACGACCGGGACCCGCATGTCGCCGAGGCCTCTCCAGAGCCAGCGGAGCGCCGCGCCCGTCGCGGCGAGGACGAGGAGCGCGAGCGCAGGCGAGGGGTGCGTCACGCGGGCGAAGGCGATCGCGTACGCGACGTGCGCCAGCAGGAACGCGACGAGCCCGCCCAGGAACGGGACCCGCCGCCCGGAGAGGAGGAGCGCGTCGCCCACGACGGACAGGACCAGGCCCGCGAGGATCCCCCGCTCGAAGGCGCCCTCGACTCCGAGGGCGAGCGCGAGCGCCACGAACGTCGCGGAGGCGCCGAGCTTCCCCACGGCACGTGCGAGCGGCGCTCCGCGCCGGTCCGCGACGAGGTGCAGGGCGAGCAGCGCCGAGACGCACACGAAGGCGATCCACCCGGCGGGCATCTTGGAAGTCGAGCACGACCGGGAGGCTGCGTCCACGCGCCGGGCACGGCCGGAGGGTGGTCGTGCGCGCGACCGCGAGCCGTGCGCCCGGGAGCTCAGCGATACCCGCTCACGTCCGCGGGCTTGCCGGCGTCCTGGACCTCGACGAGGTACCGCCACGCGTCGGGCTGGCTGCCGTCGAGATCGGTGAAGCCGTAGACCTTCGCCAGCTGGCCGCTGGACAGCGACTGACCGTTCCAGCGCGACACGTCGGGGTCGCGGGCGAGCGCGGCGACGGCCCTGCCGACGTAGGCGGGGCTCTCGGAGATGGCGAAGTGGGGCGTCGTCCTGGTCGCGTCGCGCCAGTTCGCCTCCGTGACGCCGTACGCCTCGAGCATGACCTCCGATCGCAACCACCCCGGAGTCAGCGAGACCGCCGTCGCACCGTGGGGCGCCAGCTCGTGCGCGAGCGCGAACGCCATGCGGAGGTTCGCCGCCTTGGCGAGATCGTAGAAGAAGGAGACCCGGTAGTTCGTCGCGTTGTACTCGGCCGTGCCGTCGGTGACCTCGACGACGAGGCCGCCAGGCGTCTTCAGCAGCAGGGGGATCGCGAAGTGGCTGGTGATGGCGTGCGTGTCCACGGCCAGGCGCAGCGTGTGCAGCCCGTAGTCCAGCGACGATTCCCAGGCAGTCTTGCCCCACTCCATCCTGGTGGCGCCAAAGATGTCGTTCACGAGCACGTGCAGGGCGCCTTGCTCCTCCTCGATGCGAGCGACGAGCGCGCGCACCTCGGCCGGCACGAGGTGGTCCACCTCGACGGCGATCCCGTGACCCCCGGCCCCGTCCACGAGCGCCGCGGTCTCCTCGATGGTCTCCGGCCGGTTCATCTCCGAGCGCCGGGAGCGGGTCGTCCGCCCGGTGACGTAGACGGTCGCTCCGGCCGCGCCGAGCTGGACGGCGATCCCGCGTCCGGCGCCTCGGGTCGCCCCGGCCACCAAGGCGACCGTGCCTGCCAGCGAGGTCTTCATGCGGCGGTCCTCCTCGGGGGCGCCCCGGACCGAGCGCAGAGTCACTTAGCTCCGGGGCTTCGCCTCGGCCCGCGCGCCTTTGGGTGGCTTCGTCGCGCGATGCCGGGAAGAGGCCGCCGGGGCGGGTACCCGCGCGGCCGCCGCCACCTTCGGGGCGCCGCCTCGCGAAAGAGTTCCCATTGGTGCGCCGTGTGCTAGGCCTCGATTCATGCGCCCCCGCGTAGCCCGCAAGCGGTCCGACGGGATCATCCAGATCCGGCGGCGTCGACCCTCCGACGCGCTCCTCACCCGCGACGTCGCCAGGCTCGGGCTGCTGATGGGCGGGTGGGCGCTCTTCACCGCCGCGCTGGTCGGGGCGCTCCTCCTCGACGTCGGCGTGACGAGCCTGGTGATCCTGCTCGGTATCGCCGGCGTATCGGCCGCCGTGGCGATGACGAGGGCGGCGCACGTCGACGAGGCGGTCCACGGCGCGCCCACGCCGCCGCCGCCCCCGGGCCGGGCCGGCTGAGGCCGCGCACGGCCTGCGCCGGAGCGGTCTCCCCGCGCGCGGGGTGCGCGTCGCGGAGGAGCACGTGCATCGGTGCGCGCACCCGGTGCATCTTTGCGCGAGCGCCGCGCCCCCTGACCCGCTAGAGCTACCGGCCATCCGGACGCAAGGAGGGCAGGGTGACGCGACGAGGCTGGCTGTTGTTCCTGGCGCTGTGCGTGATCTGGGGGATCCCGTACCTGCTCATCAAGGTGGCGGTCCGCGAGCTCACCCCGGCGAGCCTCGTCTTCCTGCGCACCGCCATCGGCGCGGCCGTGCTCCTGCCCTTCGTGCTCCGCTCCGGCGGCAACCTGCGCGCCCTCCTGCCGCGCTGGCGCCCCATCGTGCTGTTCACGGTGGCCGAGCTCGCCATCCCCTGGCTCCTGCTCTCCGACGCCGAGCGGCGGCTGTCGAGCTCGCTCGCGGGGCTCCTCGTCGCGTCCGTGCCGCTCGTCGGCGTGGTGATCGCGCGGCTGAGCGGCGTCCCGGAGCCGCTCGGAGGCCGCCGTCTCGCCGGGCTATGGGTGGGCCTCGCCGGCGTGGTCGCGCTGCTCGGGCTCGACGTGCGGGGAGGAGAGCTGCGGGCGGTGGCCGAGATGGTGCTCGTCGTGCTCGGCTACGCGGTCGGGCCGATGGTCGTGGCTCGGCGCCTCACCGGCGTGCCCACGCTCGAGGTGGTCACGGTCTCGCTCGCGCTCGGCGCGCTGGGATACGCGCCGTTCGGCCTCGCCCAGCTCCCCGCCCAGCTCCCCTCGGCGGAGGTGCTCGTGGCGGTGGCCGTGCTCGGCGTGGTCTGCACGGCGCTCGCGTTCGTGCTCTTCTTCCGGCTCATCGCCGAGGTCGGCCCGGTGCGGGCCACCGTGGTCGCCTACGTGAACCCGGCGGTCGCCGTGGCGGCCGGCGTCGCGGTGCTCGGCGAGCCGCTCACGGTGGGCACCGTCACCGGGTTCGTGTTGATCCTCGCCGGCTCGTGGCTCGCGACCGGAGCGCCGGCGCGCGCGGCCGCCGCGCCGCAGCCGGTCCCCGTGGCGCAGGACACCCTCGAGCAGGCGTGACGCCGGGGCGTCACGGCGAGGTCGCGGTCGCCGCGGGGTCCAGCTTCAGCGCGGCCAGCGCCGCGGCGACGACCTCCTCCAGCGGGGCGGTCACGTCGATCGTGACGCCGCGCTCGTCCGCGCCGAGGGGCTCGAGGGCAGCGAGCTGCGACGCGAGCAGACGCTCCGGCATGAAGTGCCCGGTGCGCGCGTGAACGCGCTTCGCGAGGAGCTCGGGCGTGCCGGCGAGGTGGACGAACGCGAGGTGGGCCGAGGCGGCGCGAAGGACGTCGCGATAGGCGCGCTTCAGCGCGGAGCAGGTGACGACCGCGCAGCGGCCGGCGCGGTCCCGCTCCTGGATCCACGCCGCGAGGTCGCGCAGCCAGGGCCCGCGGTCGCGATCGTCGAGCGGGACGCCGGCCCTCATCTTCGCGAGGTTCGCGGCGGAGTGGAAGGTGTCGCCCTCGGCCAGCTCGCAGCCGAGCCGCTGCGCGAGCCGCTCCGCGACCGAGCTCTTGCCCGAGCCGGAGACCCCCATCACCACGAGCTGAACCGCGGGCGTCGCGCGGACGGCGTCGGCGCGGGGCTGCGACTCGGGAGGCGTCGGGCCGTCGCTCGAGGGGCTCATGGAACGGTCTCTAGCGAGACCCCGGCGCGGGCGCGTCCCGCGCGGAACGCCGGGGCCTGCCCGCCGGGCGGGCGGAGGAGCGGCCCGCGGCGGCGCGGCGCGACGGCACGTTCCCCGCTACGGAGGCTGCGGGCGCCCTCGTGAGCCTTCGGCCGCGAGCCGCCACGTCCGTGGGAGGAGCGCGTGATGCAGCTCGGAATGATCGGCCTCGGCAGGATGGGCGCCAACATGGCGCGCCGGCTCCTCAGGGCGGGGCACGAGTGCGTGGTGTTCGACACGTCGCCCGCGGCCGTCGAGGCGCTGGCGCGCGAGAAGGCGGTCGGCGCCGGCTCGCTGCAGGAGCTGGCGCGCGCGCTGCGGAAGCCCCGCGCCGTCTGGATCATGGTCCCCGCGGCGGTCGTCGACCGGACCATCGCCGAGCTGGTCCCGCACCTCGAGCGCGGCGACATCCTCGTCGACGGCGGGAACTCGTACTACGTCGACGACCTCCGCCGCGCGCGCGAGCTCGCGCCGGAGGGGATCCACTACGTGGACGTGGGCACGAGCGGCGGAGTGTGGGGGGCGGACCGCGGCTACTGCCAGATGATCGGCGGCGAGGAGGAGGTGGTGCGGCACCTCGATCCCGTGTTCGCGGCGCTGGCCCCCGAGGTCGCGTCGGCGCCACGGACGCCCGGGCGCGAGGGGCGGAGCGGGACCGCCGAGCACGGCTACCTGCACTGCGGGCCGAGCGGCGCGGGGCACTTCGTGAAGATGGTGCACAACGGCATCGAGTACGGGCTCATGGCGGCGTACGCGGAGGGGCTCAACATCCTGCGCGGCGCCTCGGTGGGGAGGCGGCGCCACGAGGTGGACGCGGAGACCACGCCGCTCCGCGACCCGGAGAGCTACCAGTACGAGTTCGACCTGGCCGAGGTGACGGAGCTGTGGCGGCGGGGGAGCGTGATCGGCTCGTGGCTCCTCGACCTCACGGCGGGCGCGCTCCTCCAGGACCCCGCGCTGGAGGGCTACGCGGGCCGCGTGGCCGACTCCGGCGAGGGGCGCTGGACCATCCACGCCGCGATCGACGAGGGCGTGCCGTCCCCCGTGCTGACCGCCGCCCTCTACCAGCGCTTCTCGTCGCGCGGCGAGGGCGACTTCGCCGACAAGGTGCTCTCCGCCATGCGCCACGCCTTCGGCGGCCACGTGGAGAAGAAGCCATGAGCGCGCGCACCGCGGACGGGCTCGTCCTCTACGGAGCGACCGGTGACCTCGCGTACAAGAAGATCTTCCCCGCCCTGCAGGCGATGATCCGCAGCGGGGTCCTGGACGTGCCGATCGTCGGCGTCGCGAGGCGTGGCTGGACCCTCGAGCAGCTCAGAGCGCACGCGAAGGAGAGCGTGGAGCGGCACGGCGGCCTCGACGCGCAGGCCTTCGCGCGCATGGCCGAGCTGCTGCGCTACGTCCACGGTGAGTACGAGGATCCCGACACCTTCCGGGCGCTGCGCCGGACGCTGGGCGACTCCCACCGGGCGGTGCACTACCTCGCCATCCCGCAGGGGCTGTTCGGGCTCGTGACCGAGCAGCTCGCCAGGTCCGGCTGCCTCCAGGGCGCGCGGCTCGTGATCGAGAAGCCGTTCGGGAACGACCTCGCCTCGGCGAAGGAGCTGAACGCCACGCTGCACAAGGTGTTCGCGGAGAAGGACGTCTTCCGCATCGACCACTACCTCGCGAAGGGCACCGTCCAGAACCTCGTCTTCTTCCGGTTCGCCAACACGTTCCTCGAGCCGATCTGGAACCGCAACTACGTCGAGAGCGTCCAGATCACGATGGCGGAGGACTTCGGCGTCGAGGGGCGCGGCGCGTTCTACGACGGGGCGGGGACCATCCGCGACGTGGTCCAGAACCACCTGCTCCAGGTCGTCTCCAACGTCGCGATGGAGCCGTTCCCGCGCAGCGCGGATCCCGAGACGGCGCGCGACGAGAAGGTGAAGGTGCTGAAGGGCATGCCGCCCGTCGAGCCGCAGGACGTCGTGCGCGGCCAGTTCCGCGGCTACCTGGACGAGCCCGGCGTGGCGCCCGGCTCGACGACCGAGACGTTCGTGGCGCTGCACCTGCACGTGAACAGCTGGCGCTGGCAGGGCGTCCCCTTCTACATCCGCGCCGGCAAGAAGCTCCCGGTCACGCGGACCGAGGTCGTCGTCCGGCTCCGCCAGCCGCCCACGATCGTGGAGGGGATCGCCTTCCCGCCCAACTACGTCCGCTTCCGGCTCAGCCCCGACTTCGTCATCGCGCTGGGCGCGATGGTCCGCGCGCCGGGCGAGCGGCTCGCGGGGCGCGAGGTGGAGCTGGACGTGACGCACGTCGCGGGCAAGGACCCGCAGCCCTACGAGCAGCTGCTCGGCGACGCGCTGGTCGGCGACCCCTTCCGCTTCGCGCGGCAGGACTACGTGGAGGAGGCGTGGCGCATCGTCGATCCGGCCGTGAAGGCCGACACCCCGCTCCACGTGTACGAGCCGGGGAGCTGGGGCCCGAAGGAGGCGGAAGACATGGTCCCGGGAGGCTGGTTCACGGCCAGAGAGTAGGGGGAGCGCCATGGGAGAGCTCTGGCTCATCCGGCACGGCGAGACCGAGTGGAGCCGCTCCGGCCGCCACACCGGTCGCACCGACGTCCCGCTCACCGAGCGCGGCGAGCGGCAGGCCGCGCGCCTGGGCCGGCGCCTCGCCGGGCGCGAGTTCGCGCGGGTGCTCACGAGCCCGCTGGTGCGCGCCCGCGAGACCGCCCGCCTGGCCGGGTACGGCGGCGCTGCCACGCCCGAGCCGGAGCTGCTGGAGTGGGACTACGGCACGTACGAGGGCCGCACCACCGCGCAGCTCCGGGAGGAGGTGCCGGGCTGGACCATCTGGACCGGCGGCGTGCGCGCCGGCGAGTCCGCCCACGAGGTGGGGGCGCGCGCCGATCGCGTCATCGCCCGCTGCGCGGACGCCGGCGGCGACGTCGCGCTCTTCGCGCACGGCCACGTGCTGCGCATCCTCGCCGCGCGCTTCCTGGGGTTCCCAGCGGTCGTGGGGCGGCTCCTCGCGCTCGACACGGCCTCCCTGAGCGTGCTCGGACAAGAGCACGAGGAGCGCGTCATCCGCCTCTGGAACGAGCGCTGCGGGGCCGGGGAGGAGCCATGAAGGTCGAGGTCCTGCCCGACGCCGCCGCCGTCGCGACCCGCGCCGCGGCGCTCATCGTCGCCGAGGCTCGCGCGGCGGTGGCCGCGCGCGGACGCTTCGCGTTCGCGGTCAGCCGCGGGCGCAGCCCATGGCTGATGTTGCGGGCGCTCGCCGCCGCGCAGCTCCCATGGGAGTCCGTGCACCTGTTCCAGGTGGACGAGCGGATCGCGCCGCCCGGGCACGAGGACCGGAACCTCACGCTCGTCCGCGAGAGCCTCATCGGCCCGGCGCAGCTCGCCCGCGTCCACGCGATGCCGGTGGAGGCCGCCGACCTCGCCTCCGCGGCGGCGCGCTACGCGGAGGAGCTGCGGAGCGTGGCCGGCTCTCCGCCCCAGCTCGACCTCGTCCACCTCGGCCTCGGCCCGGACGGTCACACCGCCTCCCTCGTGCCGGGCGATCCCGTGCTGGAGGTCGCGGCTGCGGACGTCGCGGTCACCGGCGTGTACCAGGGCTGGAGGCGCATGACGCTCACGTACCCCGCGCTGGACCGGGCGCGGCGGGTGCTGTGGGTGGTCACCGGCGGCGAGAAGGCGGCGATGGTGGCGCGGCTCCGGGCGGGAGACCGGGCGGTCCCGGCGGGGCGGGTCCACGCCGAACGCGCGGTGCTGCTGGTGGATGCGACGGCGGCGGTCGGGTTCACGCAATGAGCCGCGGACCGAGGGCTCCGAGTGATGGGGAGGAGCCTGAGTCGATGGAACCGCCACCGAGCCTGCGGTTTCTCGGCCCGATGAGGGCCACTCGCGCCGGCCGACCGGTTCCGCTGCCGCATTCTCGGAAGACCCGGGCGCTGCTCGCGTACCTGGCGGTCACCGGCCGGCCGCACCAGCGCGACCGGCTGTGCCGGATGTTCTGGGACGTCGCGGACGATCCGCGCGGCGCGCTGCGGTGGAGCCTCAGCAGGCTGCGCGCCCTCGATGACGAGGGTGCGCGGCGCATCCAGGCGGATCGTCACGAGGTCGCGTTCCAGGCCGCTGGCGCCAGGGTCGACGCGCTCGAGGTGCGCGCGGCCACCGCCGGAGGCCTGGGGGGACTGTCCGTCGAGGCGCTGCGCGAGCTCGTCGCCATGTTCCGCGGGGGCTTCCTCGACGACGTCGAGCTGCCGGAGTTCGGCGAGTTCCAGGCCTGGCGCGTCGCGGAGCGCGAGCAGTTCCGGAAGCTCCACCTGCAGCTCCTCCGCGAGCTCGTGGGCCGCCACGCGGCGGACCCCGAGGAGGCGCTCGGCCCGGCCCGCGAGCTGGTCCGGCTCGCGCCGGAGGACGAGTCGCTCCGCGCCGCCCTCGTCCGGCTCCTCGTCGCCGCCGGGCGCCGGGAGGAGGCCGAGGAGCACTACACCCTGGGGAGCCGGCAGCTCGAGCAGGCCGGCGTCGACCGCGGCGAGCTGCGCGAGGCCTGGCGTCACGCAGGCGCGCAGCCGCCACCGGCGGTCTCTGCCGCCGAGCTCGACGCCGTCCGCCAGCAGGTCCGGTTCTGCACCGCCCCGGACGGCGTGCGGATCGCGTTCGCGACCACCGGTCACGGGCCGCCGCTGGTGAAGACCGCCAACTGGATGAGTCACCTCGAGTACGACTGGAAGAGCCCGCTGTGGCGTCACCTCGCCCGCGACCTGGCTCGCGACTTCCTGCTCGTGCGCTACGATCAGCGCGGCAACGGGCTGTCCGACTGGGAGGTCGAGGATTTCTCTCTCGACGCCTTCGTGGGCGATCTCGAGGCGGTGGTCGGCGCCACGGGCCTGCAGCGCTTCGCGCTCCTCGGGGTGTCGCAGGGCGCTCGCGTCGCCGTCGCGTTCGCGGCCCGGCATCCGGAGCAGGTCAGCCACCTCGTCGTCTACGGCGGCAGCGCGCGCGGATGGAAGCACCGCAACCCGGCGGCGCGCGAGGCCAGGGCGAGCCTGCAGGCGCTCATCCGGCAGGGGTGGGGGCGTGACAATCCCGCGTTCCGCCAGGTGTTCACCACCCTCTTCATGCCGAACGCCTCCCTCGCGCAGACCGCCTGGTTCAACGAGCTGCAGCGCGTGTCGACCTCGCCCGAGAACGCGGTCCGGCTCACCGAGGCGGCCGGTGAGGTCGACGTCACCGCGCTGCTCGGCGAGGTGCGGGCGCCGACGCTGATCCTGCACGCCGCCGAGGACGCGATGGTGCCGTTCGAGGAGGCGCGGATCCTGGCCGCCGGGATCCCGGGCGCCCGCTTCGTGGCGCTCGCCAGCCCGAACCACCTGCTCCTCGACGACGAGCCGGCGTTCGCCCGGTTCCTCTCCGAGATCCGCGCGTTCCTGTCGACCGAGCCCGCGGCGCTCGGCCCGGCAGCTCGTCGCTGATCGGGGAGCCTCGCGCGCTCGCGCGAACCGGGCCGCGCCGCCTCGAAGCGGCTCGCCCCCGCAGGGCCGCGTCGATTCCACGGCCTCTCACACGTTCCTTCCCTCGGTCCGCGGACACCATCTCCTCGCGGCGCCGCTCGGCGCCGGAGGAGAGCGCGATGGAGACGACGTCAGGCCTGTCCGTGCTCGACGGCGTGCCGGCCGATCGCATGGAGGCGGAGCGGACGCCCCGGGCGCTCACCGCGGAGGCGGAGCACCTGGGCGAGGAGCTCGCGGCAGAGCACGGGTTCGAGGGGATCGTGGGGCGGAGCGTCGCGCTGCTGAACGCGCTCCGCGGCGTCATGCAGGTGGCGGCCACCGACGCGACGGTGCTCCTGCTCGGCGAGACCGGCACCGGGAAGGAGCTCTTCGCGCGGGCGATCCACGATCGCAGCGGGCGGCGCGGACGGCCGCTCGTGAAGGTGAACTGCGCCGCGATCCCGGCCACGCTCATGGAGAGCGAGTTCTTCGGGCACGAGCGGGGCGCCTTCACCGGCGCCACGCAGCGGCGCGAGGGCCGCTTCACGCTCGCCGACGGGGGGACCATCTTCCTCGACGAGATCGGCGATCTGCCGCTCGAGCTGCAGGGGAAGCTCCTGCGTGTCCTGCAGGAGGGCGAGTTCGAGCCGGTGGGCGGGACGCGAACGCGCAAGGTGGACGTGCGCGTCATCGCCGCGACGAACCACGACCTGCAGGAGTCCTCCCGGCGAGGGCAGTTCCGGGAGGATCTCTACTACCGGCTGAGCGTCTTCCCGCTCCGGTTGCCGCCGCTGCGCGAGCGCGGCGACGACGTGGTGCTGCTCGCGGCGGCCCTGGCGGAGCGGCTCGCGCACGCCCTCGGGAAGAGGGTCGCGGCGCCCGGCCCGGCGGACGTCGCGGCGCTCCGGGCCTATCCGTGGCCGGGCAACGTGCGCGAGCTCCGGAACGTGGTCGAACGCGCGATCATCACCTCGACCGACGGACGGCTGCACCTCGATCGGACCCTGCCGGCCCCCCACCCGTCGCGTCCGGCGGCAGCACGGCTCGACGCGGCGGCGCTCCTCCAGGGTCTGATCCTCACCGAGCGTGACCTGCGGGAGCTCGAGCGGAACAATCTCCTCGCCGCGCTCGAGCGGGCCGGGTGGCGGGTGGCGGGCACGGGCGGCGCCGCCGAGCTCCTCCAGGTGAACCCCTCCACCCTCAAGTCGCGCATGAAGGCGCTCGAGATCCGGCGTCCGGCGGCGGCGTGACGGGGCGGGCCGGGGTCTGGTGCTGCGGCGCGTGAGCGAGCAGGCCGCGGCCGCTCCCGCATGTGCCCTTGACGCCGGAGCCGCCCGTCCATAATTCAACCCGCAGGTTGAACGAACGGGCCGACATCGTCTTCGCCGCGGTCGCCGATCCGACCCGGCGGGCCATCCTCGACCAGCTGGCGCGCGGGCCGGCGCGGGTGACGGACGTGGCGGCTCCGTTCGCGATGTCGCTCAACGCGGTCTCGAAGCACATCAAGGTGCTCGAGCGCGCCGGGCTGGTCCGCCGCACCCGGCGCGGGCGCGAGCACACGCTCGAGCTCGAGCCGGCGCCGCTCCGCGAGGTCGTGCGGTGGGCCTCGCACTTCGAGCGGTTCTGGACCGAGCGCCTCGATCGCATGGAGGCGTTCTTCGCGGAGAAGAGGAGGCGATCGTGAACGAGACGAAGACCACCGAGCTGACCGTGAAGCGCACCATCCCGGCGACCCCGGCGCAGGTCTACGACGCCTGGCTCGACCACAAGAGCCCGGGGAGCCCGTGGCACGGGACCGCCCGCGCGATCGTGAACCCGGTCGTGGACGGCCTCTTCTACCACTCGGTCGATCACGCCGGCCGCTCCTGGGCGCACTACGGCCGGTTCGTCGCGCTCGAGCCCGCGAAGCGCATCCAGCACACCTTGATGTCGGAGGCGACCCGCGGCCTCGAGTCGGTGGTGACCGTCACGCTCGAGGCGCGGGGCAGCGACACCGAGGTGACGCTGCGCCACACGAACGTCCCGGACGACGAGCTGGGCCGCATGCACGCGGAGGGGTGGGGTTACGTGCTGGGCGCGATCGCCGAGCGGTTCGCGAAGCGATAGGTGGCGAGCACGCCGTGGCGGAGCCGGAGGAGACCATGTCCGCTGAACGAGAAGGCCGGGGCGGCGATGCGTCGGAGCGCGAGATCGTGAGCGCGCGCACGTTCGCGGCTCCGCGCGAGCGCGTGTTCGAGGCGTTCCGCGATCCGGCGCGCCTGGCGCGCTGGTGGGGACCGCAGGGCTTCCGCAGCACCTTCGAGGTGTTCGACTTTCGCCCGGGCGGCGCGTGGCGGTTCGTCATGCACGGGCCGGACGGCGTCGACCATCCGAACGAGAGCGTCTTCCTCGCGGTGGAGCCGCCTGAGCGCATCGTCTTCCGACACCTGTCGGGAGGCCACCCGTTCGAGCTGACGATCACGCTGGACGAGAAGGGCGGCACGACCCGCGTCACCTGGCGCATGCGGCACGACACCGCCGAGGACTGCGCCAAGGTGAAGCCGTTCGTCGTCCCGGCCAACGAGCAGAACTTCGACCGGCTGGCGGCGGAGCTCGAGCGGGCGGGGTGAGGGGTCGAGCCGTGAAAGCGCGGTTCCGGGATCGGAATCGCCGTGCGTGGCCGGCGCGCGACCGCGAGGGGCGGCGACGTGGCTAGGGCACAAGACCGAACACGGCGACCGGCACAGTGCTGTCCGTACCCATGACGTTCCCGAGCCGATCCCCGGCGCCCCAGCACTCCGCGCCACCCTTCACGAGCGCGCACGTGTGCCACTGACCCGCCGTGATCGCCTTGGCGCCGCTCGCGAGGCCAAGAACACTTTCCTGCGCATCGCCGTCTCATATCACGAAGCGTAAAGAAGCGTGTCGCCTGCGCGGCGACGGTATGGATTGGCAGAAGAGACGATGCGTGTCAGGTCCTGGAGGCCGTCTTCAGGCGAGGTGACGGTCGAGACGGCTGTCGTCGTCGATCGGCGCGGCGAGCTCGCGTTAGACTCAGGTCCCGCGCAGGATCTCGTAGCCGCCGAGCTCGGACCGGACCTGCCACCGCTCCAGCGAGGCGGCACGGTCGAACCCGATCCGCTCGTAGTGGGCGCGCACCGCGGTAGCCGCCTGGTCGATCGCCTCCTGGCTCTCCCAGACCGCGAGCGTCACCACGTCGAAGGCGGTCGGCCCGCCCGTCTTCCGGAAGACGAGGTGACCGCGGAAGCCGGGGAGGGTCGAGATGAAGTCCAGGTTGCGGCGGGTGGCCTCGTCGAACTCGGCCCGGGAGCAGACCCGATCCGCGCTGGCGTGAGTTGAGCTTCGCCGGCGTCGTGGCGCCGCTCTCGAGGCGGCGGGACGCAGGGCGTCCAGCGGCGTCGGCCGCGGGACGGTTCATGCTTTCTGCGCGCAATGAAGAAGGGGGCGGCCTGCGGGCCGGTGGTTCAGGTGACAGCTGAGGCGAGCTCGCGGTGATCGGTGACCTCGGCGGCAAGGAGCGCGTCGCGGAGCGTCTCCATGGCGCGGGCCCAGGCGACGGGCCTGCCGTCCTTGCGAGGCGCCAGGGTCCGCCAGGCGCTGACCGCGTTGTAGCCGATGAGCCTGAGCCAGCTGACGGTCTCGATGGAGGCCCGGCTCGCCTGGCAAGGGTGGCCCTCGTCCTCACCGAGCATGACGTCCATCGTCCAGTGGCAGCCGTTCTCGATGGCCCAGTGCATCCGGACGAGCGCCAGCTCCTGGTCGCGGGTCAGCGTGCCGGTGGGTATCGATGTGACGAAGTAGCGCTGCTCGACGGCCACGATCTCGCCGCGCCGGTCGGTCGTCGTCTGGCAGACGTACCAGAGCTGCTGGGCGGCCTCGATGGCGGCGGCGGGATTGCCGGCGACGTCGCGAGCGTACAGTTCGCGCACGATGGTGTGGCCTCTGTACCGCTCCGCGGTCCGGGCGAGCGGGGTGCCGAGGTCGTACTGCCCGTAGTCGCGGGCGATGTCGTGCAGGTAGGGCTGGTTGTCCTTCAAGCCGAAAACGTACCAGCGGCCGAGCGAGGTCACGAGCTCCGCGTTCTCGCGGGCGCAGAGGCCGGCGTCGCCGGTGACGATGCGGAACTGCCCGCCCAGCTGCTCGCTGATGGCCGGGAGCAACCGCCGGAACGCGGTGGACTCGCCCTCCTTGGAGCCGATGAGCCTCTGCCCGACGCAGGGACAGACCGAGGAGGAGGTGAGGGCGGCGCGGAGCGCTCCGAAGGTCTGCAGCGACGAGCCCTCGGCGTCGTACGCCGACTGCTGGGCGCCCTTCACCTTCTCCCCATCGGTGCGCGACCAGGTCCCCTTGCCGTCGAAGCTCACGACGCCGAGCGCGAGGAGGTCGTTGCGCACCACCTTGCGGGCGATGAGGTCCTTCACCTGGGCAAAGACCGTCTCCTCGAGGCCGGCCGGGGACTGCTCGGCGAGGAGGCGGTACAGCGTGGTGTCGCACGGCTTCCCGCGGCCGAGCCCGAGCGCGCAGGCCGAGGTCCGCGAAGAAGTCCTCCGCGCGGCGCAGGCTCCGGCACCCGATGGAGAACGCGGCGGCCAGGCCGCCCAAGAGACCGAGGTGGTCGTGAACGACCCACGCGTCCTCTCGGGGGTCGTCGACCTCCCGGTCCCAGGGGATGTCGGCGTGCCGCATGGCACGCCGGGCTTGTGCTTCGGTGATCGGCATGATCTCCTGCCTCCTGGCCTCTTCTCGTTTGCGCGGGTTCGGCCGTCTTGGGGGTGGGGCCCGCAAGCCCGCAAGCTCCACCCCTTCTCATTTGCGCGGAGGCGATGATCGCCGGGGTCGATCCCCGCGTCGATCTTGCCGATCAGGAAACGGAGGCCGCCGCGGTCGCCGAGTCGCTCGCGACACGAAACTCGCCCCCGTCTCGGCGCCAGCTGGATCCTCAAGCGCCGCAGGCGCGAGAGCGGCGGCCTCCGGTCAGCGGGAATCAGGTCTGGGGACTGACGGACGGCGGGAGAAAACAAGGCGGGTCAGGTCCTCGAAGTCGTCTTCCTGGGGGGAGCGGGACGAGAAGGCCCGTCGTCGTCGGTCGGTGTGGCGAGCTCGCGTTCGAAGTCGTTGATGAGGTCGAAGAGGTCGCGGGCCTCCCAGGCGCGGTTTCGTTTCGCGAGGGTGATGGCGTGGAGGACACCCTTCTCGGCCAGCACCGCGATGGCCTCGTTCACGGCCTGCTTCGAGCGGCCGAGGAACTTCTGCGCTGTCGCGACCGTGACGATCGGGTGCGCCGGCAGTTCGACGATGAGGGCCTCGGCGCTGGAGTGGCGGCGCGGGCGACCTGCGCGTTCTCGCCACTTCTCTTGAAGCGCGGCAAGGCGTAGCGCGAGCTCGCTCGCCTTCGCCGCGGCTCGTTCGATCGCCTCCGCGAACAAGCGAACCCAGTCGGCAGCGCGATCGTCGCGGAACGCGGTCAGCCCGCCGACATACGCCTTCGCGTCGGCAGCGAGGACGAGGCTGACGGGAGGGACATACCGGGGCGCGAGCCCTCGCCGGCGCAGGACGACGTGGATGAGGGCGCGGCCGACACGACCGTTGCCGTCGGCGAAAGGGTGGATGGTCTCGAACTGCGCGTGGGCGATGGCGGCCTGGACCACGGGCGGAAGGTCCATCCGGTTGATGAACGCGACCAGGTCGTCCATGAGGTCCTTCACCCGCTCGGGCGCGGGCGGGACGAAGTCGGCGCGGCCGGGGTTGAAGGCATTCCCGCCGATCCAGTTCTGGCGGTCTCGGAGCTTGCCAGCGATCTCGGGCGTGGTCGTCGCCAGCATCAGGTGGCGGTGGATGTCGAGGACGTCCCTGAGCCGGAGCGGCTTCGCGTTCGTGCCGAGGGTGACCGCGTGCTCCATGGCGACGACGTTGCCGAGCACGGACCGGGCGGTCTCGTCGCGCGCATCGGGCTCCTCGGCCTCGGCGCGGGCGAGGCGGCGCTGGGAGAGGACCAGGCCCTCGATCCGGGACGAAGCGACCGACTCGGCGCGGAGGAGGCGCCGGGCGAGGACCTCGAGGCTGGCCAGCCGGGGCGGGTCGCGGTTCAGGGCGTCGACGGCGCGTTCGGCGGTGGAGACCGCGGCGGCGACGCTCGACGGAAGCGCGAGTTGGAGCTTGGCGACCGGGTCCGGAACGAAAGCCTGGTACCGGAACGCGCGGCGCTCGGCGCGGCCGCCGGGGGCGGACGGGTCGGCGGGCCAGGAGCGAGTCTCGTACCGAGCCATCGTAGAGGAAGCTTTACTAACGGAAGCTACTAGTCAAGGTTTCCAGAGAAAGCTGGACGAGCGGCGAGCGCTGGTCAGGGTTCCGCTGCGGCCGCCCCCGGCGCCGCAGGACCGGATGGGGGGTCCGCTTGCAGACCTCCGCAGCTGCCTACGTCGAGGCCATGAGCCCAGGGAAGGAGCCGCTCGAGCTGCCCGCTCGCGCCGGCACTAACACCAGCGAGAAGGTCGTCGTCACGTTCCGGTTACCTCGCGACCTCGCGGGCTGGCTCGGGCGCGAGGCCGAGAAGCGGGGCTGGTCGATGAACGAGTTCATGGTGACGGTCGCTCACGACCTGTTCGCCTGGTACTCGCTCCCGGACATCGTCGTCGAGCAGCTCGAGGCGGACGCGGAGGCGATGGGGCTCGACCGGCGCAAGTACATCACCCGCGTGCTCATGCGCCGGTACCACGAGGTGCTGGAGAAGGGACCCGGGCTCGAGAAGGCGGCTCATGCCGGGGGGAAGCGGGCGAAGTAGGAGCGGAACATGGCCGAGACGCGCGTGGAGCAGGTGGCGTTCGGGTGGGCGGGGGAGGGGACGACCGACACCGCGGAGCTGCCGCCCGAGGCTAGCCCCTCGACTTCGCCGCCGCTGCGCGGCGGCTACGCTCGGGGCGAACGGGTGGAAGGTCGCGCCTCGAACCGGAAGGTGCCCGCTCGCAGTTCGGCAGAGTCACCGCGGGCGGAGGCGCCGCGGGTCGACGCGCTGCCGCCCGACAACGAGCTCTGGGACGTCCACGCGGGCGTGCGATTCCTGAAGCGCAGCGTGAGCTGGGTCTACCACCGCGCCGAGGACGGCACGCTGCCGGTGAAGCGCATCGGCGGTTGGCGGCTGCGATTCATCCCGGCGGAGCTGCGCGCCTGGGTCGAGGCGAGCGGCGAGCCGCGGCGAAAGGTGGCGAGGGGCAGCAAGGAGTATCCGATGGGCAGCGTCTACAAGCGTGGCCGGACTGGGTGGCTGAAGTACAAGGACGCGACCGGCACGTTGAAGCCGGAGGCGACGAAGGCGGCGACCAAGACGGAAGCGAAGGCGCTCCTCCACGAGATAGAGCGGCGCGTCGAGCGCCAGCGGCTCGGGCCCGAGCCGATCTCGCTCAACCCGGAGGGATGGACGGTCGGCGACCTCCTGCAGTGGTGGCTCGACACGTACAGCCACCACTCGCCGTCGCACGAGAAGAACCTCGGGACCGTTCGCCGCCTGATCCTCGGGGCGCCGCTCGCGGAGAAGCCGCTCCAGCACGTCCAGCCGGGCGACGTCGAGCAGCTCCTCCAGGCAATGGAGGGCGAGGTTTCGGCGAGACCATCAACCACGTCCGCCAGTTCCTGGTCGGCGCGTTCAACCACGCGCGCGAGGCGGCGCTGCGACAGGACGACGGCCTCGATCGTGAGGATGCGACGGTGTTGGCGCGCGGTGCAGGCGCGGCGCCTGTCGCGCTAGTCAAGGTTCCACCGGAAACCTTGACCACCGCTCGTCATGGTCAAGGTTTCGCCGGTTGCGTCCCTGCGGCGGCCGAGAGCGCCTGGCCACGTCCGCCGAATCAAGATCGCCGCCGTCCCTCGACTCCGACGCCGCTTCGCGGCGTCTACGCTCGGGACGAACGTTAGCGGGAGGACGGAGAGGAGGGAGCCGTCAGCGGCTCGCCCTTCGACAGGCTCAGGGCGAGCGGGGCTGGCGGTGTTTCGCGTCGGTCGCTCGAGCGCGCGGCCCAGCTCGGTCACGCCCTGGTGAACCACCGCAGACCCCAGAAACACCGAGGCCGGGACCCCTGTGTCAGGGATCCCGGCCTCATGACTGGCGGGGTGTAGGGGACTCGAACCCCTGGCCTCCGGCGTGACAGGCCGGCGTTATAACCGACTTAACTAACACCCCAAGTCGCAAACTTGGATGGGCGGAACAGGCTTCGAACCTGTGACCCTCGCCTTGTAAGGGCGACGCTCTACCCCTGAGCTATCCGCCCAAGGCGCGAAAGCGGTCGGGTTTCTAGCTTGAGCGGTCCCCCGTGTCAACGGTGTGGCACAGCCCCCGGCCGGCCCGGCGCGGGGCTCCGTCGTGCGGTAGTGAGGCTGGACCAGCCTGGGTACCGATGGTAAGGGGCGGCTCGATGGCTTGGAAAACGGGCACCAAGGTGATCCACCGCGCCCAGCGCGGCTGGGGCGTGGGCGTGATCGTGCAGGTCGCCGAGGAGGGCCGGCGGCTGGCGGTCCGGTTCGCCGGTCGCGAAGGGATCACGGTCGTGTCTGGCCGCGACTCCGCCCTGGTCGAGGTCCCGGCCGACACCCCGATCGAGAAGGCGGCGGCCGGAGGGCCGCTCGACGCCCTCGCCTCGGGCGAGCAGGGGGCCGCCACCGCCTTCGCGCTGCGCACGCGCGTCTCCCGGCTGGAGGCGCTGCGGCGCGCGGACTCGCTCGGTGCGCTCCTCTCCTCGCGCGTCCACGTCCTCCCGCACCAGGTGGGCGCCGCGGGCCGCATCCTCTCCGATCGGCTGCCGCGCTTCGTCCTCGCCGACGAGGTCGGCCTCGGCAAGACGGTGGAGGCGGGCCTCGTCTTCGCCGGCATGCGCCAGCTCGGCATCGCCGAGCGCGTGCTCGTCGTCGTCCCCGAGCACCTCGCCTTCCAGTGGCTCGCGGAGCTCTTCCACAAGTTCAACGCGCTCTTCTCGCTCCTCACCCCCGAGCGCATCGCCGCGCTCGGAGGCGCCGAGGCCGCGCTCGCGCGGTCGCCGCACGCCATCGTCTCCTTCGAGGCGCTCCGCGACGACCCCGACCTCGCGGACGTCGCCGCCGACATCCCCTTCGACCTGCTCGTGGTGGACGAGGCGCATCACCTCGCCGAGGACGCGCTCCACGCCGCCGTCGCCCCGCTCTGCCGCGCCGCCTACGGCGTGCTGCTCCTCACCGCGACGCCGGTGCGCCTCGACCCGCGCGAGTACTTCCGCCTGCTCTCGCTCGTGGAGCCGGTGCCCTCCACCACGCTCGACGAGTTCCTCGCCCGGCTCGAGCAGCACGAGGCCTACGCCGAGGTGGCGCGCACGCTCCTCGCCGGCGGCTCCGAGGCGGAGGCGCTCGGGGCGCTGCGCGCGCTCGCGCCCGGCGACGAGCTCTTCACGCGAGAGGACCCGGTCCCCGACCGGCTCACGCTCCTCGCCCACCTCGCCGACCGCTACAGCCTCTCCGCCCGGCTCATCCGCAACCGCCGCGTGAAGGTCGGCGCGTTCACCTCGCGCGTGCTGCGCCGCAAGGACGTGGGGGAGGGGGAGAAGCGCGCCGCGCTCGTCGAGCTGTGCGCCCGGCTCGCGAAGGGCGGCGAGAAGGTGCTCGTGTTCGGCCACGACCTCGAGCTGCTCAGGGAGCTGCAGGCGGGCATCGGCGGCGAGGGGCTCGAGGCGCTGCTCTACGACGACGCGCCCTCGCTCGAGGGGCGCGACCGCCTCGTCGCGCGCTTCCGCGATCCGGAGGGGCCGATGGTCCTCCTCTCCGGCGAGTCCGGCGGCGAGGGCCGGAACTTCCAGTTCGCCTGCCAGCTCGTCTGCGCCGACCTGCCCGAGTCGCCGCTCGTGCTGGAGCAGCGCATCGGCCGGCTCGACCGGCTCGGGCAGCACCGGCCCGTCGAGATCCACCTCGTGGTCGAGCCGGGGGAGGAGGCGTTCCTCGCCGACCTCTACGAGAAGGAGATCGGCATCTTCGAGGAGCCGGTGGGCGGCCTCGACGCAGTGCTCGCCTCGCTCCCGGAGGAGCTGGAGGCGCTGCGCCGCAAGCGGACCGACCGCACGCGCGAGGCCTTCCGCAAGGACCTCGCCGAGCGCGTCGCCACCGCCCGCCGGGCGCAGCACGAGGGCGACCCGCTCCTCGACATCCGCTCCGCCGCGCTCCCCGACCTCGCGCGCCTCGTCAAGGGCGCCTTCGGGCGCATGGGCGAGGAGGTCCCGGAGGGCATCGAGGGACCGCGCGTCTCGGGGGAGGCGGTGGAGCAGTCGCTGGTCACGCTCTCGCGCTGGCTCGAGGAGGAGCTCGAGGAGGTCACCACCGACGTCGGCCAGCGGATCGGCATGGAGGTGGACACCGACCAGAACGTCCACCCGTTCGAGGTCGCCTTCACGCTCGGCTCGGGCATGCGCATCGAGGCGCTCCCCGGGATGGAGATGCCGGAGGAGCCCGTCACGTACCTCGGCTCGTACTGGCGAGAGACGGCGGTGGCGCGCGACGAGCTGCAGTGGTTCGCGACCGGGCACAAGCTGGTGGAGGCGCTCGTCGGCCTGGTGCGCGACGGCGACGCCGGCCGCTCCGCCGCGCTGAAGCGGGAGTGGGCGCCGCGCCGCGGCGGCCTGTACGTGCGCTTCGAGCCGCGGCTCGCCTCGAGCGCCGACCTCGCGCCCGGCGCGCGCGTGGCCTCCCGCCAGGCCTCGCGGTACCTGGATCTCTCTCCGGTCTCGGTGCTGGTGGAGCTCGAGCCGGGCCACCGCCACGTCGCGGGCGGCGCGCAGCGCGTCGAGGACGAGATCGAGGGGGTGCAGGACGCGAAGGTCGGTCCCGCCCCCGCCGCGCTCCTGCAGGCCGCCCGTGAGGCCGCCGAGAAGGAGGCCCTCGAGATCCTCGCGCGCCGCCGCGAGGAGGCCCACGAGCTGCTCGCGTTCCACGCCGACTACGAGGAGGAGCGGCTCATCGAGTCCGCCTTCCAGGGCGGCGCGCCGCGCGCCCGCATCGAGGCCGCGCTCCTCGTCCTCCGGCAGCACCGGGAGGTGGTCGGGCGGGCCATCGACAAGGCGAAGCTGGAGCTGGACGCGGCGGCGGTCGTGGTCCCGTAGCTCGGCGCACGATCCCTGCCTGCGACGGGCGGACTCCTCGCTGCGCGCCTGCGGCGTACAGAAGAGTACGCCTCGGCGCTTCGCTCGTCTTGCGCCCGTCTCGGCGACGGGCTCGTGCGCCTTGCGCCTGCGACGGGCGGACTCCTCGCTGCGCGCCTGCGGCGTACAGAAGAGTACGCCTCGGCGCTTCGCTCGTCTTGCGCCCGTCTCGGCGACGGGCTCGTGCGCCTTGCGCCTGCGACGGGCGGACTCCTCGCTGCGCGCCTGCGGCGTACAGAAGAGTACGCCTCGGCGCTTCGCTCGTCTTGCGCCCGTCTCGGCGACGGGCTCGTGCGCCTTGCGCCTGCGACGGGCGGACTCCTCGCTGCGCGCCTGCGGCGTACAGAAGAGTACGCCTCGGCGCTTCGCTCGTCTTGCGCCCGTCTCGGCGACGGGCTCGTGCGCCTTGCGGTACGAAGAGACGCGGCCCGCTACCCGCAGAACCGCTCGATCGCCCGCGTCAGGATGGCCGCCGCCTGCTCGAGCTGCGCGACCTCCACGTACTCGCCCGTGCGGTGCGCCACGCGGATGTCGCCGGGGCCGAACACGCAGGCCTCCGCGCCGAGGCCGATGACCTCGGGGAGCTCGGTGCCGAACGGCACCGTGGTCGCGGCGTTCCCGCTCTCGGCCTGGAGGAAGCGGACGATCTCCGCCTCCGCGGGGGTGACCGCCGCGGCGTCGGTGCGGAGCGGCGTGACCTCCACCTGCACCCGCCCGCCGCTCGACGCGGCGAGCCGCGCGCACGCGTCCTCGAGGAGCCGGAGGGCCTTGCGCGGATCCTGGCCGGGGATGGGCCGCCACTCGTAGGTGAAGCGGCACTCGCCCGCGATGATGTTCCGGGCCTTGCCGCCCTGGATGACGCCCACGTTCCAGGTGGTGTGCGGCGGCGAGAAGGCGCCGTCGGACTCGCCGCGGAGCGCCTCGCCGATCTTCTCGAGCTCCGGGAAGAGCCTCCCTGCCGCGTGGATCGCGGAGGCGCCGACCTCCGGGTAGGCGCTGTGCCCCTCGAGCCCGGTGAGCACCACCTCCACCGCGCAGTAGCCCTTGTGCGCGCGCACCGGCGTGAGCGACGTCGGCTCGCCCACGATGGCGTGGCGCGGGTGGACGCGACCCTCGGCGAGGAGCCGCTTCGCGCCGAGGCAGCCGATCTCCTCGTCCGCGGTGAAGAGGAGCGTGAGCGGCAGCCGCGCGGGCCGCGAGCGGGAGGCGGCGACGAGCGCGGCGGCGAGGAAGCCCTTCGTGTCGGCCGCGCCGCGCCCGTAGATGCGCCCGTCGCGCTCCGCGCCCGTGAGCGCCTCCTCCCAGGCCGGATCGAACGGCACGCAGTCCGAGTGGCCGACGAGCGCGAGCCCGCCGCCCGCCTCGGGGCCGCGCCGGCACACGAGGTTGCCCTTCTCGACGCCGCTCGCGTCGAGCCAGCTCTGGCGGCGGGTCTCGAACCCCAGCGCCCGCGCGTCGCGCTCGAGCAGGTCGAGCACCGGCAGGTTGGAGCGCGTGGAGGTGGAGTCGATCGCGATGAGGGACCGGAGGAGCGGGACGAGTTCCATGGGAGGGGAGCCTAGACGAGGCGCGAGCGTCGCGCCGTCCTTCTCGCGGCGCATGGGGTCACGCCCCGCCCCACAGCCGGGCCATCACCCCACGGAAATCCGCGAGGATGCGCTCGGCAGGCACCCGCCCGGGCGCCGTGGCGCCGCCGGTCACCACCGGCTCGCCGGCGACGTGGACGGAGCGGATCGCGGTGCGCGCGGCCGCGAACACCACCGTGGAAAGGAACGCCTCCGTCCCGCGAGCTCGTGCTTGGACGGGCTCGGCACGAGTGGACAGGTCTGCGCCCGCGATCGACGGGTCGTCGAGGTCGAGCGCGACGAAGTCGGCCGGCTCACCCGGGGCGAGCGTCCCGCCGGCGAGGCCGAGCGAGGCCATGCCGCCCGTCGTGGCGGCGCCGAAGAGGCGCGCCGCGAGCGTGCCGGGGGGATCGTCGAGCACGTTCCGCTCCCCGCGCACGAGCCGAAGGTGCAGCTCGAGCGCGCGTGCCTCCCCGAGCAGATCGATCTCCACGAGCGAGTCCGCCCCGAGCGCGAGCCGCGCGCCGGCCGCGACCAGCCGGTCGGCGGGGACCACCCCGTCGCCGAGGTTCCGCTCGGTGAGCGGGCAGGCGCACACCGTCGAGCCCGCCGCGCCGATGGCGCGGACGTCGGCGTCGTCGAGGTGGATGGCGTGGACGAGCGTCGTCCCGCGGTGGAGCGCGCCGGCGCGGGCGAGCAGCGCGACGGGCGAGACGCCGTGCTCGGCGCGGCAGGCGGCCACCTCCGCGGGCTGCTCGGCGGCGTGGACGTGAAGCGGGAGCCGCCGGCGGCGCGCCTCCGCGGCGAGCGCGGCGAGCCACGGCTCGGGGCAGGCGCGGACGCTGTGCGGCGCGATCCCGACGGAGACGAGGGGGTCGCCGGCGAGCGCCGAGGCCAGCTCGTCGAGGCCGGCGAGGTAGGCGTCCTGAGAGGGCTCCACGAAGCGGCGCTGCAGCGGGTCGGGCGCGAGCCCATGGCCCGCGCGCGCGTACGCCGCGCGCAGCAGCACGATCCGCAGCCCCACGTCGCGCGCCGCCCGCACCACCCGCAGGGCCAGCTCGGCGGGCTCGGCGTAGGGGCGCCCGGCGGGATCGCGGTGCAGGTAGTGGAACTCGCCGACACAGGTGACGCCCGCGCGGGCGAGCTCGTGGAACGCCATCCGCGCGACCGCCTCGAGGTCGTCCGGCCCGAGCAGGTTCGCCGCCTCGTACATGGCGGCGCGCCAGCTCCAGAAGTCCTCGCGGCCGCCGCCGCGCCGCTCGGTGCGCCCGCGGATCGCGCGCTGGAAGGAGTGCCCGTGCGCGGACACGAGGCCGGGGAGGATCGCCTGCCGCGGCAGCGGCACGAGCTCGGCGCCGGGGAGCGGCTCGCCCACGGCCACGACCGCGCCGCCCTCGACCGAGAGCGCAGCGCCTGCGCGCAGCTCGCCGCCGGCGAGGAGCAGATCGGGCAAGTAGGCGCGCGGCGGCACGGGCAAGGGTTCGTGAGCGGGAGGGCGGCGCGTTATGATGCACGGCGTGCCGCTCTCCTTCGTGAAGTACCACGGGCTCGGGAACGACTTCATCGTCGTGGACGGGCCCCTGATGGATCCGGACCGTGCCCGGCGACTGTGCGACCGGCGGCGCGGGATCGGCGCCGACGGCGTGCTCACCGTGCTCCCCCCCAGGACCTCGGGCGCCGCGGCGACCATGCACATCTTCAACTCCGACGGCTCGGTCGCCGCGATGTGCGGCAACGGCGTCCGCTGCGTCGCCCGCCACCTCGCCGAGACGCGCGGCCTCTCGGGCGCGCTCGTCATCGACACGGACTCCGGCCCGAAGCGCTGCGTCGTGCACCGCACCCCGGCCGGCGTCCCCTCGGCCGTGTCCGTGGAGATGGGGCCGGCGGCGGTGCAGGGCGACGAGGAGCTCCGGGCGGGCGGCGAGACGGTGCGCGCGGTGCGCGTGTCGATGGGCAACCCGCACGCGGTGCTGTTCGACACGCCCACCCGCGAGCGCGCGAGCGCGATCGGCCCGCTGCTCGAGCGCGCCGTGCCGGGCGGCGTCAACGTCGGCTTCGCGCGCCCGGGTCCCCATGGCATCGACCTCGTGGTCTGGGAGCGCGGCGCGGGGCTCACCGACGCCTGCGGGACGGGCGCGTGCGCCGCCGCGGTCGCCTCGGTCCGCGCGGGCGCGGTGAAGGCGGAGACGCCCGTCGAGGTGCGGCTCCCCGGCGGCGCGCTGGAGATCACCGTGGGCGCGGATCTCGTCCGCGTCACGATGCGCGGCCCCGCAGCGCGGGTCTTCGCCGGCGAGACGGACCTCTAGGGCATGGCGACCGGCCGGATCCTGGTCGTCGACGACGAGCGGCTCTACCAGGAGCTGTTCCGCGACGCGCTCGCGGGCGCCGGGCACGCCACGCGCACGGCGTCCTCCGCCGAGGAGGCGCTCGCGCTGCTCGCCGACGAGCGCTTCGAGCTGCTCGTCACCGACATGGTCATGCCCGGCCTGGACGGCGTCGGCCTCGTGCGCGAGGCGAAGCGGCGCGATCCGGATCTCGAGGTGGTCGCCGTGACCGGGCGCGAGGAGGTGCGCCTGGCGGTGGAGGCCATGAAGGCCGGCTGCGCCGACTTCCTCACGAAGCCGCTCGAGCCGGAGGAGCTGGTCGAGATCGCGGAGCGCGCGCTCGGAAGGGTCCAGCTGCGCCGCGAGCACTCCAAGCTCGTCAGCGAGAACCTCGACCTCACGCGCGCGCAGGCGCTCTACCGGCAGGGGCTGCAGATCCTCTCCACCCTCGACGGCGAGCGGCTCCAGGACGTGGCGCTCTCCGTGCTCGCGCGCGTCACCGACGCGCAGGGGGCGGCCCTGTGGACCGCCGACGAGCGCGGGCAGCTCCAGCTGCGCGCCTATCGCGGGGTGGTGGATCGCGCCGCGCTGCCCGCCCGCATCGACCCCGCCGGCGAGGAGTGGGCCGAGCCGCTCCGCGGGGGGGCGCCGTTCCAGGTGCCGTTCGCGGGGGCGGGGGAGGGGTTCCTCGTGCCGCTCGTCGCCGACGACGAGCCGGTCGGGGTCGCGCTGCTCTCCGACCGCGCCGCCGGTCCGTTCGGCCCCGAGGAGCACCAGGCCGCCGTCACCATCGCCGACTTCGCCGCCATCGCGGTGAAGAACGCCCGGCGCTTCCAGGCGGTGGAGCGGGTCGGGCTGCGCGACCGCGAGACCGGCGCCTACAACCTCGCCTACTTCGTGGACTACGCGGGCAAGGAGTTCTACAAGGCCCGCCGCTACGCGCGCTCGTTCTCGCTCGTGGTGCTGTCGCTCGACAACGCCGAGCAGATGCGCAAGGAGGCGGGCCGCGAGCCCTACCGGCGCGCGGTGCGCGACCTCGTCGCCGCGGTGGCGCGCGTCGGCCGCGACGCGGACATCCTCGCCAAGGTGTCGGAGAGCGAGTACTACGTGCTGCTCCCCGAGACCGATCACTTCGGCGCCCTCATGTTCCTCCGCCGCGCGGTGGACGAGGTGCGGCGCGAGGACGCCATCCAGCGCGTCGAGGAGCGCTGCCCGGTGCTCCTCTCGATGGGCGCCGCCACCTTCCCGAAGGACGGGGAGGACTTCGACGAGCTGCTCCACTGGGCGCGCGCCCGCATCCTGGAGCAGCGCGGCTCGCTCCTGCGCCGGCTCCACCTCGACGACCTCGACCCCGCCGCCTTCTGGGAGCTCGCGGATCTGTTGCTCTCCGGCTCCTCCCACCTCCCCGAGAGCACCCCCTCGGCCCGCCCGCGCGCCGACGGCGAGCTCCTCGCGGCCGTGCAGCGCGAGGCGGCCCGCGAGCTGGCGCGCGACCCGCGCGCGCGCGGGATGCTCTACGTGGGCGGGCCGGTGGACGCGGGGATCGCGCCGCTGGTGCAGGCGTTGCCGGCCGGCGACGCCCTCGCGCGCGCGGGCGATCCGTCCGCGCGGGTCTACCTGCTCGGCCCGCGCGGGCGCGACGCCGCGTCGGTCGTGCACCCGCTCGTCACCGAGGTCTACCTCGACGGCGACAAGCGCTTCGCCGACCACGGCTTCGTGCTCTTCCTCTCCGAGCACTCCGCCTACGCGCTCCTCACCGGCCCCGGCGGCCGCGTGTTCCACACCGCCGACGCGCCCCTCGTCGACGCGCTGGTGGCGAAGCTCCAGAACCTCTACGACCTGCAGCCCCTGTAGCCCGAGCGCCCGCGATGGCCCCCGCCCGCAAGATCCTCATCGCCGATCCCGACGCCGCCACCGTGCGCGCCCTCGCCCCCGCGCTGCGCCAGCGCGGCTACCAGGTGCACGCCGCCCGAGACGCGTCGCGCGCGCTCCAGATCGCCATCCTGCGCTTCCCCGATCTCGTGCTGCTCGACGAGCGGGCCCCGCTCCTCGACCCGCGAACCTTCGTGCGCATCCTGCGCACGAACCCGCGCACGGAGCGGATCCCCGTGGTCCTCACCGGCGAGAACGTGGACCCGGAGCGCGCCCGGCTCGGCACCTTCCTGCGCAAGCCCTTCAACCTCGACGAGGTGCTCGCGCGCATCGAGCAGATCTTCCGGCGCGTGGACGCCGCGCGCGCGGTGTCGAGCGAGACCCGCGAGATCGAGGGGAACCTCGCGCAGATCCCCATCCCGGACCTCCTCCAGGTGCTCGCCTCCAACCGCAAGACGGGGCGGCTCACGGTGGAGCGCGAGGGGGAGCGCGCGGAGATCGCGCTCGCCGACGGGCGGGTGGTGGACGCCACGATGGGCGCCGCGGTGGGCGAGAAGGCGCTGTGGCGGCTCCTCACGCGGCGCGAGGGGCAGTTCGCCTTCCTGCCCGGCGCGGTGGCCGGGCCGCGGCGCATCGACCGGCGCGTGGAGGAGCTGGTGCTCGAGGGGCTCCGCCAGGCCGACGAGATCGCCCGGCTCCTCCCGGCGCTGCCGTCGCCGCGCGACCTGGTCGAGCTCGCCGTGCACGCGAGCGAGATCCCGGCGGGCCTGCACCCGGTCACCGAGGAGGTGGTGGCGCTCCTCGCCGCGCCGCGCCGCTTCCAGGACGTGGTCGATCGTTGCCGCGCCTCCGATCTCGAGGCCATGCGCGCGTCGCTCGCCCTGCTGGAGCATGGCTACGCGCGGCGCCTCGCGCGGCCCGCGGCCTTCGACGCGCCGCCGCTCCTCGGCGCGGCGGAGCTCCACGCGCTGCGGGCGCGCATCGCGCGCGGGCGCTCCTCGGGCGCGCAGGCGGTGGGGAAGGTGGTCGTGGTCGGCGGGGGCCCGCTCGCGCGCCGCGCCGCGCTGCAGCGCTTCCAAACCGTCCCCGGCTTCCACGCCGAGCCCGACCTGCCCGCCGGCTTCGGCACGCTCGGCCGCGTCACGCTGGGCGAGGGCGTGCGCGTGGACCTGACGGAGCTCCCGGGCGAGCGCGGGCTCCGCCCGCTGTGGCGCCCCTTCGCGGCGGGCGCGGTCGGCGCGCTCGTGCTGCTGCCGGCCGAGGAGGAGGCGCCGCTCCTGGCCGAGCTGGCGAGCGGGCTGCGCCTGCCGGTGGTCGTGTGCGGGCCGTCCGAGGCGTCCGTCCCGGCGGCGCTGCGCGACGGGCCCGGCGGGTTCGCGTTCGAGGGCAACGACCCCGCGGAGGGGCTGCGCGCGCTGCTCGCCGGCGCGGGCGCGCGCGCCGCTTCCTACTGACGACCGGGCCGCGCGGCGCGCCGGAGGAGGTGGTGATGCGGATCCCGATCTGGCAGGTGGACGCGTTCACCGAGCGCGTGTTCGCCGGGAACCCGGCGGCGGTGTGCACCCTCGAGCGCTGGCTCCCGGACGAGACGCTCCGCGCCGTCGCCGCCGAGAACGCCCTCTCCGAGACCGCCTTCCTCGTGCGGGAGGGCGGCGAGGGCGGCGAGTACGCCATCCGCTGGTTCACGCCGGAGGTCGAGGTGGACCTCTGCGGCCACGCCACGCTCGCCTCCGGCTTCGTGGTCCTCTCGGTGCTCGAGCCCGCGCGCGCCGCCGTGACGTTCCGCTCCCAGAGCGGCCTGCTCGGCGTGTCGCGCGGCGAGGGTGGCCGGCTCGTCATGACCTTCCCGCGAAGGGCCCCGGCGCCGGTCGAGCCGCCGCCGCTGCTCGTGGGCGCGCTCGGCCGACGGCCGCTCGAAACGCTCCGCGCCCGCGACCTCGTCGCCGTGCTGGACAGCGAGGACGCCGTGCGCGCCGCCGCGCCCGACCTCGCCGCGGTCGCCGGGCTCGACGCGCTGGGGCTCGCGATCACCGCGCCGGGGAGCCGGGGCGCGGACTTCGTGTCCCGCTACTTCGCGCCCCAGGCGGGCGTGCCGGAGGACCCGGTCACCGGCTCAGCGCACTGCACGCTCGCGCCGTACTGGGCGGCGCGCCTCGGCAAGCGCCGCCTCCTCGCGCACCAGGTCTCGCGCCGCGGCGGCG
Source organism: Anaeromyxobacter sp. Fw109-5 (assembly GCF_000017505.1). Classification (NCBI taxonomy): domain Bacteria; kingdom Pseudomonadati; phylum Myxococcota; class Myxococcia; order Myxococcales; family Anaeromyxobacteraceae; genus Anaeromyxobacter; species Anaeromyxobacter sp. Fw109-5. The sequence continues at coordinate 699,720 of NC_009675.1, forward strand.
TGGTCGAGTGCGAGGACACGGGCGAGGCGGTGGTGCTCGCCGGACGAGCGGCCCTCTACCTCACCGGCGAGCTCACCCTGCCGGACGCCGGCTCGCGCTGAGGGACGACGTCTCCCGCCCCGACCGTGAGCCGACAGAAGGAGGTCGCTAGGAGCCGGCAGGCTCGGCCGCGTCGCCCAGGACCGCCCGGACGAGCGGGCTCGTGCAGAGCAGCCGGAACTCGGCGCGGGTGAGCCACGCCGTCCGCGAGGAGCGCTTCCCGCGCAGCACGAGGCGCACGCGCTCCGCCTCGCGCGCGACCGTCGCGGAGGCGCCGGCGGACAGGTCGCGCTCGAGCGAGCGGAGGTGTCGGTGGATCCGCAGGGCGCGCTTGCCCTCGGGCGAGGAGAGGGCGTGGAAATAGCGGTTCCGGCTGAAGCCCGGGTCCTCCCGGAGCCGCTCGACGGCGCGCGTGACGAAGTCCGGCATCGAGAGGGACGTTAGCACCCGTCCCGCCCAGCCGGCCACCGCTCGCGAGGTGCTACGAGGCTCGCACGGGTGCGCCTGCGCGCTCGGCGATCGCCTGGTCGGACTGCCGGGCGGCGACGAAGCGGGCGAGCGCGTGATCGGTCCCGTACACGTGCTCCTGCAACCAGGCGGTCACCTCGCGCTCCAGGCGGAGCACGAGCCGCGCGGTCGCGCCCTCGGCCGCGAGCCAGCCCGCGAGCGCGTCGATCTGCGCGGCGAAGGCGAGGTGCTCGGCCACGTGGCGCGCGGCGTCCGGGTACTCCACCTCGCGCATGAGCCGCTCCTCCGCCGCGAAGTGATCCGAGACGTGGTGCTGGAGGAACGCGATCAGGCGGGACGCCTCGCTCCGGTCTCGGGCCAGGATGGCGTCGAGCAGCCGGTCGACGCGACGGAACAGCTCCTCGAGCTGCGCGTCGAGCTCGGCCACGCCGCTCGACAACGCAGAGGTCCACTGGAGCGCCATGAGTTTCCCCCCCGGGCCGCCATGGTCGCGCGACGATCTGACGGAGCGTATGAGCGGCTGCGAGCGATGGCACGCTCCTGGTTGACGGCCATCACGGAGCACCCCGAGAGGAGCGCCGCCGCGGCAGCCAGTCACACGCCTAGGGTGGAGAACGCCCGGCTTCCGATGACCTCTGCTCGGACCGCCTCCCCACGTCAGGTGGGAATGGCGGTGGTCGTGGAGACGATGCGGGACAGCACGGCGCGCTCGCGGCGGCCCGAGGGACCGACGACGACGGCGACGAGGTTGCGGCGTCTGAACGTCTCGGCGGCGACGCGGCGGACGTCGGCGGGCGTGACGCCCTCGACGCGCCGGCAGCGGTCCTCGAAGCTCTCCGGCGCGGAGAGCACCTCGCCGGCGCCGTACCAGCCGGCGAGGTCCGCCGCGCTGTCGAGCGAGAAGGCGAGCGTCATGCGGTGGCGCCGCTGGACCCGCAGGAGCTCCTCCTCCGGCATGGGCTGCTCGGCGAGCGCGCCCAGCACGCGGAGGATCTCCTCGAGGACGCGCGGGAGCTTGCGCGGGGCGCACGCCCCGTCCACGACGGTCATGCCCGCGTCGGCGAACGTGTCGATGCCGGCGTGCAGCGAGTACGCGAGCCCGCGCCGCTCGACGATCTCGAAGGGGAGCCGCGAGGAGAGCCCGTCGTCGAGGATGCGGCGGATGCAGAGGTGCACCGGGTAGTCCGGGTGGCGCTCGGGCGGGCAGGGGAACGAGAGCGAGAACTCGGCCTGCGCGTCGTCGTGCTCGACGAGCTCGAGGCGCGGCCCCTCCGGCCAGGGCGGCGGCGCGAGATCGGTGCTCGGCTTGCCGCGCGGCAGGAGCCCGAGGTGCTCCTCCGCGAGGGCCTCCACCTCGCTCGCGCGCACCGGCCCCGCCACGGCGAGGACGAGGTTCGACCCCGTGTAGAAGCGCTGGTGGTGGGCGCGCACGTCGCGGCGCGCGAGGCGCCGCACGATCTGCGGCGTGCCGGCGATCTTGTAGCCGAGCGGGTGGTCCCCGAAGACGATCCGCTTCGACAGGTTGTCGGGGTCGATGTCGCGGCCGTCGGCGTCCACCTCGTCGAGGATCTCCTCCAGGATCACCTCGCGCTCGACGTCCATCTCCTTCAGCAGGGGCCGGCGGATGAGGTCGCCCAGGATGGCGAGGCCGGTGCCCACCTCGTCCGGGTGGATGGGCGTGTAGTAGCAGCCGTGATCGCGGGCGGTGATGCCGTTGAGGCTCCCGCCGGCGCTCTCGACCGCGGCGTTCATGGCGACCGTGTCCGGCCAGGCCAGCGAGCCGCGGAAGAACAGGTGCTCGAGGAAGTGCGAGACTCCGTTCCGGGCCGCCGTCTCGTGCCGGGAGCCCGCCCGGACGTAGAGCGCGATCATCGCGGAATGCAGCCCCGGGGCCCCCGCGGTGAGCACCCGCAGCCCGTTCGGCAGCACGGCGCGGTGCACCTCGCCCCAGTTCTCGCGCGGGCGCCTGGGGCGCGCCGCGACGCGCTGGCGGGAATCGCCGGCGCGGATCAACGCGCCGGTCGCCTTCTGCGGGAGCAGCTTCCGTCGCTTTCGCCGGATCTCGTGCCTCGGGTGCCTCATCGCGTGCTGGCCGCCTCCACCGGCCCCTCCATCGGTTCGTCCGCCGCCGCCGGCAGGCGGACGACGAACGTGGTCCCTTGCCCGACCGTGCTGTCGCAGCGGATCGAGCCCCCGTGCTCCACGACCACCTGCCGGGTGAACGCGAGGCCGAGCCCGGTCCCGCGCTCCTTCGTCGAGTAGAACGCCTCGAAGATGCGCGTCAGGTCACCTGGGGGGATCCCCCCGCCGGTGTCGGAGACCTCCGCCTCGATCGCGTCCCCCACGCGACGGGTCCGCACCGTGACGGTGCCCCCCGAGGGCATGGCCTCCCGGCTGTTGCGCAGGAGGTTCAGGAAGACGGCGCGGAGCTGCCCCTCGTCCGCCTGCACGGCCGGCAGGCCGGCCGCGAGCGCCCGCTCGAGCTCGATGCGAGCCGCCGCGAGCTCGGGGCCGAGGAAGTCGAGCAGGCCGGAGAGGATCTCGTTCAGGTCCTGGCGCGCCAGGGCCGGCTTGGGGAGGCGCGCGAACCGCAGGTACTCCTCGGCGACGCCGTTCAGCCGGTCGACCTCGCGCGAGATGGCCGAGACGAGCTGGAGCGCCTCGCGGGGCGGGACGTCGAGCTCCGCGAGCTCCTCGGCGAGGAGCTCGGCGTTGAGGCCGATGGCGTTCAGCGGGTTGCGGATCTCGTGCGTGATCTGGGCGGAGATGCGGCCCACCGCGGCGAGCCGCTCGGCCCGCCGCAGCTCGTCCTGCTGCCGGTCGAGCGAGGCCGCCATCGCGTTGAACTCGCGCGCGAGCAGGCCGATCTCGTCCCCGCTGCGGACCGCGACCTGGCGAGAGAGATCGCCCGCCGCGACCGCCTTCACGCCCTCGGTGAGCGTCTGGATGGGCGCGAGGAGGCGCTGCGAGAGCAGGGCCGCGCCGACGCCGATGCCGAGCGCGATGAGCGAGTAGATGACGATGAGCGCGACCGTCCGGCCCTCCGAGCGCTCTGCCGCCCGCACGCGGTCGGCGATCTGGCTCTCCAGGGCCACCTGCAGGAGCTTCACGTCCAGTGAAAGACCCTTCTCGAGCTGCCGGACCTCCTGCGCGCGCGCCTCGAAGGCGGCCGCGGTGCTCGGGTCCTGGCCCTCGCCCGCCTCCAGCGCGTCGAAGAGCGCGCGGGCCTTCCCGTCGTACTCCGACCAGCGCGCCCCCAGGGCCTGAAGGCGGCCCTCGACGTCCTGGAGGAAGCGCGCGTCGTCCTCGCGGGCGAGCAGCCGCGCGTCGGCCACCACCCGCTTCGCCTCCTCGATCTTCTCCCGGACGAGCGCCGGGAAGTGCGCCCGCGCGACGGGGAGGTAGGCCTGCCTCGCGGAGCGGTCGAGCGCCCGGGCCTCGAGGGCGCGGGCGGCGACCCAGTCCTTCGTCTCCAGCTGGGCGGCGATGCGGGTCAGCGGCAGGTAGCCGGAGGAGAGCAGGCGGAGGTCCCGCCGTGCGTCGTGCAGCCGCACGATCGCGAACACGGCCACGGCGCCGAAGGCGGCGAGGGCCACCGCGAAGGTGAGGAAGATGCGGGTGGCGACGCGGCGCATGGGAGGGGGGCGAATCCTAGCGCGGTGCGGCCCCGCCGCCCCGCCGAATCGTTCCTAACCCCCCGCCCCGGCGAGCGCCCGTGGTGAGCGCCTGCCCGCGCCGCTCCTTCCCAAGATGCGCGGAGGTCTGTTAGTTACCGGGACCTCCACCGGAGCACATCTCCCATGACCGGACTCTTCGCCTTCCTCGCCCTCCTGGGCGTCCTCGCAGCCGTCGGCTTCTTCCTCTCCGCCCGCACCGCGCGTGCCGAGCTCGCCGCCCGAACGGGCGACCGCGCCAGGCTCGAGGCCGACGCGGAGGCGGCGCGCAAGGCGGCGCAGGACGCCAGGGCGGAGGCGAAGAAGACGCGGGACGAGGCGAGCGCGCTGCGGGCGGATCTCGAGCGCGCGAAGAAGAAGGCCTTCGAGCAGCAGGAGGCCGCGCGCCGCGCCGGCGGCGCCCCCGCGCTGCGCGAGGAGATCGACAAGCTCGCCGCGCGTCTCGCGGAGGCGCGCGCCGAGGCGGGGCACCAGGCCGAGCGCGCCCGCGCCCTCGACGCGGAGCTGCAGAGGGTGAACGCCCAGCTGGAGCGGGCTCGCAGCCGGCCGGTGGAGGCCGCGCCGGCGCCGGCGCCCACGCCCGCCGCGGCGCCAGTCGCGGCGCCCGCCGCCGACGACGGGCGGCTCGCGGCCGAGAAGGACCGTGCCGACAAGGCCGAGGCGAAGCTCGCCGAGGCGCGCAAGCGGATCGCCGAGCTGGACCATGATCTCAAGGCCGTCAGGGGCCGGCTCGAGACGGAGAAGCGCGTCTACATGGTGCAGAAGGGCGAGCTCGGGCTCGCCGCCGACCGCTACGCGGAGCTGCGCCGCCGCCACGACTCGCTGCGCAAGGAGCACGAGGAGCTCGTCGAGGCCGTCCGGCAGGCGGCGCGCGAGGAGCGCCGCCTCGCCGAGGCCGGCGCCGCGAAGGGAACGGGCGGGGGGAACGAGCCCGCCGGCGGGACCGCCGCGTAGCGGAAACCCCGTTCGCCCGTAGCCTCACCGCAGGCGAGGCGGGGTCGAGGGGACGCCGCCGCTCAGGTGCGCGGCGCTTCCTCGGACGCGTTCGCGAGCAGCTTGAACAGCGGGGCGAGGTCGCGGAACACGCCCAGCAGATCGCCGAGCGAGAGGCTCCGCGCCTCCTCGCGCGACCACGCGATGCCCACGTCGAGCCCGTCGGCGCCGGGCGCGAGGTCGTCCGCGAGCTCCTGCCAGAAGGCCGGCGTGTGCGCCGGGGCGAGCTCGGGCAGCTCCTCGAAGTTCCAGTCGTTGAAGCTGCGCAGCTTTCGGAACGGCTTTCCCTTGCGGGAGAGGGCGGGCGCCTCGCGGGTGAGCGCGCGCTGCATCGCCTCGCGGCAGGGGGAGTCGCCCTTCACGCCGACCCGGGCGTGGAGGTGGTCGCGGGTGACGACCACCGCGAGGTACGGCAGGCCGCGGTAGCCCCGGGGGCTCTCGCAGAAGGTCACGAGCGCCTCGTCCTGCGCGACGCCCTTGCGGCGGGCCACCTTCCCCGGGTGCACGAAGAGGCCCCGGCCGGCGACGCGGGACAGCCCGGCCACGCAGTGGTTGCCGATGTCGGCGAGCTTCGGCTGGAGCTTCGCCTCGAGCGCGGCGGAGCGCGCGTCCGGATCGTCGATCTCGAAGAGCCCGAAGTCCGATGGGCCGATGCCGAGGCCTGCCATGAGCGCCCCCAGCGCGTTTGGGCGCACGATCCTATCACACGTTGACTGGCCGGGCGGCGTGGGCCTAGGTTCTGCCCTCCGATGCAGAAGGACCAGCGGCTCCTCGACCTCGCGGCGCTCCTGCTCAAGGCCGCCGAGCCCGTCTCCTGGCGCGAGATCCAGGAGCAGTTCCCCGAGGACTATGGGGGGAGGGGCGAGGCCGCGATCCGCAAGTTCGAGCGGGACAAGGCCGAGCTGCTCGAGCTCGGCATCCCGGTCCGCTACGCCGCAGGGGACGAGGACCTCCCCGCCGGCTACCTGATCGAGCGGGACGAGTTCTACCTGCCCGACCTCCGGCTTCCCCCGGAGGACCTCGCCCTCCTCTACCTCGCCGGCTCGGCCGCGCTCGCGAGCGGGACGTTCCCCTACGCCCGAGACCTCGCGCACGCCCTCAACAAGCTCTCCTTCGCGGCGCGCGCGCCCGGGGCCTCGGAGGCGGCCGGCCTCGCCGCGCGCCAGCTCTCCGCCCCGGACGACGGCGAGGGCATGGACGCGGCGGCGCGCGTCGAGGAGCTCTCCCGCGCCATCGCCCACGTGAAGCGCGTGCACCTCGTGTACCTCGGCGCGGAGCGGCGCGAGACGACCGAGCGCGACGTGGATCCGTACGGTCTCTTCCAGCGGGGCGGCGCCTGGTTCCTGGCGGGCTGGTGCCACCTGCGCCGGGCGATCCGCACGTTCCACCTCTCGCGCATCGTGTCGCTCGCGGTGAACGCGTCCGCGCCGCGCACGCGGGACTTCGTGCCCCGCGGGGACTTCTCGCTCGCCGGGTTCGCCACCCGCGAGACGTGGGAGTACGACGTCCACGCCCCGGTCCGCTGCCGCATCCGCCTCGACCCGCCGGTGCCGGCCGAGGTGCTCGCCTCGTTCGGGCCCCGGGCGAAGCTGCTCGAGGACGGCGGCGCCACGGTGGTGGAGGTCGAGGCGACCAACGAGGAGGGGCTCCTGCGGCACGTGCTCGCGCTCGGGGACCGCGCGGAGCTGCTCCAGCCCAGGCCGCTGCGCGAGAAGGCGCGCGCGGTGCTCGCCGGGATCGAGCGGAGGCTCGCGTGACGCCGGCGCGCCGCAAGAGGGCGGAGGGCGCGCCAGGCGCCACGGGCGGTGCCCGGTCCGGGCGCGCCGCGCCGCGCTCCGCCAAGCGCGAGGCCGCGGCGGACCCCGCCAAGCCCGCGCCGTCGCCGGCGAAGTCGGCGCCCAGGCCCGCCACCGCCGCGCCCAGGCACGACCCGCGCGATCGGCTCCGCCGCGTCCTGTTCCTCGTCCCCTACGCCGTGCGCCACCCCGGGATCCCGGTGAAGGATCTCGCGCGCCGGTGCGGGTGCACGGAGAAGGAGCTGCTCGCGGATCTCGACTTCCTCCTCGAGGTGGGGTCGCCGCCCTTCGCGCCCGACGACTTCCTCGACCTGTACGTCGAGGGCGATCGCGTCTACGTCGCGCTGCACCAGAGCTTCTCGCGCCCGCCGCGCTTCACGGAGAGCGAGGCCGCCGCGCTCGCGGCCGCCGCCCAGGCGCTCGGCGGCGAGGGGCGCGAGCGCTCGGTGAAGGCGCTGCGCGACTCGGTCCCGCGCGATCGGCGGGCCAGCTTCGACGAGCTCGTCGGGCGGATCTACGCCGGCGCGCCGCCCGCGCCGCAGTCGGTGCTGGGACGGCTCCAGCGCGCCATCGCCGAGCGCCGCGCCGTGCGGCTCGCGTACCACTCCGCCTCGCGCGACGCCGAGACCGAGCGCGTGGTCCACCCCTACACGCTCGCCCAGCGCTTCGGCCACTGGTACCTCTACGGCCACGACTCCGCGCGGGGGAAGGCGCTCGCGTTCCGGCTCGATCGGATCCGCTCCTGCGAGGTGACCGACGACCGGTTCGACCCGCCGTCCGAGGCGGAGCTCGCGCGGGCGCGGCTGTTCTCCGAGGCGCAGGGCGAGCCGGTCCGGATCCAGCTCGGGCCGCTCGCCGCGGCCTGGGCGCTCGCCCGGCCCGGCGTCCGTCTCGTGAGCCGGACCGAGAAGGGCGGGGCGGTGGTGGAGCTCCCGGGCGCGAGCGACGAATACGGGACCCGCTACGCGCTCTCGCTCGGTGGGGACGCCGAGGTGGTCGCGCCGCCGTCGGCGAGGCGTCACTTCGAGGACGCGGTGCGGCGGACCCTCGCCCGCTACCGGTAGCCGCCGGGATTCCCTTGCGCCTTCGGCCGTCTGGGCGGGGTCCCGGCACCCCCCGGTGAGACGCCGAGACTCGCTCGCGGCCTACCCTGGGTTCCGTCAGACCACCTCGTCACCCGCGAGAACCGGGCGATTTCGCGCGGCACGCGAGGCGCATCGCCGCGGTACGGCCGCTCCGGCCGGAGGTGCCTTGGCTCGCGTCCTCATCGTCGACGACACCGACATCGTGCGCCGCGCGCTGGAGCTCGCGGTGCGCCGGATGGGGCACGCCGCCGTGTCCACCTCCGACGCGGTCGAGGCGCTCGCCCTCGCCCGCGAGCAGCCCCCGGACCTGGCGCTCGTCGACTTCCGCATGCCGGGAATGGACGGCGCGGCGCTGTTCCACGCGCTGCGCGAGTCGCTCGGCGAGCGCTGCCCCAAGATCCTGTTCGTGTCGGCCACCCCGCCGGACGAGGTCGCGCGCGAGGTCGAGCGGATCGGCCGGCCGGCGGGCTACGTGAAGAAGCCGTTCCACCTGGACGACCTGGTGAAGATGGTGGGCGAGGCGCTGGCGTAGGCCGACTAGGCCGACTCATGATCGTCGCCGTGCTTCGTGGAATGATAGCCGTGCTCGCTTGCGCGATCCTGAGTTCGGGTCGGGGGGCGGTGGCGATGCGGTGTGAGCCGAGAAGATAGCCATCGGCCTTGTTAACCCGAGTCGGCCGCATCACGAAATTCAAAGGAAAATCGCATTTGGTATTCACTACTCCTCTGGGAGCGTACTGGCGGCGATGACCACCTCAAAGACCGTGAGGTGGTTCGCTGCTGGGGTTGGGATATTCATTTCAGGTCTAGTCCTCCAGGTGTATGGCTCGATGCTCGCGGCATTGTTGTCGTCGGTGTGTGAGTCGTCTTCGCTGTCTGACCCAAGTCCCAGTGTCGAGTTCCGAGTTATTGGACGCTCGCGGGATGGATTGCGATTGCTGCCGGTCTTGTGGTGATCGCTTGGAGAGCCGTTCATCTCTTGCAGGTGGCGAGGAGCCGGGAGAATACCGGGAAGGAAACGTGACGAGCCTCGCCGAGACTTCCCGTGGAACGCGGTCGGCTCGGGTAGTGAGCGTGTTGGGCGGCACAGGCCTCCAACTGCTGAGGCGGCTCGACACGCTGCTCGCCGCAGCGTTGCTCGCCTTCGGGTTGCGGGTGATCCCCGACAAGTGGTTGTGCGGGGAGGTGACGTGCCGGGCGCCACGTGATGCCGTGATGATGGCGCTGTTCACCATCACCGTTGCGTTGGCGATCGCGTTCGTCTTCTGGCGTGTCACCCGCCGATGGTGGGAGCGCGTGCTCGTGCTCGTGGCTGCGGCGTACGTGAGCAATCAACTCCCGGTGTGGCTTCGGCGACACGGGAGCTGGAACATCACCAGGGAGAGGGGCAGTCGCTGTGAAGTGACGTACGGCATGCGGCAGGACGAAGTTCGCCGTCGGTGCGGGGCCCCGACCTACTGGTGCGAGGGACCGAAGCACCTCGAGCCCCTGAACCAATGGAATCCTGTTGCTCCTTCTCGTGTGCTCGTTCAGGGGCGATGTCTACGGAGATCGCTTGATCACCTACGGCTGCGCGGGCGGAGTCGACAGCGTCAGGGCCATCTCCCGGGATCCCCCGGAGAAGACGCGGCCAGCAGGCTGCGTGTCCTGGGGACGGTGAGGCGCGCGCGTCGGTGGAAGCGCGCGCTAACCTGGCTGCGCCTCGGAAAGCTCAAGGATCTCGTCGGCGGGAAGGCCTGACGGTCCGTCCTGGGCGAGCCGTGGCCGTGGCAACGGAGGGAGACTAGAATGGGATCGATGCGGGCGCTCAAGGCACACGTGAGGGGCGGACGGCTCGTCCTCGACGAGCCCACCGACCTGCCGGAGGGCGAGGACGTCGAGCTCGTGCCTCTCGACGACGTGCTTGCGAGCGGCGGAGACTACCTCGACGACGATGAGCGCCGTCGGCTGCACGAGTCGATAGAGCGCGGGGTCGAGGACGTGCGCGCCGGGCGCACCGTCGACGCCGAGCAGGTGATCGCGAAGCTGCGCGCGAGGAACGCCGGCCGGTGAAGGTCGAGCTCTCGGCCGAGGCCCAGGCACAGATCGACCGGATCGACGCGTGGTGGCGGGAGAACCGTCCGGCTGCGCCGAACCTCTTCGCGGAGGAGCTCGAGGCGGCGCTCCGCACGCTTGCCGAGACGCAGGCGGTGGCGATGCGCTACGCGCCGAAGCCAGGCGTGCGTCGCCTGCTTCTCAGGCGCACACATCACCATCTGTACGTCATCGAGGAGGCGGCGAGGGTGTACGTCATCGCCGTCTGGAGCGCCTACCGCGGCCGGGGCCCGCGCCTGTAGCCCGCGGCGCAGCGCTTCGCCGAGCGTGCTACGCTCCGCGCGCCGTGGAGCTCGCGGCCGGCGCCAGCCACTTCCCTCTCTTGCGGGCGAGCTTCACGAGGACCTACGTCTTCGCCACCCACTCGAAGAACAGCTCCGCGACCGCCGCGATGTCCTTGTCCGCGCGGCCGCTCTGCGCGGCGTCCGCGAAGACCCGGCGCACCGTGTCGTTCACCGGGGTCTTCGCGCCGAGGTCGGCCGCGGCCTCCTGGGCGAGGCGCTGGTCCTTCTCGGCGAGCGCGATGGCGAAGCGCGGCGCCCAGTCCCTCCGCTCCACGAGCTCGCCCTTCATCAGATAGAGCGGCGAGTGGAAGGAGGACGCCTGCAGCACCTCGACGAGCTTCGCGACGGGGACCCCGCCGGCCTGGCCGAGGGCGAGCGCCTCGCCGAAGCCCGTGATCATGGCGCCGCCGATGGCGTTCACGCAGAGCTTCATGAGCGCGGCCTGGGCCGCGTCCTCGAGCTCGAAGATGCGGGCCGACACCGCGTGCAGCGCGGGCCGGGCGCGCTCGCGCGCCACCGCCGGGCCGCCGGCCACCAGCACGAGCTGCGCCTGCTCGGCCGCCGAGCGCGAGCCCAGCACCGGGCAGGCCACGAAGCCCGCGCCGCGCGCCGCCGCGCGCTCCGACACCGAGCGGGCGGCGCGGACGCCGGCGGTGCTCATGTCCACCAGAACGTCGCCGTCGCGGAGCGCCTCGAGCACGCCGTCCGGCCCCTCGAGCACGGTGTCGAGCGCCTTCTCGTCCGAGACACACGTGATGACGAGGTCTCGCCCGGTCGCGCACTCCCGCGCCGACCCCGCGAGCTTGCCTCCCTTGGAGACGATGTGGGCTGCCTTCGACGGCGTCCGGTTCCAGACCGTGAGGTCGTGACCGGCCTTGCGGAGGTTGTTCGCGATGGGCTCTCCGATCGTCCCGAGCCCGACGAACCCGATGCGGAGTCGCATGGAGAGACCTCTAACTCATCGCGCAGGAACCGGCCAACGTCACGGAAGCGGCGTCCACCCCGGTCCGCCAGGTGCGGCCAGGAACCCCTGGCGCGTCGCGGCGTTGTCTGCGAGGCTCCCGCCGAGGCGCCTGCGGCGACGGGCGCGATTCACTCGAGGTCAGGAGCGCGCGGAATGGCCAGAGCGGACGTCATCGTGGTCGGCGGGGGGGTGAGCGGGCTCGGCTTCGCGTGGAAGGCGGCGCAGGCCGGCAGGAAGGTCACGGTGCTGGAGCGCGAGGCGCGCATCGGCGGCTGCCTGCACTCGCACCGCCGTCCCGACGGCTACTGGTTCGAGATGGGCGCCCACACCGCCTACAACAGCTACGGCGCGATGCTCGACATCGTGGTCGGCGCCGGGATCGAGGACCAGGTGAAGGAGCGCGGCCCCGCGCGGGCGCACTTCGGCCTGCTGCGGGGCGGCGAGTACCGCTGGCTCACGCCCCCCAAGATCCTCATGCAGCTGAACTGGCTCGAGGCGGCCGCCCACTTCCCCTTCAACTTCCTGCGCGCGAAGGGGGGCGAGACGGTCGCCTCCTACTACGGGAAGCTGCTCGGGCGCGGGAACTACCAGCGGCTCTTCTCGCCGTTCTTCGCCGCCGTCCCCTCCCAGTCGGCGGACGGCTTCCCGGTGGAGGGCGCGGGCTCGCTCTTCAAGAAGCGCCCGCGCCGTCAGGAGTTCGTGCGCAGCTTCGGCTTCGAGGGCGGGCTGCAGACCGTCTGCGAGGCGGCCGCCGCGGCGCCGAACGTTACCGTGGAGAAGGGCGTGCGTGTCACGCGCCTGGCGACGGGCGGGTCCGGGTTCGTGGCGACCGCGCAGGACGGGCGCACCTGGGAGGCGCCGCTCGCCGCGGTGGCCGCGACCGCCGACGAGACCCCCGCGCTGCTGCGAGACGCCTTCCCCGAGGTCTCCGCTGCCGTCGCCCGGGTGAAGACGGTCGCCCTGGAGAGCGTGGGCGTGGTGCTGCCGCGCGAGCGCTGCTGGATGCCGGAGTGCGCGTTCCTGGTCCCCGTCGGCGACGTGTTCCACTCGTGCGTCACGCGCGATCCCTTCCCCGATCCGCGCCTCCGCGCCTTCGCCTTCCACTTCAAGCCGGGCGTCTCGCGCGACGACAAGCTGAGGCGCGTCTCCGAGGTGCTGCGGGTGCCCGTCGCCGAGCTGGGCGAGCTCGTGGAGCAGCGGCTCGTGCTCCCCTCGCCGGCCCTCGGCCACGATCGCATCGTGGAGGAGATCGACCGCGCCCTCGCCGGGCGGAAGCTCGCCGTCACCGGCAACTACTTCGCCGGTCTCGCCATCGAGGACTGCCTCATCCGCTCCAACGCGGAGTGGGCGCGGGTCGCGGCGGCGGGATAGCTACCGCGGTCCCACGCCGGACCCGGCGTCCGGCCGCTCCGGCTGCGACGGCGGCGCCGGAGCGGGTCGCGGCTCCACCTCGAACCGGAACTCACCCTCGGCGAGGTCGACGCGCAGCCGCGCGCCCTCGCTCACCTCCCCGCGCAGCATCATGCGCGAGATGGGGGTCTCGAGCTCCCGCTGGATGGCGCGGCGCAGCGGCCGCGCGCCGAAGCGCGGCTCGAACCCGCGATCGACGAGCCCGCCGATGGCGGCCGGCGTCACCTCCAGCGTGACGTTCTGCCCGCGGAGCTTCCGGCGCGTGGACTCGAGGAGCCGCTCCACGATCCCGCCCATCTGCTCGCGCGAGAGCGGGTGGAACACCACGATCTCGTCGATGCGGTTCAGGAACTCCGGCCGGAACGCGCCGCGGAGCGCCTCCATCGCCTGATCGCGCATGCTGCGCGCCGCCTCGTCCTCTCCCCGCGTGAAGCCGACCGTGGTCCGGTAGGCGAGAGCGTCGGCGCCGACGTTGGAGGTCAGCACCACGATGGTGTTCTTGAAGCTCACCGTGCGCCCCTTCGCGTCGGTGAGCCGGCCGTCGTCCATGAGCTGGAGCAGCACGTTGAACACGTCGGGGTGGGCCTTCTCGATCTCGTCGAACAGCAGCACCGAGTAGGGCCGCCGACGCACCGCCTCCGTGAGCTTGCCGGCCTCCTCGTACCCCACGTACCCCGGGGGCGCCCCCACCAGCCGCGAGACGGTGTGCCGTTCCTGGAACTCCGACATGTCGAAGCGGATCATCGCCTCCTCGTCGTTGAACAGGTACTCGGCGAGCGCCCGGGCGGTCTCGGTCTTCCCCACGCCGGTGGGGCCCAGGAAGAGGAACGTCCCGATGGGCCGGCTGGGATCCTTGAGCCCGGTGCGGGCCCTGCGCACCGCCTCGGACACCGCGCGGAGGGCCTCCTCCTGCCCGACGACGCGCTTCTCCAGGGCGCGCTCCATCTCGAGCAGGCGCTGCATCTCCTCCACCCGCAGCTTCTCGGCGGGGATGCCCGTCCACTCCGACACGACGTGCGCGACGTCCTCGGGCCCGACCGACGGCTCGTGCGTGGAGCGCTGCTCGCGCCAGCCCTTGCGCAGCTCGCCGAGCTGCGCCTTCAGCCCGTCGAGCTCCTTCTTCACCTCCGCCGCCTCCGCGTAGCGCTCGGCGGCGACCGCCTCGGCCTTGTCCTTCTCGCGCTGCGCGACCCGCCCCTCGAGCTCGGCCAGCCGGTCCGGACCGCTCGCCGCGGAGAGCCGCACCATCGCGGCGGCCTCGTCCATGAGGTCGATGGCCTTGTCCGGGAGGAAGCGATCGGTGACGTAGCGATCGGACAGGTCCACCGCGGCGGTGAGCGCCGCGTCGGTGATCTTCACGCGGTGGTGCGCCTCGTACGCGTCGCGCAGGCCGCGCAGGATCTCGAGGGCCTGCTCCGCGGTCGGCTCCGAGACCAGCACCGGCTGGAAGCGACGCTCCAGCGCGGCGTCCTTCTCGATGTGCTTGCGGTACTCGTCGAGGGTGGTGGCGCCGAGCGCCTGCAGCTCGCCGCGGGCGAGGGCGGGCTTGAGGAGGTTGGACGCGTCCATCGCGCCCTCGGCGCCGCCCGCGCCGACCACGGTGTGGATCTCGTCGATGAAGAGGACGATCTTCCCCTTCAGCTTGCGGATCTCGTCCATCAGGCCCGTGAGCCGCTGCTCGAAGTCGCCGCGGAAGCGCGTGCCGGCGAGCATGCCCCCGAGGTCGAGGGCGAGGACGCGCTTGTCCCGCAGGACCTCGGGGACCTCGCCCGCGACGATGCGCTGCGCGAGCCCCTCGGCGATGGCGGTCTTGCCCACCCCCGGCTCGCCCACGAGGACCGGGTTGTTCTTCGTCTTGCGCGACAGGATGCGGATGACGCGCTCCACCTCGCGCTCGCGCCCGATCACCGGGTCGAGCTCCCCCGCCTTGGCGAGCGCCGAGAGGTCGCGGGAGAAGCGGGCGAGGTTCGGCGGCAGGTCGGTGCGGCGCGGCGGCGCGCCGGCGCCCGGCTCGGTCGCGGCGCCGCCCCCCTGCAGCCTCGCCTCCAGCGCGCGCGGATCGACCTCGCGGAGGAACTGCGCCGCGAAGCTCTCGCCCTCCGCCACGATCGCCGCGAGGAGGTGCTCGGGGCCGATGAAGTCGTGACCCAGCTGCGCCGCCTGCATCCGCGCGACCTGCAGCACCCGCTTCATGCCGGACGAGAGGCCGACCTGCTCCGCCTCGCGCGGCGCGCCGCGGGGGATCGCCTGCTCGAGGCGCGACTCGTACTCCTCCACCGCGACCCCGGCCGCGGCGAGCGCCTCGCGCAGCTCGGGCACCTCGCGCAGCAGCGCGAGCAGGAGGAAGTCCACGCCGACCCGCGGCTGGCCCCACGCGAGCGCCTCCTGCGCGGCGCGCTGCAGGACCCGCTGCGCCATCTCGGACAGGCGTCCGAGCATCCCCTCGCGACCGCGCAGGCGGGGCCCGAACAGCCCCTCCATGAGGCTCTCCACCGAGGCCGCCCCCGCGCCGGAGGCCACCGCGCTCGCGCAGTGATGGCAGAGCCGCACCGCGGCCTGACGCCCGTCCACCCGCTGCCGCAGCTCGATCGCCGCCGGCCGTACGCCGCAGTTCTCGCAGAGAATGGTCGCCACGTTCCCCTCCCGCCGGAAACGTAGGCCGCCGCGACGAGCGGGGTGGCCGGAGATCCGGGGGAGCGGGGGAGCGGGCGGGCGGTGGGGAGCGGCCCGAGAAAACGCCCGCGCTCGGCTACTGCGCGGGGCCCTCGCCCGCGACGGGCGCGCCGAGCAGGTCGGCGAGCCGGGTGGCGAGCTTGCGCGCCCGGAGCTCGCCCGCGGGGGCGACGAAGATCGTGTCGTCGCCCGCGATGGTGCCGAGTACGTCCGGCAGCCCGGCGAGGTCGATGGCGCGCGCGATCGCCGGCGCGCTGCCGGGATGGGTGCGGATCACCACCAGCGACGCGTTGGACGCGACCTCCGAGACGAGGCCCCGCAGCGTGGCGAGCCCGTCGCGCTCGGCCGCGCCGGCGGGGAGCTCGTAGACGGTCCCGCCCTCCGGCCGCGAGACGCGCCGGGCGCCGAGCTGGGCGAGGTCGCGGGACAGGGTCGCCTGGGTCGCCTCGATGCCGCCCGCGCGCAGCGCCTCCAGGAGCTCCTCCTGCGTCCCGATCCGGCGCGCGCGGAGGAGGCGCGCGACCACCTCGCGGCGGTGGCGCTGGTGCGTCATGACGTCACCAGGGAGCCGACCCCGCGGTCGGTGAAGAGCTCGGCGATGACGGTGTGCGGCTGGCGGCCGTCGAGGACGTGGACGCGCTCCACCCCGCCGGCGAGCGCGGTCAGGATCGACTGCGCCTTCCACTTCATCCCGCCCGTCACGGCGCCGATCTGCACCCGGTGGGCGAGGTCGCCGGTGGTGAGCTGGCGCACCAGCTGGCCGTCCGGGGTGGACTCGAGGATGCCCGGCACGTCGGTGAGGTAGATGAGCTTCTTCGCCCCCAGCGCGACCGCCACCGCCGCCGCGACCTCGTCGGCGTTGATGGAGAGGCTGCCGCCCTCGTCGGAGAGGCCGATGGGCGAGATGACCGGCACGTACCCTCCGTCGAGGAGCATGCGGAGGAAGTCCCTGTTCACCTCCACGACCTCGCCCACGTGCCCGAGATCCCGCCCGGACTCGTGGACGGCCTTGCGGGCGCGCAGGAGCCGTCCGTCCTTGCCGGAGAGGCCGACCGCGCCCGCGGCGCGCGCGTTGAGCAGGGCGACCAGCTCCTGGTTCACCTTGCCGGTGAGGACCATCTCCACGACCGGCAGGCTCTGCGCGTCCGTGACGCGCATCCCGTCCACGAACTCGCTCCGCTCTCCCAGCTTCTCGAGCGTCTTCGTGATCTCGGGGGCGCCGCCGTGGACCACCACCGGCTTCAGCCCCACCTTCTTGAGCAGCGAGACGTCCTCGGCGAAGGCCTCCTTGAGGCTGTCCTTCACCATGGCGGCGCCGCCGTACTTGATGACGGCGATCTGGCCGGAGAAGGCGGCGATGTACTTGAGCGCCTCGGCGAGGAGCGCCCGCTTGAAGGCGGGGCTGTAGTTCGAGACCCGATCGTCCTTCGCCACGCCCCCGTCCGGCTTCTGGATGATGAGCGAGGTGTAGTCCGCGTTGATCTTGACGTAGTCGTAGGAGAGGTCGCAGCCCCAGGCGACGGCGCGGGCCTCGCCGTCGGCGAGCTCGACGAGCACGTCGATCCGGCTCTCCCGCATGCGGGTGCGGAGGTTGTCGCGGTCGAACTCGATCGGCGCGCCGCCGCCGAAGACGGTGATCCCCTGCAGCGAGACCCGCGCCTTGTACGGATCGATGGGGTAGCCCGCCGCGCCCGCGCGCGCGCCGACGGTGGAGAGGATCCGGCCCCAGTTCGGATCGGCGCCGAAGAGCGCCGCCTTCACGAGCGGCGACGACGCGATCGAGCGGGCGCAGTCGCGCGCGGCCTCGTCGCCCGGCGCGCCGGTGACCACCACCTCCACGAGCTTGGTCGCGCCCTCGCCGTCCGCGGCCATGGCGCGGCCCATCTCGCCGAGCAGGTCGGTGAGCGCGGCCTCCAGCACGGCGAGGTCCGGCCCCGGCTCGGAGATGCGGGGGTTGCCGGCGAGCCCGTTCGCGAGCGCGAACACGCAGTCGTTCGTGGACATCTCGCCGTCCACGGTGACCATGTTGAGCGTCTTCTGGACCGCGCGGGAGAGCGCCTCCTGCAGGGCCTTCGGCGTCACGGCGGCGTCGGTCGTGACGAGGCACATGGTCGTGGCGAGCTGGGGCGCGAGCATGCCCGAGCCCTTGCAGATCGCCGACAGCACCGCCGCCTTGCCGCCGAGCGTCACCTCGCGCGCCGCCATCTTCGGCCGCGTGTCGGTGGTCATGATCGCCTCGGCGGCGAGGTCGGCGTGGTCGCCGAGCTGATCGACGAGCGCGGGGAGGGCGGTCACGATCTTCATCGCCGGGAGCCGCGCGCCGATGACGCCCGTGGAGGCGGTCAGCACGGCGCGCTTCTGGATCCCGAGCGCGTCGGCGACGGCGCTGCGGATCACGGCGACGTCGTCGAGGCCGGCGGGGCCGGTGAGCGCGTTCGCGTTCCCGGAGTTCGCCACGATGGCGCGGATCCCCTCGGCCGGCACGCGCGGCCGCGCGTCGAGCACGGGGGCGGCCGCGGCCTTGTTGATGGTGAACACGCCCGCGGCGGCCGCGGGGTGATCCGACACCACGAGCGCGAGGTCCCGCCGCTGCGGCTTGAGCCCGCAGGCGACGCCGCCGAACCGGAAGCCCTTCGGGATCTTCACCTCAGCCTCCGAGCAGATCCAGGCCGGCCGTCTCCGGCCAGCCCATCGCGGCGTTCATGGCCTGCACCGCCTGCCCGGCGGCGCCCTTCACGAGGTTGTCGATGGCGGAGGTGACGAGCGCCACCCCCGCGCGCGGATCGACCGCGACGCCGACGTGGGCGCGGTTCGTGTGGAGCACGTCCTTCACCGTCACCCGGTCCGCGGCGACGACCCGCACGAACGGCTCGCCGGCGTAGGCCGCGCGGAGCGCGCCCTCGAGGTCGGCCGGGCGGGCGCCGCCCGCGAGGCGGAGGGCCACGGAGGAGAGGATGCCGCGCCGGATGGGGACGAGCACCGGCGAGAAGGCGATGGGACCGCAGGCGCCGGCGTGGCGCAGCACGGTCTGCTCGATCTCGGGGACGTGCTGGTGGCGGCCGAGGCGATAGGCGCGCAGGTCGTCGGCGACCTCACCGAAGCTGTAGTCCTCGGCGGCCTTGCGCCCCGCGCCCGACACGCCGGAGAGGCCGGTGACGACGATGCCCTCGGGCGAGGCGAGCCCCGACTTCACGAGCGGCGCCACCGCGAGGGCGATCGACGTCGCGTAGCAGCCCGGGTTGGTGACGAGGCGGGCTCCGGCGAGCCCCGCGCGCGCGAGCTCCGGGAGCCCGTAGCGCGCCTCGGCGAGGAGCTCCGGGGCCGGGTGGGCGAACCCGTACCAGGCCGGGTAGGCCGCCGGATCGGCGAGCCGGAACGCGCCGGAGAGATCGACGACGCGGGCGCCGCGGGCGAGGAGCTTCGGGGCGAGCTCCGCCGACACCTCCGCCGGCGTGGCGAGGAACACGAGCTCGCCCTCTGCGCGCTCCGCCTCGGACAGCGGGCGGTAGCGCAGCGCCGCGAGCTCGCCCGCGAGCGGGAGCCGGGCGCCGGCGGCCTCGTCCGCCCAGCGATCCGAGTAGAGCCCCGCCACCTGGACCTGCGGGTGCCGGGCGAGGAGCCGCGTCAGCTCGAGGCCGGTGTAGCCGGACGCGCCGACGATCGAGGCGGGAAGCTTATGCATGGGCCTGCATAAATATGCAGACGGGCCGCGATGTCAAGCCGCGCCGCGGCGCGGCCGGCGAGGCAAAAGGAGACGCGAAGGGCGGGCTCGCGTTCGCGAGCCCGCCCTCGGAAGCTACGTGAGGCGGAGTGCCCAGGAGAGGATTCGAACCTCCACGGTTTTGAGGCCGCCAGACCCTGAATCTGGTGCGTCTACCAGTTCCGCCACCTGGGCTTTGGGGGCCTCCTCATATGCCGTGGGCCGACGGGGTGTCAACCGGGAATCCCCCCGGCGCCCATCCGTTTCGTCCGTGCCGGCGCCTCTGCCCGCTACAATGCGCCGTCCCGGGAGGAACCGCATGCTCGCCACCTTCTTCGCTCTCCACCTCATGCTCGCGGCGCCGTCGATCCAGGGCGGGGCGCAGGGGACGCCGCCCGCCGAGGCCGGGCCGGAGGACTGGCCCTACGAGACCCCGCCCGGCCAGGAGCCGCCGCCGGCGCAGCCCCCTCCTCCGGCGCCGCCCCCGCGCCAGCCCGCGCCCCGCGTGGCCACCTCCCCGCAGCCGGGCACGCAGCCGCGGCTGCGTCAGCTGTCCCTCCTCTCCGCGGAGCCGCTCGGCGGCGGGTCGGCCACGCTCGCGTGGGCCGGGTGGTCGTCGGTGGGGATCGCGTGGGCGCAGGGGCTCACGCTCCGCGACGACCTCGGCGCGTTCGGGGACCTCGACTGGGCCAAGACGGAGCTGCGCCTCGGCGGCTTCTATCGCCGCCCGCTCGGCGCGGCGGGCGGGTGGGACATCGCCGGCCGGTTCGGCCTCGCGTACTACGCGAACTACGGCGGCGAGTGGGTCCACGACGACAACCACCACGACCGCGGCGTCGAGCTCTCCCCCGCGCTGGTCCTGTCCGCCCGCGCGATCGGCGGCATCGTCGCGCTCTCCGGCGAGGCGCCGGTGACGGTGACGGTGAAGCACGACGCCGGCATGCTCTTCACGCCGCGCTTCGCCGCGTCGTACGAGACGCCGCTCTACGACGAGGTCACCGTCGGCGTCCGCGCCGCGCTCGGCTACCGCGTCGGCGCCGGCGACGCCCCCCTGCGCGACGGCATGGCCGACCTCCAGTTCCTGGTGCTCGCGGGCTACCAGGTCCTGTAGGCGCCTGTCGCAGGACGTCGCCGCGAGCCGTTCCGCGACGCGCTCCGGCGCGATTCGACCTGGACGGCATCGCGCCACGGTGTTCTCCTCCGGTGACATTCGCCCCGGCTTCCGCCGGCGAGGGGTTCACCATGAGGACATGTGCCGTGCTGACCGCGATCGCGGCCGCGCTCGCGGGGTGCTCGGGACCGAAGGACGCCCCGACGCCGCGGCCCGACACCTCGACCATCGGTGCGTTCTGCGACGCGATGCTGGCGGCGTACTCGAGCAAGCTCGCCTCCTGCTACCGCCTGACGCCGGCGACGATCGAGGGAGAGCTCGACGGGTCGCAGTGCCGCGCCTACCAGGCGTTCGCCGACGCCGGCCGGCTCACCTACGACGCCGCGCAGGCCTCGCGCTGCGTCGCGGAGATGCAGGCGGCGAGCTGCGAGCAGTTCTGGTTCTGGAACGATCCCGGCGCCCCCTCCTGCGCGTCCGTCTTCGCGGGGCACACGCCGCCCGGGAGCTCCTGCGCGGTGTCGGAGGCGTGCGCCGGGGGACGTTGCACCGACTGGACGGACCATTGCAGCGGCACCTGTGTCGCGTGGCTCGCCGCAGGCGAGGCGTGCGACCTCGAGCCTTGGGGCTGCGCGCCCGGCCTCGCCTGCGACGCGGGACAGGTCCCCCCGCGCTGCGCCGTGCCGTCGTACGCTGGCGAGGGCCAGGCGTGCGGCGCGTTCGGCTGCGGCGTGGGCCTCTGGTGCGATGGCGACACCTGCCGTGCCAAGACCGCCACGGGGAGCTGCGCGACCGGTGAGGAGGCCTGCGCGGCGGGGTCGTACTGCAGGTCCGGCGCCGCAGATGAGGCGAGGTGCGTGCCACTCGTCGGCGTCGGCGAGGCGTGCGGCGCCGCCGTGCTCTGCGGACCCGGATCCCACTGCGATGCCGCGAGCGGACGCTGCGCGGAGGATCCGGGCCCGGGCGAGCCCTGCGCCGAGCAGACCGAGTGGGGGGACGGCTGCGCCCGCTCGTGGTGCGACGCAGGAACCTGCCGCGCGTTCGTGCCCGAGGGCGAGGCGTGCACCCAGGCTCAGGAGTGCGGGCCGCTCTCCTGCATCACGAGCGTCGGCGGCGGCCTCACGTGCGTCGACGAGTTCCAGGCCTGCATGCCCTGAGGCCGGGACCGGCTTCGCCGCGCGCTACCAGCGGGCGGCGCAGGCGAGCGCGCCCGCCGGCGCGGCGGTCGCCGGGGGCTTCCCCTCGCAGGCCTGGTCGACGCCGCGCAGCTTCTCGAGCATCTCCCCCGCGGGGATCGCGCCCGTCACGCGCTCCGGGACCTCCCGGCCACGCGGGTCGATGAAGATCACCGTCGGCATGCCGACGATCCCGTACTTCTCCGAGAGCGCCTGGAACGCCTCGGAGCCGTCGGTGCCGTCGAGCTTCACCGCGACGAACCTGCTCGCCTCCTCGCGCACGCGGGTGTCGGCCCACGCGATCCTGTCGAGCTCCTTGCAGGCGGTGCACCAGTCGGCCCAGAAGTCGATGATCACGGGGCGGCCGGACGCCTTCGCGAGCGCGATCGCCTCCTCCTCCGAGTGGAGCCACGCGAACGCGGCGGCCGAGCGCTCCCGCTCGCGCGCCCCCGAGGCGCCCGCGGCGTACACGATCCCGCCCACGAGGAGCGCGATACCGAGCCCCTTCGCGGCGCGCTCGAGCGCCGGGCCGTGGAAGCTCCCCTGGAGGGCGCCGGCGAGCACGCCGGCGGAGGCCAGGGCGGCGGCGATCACCGCCGCCTCGCGGGCCGCGGAGAAGAGCGGCTTCACCTGCGGGAAGGCGTCCTTCAGGAAGACGCCGGCGGCCGCGAGGAGCGCCACGCCGAACACCGACTTCACGGTCTCCATCCAGGCGCCGCTCTTCGGCAGGGAGATGGAGAACGCGCCGATGAGGAAGAACAGGAGCCCCATCCCGAGCGCGTAGGTGAACATGATGCCCAGCCCGAACGCGACCGACCCCTTCGCGGCCACGAAGGTGAGCGCCGCCGCCAGCACGGGACCGGTGCAGGGGGCGGCGATGATCCCGGAGACGAGCCCCATGGCGAACGCGCCGGTCCGGCCGGCCCCGCCGACCCCGGAGAGCCGCGCCTGCCACGACGAGGGGAGCTGCAGCTCGAACGCCCCGAACATGGAGGCCGCCATGGCGACGAGGACGACGGCGACGAACCCGATCACCCACGGGTTCTGCATCACGCTGCCGAAGGCCTTCCCGGTGAGGGCCGCGCCCACGCCCAGGGCGGAGTACATCGCCGCGATCCCGAGGACGTAGAGGGCGGAGACCGCCGTCGCCTCCCGGCGGCTGCCGGCCTTGCGGGCGCCGAAGATGGAGACGGTGATCGGGATGAGCGGGTAGACGCAGGGGGTGAGGCTCGTCGCGACGCCGCCGGCGAACGCCACCGCGAACGCGACGATCGACCCCTCGGCCAGCAGGGAGCCCAGCTGGAGGTCGCTCTGCGCCCCCGTCGGGCCAAGGCCTGCCAGATCGGGAAGCCACAGCACACCGGCGAAGGTGACCGCTGCGAGAAGTATCCGGGTGGTAAGGCGCATGTGTACCTTCGGAACCTAACGAAATTCCGCTGTGTCGCCCAGTGCTTGCTCGCGGGACTCGCTTGACCGGGTGCTCGATTTCCTTATACTCGACTCCGCCCGTCGACGTCAGGCGGCGCGAATCCCAATGCACTTCGAGAGCCCGCGGGCGCGATGAAGATTCCGATCTACATGGACTACCACGCCACGACACCGGTCGATCGCCGGGTGCTCGAGGCGATGCTGCCGTACTTCGCCGAGGACTTCGGGAACGCCGCCTCCAAGAGCCACGCCTTCGGCTGGCGCGCCGAGGAGGCGGTCGAGGCGGCGCGCGAGGAGGTGGCGAGGCTCGTCGGCGCCTCCGCGAAGGAGATCGTCTGGACGAGCGGCGCGACCGAGTCGGACAACCTGGCGGTGAAGGGCGCGGCGCAGTTCTACCAGTCGAAGGGCAAGCACCTCGTCACCTGCAAGACCGAGCACAAGGCGGTGCTCGACTCGATGCACGCGCTCGAGCGCCAGGGCTTCGAGGTGACGTTCCTCGACGTGGAGAAGGACGGCCGGCTGGATCCCGCTCGCCTGCGGGCCGCGCTGCGCGAGGACACCATCCTCGTCTCGATCATGCACGCCAACAACGAGACGGGCGTCGTCCACCCCATCGAGGAGATCGGGCGGATCACGCGGGCCGCGGGCGTGCTCTTCCACTGCGACGCCGTGCAGAGCGCCGGCAAGCTCCCGTTCGACGTCGAGGACGCGAACGTCGACCTCGCCTCCCTCTCGGCGCACAAGATGTACGGGCCGAAGGGCGTGGGCGCGCTCTACGTCCGGCGCAAGCCGCGCGTCCGGCTCATCGCGCAGATGGACGGCGGCGGGCACGAGCGCGGCTTCCGCTCCGGCACCCTGAACGTGCCGGGCATCGTGGGGTTCGGCAAGGCGGCCGAGCTCGCGCGCCTGGAGGGCGCCGCGGAGGCGGAGCGGGTGCTCGCGCTCCGCGAGCGGCTGCGGAAGGGGCTCGACGCCGGGCTCGATCTGCTCACCGTGAACGGCAGCCTCGCGCACCGCGTGCCGGGGAACCTGAACGTCAGCTTCGCCTACGTGGAGGGCGAGGCGCTGATGATGGCCATCAAGGACGTGGCGGTGTCGTCCGGGTCGGCCTGCACGAGCGCTTCGCTCGAGCCGTCGTACGTGCTCCGCGCGATGGGGATCTCGGAGGATCTGGCGCACTCCTCGATCCGCTTCGGCCTCGGCCGCTTCACCACCGAGGAGGAGGTGGACCACGTCGTCCGCCTCGTCGTCGAGAAGGTCCGCAAGCTCCGCGAGATGTCGCCGCTGTACGAGATGGTCAAGGAAGGCGTCGATCTCTCGCAGATCGAGTGGGCGAACCCGCATTAACCGAAGGAACGAAGATGGCGTACTCCGACAAGCTCCTCGATCACTACGAGCACCCGCGCAACGTCGGCTCCCTCGACAAGGCCGACCCCGACGTGGGGACCGGCCTCGTAGGGGCTCCCGCCTGCGGCGACGTGATGAAGCTGCAGATCAAGGTGAACGGCGAGGGCGTCATCGAGGACGCCAAGTTCAAGACCTTCGGCTGCGGCTCCGCGATCGCCTCCTCCTCGCTCGTGACCGAGTGGGTGAAGGGGAAGACCGTCGACGAGGCGCTCACCATCAAGAACACCGACGTCGCGAACGAGCTGAACCTGCCGCCGGTGAAGATCCACTGCTCGGTCCTGGCGGAGGACGCCATCAAGGCGGCCGTCGCCGACTGGCAGAAGAAGCGGGGCGTCGCGCCCACGGTGAAGCCGGACACCGTCCAGGGCGATCGCGCGGAGCTGCTCGAGCGCGGCGTGCTGAAGTCGGGGATCTGAGAGGGCCGGACCCATGGCGGGCATCGAGATCAGCGAGAAGGCGGCGGTGCGCATCCGCGCGCTCTCGCAGGAGAAGGGGACGCCGCAGGGCGGGCTCCGACTCGGCGTGAAGGGGGGCGGCTGCTCGGGCCTCTCGTACTTCATCGACTGGGCGCCGGAGCCGGCGAAGCACGATCAGGTGATCGAGCGCGACGGCGCGCGGCTCTTCGTCGATCCGAAGAGCGCCGTGTTCCTCGCCGGCACCGTGGTGGACTGGCAGCAGACGCTGATGCAGAGCGGCTTCGTGTTCCGAAATCCCAACGTGAAGAGCGCTTGCGGCTGCGGCGAGTCGTTCACCATCTAGTCGGATCGTGGTAGTGCGTTCCCGCTCCGCGCCGGGATCGCCCCGGAGGAGCGGGAATCGCTTTCGAGAGGCATGCGCCGCCCGATCTGCTGGAGCTGCGAGCTGGAGCTGGAGAGCGGGACGCTCTTCTGCGCCCGCTGTCGCAAGATCCAGCCGGTCGCCCGCACCGAGGACTACTTCTCGCTCCTCGGCCTGCCGCGCCAGTACGCGCTCGACCCCGTCGAGCTCGAGCGCCGCTTCCGCGAGCTGTCGCGGGTGCTGCACCCGGATCGCTTCGCGCGCGCCGAGCCGCGGGAGCGGCGCCTCTCGCTCGAGCGGGCGACCCGGCTCAACGACGCCTACCGCTACCTCAAGGACTGGCGGCTCCGCGCCGCCTACCTGCTGAAGCTCGCCGGGACGGACGTGTTCTCGGAGGGCAGGACGTTCGCCGACCCCGAGTTCCTCGAGGAGCAGCTCGAGTGGCGCGAGGCGCTCGCCCTCGCGCTCGCGGACGGGGACGGGGAGGCGCTGCGCAGGATCGCGGCGGCGACGCGCGGCCGCCTGGAGGCCCTGGAGGCGGAGGTCCGTGGCATGTTCGAGGACGATCACTGGTTCTCCGAGCTGCCGGTGGACATCGCGCGGCGCCTCTCCCGCGCGCGCTACTACGACAACATCGTGGCCGACGCCGAGCGCGGCGCCGCCGCGACCGGACACTGAGGAGCGCCCCCCATGCCCCGCGCGATCGGGATCGATCTCGGCACCACGAACTCCCTCGTCGCGCACGTCGACGAGCGGAACCGCCCGCAGGTGCTCGAGGTCGAGGACGGGCGCCACCTCCTGCCGTCGGCGGTGCACTACGGCGCGGCCGACGACGCCGAGGTGGGCGCCGGGGCGAAGCGCCGCGCGCCGGAGCGGCCGCTCGACACCATCCTCTCGGTGAAGCGCTTCATGGGCCGCGGCCCGGCCGACATCCGCCCGGAGGACCGCGGCATCTACCGCTTCGACGAGGCGGGCGCGGTCGTGAGGCTGGTCGTGAACGGCGGCGCGCGGGCGGTGACGCCGATCGAGGTCTCCGCCGAGATCCTGCGCGTCCTCAAGCGCCGCGCCGCGGACGCGCTCGGCGGTCCGCCGGGCGGCTGCGTGATCACCGTGCCCGCCTACTTCGACGACGCGCAGCGCCAGGCCACGAAGGACGCCGGCCGGCTCGCCGGCCTCGAGGTGCTCCGGCTCCTCAACGAGCCCACCGCCGCCGCGCTCGCCTACGGGCTCGACAAGCGCTCCCAGGGCGTGTTCGCGGTCTACGATCTCGGCGGCGGCACGTTCGATGTCTCCATCCTCCGCCTCGACGGCGGCGTCTTCGAGGTGCTCTCGACGGTCGGGGACACGCACCTCGGCGGCGACGACTTCGATCGCCTGGTGGCGCGGGAGCTCATGGCGCGCGGCCTGTCGCCCCGCGCCGACGAGCCGTCGCCGGCCGTGCTGCGCGGCGCGGTGGCCGCGGCCCAGAAGATCCGCGAGGAGCTGAGCGCGCACGAGGTGGTCGAGGCGGACGTGGAGCTGCCCGAGGGGCACCGCCTCCTAGCGCGGCTCACCCGCGCCGAGCTGGAGGCGCTCATCCAGCCGGTGGTCGAGCGCACCACCGGCCCCTGCCAGCACGCGCTGCGCGACGCCAACGTCGCGAGGGTCGACGGGGTCGTCCTCGTCGGCGGGGCGACCCGGACGCCGCTCGTGCGGCGCCACGTGCGGCGGCTGTTCGGCCAGGAGCCGCTCACCGACCTCGATCCCGACACCGTGGTCGCGCTCGGGGCCGCCGTGCAGGCGGACGCGCTCGACAAGGGCGGCCGCGAGGACGTGCTCCTCCTCGACGTCATCCCGCTCTCGCTGGGCGTGGAGATGATGGGCGGGGTGGTCGAGAAGATCATCATGCGGAACTCGACCATCCCGGCGAGCGCCACGCAGCAGTTCACCACCTACGCGGACGGCCAGACCGGCATGGTGGTGCACGTGGTGCAGGGCGAGCGCGAGCTCGCGCACGACTGCCGCTCCCTCGCCCGGTTCACGCTGAAGGGGATCCCGCCGATGCCGGCGGGCATCGCGCGGGTGGAGATCACCTACGCGGTGGACGCGGACGGGATCCTCCAGGTCTCCGCGCGCGAGCTCACCACCGGCATCGAGCAGAAGATCCAGGTGAAGCCCACGTACGGGCTCACCGAGGACGAGGTCGAGCAGATGCTCGTCGAGAGCATCGAGCACGCCGAGGAGGACGTCACGCAGCGGTTCGTCGCCGAGTGGCGCGTCGAGGGCGACCGCATCCTGGCCTCGCTCGAGTCGGCGTTCGCGCTCGACGGCGAGCTGCTCGAGCCGCCGGAGCGGGCGGCCATCGAGGAGCGCATGGGCGGGCTGCGCGAGGCGATGGCGGGCACCGACTACCTCGCGGTCAAGGCGTGGATCGAGTCGCTCGACGGGGCCTCGAAGGCGTTCGCCGAGCGCCGCATGGACAAGCACATCCGCCAGGCCATGGCGGGTCACCGCGTCGAGGAGTTCGCCCAGAGCATCGTCGAGCACCCGCGCGCGACCGGCTCCAAGGACGGCGATCTCGACGATCAGGGGGAGTAGGAGCACATGCCGAAGGTCACCTTCCTGCCCCACGGCACGACCGTGGAGGTCCGCCGCGGGTCGTCGATCCTCGACGCCGCCGAGCACGCCGGCGTCGAGCTCCCGCACAACTGCGGCGGGGTCGCGGCGTGCACCACCTGCCACGTCTGGATCGAGAAGGGGTTCGACTCGCTCTCCGAGATCGGCGACCGCGAGGACGACAAGCTGAACGAGGCCGCGGGGCTCACCCAGACCTCGCGCCTCGGCTGCCAGGCGCGCGTCTCCGACGAGGACGTGGTGGTGCGGATCCCGGGGAACCGGATCGCTTCCTGAGAGAGGGGACCCACGGATGAGATGGACGGACGTGCGGGAGATCGCGATCGCGCTCGCCGAGGCGCACCCCGGAGTGGCGCCGCTGGCCGTGCGCTTCACCGACCTCCATCGCTGGGTGCGCGAGCTCCCCGGCTTCGCCGACGATCCCGGCAAGTCGAACGAGAAGGTCCTCGAGGCGATCCAGATGGCCTGGCTCGACGAGGTCGAGGATTGACGAGCGTGGCCGCCGCGCTCAGGGCGTGATCGACTCCCGGGGGCGCGGCCCCCGGGACCAATGAAGCAGCGCCGGGGCGATGCGCGGCAGCGGGAGGACCTCCTCGACCGCGCCGCGCGCGATCGCCTCCTTCGGCATCCCGAACACGACGCAGCTCGCCTCGTCCTGGGCGAAGGTGCGCGCGCCCGCCGCCCGCAGCTCGGCGAGCCCATCCGCGCCGTCGTCTCCCATGCCCGTGAGGATCACGCCGGCCGCGTTCCCGCCCGCGGCCTGCGCCGCCGAGCGGAAGAGGACGTTCACGCTCGGCCGGTGCAGCGACACCGGCGGCCCGTCGAGGACGTCCACGAAGTAGCCGTCGCCCGCCCGGCGCAGCGCGAGGTGGCGGTCGCCCGGCGCCACGAGCGCGCGGCCCGGGCCGAGCCGGTCTCCCTGCGCGGCCTCCTTCACCTCGATCCGGCAGGTCCTGTCGAGGCGCGCCGCGAACTGCGCGGTGAACACCGGGGGCATGTGCTGGACGACGGCGATGCCGGGGGCGTCCGGCGGCATCGCCCCGAGCAGCACGCGAAGCGCCTCCGTCCCGCCCGTGGACGCGCCGACGACGACGATCCGGTCGCCCGCGCCGCGCGCCGCCGGACGCGCCGGCAGCACCGCGTCGGCGGAGAGCTTCTGGACCAGGGGTGGGGCGGACGGCCGGCGCCGGACCCGCGCGAGGACCGCCGCGCGCACCACGTGCACGAGCCGCCCGGCGGAGCCCTCGAGGAAGTCCTTCACGCCGAGGCGCGGCTTCTCGACGAGGTCGACCGCGCCCTCCTCCAGCGCGCGGAGCGCGACCTCGGTCCCCGGGCCCGCGAGCCCCGAGCAGACGACGACCGGGATGGGATCCTCCGCCATCAGCTTGCGGAGGAAGGTGAGGCCGTCCATCCGCGGCATCTCGATGTCGAGCACGATGGCGTCGGGCCGCTCCCGGCGCATCTTCTCCATCGCGATGAGGGGATCGTTGGCGGTCGCCACCGCGAGGCCCGCCCGGCCGAGGATCTGCGCGAGCGCCTGCCGCACCACGGCGGAGTCGTCCACCACGAGGACGCGCGCGGGCATCAGGCGTCCCGCGCCGGGGCGAAGGGCGTGTAGACGGTGGGCACGACCGAGCGGGCCCGCGCGGTCAGCCCGCCGAGGCTCTCCGCGTGGCCGAGGAACAGGTGCCCGCCGGGCGCGAGCCGGTCGAGGAGCCGCTCCACGACGCGCTCCTTGGCGCGGCGCTCGAAGTAGATGAGCACGTTGCGGCAGAAGACGAGGTCGAACCGCTCGTCCGGCCAGCCGTCGCCGTTCAGGTTGAGCCGCTCGAACCGCACCAGCGCCCGCAGCTCGGGGCCCGCCTTCATGAGCCCCTCCTGGCTGCCGACGCCCCGGAGCATGAAGGCCTTCAGGTACGGCTCGGGGATCTCCCGCGCCTTCTCGACCGGCCAGACCGCGGCGCGGGCGCGATCGAGGATCCGGGTGGAGAGGTCGGTGGCGAGGATCTGGAGGTCCCAGCCCTGCGGGAGCGCGTCGAGGAGGGCCATGGCGATGGAGTAGGGCTCCTCGCCGCTCGAGCACGCCGCGCTCCACACCCGGAGCCGCCGCGGCCGGTCGCCCGCCTCCGCCTGCTCCCGCAGCGCGGGGAGCAACCGCCCCGCGAGGAGCTCGAAGTGGCGCGGCTCGCGGAAGAAGTGCGTCTCGTTCGTGCAGATCGCGTCGAGCATCCGCACCTTCTCGGCCGGATCCTCCCGGACGCGCTCGTGGTACGCGCGGTAGCTCGCCATCCCGAGCTCGCGGAGCCGGCGCGCGAGCCGCCCGACGAGCAGCGCCTTCTTCACCGGCGCGAGCCAGATGCCCGCCTCGCGGTGGATGAGCGACTGGAACAGCTCGAACTCGTCGTCGCTCAGCGCGGTGACGGCGTGCGCGGTCACCGCCGGGGGGGTGGCCCCGGCGCGGTCCGGCCGCCGCCGCTCCGCGGGCGCCGGCACGCGCTACGCCGCCTCCGCCGGGTCGGCGGGCGCGTCCGGGGTCGCGTCCCCCGGCGCGGGGGCGCCGTCGAGCGCTCCCGCCGCGGCCTCCCGCGCGAACTCCTTCTCGTCCGCCGAGATGACGCGATCGAGATCGAGCAGGAGCACGAAGCGCTTGCCGACCTTCCCGACCCCGAGGAGGAAGTCGACGCGGACGGCGGTGCCGAAGGCGGGGGCCGGCTCGACGTCTCCGGGGCCGAGCTCGATCACCTCCTGCACGGCGTCGGCCATGACCCCGACGACCGCGGGTTGACCGTCGAGGCGCGCCTCCACGATGAGGATGCACGTGAGGCGCGAGACCTCGGTCTCGGCCAGCCCGAACTTCGCGGCCAGGTCGATCACCGGGACCACCTGGCCGCGCAGGTTGATGACCCCGCGCACCGACCGCGGCGTGGACGGCACCCGGGTCACCGTCTCGTACTGGAGGATCTCCTTCACCTTGAGGATGCCGACGCCGTACTCGCCTCCCCCCAGGGAGAAGGAGAGGTACTGCGCGCGCTCGACCGCGTCCGTCGCCTGCATTGTCGTCTCCCGTTGCGGCTACGCCGCCTGAGCCTGGGCTGCCCGCCGGAGCGTCTCGCGCAGCAGCCCTCCCACGTCGAGGATGAGCGCCACGTTGCCGTTGCCGAGGATGGAGGATCCCGAGATCCCCACGACCCCGCCGAACATCCGGCCGAGCGGCTTGATCACGGTGGAGCTCTCGCCGTGCAGCGCGTCCACCGCCACGCCCGCCGTGTGCGCGCCGTGCCGCACCACCACCACGTTCTGGCGCGCCGGGGGCGCGCCGCCGAGGCCGAAGTGGTCGCGCAGGCGCAGGTAGGGGAGCGGGGCGCCGCGCACGTTCAGGATCCCGCAGGGCGCGCCCGCGGCGCTCTGCTCGGCCGGAAGCTCCAGGCACTCCACCACGGCGTCGAGCGGCAGGATGAAGGTCTCGTCCGCGACGCCCACCTTGAAGCCCTGGATGATGGCCAGCGTCAGCGGCACGCGGAGGGTGATCTCGGTGCCCACCCCGGGCGCGCTGTGGATGGCGACGGACCCGCGCAGCGCCTCGACGTTGCGGCGCACGACGTCCATCCCGACGCCGCGGCCGGAGAGCTCCGTGACGCGGTCGGCGGTGGAGAACCCATGCTCGAACACGAGCCGCGCGGCCTCCTCGTCCGTGACGCGGTCGGCCTCCAGCGCGAGCCCCTGCGCGACGGCCCGCGCCGCGATGCGCGCCCGGTCGAGGCCGCCGCCGTCGTCGGCGACCTGGATGACCATGCTCCCGGCCTCGTGGAAGGCGCGCAGCACGACCGTGCCCACCGGCGGCTTGCCCCGGGCGCGACGCGCCTCGGGCGACTCGATGCCGTGGTGCAGCGCGTTGCGGACCATGTGCGTCAGCGGATCGCGGATGTGCTCGATCACCGCGGTGTCCACCTCCACGTCCTCGCCCTCGACCACGAGGCGCGCGCGCTTGCCGAGCGCGCTGGCGGCGTCGCGGACGGTGCGCGCGTGCGGATGGAACGTCGGTCCGATGGGCACCATGCGGGCCTGCATGATGAGCTCCTGCAGGTCCTGGTAGAGCCGGTCCGCCTCGCGGTGCGCCTCGAGGAGGTGCTCCGCGCCGTCGCCGCCGCGCTGCTCGAGCAGGTCGGTGAGCCGCCCGCGCGCCACCGCGATCTCGCCGGCGAGATCGAGCATCCGGTCGAGCTTCGCCACGTCCACGCGCAGCGTGCGCGCGCCGCTCCCGTGGCCGGGGGCCGCCGCGCGCTCGGGCGCGCCGCCTCCGCCGCCGCGAGCCGGGAGGGGCGCGTCGGGGCCGGCGCCCGAGGGCGCTCCGGCCGCCTGCGCCGCGTCGGCGAGCCGGCGCCGGAAGGCGAGCGCCGCCGGGGACTCTCCCTCGGCCCCCGCCGCCGCCGCGCCGACCGCCTGGCGGAGCACGTCCACCGACCGCAGGAGGAGCGTCACGAGCGCGTCGGTGACGCCGAGGCTGCGCACGCGGAGCCGCTCGAGCACGTCCTCGAGGTCGTGCGCGAGGTCCCGTACGCCGTCGAAGCCGACCAGCGCCGCGCCGCCCTTCAAGGTGTGCGCGTCGCGGAACAGCGCGTGGAGGATCTCCTCGTCGCCCGGGCGAGCCTCGAGGGCGACGAGCGCCTGCTCCATTCGCCCGAAGGTCTCCTCCGCCTCCGCCAGGAAGGTCTGCACGAGGAGCTCGCGGTCGATGCCGAGTTCGTCCATGGGTGCTCTCACAGCTGGCGGACCCAGGCGGTGCCCTGGTCCACGATGAAGACGACCTTTCGCCCGCGCGCGCCGCCGACGTCGTGGTCGAGCACCGGGATGCGCGCCTCCTCGAGGAGCCGGAGCGCGAGCGCCGCGTTCTCCTCGCCCAGGTTGCGCGAGCCGCGGAACGCGCCGATGACGCTCGCGCCCCCGAACACCTTGGCGACGAGGGCGCCGCGGGCGGCGCCCTCGCGGACGACCGCGTCCACGAGCTGAGGCACGGCGACCTTCCCGAAGCGGGGCGACCGCTCGCGGCCGACGGGGTTCGGCAGGAGGAAGTGGTTCATCCCGCCCACGCCGGTGGTCGGGTCGTGCAGGCACACCGCCACGCAGGAGCCGAGCACCGTGGTGATGGCCGTGGGCGCGGCGGCGGTCGCGAGCTGGCCGGCGTGCAGGTAGACCTGCGCGCGGCCGGCGGCGTCCGGAGGGCCGCCGCCGGAACGCTCGGAGGGCAGGGTGAGGCGTTCGGGCGAGCTCACGCGATGGGCGCGCCGGCCTGCGAGGCTCTGAGGTGGAGCGCGAGCCCGGCGTGGGCCGAGAGGAGCTCGAACACGGCGTGGTCCTGCTCGTCGAGCACCGGCTTGTGCCCGAGGAGCCGCCAGATCGCGAGCGCGCCCACGACGTCGTCGCCCGCGCGCAGCGGGATGCACGCGGTGAGATCGGCATCCGGCGACTCGGGGGCGGGATCGCGCCCGGCGATCCAGGCGGCCCCGGTCGCGGCGGTCCGGCCGATGACCCCCTCGCCCAGCCCGATCGTGTGGATCGGGCCCGGGTCCACGCCGAAGGCCTTGAGCAGCTCGAGCCCCCCGTCGCGGCGCTCGAAGAGCGCGAGCTCCTCGGAGCCGACCACGTTGATGACGATCTCCTGAACCGCGGTGACGACGTCCGCGCGCGAGCGGCCCCCGTGCAGCCGCTCGAGGGCCACGAAGAGCTGGGCGAGCTCGGTCGCCCGCTCCTGCGCCGCGACGTACTCGTCGGAGAGCCTGCCGTGCTCGGCCTCGAGCTCGTCGACGCGCACGCGCAGCCGGTCCCGCTCGGCGCTCGCGTGGGCGATCGCCTCGCGCGCGAGCGCGAGCTCGCTCGCGAGCCGCCGGCGCTCCAGGTCTCCGGAGTCCGCCGTGGCGGTGGCCGGCGGGACGGACGGGCGCGCCTCGCCGGCGAGCCGCTGCTGCTCGGAGCGGAGCGAGGAGATCACCTCGCGCAGGCGCTCGCTCATCTTCTGGAGGTCCTGGCCGGTGCCGGAGGGCGGCGGCGTGGGCCGGTCGCTGCGGGGGCGGTCCGACATGACGCTCCTGCTACTGCCCGAGGCAGCTGCGCACCTTGGCGAGCAGCTCGAGTCCGTTGATGGGCTTGGTCACGTAGTCGTTGCAGCCGCTCGCGTAGCCCGACTCGACGCTCGCGAGCTCGCCGCGAGTCGTCACCATGATGACGGGGATCTCGCGGGTGTCCTCCTGCTCGCGGATGCGGCGGCAGGCCTCGAAGCCGTCCATCCGAGGCATCACCACGTCCATGAGGATCAGGTCGGGCCGCTCGGCGATGGCCTTCTCGACGCCCTCGGCGCCGTCCTTCGCCGTCACGACGTCGTACGCGTACTTCGAGAGGATCATTCGCTCCATCAGGAGAACGGTGGACGAGTCGTCGACGAGCAGGATCTTCTTCCGGTCCATCACGGGGCGGCCTCCGCGCGCGAGCTACGGGGCCTCGGGCGGTGCAAGCGCGGCACCACCAGGCGGGGTGGGTGCGAGGCGCAGACCTCCTGCCGCGGGGTCGGCGTTGGAACCACCGGAAATTACCGGGATCGGCTCGCGGTGACGGGGTTCCGTCCGCTACTGCGAGTCGGTTGCCGTACCGTGAACGGGGCACGTGATACCGCCCGCGGACGACTCGCGCCGGACCCTCGGGCGGGGGTTGGGCAAACCCCGGGTCGGGTCATCGGGGGGTGCGGCCGCTCGAGCGCCGCGGCGACGCGTAGCGACGGGCGAGGGGACGCGTGC
This sequence comes from Anaeromyxobacter sp. Fw109-5, assembly GCF_000017505.1. Classification (NCBI taxonomy): domain Bacteria; kingdom Pseudomonadati; phylum Myxococcota; class Myxococcia; order Myxococcales; family Anaeromyxobacteraceae; genus Anaeromyxobacter; species Anaeromyxobacter sp. Fw109-5. The sequence continues at coordinate 734,193 of NC_009675.1, forward strand.
GCGCCCACCGGCCGGCGCGTGGACGCCGGGTCGCGAGCAAGCGCGCGATATCAGGACTGCTCGCGGCGGTGCGCGCCGTGCTCACGCGCGCGGGCCATGACCTCCCTGCCCGTCGCCCTGGCCGCCGCGCTCGCCGCCACGGCGCCCCGCGCCGCCCCCCGTTCCGCAGCGCCCCCCACCGTCGAGCCAGCGCCGGACGTGTCCGTCGAGGCCGCGGAGGTCGAGGCCCTGCGCGCGCTCGCCCTCCTCTCAGCGGGCGAGCCGAGCATCGGCGAGGTGCAGGCGGCAGCCGCCCTGGCCGCGGAGGAGGACAACCCCGGCGCCGCCGGGTTCGCCCGGCGGGCGCGCGTGGCGGCGCTGCTCCCACGGCTCACCGCCGAGTACCAGCGCGACGAGCGCAGCTACCGGGTGGTCGGCCTGCAGGGCTCGGGCGAGGTCGACTACCTGCGCGTCGCTCCCGGCCATGCGGTGTCGCTGCGCGCGACGTGGGATCTCGGCGGCCTGGTCGCGGCGACCGGCGAGGTCGCCGCCGCCGCGGAGCGGACCGCGCGCGCCCGGGCTCGCGCCGAGGCGGTGAAGCGGGCCACGGCGGTGTACTACGAGCGGCGCCGGCTGCGGCTCGCGCTGCTCCTCGCGCCGCCGTCCACGGCGCTCGCCCTCGGGCAGGCGGAGCTCGAGATCGACCGGCTCGGCGCGGAGCTGGACGCGCTCACGGCCGGTCGCTTCGGCGGGGGCAGGAGATGAGACGCGCGGCGATCGTGCTGCTCGCCGTCGCGTGCGGACTGCCGGAGCCCGCGCCGCTCGCGCGCGTGGAGAGCGTGGCTCCGGAGGGCCCGGGGATCCCGCCGGAGCTCGCCGCCGCCGAGCTCCGGTTCACGGCTCCGGTCGAGGCGGACGGGATCACCGACGGCGCGCGGCTCGTGCTCGTCCCGGCGGCGGCGCTGCGCGAGGCGCTCGACGCGGTCGAGTCCGAGGCCGGCGCGCTCGACCTGCCGGCGCGGGTGCCGGCCACGGCGGCGCTCGCCGAGGGCGGCCGCCGCGTGCTGCTGCGGCCCGCGGCGCCGCTGCGCCCGCTCTCGCCCTACGTGGTGGTGCTCTCCTCGCGCGTCGCCGCCGCCGGCGGAGGTCCCGTGCTCGACGCCGAGGGGCGCCGCCGTCCGACCGTCGCGGCGTTCGAGACGGCGGCGGCTGCGGGGCCACCGCCGCGCCCCGTCATCACGGAGGTGCGAGCGGACGCGGCGACGCCGGAGGCGGGCGGCGAGTACGTCGAGATCGCCAACCTGGGGGAAGGCCGGCTCGATCTCGGCGGCTGGCGGCTGGCGAAGCGCACGGCGACGGGGGCGCTCACCTCCTGCGCCGTGAGCGCCGCACCGGCGGACGCCGTCCCGCCCGGAGCCGTGGCGCTCGTGGTGGGCGGCGCGTACGACGGCCGCTACGCCTTGCCGGCCGGGACGCCGCGGGTCGCCTGCGGCGGGACCGCGCTCCTCGGCGGGATCGCGAACGACCGGCCGCCGGAGATCCTCCTCCTCGATCCGCTGGGCGAGGTCGCCTCGACGTTCGGCGCGGGAGGCGTGGCGCCGGTCTGCCCCGCGGCGGCGGAGCGGATCGACCGGGACGGGCCGGACGCGGCGGACAACCTCGCCTGCGCGCCGGGAGAGGGGACCCCGGGCGAGTGAGCCCGGGGTCAGCAGGCGTTGTCGACGATCCACTTCCCGAGGAGCTCGTCCTTCAGGAGGTAGCCGTCGGCGCCACACTCCGCGACGAGCCTCTCGATCCGCTCCTTGTCCACGCCCGAGCAGAAGACGACCTTGATCGAGCGGAACATCTCGTTCTTCTTCACGAAGCGGCAGAACTGCGCGCCGTCCACCTTCGGCATGTTGATGTCGAGGAGGATGAGGTCGGGGCGGGTCTGACGTTTCAGGATGATCGAGGTCGCCTTCTCGGCGTCGGGTGCGTACTGGATCTCGAAGCCCTTGGCCTCGAGCTCCTCCGTGAGCAGCCGCGCGACGATCTCGGAGTCGTCCACGATGAGGACCCGGCGGCGCGCCTCGAGCGCGGCGGTGAAGCGGCGCGGCAGCTCTTCCGCAGGGGAGGCCGGGACTGCCCCGTCGAGCTTCAGCTCCGCCGCCTTCTGCGCCAGCTCCTCGGGAGTGCCGTCGCCGACCAGCAGGGCGCGGCCGCCGAAGCCGCGATCGCGCAGCAGCGGAGGCGCCTGCTTCGCCCGAGCGGCGTCCACGAGCAGCGCTCCGGCCCCGGGGGTCTCGGCGACGAGCGCGTGCGCCTCGCGCTGGAGCACGACCTGGTGCCCGGCGGCCTCGAGCGCCATGCCGGTCAGGTGTAGGAGGATCTCGCTCTCGCAGCAGATGAGAACCTTCACGTCGCCCCTCTCGCGGTGAACAAAATAGCACCGATCTTGCCCGTGCGTCCCGGGCTCGCGGATAATCCGCGCCCGATGCCCGAGCCGAAGGAAGCCCAGCAGCCCGGAACCGGCGCGCAGCCGACGGCGCCGGAGGCGTGGTTCTTCTGCCTGAAGCTGCTCGGCGGACGCTACGCGTTCGAGGCACCGCTCGTCACCGAGGTCGTCCGGCTCGGACCCCTCACGCGCCTGCCGGCGGCGCCCGCGTTCCTGCCCGGCGTCTTCACGCACCGCGGCGAGGTGCTCCCGGTGCTGGACGTGGCGCAGCTCGTCGGGCAGGGAACGGTCCCGCTGCGCCCGAGCACGCGCGCCGCGATCGTCCACTGCGGCCCCTGGAAGGTGGCGGTGGTGAGCGACGCCGTGGAGGGGCTGGTCTCGATCCCGCGTCGCCAGCTCGAGCCGCCGCCGGCCGAGTCGAGCGGCGTCGCAGAGTTCCTCTCCGCGGTGGGGCGCGATCGCCTCGGCTCGGTCGCCATCCTCGACCTGCCGCGCCTCGTCGAGACGGCCCGGGCGCGCGCCGTGCCCGCGGGGAGCGCCCTGGCGTGACCGGCCCGACGAGCGAGCTCGTCCTGTTCCAGGTCGGCGCGCGCACGTTCGCGGCCGTCGTGCACGACGCCATCCGCATCGGCAGCGTCCGCGACGTGTCTCCCGACGAGCTCGTGCTGGAGACGGCCCTCGGCGTCCCCCAGGGCCGCCTGCGCGGCATCGTGGTCGCGAGCCACGACGACGCGATGGAGCGGACGCTCGTCGTCGATCAGGTGCTCGGAACCCGCAGCGTGCCCGACGAGCTCGTCCACCCGCTGCCTGCGTTCGCCGCCGCGTGTCTCGCCTCGGGCGCGGTCACCGGGTTCGTCCTGCTCGAGGGCGACCCCCTCCTCCTCGTCGATCTCCCCACCCTCGTCCGCGAGCGCGCCGCCGGCGCGACCGCGTGACGTCTCCCCGGAGCCGCCCATGAGCACCCGCGACCCGTTCGAACTCTCTCAGAAGCCCAAGGCCCGCGTCGCGGCCCCCCGCACCGCCGCGAAGAAGCGGAACGGCGCCGTCGGCTCGGACGCGGCCCGCATCGCCGTGGTCCTCCGCGGGTTCGCCGAGGGCAACTACGACGGCAGGGTCGATCCCGAGACGATCGACGATCCGGGGCTGCGCGCGATCGCGGAGGCGGTGAACGGCGCGGCGAGCGCCGTCGTCGCCGATCTCCGCCAGGCGCAGCAGCGCGTGCAGATCGTGACCGCCGGGATCGACGAGGCCATCGAGGCGATGATCCGCCTGGTGATCCAGGGCGACCTCTCCGGCTCGCTCCGCCCCGGCTCGATCGACGCGGCGCTCACGCCGCTCATCGCGGGCATCGGCCAGGTGATGGAGACGCTGAAGAAGTTCGTCACCGAGACGCGCGAGGCGGCGCTGCAGCTCTCCACGAGCTCGGCGGAGGTGCTCGCCGCGGCGACGCAGAACGAGTCCTCCACGAGCGCGCAGGCGTCGGCGATCCACGAGACGACCGCCACCATGGAGGAGCTGAAGGGCGCGTCGCACCAGATCGCCGAGAACGCCCAGATGGTCGCGGCGATCGCGGAGCAGACCCTCTCCGGCGCGCGCCAGGGGGAGGGGGCGATCAAGGCGTTCATGGGCTCGATGGAGAAGGTCCGCCACAACGCCGTCGAGGTGGACGACGCGATCGCGAAGCTGTCGAAGCGCGTCGAGCGGATCGGCACGGTGGTCGAGGTGATCGACGAGATCGCCGACCGCTCGGACCTGCTCGCCCTCAACGCGGCGCTCGAGGGAGCCAAGGCCGGCGAGGCGGGGCGCGGGTTCTCGATCGTCGCCGCCGAGATGCGCCGGCTCGCCGAGAACGTCCTCGAGTCGACGAAGGAGATCAAGAACCTCATCACCGAGATCCGCGAGGCGACGCACGCCGCCAAGGAGGCGTCCGACGGGAACAAGCGCGAGGCCTCCGAGGGCGAGAAGCTGGGCGGCAACGCGATGTCGAGCGTGTCCGGGATCCTCTCCGGCATCCAGGAGACGAGCGACGCGGCCCGCGTGATCCACCTCGCCACCCAGCAGCAGCGCACCGCCACCGAGCAGGTGGTGCAGTCGATGTCGGAGATCGAGGAGGTCACCCGGCAGGCGCAGGCGGGATCGAAGCAGGCGACCGGGGCGGCCTCGGAGCTGACGAAGCTCGCCGAGCGGCTCGCCGAGCTGGTGAAGCGCTTCAAGGTGGAGTAGCCCGGCCGACCCGGAAAGGCACGCCGCGAGCCGCGCATGGGCGTCTCCGAAGAGATCCGCAAGAAGCTCCTCCCCCGGTTCCGCGAGACCACCGCGGACCGGGTGGAGAAGATCTCGAGCGCGCTGCTCGAGCTCGAGCGCGGCGCCGGCTCCCCCGAGGCGCTCGACGAGCTCGCGCGCGAGCTGCACACGCTGAAGGGCGAGGCCCGCATGATGGGCTTCGTCGGGATCTCCAGCGTGGTGCACGCGGCGGAGGACCTGCTCAAGGCGCTGCCGCAGGCGAGCCCCGGCGAGCGGCTGGACGCGCTGCTCAAGGCGTGCGGCGCGCTCGTCCCCATGCTCGACGCCCCGGTGGACGGCGGCGACGCCGCGGGCAGGCTCACGGAGTCGCTGCGCGCATTGATCGCGACACCGGCCGGATCACCCGAGGCCAGTCACCCTGAGCGTGGCGACGCGGCGACAGCCGCGGAGCGAAGTCGAAAGGCCTCGACCCCGACCCCGACCCCGACCGCGACCTCGACCTCGACCGCGACCGCGCCGTCACCCCCGTCCCCCTCGCCGCAGGCCCCCCGCCCCGACTCCCGCATGGAGCTGCGCGGCGAGAAGCCCGCCGCCTCCATCCGCGTGGACGTGGACCGGCTCGACGAGATCGCCGCGCTCGCCGGGGACGTGCTGGTGGAGGGCGAGCGGGCCATCCGGCGCTCGCGGGACCTGAACGCGCTCTTCGCGCGCTGGGGCCGGCTCTCCGACCGCGTGATCGCGCTCGCGGAGCGGCTGCGCGACGCGCGCACCGCCCGGCTCGTCGAGCAGATCGAGGGGGACGTCCACCTCCTCCGCTCCGACACCTTCCGCTTCTCGCGCGCGCAGAGCGAGGCGGCGTCCTCGTCGCAGGCCCAGTTCGGGCGCCTCGCCGAGCGGATCGGGGAGGCGCGGCTCATCCCGCTCTCGGGCGTGCTCGCCGCGTTCCCCCTCGCGGTCCGCGACATGGCGCGCGAGCAGGGGAAGGAGGTCGAGTGCGTGGTGCGCGGCGGAGAGACGGGGGTCGACAAGGCCATCCTGCTCTCCCTCAACGACCCGCTCGTGCACCTCGTCCGCAACTCGGTCGACCACGGCCTGGAGGCGCCCGGCGAGCGCGCGCAGGCGGGCAAGCCGCGCGCCGGGAGGATCGTGATCTCCGCGCGCGTGGACGGCGACCTGCTCGCGGTCACCGTCGAGGACGACGGCCGCGGCATCGAGGCCCCGAAGGTCCGCGCCGCCGCCCTGCGCAAGGGGATCATCGGCGAGCAGCAGGCGGCGAGCCTGTCGGCGCGGTCGGCGCTCGACCTCATCTTCATGCCCGGGTTCTCGACGCGCGAGCAGGCGGGCGAGACGAGCGGGCGCGGCGTCGGCCTGGACGTGGTGCGCAAGCGCGTCACGGCGCTGGGCGGCTCCGTCACGGTCGACTCCGAGCCGGGCAAGGGCACGCGCTTCACGCTGCGCATGCCGCAGTCGCTCTCGCTCATGAAGGTCCTCCTCGTCCGCATCGACGAGGACGTCTACGGCATCCCGGCGGTGGACGTGGACAGCGTGGGCCGCCTCGATCCCAAGGACGCCACGGAGGTCGCCGGCATCCGCGCCGTGCGCTACCGCGGACGGCTCCTGCCCGTCGTGGCGCTCGGCCCGCTGCTCTCGCTCAACGGCGGTCCGCGCTCGAAGCGGCCGCTCGTCGCCTACGTCATCCACGGAAACGAGGGCGCGGCCGTCGTCGTGGACGGCCTGCACGGCGAGCGCGAGGTCGCGGTGAAGGCGCCCGGCGCCTTCCTAAAGGGGATGCGCTTCGTCACGGGGGCGGCGGCGCTCGAGGACGGCCGGGTGGCGCTGCTCCTCTCCACCCCGGACATCGTCGCCGCGGCGCGGCGGCTCGCGTCCCCGGCGATGTCGCGCGGGCGCGACCGGCGCAGGCTGCGCGTGCTCCTCGTCGACGACAGCGCCATCGCGCGCGAGGCCGAGGCCGCGCTGCTCCGCTCGCTCGGCCACGAGGTCGAGGAGGCCGTGGACGGCGAGGACGGCTGGCGGAAGCTGCAGGCCGGCAGCTACCAGCTCCTCGTCACCGACGTGCAGATGCCGGTGCTCGACGGGATCGACCTCACCCGCCGCGTCAAGGCGACGCCGCGCTTCCTGAAGCTCCCGATCGTGATCATGTCCTCGCTCTCCGCGCCCGAGGAGCGGCGCCGGGGCGTCGACGCGGGCGCGGACGCGTACATCGTCAAGGGGGAGCTCGAGGCGGAGAGCCTCGCCGCCACCCTCGAGCGGCTGTGCGGGGTCGGCGCGTGATCCACGCACAGCCCCGGCGGATCCGCGTCCTGGTCGCGGACGACTCCGCCCTGTTCCGCGAGCTCCTCGCAGGGGTCGTCGCGGACGCGCCGGGCTTCGAGGTGGTCGCCGTCGCGGCCGACGGGCACGAAGCCGCGGCGCTGGCGCGCCAGCACCGGCCCGACGTCATCACCATGGACCTCAACATGCCCGAGGCCGACGGCTACGCGGGCATCGCGCGGATCATGGCGGACACGCCGACCCCCATCCTCGTCCTCACGGCGAGCCCCTCCGAGGCGGCGGGGTTCCGCGCGCTCTCGCTCGGCGCGCTCGACATCCTGGAGAAGCCGCAGGCGACGGCCGATCTCGACGTGTACGGACGGCAGCTCCGCTCGAGGCTCAAGCTCCTCGCCGGCGTGAAGGTGATCCGCCACCCGCGCGGCCTGCGCGTGGAGGGCACGCCGCCGCCGCGGCGCGCCGCGCGCGCGGATCTGGTGGTCGTCGGGGCCTCGCTGGGCGGCCCGCGCGCGCTCGTGTCGCTCCTGCGCGGGCTCGCCCCGGCCTTCCCGGCGCCCATCGCGGTGGTGCAGCACATCGCCGACGGGTTCACCGAGGGGCTCGCGGCGTGGCTGTCCGCCGAGACCCGCCTGGACGTCCGGGAGGCGCGCGACAGGGAGCCGCTCGCCCCCGGGCGGATCCTCGTCGCGCCGTCCGGGCGCCACCTCGTGGTGACCGACGGCGTGGCCCGGCTCTCAGACGCCGAGCCCGTCGAGACCTTCAAGCCCTCGGTGACGCCGCTCTTCCTCTCCGCGGCCCGGCACTACGGCGCGCGCGCCTGCGGCGTCATCCTCACCGGGATGGGGCGCGACGGCGCCGAGGGGCTGCGAGCCATCCGCGCCGCCGGCGGCCCGACCATCGCCCAGGACGAGGCGACGAGCGCCGTCTTCGGCATGCCGCGCGCGGCCATCGAGCTGGACGCGGTGGATCGCGTGCTGCCGCTCGAGGAGATCCCCCGCGCGCTCGTGGAGCTGACGCGGTGAGGCCGATCACGCCCGACGACCTGTCCCAGCTCGCCGCGCTCCTCAAGGAGCGGGTCGGGCTGCACGTGCGGCAGGACGGCCACTCCGCGCTGCGGCTCGCGGTGGGCGCGCGGCTCGACGAGCTCGGCGGGGCGGTGCCGGACGCGCGCGCGTACCTCGCGCTGCTGCGCTCGCCGGCGGAGGGCGACGAGGAGCTGAGGCGGCTGCTCCCGCTCGTGACGGTGGGGAAGACGAGCTTCTTCCGAGACGAGCGGCAGTTCCGCGCCCTCGAGGCGCTGCTCCCGGAGCTCGTCGCGCGCGCCAGCGGCGGCGGCCGGCGGGTGTCGATCTGGTCCGCGGGCTGCGCGACGGGCGAGGAGCCGTACTCCATCGCCATGACCGCGGAGTCCCTCGGCGCGGCGCCGGAGCACCTCGAGCTGCTCGCCACGGACGTGAACCCGGAGGCGGTCGCGCACGCGGCGCGCGGTGCGTACGACGCGCGGCGGGCGCGGGAGATCCCGGCGCCGCTGCGCGAGCGCCACTTCGACCGCGACCCGCACGACCGCTACCACGTCCGCGCGAGCCTCCGCCGCATGATCGCGGCGATCCGCCCGCACAACCTGGTCTCGGGCGTGATGCCCCGCCCCGAGGGCGGCTGGGACGTCATCTTCTGCCGCAACGTCATCATCTACTTCGACACCCCCACCACCCAGCGCGTGCTCACCCAGTTCCACCACGCGCTCGCGCCGGGCGGCTACCTGTTCCTCGGCTACTCCGAGTCGCTGTTCCGGATCTTCGACGGCTTCGAGCTCACCGAGGTCGCCGGCGCGTTCCTGTACCGGCGGCCGGAGACCGTGCGCACGCCGCTCCCGGCCCCGCGCCCGATCCGCCCGGTGGTGCCGGTCCCCTCGGCGCCGCCGACCGTGCGGCACGTGCCCGTGGCGCCCGCGGCGCCGCCGCGGCTCCCCACCCCCGCGCCCATCCCCGCGGCCCAGCCGCCGCTCGCGCCCCAGGAGTACCTCGACGCCGCGGTGGCGCTCTTCGCGGAGGGGCGGTTCGGCGCCGCGCGCGAGCTGCTCGAGCGGCTCCTCGAGAAGGGCGGCGAGGACCTCGCCGTGCGGCTCACCCTCGCGAACCTGTACGGGATCCTCCGGCAGACCGACCGCGCCCGGGAGTGCTACGTGGCGGCGCTGCAGCTCGAGCCGCTGAGCGCCGAGGCGCACCTGTTCTTCGGGATCCACCTGCTGGCCGAGGGCGACACGGAGCCCGCCGCGCTCGAGCTCTCCCGCGCGCTCTTCCTCGACCCGGACCTCGCCCTCGCCCACTACTGGCTCGGGCGCTGCCGCGAGGCGCAGCGCGATCCGGAGCGGGCGCGGCTCGCGTACCGCAACGCGCTCACCGCGCACGCGCGGTGGCCGGAGGGGAAGCGGCAGGCGTTCCTGGGCTACTATCCCGACGTCCCCGAGGACGGCGCCGCGTTCGTGCGCGCCGCGCAGTACGCGCTCGCCGCGCTGTGAGGAGATCGATGGCCGAGAAGAAGCGCATCCTGCTCCTCGACGACTCGACGATCACGCTCGAGATGGAGAAGGCCGTCCTCGAGGACCGGGGCTACAAGGTGGCCATCGCCTCCAACCTCCTGGAGTTCCAGGCCCAGCTCGAGGGGTTCCAGCCGGAGATCATCCTGACGGACCTCATGATGCCGGACATCTCGGGCAAGGACATCGTCCGGGTCCTGAAGCAGGACTTCCACACGGAGAAGATCCCCATCATCCTGTTCAGCTCGAAGCCCGACGACGAGCTGGAGGAGATCTCCGAGCAGGCCGGCGCGGACGGGTTCCTCTCGAAGTCGCACGGCATCGACCGGCTCGGCGACATGGTCGACGAGATGGTGGACTCCATCCTGTGGTGAGGGCGGGCGAGCCGGCCCCCGGGCGCTGGCCCCCCCCGTTCGCTTGAAGACGCCGGGGAGCGCGTGCTACCTCCGGTGAGATCCCCGCCCGCTGGGCGCGGGGCCGCCGAGGGAGCGTCCTGCATGTCCGGCCACAACCGATGGTCCAAGATCAAGCGCAAGAAGGAGGCGCAGGGCGCGGCCAAGGGCAAGCTCTTCTCCAAGGTCATCAAGGAGATCACCGTCGCCGCGCGCATGGGGGGAGGCGACCCCGCCGGCAATCCGCGCCTCCGCGCCGCCATCGACGCGGCGAAGGAGGCGAACATGCCGCAGGACAACATCACCCGCGCCGTGAAGAAGGGAACGGGCGAGCTCGAGGGCGTCTCCTACGAGGAGGTGGTCTACGAGGGGTACGGTCCGGCGGGCGTGGCGATGATGGTCGAGTGCCTCACGGACAACCGGAACCGCACCGCCGGCGACGTGCGCTCCTCGTTCTCGAAGGGCGGAGGGAACCTCGCCGCCGAGGGCGCGGTGGCGTGGAACTTCGAGAAGCGCGGCGTCGTGGAGGTGCGGCCCGGGCCCACGGAGGACCGGGTGACGGAGGCCGCCATCGAGGCCGGCGCGGAGGACGTCGTGAGCCTCGGCGCGGACGGGTTCGAGGTCCGCACCCACCCGAACGACCTCCACGCGGTGGCGGCCTCCCTCGAGAAGACGCTGAAGCTCGGCGCGCGCCGCATCACCTTCGTCGCGAAGGAGACGGTGCGGCTCGCGGATCCCGACCGGGCGCGCGCCGTGCTGAAGCTGGTGGACGCGCTCGAGGATCTCGAGGACGTGCAGAGCGTCCACGCGAACTTCGAGATCGACGACAAGCTCATGGAGCAGCTCGCGTGACCCCCCGGGGAGCGTGACCGCGTGCGCGCCTACGAGATCATCCACCGCAAGCGCGACGGACGGGCCATCCCGCCCGCCGCGATCGCCGCGCTCGTGGACGGCTTCACGACGGGCGAGATCCCCGACTACCAGATGGCCGCCTTCTGCATGGCGGTGTTCTTCCGCGGCATGGACGAGGTCGAGGTGCGCGCCCTCACCGAGGCGATGCTGCGCTCGGGCGACGTGCTCGATCTCTCGGACATCCCCGGCGCGAAGGTCGACAAGCACTCCACGGGAGGCGTCGGCGACAAGGTCTCGCTCGCGCTCGCGCCGCTCGCCGCCGCCTGCGGCGTCAAGGTCCCCATGATCTCCGGGCGAGGCCTCGGCCACACCGGCGGGACGCTCGACAAGCTGGAGGCGATCCCGGGGTTCCGCGTGGACCTGCCGGTGGGGAGGTTCCGCGAGCTCGTCCGCGACGTGGGCGCCTGCCTCGTCGGCCAGACCGAGCGGCTCGCCCCGGCGGACCGGAAGCTCTACGCCCTGCGCGACGTCACCGCGACCGTCGAGTCGATCCCCCTCATCGCCGCGTCGATCATGTCGAAGAAGCTCGCGGAGGGGATCGACGCGCTCGTCCTCGACGTGAAGGTCGGCTCCGGCGCGTTCATGAAGCGGCTCGACGACGCGCGGACGCTGGCGGCGACGCTCGCGGGGATCGGGCGCCGGATGGGCAAGCGCGTCTCGGCGCTCCTCACGCGCATGGACGAGCCGCTCGGCCGCGCCGTCGGCAACGCCCTCGAGGTGGCGGAGACGGTGGCGCTCCTCTCCGGCGGCGGCCCCGAGGACCTGCGCGAGGTGACCGTGGAGCTCACCGCCGAGATGCTCGTGCTCGGTGGCGCCGCGGCGGACCTCGCCGCCGGCCGGGCGCGGGTCGCGGCGGCCATCGCCGACGGGCGGGGGCTCGCGAAGCTGGAGGAGATCGTGCGCGCGCAGGGGGGTGACGCCGCCGTGCTCCGCGATCCGGAGCGGCTGCCGCGCGCGCCCGTGCGGTACGACGTCCCCTCGCCCGCGGCGGGGTTCGTCGCCGAGCTCGACGCCGAGGCCATCGGGCTGGCCGCCGTCGCGCTCGGGGCCGGCCGCGCGCGCGTCGAGGACCGGATCGACCCGGCGGTGGGCGTCGTCGTGGCGAAGAAGCTCGGCGATCGGGTCGAGCGGGGTGAGCCGCTCTGCACGGTGCACGCGGGAGAGGGCAGCGAGTCCCGGGAGCGGGTCACCGCTCGGCTCGCCGGCGCGTACCGGATCGGGCCGGTCGCGCCGGCCCAGCGGCCGCTGGTGCTCGAGCGGCTCTGACCGCTCGTGGAACCCCGAACCAGGACTCGCCGTCCCGAGGGAACGTCATGCCCCATCGCGCCGACCTCTCCACGCGCCTCTCGTACGCGCTCGCCTGGGTGCGCGGGAAGACGGACCTCGCGCCGGCGGCGGGCCTCGTGCTCGGCTCGGGGCTCGGCGACTTCGTGGATCGGCTCGAGCGCGCCGTCTCGATCCCGTACGAGGAGATCCCGTCGTTCCCCGTCTCCCGCGTCCCGGGGCACGTGGGGCGGCTCGTGATCGGCGAGCTCGTGACCTCGGAGGGCACGGTGGCCGTCGCCGCCATGCAGGGGCGGGTACACGGATACGAGGGGTGGAGCGGCGAGGAGGTCGCCTTCGGGGCGCGCGTGCTGTGCGCCCTCGGCGTGAAGCTCCTGCTCGTCACCAACGCCGCGGGCGGCGTGAACCCGACGTACGCGCCGGGTGACCTCGTCCGGATCGTCGACCACCTGAACCTCTCCGGGGTGAATCCGCTCGTGGGGGCGAACGACGAGCGGCTCGGTCCGCGCTTCCCCGACCTGTCGGAGGCCTACGACGCTCGGCTGGGCGCCCTGCTCGAGGAGGCGGCCGCGCGCGCCGGCGTGACGCTCCGTCGAGGGGTGTACGCTTGCATGCCAGGCCCGTCCTACGAGACCCCCGCCGAGATCCGCATGCTGCGGCTCCTCGGGGCCGATCTGGTCGGCATGTCCACCGTGCCGGAGGTGATCGCCGCCCGTCACATGGGCGTCCCGGTGGCGGGCCTCTCCGTGGTCACCAACTTCGCCGCCGGCCTGTCCCGCCGCCCCCTGTCGCACGAGGAGGTGGCCGAGACGGCCGGGCGGGTCCGCGACCGGCTGGCCGCGGTCGTGGAAGGGTTCCTCCCCGGAGCGGTTCGTTGAAGAGGGTGGCCCCGCGCTGCTAGCCTCGCGGTACGGAGGGCCGAGCATGGACGACCGTGACCTGCCGTTGAACGCCGTCCCCGACCCGGATCCCGCCGGGCGCGAGCACGACGAGCGCCGCGACAGCGAGCGCATCCCCATCCACCTGCTGGTGCGCGACGCCGCCCTGGGCGGCTCGTTCGAGGCACACGAGGGCAACCTCGGCCTCGGCGGCGTGTTCTTCGGCGGCCTGCACCCGCCTTCGGGCAACCGCCTCGAGGTCCGCTTCCTCATCCCGGGAACGAGGCAGGAGGTCGAGGCGGTCGGCGAGGTGCTGCGGGTCTCCCGGAACGGACAGCGCTTCGGGGCGCACGTGAAGTTCGTGGACATGCCGCTCGCCTCCGAGCTCGCCATCGCGCGCTTCCTGCAGGACGAGTGATGGCGCCGCCCACCTGCGTTGAGCGTCGCGAGGCGCTCGATGCCGTCGCCGAGCGGGGCACACGACGACCGAGCAGCGCAGGCGTGCCTGGAAGGCACGTCGAGCAGCACAGGGAGGAGTCTGCCCCGCGCAGGCAGGCAGCGTGCGCCGCAGCAGCTCAATGCGAGTGGGTGTCGCCATGACAGCGCGGGCGCCGAGGAGGGGGAGCGCGGACGCCGCGCTGGCGCGGGCCGCGCGCGCCGCGCGCAAGCGGGCGTACGCTCCGTACTCGCGGTTCCGGGTCGGCGCGGCCGTGCGCGCGGGCGGGGCCGTTCACTCGGGGTGCAACATCGAGAACGCGAGCTACGGGCTCACCGTGTGCGCCGAGCGCGTGGCGGTGGCCGCGGCCGTCGCCGCGGGGGCGCGCCGCATCGAGGCGGTCGCGGTGGCGAGCGGGACGGACGAGCCGACCCCGCCGTGCGGGATGTGCCTGCAGACCCTCGCCGAGTTCGCCGGGCCGGAGCTGCCGGTCCGGCTCGTGGGCGCCCGCGGCGGCACGCTCGACACGACGCTCGGCGAGCTCCTGCCGCGCGCGTTCACGAAGCGCTTCCTGTGACGGCCGCCGGCGGGGCCGGCGCCCGTTTGACGGGGCCGGGCGCGGGGCCTATGTAGGCCCGATGGACGTCCACCGCTCGCTCGAAGAGGCTCGCGCCGCGGGTCGCCTGCGCGGCTGTGCCGTCGCCGTCGGGAACTTCGACGGCGTGCACCTCGGCCACCAGCGGCTCATCGCGCTCGCGCGGGCGCTCGCGCACCCGCGCGGCGCCGCGGCGGCCGTCCTCACCTTCGAGCCGCACCCGGTGCGCGTGCTCCGCCCGAGCCTCGCGCCGCCGCTGCTCGCGACCCTGCCGCGGAAGCTGGAGCTGCTGGCCGCGGCCGGCGCCGACGCGGTGGTCCTCCAGCCGTTCGACCTCCCGTACGCGGCGACCCCCGCGTCGGCGTTCGTCGCCCGGGACCTCGTCGGCGGGCTGGGCTGCTCGGACGTGGTCGTCGGCTACGACTTCACCGCCGGGCACGAGCGGGCACGGGTGGACGCGCTGCGCCCGCTGCTCGCCGCCCACGGCGTCCGGCTGCACGTCGTCGAGCCGGTGACCATCGACGGGCTCGTGGTCTCGTCCACCAAGGTGCGCGAGTTCCTGCTCGAGGGGAACGTGGAGGCGGCCGCGCTGCTCCTCACCCGGCCGCACGACGTGGACGGGATCGTCGCGCGCGGCGCCGGGAGGGGGCGGGGCTTCGGGTTCGCGACCGCGAACGTGCAGACGGCGGCTTTGCTCCCCGCGAACGGGGTGTACGCGGTCCGCGCCTGGCTGGGCGGCCAGCCCGGGCCGCAGGGCCTCGAGGGCGCGGCCCTGCACGAGGGTGTGTGCAACGTGGGCGTGAAGCCCACGGTCGAGGCGAACGCCGCGCTCACCGCCGAGGCGCACCTGTTCGACTTCATGGGCCGGGATCTCTACGGCGAGCGGATCCGCGTCGCCTTCGTCGCGCGGTTGCGGGACGAGCGTCGCTTCGCGTCGGTCGACGCGCTGCGGGCGCAGATCGCCGAGGACGCCGCGCGCGCGCGGGAGCTCCTCGCGCAGGCGCCGATGTAGGGCCGGGTCCGCGATTTACCCTCTCGAATCGCGTACTTACGGGCGGTCGCTTCCTTGACCCCTCGGCGAGCGGCCTGTTAAGTTCGCCGGGCTTCGCGGCCTGTCGCGCGCTCGACCACGGGGACCCTCACGCATGTCTGGACGGCTCGGCGAACTCCTGGTCCGGGAGAACCTCATCTCCCTGCAGCAGCTGCAGAGGGCCCAGGACGAGCAGCGCAAGACGGGCGGCCGCATCGGCTCGCTGCTCGTGCGGACCGGCGCGATCGCCGAGCACGACCTCACGAGCTTCCTCTCGAAGCAGTACGGCGTCCCGGCGATCTCGCTCAAGGACTTCGACATCGACGACGAGGTCCTGAAGCTCGTCCCGAAGTCGACGGCAGAGAAGCACCAGGTGGTGCCGGTGAACCGCGCCGGCGCCTCGCTCATCGTCGCGATGAGCGACCCCTCCAACATCTTCGCCATCGACGACATCAAGTTCCTCACCGGCTACAACGTCGAGGTCGTCGTCGCGTCCGAGCAGGCCATCAAGGAGGCCATCGACAAGTACTACGCGGACAGGGGGCCGAACCTCGAGGAGGTGATGGCGGGGTTCGACGACGGCGAGATCTCGGTGATCGAGGCCGCGGCCGACGACATGAACGTCGTCGATCTCGAGAAGAGCGCCGAGGACGCGCCGGTCGTCAAGCTGGTGAACCTCATCCTGCTCGACGCCATCAAGAAGGGCGCCTCCGACATCCACATCGAGCCCTACGAGAAGGACTTCCGCGTCCGCTTCCGCATCGACGGCACGCTGTACGAGGTGATGAAGCCGCCGATGAAGCTCAGGAGCGCCATCATCTCCCGCCTGAAGATCATGTCCGAGCTGGACATCAGCGAGCGTCGCCTCCCGCAGGACGGGCGAATCAAGCTGAAGCTCGGCAAGGGCAAGGAGATGGACTTCCGAGTCTCCGTCTGCCCCACGCTCTTCGGCGAGAAGGTGGTGATGCGCCTCCTCGACAAGTCGAACCTCCAGCTCGACATGACGAAGCTGGGCTTCGAGGAGCAGCAGCTGAAGGACTTCCTGGAGGCGATCGACCGGCCCTACGGGATGGTCCTCGTCACCGGCCCCACCGGCTCGGGCAAGACCACCACGCTCTACTCGGCGCTCTCCAAGCTGAACGAGGTCGCCTGGAACATCTCCACCGCCGAGGATCCCGTCGAGTTCAACTTCTTCGGGATCAACCAGGTGCAGATGCACGAGGACATCGGCCTCAACTTCGCGGCCGCGCTGCGCAGCTTCCTGCGCCAGGATCCCGACATCATCATGGTCGGAGAGATCCGCGACTTCGAGACCGCCGAGATCGGCGTCAAGGCCGCGCTCACCGGCCACCTCGTGCTCTCGACCCTCCACACCAACGACGCGCCCGGGACGGTGTCGCGCCTCCTCAACATGGGCATCGAGCCGTTCCTGGTGACGGCGTCGCTCAACGCCATCGTGGCGCAGCGGCTCTGCCGCCGCCTGTGCGCGGAGTGCAAGAAGCCGGCGCAGCTCGAGGAGCAGGCGCTCCTCGACGCGGGCTTCGGGCCGGAGGAGCTCGGGACGTTCCAGCCCTTCGAGCCGGTCGGCTGCAAGACCTGCAACGACCGCGGCTACAAGGGCCGCGTGGCGGTGTACGAGGTGATGCCGCTCTGGGACGGCCTCAAGGAGCTCGTCATCCAGGGCTGCTCGACCGCCGAGCTCAAGCAGGAGGCGATCCGGCTGGGCTTCAAGACCCTTCGCATGAGCGCCCTCAACAAGGTGAAGCTCGGCGTGACGACGCTCTCCGAGGCGGTGGGCAACACCGCGCCGGACAAGTTCTAGGCTCCTCGCAGGCACGAAGGCGGACCGAGATTTGGCGAACCTGCACCAGCTCCTCAAGGCGATGGTCGAGAAGGGGGCCTCCGACCTCCACGTGACGACCGGGTCGCCGCCCCAGCTCCGCATCGACGGCGCCCTCGTGCCGCTCAAGACGCCGCCGCTCACGCCCGTCGAGACGAAGCAGCTCTGCTACTCCATCCTGACGGACTCGCAGAAGCACAAGTTCGAGGAGGAGAGCGAGCTCGACCTCTCCTTCGGCGTGAAGGGGCTCTCGCGCTTCCGGGCGAACATCTTCATGCAGCGCGGCGCCGTGGCCGGCGCGTTCCGCACCATCCCGTTCAAGATCCTGACCTTTCAGGAGCTCGGGCTGCCGCCCATCGTGACCGAGCTCGCGAAGAAGCCGCGCGGCCTCGTGCTCGTGACCGGCCCCACCGGCTCCGGCAAGTCGACCACGCTCGCGTCGATCATCGACAAGATCAACACGGACCGGCACGAGCACATCATCACGATCGAGGATCCGATCGAGTACCTCCACCCGCACAAGAACTGCGTGGTGAACCAGCGCGAGGTCGGGGCCGACACCCAGTCGTTCAAGAAGGCGCTCAAGTACATCCTCCGCCAGGATCCCGACGTGGTCCTCGTGGGCGAGATGCGCGACCTCGAGACCATCGAGGCGGCGCTGGTCATCTCCGAGACCGGCCACCTGGCCTTCGCGACGCTGCACACGAACAGCGCGGTGCAGACCATCAACCGCATCCTGGACGTGTTCCCGCCCTACCAGCAGCCGCAGGTGCGCGCGCAGCTCTCGTTCGTGCTCGAGGGCGTGCTCACCCAGAACCTGCTGCCTCGGGCCGGCGGTCCCGGGCGCGTGCTCATCATCGAGGTGATGGTCCCGAACCCCGCCATCCGGAACCTGATCCGCGAGGACAAGATCCACCAGGTGTACTCGCAGATGCAGGTCGGCCAGGCCAAGTTCGGGATGCAGACCTTCAACCAGAGCCTCGCGGCGGCGTTCTCCCGGCGGCTCATCACGCTCGAGGACGCGATGGGCCGCTCCCCGGACCCCGAGGAGCTGAAGAACCTGCTCTCGAGCGGCGCGGCCCTGCGCCCCGCCGCGCCGCCGTCCCGCTGAACCAGGTTTTCGACCCGCGGGCGACCCTCGGCTAGGATCGCCCGGCACCCGCGAGGAGCTCATGGCCCAGGCCGCAGCCGCGAACGCGAAGACGAAGGCCGCGCCCGCGCCGAAGGAGGCGCCGGTCTGGAAGTGGTCGGCCAAGACCAAGCAGGGGGAGATCAAGTCCGGCGAGATGGAGGCCGGAGACGCGGCGGCGGTCGAGGCCCGGCTCCGGCAGATGGGGCTCGAGCCGACGAAGGTCCGGAGGAAGCCGAAGGACATCGTCATCCCCGGCCTCGGCCCGAGCGTGAAGACGAAGGACATCCTCGTCTTCACCCGCCAGTTCTCGGTGATGATCGACGCCGGCCTGCCGCTGGTGCAGGCCCTCGACATCCTCGCCACGCAGTCGGACAACCCCGCCTTCAAGAAGGTCCTCACCGCGGTGAAGGTGCGCGTGGAGTCGGGCTCCACCTTCGCCGACGCGCTCGGCGAGCACCCCAAGGCCTTCGACGACCTCTTCGTGCAGCTCGTGCGCGCCGGCGAGATCGGCGGCATCCTGGACACCATCCTCCAGCGGCTCGGGGCGTACATCGAGAAGAACGAGAAGCTGAAGCGGCGCGTGAAGAGCGCCATGGTCTACCCGTCCATCGTCCTCACCGTGGGCGTGGGCGTGACCGTCGTGCTGCTCGCGTTCGTGACGCCGACGTTCGAGAAGATGTTCAAGGACTTCGGCGGCGCGATGCCCGCGCCGACGCAGTTCCTCATCGACCTGTCGCACGGGCTGCGCGACTACTGGTACTGGTACGTCGCCGTGCCGACGGTCCTCGTCATCGCCTTCAAGGTGTTCACGAGCAACCCGCGCGGCCTGGAGAAGTGGCACGCCTTCGTGCTGAAGATGCCGCTGTTCGGCTCGCTCGTGCGCAAGGTGGCCGTCGCCCGCTTCACCCGCACGCTCGGCACGATGCTCTCCTCCGGCGTCCCCATCCTCGACGCGCTCCAGATCGTCGCGCGCTCCGCGGGCAACAAGATCATCGAGAAGGGCGTCATGTACGTCCGCGCCAAGATCTCGGAGGGCAAGACCATCGCCGGTCCGCTCGCCGAGACGCAGGTCTTCCCGCCGATGGTCGTGCAGATGATCGGCGTCGGCGAGGCCACCGGCGCGATGGACGCCATGCTCAACAAGATCGCCGACTTCTACGACGACGAGGTGGACGTCGCCGTCGCCGGCCTCACCGCCATGATCGAGCCGGTCATGATGGTGTTCCTGGGCGGCATGGTCGGCGGCTTCCTCGTCGCGATGTACCTCCCGATCTTCAGCATCGCCGGCAACATCCACTGATCCGTGGAGCCGCCGGTGCTCGCCCCCGCCTCCGCCGCCGCCCTCGCGGCGGAGCCGTCGGCGCCGCCGCTGCACGACGGCCTGCAGCGCAAGCTGCGCTGGCTGACGGTCTTCCGGGTGGTGACGGTGACGGTGCTCCTCGCGGGCACGGTCCTCGTGAACCTCGAGCTCGGCGCGACCGTCGAGCGCGACCTGCTGCCCGTGTACGCCGCCGTGGGCGCGACCTACCTCGTCGCGCTCGCCACCGCGCTCGCGCTGCGCGGCCGGCGCGGGCTGGTGTCGCTCGCGTACGCCCAGGTCGTGCTGGACGTGCTGTTCGCCGGCGCCGTCGTGGCCGTCACCGGCTACTCGGCGTCGGTGTTCGTGGTCCTGTTCTCCATCGGGATCGTCAACGGCAGCATCCTGCTGTTCCGCCGCGGCGCGATCGTCGCCGCCGCGCTCGCCGTCCCGGCGTACCTGCTCCTCGCGGTGCGCGTCGATCCCCAGGGGGGGGACGTCTCGCGGGCCACGCTGCTCGTGCACGCGGCCTCCTTCCTCGCGGTGGCCGTGCTCTCCTCCTACCTCGCCGAGCAGCTCCGGTCCGCCGGCGAGCGGCTCGCGGCGCAGGAGGGCGCGCTCGCGGAGATCACGGCGCTGCACGAGTCCATCGTCGCCTCGCTCACGAGCGGCCTCCTCACCGTGGACCTCTCCGGCCGGGTCACGTACCTGAACCCCGCCGGCGAGCAGCTCACCGGCCTGCGCCTCGCGGAGGTGCGCGGGCGGCCGACGGCGGAGCGCTTCGGGGCGTTCCGCGAGGCGACGCCGCGCGGGGAGGAGGAGTGGGAGGCGCCCGGCGGACGGAAGCTCCGGCTCGGGTACTCGGCGTTCCCCCTGCGCGGCCCCGGCGGATCGCCCATCGGGAGCGCGGTCATCTTCCAGGACCTCACGGCGCTGCGAGAGCTCGAGGACGCGATGCAGCGCAGCCGCCGCCTCGCCGATCTCGGGCGCGTCGCGGCCGGGCTCGCGCACGAGCTGCGCAACCCCCTCGCCGCGATGGCGGGCTCGCTGGAGCTGCTGCAGTCGAACGCCTCGCTCCCTCCCGACGACCGGCGGCTCATGGACATCGTGCTGCGCGAGGCCTCCCGGCTGAACGGGCTCGTCACCGATCTGCTCGAGTACACGCGGCCGGCGCCGCTCCGGCGCGTCCCGACCGATCTCTCCGTGCTCCTCGACGAGGCGCTGCAGGTGTTCGCGAACGATCCCGCGGCCGCGCGGGTGCGCGTGGAGCGGGACCTCACGCCGGTGTCCATCGCCTGCGATCCGGACCAGACGCGCCAGGTGTTCTGGAACCTGGTCGTGAACGCCGCCCAGGCGGCGGCGCGGGAGGGCCGAGCGGGCCGCGTGCGCGTGGCGTGCCGCCCGGACGCGCGCGGCGCGCGCATCGTGGTCGAGGACGACGGGCCCGGCATCCCGGCCGCCGATCTCCCGCGCATCTTCCTCCCGTTCTTCACGACCAAGCAGAACGGCACGGGGCTCGGGCTGCCCACCGTGCAGCGGGTCGTCGACGCGCACCACGGCAGCGTCGCGGTCGAGTCGTCTCCCGGTCGAGGGACGCGCTTCGTCGTGCAGCTCCCGCGCGCGGGCGCGGAGGAGGGCGCGGCGCCGGTCCCGGGTTAGGATGCGCGCGTGGCCTCGATCCTGGTCGTAGACGACGAGTCGTCCATGCGCGACATGCTCGAGATCCTGCTCCGCAAGCAGGGTCACGAGGTGCACCTCGCGGCCGACGCGCCGGCGGCGGTGGCGCGCGCGGCGCAGGGCGAGCTCGATCTCGTCGTGACCGACCTCCGCCTGGGCTCGGGCTCCGGCATGGACGTGCTCGCGGCGGTGAAGACGCACTCCCCCGCGACGGAGGTCGTCATCATCACCGCGTTCGCGACCGCCGAGAACGCGATCCAGGCGATGAAGCTCGGGGCGTACGACTACGTCCTGAAGCCCTTCAAGCTGGACGAGCTGAAGCTCGTGGTCGCGAAGGCGCTCGAGCGGCGCGCGCTCGTCGCCGAGAACCGCGCGCTGCGCCACCGCGCGGGCGCGGCCGGCGAGGAGCCGGAGCTGCTCGGCCGCTCGCCGGGGATGGAGGAGGTGCGCTCGCTCGTGGAGAAGGTGGCGCGCTCGCGCTCGACCATCCTCGTCATGGGCGAGAGCGGGACGGGCAAGGAGGTGGTGGCGCGCGCCATCCACCGGGGCGCCGGGCCCGATCGCCCGTTCGTGGCCATCAACTGCGGCGCCATCCCGGAGGGCCTCCTCGAGAGCGAGCTCTTCGGCCACGAGAAGGGGAGCTTCACCGGCGCCGTCGGCGCCAAGGCCGGCCTGTTCGAGGTGGCGGGCACCGGGACGCTCTTCCTCGACGAGGTGGGCGAGCTGCCGCCGCATCTCCAAGTGAAGCTCCTGCGCGTGCTCCAGGAGCGGCGCGTCCGGCGCGTGGGAGGGCAGAGCGACCTCGCCGTGGGAGCGCGGATCGTCGCCGCCACGAACCGCGACCTCGGTGACGAGGTCCGGCTCGGGCGCTTCCGCGAGGACCTCTACTACCGGCTGAACGTCATCCAGATCCGGGTCCCGCCGCTGCGCGAGCGCAAGGAGGACGTCCCGCTCTTCCTCGAGCACTTCCTGGAGCGCTTCGCCGCCGAGGCCGGCCGGCCGGTGCCGCGCCTCGCGCCCGAGGCGGAGGGCGCGCTGCTGGCGCACGAGTGGCCCGGCAACGTGCGCGAGCTCGCGAACGTGGTGGAGCGCGCGGTGACGCTCTCAGGCGGCACCGAGATCGTCGAGCCGGCGGTGCTGCCGCCCGCCCTGCGGGGCCGCGCCGCGGCGCTCCCGGAGGCCCAGCTCCAGCTCCCCGACGTCGGCATGGACCTCCAGGCCCACCTCGACGCGATCGAGCGCAACCTGCTCGAGCAGGCGCTCGCGCGCGCCGGCGGCGTCAAGACCGAGGCGGCGCGCCTGCTGAGCCTCACGTTCCGGTCGCTGCGCTACCGGCTCGCCAAGTTCGGGATCGGGCGGGACTGATGGCCGTGCCCGCTTCGCCGGGCCGGGCGCGCGCGTTCGTCCCCCAGGCTCACGCGAGCGGCGGCCCCTGATCCGCTCGCCCCGATCCGTCGAGGGGCGAGCGGGCGAACCCGGCGGGCTCACTTGCAGGACGTCGGTGCGGTGTCCTTGTGCCTGCAGTCGTGCAGATCCTTCGAGATCTGGATGACGCCGTAGCTCGGGACCGGGTCACGGCTCACCGCGGTCGGGACGTTCGACGCGCCCTTCTCCGGGTTCACGGAGGTCAGGCCCACCTGGACCTGGCCCTTCTGGTTCACGAACACGGTGGGCTGGTCGCCCATGGTCGGCACGAGCGTGTTCTGCGCGCGCGCGAACACCTTGGTGCCGCCCTCCTCGAGCACCGGGCTCCCCTTCACCGGATCCACCACGTAGTGGTA
Source organism: Anaeromyxobacter sp. Fw109-5 (assembly GCF_000017505.1). Taxonomy (NCBI): domain Bacteria; kingdom Pseudomonadati; phylum Myxococcota; class Myxococcia; order Myxococcales; family Anaeromyxobacteraceae; genus Anaeromyxobacter; species Anaeromyxobacter sp. Fw109-5. The sequence continues at coordinate 756,929 of NC_009675.1, forward strand.
GGCGACGCGCCGGTTCTCGGCCGTGCACTTCGCCGTCCGGCAGCTGCTGCCATTCCGTCGCGTGACGATGGGGCTGGTGGCGGTCTGGATGGTCTTCCAGGAGAGCCACCGGTAGATGGCGGTCGTCGAGGAGGTGCGCTCGTCGTAGCGCGAGACCGTGTACGTGTGATCGTCCGCGGTGACCGTGCCGCCGTGGTTGTAGTAGAGCGCCCAGCCGTCGCTCGATCCGGTCGCGTAGGTCGGGGTGCTGGTGGTGCTCGGGTTCCCGTCGATCTTCACGAGCGTGGTGGTCGTGTCGGCGACGCCGGAGAGCGTCAGGCGCGCGGCGTCGTAATCCTTCGCGTCTTGCTCGGTGCGGAAGATGGCGCGATCGCCGCTGTCGTCGAACACGCGGATCGAGACGAACCAGTTGTCGCGCTCGATGGGGGTCGCGGCCTCGTCGAGGTTCACCGGGAGGCCGTTCGAGCCCGAGCGCGTGCAGGCGAGGCCGTTCGCCGAGTCCGAGCAGGTGACCTGGACGTTCTTGACCGTGTCGTTGTTTCCGGTGCAGTCGATCGCGACGTTGGCCTGGCCGCTCAGCGTGCACGCCGCGGCGCTCGGGTCGGTGGAGCTCGCGCCGGCGGAGTAGGACGTGCACGCGTTCAGCGTCGTGCTGCCCTCCGCCTTTCCGAGCCCGGTCGACCAGAGGTAGTTGGAGGCGCTGGACACGGTGACGGAGCACCCGCGCTGCGCGCACGCCCGGATGTTGTCGGGGCCGCACTTGCCGCCGAACGTGTCGAGGAGGTTGTACCGGTCACCCGTGCCGGCGTACGTGCGCAGGATCCCGCCCGGGATGGCGGCGTTCGAGGTGATGTAGAAGAAGGGCTGGCTCGCGCACCCCTGGAGCTCGAACGCGCGGGCGCCGTACCAGTTCGTCACCCTCTTCGTGCCGGAATCCAGCCTGCCGGGGTCGCTGAACCGCAGCACCCAGAGCTGACCGGCCGCGTCGCCGAACGTCGCGGTGTCGAAGTAGCCCTGGTTCGGGGAGGACTGCGTCCGGCGCATCTCCTTGCCCCACACGATCATCCCCACGGTCGCCGGGATGGGGGCCTTCAGCGCGCGGCGGGGATCGTCCGTGGCGACCGTCCCGGTGGGATAGCCGAAGTCGAACAGCTCGTGCCCGGTCCAGACGTCCACCATGTGGACCCCGCGCCCGCGCACGTACTGCGGGTCGAACCCTCCGGAGAGCATGGTCACCCAGCGCTCGTGGTACCGCTTCGAGACCATCGTGCTGGGGGTCGTGTCGCTCGGCACGTCCATCGTCAGCGCCGACTGGGCGACGCCGAAGAGGGTGTCGGAGGTGCCGTCCGACTCGATCCGCACCGGGCCGATGGGCGGGCCGTTCGGCAGGAAGTCGGCGTACGTGGCGCCGAACGCGAGCGACTCCGCGTCGTCCGGCTGCGGGTAGATCCAGAGGAACTTCGGGGGCAGGTGGCCCGTCTCGCTCGGGAGCTTCGTCGCGTCGCTGAGATCCAGCGCGAAGTAGTGGCTGCCGCCGCGCCGCTCGGCGACGACGGCGACGGTGTGGAACTCGGTCTTCTCCTTCTTCCCGTCCGCGTGGCCCGACCCGATCCCGTTCGACGTCCCGTCCACCCAGACGTCGCGCACCATCGGGGAGCCGTCCACGAACAGCTGGTGTCCGACGACGAGGAGGCCGAGCTTCGGGAGCAGATCCGGCGGCACGAATCCCCACAGCTCCGCGCCGGTGCCCCGGGTGAAGTAGCCGTTGAACGGCGGCTTGTCCTCTTCGATGCCGCTCGTCGTGGGATCGTCCTCGTCCGCGACCCACGCGCCGCCGTCGAACGCGTGCAGCATCCCGTCGTTCGCCCCGACGAGCACGACCTTGCGCCGGTCCTTGTAGGGGGCGCTCTTCGCGTACCCGGCGTAGGCGTCCTCGGTGCTCGAGTAGTCGGGGACGGGCGTCTCCCACAGCGAGGTGAGGCACTGGTTGTGGAGGCCGTTCGGGCACAGCACGCCGTCGGGAGGGAGGGGAGGATCGACCACCACCGGCGCGGAGTGGAAGATGTCGCCCAGCATCACCTTGCGCTTCGGGAGCGTGTCCTGCGCCGCGTCCGTCGCGTCCTTCGGCCAGACCCCCAGGTCTTCGGACTCGTTGTCGTTGAAGACGTCGGCGCCGAGCACGTAGCGGACGAGCGTCTTCGCGCAGAACCGGCGGGCCGTGAGCGTCGTCCCCGCCACCGCGGCGGCCGTGTCCGGGTCGCCGCGGGCGCTGATGCGGCTCGCGAGGTCGCCGCAAACGCCGCCCTCGAGGGCGAGGTACGGGATCAGCTTGTCGGCGACCGCGTCGGTGGGCTCGAGGCGGAAGACCGTGTCGCGAGCGTCGATCTTGCCGTCGGGCGTCCCCTCGGTCGGACCGGAGTCGTCCACGACGGTGTAGACCCTGCGCTGCGACCGCCAGCTCGGCGTCTGGAGCGCCGTCTGCGCGTCCCAGTACTCCTTCGCGGCGCCCGTGCCGGCCACGGCGCAGGTCTTCCCCTCGACGTCCTTGCACGCGGCTGCCTGGTAGCAGGGCGCGCGGTTCTCCGGGTCGTTCTTGCGGAACGCGCCGGTCCCGTCCTCCTGGATGAAGTCGCCATCGGCGTCCTGGAGGAACACGCTCAAGCACTTTCCGTCGCAGTCGAGGTCTCCGTCGCCCGACCCGTCCGCCGTCTCCTTGCACTCGTTGATGAACTCGCTGTAGAGCTCGTACCGGAACAGGTGGCCCTTCCACATCCGCTCGGCCGGCGACGCCGGCTCGAAGCGCGGCACGATCACCGACTGCCCCGAGGTCGTCTGGAGGGTGGAGACGGTGGCGACGCTGAACGAGGTGGAGCGCTGGTTGATGGCCACGAGCGCCTCGTCGAGCTTCCCGCGGAGCGTCGGTGCGTCGTCGGCGGCCTTGAAGAGCCCGCCGCCCATCTTCGCCATGGACTCGAGCATCGTCGCGGCGTCGCCGGTCGCGCCGAGGCCGATGGTGTAGATGTCGAGGAGCTGCTTCCCACCCATCGCCGCGCAGTCCTCCGTGTTCTCCGAGTTCTGGCGAAGGTCGAAGTTGTGCAGGTACCAGGAGACGCGGATGGGGTTGTTGAGCCAGTCCTTCTCGGCGGGGAAGCGCGTGCACTCGCGGCACAGGCTCTGCGGGATGCCGGAGCCGCCACCCGTGGCGCTCGCGCGGATGCCGGTGTCGGTGGACCCCGCGTACGTGGTCTCCGTCTCGCCCTCCTCCACGGTCCCCACGGGCAGGTTGTTCCCGTCGCTCGGTCCGGGGGCGCGATCCACGAGGACGATCGTCGAGCTGACCTGGCACGCGTAGCACATGGTCTGGTTCGAGCCGCCGGTGGCGGCGTTCCAGGTGTTCGGGAGGTTGAACCATTGCAGCGAGGGCGTGTGGTAGTACTGGCCGACGTCCAGGAGGGCGCGCGCGAGCGGGACCTCCCTGTCGAAGTGGAAGGTGTTCACCCTGGACATGAACGTGCTGCGGCTGCTCGTCCACTGCGCGTCCGGCTGATCGCACGCTGGCTTCAGCTCGACCCACTGGTTCGACGTGTGGTCCGCCCCGACGTCGCCGAAGTGCGCGAGGCCCATGCGCACGTTCAGCTTGTCCATGACGAAGTCCTTCAGGACCTTGCGGGCGATGAGGAACTTCGGCGGGTAGAAGTTGAGCCAGTTCCCGGTGAAGAAGATCGAGGGGTAGCTCTGATCCGGAACCCCGTCGACGGTGGTCTTGAACTCGCGGCCGTCCAGCAGGAAGCCGCGCTTTCGCAGGCACGACGCGCAGATGTCCTTCTTCAGGAGCAGCCCCTGGTTCGCGTTGTTGCCGTACAGCGACGAGCAGAAGTTGTCGATCGCCAGGATCGTGTCGTTCTTGCGGGCCGCGGGGTTGAGGCTCAGCGCGGTCCAGCCGTCCGCGGGGGAGTTCGCGGGCGGGTTCACCACCGTGTCGTGGAAGACCAGGTCGCTGTCGAAGAAGTTCTTCGTGTTCGGACAGTCGACCTTGTCTCCGGTGCTGCCGCAGTAGAAGTCGGGATCGTAGCCGCCCGGGTGGCTCGGGTCGTTCGCGGGCACGATCGACCCGGAGGTGGAGCTGCCCTGCGTGTAATACGGGCAGGCCTTGGAGGCCGCGGCGTAGTCCATCGGCGTTCCGTCCGCTTTCAACGGTTGGTAGATGTTGCCCAGCGTTCCAGGCTCGCTCGAGGCGCCGCAAGCGGGCTGGAACGTACGCGAGCGCAGCCAGTGAATGAGCGTGCCTTCCCCGGCAAAAGCGGCGGAGGCGGGATCGTCTCCGCAGCCCATCACCGGGCAGCCGGTGAGGGCATCGCAGTCCGCGTTGAAGGCGCTGAGCGCGGGAACGGGATCGAGCGGGTTCACCAGCGGCGGCCGCTGGCCGGGGTACGAGGACGGGCCGTTGGGGGGCAGGCGGCGCATCGACGTCGAGTTCCCGAGCAGGAAGAAGACGTTCGGGATGCCGCCGGAGGTCGTGAAGAAGCTCGCGTCCTCGAGGTCCGCGCCGTTGAGCTGCGTGTCCATGTAGCTCGTCGCGACGAGACCGCGCGCGGCGGACGGCGTGCTGCAGGTCTGCGCCGGGGCGTCGGTCGCGGGCAGCACCAGCGCGATGACCGCCGCGACCGCGAGGAGCCGGAGGGCGCGTGAGGGCCTGGGGGGCATGACGGGCTCCTGTGAGGCTAGAAGAGGGCGAACCGCATCGCGAACTCGACCTCCAGCTCGCGGTTGCGCGCGTCCGTGCAGCGGGCCACCGCGCGGTAGGCGCGGCCGGAGGTGAGCGCGTCGGGCGAGGCGCTCCGGTTCGTGAGATCCACGACCGGCATGGGCGCGCCGTCGCTGACCGCCTTGTCGACGGCGAGCACGACCTGGTTCACGGTCATCGAGGTGGTCGAGCCGTAGTGCGCGGGCGCCTGGAGCGTGCCGACGCCCGTGATGTCGAGCGGCGCGGTGAGCTGGTTCGCGCTCGACAGGTAGCGCGGGCCGTACCGGGCGATCTCCGCCCAGATCTTGGCCCGCGCCGCCTGCGCGCACGCCGCGAGCGCGTCCACGCGCGACTTCGCGGCGGCGTTCCGGCGCTCCTGGGACGAGAGCAGCACCGCCGCGCCGCCGATCACCGAGAGGACGGCCAGCAGGATGAGGGCGATGACGAGCGTGCTGCCGCGGTCCTGCGCACGAGGGGGCATGGCGGCTCCTAGAAGTAGACCATGCCCTGCGAGAGCATGTTGGGGAGAGGGATCGTCGCCTCGAAGGCGACGCGCTGGTAACCGTCCTTGGCGTCCGCGTCGCCCACCCAGGCCGCCGGCGCGGACTGGTTCAGGCGCAGCATCGGCGGCGAGCTCTGGCGCGTGAAGTCCGGCTCGGGAGAGCGGGCGACGATCGCGATCCGGACCGCCCGGACGTTCGCCTGATGATCCGTGAGCCGCTCGGGGTCGGCGGGCGGACCCATCGTGTAGCGGTACCAGCTGGTCGGCGAGTAGACGCTCTCGTCGGGCGCCGGCGCCGGGCCCGGGAAGACGAGCTGGGTGAGCGTGTCGGTGGTGCCGGGGGCGCCCGGGAAGCCGGCGTTGAAGGTGATGCCGGTGCCGGACGTCGCGCCGACCACCTTCCCGTTCGCGAGCACGTAGGCGACCTGCATCGACTCGATGCCCTCCGCGACGAACTCCTCGTCCGCCTCGGTGACGGCGCCGCCGGTCCCGACGGAGTCCACCCCGCGATCGAGGACGAGGAACGGGTCCACCCGATCGCCCACCGCGACCGGCCGCACGTGGAGCCGGTAGCGATCGATCAGGAACACGCGCGCGGCGCCGCTGCGGAAGCACTCGTCGCCGGCGGCGTCCTGGCGCTTGAAGGGGTTCGCCGAGTCCACCGCCTCGAGCTCGATCTGGAGCGGCCCGTCGACGGCCACGGGCGCCGAGGCCGGCGCCCTGGCGGCAACCGTCACGTAGACGTACTGGCTCGCGCCCTCGCAGACCGCCTGCAGGATCTGTCCCTTGAGGAACGTGTCGCCGGCGCGGGCGTTCAGGTGCAGGTGCGTGGCGGTGATACCGGAGCTGGTCACGCTCCACGTACGGCCCGCCATCCCGGTGCCCGAGGGTTGCAGCCAGTACGACGGATTGCGCGCGTAGAACACGAGCTCGTCGGAGTCGTCCGTGCGGTCGCGCTTGCAGGCGCCGCTGACCTGCAGCTGCGCGGGGCACGGACCGCTCGTGTACCGATCGAGGTCGAGCGCGAGAGAAGGCGCCATCCCGTACCCCGCCAGCGGCAGCTTCTGCTCCAGGAACAGCAGCGCGTTCCGGGCCGAGGCCTGCGCCGCGCGCACGCGGTGGCCGTCGGCGTAGGCCTGCTGCTGGGACGTCACGATCCCCACCATCGCGACGAGCACGAGGGACGAGACCGCCATCGCGATCAGGAGCTCGACGAGGGTGACGCCGCGGACGGCGGGTCGGGGAGGCATGGGGATCACCGGTAGGCCGCCGCGAAGGAGAGCGCGAGGCCGGGGTTCGAGCGCTGCGTGAGCACCACCACCTCCCGCGGGCTGGCGTTCCCACGCTCGTGGTAGACGACCGAGACGGCCACGACCTTCGTCGCCGCCGCGCCGCTCGCGGACCCGTCGCCGACGTAGTCCCAGACCGTCCAGCGGCGGCGGTAGAGCGGCTGCGACCCGTCGAGCGGGTCGGCCTCGATCGCGGAGTCGAGGCGCGCGCCCGGGACCGCCTCGCCGTCGCTCCACGTGCGGATCTCGTCCGCGGTCGTGTCCGCGCCGAGGAGCGATCCGAAGGTCGACGGGGGCGTGGAGGAGAGGGTTCCGGCGAGCCGCCCGTCGTCGAAGGGCAGCGCCTCCAGCGCGCCGGCGAGCTCGGTCGCGAGCTGGGCGGCGGTGGTGTGCGCCCGGGCGCCGGCGTTGGAGGTGATCCCGATGATCTGGAGCTTCATCATCCCGAGGAGCCCCACCGCGAGGATGGCGAGCGCCACCATCGCCTCGAGGAGGGTGGTGCCGCGCTGGCCGCGCGGGTGCGGAGGACGGCGCTCGAGCCCTTGGGCGTGCATGGCGGCTCCTAGTTCGTCACGAACGTCCGGACGATGCCGGCGGGGAAGGCGACCACCAGGCCGCGGCGATCGGCGGCGGGCGAGTCCACGCTGGTCGTGAGCGCGAAGGCATATCCCGGCTTCCCGGTCGCGCCCTCGGCCGAGACGGTCCCGTCTCGCCCGAAGCGGATCGCGAAGCGGCGCTTGCCGGCGATGGTCGCCGTCAGCGCGGAGTCGAACATCGGGATCGCGGCGAACGGGGCGGGGGGAACGCCCGTGACGCCGGGGTACAGCCGTACGCCGCGCGGCATCGCCACGTGGTCCACGTACGCGGCGTTGGTGCCCGGGCTCGTCGGGTTGAAGCCGGCGAGCGTCCAGGAGGCGTTCGGGTTCCGCAGGACGTAGTAGCGCGTGCAGCGCCCCTGCACGAAGGCGCTGCACGCCGCCGGGTCCGTGCCGTCGAGGAGCACGACCAGGTAGTCGTCCTGGTCCGAGATCGCCTGCGCCTTGAGGCCCGACAGCTTCAAGGCGAGCTCGAAGGTGGCGCTGCCGAGGTTCGCGTTCGACTGCGCGGCCTGGGACACGCCGAACGCCACGCCCGCGAGGATGGCGACGATCGCGAGGACCACCATCAGCTCGATCAGCGTGAACCCGTGGCGCCGGTGCATGCGCTGGCACCAAGCAAGCCGCGGGCCCGCTCCGGCGAGGCGCACCTCTGTATTCTCGGTGGCTTGGCGCGACGGGCCGGCGGCTTCCGCGCCGTCGGCACGTCACTTCTTGCAGCGGTCGCTACAGTTTGCATGTGGGCGTTCCGGCGCGGATGACGCGTGGGTCGGTACGCTGGCGGCGGGACCTCGCGCGGCGTCACGCGACGGCAGGGCGAACCTTTGCGCCACGGGCGCCGCTCTGCAACGATGCCGGCGCCGTGAACGACGAAATAGAGAAGTCGCAGGGGTGGACAGCTGGAGGCGGCACGCTCGGCGGCGAGCCTTTCGCCGACGGGGGGAGCGACTGGGCTCACCGGTACCCGCTGGCGGTCGTCTGGCTCCTCGCGCTGCTGGCCTACTCGAGCTCGTTCACCGGGGCGTTCGTCTTCGACGACCTCCACCACGTTCGAGACAACCTGGCCATCCGCGATCTCGGGGCGTTCCTGAGCTGGAGCGGGTACGAGCTCGCGCCCCAGCGGTACGTTGGCTACGTCACGTTCGCGGTGAACTACGCGCTCGGGAAGCTCAATCCGCTCGACTATCACGTCGTCAACTTCCTCATCCACGCGATCAACGCGGGCCTGGTGTACGGTCTCGTGCTTCTGTGCTTCAGGACCCCCCGGCTCTGCGGCTCCGCAGTGGCCGGGTCCGCGCAGGCGATCGCCTTCTTCGCGGCGGCGGTCTTCGCGACGCACCCCGTCCAGACCCAGGCCGTCACCTACGTCGTCCAGCGCTTCACCTCGCTCGCCACGCTCTTCTACCTGCTCACCGTGGTGCTGTTCCTCCGCTGGAGGCTCGCCCGGGAGCGGGGCGACGCGAGCCGGACGAAGCACGTCGCGTTGTATGCCGGCGTGCTCGCGAGCGCGGTGCTCGCGATGAAGACGAAGGAGATCGCCTTCACCGCGCCGATCGCGGTCGTGCTGTGCGAGCTCTCCTTCTTCGGGCCGTCGTCGTGGCGCAGGCGGCTGTTCCTCGTCCCGATCGCCGCGACGATCCTGATCATCCCGTTCACCATGCTGGGCCCCGCCCTCACCAGCCCGGCGGCGATCGCCCAGGCGACGCGGGTGCAGACCACCCTGTCGCGGCTCGACTACCTGCTGACGCAGGCTCCCGTGATCGCGACGTACCTGCGCCTGCTCGTGTGGCCGGCCGGGCAGAACCTCGACCACGACTTCCCGCTGGCGCACGCGCTGCTCGAGCCGCGGGTGCTCGCGGCGACGCTGCTGCTCGCCGCGCTGGCGTCGGTGGCTGCGCTTCTATACCGCCACACGTCGGCTCGCGCCGATGGGCGGCCCCTGGACCCGGCGGCGCGCCTCGCCGGGTTCGGCATCGCCTGGTTCTTCCTCGCGCTGGCGGTCGAGTCGACGCTGGTGCCGATCGTGGACGTCATCTACGAGCACCGCGTCTACCTCCCCTCCGTCGGACTCTTCTGCGGTGCCGGAGTGCTCGTGGCGCTGGGGCTGCATCGGCTCCAGCCGCGCCACGCCGCCCGCGGGCTGGTGGTGGGCGCTGCGGTGGTGGCCGTGGTCCTCGGGGCCGCCACGTTCAAGCGCAACCGGGCCTGGGCCAGCGAGCTCTCCATCTGGTCGGACGCGGCCGAGAAGTCACCGAACAAGTCGAGACCGCACCTCAACCTCGGGACGGTGCTCGTGCAAGCCGGGCGCCTCGAGGATGGGTCCGTCGCGCTGCGGCGGGCCGTCGAGTGCGATCCCGCGTCCTTCTACGCCCGCGCCCAGCTCGGCGCCGCGCTCCTGTCGCTCGGACGGATGGGGGAGGCGGAGGGCGAGCTCCGCGAGGCCGTTCGACTGGCGCCTCGCGATCCGGAGGCCCTGTTCAACCTCGCGATGGTGCTGCTCCGGACCGGCCGCAAGGGCGAGGCGAGGCCGCACCTGACCCGGTTCCTCGAGGTGGCGCCGGCCAGCTACTCGAGCGCGCGAAGCCTCGCCGAGCGGGCGGTACGCTAGGCCCGGCCCCGTCGCGGGTCCTGAGGGCGGTTCAGCGGAAGTCGCGCCGCTCGAGCACCGCCGCGCCGAGGGCGAGGGCGATGGCGGCGTGGGCCATCGCGAGGAGGCAGCTCAGTCCCAGCGCAGCCGGGAGCGCGGTGCGGTAGACCACCGCGTCGTTCGTGGTGAGGCCGCCCAGGTCCGGCAGCGCGTACCAGATTAGGGTGGCGATCCAGGCGTGGTCGCCCTCCCAGAGGGCGCGCAGCTCGCTCGTGAGGTAGCCGGCGACGGTCAGGCTGAGCGTGAAGATCGCCGCCAGGGTGGTGTTGGTGAAGGTGGAGAAGAGCGCCGCGATCGCTGCCACGGTGAGCACCTTGAGCAGCAGCGCGCCGAGCGCGCCGGCCAGCGCGGGCGTGAGCGGCGCCAGCGAGCCCGCGTCGAGGACGAAGAGCGCGGAGAGCATGAGCGCCATCGCGAGCAGGTTCAGCGCGAGCGCGGCGGACAGCCCGAGATAGCGCCCCAGCAGGTACTGCGTGCGGGAGACGGGCTTCGCCGCGATCGGGTAGATGACGCGGCGCTGCACGTCCCCGGCGACGAGGTCCGCGCCCAGGAACGTGGCGAGGAGGATCGAGACGAGCTCCATCCCCGAGAGTCCCAGGTCCGCGAGGATGCGGTGTGAGTACCCGACCGTGAGGAGCGTGGCGACGTACGCCGCGACGAGCAGGAGCGCGGCGAACACGAGCAGCGTCACCTGGATCTTGCGGCTCAGCGCCTCGCGGAGGGTGACCGCGGCGATGGCGAGGATCTTCATCGGGGCGTCGCGCCTTTCAAGGTCGAGCCGAGTCGCTGCTGCGACTCCTGGCGTTCCGAGTGGGTCATCGGCCTCAGGATGCGGCGGTCGTGCACGGACGAGTGCGTTCGCCCCTCGCCGTCGACGATCCACGACCCGCCGTACGGATCGGGCGGGATGTCGTCGATCAGGCCCGCGAACCGCACCTCCTCGACGGCGAACGGCAGCCGGACGAACCGCTCGCGGAACGCCTGCACCGCCTCGTCGAGGCGCAGCGCGATCCGCTCGAGGCGAGCCTGCTGGAGCTGGGCCTCGAGCGCCTGGCGGGACTCGGCGTCCTCGCTCGACTCGATCATGTACGTGAGGAAGCGGATCGCGGCGTCGGCTTGATCGGCCTTCACGTACATCGCCATCACCGCCTCGCGGGTGTGGAGCGGCGCGCCGGGCGACCTGGCGGCGCGCTCGAACCAGGACGCGGCCGCTGCGTAGTCGCCCGCGTAGAGGAACGCGTTCACTCCGCGGTGGTAGGGGAGGATGTAGCGATCGGGCACGTTCGCCGTCCCCTTCTCGAGGAGCCGGTTCGACTCGTCCACGAGCCCCGACGCGGCGAGGATGTTCGCGCCGACCTGGTAGGCGTAGCCGTGGCGGGGGTCGAGGTCGGTCACGAGCTCGAGGACCGGGTAGAGCTTCTCCCAGCCTCGTTCATTCGCCTTCGGGTCACCCATGTACTGGACGGCGCGCAGCCAGAAGAGGTTGGCGGCGAGCGTCGGGTGGCCGAGCGAGACCCATCGCACCGATGCGGCGCTCGGGACGTACGCGAGGTCGTAGGGAGCAAGGACGCTCTGAGCGTCGAGGCGGTGCCCGATGGCCACCTTGGCGGTCGCGAGCGCCGCCGCGAGGGCGATCAGGGCGAGGGTGCGCCGTTTCATCGTCGTTCGGAAAAGCGGATGGCGCCCTCGACTCGGCCGAGGGCGCCATCAGAGTGCCACAACTCTGCCTGGGCCTCTAATTCGCTAGAAGACGCTCTCGTCCTGGATGATCGGAGCGCCCGTCCTGGTCGCGTCGAACACCAGCGCCGTCTCGCACGCACCGTCCGGCGGCGTGGACGTCACGTCGCCCAGAGAGCCGAGCTGCGGCTTGAAGAGCGCGACGCAGCGCAGGACGCCGTCGCCATCGACGTCCGACCGCGCTGTGACCGTCAGCGCCACGCCGGAGTTGGCGACGATGGTTCCAGTGGTCGGCGCCGTGACGTCCGACTGGTACCGACCGTACGTGGCGCCCTCGACCGCCCAGTCGATGTTGCGCGCGACCACCACGTCCCCGGGCGTCCACGCGATCTTGCTCGTGCCCACGTCGTTCGGAGCAACAGGCGTCGGGACCGCCGCGAACTGCCAGTACTGGCCGATCGCGCCCTCCGGGTTCGAACGCTCGCTCTGGCGCATCGCCTCCTGCGACTTGAAGATGCTGGTGACGTTCTCGTTCAGCTCGCTGACCTTGGCGCGGAGCTGGTACCGCATGAAGTTCGGGATGGCGATGGCGGCGAGGATGCCGATGATCGCGACCACGATCATGAGCTCGATGAGCGTGAAGCCCTTGGACGTCTTCTTCATGATGCCTCCGTGGTGTGGCGTACGCGGGGGGACCACCGTGGCGCCACCGTCTTCGGGCTCGTGCTGATCCCTGGCCCGTTGTCTTGGGCCGGCACGAAGCAGGACCCATGCCAGCGAGCCGCGTCGCGTAACCGGCCGGAACCGCGGGCTGGCGCCGCCGCGCGCGTTGACGATCCTGGGCGGTCCGGGTGAGCCCGACTGACGGATTTCGTCAGCGCTGCGTGCGGCGGTGCGGGCGGGTGTGTGCCACGGGTCCGGGAGGCGCCGTGCCTTTGACAGCGCCCGGCGACGCCCGGATCATGCGCTCGACATGATCCTCCGAACCGAGGGGCTCACGAAGGTCTTCGAGCTCCGCCCCGGCAAGCGCGTCACGGCCGTCGACGACCTCACCTTCTCGGTCCAGGAGGGGGAGATCTTCGGGTTCGTCGGCCCGAACGGCGCGGGCAAGACCACCACCATCAAGATGCTGATGGGGCTCATCTTCCCCACGCGCGGCCGAGCCTTCATCTTCGACACGCCCATCCCCTCGGAGGCGTCGAAGGCGCGCATCGGCTACCTGCCCGAGAACCCCTCGTACCACGAGTTCCTCACCGGGATGCAGGCGCTCCGGTTCTTCGCCACCCTCGCCGGCGTGCCGCGCCGGGAGCGGGGGAAGCGCTGCGAGGAGCTGCTCGGGATGGTCGGGCTCGAGGCCGCGGCGGACCGCCAGCTCCGCAAGTACTCGAAGGGCATGCAGCAGCGGCTCGGCATCGCGCAGGCGCTCGTGGGCGACCCCGCCTTCGTCGTGCTCGACGAGCCCATGAGCGGGCTCGACCCCGTGGGCCGCAAGGAGGTCCGCGACCTCATCCTCGAGCTGAAGCGGCGCGGCAAGACCGTCTTCTTCTCGACGCACATCCTCCCCGACGTGGAGACGCTCTGCGACCGCGTGGGCGTGATCCTCGGGGGCAAGCTCCGGGACGTCGGCCGGATCGACGACCTCCTCTCGGCGAACGTCCGCTCCGTCGAGCTGAGCGCGGTCGTGCCGCCCGCCGCCGCGCCCGCCCTGGCCGCGGGGCGGATCGTGCGCGCCGACGCCGAGCGGGTCACCGTCGCGTTCGACGACGAGGGGCACGCCGACGCCGCCGTGGCCGCCATCGTCCGCGCCGGCGGGCGGGTGCTCTCCCTCACGCCGCACCGCGACACGCTCGAGGACTTCTTCGTGCGTCGGCTCGCGGAGACGCAGGGAGCGCCGGCCCCTGCGCCGACGCGCAAGGCTTCGTAGCCCATGGCGCCCGACCCGAGCGTCCCGGCCGCGTTCGCCGCGGCGTGGTTCACGGTCCTGGGCGCCGTCGTCGGCAGCTTCCTCAACGTGGTGATCGCGCGCGTCCCGGCGGGCCTCTCGATCGTGAGGCCGGGGTCGCGCTGCCCTCGCTGCGAGAAGCCGATCGCCTGGTACGACAACCTCCCCGTGGTCTCGTGGCTCCTGCTGCGCGGCCGCTGCCGCCGCTGCGCGCTGCCCATCTCGATCCGCTACCCGCTCGTCGAGCTGCTCGGGGCGGCCGCCGGGTACCTGGCGTGGCGCCGGCACGGTCTCTCCGGCGAGGCGGGCGCGGAGCTGGCCTTCGTCGCGACGCTCGTGGCGCTCGCCTTCATCGATCTCGACACCTGGCTCCTCCCGCACGTGATCACCTGGCCCTTGCTGGCGGCGGGCCTCCTCGCCTCGCTGCTCGGCTGGAGCGCGGCCTCGACGTTCCCCTCGTCGCTCTGGGGCGCCGCGGTGGGCTGGGGCGTGTTCGCGGCGCTCTCGTGGGGGGGAGAGAAGGTCCTCAAGAAGGAGGCGCTCGGGTTCGGAGACGTCTGGCTCCTCGGCGGCCTCGGCGCGTGGCTCGGGCTCGGCGCGCTGCTGCCCGTGGTGCTGCTCGCCTCGATCCAGGGCAGCGTGGTGGGGATCGCGCTGGTGCTGCTCGGGAAGGCCGAGACGGGAGAGCGGCGGGCGAACGAGGCTCCCGCGGCGGACGAGAGCGCCGCCGACGAGGACTGGGTCCCCCCCAGGAACGCGGTCCCGTTCGGACCGTTCCTCGCGCTCGGCGCCGTCGAGTGGCTCTACGGCGCCGACCTGCTCGCCCGCGCGTTCCCCGCGCTCGGCGCGTTCCGGTGAGCCGTGGGCCGCGGGGTCCGGACCGTCCTCCTGCTCGATCTCGCCGCCGCCGGCGCGGGCGCCGCCGCGGTGACGCTCGCGATCGGCCTCCCGCTCGCCGCCCGCGGCGGGCTCTCTCCGCGCGCGCTCGCCGTCGTCGTCCTCGTGGGCGGCGCCGCGGGCGTGGCGCTCGGGGCGGCGCTGCTCTTCCGGGCGGTGGCGCGTCCGGTGGATCGGATCGTCTCCGCCGCGGAGCGCCTGGGAGCAGGCGCCCGCGCCGACGCGCTGCCCTTGCTCGCCCCGCCCGGCGACGCCGCCACGGAGAGGCGCGGCGCGGCGGGAGCCGCGGTGGCCTTCGAGCGGCTCGCGGGCGCGCTCTCGGAGGAGCGGAGCCGGCTGGCGGAGAAGGTGAGCGAGCTCGAGCGGGCGAACGGCGCGCTCCTCGAGGCGCGCGAGTCGCTCGTCCGCGCCGAGCGGCTCGCCACCGCGGGCCAGCTCGCCTCCGGCATCGCCCACGAGGTGGGCAACCCGCTCGGCGCCATCACCGGCTACGCGGAGCTGGCGCGCTCGCGGCTGCGCGACGGCAGCCCGCCCGCGCTCGCGCAGGCCGCGGAGTTCGCGGAGCGGATCGCGGCGGAGACGGCGCGGATCGACCGGATCGTGCGGGACCTGCTCGATCTCGCGCGCCCGAGCGCGCCGGTGGTGCGCCCGATCGACGTGCGAGGGCCGCTCGAGGCGGCGCTCCGGCTCGCGCGCGCGCAGCCCCGGTTCCGTGCCGTCGAGGTGACCGAGGACCTCCCGGCGGCGCTGCCGCGGGCCCTCGCGGACGAGCAGCGGCTCGCGCAGGTGCTCCTCAACCTGCTGCTCAACGCGGGTGATGCGATGGGGGGCGCGGGCGCGGCGCGGGTGAGGGCGCGCGCGGCGGGCGGCTTCGTCGAGCTCGCGGTGGAGGACGCCGGCCCGGGATTCGACACGGCGGACCTCTCGCGCGTCTTCGAGCCGTTCTTCACGACCAAGGGGGCGGGGCAGGGGACCGGCCTCGGCCTCGCGATCTGCCGGAGCATCGTGGAGGCGCTGGGCGGCGACATCCGCGCCGAGAACGCGCCGGGCGGAGGCGCGCGGGTCGTCGTCCGGCTCGTGAAGGCCGGAGAGCCCGCGGAGGCCTGACGGGCGCGTGGCCGGGCAGGGTGGTGGACGCGTGATAAGGTGCGCCCCGTGACGTTTCGCAGCGTGCTCGTCGTCGACGACGAGACCTCCATGCGCCACCTCCTCTCCGTGATCCTGACGGATCACGGCCGGGAGGTCCGCGCCGTGGCGAGCGCCTCCGACGCGCTCCGCGAGCTCGCCGCGCGCGAGTACGACCTCGTCCTCACCGACGTCCGGATGCCGGGGATGGACGGGCTCGCGCTGCTCCGCGAGATCCAGCGGCTGCAGCCGGAGCTGACGGTGATCGTCATGTCGGCGTACGGGGCGCACGACGCCGCGCTCGAGGCGATGAAGGCGGGCGCGTACGACTTCCTCTCGAAGCCGTTCAAGCCGGACGAGGTGGTGCTGGTCCTCCGCAAGGCGGAGGAGCGCGAGCGCCTCGCGCGCGAGAACCGCCGGCTCCGCACCGAGCTCGCGGCCGAGTACCGGCCCGAGGCGATCGTCGGCGCGTCCGACGGGATGCAGGCCGTGCTCCGCCAGATCGCGAAGATCGCGCCGCAGAAGACGACGGTGCTGCTGGAGGGGGAGTCCGGGACGGGGAAGGAGCTCGTCGCGCGGGCCCTCCACGAGCGCTCCCCGCGCGCGGCCATGCCGTTCGTGGCCGTGAACTGCGGCGCGATCCCGGGCGAGCTGCTCGAGTCCGAGCTGTTCGGCCACGTCAAGGGGGCGTTCACCGACGCCAGCCGAAACAAGAAGGGGCTCGCGGCCGAGGCGGACGGCGGGACGCTGTTCCTCGACGAGATCGGCGAGCTCCCGCTCCACCTCCAGGTGAAGCTCCTCCGCTTCCTCCAGGAGGAGGAGGTCCGGCCCGTGGGCGACACCCGGGCGCGCAAGGTGGACGTGCGCGTCGTGGCGGCGACCGCGCGCGAGCTCGGGCGCGCGGTCGCCGAGGGGCGGTTCCGCGAGGACCTCTACTGGCGCCTCAACGTGATCGGCGTGCGCCTCCCGCCGCTCCGCGAGCGCGCCGAGGACATCTCCCCGCTGGCCGGCCACTTCCTCGCGCGCTTCTCGCGCCTGCGCCCCGAGCTGCCCCCGATGTCGTTCTCGCCCGAGGCGGAGGAGGCGCTCCGCACGCACCGCTGGCCCGGGAACGTCCGCGAGCTCGAGCACGTGGTCGAGCGCGCGGTGGTCCTCGCCGATGGGCCGGTGATCGGGGAGGAGGACCTGCCCGACGCGGTCCGCGGCGCGCCGCCTCGCGCTCCGGCGCCGGCGCTGCCGGACGACTCGCTCTCCGTCAAGAAGGCCACCCGCGCCGTGGAGGAGCAGCTGATCCGCGCGGCGCTGGAGCGGACCGGCGGCAACCGCACCCGGGCGGCCGAGCTGCTCGAGCTCTCCTACCGGGCGCTGCTCTACAAGATCAGGGACTACGGGCTGGGGTAGCGTCGACCGCTCGTGGTGAGCCTGTCGAACCACGAGCCGGGGAACGGGGGCGCCGGCGAGGTCATCCTCCGTCAAGCTCTCGCCCAGGACCTAGAGTGAAACCTATCAATTAGATATCACTCGATCTCCGCGACGCATCCTTTCCCCACACCTGCCGACTCGCGCACAGGTCGCTTTCTTGATCCCTTCATCGGGCTTGGCTTAGCGTGCGCTCGCATGCCTGCTCGACCGTCCAGACAGCGGACCGACGCGACCCGGCGCGCCTCGAACAACGTGCAGCGGCTGCGGGAGGAGCAGCTCCTCACCAAGGCCGAGCTCGCGCGCAAGGCCGGGGTGTCGCCGCTCACCGTCGCGCGCGTCGAGAGCGGCCTCGACTGCCGCATGGACACGCAGCGCAAGATCATCCTCGCCCTCGGCCTCACGCCGTCCGATCGCTTCAAGGTGTTCGCGCGCGGCCGCGGGGGGCGCGCGTGAGCCACCGTCCACCTCGGGCCGGGCGCCGCCCGGCCGTCGCCTGAAGGGAACCGCCATGGCGAAGAAGAAGCTCGCCGTCGGCCTCGACATCGGCTCGTCCGGCGTCAAGCTCGTCCAGCTGAAGGAGAAGAAGGGCGGGTACGCGCTGCAGGCGTTCGGGACGGCGCCCCTGCCGCCGGAGGCGATCGTCGACGGTGCGCTCATGAACTCCGGCGCGATCGTGTCGGCGATCCAGGACCTCGTGGCCGAGCACAAGGTGAAGGCGAAGGACGTCGCCATCGGCATCGGCGGTCACTCCGTCATCATCAAGAAGATCTCCATGCCGCGGATGACGCAGGAGGAGCTCGACGAGTCGATCCAGTGGGAGGCGGAGCAGTACATCCCCTTCGACGTCAAGGACGTGAACATCGACACGCAGATCCTCTCGCCCGAGGCGAACGCCGCCGGGCAGATGGACGTCCTGCTCGTCGCCGCCAAGAAGGACATGATCAACGACTACACGTCGGTCTGCGCGGAGGCGGGGCTCACCGCCACCGTGGTCGACGTGGACGCGTTCGCCGTCCAGAACGCCTTCGAGGCCAACTACGACCCCGACGGCCAGACGGTGGTGCTCATCAACGTCGGGGCGGCGGTCTCCAACATCAACATCCTCTCCGGCGGCGCGACGAGCTTCACCCGCGACATCACCATGGGCGGCAACGCCTTCACCGAGGAGATCCAGAAGCAGCTCAACATCTCCTACGAGGAGGCGGAGGCCCTCAAGATCGGCGGCCAGGGCGAGACCGACGCCGTCGTCCCGCAGGAGGTCGAGCGGGTCATCCAGGCCGTCGCCGAGCAAATGGGCGGCGAGATCCAGCGCTCGCTCGACTTCTTCGCGTCCACCTCCGGCGACGCGCGCATCGGGCGCGTCTACGTCTCCGGCGGCACCGCCCGCATCCCCGCCCTCCAGAAGGTGCTCGAGGCGCGGGCGGGCGTGCGGGTCGAGCTCTTGAACCCCTTCAAGAACGTGGACGTGGACAACCGCAGGTTCGATCCCGCCGTCCTCCTCGCCGCGGCGCCGTCCGCGGCGGTCGGCGTCGGGCTCGCGCTGCGCAGCGCGGGGGACAAGTAGCCATGGTCCGCATCAACCTCCTCCCGGTCCGCGTCTCCAAGAAGAAGGAGGCCGGCAAGCAGCAGCTGATCCTCTTCGCGCTCGTGCTGGTGCTCGGCGTCGTCGTGAACTACCTGTGGGCCGCCTCTCGCGCCGACGCGCTCGCCACGAAGCAGGCGGCGGTGAAGCGGACCAAGGACGAGATCGCCCAGCTCGATCGCATCATCGGCGAGGTGAAGAACATCAAGGAGCAACAGGCACAGCTCAGGGAGAAGCTCGAGGTGCTCGCGCAGCTGAAGACCGCGCGCACCGGACCGGTGAAGATGCTCGACGAGCTCGCCACGCTCACCCCGAAGCGGCTCTGGCTGCGGAAGCTGGAGGAGAAGGGCGGGGCGGTCACGATCGACGGGACCGCCTCGACGATCGACGACGTCTCGGAGCTCATGACGGCCCTCGGCGGATCCACGCAGTTCCGCAACGTCGAGCTGAAGAAGACCGCCTCGAAGACCGATGGTGGATTCCGGACCGTGGACTTCACGCTCACGGCGACCGTCGCGTATGCCGCCAAGCCCGCCTCCGGCCCCGCGGCCGGAAAGAAGGGGTAGTACTCCATGGACCAGCTCATCGAGCGCGTCGCGAAGGCGCCGGTCGGGGCGAAGATCGCCGCGGTGGCGGTCGCGGTGCTCCTGCTGTCCGTGCTGAACTACTTCGTGATCTCCATGCGCCTCGGGCCGTCGATCTCCGAGGTGAACGAGCGCATCGTCCGGGCAGAGCGAGACCTGGCGAAGCTCGACAAGGAGTTCACGGAGAAGACGGCCATCGCGAACAACCTGAACCAGTTCCGGCGCGAGAAGGAGCTCCTAGAGCAGCAGCTCCGCGAGGCGCTCGCCGAGCTTCCGGAGGAGAAGAAGGTGGACGAGCTCCTCCAGCTCTTCCAGGACCGGGCGAAGAAGGCGGGCCTCGAGATCGGGACCATCGAGCCGAGGTCGCCCGTGAACGAGAAGTTCTACGCTCGCCTGCCCATCCCGATGTCGGTGACCGGGAACTTCCACGAGATCGCGACCTTCTTCGACTCGCTGGGTCGCATGCGCCGCATCGTGAACGTCAATGACATCGTCCTGGACTCGCCCAAGGACGTGAGCGGGAAGATGGTCCTGAACGCGAAGTTCCTCGCCACCGCCTTCATGTTCGTCGAGCCCGCGGCACCCGTGGCGGCGAAGCCTTCAGGAGCGAAGCGATGAGCGCGCGACGAAGCGCAATCCCGGTCTTGGCCGCCGTGCTCCTGGCTGCGTGCGGGGAATCTCCCGCGCCCGCCGCACAGCGCGCGGCGCGGCCCGGCGGGCTCGCCCCCGCGGCCGCGCCGCAGCAGGCGCCCGCCGCTCAGGCAACCAAGGCACCCGAGAAGCCTCCCGAGCCGTCGTACTCCTCGGTAGGGAAGCGCGATCCGTTCCGGAGCTATCTCTCCGAGCTGTCGAAGCAGGGCAGCGAGCTCGCCACCCGCTGCGCCACCCCGCTCGGCAAGTTCGAGCTCGAGCAGCTCCAGCTCGTCGCGGTCGTGACCGGGCTCGAGAACCCCGTCGCGATGGTGCAGGCGCCGAACGGCGTCGGCTACTCCCTGCGCCGCGGGGCCTGCATCGGGAAGAACGGCGGGACCGTGGCCGCGGTCCGCTCCGGCGAGGTGGTCGTCGCCGAGTGGGTGGTCCGCGCCGACGGCACCCGCGACAGGACCCAGACCGTCATCCGCCTCCCGCGCGAGGCCGCGTTGAACCTCGAGGAGTAGCGCCCATGAAAATCCCCATCCTGCGCCTCGCAGTCGTCCTCTGGGGCGCCCTCGTGGTCCCGGCGCGCGCCGCCGAGGCGAACGCGATCCGCGCCCTCGACGTCGCGGAGCGCGACGGCGCGGTCGAGGTCGCCATCCAGGGATCCCGCCCGCCGTCGTACACCGTCTTCAAGCTCCAGGACCCGCCGCGGCTCGTCATCGACCTCGCCGGCGCCGACGTGTCGAAGCTCGCGACCCCCCTCGCCGTGAAGAAGGGGGGCATCGCGGAGATCACGACGGCCCAGTACCAGGACGAGCGGAGCAGCGTGGGCCGGGTGATCGTCGCCCTCGACGCCGCGCGGCCGTACGAGATCGCTCCCCGCGGCGACGCCGTGGTGGTGAGGGTTCTCCCCGAGGGGGCGAAGCCGGCCGCGGCCGTGACCTCGACGGATACCCCGAGTCCGCTCGTGGTTCGACAGGCTCACCACGAGCGGGCGGCGCCGGAATCCGCTCGCCCTGAGCCCGTCGAAGGGCGAGCGAGCTCGGTTCGCACGCCCTCGGCCGACGCTCACGTCGTCTCGCGCCGCGTGGACGACGGCGGCGCCGGCACCGCGCGGACGCTGCGCGCGGTCCGCTCCGGCAAGGAAGGGCTCGTGCTCGCCACCGACGGCGAGCCCGGGCGGCTCGAGATCCTCGAGCTGCGCAACCCGCCGCGGCTCGCGATCGACCTGCACGGCGTCACCCGCGCGCCGCGCAGCGCCGTGAAGGTCTCCGGCGCCTTCACGCGGGCCCGCTTCGGGAAGGACGCCGGGAAGATCCGCGTCGTCCTCGACGCGGCCGGCGAGCTCCCGGCCTACGAGGTGAAGCGCGTTGCGGGAGGCGTCGCGATCGTCTCGCCTGAAGCGCGCGTTGCCGCGATCCCGACCGCGACCTCGACCGCGACCCCGACCGCGACCGCGACCGCGAAGAAGGCCTCCCCCTCCCGCGCCCGCATCGCCGACGTGCGCTTCGGCCAGCAGGGCAAGGCCGCGCGCATCGAGATCGCGGGGAAGGCGCGGTACACCCTGTCCCGGCCCGATGCGCACACCGTCGTCCTCTCGCTGGAGGGCGCGGAGATCCCGAAGAAGCTCGAGCGCTCGCTCGACACGAGCGCGTTCCAGGGGCCGGTGCTCATGGTCTCCTCCTTCAACCAGCCGGCCACCGGCCAGGTGAAGGTGGTCGCGACGCTCCGCGGCGCGGCGAAGGACGAGGTCGTGGAGACGAAGGACGGCCTCGCCTGGACGTTCGCGTCCACCGGGAAGGACGCTCCCGCGGCAGCGCCCGCGCCGGCCCCCGAGGCGCGCGCCGCCGAGGCGCAGGCCGCCGGCTTCGCGGCCGAGGCCCCGGCCTACGCGCTCTCCGGCGCGCCCCAGGCGCGCGGCTACAGCGGCCGCCGCATCACGCTCGACTTCCACGACATCGACATCCGCAACCTGCTGCGCCTCATCGCGGACGTCTCCAAGAAGAACATCGTCGTCGCCGACGACGTGACCGGGAAGGTGACCGTCGCCCTGCGGAACGTCCCCTGGGATCAGGCCCTCGACCTCGTCCTCAAGTCGAAGGGGCTCGGCAAGGAGGAGATGGGGAACGTCATCCGCATCGCCAGGTTCGAGGCCATCGCCAAGGAGCAGCAGGCGCGCGCCGAGGCGGAGAAGGCCCGCATCCCGCTCATGCCGCTCAAGGTCCGGATCATCCCGGTGAACTTCGCGCGCGCCGGCGACGTCTCCGGGCGGGTGAAGGACGTGCTCAGCGAGCGGGGCTCCGTCTCCACCGACGAGCGCACGAACGTCCTCATCGTGAAGGACGTCCAGGAGGCGCTGGTCCGCGCCGAGGGGCTCGTGCGGAACCTCGACACCGAGATCCCGCAGGTGCTCATCGAGAGCCGCATCGTCGAGGCGTCGTCGAACTTCAACAAGGCGCTCGGCGTGCAGTGGGGCGGCAACGCCTCCTTCACCCAGGCCACCGGCAACCCGACCGGCGTCGCGTTCCCGAACAACGTGGCCGCGGCAGGCGGCGCGGGCCCCGGCAACAGCTTCGGCACGGCCGCGAACCCCAACTACGCCGTGTCGCTCCCCGCGCCGGTCGGCGACGGCCAGGGCGGCGCGCTCGGCCTCGTCTTCGGCTCGGCCGGCGGCGCCTTCAACCTGAACCTCCGCCTCTCCGCCCTGGAGAACAACGGCGTCGTGAAGACCATCTCCGCGCCGAAGATCGCCACCATCGACAACCGCGAGGCCACCATCGGGCAGGGCATCTCGATCCCCTTCTCGCAGGTGTCCGCCTCGGGCGTGAACACGACGTTCATCGAGGCGAAGCTGGAGCTCAAGGTGACGCCGCACGTCTCCGCGGACGGCTCGATCCTCCTCAAGATCAAGGCCACGAACAACCAGCCGAATCCGCAGCTCACCGGGGCGAACGGCCAGCCCTCGATCTCGAAGCGGGAGGCGGAGACGGAGGTGCTCGTGAAGGACGGCGAGACCACCGTCATCGGCGGCATCTACACCCGCCAGACCGCGAACCGGACGAGCGAGGTGCCGTTCCTCGGCAAGCTCCCGCTGCTCGGCTACTTCTTCCGGAACATGAGCGAGCAGGACGACCACACCGAGCTGCTCATCTTCATCACCCCCCGCATCCTGAACCGGGCGGCGACCGCCGTCGCCGCGGGGAACTAGGAGCTGCCATGAAGACGAGACTCGCGACCCTCGCCCTCGCCAGCGTCGCGCTCGCCTGCGCGGACAACGGCGCCTCCCTCCAGCCGTTCGCGATCTGCTCCCCGCCGGACAGCGCGACCGAGTGCGTCTTCGACGACGCCTGCGAGACGGTGCACATGGGGCCGCTCATGATGGACCCGGGGCTCGCGTCCATGTCCGTCTTCCTCCAGGTCAACAACCAGCTGCCGAACAACGAGGACCTGTCGGCCGGCCGCCTCAACACCAACGACGCCTACGTGACGGAGTACGAGGTCGAGTGGGAAGGCCCCGCGACGATCGGGGACGTCGTGGGCCAGACGCAGGCCATGGTCCCTGCGGGTGGCAGCACCATCGTCGGGCTCCTCCTGCAGCGCCCGGCGGCCGCCGGACAGGTCGTGGCGAAGCTGCGGCTGAAGGGGCATTACGCGGACCAGTCGGAGTTCGAGACCGCCGCCTACGAGACGCCGCTCATCGTCGGAGCCGTCCCGCCGCCGGTGTGCCCCACGGGCGAGTTGCTGAAGGGCACCTGCGGCGGGAGCGTCGGGCAGGTTCCGCTCGGCTTCGAGTGCGAGGCGCCGGACACCACGACGACCACCCCCACGACGCCTTGACGCGCCGCGTTCCGGCCGAACGCTTGACGTTGCACGCGCGGGCGGGCTAAGTACGAGCCCGCTCCGCGCGTCCGTGCTCGTAATGACGGAGGTTTTTGGCCGGCGGAGCCACCGCACATGAGCTTCCGCGCCCATCTCGAGCAGGTCTGCCGGAGCGTCGACGGAGCCGTCGCGTGCTCGCTCATGGGCATGGACGGGATCGAGATCGACACGCACCTCACCGGCGAGGGCGACGTCGCGGACGTGCGCTCGCTCCTCGTCGAGTACTCGGGCGTCCTGCGCAGCGCGCGCGAGGCGGCCGAGGCGCACGAGGCGGGCGGCGTGGCCGAGGTGGCGATCGCGACCGACAAGCTGCTCGCCGTGGCCCGGCAGGTCTCGCCGGAGTACTTCATGGTGGTCGCGCTGACGCCCGGGGGGAACCTCGGGAAGGCGCGCTACCTGCTCCGCGTCACCGCGCCGAAGCTCGAGGAAGAGCTCTAGGGACGGGCGGCCGACCGTCGGGACAGGCAGCCGCCGCTGCCGCAGCGCGGCGGGCGGATCACTCTCACCCAGACCTTCGAAGGAGCGACACAGCAATGGCAGAGACGCTCGACACCTCGGCGTTCCGCCGCGGCCTCAAGATCGAGATCGATCGGGAGCCGTGGGAGATCATCGAGTTCCAGCACGTGAAGCCGGGGAAGGGCTCGGCGTTCGTGCGGACGCGCATCAAGAACCTCATCACCGGGCGCACGATCGAGAAGACGTTCAAGTCCGGCGACGTGGTGGGCAAGCCCGACATCGACGAGAAGGAGATGCAGTTCCTCTATCGCGAGGGCGACCACTTCAACTTCATGGACAACAAGACCTACGACCAGACGTTCCTCACCGAGGAGCAGATGGGCGAGGCCAGGAACTTCATCAAGGACAACACCACCACGCACATCCTGTTCTTCAACGGGAAGGCGATCGGCGTCACGCTGCCGAACGCGATGGACCTCAAGGTGGTGAAGTGCGACCCGGGCATCCGCGGCGACACGGTGTCCGGCGCCACGAAGCCCGCGACCCTCGAGACCGGCTACGTCGTGAACGTGCCGCTCTTCATCAACGAGGGCGAGATCCTCCGCATCGACACCCGCACCGGCGAGTACCTGACCCGCGTCGCCGGCTAGCCCGCCGCACCTCCCCGCAACGAAGGAGATCCCCCGATGGCGACCCGCCCGCTGAAGCAGCAGCCCCACGTAGCGCAGGAGCCCGCCCGCACCTCCGACACCGCCGCGGGGCAGGGCTTCTCGATGGAGGACGTGAAGAAGCTCGTGGCGCTCGTCGAGAAGAGCGACGTCACGCACATCGCGTGGCAGCGCGGGGTCGAGAAGGTCGTCATCCGCCGCGGCGCCGTCGCCGCGCCGGCGCCGGCCGCGGCTCACCCCGCGCCGGCCCTCCACGCCGCCCCGGTGGCCGCCCCCGTCCCGGCCCCGGCCGCCGCCTTGGCGCCTGCGGGCGCGAAGCCGGAGGCGAAGAGCGACAAGCCGGGCACCATCGTGAGCTCGCCCTTCGTCGGCACGTTCTACCGCGCGCCCTCCCCCGACTCCCCGCCGTTCGTGGAGGTCGGCCAGAAGGTCAAGAAGGGCCAGACGCTCTGCATCGTCGAGGCGATGAAGCTCATGAACGAGATCGAGTCGGAGGTCGACGGGACCGTCGCCGAGATCTTCGTCCAGAACGCCACGCCGGTGGAGTTCGGCGAGCAGCTGTTCCGCGTCGTCCCGGGCTAACCCCCGCCGGAGCCCCGAATGTTCAAGAAGGTCCTCGTCGCGAACCGGGGCGAGATCGCCCTCCGGGTGATCCGCGCCTGCCGTGAGCTCGGCGTCTCCACCGTCGCGGTCCACTCGACCGCGGACGCCGAGTCGCTCCACGTCCGCTTCGCCGACGAGGCCATCTGCATCGGGCCGCCCCAGTCCCGGGACAGCTACCTCAACGTCCGCGCGCTCCTCTCGGCCGCCGACGTCACCGGCGCCGACGCCATCCACCCAGGGTACGGGTTCCTCTCCGAGAACGCCGAGTTCGCGGAGATGGTCACCACGATGAACCTCAAGTTCATCGGGCCGCGCCCGGAGATGATCCGGCTCATGGGGAACAAGGTCGCCGCGCGCGAGGCGGCCGAGAAGGCGGGCCTGCCGCTCCTGCCCGGCGCCCGCGGCAAGCTCAGGGACGCGGAGGAGGCCGAGCGGATCGCGGAGGAGGTCGGCTACCCGGTCATCCTCAAGGCGGCGGCGGGCGGCGGCGGGCGCGGCATGAAGATCTGCCGCGAGCGCGGCCAGATCCGCCAGCTCTTCGAGACCGCCAGCAACGAGGCGCTGTCGGCCTTCGGCGACGGCTCGATGTACCTCGAGCGCTACGTCGAGATGCCGCGCCACATCGAGCTGCAGATCGTGGCCGACGAGCACGGCCGGGTGATCCACCTGGGCGAGCGCGAGTGCTCGGTGCAGCGGCGCCACCAGAAGCTGATCGAGGAGTCGCCTTCACCCGCCGTCACTCCCGAGCTCCGGCGCGAGATGGGCGAGGTGGCGCTCTCGGCCATGAGGAACATCGGCTACAACAACGTGGGGACCATCGAGTTCCTCATGGACGAGAAGGGCCGCTACTACTTCATGGAGATGAACACGCGCATCCAGGTGGAGCACCCGGTGACCGAGCAGGTCTACGGGCTCGACCTCCTGCGCGAGCAGATCCGGCTCGCCGCGGGCGAGCCGCTCGAGCGCACGCAGGAGTCGGTCTTCCCGCGGGGCCACGCCATCGAGTTCCGCGTGAACGCGGAGGACCCCGTCACCTTCGCGCCGTCGCCCGGCAAGATCACCGGCTACCACCAGCCCGGCGGCTACGGGGTGCGCGTCGACACCATGGCGTACGAGCAGTACAAGGTGCAGCCCTACTACGACTCGCTCGTGGCGAAGCTGGTCATCACCGGCGCGAACCGCGAGGTGGCGATGCAGCGCGCCGCGCGGGCGCTGCACGAGTACGTCATCGAGGGCATCAAGACCAACATCGCCTTCCACAAGCGGGTCCTGGCGCACCCGGGCTTCGCCGGCGGTCAGTACGACACGCGCATCGTCGATCAGATCCTGAACCCGCCGGCGCCTCCCGAGATGCCGAAGGCGGCCGCGGGCGGCTAGCCGAGAGCGGCGCCGTGCGCGCCCGCGCGGGCGCGCCGGGGCTGCGCAGATTCCCGAATTCCTATGTGGGTTCGCGGGGGTGGCTCCTTGACCGCCCCCCGGCCTTCCATTACGCTCGACGCCGCCCCTGGGCCCTTCGACGCCGGCGCTGGTGCGCCGCCGCGCACTCGTCCGAGGGCCCCCCCAGCGCAGCGAGATGCCTCGGCCCGATGGCTGTCGACAAGAACAAGATCATCGCCGAGGCGACGAAGCTCGTTCAGAAGGGGGCGTACGACAAGGCGATCAAGGCCTACGAGAAGATCCTGGCGGAGGACGCCAAGGACGTCCGCATCCTCCTCAAGATCGGCGAGCTTCACCAGAAGAAAGGCGACGACAAGGCCGCCGCGGCCGCCTTCCAGAAGGTCGCCGAGACCTACGCCGAGCAGGGCTTCTTCCTCAAGTCCGTCGCCGTCTACAAGCAGATCGTGAAGCTCGACCCGGACGACGTCCGGGCCAACGAGCGGCTCGCGGCCCTGTACCAGCAGCTGGGCCTGATGAGCGACGCCATGGCGCAGCTCCAGACCGTGGCGGCCGCGCACGAGAAGGCCGGCGACCTGGGCCGGCTCACCGAGATCCTCCGGCGCATGGTGGACCTCGACCCGGAGAACATCGCCTCCTCGATCAAGCTCGGCGAGATGCAGGCGCGGGCCGGCCACCCGGCGTCGGCGCTCGAGTGCTTCCGCCGCGCGGCCGACTACCTGAAGCGGAACGGCCGCGCCGACGAGTACCTCAGGGTCGCGGAGCGGATCGCGGTGCTCACGCCGGACGATCACGCGCTCACCCGCGAGCTCGCCCACGTCTACCTGGGGAAGGGCGACACGAAGCGGGCGCTCGCGAAGCTCCAGCTCTGCTTCAAGGTCGACCCGAAGGACGTCGAGACGCTGCAGCTCCTCGCGCAGGCGTTCCGCGACCTCGGCCAGACCGCGAAGACGCTCTCCGTCTGGAAGGAGCTCGCGCGCCTCCACGAGGAGCGGGGCCGCGCCGGCGACGCGCGCGCCGCGTGGCGCAAGGTCCAGGAGCTCGCGCCCGACGACGCGGACGCCGCGGCGGCGCTCGGCGCGGGGTGGGCGCGCTCGCCGGCCCCCGCCCACCCGCCGCCGCCCGCGCACCCGGCGGCGACGCCGCTCGCGTTCGGTCCGGCCTTCGACCCGCCGCCGGTCCCCGGCCGCGTGCCGCAAGGCCCTCCCCCGGGAGCGCGCGTCTCGCCGGCCGTCGTGGCGCCGCCGCCCGCCCCGGCGGGCGTGGCGCCCCCGCCCGCGGGAGGCCCGGCCGGCATCCCGAAGCTCCTCACCGAGACCGACGTCTACGTGAAGTACGGGCTGCACGACAAGGCGCTCGATCACCTGCGCAAGGTGCTCGCGATCGATCCCGACTGCCCGGAGGCGTATGAGCGCATCCGCGACGTCCACGACGCCGCGGGGCGTGCCTCCGACGCCGCCGCGGCGGGCGTCCGCGCGGCGCGCTCGCTCCTCGCGCGCGGCCAGGAGGAGCGTGCCCGCGAGGCGGTGACCCGTCTCGGCCAGCTCTCGCCCGGGCACCCCGAGCTCGCGAGCCTCGCCGCGGCGGCGGGCGGAGGCGCCGACGAGGTGGAGCTGGTGCCCCTCGAGGCCGAGGAGCTCGTCGAGGCGGATCCGGTCGAGGACGACGCGCTCGCGCTGGCCGCCGCCGGCCACGAGGGCGACGACGTCGTCGAGGACGAGCCGGTGGGGCCCGCGCCGGCGCGCGAGGAGCACGCCGGCGTCGAGATCGAGGTCGCCGAGAGCGAGCTGGACGCGGCGGGCGACGCGCTCGCCGAGGCCGCGGCGCTCGCCTCCGCGGCCTCGGAGGAGATCGTCGAGGAGGAGCCTCCGCGGGCCCGCGCCCCCGCACCGGCCGCGTCGGCCCCGCGCCGGGACGGCGCGTCGAGGTCGCCCGCCGGGAGGCCCGCGCCGGCGCAGGCGGCGGCCCCGGCGTGGACTCCCGCGCCCGTCGCGCCGCCGCCGCCCCCGGCGGCCAGGCCTCCCGCTCGCGCCGCCGGCGGGGACGTGCCGGACCTCTCCGACGAGCTCGAGGAGACCGAGTTCTTCCTCCAGCAGGGCCTGCTCGACGACGCGCGCGACGCGCTGCACGCCCTCCTCGCCGCGCACCCGCGCCACCCCGTGCTCGAGGCGCGCCTCGCAGAGGTCGAGCGGCGTGCCGGCCGAGCTGCGCCGGCGGCGGCGCCTTCCGGCGCGCGCGAGACGCGCCCGCTCGAGGTCTCGGGACCGGACGAGAGCTTCGACATCGCGCGCGAGCTCGCGGACGAGCTCGCCGGCGAGGCGCCCCCCACCGTCGACGACGAGTTCCAGTACTCGGTCGAGGACGTCTTCGCGCAGTTCAAGAAGGGCGTCGAGCAGACGGTCCGCCCCGAGGACAGCGCGACGCACTACGACCTCGGCATCGCCTACAAGGAGATGGCGCTCCTCGACGACGCGATCCAGGAGTTCGAGGTCGCGCTGCGCGGCGCGGACAAGCGGCGCGCCATCGACTGCCTCTCGATGGTCGGCCTCTGCCGCATGGCGAAGGGGGAGCCTCGCGAGGCGATCCGCGCCTTCCGCCGCGCGCTCGCGTCCGAGGCGCTGACCAAGGAAGCGGCGAAGGCGATCCAGTACGAGCTCGGCGCGGCCCACGAGGCGGTCGGGGAGGCGGAGGTCGGGCTCTGGTTCCTGCAGCGCGTGGCGAAGCTCGATCCGGCGTTCCGCGAGGTCGGCGCCCGCATCGGCGCGCTCGGGGGCGGACCGGGCCGGCCGCCGGCGGACGCGAGCCGCGGCGCGCGGCCGGCGCAGGCCCCGCGGCCGCCCGCCGGCGTGAAGAAGAACATCGGGTACCTGTAGCAAGGACGCTGCGTGAACTACCTCGAGTACTACGAGCTGTCGCAGGAGCCGTTCTCGAACGCGCCCGTCTCGCGCTTCTACTACTCGTCGGCCCAGCACGCCCAGGCGCTGCTCCGGCTCACGCACGCGGTCTCCGGGATGAAGGGGCTGGCGGTCCTGGTCGGCGACATCGGCGCCGGCAAGACGACGCTCGCGCGCCGCATGCTGGACGCGCTCCCGGAGGAGGAGTACGAGGCGGCGCTCCTCGTCATCATCCACTCCGGCATCACCGCGAGCTGGCTCCTGAAGCGCATCGCGCTGCAGCTCGGGGTGGAGAGCCCGGCGGACGAGAAGCTGGCGCTCCTCTCCCAGCTCTACCAGCGGCTCGTCCGGATCTACGAGCAGGGCAAGAAGGCCGTGGTCCTCATCGACGAGGCCCAGATGCTCGCCACGCGCGAGATCATGGAGGAGTTCCGCGGCCTGCTGAACCTCGAGGTCCCGGAGCGGAAGCTCCTCTCGTTCGTGTTCTTCGGCCTGCCGGAGATCGAGCAGAACCTGAAGCTCGACCCGCCCCTCGCCCAGCGGGTCGCCCTCAAGTACCGGCTCGAGCCCCTCTCCGCGGAGGCCACCGGGGCGTACGTCCGACATCGGCTCCGGCTGGCGGGGGCGCCGCGCGTCCCGTTCACTCCGGGCGCGGTCGCGCGCATCCACGCCTACACGCGCGGCACGCCGCGACTCATCAACACCTTGTGCGACAACGCGCTCTTCGAGGGCTTCGTCGCGCGGGCCCGGGAGCTCGACGAGGGGTTCGTCGATCGCGTGGCGCGCGATCTCGGTATCGACCTCCCGGCCTCGGACGCCCGCCCGCCGGAGCCCCCGGCGCGGCTCGACCTCGCCGAGATCGATCGCTACCTCGAGTCGCTGAAGTAGCCGCCGCCCGCTTGGCCGCGCGCGCACGCCGGTGGAGAATCCAGGCAGGTGAAGAAGCGCACCGTCGCCCTGGCGTTCCTCGCGCTGATCGTGGCCCTCGTGGGCGGCACGATCGCGGCCCTGCGCACGCGCTGGGCGGCGGAGCTCACCTGCGAGCTCGCGGTCGGGCGCGTCGAGCGCGCGACGGGGCTCGAGCTCGCGGTCGCCGCCTGCCGGATCCGCCCGCTCGCGCTGGAGCTGGAGGCGGAGGGGGTGCGGCTCGGGCCGGCCGAGGCGCCGCTCTTCACGGCCGACGCGCTCTCCGCGCGGCTCGCGCCCATCCAGGCGCTCGGCCGCCAGCTCCACCTCCGCGAGCTGCGCCTCGTCCGGCCCCGGCTGGTGATCCCTCCCCGCCAGGCGACGCCCGGCGGCGCGGGCGGGCCCGCCTGTCCGCCGGCGCTCCTGTCGCGCTTCGAGGTACGCCACCTGGACGTCGAGGCGGGCTCCCTGGACGTGGCGTTCGGGGCGGGCCGCCGCGTCGTCGTCGACCGGCTCGACGTGCGCTCCAGGCCGCCCGCGCGATCGCTCCGCTCCCTGGGGACGCCGCTCCGGCGCGCGCGCGTCGAGCTCGCCGCCGGGCCGGTCCGGCTCTCGGAGCCGGGACGGGCCCTCGCCGTGTCGGCGCTCTCCGCGGACGTCGAGGTCGCGCTGGATCTCTCGAGCGCCGTGCTGCACGGCGCCGAGGCCGCGCTCGGGGGCGTGCGCGTCGCGGCGCGCGGGGAGGTGCGCGACCTCTGCGATCCCACGCTGGACCTCGCCGCGACCGCGCACGGCCGGGTCGCGGACGCGCTCGCGCTCGCGGGGATCACGGCGGACGCGGAGGGCAGCGCCGAGGTGGTCGTGCAGCTGCGCGGCGCCGCGCGGGCGCCGCAGGCGACCGCCACGGCGGCGTGGTCCGGCGTTCGGATCGGGGCTCAGCGCGCCGGCGACGGTCAGGCGAGCCTCCGGCTCGCGCCGGGCGAGCTCGTCGTCGAGCGGCTGGAGGTCCCGCTCGACGAGGGGAGGGCGGTGGCGCGCGGCACCGTAGGGCTGGTGCGCGGAGCGCCCGTCGTGGCGGAGGTGGAGCTCCACGGCGCGGAGCTCGCGGAGGTGCTGGACCGCCTCGGCGTGCGCGACCCATGGGTGAGCCTCAAGCTCGACGGCCGCGCCGCCGTCTCCGGCACGCTCTGGCCGCCGGCGCTCGCGGGGGAGCTCGCGACGGAGCTGCGCGAGCTGCGGGCGCTCACCCGTCCGTATCGCGAGGCGAAGGGCGATCCCGGGGTCGTCGCGTTCGGGCGGGGCCGGCTCGAGTCGGCCGTCCGCGTCGACCGCGAGGGGCTCTTCTTCGACGGCGGGCGGCTTTCGGTGGGCCGCGGGACGCTCGCGGCCGACGCCGCCGTCCACTTCTCGGAGGCGGGCGGCTTCTCGGTGCAGGCGCGCGGCGAGGCGGACCTGGACGCCCTCGGCCGTGTCGCCGAGATCCCGTGGTCCGGCCTCGCACGCGTCGAGGCGACCATCGCCGCCGCGCCCTACGGCAACCCGCACGTCGCCGGCCGGGCGCGCGTGGACCGCTTCCGGTTCCTCGACGTCGACCTGGGGAACGTCAGCTCGGACTTCCGCTACGACGACTTCCTGCTCCGCCTCTCCCGCGCCGAGGGTCTCCGCAACGTGTCCCGCTGGCGGGGCGAGGGGATCGTGGATCTCGAGCGCACCCCGGCGCACGTCGTCTCCTCGCGCTTCGAGGCGAAGGGTCGGATCCGGGACCTGCTCGACGCCGTCCGCGACTGGCTCCCCCGCACGCGCTGGATGCGCGACGTCGTCGACGGCGACGTCGAGGTGTCGGGCACCGCCAACGGGCCCGCCGACGCGGTGGACGCCGAGTTCGAGGCGCGGCTCGGGGCGGGGACGATCTACGGCCGGCGGTACGACTCGGGCCGCGCGGAGGGGCGCATCCACCGTGGCGTCGAGACGCGGCTCGACCGCGCGGAGGTGCGCCGCGGCACCGGCGTGGTCCGCGCGAGCGGGACCTGGAGCGCGCTGCCGCCGTTCCCGTGGGACGTCGGCGTCACCTTCTCCGGCGTGCCGCTCGAGGCGCTCGAGCTCTCCAGCGGACAGTGGGCGGGCACCGTCGCCGGCACGGCGAAGCTCGACGGCTCCGTCGACCACCCCCGCGTGCGCTTCGCCGCGAGCGGCGACGCGGTGCACGCCGCCGGCGTCGGGGTCGGCACCGTGCAGGTCGGCGGCACGCTCGACGGCGAGCGGCTCGTCGTGACGGGCGGGGCGGACGGCGTCTCGTTCGAGGGGGAGGCCACGCTGGCCGGGCGCATGCCGTTCCGCGCCCGCGCCCGGCTGGCGATGCACGACGTGTCCCGGCTCCTGCCCGAGGGCGCGCCAGCGGGCCTCCGCGCGCGGGTCGCGGGGGAGGGGAGCGCGGAGGGCGAGCTCGCGGACCTCTCGCACGCCCGCGCGCGCGTGCGACTCGACGAGGTGCAGGTCGGGTACGCCGACTTCCGGGTGCAGTCGGCCCAGCCCGCGGTGCTGGAGCTGGATCGGGGACGTGTCGAGGTGCAGGGGCTCGTGCTGCGCGGCGCGAACACCGAGCTCGCCCTCTCGGGCGCGCGCGCCGCGTCCGGGCAGCTCGACGTGTCGGCGCGCGGGAACCTCGACCTGCGCCTGCTCGGCGGGCTCGCGCCGACGCTGCGCCGCCCGGCGGGGCGGCTCACCCTCGAGGCGCACGTCGGCGGCACCGCCGAGGAGCCGGTCCTCGTCGGGGCTGGGCGCCTGGCGGACGCCGGGTTCGAGCTGCGCGACGTGACGCTCGCCCTGACCGGGCTGCGGGGGGACCTCGCCTTCTCGCAGAACCGCGTGCTGTTCGAGGGGCTGGAGGGGGCGGTGAACGGCGGGCGCGCCCGGCTCGAGGGGGAGGTGGAGCTCGCCTCGTTCCGCCCGTCGCGCCTGCGGGTGGAGGCGAAGCTGGACGAGATCCCGGTGGCGATCCCCGCCTACCTGCCCGCCACGCTCTCGGGCCGCCTCGAGGCGGTGGGCACCCCGCAGGCGACGACCGTCACCGGTCGCGTCCACGTCGTGCGCGCCCGCTACACCGCCGACGTGGACCTCGAGCGCAGCCTGCTGGAGGTGCGGCGGCGGGCGGTGGCGCCGCCCCGCGCCTACGACCACGCGGGGGAGTGGCTCCGCTTCGACGTCCAGCTCGCGGTGGACGGCGACGTGCGCATCGAGAACGATCTCGTCCGCGGGCCGCTCTCGGGCGAGCTGACCCTCACGGGCTCGCTCGCGGCGCCCGGCCTCGTCGGGACGCTCGCGATGGCGGAGGGGAGCCGCGCGATCTTCCGCGGGAACGAGTTCCAGCTCACGCACGCGGTCCTGGAGCTCACCGATCGCAACCGGATCGCGCTCGCGCTCGACTTCCACGGCGAGTCGCAGGTGCGGGACTACCAGGTCTACATGCACGTGTTCGGGCCCTTGAGCGACCCGCAGATCACGCTCACCAGCGCGCCGGCGCTCGCGCAGCCCGACATCATCACGCTGCTCTCGCTCGGGTTCACGCGCCGCGACGCCGCGGCGGGGGCGGGCGTGGGCGGGGTGGCCACCGCCGCCGCCGCGCAGGCGCTCTTCTCGGCCTCTGGCCTGGACGAGCAGGTGAAGCGCTTCCTCCCCCGCGGCGGCGTGGTGCGCGATCTCTCCGTCCGCATCACGAGCGCCTACTCGGAGGGGAGCGGCCAGGTGGAGCCGCGCGCCGAGTTCGAGTCCTGGTTCCTGCGCGACAGGCTGCGCCTCCGCTACCAGGCGCCGCTCGCCGGCGCGCGGGGCCAGAAGGCCCAGGCCGAGCTCCGGCTCGGTAACCATACGGCGGTGCAGTACCAGTGGGACAACGACAACCCCGACGTGGCCACCGGCGATCACGGCGTGGACCTGAAGCTGCGGTGGGAATGGACGGACGACTGATGCTGCGGCGCACGATCCCGGGCCTGCGTCCCTCGGCTCCGGCTGTGCTGCGCACGTCCTACGCTCGGGATGAGCGGGCGACGTCCTGGCTCCCTGCGCCTGCGGCCCTGGACTCGAGCCTGCCCGGGCTTGGTCGAGGGACGGTCTCCTGCGCCTCGCGCCCGCTCGCGCGCCGCTCCGTCCGCGCGCGGTGGCTCGCCGCCCTGCTCGCCGCGCTCCTCGCCTGCGCCGCCCTCCCCGCGGCCGCGCAGGAGCCCCCGCCGCGCGTCGTCGGCGTCGAGCTGCGCGTCCCCGAACGCGAGGATCGCGTCGCGCTCGCCGCCCTCGTGGACGTGGCGCCGGGAGAGACGCTCTCCCGCCGCGCGCTCCGCCGCACCGTGCAGCGGCTCTACCAGACCGGGCGGTTCCGCAACGTCGTGGTCCGCGCCGCGCCCGCCGCCCCGCCGCCCGGCCAGTCCGGTGCGTGGGTCTCGCTCGTCGTCGAGGCGCTCCCCGTCCGCCTGCTGGCGACCCTCGAGCTCCGCCTGGAGGGCGCGCCGGTGCTCGACGCCGACCAGGTGCGCGCCGCCGCGCGGCTCCCGACCGGCGAGCCGTTCGACGATCCGGACCTGGAGGCCGCCGCCGCGCGGGTCGCGGCCGTGCTCGCGCGCCGCGGCTACCGGGAGGCGGTCGTGGAGGCGCGCGAGGTGCGCGACGGCGCCGTCGAGCTCCGCGTCGTGCCGGGCGAGCCGGTGCGCATCCGCTCGGTGCGCCTCGCGGGCTCCGGCGAGGCGCCGCGGCTCACCGCCGCCCTCCGCTCGCGCGCAGGCGCGCCGCTCGACGAGGACGTCCTCGCCGCGGACGTGCGCGCGGCCCGCGCCGCGCTGCACGCGAGCGGGTATCGCCGCGCGCGGGTGGGCGCGCCGGAGATCCGGCTCGAGGGGCGGCTCGCGGACGTGGAGCTGCCCGTCGACGCGGGCCCGCGCCTCGCGTTCCTCTTCCGCGGCAACGGGCGGATCGCGGCCGCGGTGTTGACGCGGCAGCTGGGGTTCGAGGACGGCCAGCCCGTCGACGCGCCGGCCATCGCCGCCGCCGCGGAGCGCATCCGCGCCTTCTACCGCGCCCGCGGGTTCGCGACGGCGCGGGTGGAGGTGGAGGAGGTGCGGCGCGGCCGCGTCGCGGCGGTGGTCTTCCACGTCGAGGAGGGGCGCCGCTACCGCCTGGAAGAGGTGCGGCTGGAGGGAGTGGAGCAGCGAGACGCGACGACCCTGCGCGCGCAGCTCGCCGCGATCCTCGACGAGGAGGGCGGGAGACGTGACGACGGGGCGATGGACCGCGCGCGCGCGCTGATCGTCTCGATCCCCGGCGTGCGGCCGCCCCCCGCGCCCCCGGCGGCGCTCCCGCCCAGCGAGGTGTGGGACGAGGCCGCCTGGGCGCGCGCCGCGGAGCGGATCGTGGACGACTACCGCGCGGCGGGCTGGCTCGAGGCGGTGTACCTCGGCGCCTCCGTGTCGCTCGACGCCCGGCGGCGCGCCGCGGACGTGACGGTCCGCTTCCGGGAGGGTCCCCGCACGCACGTGGAGGCGATCTCGTTCGAGGGGAACCGCGTGCTCTCGCTCGCCGAGCTCGCACGCGAGTCGCGGCTCGCGCCGGGCGATCCCCTCGTCTTCGAGCGCATCGAGGAGACCCGCTCGGCGATCCTGCGCCGCTACCTCGCGCGCGGCCACCTCTACGCTCGCGTCGACGCGCGCGAGCAGATCGAGCCCGGGCTCCACACGGTGGCGATCCGGTTCGTCGTGGACGAGGGGCCGCAGGTGCGGATCGGGCGCGTCCAGCTGTCGGGCAACCGCCGGACCCGCGAGGAGGTCGTGCGGGGGGCGCTCGCGTTCGCCGAGGGCGACCTGTACGACCCGGACGCGATCGCGAAGAGCCAGGCGGCCCTCCTGCGCCTGGGCGTCTTCCGCTCGGTGTCGATCCGCGTCCAGGAGCCGGAGGCGCCGCACGAGACGAAGGACCTCGCGGTGGAGCTCACCGAGCGGCCGTGGGCCACGCTCGCGCAGGGCGTCGGCTTCTCGATCGCCGACGGTCCGCGCGCGTTCGTCGAGTACGGCGAGCCGAACATCCTCGGCCGGGCGCTCGAGCTGGGCGCGCGCGCGAAGGTGAATTACCCCGTCGAGACCCCGTGGGTGGACCGCCCGGACCTCGCGGACAAGCCTCCGGCGGACCGGGTGGAGGGGAGGGCGGAGGTCGGGCTGCGCACGCCGAACCTGGGCTTCCTGCCGTTCCCGGCGAGCGGCCGCGCCAACGTCATCGGCGAGATCCTCCACCGCAAGGCGTACGCGCTGCGGCGCGCCTCGGCGATCGCCGGCGTGGACGTCGGGCTCACCTCGCGTCTCTCCACCTCGCTGCAGTACGAGCTCGAGGTGGATCGCATCGACCGCACCGACGCGGTGGGCTTCCTCACGCAGGCGGACCTCGAGCGGCTCCGCTTCGACGAGGGCATCACCACCCTGCACGCGCTCCGCCCGTCGATCTCGATCGACTACCGCGACAACTCCGCTCACCCCCACTCCGGCTGGTTCGCCACCGGCGCGCTCGAGTACGCCCGCTCGCTCGGGGTCGAGCGTCCGGGGCCCGACGGGCGGCCGCTGCTCGGGCTGCTCCCGGCGAGCGGCATCCACACGAACATGCTCAAGCTGTCCGCGGCGGGATCGGGGTACCTGCCCATCGGCCGGGGGAGCGTGGTCGCGCTGTCGCTGCGCGGCGGCCGGGTGTTCCCGCTCGACCCTCGCTCGCAGACCATCATCCCTCGCCGCTTCTTCCTCGGCGGCGCCTCGTCGATGCGCGGCTACGGCGAGGAGGAGATGATCCCGGAGGACGTCCGCGACCACCTCGCCTCGGAGGCGCGGCACTGCGCGTCGAGCCCCACGCAGGTGGGCTGCACGGAGCGCGGGGCGCGCATCGCGGACGGCGAGCGCCCGGTCTCGGAGGGAGGGGAGGCGTTCCTGCTCGCCAAGGCCGAGCTGCGCGTCCCCGTCCGCCGGACCCTCGAGGCCGGGCTGTTCGTGGATCTCGGCAACCTCTGGCTCGACCCCCTCCGCTACCGGCTCGTGGACCTCCGCGCGAACGCCGGCGTGGGCCTGCGCTTCGTCACGCCCATCGGCCCCGCCGCGCTCGACCTCGGCTTCAACCTGAACCCGGACGGCGACGTGAACGAGCGGGTGTTCGCGCCGCACTTCACTATCGGGTTGTTCTGATCTCACGGGGACTGCGTCCCCGCCCCAGCGGCAGAGCCGCTGGGGCCCGGCTTCTTGCCGGGGGACGCACACGACGCGTCCCCCGGACCCCCGGCTCGCTCCGGCGCAGCCTCATCCGGCTGCGCCTGCGCTCGCGTTCGTGCTGGGCAGCAAGCCGTCGCGCGGGGGCCTCCCCCAAGGGCGCGCTGCGGACGCGGGAGTCCCTACCGCGGAAACCGCGCCATCACCTCGTCGAAGGTCTCGAACACGTCGTGGCGGATCCGGCGCTCGGCGCAGTAGCGCACGAGGCTCGAGCCGGCGCGGGCGAAGACGTGATCGGCGGCGTCGGCGGCGTGGCGGTCCCCCGTCCCGTCGCCGCAGAGGACCACCTTGTTTCCCGCGCGCTGCAGCTCCCGGACGACCTCGCCCTTGCAGAACCCGCAGAAGCCGCAGTCGGCGCCGTGGAAGCGCACCGAGAGGCCCGAGGGCGAGAGCTCGGCGCGGTTCGCGCGGACCTCCACGTGAGCGCGCAGCGCGGCCGGCAGGCGCTCGAGGACGGGCTCGATGTAGGCGTCGAGCCCGGAGGAGACGACGAGGAACGGGCGGCCGCTCTCGCGGCAGGCCTCGACGAACGCCTCGAACCCCGGTCGCAGCACCGCGTGCTCGCGGGCGAAGGCGGCGATCTCGTCGCGCGCCGCCGTGATGGGCGCGAACACCTTCGCGAGGAGCACGCTGAACGGGAACTCGCCCCGCTGGTAGAGGTCCGCCGCGGCGCGGTAGTTGGCCTCCCCCGCGAACCGGTAGGCGACGAGGTCGCCGAGGTCCTCGGTGAGGGCGGTGCCGTCGAAGTCGCAGACGATGGCCCAGGGCGCACGCATCGGGGCCGACGGTTCTACTCCGGCCGGACGGCGATTGCCATCACCCCGTACCCGGAGAGCACCGGCCACGCGCGCGCCTCGACGAACCCGGCGTGGGCGAGGAGCGCGGGGAGGCTCGCCTCGTCGTAGCGCCGGTGGAGGCGCGACATGCTGCGCCAGAGGGCCATCGCGACGCCGTTGCGGGGGCCGGCCCGCAGCGCGTCGCGGAGCCGGGCGCGGCCGGCGCGCGGCTCGAGGAACGCGACCCGCCCGCCGGGCCGCACCGCGCGCCGCACCTCCCGGAGCGACGCCGCGGCGTCGTCGAGGAGGTACAGGAAGCTGTGGCCGGTGGCCGCGTCGAACGCGCCCTCGCGGACCGGCAGCGCCAGCACGTCCGCCCGCAGGAGCGGCAGGGCGACCCGCTCCGCCCGCGCGCGCCCCGCCGCGCGGCGGAGCATGGCGGCGGAGAGGTCGAGCCCCACGTGCCGGCGGCTGGGATCGGCCCGCGCCATCTCCAGGGCGCTCGTGCCCGGGCCGACGCCGAGGTCGAGGACGCGCGGGCCTCCGACCAGCTCCGCCATGTCGCGGCAGTCGCGCCGCCAGGCCTCCTGATCGGTGAGGAGCTCGTAGATCGCCGCGGCTCGCCCGAACGCCAGCGCCGCGTAGGCGCGGCCCGCCTGGGCGCGGAGGCGGCTCATCGCTGCGGGACGCGATCGTGGAGGAGGCCCCAGCGCACGCCGCGATCCGAGACGATCAGCCGATCGAACCCCGCCGTCCGCAGCGCCTCCACGACCACGATCGCGCCGGCGAGGATCACGTCCGCGCGCTTCGGCTCCATCCCGGGGAGGGCCGCCCGCTCGCGCACGGTGAGCGCGGCGAGGCGCGCCACGAGGGCGTCGGCGCTGGCCAGCGTCAGGGTGGCTCCGTGCACCCGCTCCGCGTCGTACGCAGGCAGCGCCTGCTCGACCGCCGCGAGGGTGGTCACCGTCCCGGCCACGCCGACGAGCCGCGCCTGCCCGGGGGGCGGGGCCATCGTCGCGATGGGCTGGAGCGCCTCGCGCGCCGCGCGCCGTAGCGCCCCCACCTCGGCGGCCGTCGTGGGGTCGCCGCGGACGTGGCGCTCGGTGAGCCGCACCGCCCCGACCTGCAGGCTGGTGCGCGCCCGCGGCGCCGGCCCGTCGCCCACGGTGAACTCGGTCGAGCCGCCCCCGACGTCGAGCACCGCGAGCGGGCCCGCGCCGCCGAAGTCGCGCCACGCGCTCGCGTAGACGAGGCGGGCCTCCTCGTCGCCGGAGATCACCTCCGGCGCGAGCCCCGCCGCGCGCCGCGCGGCCTCGAAGAACTCCGCCCCGTTGCCCGCGTCGCGCGCCGCGCTCGTCGCCACGCAGGCGACGATCTCGGCGCCCAGCGCGCGGGCCTCGCCGGCGTAGGCGGCGAGCACGGCGACGGTGTCCCGGATCCCTCCGGGATCGAGGCGTCCGGTCGCGTCGACGCCGCGGCCGAGCCGGGTGATCTCGGCCCGCTCCACGAGCGGCGCGAGCGAGGCGCCGCGCCGCTCCGCGACGGTGAGGAGGACGGTGTTCGTCCCGACGTCGATCGCGGCGAAGCGCTCGGCCACGGGCGCGCTACTCCACCAGCGGACCCCAGGCGGGCGCCGACAGCTCGCCGCCGCCGCCCCCGGTGACCACGGTCTGCTTCTCGCCGCGGGCGTCGGACACGACCACCTGGAAGCTGGCGCCGGCGCGGTCGGTCTTGAGCGCCATGAGCCGCCCGTTGGGCGCCCAGGTCGGCTCCTCGTTGGTGCGCCCCTGGTCCTGCGTGACGCGCTGGATCTTGCCGTTCTCGGGGGAGACGACGAACACGTCGAAGACCTTGCGCTCGTCGCGCGCGGTGAAGGCGATCGCGTCGCCGCGCGGGCTCCAGGCCGGGGTCTGGTTGTAGTTGCCCTGGAAGGTGAGGCGGCGCGGGCTCGAGCCGTCCGCGCCCATCAGGTAGATCTGCGGCGTACCGCTCCGGTCGGAGACGAAGGCGAGCCGCGTGCCGTCCGGCGACCAGCTGGGGGAGAGGTCGAGGGCGGGCTCGCGCGTCAGCCGCTTCGCGCCGGTCCCGTCCGCGTTCATCACCCAGACGTCGCTGTTCGCGCGGTCGGTGATGGTGAAGGCGACGCGGGTGCCGTCCGGCGAGTAGACCCCGCCGTACGCGTTCGGGATGGCGGCGAGCCGGCGGAAGCCCCGGTCGGCGAGGGTGTAGAGCCAGAGCTCCGGGCGGCCGGAGCGGTAGCTCGTGAGGAGCACCGCGCGGCCGTCGGGCCGCCAGCACGGCGCGAGCAGGATGGTGCGCTCGGACAGGAGGACGCGCGGGTTCTTCCCGTCCACGTCGAACATCACGAGCTCCCAGTGGCCGCGCAGCTTCCGGATGGCCACGAGCTTCGTCGAGAAGATGCCCGGCTCGCGCGTGTAGTAGCGGACGATCTCGTCGGAGATCCGGTGCCCCAGCGCGCGCGGATCGGACGCCGCGGCGCGGAGCCGCTTCACGAGCACCTCCCGCCCGGCGCGGACCTCGTAGAGGTGCAACTCGGCCTCGAGCTCGTCGCCGGCCTGCCTCATGCGCGCCTTGACGAGCCCCTCGGCGCCCACGTCCGACCAGCGCGCGAAGCGGATGGTCGGCGCGGCCCAGCCCTCGGACGGATCGGCGAGGAAGCCGCGCGGGTCGAGCACGTCGAACAGTCCGGACAGGCTGAGGTCGCCGCGGACCACCTCCGTCACCCCGGCGGCGCGGGCGTCGCCGCCCTCGCCCTGGAACTGCGCCACGGCGATGGGCAGCGGCTGGAAGCTCGGCGAGCCGATGGTGAGGGTCGGGCGCTCCTGGGCGAGCGCGGGCAGCGCGGCCGCGAGGGCGGCGAGGGCGAAGGTGCGGGCGAGGATCATGGGCGCGATCATCCGATCGTGAAGTTTACCGTCAGGCCGCGGCGGCGGTAGTCCTCTCGCGCGCCGTCCGGCGGGGGCGGGACGCGGGTCTTGCGCAGCGTGCGCTCCAGGGCGGCGTCGAAGGCGGAGTTGCCCGAGGGCGTCTCGAACTGCCACCGGGTGATGCGCCCGTCGGGCTCGATGTACACGACGACCGTCGCCTTGAGGTACATCCGCTCGCGGTCGGAGATCGTCGCGGGGACGTCGTAGTTCGCCTGGATCTCCCGGTTGACGAGCGCGAGGTACCGGTCGCCCTCGGAGCCCTCCTCGGAGTCTCCGAGCGGATCGCCGTCCGGATCCCCGTACTGCGGGTCCGCGGCCGCCGCCGTCGCCCGGACCTTCGAGAGCACCGACGCGAGGCTGTTGCTGGTGGCCTTGCCGGGGTTCGGGCTCTTGGCCGTGGGCGTCGCCGGCTTCGGGTCGACCTTCGCGATCGCGGCGATCGGCGCCGCGGGGGCGGCCGGCGCCGGAGCCGCGACGGGCGCCGGGGCCGCCTCCGCCGGCGCGGGGGGCGGCGGCGCCTCCTTGCGCGGGAGGTACTCCGGCGGCTTCTTCGGGCCGAGGCGGACCAGCTTCGCGACGATCGGCTTCTGGTTCAGGTCGATGGCGGGCGCCGGCACTCGGACGACCACCCACACGATGAGCGCCGCGTGCGCGGCCGCGGAGAAGGTCACCGCCGGCCAGAGCCGGTCCTTCCGGCGGAGCGCGGTGATGACCGGGATCGCCGCCATCTACCGCCGGCCCTCCTGGCTCTTGTCTCGCACCTTGTCCGCGGCAGGGTTCGTGATCATGCCGACGTTCACGATCCCCGCCCGCTGCACGGTCGCCATCACGTCGACCACGAAGCCGTAGGGCAGCGCCTTGTCCGCCATGAGGTACAGCTCACGGTCCTTCATCGCGCGCGTGTTCGCGCGGAGCTTGTCCTCGAGCGCGTCGTAAGGCACCCGCGCGGCGTCCTCGCTCGTGCCGAGGTAGAGCGACTTGTCCGACTTGATCGAGAGGACGAGCTTCTGCTCCTCCGCGTCGACCGCCTTCGCGCGCGCCTCGGGCAGGCTCACCTCGACGCCCTGCTGGATGAGCGGCGCGGTGACCATGAAGATGATGAGGAGCACGAGCATCACGTCCACGAGCGGCGTGACGTTGATCTCGGTGAGGGTCTGGCGGCCGGAGCCGCCGCTCGAACCTGCCACGGGCGATGGCTCCTAGCTGAAGAAGTGACGCCGGACGATGTTGAGGAAGTCGTTCGAGAAGTTCGTCATCTCGCTGTCGAGGACGCGGATCTTCGACACGAAGTAGTTGTAGGCCACGACCGCCGGGATGGCCGCGAAGAGCCCCACCGCGGTCGCGATGAGCGCCTCGGAGATGGGCTTCGCCACGGTGGCGAGGTTCGCGTTGCCCGCCTGGTAGATGTCGTGGAAGGCGCGCATGATGCCCCACACCGTGCCGAACAGTCCCACGAACGGCGCCGCGCTCGCGGTGGTGCCGAGGAACGGGACCTGCGCCTCGAGGTGCGTCACCTCGGACGCGGCGGCGCGCTTGAGCGCGCGCTCGACGTTCTCGATCCCGCCGAGCTCGTCGCTCATGCTGCCCTCGCCGCCCTCCTTCTTCTG
The DNA here is from genome assembly GCF_000017505.1 of Anaeromyxobacter sp. Fw109-5. Lineage (NCBI taxonomy): Bacteria > Pseudomonadati > Myxococcota > Myxococcia > Myxococcales > Anaeromyxobacteraceae > Anaeromyxobacter > Anaeromyxobacter sp. Fw109-5. Next base: position 799,984 of record NC_009675.1, read on the forward strand.
GGCGGTGACCTTGGACAGCTCGACGTAGCCGGCGCGGAACACCTGGCTGATGGGGGAGGCGGACAGGGACTCGGCCGCCTGGTAGATGGCGTCGAGCCGCTTCGACTGCCAGAAGGTCTCGAGGAACTTCACCGACTCGTCCTGGGCGCGCCGGATCTGGAGCCACTTCTTCACGATGATGGCCCAGGACACGGCGGAGGCGCCGAGGAGGAGCAGGAGCACGCCGATCCCGATGGGACCGGAGTTCTTCGCGATCTCGAAGTAGTCGAGGCCATCGCCGCCGGCGGCGGCGAGCGGGAGGGGCAGCGGCAGGGGCGTCAGGAGGTTCATCATGAGCACCGATAGATGGTTCGCTTGTGTAGCACGGGCGAGCCCCGCACGAAGGAAACGCCCGAGCGGGCTTTTTCTGCCCCGATCGTGCGCCTACATGTCGGCACCTTGGGGTGTGAGAGCCTGTCACGCCGTCGCCAGCCGGCAACCCGACGGAGGGGGGCGACTGCATGAATTCGCGGCCTCGCGCGTCTGCACGGCGTGGCACATCGGTTGCTCGTTCCCTCGCTCGACTGCCGCGAGCCCGCTGACACCGCTCGGAGGATGACATGAGACGCCTCGCCCTGACCCTCGCCACCGCCGTCCTCGCCTCCGGCTGCATCATCGGGGACGACGACGACGACCACCTGCCGCCGCCCTCGGGCGCCGGGTCCGTGATCGTCTACTGGGAGTTCCTCCGGAACGCGCCGGCCCAGCCGCAGGGGGCCGTGCTCTACGACGCGGACCTCGTGGGGCCCGGGACGGGGCCGTGCGCGCAGTCGGCCGTCGAGGTGGTGACGATCGACGTCGGCGGGGCGCCGCAGTTCGTGGTCGACTGCGTCTACCAGGGCGTGCAGGGCGCGACGCTCGACCTGCTGCCCACGGGGCCGCAGGCGGCGCGGATCCGCGGCTGGCGCGGCGACTTCGCCGTGTACGACAGCAGGGTGACGCTGGACGTCTTCCAGGACCAGGTGACGGAGCAGCCGCTGGTCGACGTGGAGGGGGTGCCGGCGCCGATCGACCTGTTCGGCGATCTCGCGGCGGGCGCCACGTTCTACGCCTCGTGCGCGCAGGCCGACGTCCCGAACATCTCCTTCGAGCTGTGGGACTCCTACGGCACCTTGATCGACGACGGGGTCGCGGGCTGCTCCGACCCGCTGCCGGCGCCGGTCTTCGCAGGCGACCTCGATCTCGACAACTACACCGTCCGCATGCAGGGGACGGCGACGCAGGGCCCGAACTCAGGACGCGTCGTCTTCGACTCGTGCGACCAGGTGTTCGACCACTTCATCGCGCAGATCGGGACGGGGGGGATCGCCGTGACGCTGCAGACGCCGCCGGGGTGTTAGTAGCGCGGCGAGGCCATCGCGCAGGCGCGGCGCCGGCCCGGGCGGCCGGCGCTTCGCATTTCTCCCGGAACGAGTAGACTCCGCGCCGTGTCACGCATCGGCATCTTCGACTCCGGGGTCGGCGGCCTCACCGTGCAGCGCGCGATCCTCGAGGCCCTCCCCTCGGTCGACACCGTCTACCTCGGCGACACCGCCCGCGTGCCCTACGGCACGAAGTCGGCCGACACCGTCACGCAGTACTCGCTCCGCAACGCCCGGCTGCTCGCGCGCCACGAGATAGACCTGCTCGTCGTGGCCTGCAACACCGCCTCGGCGGTGGCGCTCCCGGCGCTGCGGGCGGAGCTCGCCGTCCCGGTGCTCGGCGTGGTCGAGCCGGGCGCGCGGGCGGCGGCGCGCGCCTCGCGGGGCGGGCGCATCGGCGTCATCGGCACGCAGGGCACCGTCTCGAGCGGCGCGTACCAGTCGGCCCTCCGCGCGGCCCGCCCCGACGCCGAGGTCGTCGCCCGCGCCTGCCCGCTCTTCGTCCCCCTCGCGGAGGAGGGCTGGACGGACCCCGGCGACCCCGTGGTGCGCGGCGCCGTGGCGCGCTACCTCGCGCCGCTGCGCGAGGCGCGGATCGACACGCTCGTCCTGGGCTGCACGCACTATCCGCTGCTGCGCGAGGCGATCGCCCGCGAGCTGCCGGAGGTGGTGCTCGTGGACAGCGCCGAGGCGATCGCCGCCGAGGTGCGGGCCCGCATGGGCGAGGAGCGCGGGCGGGAGGGCTCCCACGCGTTCCTCGTCACCGACGCGCCCGAGAAGTTCCTCGCCGTCGCGGGCCGGTTCCTGGGCCGCGCGGTGACGTCGGCCGAGCACGTGGACGTTTGAACGGGGGCTGCGCCCCCGCCCCAGCAGCGGGAGCCGCTCGGGCCCGCACTCGGCGGTCGTCAGCGGCCGGTCACCCCGAGCGTAGCGTCCGCGCGAGCGGACGCGGCGTCGAGGGGTCGCGCCCGCTCCGCGGGACCGTTCCCCGCTTCCAACAGCCCGCTCACCCCGAGCGTAGCGACGCGCAGCGGTCGCGAAGCCGAGGGGCACCCTTCCCGCGGTGGCCCCGCGAGGCCGTCACCGATTTGATGGCGCCAGCGCGGGGCGGTAGTCTCGGAGCCCGATGGCCGGCGACGCGAAGAAGATGGCGGTGGGCTTCAACCACAACATCAAGCACAAGGGGAAGCCGTACCACATCCAGACCGAGGACTCCGGCCTGGACAACCCGCACATCATCACGCACCTGTTCGTCGGCGGGAACATCCTCGCGTCGAAGAAGACCTCCTACGCGGACATCGTCGGCGCGGAGAACCTGGCCCAGGTCGTCCGCGAGCTCATGGAGGAGCAGCACAAGGAGATGCTGCGCAACCTCGTGAACGGCGTGTACGACGACATCGACGCCGCCTACAGCGCGCAAGCCCAGGCGTACCAGCCCGGCCAGCTCCGCGCGGAGCGCGCGCCCGACGTCCGCCTCCAGGCCGGCGTCGCGATCCCTCGCCCGCCGGCGGCGCACCAGCTGCCGCCCGAGGTGGTCGCCGCGCGGGGCGCCCCCGCCCCGCCGCTGCGGGGCGACGGGGCCGAGACGCTCTTCGGGGAGGACCTCGTCAGCGAGAAGAGCCTCGACGAGGTGATCCTCTCGTACCTCGCCGACGACCTCGGCGACCGCAAGTGAGCCCTCACCCCCCCGCGTGATCCAGCTCTTCCACGTCACGAAGGAGTACCCGGGCGACGGCCCGGCGCTCCAGGACGTGTCGCTCACGGTCGACAAGGGCGAGTTCGTCTTCCTCACCGGCGCGTCCGGCGCCGGGAAGTCCACCCTGCTGAAGCTCGTCTTCTGCGAGGAGGCGGCGACCTCCGGGCAGCTCCTCCTCTTCGGGAAGAACGTCGCCAAGATCTCCCAGGCGGCCATCCCCTTCGTGCGGCGCAACATCGGCGTCGTGTTCCAGGACTTCAAGCTGCTGGCGAACCGCACCGTCGCGGAGAACGTGGCGCTGCCGCTCGACGTGCGAGGCCTCCCGCAGAAGGAGATCCGGCGGCGGGTGCGCGGGCTCCTGCGCTCGGTCGGGCTCGAGCACCGCGCGGACAAGTTCCCGCCCTCGCTGTCCGGCGGAGAGCAGCAGCGCGTCGCGGTCGCGCGCGCGCTCGCCCCCGATCCGGCGCTCCTCCTCGCCGACGAGCCCACCGGCAACCTCGATCCCGAGCGCACGCTCGAGGTCATGGACCTGCTCCACGGCGCCAGCGCGCGCGGCACGACGGTGGTGGTCGCCACCCACGACCGCTCGCTGCTCGAGCGCTACAAGCGGCGGGTCGTGGTCCTCGACGCCGGGCGGCTCGTCTCGGACGGCGACTCCGTCCGGCGCGCGGTCTCCTGACCATGTCGCTCCGCCCTCTCCGCGCCGCGCGCCGCGCGCTCGAGTCGATGGCCCGCGGCCCCTACGTCGCCCTCGTCGGCGCGGCGACGGTGTTCGTCGCGGTGTTCGCGACCGGTCTCTTCGCGGGCGCGCTCGGCGGCGCCGAGCGGCTCCTCGCGGCGTGGGCCGGCGAGGTGCGCCTGTCGGTGTACCTCGCGCCCGGCGCGGACCTCGAGCGCGCCCGCGCCGCCGCCGTCGCGCTCGCGCCGGGGCGGCGCGTCGAGGCGGTGCCTTCGGAGGTGGCGCTGTCGCGCCTCGCGGAGTCGCTGGGCGCGGAGGCGCACCTGCTCGACGGCGTCGGGCCGGGCGCGCTGCCGGACGCGGTCGAGATCGAGGCGCCCGGGATCTCGCTCCTGGACGCCCGGGAGCTCGCGGCGCGGCTGCGCGCGGTCCCGGGGGCCGACGACGTGGACTACGGCACCGCCTGGCTGGAGGGGCTGGAGCGCTTCGTGACGCGCGCGCGCGCGGCGGGCTTCGTGCTGTTCGGCGCGCTGGCGCTGGCCACCGCGATCCTCGTCTCGAACACGCTGCGGCTGGCGGTCTTCGCGCGCCGCGAGGAGATCGAGATCATGAAGCTCGTGGGCGCGACCGACGCGTTCGTCGCGGCGCCGTTCCTGCTCGAGGGGCTCCTGCAAGGGCTCCTCGGGGCGGGCGCGGCGGTGCTCGCGCTCGTCGGCGTGTACGGGCTCGTGGTGCCGCGCCTCGCCGCGGCGGTGTCGGCCGCCGGCGGGCTCACGCTCGCCGACACGCTGCCGCCGGCGCTCCTGCTGGCGCTCCTCGGCGGCGGCGCGGGCATCGGGCTCCTCGCGAGCGCGCTCTCCGTCGCCCGGGCGCTGCGCCGGACCTGAACGGTGACCGTGCCCGCCGCGCTCGCCCTCCTCCTCGCGCTCTCCGCGGCGGATCCGCGGGCCCAGCTCTCGGCGCTCGAGGCCAGGCGCCGCGCGGAGGAGGCGGCGGCGCGCCTCCTCGCGCGGCAGGAGCGCTCGGTGCTCGACACGCTGGGCGAGGCGGAGGCCGCGCTCGCGACCGCGCGCGCCGAGGTCCGCCGCGTGGAGGCGGAGCGCGCCGGCGCGCGGGCCGGGCTCTCCCGCGCCAGGGAGGCGGAGGCCGCCGCGCGGGGGCGCCTCGGCGCGCGCCTCGCCGAGCTCCGCCCGCGGCTCGTCGCGCGGGCGAGGATGGGGCGGGCCGGCGAGCTGCGCCTCCTGCTCGCGAGCGGCTCCCTCGCGGACCTCGTGAAGCGCCGGTACCTCCTCGAGCGGATCCTCTCCCGCGACGCGGTGCTGCTGGCGGAGGCGCAGGAGGCGGCGCGCGCGGCGGAGGCGGCCCGCGCCGAGCACGGCCGCGAGGCGGCGCGCCTCGAGGCGCTCGCGACGGAGGCGGTCGAGCGCCGCGCCCAGGCGGAGGCGCGGCGCGAGGAGCGCGAGACGCTCATCGCCGCGCTGCGGAGCGCGCGCGGGTTCCACGAGCGCGCGGCGCGCGAGGCCGCCGTCCAGGCGCGGAAGCTCGGGGAGTTCGTCGCGACGCTCCCGCCCCCGCGGGCAGGGGGTGCCCTGCCCGGCGGGTTCGCCGCGCGCAAGGGCCGGCTCCCCGCCCCCGCGCCGGGGCAGGTCGCGGTGGCGTTCGGCCGGATCGTGAACCCGAAGTTCAACACCGTCACCGTCCAGAACGGGCTCGACATCGCCGCGCGCGCGGGCGCGCCCGTCCGCGCCGTCGCGCCGGGCCGGGTGGTGCACGCCGGCTGGTTCAAGGGGTACGGCAACCTCGTCATCGTCGACCACGGCGAGGGCTACCACACGCTGTTCGCCCACCTCGGCGCGATGCGGACCGCGATGGGCGAGCTGGTCGAGGCGGGCGCCGTCCTCGGGACCGTCGGCGACTCCGGGTCGCTCAAGGGGGCGTACCTCTACTTCGAGCTCCGCGAGCGAGGGCGGCCGGTGGATCCGCGGCCCTGGCTCGCCCCGTGATCCGCGGGCCTCCCCGAGGCGCCCCGAGGCCCGGCCCGCCAGCGCCCTCCGCCGCGCGGTTCGGGTATGCTCCCCGGATGACGCGCCGGTCCGTCCTCTCCCGCGTCGCCCTCGTCGGCGCGCTCGCGGTGGCGTTCCTCGCCGGGCTCGGCGTGGAGCACGTCGCGACGGCGGCCCGCCGCGGCGCCGCCCAGCCGTACCGGCCGCTCGACGTCTTCGCCGAGGTCCTCGAGAAGGTCGAGAACGAGTACGTCGACGACGTCGAGGAGCAGGAGCTGGTGTACGGCGCCATCGACGGGATCGTCGGCAGGCTCGACCCGCACTCGGCGTTCATGCGGCCGGACGTCTACCGTCAGCTGCGGGAGGACACGACGGGCGAGTTCGACGGGCTCGGCATCGAGGTGGCGATCCGGGAGGGCGTCCTCACGGTGGTGTCGCCGCTCGCGGACTCGCCGGGCGAGCGCGCCGGGATCCGCCCCGGCGACCGGATCCTGGCCATCGACGGTGCCCCCACGAAGGAGATGCCGCCGGGCGAGGCGATCCGGCGGATGAAGGGGCCCGTCGGGACCCGGGCGACGCTGGAGGTGATGCGCGACGGATTCACGTCCCCGCAGTCCCTCACGCTCGTGCGCGATCGGGTGCGGACGCAGAGCGTGGAGCTGCACGTCGCCGACGCCGAGCGGCGCTTCGCGCACGTGCGGGTGAAGGCGTTCCAGGAGCGGACGGAGCGGAGCGTTCGCAAGGCGCTCGACGAGGCGCGCGCGCGGGTCGGCGGCGAGCTGCGCGGGCTGGTCCTGGATCTGCGGAGCAACCCCGGCGGCCTGCTCGACCAGGCGGTGCGCGTCGCCGATCTGTTCCTGTCCTCCGGCGTGATCGTCACGACCGAGGGGCGCGACCGGCGCGACGTCCAGGTGGAGCGCGCCCGCGAGAAGGAGACCGAGCCCCCCTACCCGGTGATCGTGCTCGTGAACAAAGGAACCGCCAGCGCCAGCGAGATCGTCGCCGGCGCGCTGCAGGACCACGGACGCGCGGTGATCCTGGGGACGTCCACGTTCGGGAAGGGCTCGGTGCAGACGATCGTCGAGCTCGAGGACGGCTCCGGCCTGAAGCTGACGGTCGCCCGCTACTACACCCCGAAGCACCGCTCCATCCAGGAGAAGGGCATCGCGCCCGATGTGGTGATCGAGGATGGCCCGCCCGTCGCTGCGGGTGGGAGCGCCGCGCCCGACGCCGCCCGCCCGCATGGGGTCCACGGCACCGGCACCCCACTCTCGGTCGCAGCTCCCCTCGGGGCGCCCGGCGAGGCGCCGCCCGGGGCGGATCGGGCGCTCCGCGCCGCCCTCGACCACCTGCGCGCGCTCGACGACCGGCCCGCGCGTCGCGCGGCGCCGCAGCGAAGCGCGACCGAGCCAGGGGGTTCCAGGGCGGCCGCTGCGGGCGAGCTCCCGGTGCGCTGAGAGGCGCGTGGGTGAGGCGAGGTAACCTGCCTGGAGCGATCCCGTTTTCGCCAGTCGGGGCGCAGGTTTTGGTCTGATTGACTTCGCAGACGGGGAGGCTATAGTCCGCCCGGTTTTCCAGGTCCCCGCCAGGGGAGCGAGCTCCCCGCCGCAGCCCGTACAAACGGACAGATGAGCGCCATCGAGCTATCGGTCGTCGTCGCCTACGCCCTCCTGCTGCTTCTCCTCTCGGTGTACGGCTCGCACCGGTACGCGATGGCGTACCTGTACTACCGGCACAAGTATCGGCTCCCCACGCCGAAGGGACGCTTCGAGCAGCTGCCGCGCGTCACGATCCAGCTGCCCATCTTCAACGAGATGTACGTGACGGAGCGGCTCATCGACGCAGTCGCGAAGATGGACTACCCGCGCGACCTCCTCGAGATCCAGGTCCTCGACGACTCCACCGACGAGACGCAGGGCATCGCCCGCGCCTGCGTGGACCGGCACCGCGCGTCGGGGCTCGACATCCACTACGTGCACCGCACCAACCGCCAGGGCTTCAAGGCGGGCGCGCTGGAGCACGGGCTGACGCTCGCGAAGGGCGAGCTGGTGGCGGTCTTCGACGCGGACTTCATCCCCGAGCCCGACTTCCTCCGCCGCACCGTGGACTTCTTCACGGACTCCCGGATCGGGATGGTCCAGACGCGCTGGGGGCACCTCAACCGCTCGTACTCGCTGCTCACCGAGGCCCAGGCGATCCTGCTCGACGGCCACTTCGTCATCGAGCACACCGCGCGGAACCGCTCGGGCCGCTTCTTCAACTTCAACGGGACCGCCGGCATCTGGCGCCGCGAGGCGATCGCGAGCGGCGGCGGCTGGCAGCACGACACGCTCACCGAGGACCTCGACCTCTCGTACCGCGCGCAGATGAAGGGCTGGGAGTTCGTGTACCTCCCGCAGCTCGTCACGCCGGCCGAGGTCCCGGTGGAGATGAACGCGTTCAAGAGCCAGCAGCACCGCTGGGCGAAGGGCTCCATCCAGACCGCGCTCAAGCTCCTGCCGCTCATCCGCCGCGCCGACGTGCCGAAGGAGGTCAAGCGGGAGGCGTTCATGCACCTCACCGCGAACCTCGGCTACCTCATGATGATCCCGCTGGCGATCCTGCTGCCCATCACGGTCGTGGTGCGGGTCTCGCACGGCGCGCTCGAGGTGCTCTTCCTCGACCTGCCGTTCTTCGCGGCGGCGACCTTCAGCGTCGTGTTCTTCTACATGGCGAGCCAGCGCGAGCAGGGGAGGACGCGCTGGGAGCGGGTGAAGTACCTGCCCTTCGTCATGGCGCTCGGCATCGGGCTCGCAGTGAACCAGGCCCGCGCGGTGGTCGAGGCGCTCATGGGCTACGAGACCGCGTTCACCCGGACGCCCAAGCACGGGGTGAAGTCGGCGGGCGACTCGGTCGTGAAGAAGCGCTACAAGGCGGCGGTCACGTTCCAGCCCATCGTCGAGCTCGCGCTCGCCGCGTACATGACCTACGGCGTGGTGTACCTCCTCGAGCGCGGCGTCTACTACTCGCTGCCGTTCCTCGTGCTGTTCCAGGTCGGCTTCGGCTACGTCGGCCTCGCGAGCCTCTACGAGGGGGTGCGCGGCTATCTCGCCCGCTCCACCCGCCAGATGGCGCCGCAGCCGTCGGCCGAGTAGCGAGGAGGGGGTCCTTCCGCGACGGCAGCGCCGCCGCCGACCGCAGCGATGCTCCAGCGGCCCGCTCGGCGCGCGCGCCGCGTGGGTCAGCGGACGTCCACGAGGAGCCGCTCGTACACGGCGACGCCGCCGTCGAGCCGCCCGATCCGGGCGAAGCCCACTCTGTCCCAGAACGCCTGGGCGCCGGGGTTCTCGTCGCCGACCGACGCGCGCAGCGCGGTGAAGCCCGCCCGCTGGAGCACGTGCTCCAGCGCCGCGACCGTCTCCTCGCCGTAGCCGATGCCCTGGCACGACTCTCGGAAGAGGAGGAGCGCGACGTGCGCGACCCCCGGCTCGGGGTGGTGCAGGTACAGGTCGAGCACGCCGACCGCGGGGCCGCCGGCGTGCGGGACGAGGCAGAACACCTGCCTCGACTCGTCCGCCTCGGCGTCCTCGATGAGCCGCAGCGCCGCATCCGGCTCGGGCAGCCGGCCCTCCGTCAGCAGCCAGTAGTCGGGCGCGCCCTCGAGGCACGCCTGCAGCTCGACGGCGTGGGCCCGATCCGCGAGCTCCGCGCGCAGGCGCGGGCCGTCGAGTGAGGGGAGCTGCCGGCCCGGGCCGACCGGGGACGTGCGCGTCGCCATGGATGGACCTCGCGACCCGGCCATAGCCCGACCCCGCGGCGCCGGTCAAGGATAGCCGGGGGGCTATTCGCGGAGCCCGCTTGGTCTGAGTCGCGTAGCGAGGCGCACGATGGCGTCGGCGCAGCCAGCCAGCGAGCGCCGCAGTAGCGAATCAGGCCAGGTGGTCTCCGCCTTAGCCGCCGGACGGCCCTGCGCCGCCACGCGCGGCGCTCCCCGCGGCCTGGCCGGCCGAGCGCCGCGCGGCGGCGGACTCCCGCGCCCGGTCGCGCCAGGACAGGACCAGGCCGACCGGCGAGGCGGCGGCCCAGAGCAGCTTCAGCGGCGGCGTGGCGAGCGGCGCGACCTGCGTCCGCACGGGATCGCCGGCGAGGAACGAGAAGCGCGCGTAGTGGATCGCCAGCTTGAGGAGCTCGAGCGGTGCGACGGTGAGCCACGCCCGATCCTCGTACAGCCGCTGCGCGTACCAGGCGCGGAAGCGCGTCCAGCCCCGCGGCGAGGTGCGCGTCAGCTGGTCCTCGCCGCCGCGGTGGTAGATCCGCAGCAGCTCGTTCACGTGGCGCGTCACGTAGCGGCGGGAGATGGCGCGCCACACGACCTCCTCCGGGACGTGCCGCGTGCCGTGCTGGACGGGGAAAGGGAACTCCCGGAACGCGCTCGTGCGGTGGAAGCCCCACTTCTCGCCGCGCAAGGCATATCGGTAGTGGATGTCCCACCACCCCGCGTCCAGCGGATCGCGCGGGAACGGGTCGCCGATGAGCTCGCCGCGCTCGTCGCCGCACAGCGCCGTCACGCCGCTGAAGCGGTGACGCTCGCCCTCCGGGATGGCCCGCCAGTGGTGCCAGAACCGCTCCAGCGCATGCGCCGGAAACGCGTCGTCGGAGTCGGCGATGAGGAAGAGCTCGCCGCGCGCCTCTCGAACTCCGCGGTTCGTCGCCGCCGCCTTCCCGGCGTTCGGCTGCCAGAAGTATCGGATGGCGAAGTCCGCGGAGGCCGCCCACCCGCTCACGAGCGCGCGCGTGCCGTCCCGGGAGCCGTCGTCGACGACGACCCACTCGAAGTCGCGGAAGGTCTGGGCCGCCAGGCTGTCCCGCACGCGCTGCAGCGTGTGGGCGCGGTCGTAGGTGGGCGTGAAGACCGTGAACGCCGGGGCGCGCGGTGGGTCGTCTCGCGGGTCGGTCGCCTGGGGCACGCCCAAACATTCGGCTGGAGATCGCGCGGGGCATGGGCGCGCGATGGGGGGCCGGGCGGGGGGACGAGCGCCGACCGCGGCGGCTCAACCCAGCAGCAAGCGCAGCGCCGCCGGATCGGCGAGGGTGGGGGAGACGTGATCGGCGCCGCAAGCCGCGAGCTCGTCCGCCGCGTACCGTCCGGTCGCCACCGCGAGCACCGGGCAGCCGACGTGCCGGGCGGCCGCGACGTCGCGCGGCGTGTCCCCCACCACGAGCGCCTCGCGGGCGTGCACGGTGCGCCCGAGGCGCGCGGAGGCGCGGGCGAGGGCCGCCGCCACGACGCGCTCGCGCGCCTCGCCGTCGTGGGCGAACCCGGCGATCGCCCGGGGGCCCCAGTCGAAGTAGCCGTCGAGCCCGCCGCGGGCGAGCTTCACGCGAGCGCCGCCGGCGACGTTCCCGGTGCAGAGGCCGAACGGGAGGGCGCGCGCGCGGAGCGCCTCGAGGAGCGCCGTCACGCCGGGCAGCACCTCGTAGCGGGGATCAGCGATCTCCTCGCGCAGGTGCGCGAGGTAGCGCTCGAGGACGCCGTCGCAGGCGGCGTCGCTGAACGGGTGCCCGAGCAGCCCGAGCGCCTCGCGCACGATGAGCCGGTCGGTCATGCCGTCCAGGCGCAGCCCGGCGAGGCGGCCGGCGAGGGCGCCGCAGCGCTCCTCGAGCGCGCGCTCCAGGGCGCGCCGCCCGGCCCCGCCCGCAGACACGAGCGTGCCGTCGATGTCGAACAGCACGACTGCGAAGGGTTCCAGGTGCATGTCGTAAGCTAGGCCATTCGTGAAGGGTCCGCGACTCTGTAGAGGCTCACAGCGGGAGGGCCCCGCGCGACCGCGCGGGAGGGGCGAAGCCCCTCCGGCGGGGAACCTGCGCGCACCCGCGACAGCGGGCGCGCAGGTTCACGGGCCCCGCCGAGCAGGGGTGGGGCCCCAGCGGCTCCGCCGCTGGGGCGGGGACGCAGTCCCCGTCTAATCAAAGAGCGCCCGCACGAACTCCGCGGGCACGAAGGCCTTCAGGTCCGCCACGCTCTCGCCCACGCCGACGTAGCGCACGGGGATCCCGAGCTCGTCGCAGATGCCGATGATGACGCCGCCCTTGGCGGTGCCGTCGATCTTGGTGAGCACGATCCCGGTGACGCCGAGCGCCTCGTGGAACTGGCGCGCCTGGGCGATGGCGTTCTGGCCGTTCGTCGAGTCGAGCACGAGCAGCACCTCGTGCGGCGCCCCGTCCACGGCCTTGCCGATGACGCGCTTCACCTTCTTGAGCTCCTCCATGAGCGGCGCCTTCGTGTGGAGCCGGCCGGCGGTGTCGCACAGCACCACGTCGGCGCCGTCCTGGGCGCCGCGCTGCACCGCCTCGAAGCACACGCTGGCCGGGTCGGCGCCCTCCTTGCCGCGGACGATCGGCGCGCCGACGCGCTCCGCCCAGATCTCGAGCTGCTCGCCGGCGGCGGCGCGGAACGTGTCGCCCGCGCCGAGGAGGACCCGCTTCCCCTCGGCCTGGAGCTTGGAGGCCAGCTTGCCGATGGTCGTCGTCTTGCCCGACCCGTTCACGCCCACCACCATGACCACCCAGGGCCGTGCCGGCCCGAGCTCCAGCGGCCGCGCGGCGGCGGGCTGGCCGTCCAGCGCCAGGATGCGCGCGATCTCCTCGCGCAGCGCGTCCTTCAGGCGCTCCGGATCCGACAGCTCCTTGCGGCGGACGCGCTCGCGCGCCGACTCGAGCAGCCGCGTCGCCGTGCGCACTCCGATGTCGGCCGTGAAGAGGACCTCCTCGAGGTCGGCCAGCACCGCGTCGTCGACCAGCTTCCCGCCCGAGAAGAGGGCGTTCAGCCGCGCCATGAAGCCGCCGCGGGTCTTCTCCAGCCCGGCGGCGAGCGTCTTGCCCGCCTCGGCCTCGGCGCGGCGGCGGCGCTCCTCCTCCTCGCGGCGCCGCTCCTCCTCCGCCTCGCGCGCGGCCCGCGCGGCCTCCTCCCGCGCCCGGGCCTCCGCCTCCTCGCGCTCCTGGCGCCGGCGCTCGCGCTCGAGCCGCTCCGCCTCCTTCTTGCGGCGGTACTCCTCCTTGCGGCGCGCCTCCTCCGCCTCGCGCCCGGCGCGGTCCGCCGGGGGCGCCGGGGGCGGCGCCGGCACCCGCGCCGGCGGTGGGGCGGGCGGCGGGAGCTTCGCGGACGGGGGCGGCAGCGCCTCGGGGCCTGCGCGGAGCTCGCGCTCCGCGGACGGCGCGGACGGGCCGGGCGGCGGCCTGCGCCGCCGCGCGAGCCGGATCGCGGCGACGAGCAGGAGCAGGACCAGCAGCGCGGCGATCGCGATCGCGATGCGTTCGTTCGGCGTCAGCGACTCGAGGAAGGCTTGAAGGCGCGGCGGCACGCAGGAACTCCCTTGAGATTCGGCACTCTATAGAGGCCGCTGGAACGCTGTGTCAATGAACGCGAGCCCAAGCGCGAGGCCCCCGTCGTCCCGTACGCACCTCGTGGTGGGTTCCGGACGGGACACGAGGCGAAGGAGCCCGGAGCCGAGGCGGGCACCCGCAGCGACGCGCGCCGAGGCGTACTGCTTCCGTACGCCGCAGGCGCAAGGAGCGAGGACGCCCGCCGCAGGCCCGGGATCGTTCGCCGAGCTAGGCCGCCGCGGCCTCCTTGGTGCGCTCCGAAAGCCTCACCGAGACCAGCTTGGAGACGCCCGGCTCCTGCATGGTCACGCCGTACAGCGTGTCGACCATCTCCATCGTCCGCTTGTTGTGCGTGATGAGGATGAACTGCGACGTCTTGGACATCTCCTTCACCATGTCGTTGTAGCGGCCGACGTTCGCGTCGTCGAGCGGCGCGTCGACCTCGTCGAGGAGGCAGAACGGGGTCGGCTTGATGAGGAAGATGGCGAAGATGAGCGAGACGGCGGTGAGGGCCTTCTCGCCGCCGGAGAGCAGGTTCACGCTCTGCAGCTTCTTGCCGGGGGGCTGGGAGAAGATCTCCACCCCCGGCTCGCCCTCCCCGTCGGCCTGCGTGAGCACGAGGCCGGCGCGGCCGCCGTTGAAGAGGCGCGGGAACACCGCCTGGAACTTCTCGTTCACCCGGTCGAAGGTCTCCTGGAACCGCTCTCGCGAGGCGCGGTTGATCTTCACGATGGCGGACTTCAGATCCGCGAGCGACCGCTCGAGGTCCGCCTTCTGCGCGCTCATGAACTCGTGGCGCTTGAAGAGGTCGTCGTACTCCTCGATGGCGGTGAGGTTGATGGCGCCCATCCGGTCGGCCTGCGACTTGAGCTCCTCGAGCTTCTCGCGCTCGGCGTCGCCGGGCGGCCGCTCCAGGTGGAAGCGCGCGACCTCCCAGCGGAGCTCGGCCTGGCAACGCTCGCGCGTCTGCTCCTCGAGGTGGCTGAGCGCGAGGGCCTGTTCGCGGGCGGTGAGCGCCGCCTCCGAGATGGCGGCGCGGGCCGCCTCGAGCCGGCCGCGCAGCTCGCGGGCCTCCGCCTCGCGGGCGCGCGACGCGACGGCGCGGCCCTCGTGCTCCGCCCGCGCGCGCGCGAGCTCCTCGCGCATGGCGGCGAGGTCCTGCGAGAGGCGATCGAGATCGACGCGGGTGCCGTCCAGGCGGCCCCGGAGCTCCGCCGCGCGCGCGTTGGCCTCGGACAGGGCCGCGAACAGCCGCGCCCGCCGCTCGTCCACCTCGCGCCGCGCGTCGTCGATCCGCTTCAGCGCGGCGCCGATGCCCTCGCGGCGCTCGGCGTCCGCCGCGACCTTCACCTTCAGGTTCATCAGCTCGGCGGTGAGGACGTCGCCGCGCTGGCGGGTGAGCTCGAGCCGCTCCACCGCGTCGCGGGCGCGCTCCTCCGCGCGCGAGGCCTCCGCCTCCGCCGTCGCCGCCGCGACCCGGTGGTCCTCCTCCTCGCGCGAGAGGGCGCCGAGCGTGTCCTCGAGCTGAGAGCGCTCCAGCTCGAGCGCCCCCATGCGCTCGCCGACGCGCTCGAGCTCCTCGCCCACGCGGGCGAGGTCCTTCTCCTGATCGAGGAGGGCGAGCTCCTTCTCGCGGCCGTCCTTGTCGAGGCTCTTCAGCGCGGCCTCGAGCTGGAGCAGGCGCGCCTGGAGCGTGCGGTGACGCTCCTGGGCGAGCGAGAAGTCGGCCTCGAAGGCGCGGACGACGTCCTCGAGCTCCTGCGCCTCGCGGCGGCGCTGCAGCGCGCCGTGGCCCTCGCCCTCGAGCGGGCCGCCGGTGACGACGCCGTAGGGATCGAGCACCTCCCCGTCGAGGGTCACGAGGGTCCGCTTCTCGCCGCTCTGCTGCCAGAGCTCGAGCGCGGCGGGGAGGTCGCGCACGATGAGCGCGTCGCCGAGCAGGAACCGGACGACCTTCTCGTAGGACGGCTCGAAGCGGATGACGTCGAGGCAGCTCGCCACCACGCCCGGGTGGCCGAGGTCGGCCGCCGCCGCGCCCGGGGTCGCCTCCCGCAGGCGCGCCATGGGGATGAGCGAGGCGCGGCCCTCCGCCGCCGTCTTGAGGTAGTCGATGGCCTCGACGCCCTGCGAGTGGCTCTCGACGATGACGTACTGGAGCCGCTCGCCGAGCACCGCCTCGATGGCGTTCTCGTACTCGGCGGGCGCGGAGACGACGTCGGCCACGAGGCCGAAGACGCCGCGGTCGCGCGCCTCGGCCTGGCCGGCGCGCGTCATGAGGCTCCGCACGCCGCGGCCGTAGCCCTCGTAGTTGCGGACGATCTCGAGGAGGCTGTTGAGGCGCGAGCGCTTCTCGGCGAGCTCCTCCCGGAGCGTGATGAGCCGCGCCTCGTTCTGGATGAACTCGGCGCGGGTGCGCTCGAGCATCTCCTCCTGCGCGCCGCGCTGCTCGTCGAGGCGCAGCTTGAGCTGGCGCGTCTGGCCGAGCTTCTCGACGAAGCGCGAGCGCGAGCCGTCGAGCTGCGAGGTGCGCTGCGCGAGGTCGTCGGCCTCGCCGCGGTTCTTCTGGATGCGGCCGCGGAGGTCGAGCCGCTGGCGCTCGATCTGCGCGAGCTGGCTCTTGTGGGAGGTCGCCTCGGACAGCGCGGCGGCCGCGGCGGCGCGCGACCGATCCGCCTCGCCCTGCAGCGCGCCCTGCTCGCGGCCGGCGTCGCGGAGGGCCGCCTCGGCGTCCACGAGGCGGGTCTCGTCGGTGCTGACGAGCGACTGGAGATCCTCGCGCTGCTGGAGGAGCGTCTCGCGCTCCTGCGAGAGCGCCTCGGCCTGGGCCTTCAGCGCCTCGACCTCGGCGGCCTGCGCCCGCGTCCGCTCGGCGATCTGCTCGAGCTCGCGGGCCGCCGCCTCGACGGAGACCTCCGAGACCCGCGCCTGGCTCTCGAGCGCGTGCTCGCGCCCGGTGAGGTCGCCGACGCGCGCCTCGCTCTCGGCGAGCAGGGCCCGGTCGCCGTCGAGCGCCCCGTCGAGCTCGGCCAGCCGCGCGGCGGCCTCCGCCTCCTCGGCCTTGTGCGTCGCGTGCCGCTCCTCGGCGGCCCGGCGGGTGGCGGTGAGCTCCAGGTACCGCGCCGCGGCGGAGCGGAGCTCGAGCTCGCGGATCTGGCCGCGGAGCGCCTTGTACTTCTCGGCCTTGCGCGCCTGCCGGTTGAGGCTGTCGAGCTGCTTGCCGAGCTCCTGCACGATGTCCGCGACGCGCATCAGGTTCTGCTGCGTCGCCTCCATCTTCCGCTCGGCCGCCTCGCGGCGCTTCTTGTACTTCGTGATCCCGGCGGCCTCCTCGATGATGGCGCGCCGGTCCTCGGGGCGGGCGGAGACGATCTGGCCGATCCGCCCCTGCTCGATGATCGAGTAGGCGGTGCGGCCGACGCCCGAGCCGAAGAAGATGTCGTTCACGTCGAGCAGGCGCGCCTGCACGCCGTTCACGAGGTACTCGGACTCGCCGGTGCGGAACAGGCGCCGGCCCACCGTGATCTCGGAGAAGCCCTGGTACTGGGTCGGGAGCTCGCTCGGCCGGTCGTTCTCGAAGGTGAGCATCACCTCGGCCATCGAGAGCGGCGGCTTCGACTCCGAGCCGTTGAAGATCACGTCCTCCATCGAGCGGCCGCGCAGGTGGCGCGCCGACTGCTCGCCGAGGACCCAGCGGATCGCGTCCGCGACGTTCGACTTCCCGCACCCGTTTGGGCCGACGACGCCGGTGACGCCTTCGTCGAAGGCGACCACGGTCTTGTCCATGAACGACTTGAAGCCGACGATGTCGAGCCGCCGGATGCGCATGGCGAACCCGATATCACGACCCCATGGGCAGCTTCAAGGGAAGCCCTTGATCGCAGGGGGGTTTTCCCAGGGTCCGGGCGGGGGCTCCCTGCCCTGGGTGCGATTTCGCCCATGAGAACGCGGCGTTGCGTGACACCGCATGTAGCGTCACATCGGTAGGCTCGGTAGGGGAGCAGCCGACGGGCGGGCGACGGGGCGACCAGGGCGCCGGCAAACGCCACGTCGAGCGAGGGGGCGAGGGCGGCGCCCGCCCGCTCACTGGCCGGGGGGCGCCGGGCGCAGCTGCGGCTTCCCCACGCTCCCCGAGACGACGAAGTTCCACGCTCCGTCACGCCCGCGCGAGGACGCGAGGGCCGCCTCGGCGACGCCCTTGAGCGGCTGCGTCTCGCGCCGCGCCCAGAACGCGTCCTTCACCCGCAGCTTCGCCTTGCCGGAGATGGGCGCGAACTCGAGGCGCGGCTGCAGCACCGCGTACAGCCCCTCCGCCGTGAAGTCGGCGTCGCCCCCCCTCGCCTCGAGCTTCGAGAAGGTGGCCTTCCCCTGCTCCAGCGCCACGGCCGCGACGATCTCGCCGAGCGAGAGCTTCGGGACGGCGAACCCTCCGGTCATCCCCGGGACCGGGAGCCGCCCGCCGTTCAGCCCCGCCTCCTTCACCGTCAGGTCGATGCGCCCGGTGGGCCTGCCGGTCGGCGCGGCCGGCAGGACGAGGTCCGCCCGGCCCGAGAGCTTCCCCGCAACGTCCACCCCGGTCGCCTTGCGGAGCGGCAGCGCGCGGGCGAGGTCGACGCCCTCGGCCTCGATCGCCAGGTGGCGCTCCTCCCCCGAGAGATCCGCGGTGCCCTCGACCTCACCGTCGTACAGGCGCGCGTCGAACGCGACGCTGCGCCGGCCGGTGAGGAGCGGCAGCAGGCGCAGCGAGGCGGTCAGCTCGTCCACCGGGATCTTCATCCCGGCGGCGTCCTCCACCGTGACCCCCTCGGCGTCGATGCCGAGGAAGCCCGCAGCGCCCACCTCTGCCATGTCGATCTGCCAGCCGCGCGCGGCGGCCTCGACGATGATCCGCTGCTTCACCGCCTCGGCGGGGAAGGTCCAGCGGAGCGCCAGGATGAAGGCGAGGGCGGTGAAGGCCCCGTACAGGAGGCGCGGGCGCCAGCGGATCCAGTCGATCTTCATGGGCGTCAGGTCCGGAGCTGGTAGGTGGAGACGACCAGCGTCGCGTCCACGAGCGCCGGATCGTCGGAGCGGGTCGTCACGCGGATGCGACGCACCTTCACGACGCCCGCGCCGCGCTCGAGCGAATGCAGGAGCCGCGCGAGCCGCGGGAGATCGATGCGGGCGAGGTTCACCTCGACCGACTCCTCGCGCAGCCCCTCGAGCTCCGCGGGGGCGCCGGTGGGGCGCAGGTCGTTCACCTCGATCCCGAGCGCGGCGCCCGCCTGCGAGATGTGGCTCATGAGCTGGATGGGCTGGCCCTTGAGGCGCGCCTCCACGGCCTGGCGCTCCGCCTGGTTGCGACGGTAGCCCTCGGCGAGCTTGCCGAACTGGGACATCACCTTGGTCTTCTGGTCGATGCGCTCCTCGCGGGCCGCCATCCCGGAGGAGATCTGGAACGACACGAGCCAGACCACGAACGCGACCACCGCGACCGCCGCGGCGGTGACCATCACGCGCTCGCGCGCGGAGAGCTTCGCCAGCCACGCCTCCGCGTCGGCGCGGAGCTTCCGGAGCCGGTCCATCATCTAACCCCTCCCGCCCGGCGCGGCCGGGCCCGACTCGAGGCAGGTGATCCCCGAGTCGATGGAGAACTCGAACTTGCCGTCGGAGGCGCGCCGCCGCGCGCCGCCGGAGCGCGCGTCCCCGAAGCAGCGCGAGGCCTGCAGCGCCGAGACGATCTTGTCCACGTTCTCGGCGGCGTCGGTCGTGCCCTGGAGGTGCAGCTTGTCCTTCGTCACCTCCATCCGCTCGAAGCGGAGCGGTACGTCGGGCGCGCGCTGCGCGAGCTCCGCGAACACCTCCACCGCGGAGACGCGGGGGATCGCCGCCCCCGGCGTCCCGCGGCCTCGCAGGACGGCCTGAGCCTCCTCGAAGCTCGCGTAGCACTTGCCGAGGACCTTCTGCTCCGCGTCGCAGAGCGCGTCGTCGAGCGCCTTCTCCTGCCGCGCGAGCGCGAAGAGCCGCACCCCGGAGCTCACCACCGCGAGGAGCACGAGGAGCGCCGCGAACACGCCCAGGCGCGTGACCTTGCCCTTCACGTGCTCGAAGTCGCGCGTGAAGGCGAGCTCGCCGCGGCGCAGGTTGAGGCGCGGCGCGCGCGCGCCCTGGTGGCCGCGCAGCGCGAGCGCCAGGGCGAGGGCGAGGCCGGGGGCCTCCTCCGCCGGGATCCGCTCGGCGGCGGGCGCGGCGAGGGCGAGCGGGGCGACCGGCCCCTCCACCTCGGGCGCGAGCAGCTCCGTCAGGCCGGGGAGGCGGGCCGCCTCGCCGCAGAGCAGGAGCCGCCGCACCGGCCGCGCGCCGGCGCGCGCGTGCCAGGCGCGGAGCGTCGCGCGCAGCTCGCGCGCGAGCGGCGCGAGCGCGCGCCGCTGCGCCTCGCCCGCGCGCGGATCCGCCTCGCCTGCGGCGAGCGCGGCGGGGGCGTCCCCCTCCGGGAGGCCGAGCTCGCGGGCGACGGAGCGGGCGAGGTGGGCGGCGCCGAAGGCGAAGGTGCGGACCGCCTCGGCGCCGCCGTTCGCGACGACGCACAAGTTCGTCCGCTCGTGCCCCACGTCGAGCACCACGTCCGCCCCGTCGGGCGGGGCGTCCGCCTCGGGGGCGGCGACGGCCCCGGTCGCGAACAGCGCGGCGTAGGCGGGGCCCGCGGGGACGACGGCGCGCGGATCGACGCCCGCCGCGGCGAGCGCCGCGACCAGCGCGGCGAGCTCCTCCTTGCGGACGACGGAGACGTGCAGATCGGTCTCGCCGTCGTGCGCGTGCAGCGGCTGCCAGTCCCAGGCGACCTCGTCGAGGTCGAAGGGGATCTGCCCCTCGACCTCGAAGCCCACGGTCTGCTCGATCCGGCGCGGCTCGGTGAAGGGGAGGGTCACCACGTGCGACGAGGCGGCGGCGCC
The DNA here is from genome assembly GCF_000017505.1 of Anaeromyxobacter sp. Fw109-5. Taxonomy (NCBI): domain Bacteria; kingdom Pseudomonadati; phylum Myxococcota; class Myxococcia; order Myxococcales; family Anaeromyxobacteraceae; genus Anaeromyxobacter; species Anaeromyxobacter sp. Fw109-5. Next base: position 820,053 of record NC_009675.1, read on the forward strand.
GGGGAACGCGGCGATCACCGCCTCGGGCCGCCAGCCGCGCTCGGCGAGCAGCGCCCGGAGCGCGTCCGCCTGGCGCGACACGAGCCGCGCCCCGTCGTCCGCCGGCGGCGCCACCGGGGCGCGCGCCGAGTCCACCACCGTGTAGCCGCGATAGGTGCTCTCGAGGAGCACCCCCTTCACGGCGTGTGCCCCGAGATCGAGGCCAAGGATCCTCTGCGCCATCCGTCACTCCTCGCGCCAGCGCAGCAGCCGGCTCGGCTTCACGCCCGTGGCCTGGGACTGGAGCTGCTGCACCTGCGCCTGCGGGTCGCGGTTCTGCTTGGGATCGAAGCTCACGACCGCGTCGACGTGCTTCGTGACCGCGCCGGCGACGCCGGTGGCGCGGATGCGGAAGACGTACGAGCGGTCGGTGAGGAGCTGGTTGCCGCCCGCGGCCGAGCCGAGCGCGTTCACGTTCACGCTGATTCCCAGCCCCTGCATCGTCGCGGCGAACTGCTGCGGCGTGATGGTCATGAGCCCACCCATCGTCTGCTCGGCGATCACCTGCTGGAGCTTCGTCCCGAACTCGGGGTCGAGCAGGTAAGGCTGCCCCGGGGGGTCGGCGAGGAGGCGGGCCAGCTCGACGAGGTCGCGGCGATCGAGGGTGTTCACGTTCCGCGGCGCGTCGGTGGGCAGGTACACCGTCAGGCGATCCGCGAAGGCCGCCATGAACGGATCGCTCACCCCCGCGACGAGGTACAGCTCCTCGATCGAGTCGAGGCGCGCGTTCTTCGCGCGGTAGCGCTCCGGCCCCTTGTCGTAGGGGAAGTTCTCGTCGCCGAAGCCGTTCTCGAACGGAGGGTTCGCCGGCTCCATGAGGCAGGCGGAGCCGGGGAAGCCCGCCAGGAGCGAGGACGAGACCTTGTCGTCGTCGAGCCAGTCGCGCAGGTGGACGATGAGGTCCTGCCGGCTCGTGCGGGTCCCGTTCGCGTCCTCGCGCGCGAACAGCGGGTCCCAGCGCGGATCGCACACGAGCTGGTAGAGCCCCAGCACCTGCATGCGGGCCGCGCCCGAGGCCTGCAAGCCGTCGAGCTGCGCGTTCACCTTGCGCCCCTCGTCCTCGATCTTCGCCTCGAACGTGCCCTCGAACTCCCCGAAGCCGGGGCGCGCCGCCTCCGCGCTCGCCGCCTCGATGGGCGCCGCGCCGGCGAAGAGCGACTGCACGAGGGCCGACCCCACCGGCACGGCGCTCCAGATCTGCGGGCGGGGGCACGGGACGGCGGGCTGCTGGGGCGCCCCCGGCGCGCCGCGCTGGCCCGGCGTGCCCTGCCGTGGCCCGCCGCCGAGGAGCCCGCAGGCGGCGCTCGCCGCGTCGTCGATCTGCTGCTGGAAGCCGAGCACCATCCGCGACAGCGCGACGCCGCTCTTCGCGAGGTAGGTCGCGCGGAGCTCGTCGCGGGCGCTCGCCGCGATCTCGAGGGAGACCCGCGTCTCGTACGCGAGCTCCGCCGCGAGGGCGGTCAGGACGGCGACCGCCACGATCACGACGAGGAGCGCCGCCCCCCGCTCTCCGCCCCGGTGACGGGCCTGGTCGCGCGCGCGCATCAGAAGTCGAGCGGCCGCGTCATCGCGATCCGCGCCTCCGTGGACAGCCGCTCGGTGCGCCCGTCGGGCAGCTTCGTCTCGAGCTCGATCCGCACGCGCTCCGGCAGCTCCGCCTCGTGCTCCGTCGAGCGGGTGGACCACTCGCGCACCCACTCCTTTCGCTTCGGGTCCCAGTACTGCAGCCGGAAGGCGGTGATCCGATCGGCGACCAGATCGCGGCGGCCGCCGCGCTCGGGGTCCGCGTCGATGCGCGGCTTCGCCCGCCGGAAGAGCGCCTCCTCGCCGGCGTGGTCGGGATCGGTGTCCAGCACGTACTCGACCACGGCCTGATCCGATTCCTTGGCGTCGAGGTAGAGCCGCTCGTGCGCCATGGTGGCGAAGAGCACCTCGTCCTCGCGGCCGCGGAAGAGGGTGGGGCGCTCGCGGTGCTCGGCCCGGTCGTAGTGATCGGAGAGGAACGCCATGGTGAGCTCGCGCGAGAGCCGCGTGAGCGCGACCCGCGCCGCCGCGTAGCGGTCCCCCTGCGCGCGCACGAGCTCCGAGGCCCGATCCACCTGGCGGAAGCTGCCCACCGTCATGGCGCCGATGAGGGCGGTGATCGCGATGGCGATCATCACCTCGACGAGCGTGAACCCCTCGACTCCGCGCCGCGTGCGCGGCGCTGCGGTCGGGGCTCCGCGCCGGCGGCTCGCTGGCGCTGCGGCAAGGCGGTCGGTCATCACGCGCCCGGCTCCCTGGGGGCGAGCACCACCATGTGCGTCACGACGGTGAAGGACTCGTCGCGCTTGCCGTCCTTCCACGAGACCGTCAGCCGCACCTCGCGCACGCCCTTCTTGATCTGCTCGCCGAGGCGGGTGATCTGGGCCTGCAGCCCCTGCGCCAGCCCCGCCGCGCCGGGCGTGACGAGCTGCGGCCCGCCCTCGCCGCCCTGCGGCTGGGCGGCGCCGAGGAGCTCCTCGAGCCCCCCCTCGCCGCCGGTGAGCAGCTGCAGGATCCGCTCGGCCGAGAGGTCCACCTCCGGCTTCACCACCTCGGTGGACCAGCGGACCTCGGGGTGGCCTTCCTCCTCGAACGTGCCCTCCTCGCCCTCGTCGAAGTCCCGGAAGCCCTTCCGCTCGTACTCCGTCTCGAGCTCCGCCATCTTCCCGCGCGCGAGGAGCGTCGCGACCTCGAGCTGCCGCGCGCGCACGTGGTTGCGCAGCGAGCCGCCGACGATCTCGGAGACGGTGAGCAGCGCCGCGGCGAGGATCGAGAGCGCGATCATCACCTCGAGCAGCGTGAACCCGACGGCTCCGCGCCGGCTGCGCGCCGGCGCCGCGGCCAGCTCGGCGCGGGACGCCGCCGCGCGCGGCCCGGGGCGGTCCCTGTCGCGCGCCGGTGTCACTCCTTCACCTCCACGTCCCCGGGGACGACCCGCGCGCGGCCGGTGAACGGCTCGAGCACGATGGTGTAGCGGTTCGAGCCGTCGACGACCGGCACCCAGGCGCGCTGGGCCTGCCCGCCCGCGAAGAAGTACACGTACGCCGTCCCCTCCTCGAGCGCCTCCCGCCGCCCCTCGACCCGCACCGGCCCGAACCGCGCGCTCCCGGGCAGCTCGCGCTTCTTCACCACCCGGTCCTGCAGCGCGCCGAACTCGGTCCTGGCCAGCAGCTGCCGGACCTCCTCGTCGCGCTCGGCGGGGAAGCGCTCCGCGAGCGGCGCGGCGACGCGGTCGGGATCGGCCGCGATCCCCGCCCGCCCGGGCGCGCACTCCGCCCACCACGTGCGGGACTCGAGGTCGATCGCCATGCGACAGGTGGCGTGCCGCAGGGCCGCCACGTCGAAGAGGGCGCGCATCGACCCGGCGAGCTCGCTCGCCGCCTTGCGCGCGTTCGCCCCCGAGACGGACTGGAGCGCGGGCACGGCGAAGGTGGCGGCGAGCGCGACCACGCCGAGGACGATGAGCAGCTCGATGAGCGTGAAGCCCCTGGCCTGTGGGTGGATCCGGCGCAAGTCGCTCCTAGTAGTTGACGATGTCGTCCTCGGTGCCTGGCTGCCCATCGGGGCCGTTCGACTTCACGTCGAAGCCGTCGGGGTTCTTCTGGCCCGGGTAGAGGTAGACGTAGTCGTTGCGCCACGGGTCCTTGATCGATCCGTCCGGCTGGTTGGCCTTGAGGAACCCCTCCTGGATCAGGATGCGCAGCCCCTCCTCGGTGGACGGGTAGCGGCCGCGCATCACCCGGAACGCGTCCACGCCCTGGTTGGCGATGTTCTGCACGTCGGTCGCCGCCTTCTTGAGCTCGGCCTCCTTCTGCCGGCCGATGACGTTCACGGCGACGGCGGAGGCGATGAGCCCGAGGATCACGAGGACGACCATGATCTCGATGAGGGTCATGCCGCGCGCGGCGGCGCGGGCGAGCTTGCTGGACTTCACGGTTTTCAGCCTCCTGCGAGGTTGTTGATCTGGAGGATCGGCATGAGGACCGAGAACACGATGAACGCGACGACGCCGCCCATCGCGACGATCATCACCGGCTCGAGCAGGGACGTGAGCGCGGCGATGGTGGTCTCGACCTGGTCCTCGTAGGCGTCGGCGACGTTGGCGAGCATCTCCTCGAGCGCGCCCGAGCGCTCGCCGATGGCGACCATGTGGTACACGAGCGGCGGGAACTCCCCGGAGCGCTTCAGGGGCGCGGCGATGGACTCGCCCTCGCGGATCGCGTCGCGGGCCTGCTCGACCACCTCCGCGAGCCGCACGTTCCCGAGGATGTTCTTCACGATGTCCATCGCGGTGAGCAGGGGGACGCCGCTCTTGAGCAGCGTCGAGAGCGTCCGCGCGAACCGCCCGATGGCGACCTGGCGGACGATGGGCCCGAGGATGGGGGCGCGCAGCACGGCGCGGTCCCAGGCGCCGCGCCCCGCCGGCGTCCGCCGCCAGCGGGCGAGGCCGTACCCGGTGGCCGCGACGGCGAGCAGGATGGCCCACCACCAGCGCGCCGCGAACGACGAGATGCCGATCGTCACCGCCGTGTACCAGGGGAGGGTCGCGTTGGTGTTGTCGAAGATCTGCGTGATCTTGGGGATCACGACGGTGAAGAGGATGCCCATGATGAGCGTCCCGATCACCATCATCGCGATGGGGTAGGCCATCGTGCCGGCGATCTTGGAGCGGAGCCGCGCCTGGCTCTCGGTGAAGTCGGCGAGCCGCACGAGGACGATCTCGAGCGCGCCCGACGACTCCCCCGCCCGGATCATGTTCACGTACAGCGTCGAGAAGACGCGGGGGTGCGCGGCGAGCGCGTCGGCGAGCGCGCTGCCCTCGTTGACCCGCTGCTTCACGTCGCCCAGCACGCGCTTCAGGCGCTCGTGCTCGACCTGGTCGACGAGCGCGGTGAGCGCCTCCACGAGCGGGATGCCGGCGTGGGCGAGCACCGCGAGCTGGCGGGTCGCGACGGCGAGATCGCGCGCGCCGACGCGCCCGAGCATCCAGCGCCGGACGTTCACCTCGCGCTTGGCCTGCGCCTTCGCCTGCGCCTCGCCGATCACCTCGGTGAGGAACACGCCCTCGCGGCGCAGGTTCGCGCGGAGCGTCCTCGGCGAGTCCGCCTCCTTGAGCCCCTGGACCGCCTTGCCGGCGGCGTTGAGCGCCTTGTACTGGAAGACGGGCATCGCCTAGTGAATGTCCTCTGCGGTGACGGAGAGCACCTCGGCGGCGGTGGTGATCCCGCGCGCGACCTTGTACGCGCCGTGCTCCATCAGCGTCACCATCCCGTGGTTCACGGCCGCCTTCTTGATGGCGGTCGAGTCGACGTTCTTCAGCACCAGCTGGCGCACGTCGTCGTCCACGAGCATGAGCTCGTAGATGCCGGTGCGCCCCTGGAAGCCGGTGTTCTGGCAGGCCGGGCAGCCGCCGGCCTTGTAGACGACCTGCGGGCTCCCGGCTTTCTTCCAGATGGCGTCGGTGAGCCCGACCTGGTCTCGCTCCTCCTTCGTCGGGACGTACGGCTGGCGGCACTCGGGGCAGAGGACGCGGACGAGCCGCTGCGCGAGGACGCCGACGAGCGACGAGGCCACGAGGAACGGCTGCACGCCCATGTCCACGAGGCGGGTGATCGCGCCCGCCGCGTCGTTCGTGTGGACGGTGGAGAGGACGAGGTGGCCGGTGAGCGAGGCCTGGATCGCGATCTCCGCGGTCTCGAGGTCGCGGATCTCGCCGACCATGATCACGTCCGGATCCTGGCGCAGGAACGACCGGAGCCCGCTCGCGAAGGTGAGCTCGATCTTCGGGTTCACCTGCACCTGTCCGATCCCCTTCAGCGGGATCTCGACCGGATCCTCGATGGTGAGGATGTTCAGGTCCGGCGAGTTGATCTGCGCGAGCGCGCCGTAGAGCGTGGTGGTCTTGCCGCTGCCGGTGGGCCCCGTCACGAGCACGATCCCGTGCGAGCGCGTGATGAGCCCGTCCATGATCTTGCGCTGCCAGTCCTCGAAGCCGAGCTGGCCGAGATCGAGCACCACGTTCGACTTGTCGAGGAGGCGCATCACGATCCGCTCGCCGTGCGCGGTGGGCACGGTCGAGAGGCGGATGTCGACGTCCTTGCCGGCGATCTTGATCCGGATGCGCCCGTCCTGCGGGAGCCGCTTCTCGGCGATGTTGAGGCCGCCCATGATCTTGATGCGGCTGGAGATCGAGGCCTGGAAGCGCTTCGGGGGGCGGATCACGTCGCGCAGCACGCCGTCGATCCGGTAGCGCACCGAGATGTCCTTCTCCTCCGGGTTGATGTGGATGTCGCTCGCGCGCTCCTTCACCGCCCGGAACATGAGCGAGTTGACGAGCCGGATGATCGGCGCCTCGTCGTCCGCGTCGAGGAGGTCCGTGGGCTCCTCGAGCTCGTGCGCGACCGACTCGAGGTCCTCGGTCTCGAGGTCCTCCATGAGCCGCTCGTGCTCGTCCGCCGCCCGGTCGTACACGGCGTTGATCGCGTCGACGACCACCGCGCCGGGCGCCACCTCCGGCGCGATCGCGGCGCCGAGCAGCATGGCCAGCGAGTCCTGCGCCGCGGTGTCGAGGGGGTCCACCACCGCCACGCGAACGGCGTCGCCGTCGAGGCCCACCGGCAGCACCCGCGCCTGCCTCGCGAAGTTGATCGGCACCTTCTTCACGAGCTCGGGCGGGATCCGCTCGAGGTCGATCCGCTCGAGGAACGGGAGGTCGAGCTGCGCCGCGAGCGCGCGCAGCACCGCCTCCTCCGAGACCGCGCGCATGCGGACGAGGATCTCGCCGAGGCGCGCGCCGGCGTGCTCGCCCCGCTGCGCGAGCAGCGCCGCGTCGAGGAGCTCGGGCGCGAGCGCGCCGGTCGCGACCAGGATCTCCCCGAGCGGCCGGCCGCAGAGCCGCGCGCCGGCGGCGCCGGGGAGCGGCGGAGGGAGGGGCAGGCGGTGGGCTTCGATGCGTGCTTGGTCGGACATGCGGATCTCATGCAACGGGCGCGTCGCTCCCGCTCATTCCCCCGGCGGCTGCGGCGCCGGCTCCGGCTGCGTGGCGGGCGGCGCCGCCTCGCCCGGCTGTGGCGCGGGCGGCGCGGGCGGCGCGGCCTCCCCCGGCGCGGGCGCCTGCGGCTGCACCTCGAGCTGCTCCACGTCGCCGCCTGGCGCCTCCTCCGGCGCGAGGTCCTGCGCCTCCGGCTCCCCGCCCGGCGCGCCCTCCTCGTCGCCGCGCCGCGGGGCGCCGGTCGGCGGCACGATGAGCCGCTCGCCGGGGGCGCCCGTGCCGCCGTTCTCGAGCTTCTGCGACTCCTCGAGGATGCCCGCCCGGAACTTCGCGTACGGGCCGGCCTTGCGCGTGAAGTCGATGGCGACCTGGTAGCTCGGCTGCCGGCCGTAGAACTGCTCCACGAACTCCTGCTGCTCCTTGCGCTTGCGCTCGTAGATGCGCCGGTAGTCCGTCTCGTCGCGGATGATGTACGGCGTGAGGAACAGGAGGAGGTTCGTCCGCTGCTTCGTGTTGGTGGAGTCGCGGAACAGCCAGCCGAGGATGGGCAGGCTGCCGAGCACCGGGATCTTGCGGACGCTGCGGACGTTCCGCTCCTGGATGAGCCCGCCGATGACGATGGTGCTCTGGTCCTTCGCCACGATCTGCGTCTTCGCCGTGCGCTTCGCGGTGGTGGGGCCGAGCTGGGGATCGCGATCGACGATCTCCTCGGTCTGCTCCTCGATGGTCAGCCGGATGTTCCCGCCCTCGTTGATCTGCGGCTTGATCTTGAGCCGGAGCTCGACGTTCTGCCGCTGGATGGGCGCGACCAGGGAGGAGAGGCCGCCGAGCCCGAGCGTCGAGGTGGTCGCCGTCGTCCCGGTGAGCAAATTCCCGAGCCCCGCCGGCGCGTACCCCGCCTGGAACGGCACGTTCTGCCCCACCGTGATCTCGGACTCCTCGTTGTCGGACGCGAGGATGTGCGGCGTGGAGAGCACGTTCACGTCGGCGCTCGACTGCAGCGCCTGGACGATCACCCCGAGTGAAGGGACCTTGATCCCGAGGAGATCCTCCACCACGCCCGAGGGCGGCCCGTTCAGGCCCGTCAGGAACCCGCCGAGGGAGATGGCGCTCGTGACGTCGAAGGAGGAGACGCGGCCCGGCTGCGAGGAGATCGGGATGAACCCCTCGTCGCCGCGGTAGTCCACCGGCACGATGCCGTGCGCCCCCACCCCGAACTGCGTCTCGTCGCGGAGGTTGACCTCCATGATCACCGCCTCGACGAACACCTGCCGCCGCGGGCGGTCGAGCTTCTCGACGAGCCGCTGGATGGCCTGGAAGTCCGCGCCGCTCGCCTGGACGAGCAGGGCGTTCTGCTGCTTGTCGGCGGTGATCTTCACGTCGCCCGAGAAGAGGGACGCCGTCACGTCGGAGGCGCCGCCCGGGCGGGCCGACGGCGGCGCGCCGGGCTGCGTTCCGAGGGGGCTCGGCATCGGGGTGGGCGTGAGCCCGCCCGCGGGCGCGCCGGGCGTGGTGGCCCGGCGCCCGGACGCCTGGCCCTGGGCGAGGTTCGAGAGGGTCTGCGCGAGCTCCTCCGCGTTCGCGTTCTTGAGGAACACGACGTGGATGCCGCCCTCGGCGCTGGTGGGCACGTCGAGCTGCTCGATGAGCTCCATGAGCCGCTCGAAGCTCTTCTCGTCGGCGATGACGATGAGCTTGTTCGTGCGGTCGTCGGCGAGGACCTTGGAGACGGAGATCTGCCCCGAGTCACGGCCGGCGGGCGCGGCCGCGGCGGGCTGGCCCGGCCTGGGGCGCGCCGGCACCTGCGGCGCGCCCACGCCCGGCCGCGCGCCGCCGCGGCTGCCCTGCTGCGCCTGGAAGATCTGGTTCACCTTGTCGGCGATGTCCTTCGCGGAGGCGAAGCGGATCTGGACGATGCGCACGAGCTCGCCCGCGCCGGCGCGGTCCACCGCGTCGATCAGCCGCTCGATGCGGCGGATGTTCAGCGCGATGTCCGTGATGATGAGCATGTTGGGCGGGATGGACTGGATGTCCGCGCCCTGGGGCGAGATGAAGTTCCCCATGATCCCGCGGAGCTGGTCCGCGTCCGCGTAGTTCAGCCGGATGACCTTGGTGATCGGCTGCTCGCTGTAGGGCGTCGTCTGATCGCCCGTGTAGGTGGGGATCGGGTTCTTCTTCGCGTCCGCCGTCCGCACGAGCTTGTAGTACTTGCCCGTCGGGTAGACGCTGATGTTGTTCGAGTTGAGCGCCGCGATGAACGCCGAGTACGCCTCCTCGGCGGTGACGGGCGTCTTCGACAGCAGCGTGATCTTCCCGCGCGCCACGTCCTCCGTGAACATGAAGTTCCGGCAGGTCCAGCGGCTCGCCTGCTCGAGGACGTCGGCGATCTCGGCCTTGTTGAACTGCAGCATGAAGCGCCCGCGCAGCGGGACGCAGCGCTCCGCCGAGCGGAACGTCTGCGGCTGGTCGGGCTGCTGAGGCGGCTGGGGCTGCGCGGCGGGGCGCTGCTGCGGGGCCGGCGGCGCCGCGGGGCGGGGCGCCCCGGGCGCGGCCGAGGGCGGGGGCGGGCGCGGCGCGGGCCGCACCGGGCGCGGGCCCGCGGTGTCGTCCGCGCCCGGCGGGCGGACGGGGACCTGCGCGAGCGCGAGGGACGGCAGGAGGACGAGGAGCGTGGCGAGTCGGTTGCGCATGGGAAGGCTTTCGACCCTGCGTCACGGGCCGGCGATGGAGTACTCCTTGCGGATGACCTGTCCCCCGCGCTCGAGCTCGATCGTCACGCGCTGGGACTCGCGCAGCTTCTGGTAGAGCTCGAGCGCCTTCTCGGGGGAGTTGATCTCGTAGCCGTTCACGCGCTGGATGACGTCGCCGTTCTGGATGCCGATCGACGCGTAGAGCGAGTTGGGCTGGATGGAGAACAGCTTGAACCCGTTCGCCGCGCCGTTCTTGAACGACGGGACGATGCGGGCCTGGGTGGCGATGGTGTTGAGGTTCGAGAGCGTCGAGTCGATGACGTTGCGCTCGATCTCGTACTTGTTCTGCCCCACCTCGCGCACGCCCTCCATCGGCGCGCGCGCGCCGGGCCCCGGGCGCGCCGGAGGGGGCACCGGGGCGTAGCCGAGGTTCCCGCCCTCGCCGCTCGCGGGGGACGCCGCCGCGCCTCCCTCGAAGTCGAGGTACTCCTTCGTCCCCTTGTTGCAGATGATGGCGACGACGCGGAAGCCGTTCCCCGTGACGTCCGAGTCGTCCCGCACGCGGTCGAGCCCCATGAGCCGGACGCCCCCGACCTCGTCGCCCACGCCGACGACGTTCGACTCGCGCGTGTTGAGGTCCACGATCGTCGCGAGCGAGTAGCGCGCCGGCTCCGCCACCACGCCGGCCACGAGCTGCAGCCGCAGGTCGCTCTTCGCCGGGTTGGCGCGCGGGTCGTCGCAGTTCTGCGGCGCGGCGGGGCCCTGCGCCACGACCGCGTCGACCTCGCGCGGCGGCTCCTGGCCGATGAGCTTGTAGAGGCGCTCGACGTCGAGCGTCGCCGGCAGCGTGGGGCGCGGCGGCGCTGCGGGCGGGGCGGCGAGCTCGGGGCGCGGCTCGGGGCGAATCGCGGCGCCCACCACCGTGTTCACCGTCTTCGCGGTGAGCCACGCCGCCACGAAGAGCAGGGCGAGGTTCGCCGTCCAGGCGTATTTACGGAAGAAGAGGTCGAGCATGGGAGTCGGCCGGGGCGGGGAGTGAGCAACCGCCATGCCACCAAGTCGCCCCAACTACGTCGCTCAACCCCCGATCGTCACAGGGAAATTCCAGCGAGCGGCGAAATCGCCCGGCCTCCCGCCGCCCTTCCGTGCCAATTTGGCAAGGTCAACCCCTCGGCGCCCGCCGGCCTGCCAGTTTGTCAGCGCTCGTCGTCCGGTTCCCCGCCCTGGGCGGGCTCGACGAGGCGCCCCTCCTCGTCGCGATCGAGCTTCCGGTAGATCGTCCGAGCGGCGATCCCCAGGAGCTGCGCCGCGAGGTTCTTGTCGCCGCGGGTGTGCTCGAGGGTGCGGCGGATCACCAGCCGCTCGATCTCGTCGAGGGTCGTCCCGAGCGGCACGGCGAGGGTGGCGGGGCCGCCCGCCGGCTGGGCGCCCACCGCCGCGCGCACCGCCTCGGGGAGGTCCCCCACCTCCACCGTCGCGCCGTGGGTGAGGATCACCGCCCGCTCCACGGCGTGCATCAGCTCGCGCACGTTGCCCGGCCAGCCGTACCGCTCGATGGCCGCCACCGCCGCGGGCGAGAACCCCGTCACCGCCTTCGCGTTCGCCTCCGCGAAGCGCCGCAGGAACGCGCCCGCGAGCGGCATCACGTCCTCCCGCCGCTCGCGCAGCGGCGGGAGGCGGACCGAGACCACGTCGAGCCGGTAGAAGAGGTCCTCGCGGAAGCGTCCCGCCTTCACCTCCGTGGCGAGCTCCTTGTTCGTGGCCGCGACGACGCGGACGTCCACGCGGATGGGCTCCGTGCCGCCGACGCGCTCGAGCACGCCGTCCTGCAAGAAGCGGAGGAGCTTCACCTGCACGGCGGGGGACATCTCGCCCACCTCGTCGAGGAAGAGCGTCCCCCCGCGCGCCCGCTCGAAGCGGCCCTCCTTGCGCGCGGCCGCGCCGGTGAACGCCCCCCGCTCGTGGCCGAAGAGCTCCGACTCGAGCAGGCTCTCCGGGATCGCCGCGCAGTTGATGGGGACGAACGGGCCCGCCGCGCGCGGCGAGAGATCGTGGACGAGCCGCGCGGCGAGCTCCTTCCCGGTGCCGCTCTCGCCGGCGAGGAGCACCGTCGCGGAGGTCGGCGCGGCTTGACGGAGGGTGTCGAGCACGGCGCGGAACGCGGGCGCGTTGCCGAGGAGCCCCCCGGGCGATCCCGCGGAGAGCTCGGCGAGCTGCGCGCGCAGCGCGCGGTTCTCCGCGACGAGCGAGGCCCGCTCGATGGCCTGCCGGACGGACTTCACGATGGCGTGCCGCTTCACCGGCTTGGTGATGAAGTCGTAGGCGCCCTCCTTCATCGCCGCCACCGCGTTCTCGACGGTGCCGTAGGCGGTCATGAGCACGACCTCGGTCTCCGGCGAGAGCGCCTTCACCGCCCGCAGCAGCTCCTCGCCGCTCATCCCCGGCATCATGAGATCCGTCACGACCGCGGAGACGCGCTCGCGGCGGAGCACGTCGAGCGCGGCGCTGCCGCTCTCGGCGAGCGCCACCCGCCAGCCCTCGCGCTGGAAGATCCGGGCGAGCGACTCGAGGTTGGGCTTCTCGTCGTCGACGATGAGGACGAGCGGGGTCACCGCCGGAGGATAGCAAAGGGCGCGGACGGGGGCCGCGGCGCGGCGGGTCAGGGGGCGGCGCCGGGCGCGGCGGCGCGCGCCGCCGGCGGGGGGCGCACCCCCAGCGCGGAGCGCAGCTCGTCGCCGTAGAGCACGACGGCCCCGGCGGCGAGCGCCACGAGCGCCGCCGTCAGCACCGCGAGCTCCGTGAGCCCTTGCCGCACGGCCGCGAGCTGTAGACCGGCGGGCGGTGCGCCTTCAAGGCGCGGCGTGTGCGCCAGGCGCCGCACGCCTCCGTGGCCTCGCCGGAAATGGAAGAGGCGGCGCCCCGCGGGACGCCGCCTCGGTCGCTGCCCCGCAGCGGGCGAGGACTACTCGTCCTTCGCCTCGGCGGCCGGCTCGGCCGGCGCCGCCTCGGCCTTGGGCTTCGCCTTGCCCGACTTGGCGCGCTTCGCGGCGCGGTTCTCCTTGGGCGCCTCTGCCTTCTTCGCCGGCTCGGCCTTGGCCTCGGCCTTCTTCGGCTCGGCCTTGGCGGGCGTGGCCGCGTAGCGGGTCTTGAACTTCTCGATGCGCCCCGCGGTGTCCATGATCTTCTGCTTGCCCGTGAAGAACGGGTGGCACTGGGCGCAGATCTCGATGTGGAAGTCGCCGCGCGTCGAGCGGGTCTCGATGACGTTCCCGCAGGCGCAGAGGACCTTCGAGTCCTTGTAGTCGGGGTGGATCGCTTCCTTCATGATGACCTCGGGGCCGCTTGCATCGGGCAGGTCTGCCGATGGTCCGGGCCCGGTGATGTGGAACTGGGCGATCTAGTCGGATCGGGGGGTTACGTCAACCCCGGCGTTGCGGCGGGGCGCCGCGCTACTTGCCGCCCCCCACCATCATCTTGAAGAACTCCTCGTGGTTCTTCACCTGGCGGAACTTGTCGAGGATGAACTTCATGGCCTCCACGTTGTCGAGGCCGTTCAGGATGGTCTGGCGCAGGATGTAGATCTTCGAGAGCCAGTCCGCCGGGAGCAGCAGCTCCTCCTTGCGCGTGCCGCTCTTGCCGATGTCCATGGTCGGGAAGATCCGCTTCTCCATCATCTTGCGGTCGAGCACGATCTCGGAGTTCCCGGTGCCCTTGAACTCCTCGAAGATCACCTCGTCCATGCGGCTGCCGGTGTCGACGAGCGCGGTGCCGATGATGGTGAGCGAGCCGCCCTCCTCGATGTTGCGGGCGGCGCCGAAGAAGCGCTTCGGCTTGTGGAGCGCGTTCGAGTCCACGCCGCCGGAGAGGATCTTGCCCGAGGGCGGGACGACCGAGTTGTAGGCGCGCGCGAGGCGGGTGATCGAGTCGAGCAGGATCACCACGTCCTTCTTGTGCTCGACGAGGCGGCGCGCCTTCTCGATCACCATCTCCGCGACCTGCACGTGCCGGGTGGCGGGCTCGTCGAAGGTCGAGGCGACCACCTCGCCCTTCACCGTCCGCTCCATGTCGGTCACCTCCTCGGGCCGCTCGTCGATGAGCAGCACGATGAGGGTGCACTCAGGGTGATTGGTGGTGACGGCGTGCGCCATGTTCTGCAGGAGCACCGTCTTGCCGGCGCGGGGCGGGGAGACGATGAGGCAGCGCTGCCCCTTGCCGATGGGCGAGAACAGGTCGACGACCCGCGTCGTCATCTCGTTCGGATCGTGCTCGAGGGAGAGGCGCTCGGTCGGATAGAGCGGCGTCAGGTTGTCGAAGAGGACCTTCGTCTGGTTCTCCTCGGGGGGCTCGCCGTTGATCGAGTCCACCTTGAGCAGCGCGAAGTACCGCTCGCCCTCCTTCGGCTGGCGCACCGTCCCGCGCACGGTGTCGCCGGTGCGCAGGTTGAACCGCCGGATCTGCGAGGGCGACACGTAGATGTCGTCGGGCCCGGGCAGGTAGCTGAAGTCCGGGCTGCGCAGGAACCCGAAGCCGTCGGGGAGCACCTCGAGCGTGCCCTCGCCGCCGACCTCCATCTCCTCCTTCTTCTCCTCGGCCACCTTGGACTGGGCCTGGAGGATCGCGAAGATGAGGTCCTGCTTCTTCATCGCCCCGGCGGCCTCGATCTCCAGGCTGCGGGCGAGCTTGGCGAGCTCCGCGACCTTCATGTGCTTCAGGTCCGTGAGGCTCGACGGGGTGGGCGCGGCGGGCTGAGCGGCGGCGGGCATGTGTGTCTCGGGAGGCGGGGCGCCCGGTCGGGGAGTCGGGCGGCGCGGGTACGCGGCTGCGTGCGGTCTCGTGAGCAGACCGGAGGAGAGGCGGGAAACGTATGCGGCCCGTCCCGAGGTGTCAACGCCGCGGGCCCGCACCCCCCGGCGTGCGGGGGCGGCGCGCCCCGCGCGCGGCGCCGCGTTCACGCCGAGCGCCGCCGCCGCGCGCCAAGAAGCGATTGAAAGAAGGCCCGCCCGGTCGTAATCCTGGCGCCATGCGGGCCGACGCCGACAGGGACTCCGCCGAGACGCGCGCCGCGGAGCTCCGCGCGCGGATCCTGGACGCCGACCACGCCTACTACGTCCTCGATCGCCCGGTGCTCGCGGACGCCGAGTACGACCGGCTCGTCCGGGAGCTCGCCGAGATCGAGGCCGCCCACCCCGAGCTCGCCACCTCCGACTCGCCCACGCAGCGCGTGTCGGGCGCGCCGAGCGAGCGGTTCGAGCGCGTCGTCCACCGCGAGCCGATGCTCTCCCTCGGGAACATCCAGTCCGACGGCGAGCTCGACGAGTTCGACGCGCGCGTGCACCGCCTCCTCGGGCTCGCCGGGGACGTCCAGGTCGGCTACGTCGCCGAGCCCAAGCTCGACGGCCTCGCCGTCGAGCTGGTCTACGAGGGCGGCCGCCTCGTCCAGGGCTCCACGCGCGGCGACGGCGTGAACGGGGAGGACGTCACCGCGAACCTGCGCACGGTCGGCCGCACGCGCGCGAACCGCGGGGTGCCGGAGCGGCTCGCGGGCGAGGTCCCGCCGCGCGTCGAGGTGCGCGGCGAGGTGCTGCTCTTCAAGGAGCACTTCGAGGCGATGAACCGGCAGATCCTCCGCGCCGGCGACGAGCCGTTCGCGAACCCTCGCAACGCCGCGGCGGGGTCGCTCCGGCAGCTCGACTGGCGCGTGACGGCGAGGCGCCCGCTCTCCTTCATCGCGTACGAGGCGCTCGTGCCCGGGGCGGAGCCCGGGGGCGCGCGCGCCGGGCCCTGGGCCTGGCGCACCCACGCGGAGAAGCTCGAGGCCCTCGCCCGCTGGGGGTTCGAGACGAACGCGGAGAACGAGCGCTGCGAGGGGATCGCCGCGGTGAAGGCCTACCGCGATCGGATGGCGGAGCGCCGCTTCGCGCTGCCGTACGACACCGACGGCGTGGTGGTGAAGGTGGACGACCTCGACTGGCGCCGCAGGCTGGGCGCCGCGTCGAAGTTCCCGCGCTGGGCGGTCGCGTTCAAGTACCCGCCGCAGGAGGAGGCGACGCGCATCCGGCGGATCTGGGCGTCGGTGGGGCGCACCGGGATCCTCACGCCCGTCGTGGACTTCGAGCCGGTCAGGCTCTCCGGCGCGATGGTCTCGCGCGCGACGCTGCACAACGAGGACGAGATGCGCCGCAAGGACGTCCTCGAGGGCGACTGGATCCTCGTGCGCCGCGCCGGGGAGGTCATCCCCGAGGTGGTCATGCCGCTGAAGGAGCGGCGCACCGGCGAGGAGCGCCCCTTCGCGTTCCCCGCGGAGTGCCCGATCTGCGGCGCGAAGGTGGTGCGCGAGGAGGGCGAGAAGGTGTACCGCTGCACCGGCGCCGCGTGCCCCGCGCAGCTCGTCGGGCGGCTCACCCACTTCGCCCAGCGCCGCGCGATGGACATCGACGGGCTCGGCGACAAGCTCGCGCTCGGCCTCGTCGAGCGCGGGCTCGTGAAGGACTTCGCGGACCTCTACGCCGTCCCGTTCCCCGCCTGGCAGGAGCTGTTCAGCCGGCCGCGCAAGGAGGAGCGGGACGCCAAGGCGGAGCTCCCGCAGAAGAGCGCGCAGAACATGGTGGACGCCCTCGAGCGCTCGAAGGCGACGACGCTCCGGCGCCTCCTCTTCGCGCTCGGGATCCCGCAGGTCGGCGAGGCCACCGCCGCGACGCTCGCGCGCCACTTCGGCGAGCTCGCGCGCTTCATGGACGCGAGCGAGGACGCGCTCCTCGCGGTGCGCGACGTCGGCCCGGAGACGGCGCGCGAGATCCGCGCCTGGACGGAGGAGCCGCAGAACCGGCGCGTGGTGGAGCGCCTCCTCGCCGCCGGCGTGCGGCCCGCCCCCGAAACCGTCGACGCTGGCGGCCCGTTCGCGGGGAAGACCGTGGTCCTCACGGGCGGGCTCGCGGCGCTCTCGCGCGACGACGCCAAGGCCGAGATCGAGCGGCGCGGCGGGAAGGTGTCGGGCAGCGTCTCCCGCAAGACCGATCTCGTCGTCGCCGGCGCGGAGGCCGGCTCGAAGCTCGAGAAGGCGCAGGCGCTCGGCGTCCGGGTGGTCGGCGAGGAGGAGTTCCTTCGGATGCTGGAGGAGTGATGGCCGAGCTCGCGCGCGCGCACATCCTCGTGAGCGGAGAGGTGCAGGGGGTCTCGTTCCGCGCGGCCGCCGTCGACGAGGCGCGCCGGCTGGGCGTCCGCGGCTGGGTGCGGAACGTGGCCGACGGCCGCGTCGAGGCCGAGGCCGAGGGAGAGCGGGCGAAGGTGGAGGCGCTCGTCCGCTGGTGCGGCCGCGGGCCGCCCGCGGCGCGGGTCGCGGACGTGCAGGTGTCCTGGGGCGCCTACGGCGGCGACCTCGGGCCGTTCTCCGTCAGGCACTGAGTCGCGCCCCGGCCCGTCGGCGGTGGGGCCGGCGCCCGCTCGCGGTCGAGCGTTGCCGGCGGCGCCGGCGGTGTGCTACGTACGCCAACCCTGCCGGATTCGCGTGTCGGATCCGGCGCTTCCATACGACGGCGGGCGAGGCGCGGTTCGAACCCGCGGCCCGGCGAGGCCATGAAGACTCCCCACGCGACCCTGACGTCCGCGGTCGACGAGCTCGTGCTCGCCGCCCAGAAGCCGTCCCGCTACGTCGGCGGGGAGTTCGGCAGCATCGTGAAGGACCTGGACGGCGCGCGGGTGCGCTTCGCGCTCGCCTTCCCGGACACCTACGAGGTCGGCATGTCCAACCTCGGGTTCCGGCTGCTCTACCACCTGCTGAACGATCGGCCCGAGATCGCCTGCGAGCGGGTGTTCCTGCCCTGGCCGGACATGGAGGGCATGCTCCGCGAGCGCGGCGTGCCGCTCTTCACGCTCGAGTCGCGCGCCGCGGTCCGTGACTTCGACGTCCTCGGGGTGACGCTCCAGTTCGAGCTCGCCTACACGAGCGTGCTCGCGATGCTGGACCTCGCCGGCATCCCGCTGCACGCGAAGGACCGCGGCGACGAGGCGCCGCTCGTCGTGGGCGGCGGGCCCTGCGCCTTCAACCCCGAGCCCGTGGCCGACTTCTTCGACTGCTTCGTGGTGGGGGAGGGCGAGGAGGTCGCGCTCGAGCTCGCCGACGCCGTCGCCGCGAGCGGGTTCCGCCGGGGCGGCGCGCCGCGCGCCGAGGTGCTCCGCCGGCTCGCGCGCATCCCGGGCGTGTACGTCCCGTCGCTGTTCCGGCCCCGCTACGACCCCGCCACGCGCGCGCTCGCCGCGATCGAGCCGCTGCTGCCCGGCTACGAGAAGGTCGAGCGGCGCGTGATGCCCGATCTGAACGCGCTGCCGACCACCGCCTACACGCGGCCGCTCGTGCCGTTCATGCAGACGATCCACGACCGGCTGCCCATCGAGATCCAGCGCGGCTGCACGCGCGGCTGCCGCTTCTGCCAGGTCGGGATGATCACCCGCCCGACGCGGCAGCGCGATCCGAAGCAGGTGCTGCGCCTCGCCGAGACCGGCCTCGGGGCGTCCGGCTACGAGGAGGTGGGCCTGCTCTCGCTCTCCTCCGGCGACTACGCCCCGCTGAACGGGCTCCTCGACGACTTCCTCGCCCGCTGGGAGGGCGAGAAGATCGGCATGAGCCTCCCCTCGCTGCGCACCGAGACGATGAACGACTCGCTCGCGCAGAAGATCGCGCGCATCCGGAAGACGGGCTTCACGCTCGCGCCGGAGGCGGCGACCGAGCGGATGCGGGCGGTCATCAACAAGGGGAACCGCGAGGAGGACCTGCTCCGCGCCGTGGAGTCGGTGTTCCAGAACGGCTGGTCGCTCCTCAAGCTCTACTTCATGATCGGGCTGCCGCAGGAGCGGGACGAGGACGTGGTGGCCATCGCCGAGCTGGCCCGGCGCTGCCTCTCGACGGCGCGCCGCGCGCTGCCGAAGGGGCAGGGCTCCGCCGCCATCCACCTCGGCGCCTCCACGTTCGTGCCGAAGCCGTTCACCCCGTTCCAGTGGGAGGCGATGATCTCGCCGGAGGAGACGCGGCGGCGCCAGGGGCTCATCACCGCTTCGCTCGGCGGCCGCAACGGGGCGATCCAGTTCAAGCCGCACGACTCGCGCCAGTCGTCCATCGAGGGCGCCCTCGCGCTCGGCGACCGGCGCGTGGCGACCGCGGTGCTCGCCGCGTACCGCAGCGGCCAGCGGCTCGACGGGTGGTCGGAGTGGTTCGACGAGGGGCGCTGGCTCGCGGCGTTCGAGGCCTGCGAGCGCGAGCACGGCGTCGGGCTCGACTGGTACGCGCACCGCCGCCGGCGCCTCGACGAGGTGCTGCCGTGGGACCGCATCGACTGCGGCGTCACGAAGACCTACCTCGCGAAGCAGCTGGCGGCGGCGCGGAACCTCGCCGAGGTGGAGGACTGCGTCCCCGCCCCGTGCACGGTGTGCGGCGCCTGCGACTACGAGGTCGTGAAGAACCGGACCTACGAGGCGAAGGACTACGTCCCGGAGCCGGCGCCGCCGCCGCCCCCGCCCGAGCCGCCCATCCGCTCGCGGGTGCGGGTGCGCTGGGCGAAGCTCGGCCGGCTGGTCGCGCTCTCGCACCTCGAGACGATGCACACCCTGCTGCGCGCCATCCGGCGCGCGCGCCTGCCGGTCGTGTACTCGCAGGGCTATCACCCGAAGCCGCGGGTGTCGTTCGGCCCGGCGCTCGCGGTCGGCATCGAGAGCCAGGCGGAGTTCATGGATCTGGAGCTCGCGGGGGCCGTCGGGGCGGCCGAGGTCGCGGCACGGCTGGCGCCGGAGCTGCCGGAGGGGCTCCGGGTGCTCGACGCGCAGCCCGTCGAGCCGCACGCTCCGTCCATCGGCGAGTCGCTGCGGGCGGTGCATTATCGTGCGGAGTTCCAGGGGGATGGCTGGGACGAGGCGGCCCTCTCCGAGCGGGTGGCGGGCTTCGCCGACGCCGAGCAGGCGGTCGTCACCCGGGTCGCACCCCCCAAGAGCCGCGGACATCGGCGACAGAAGGTCGCGGAGACGAAGAGAAGAGAGATAGACTTGAAAGAAATCGTGACCCACCTGGCCGTCGAAGGCCCGGGGACGGTCGCGTTCAGCTTGCGGGCGGATCCCTCAGGGAGCGCGAAACCAGCCGAGGTGCTGGCCGCGGTCTTCGGAGACGACGGGGAGCCGCCCAGGGGAGTGAAGGTTTTGAAGGAGGGCGTCAGCTTCGCGAGGGCGAGCGAGGGTCAGGCATCTGGCCGACAGCCGCGCGCGCCCCGCTACCTCGACGCCTGAACCACAGCGCGCCCCGCAGCGCCGCGACGAACCGCGGCCGCGGGCGCGAGGAGCGCGAAGCTTTGAGCGTGAGCTCGACAGCCGATCCGAGACGCCCGGCACCGCCCGGACGCTCGCGGTCGCGGCCCATCGTGACGAAGGGCCTCGCTCTCCCCGCGCCTTCCCGGGGCGAGAGAGGACCATCGTCATGGCGGGCAACAGCATCCTCGTGATCAACGCGGCCGGCGCGGAGACCCGCGTCGCCCTCGTCGAGAACAACACCATCCACGAGTACTACCTCGAGCGAAAGCGCGAGAAGGGGATCGTCGGCAACATCTACAAGGGACGGGTGGTGCGCGTGCTCCCGGGCATGCAGGCCGCCTTCGTGGACATCGGCCTCGACAAGGCGGCGTTCCTCTACGTCGGCGACGTCTACGGCGATCCCGAGTTCTCCGAGGAGTTCGAGCTCACCGAGGGCGAGCACCGGGTCGAGGTGCCGGAGGTCCCCACCGAGCAGGAGGCCGAGGCGGAGGAGGCGCGCGCCCAGGCGGTGTCGTCCCAGCCTCCCGCGGTCGCCGCGGCGCCCCTCGAGGGCGAGGCGGTCACCCCGGCGCCGACGCCGTCGCCGGTGCCCGAGGGCGAGCCGCAGGCGCCGCTGGACGCCGCGCCGATCGCGGAGGGCGGGATCGACGCCCCGCCCGCGCCGCTCTCGCCCATCCCGCTGACGCAGGAGATCGGGATGGCGGCGGTCCCCACCCCGCCGCCGCTGCCGGTGCCGCCCGTCGCCGACGCGGGCCCCACGGAGCCGCTGCCGGCGGAGGCGGGCGCCGCCGCCGTGGCGGAGGTCCCCGCGCCGGTGCCCGTCGCGGAGCCGGCGCCGGAGGCCGCCCCGGTCGCCGACCGGCTCCAGGCGCCGCGCGAGAAGGCCGACGCGCGCGAGGCCCGCGCGGATCGCGAGCCGAAGGAGGGGAAGGGCGGCGAGCGGCGGCGCGACCGCGAGGAGCGCGGACGCCGCGACGGCCGCGACCGCGAGGCGCGCGAGGGCCGCGAGCGGGGCAACCGCAACGGCCACGAGCGCGAGAAGCGCTCGAAGGAGCCGAAGAACATCCAGGACCTCCTCAAGGAGGGCCAGGAGGTCATCGTCCAGGTCGCGAAGGATCCCATCGGGACCAAGGGCGCGCGGATCACGAGCCACATCTCGCTCCCGGGCCGGCACCTCGTCTTCATGCCGACGGTGGATCACATCGGCATCTCGCGCCGGATCGAGAAGGACTCCGAGCGGCGCCGGCTGCGTGAGATCGTCGATCGCATGCGGCCGGACGGGACCGGCTTCATCGTCCGCACCGTCGCGGAGAACGTGGAGGCCGGGAAGCTCGAGGCGGACATCCGCTTCCTCATCCAGGTCTGGAACGAGATCATCCGCACGAAGGACAAGGTCTCCGCGCCGGCGCTGCTCCACGGGGACCTCGACCTCATCCTCCGCGCGACGCGGGACCTGTTCACCGCCGACGTCGGCAAGCTCGTCATCGACGATCGCGACGAGTACGAGCGGATCCTGCGCTTCGTCCACGAGCAGGCGCCGCACCTTGAGAGCCAGATCGAGTACTACCGCGGCGAGGAGCCGATCTTCGACGCGTACGGCATCGAGCAGGAGCTGAAGCGCGCGAGCCAGCGCAAGGTCTGGCTGAAGAGCGGCGGCTACATCATCATGGACCAGGCGGAGGCGCTCACCGCCATCGACGTCAACTCGGGCCGCTACGTCGGCAAGAAGAACCTCGAGGAGACGATCACCAAGATCAACGTCGAGGCCGCGAAGGAGATCGTCTACCAGCTCCGCCTGCGCAACATCGGCGGCATCATCATCATCGACTTCATCGACATGGACAAACCCCAGAACCGCGACAAGGTCTTCAAGGCCTTGCAGGACGCGCTGGGGCGGGACAAGGCGAAGACCAACGTCCTCAAGATCTCCGAGCTCGGCCTCGTCGAGATGACGCGCAAGCGCGTGCGCGAGTCGGTGACGCGCGTGATGAACGAGCCGTGCAGCTACTGCGAGGGCAAGGGGCACCTCAAGTCGAAGATCACCATCACCTACGAGATCTTCCGCGAGATCCGCCGCGAGGCGGTGCACTTCCCCGAGCCCGTGCTGGTGGTGAACTGCCACCCCGAGGTCGCCCGCATCCTGCAGGGGTCGGAGCGCGAGGAGCTGCGCTACCTGATGGATCGCTTCAACAAGACCATCCAGGTGAAGCCGCAGTCCGGGTACCACCAGGAGCAGTTCGACATCTACGGCCGGCAGGAGCGCATCGACCAGCCGCGCGATCGCGAGCGCGAGCGCGGGCGGGGGCGCGATCGGGATCGCGGCGGCCGCGGCAAGTCGGAGGAGCCGGCGACCCCGCCGGCGGACGCGGCCGGCGGCGAGGAGCGCTGAGCGACATGCCGGGGCGCGGAGAGACGCGGCAGCGCGCGGCGCGCCTCCTCCGGTCGACGTGGCGCGCGCTGGGCACCGCGCTGCGGGTCCTCGAGAGCGACACCGTGCGCCTGCGCGCGATGGCGCTCACCTACATCACGCTGTTCGCGCTCGTCCCGGCCCTCGTCGTCGCCTTCTCGGTGGTGCAGGCCTTCACCGGGATGGACAGGATCTCCGACCTCGTCCACGAGTTCCTCATCTCGAACCTGGCCGTCGGCGCGCGCGACACGCTCGAGCCGTACCTGCAGCGCTTCGTGAGCAACGCCCACGCGACCAGCGCCGGGATCGTCGGCGGGGCGCTCCTCGTCTGGTCGGCGATCTCGCTCTTCACGAACGTCGACGCGGCGGTGAACGACATCTGGGGAGTGAAGCGGCGGCGGCCGCTCTCGCAGCAGGCGGTGATCTACTGGATGGGGATCACCCTCGGGCCGCTCCTGCTCGCGGGCTCCCTCACCCTCGCCGCCACCGGCCGGGCGTTCCTCGCCGGCACCGGCATCCGCGCGCTCGCGGTCGCTGGCAGCGCGCTCCTCACCTGCGCCTTCTTCGCGCTGGTCTACCTGCTCGTCCCCTACACGAAGGTCCGCATCAAGTCGGCGGTGATCGCCGGCCTGGCGGCGGGGGTCGCCTGGGAGCTCGCGAAGTGGGCGTACGCGCTGGGGATCGGCGGGATCGTCCGCTACCACGCGATCTACGGCTCGGTCGCGGCGGTCCCCATCTTCATCTTCTGGCTCTTCGTCTCGTGGTCGATCGTGCTGTTCGGCGCGCGCCTCGCGTTCGTCATCCAGTACGCGACCGCCCTCATCCAGGGCGGCCCCCAGGCGACGTCCAGCACCGGCAGGGAGATCCTCGCCGGGCAAGCCATGCTCCAGATCGCGAGGGCGTTCGACCGAGGGGAACCTCCGCCCGACGCGGGAGACGTGGCGAGCCGGCTCGGCTCGAGCGCCGAGGAGGCGGGCGAGGTCCTCGCGGCCTTGCGCAACGCCGGGCTCGTCGTCTCCCTCACGGATGGGGGGCTCGTCCCTTCCAGGCCGCTCGCCCGGCTCACCCTCCTCGACGTGCGCCGCGCGCTGGTGGGAGGGGCAGCAGATCTCCCGCAGACCCGCAGCCCGGTCGCCGGGATCATCCGTGAAATCGAGGAGCGAGCGGAGGAGCGCCTGGCCGCCGTCGACTTCGGCGCGCTCTGCGAGCAGCGGCCCGCCACCGAGTCCGGCACGTCTACGGCCCTGCCTCCGACCGGAGAAGCGGCCGAGCGACCTGCACGGCGGGCCTAGGCGGAACCGCCACCTCGGCACCGGCAGTGCGCCGAACTACGCATGCTGTTGGAACCCTTGCTGAATTCGGAGGCTTCGGCTAGGCTCCGGTCAACCTCGAGGGACTTCGGAGCCTGGAGGCCCTCAGCTCTCGTCCGGAGTGCCGATGCTGAAGTCGGATCTCATCAACATCCTCGTGGTCAAGCGCGGCGTCACGCAGAAGCAGGCGGAGTCCACGATCGAGACGATCTTCGACTCGATGAAGGACGCCCTCTGTCGCGGAGAGAACATCGAGATCCGCGGGCTTGGCGCCTTCCACGTGAAGCACTACGACGGGTATCAGGGCCGTAACCCCAAGACCGGAGAGGTGATTCCGGTGAAGCCCAAGCGCGGGATCCTGTTCCGCACCGGCAAGGAGCTCCGGGATCGCGTGAACCGTCCCGAGGCGCTCGCGAAGCCGCTCGAGCCCGATACCGACGACGACGGCGACGGCGACGGCGAGGGCAGCGAGGGCGCCGGCTCGCCGCCGGTCGCCGCCGGCGCCTGACGCCGCGGCAAGCGTCCATTTCCACGCGCCTCGCGGGCCGCGGCCAACCTGCCGCGGCCCGTCGTGTTTTCATCGTCCGGCTCACGCCGCCAGGCCGAGCCGCCCCACCGGACGGACCGCCAGGTCCGGGGGGAGCTCCTCGAAGGCGAGCACCGCGACGCGCGGGAAGCGTGGAGCGACGAGGCCCCGAAGGGCGCGCCGGACGTCGCCGGCTGCGAGGATGACCGGGGGCGCTCGCGCGCCGTGCGTCTCGGCCGCCAGCGCGTCCAGCAGCGCGCGGGCGGTGCCCGGCTCGAGCGCGAGCGCCTCGCCGGCCAGCGCCTCGCGGATCGTGTGCTCGGCGGCGGGGTCGATGAGCAATGCGGCGAGCGGGCCGTCGCAGGCGAACCGGTGCGCGATGTGGCGCCGGAGCGCGCGGCGGCAGGCCTCGGCGAGCGCGGCCGCTCCTGGCGCCGGCCCGCCGGCCTCGAGCAGCGCCTCCAGGATGGTCCGCAGCGGTCGCACCGAGACGCCCTCCTCGACGAGCCGGCGGAGGACCTCGGCGAGGAGCGCGGGCGGCAGCTGGCGGCTCGCCTCGCGGACGAGGGCCGGCGCGGAGGGCTCGAGCGCGTCGAGGAGCGCCTGCGCCTCCTGGACGCCGACGAGGTGGTGCGCCGCCTTGCGCAGCCCCGCGCCCGCCTCGTGGACGAGGCGCTCCACCCGACCGAGCGCGAGGCCGAGCGCGGCGGCGCGGGCGGCGTCGGCGTCGCTCACGAGGGACGCGGCGCCGCCGCTGGCCGGATCCTCGGCCGGCGTGGACGCGATGCCGACGAGCGCGAGCTCGTCCGGGGCGACGAGCGCGAGGCGCTCCCCGCGCGCAGCGCGGCCGGACGCGACGGGCACCTCGTCGACGAGCAGCGCCCACGCGCCGGCCGCGAGCGGGGCGGGGCGCAGCACGACGGGCGGCACCTGGACGCCGAGCTCGCGCCAGAGCTGCTCGCGGAGGGTGGCCAGCGCGTCGCGCAGCGCGCGCCCGTCCTCGGCGCGCGCCTCGTCGAGGAGGTCGTCGGAGAGCTCGAGGACGATCGGCGCCGGGGGCGCGAAGGGGTCGTCGGCGCGGGCGGGGGCCTCCGCCTGCGCGGCGGCCTGGCGCGCGCGCCGGCGGGAGAGGTGGAGCGCCCCGCCCGCCGCGGCGGCCGAGAGCGCCACGAAGGGCGCGGCGGGCAGGCCGGGCGCGAGGGCGAGGGCCGCGAGGAGCGCCGACACGGTCGCGAGCGCCGCCGGCTCCGCCGCGAGCTGGCGGCCGATCTCGCCGCCGAGGGAGCCGCCGTCGTCCTCCGCGGCGACCCGCGTCACCGCGACGCCGGCGGAGACCGCGACGAGGAGCGCCGGGATCTGCGAGACGAGGCCGTCGCCGATCGCGAGCAGGGCGTAGCGGCGCGCGGCGTCGCCGACGTCCATGCCGCGCAGCGCTCCCGCGACGAGCCCGCCCGTCACGTTGACGAGCACGATGGCGATGCCGGCGATCGCGTCCCCCTTCACGAACTTGAGCGCGCCGTCCATGGCGCCGTAGAGCTGGCTCTCGCGCTCGAGGGCGCGCCTTCGCCTCCGCGCCTCGCCCGCGTCGAGCGCGCCGGCGCGGACGTCCGCGTCGATCGCCATCTGCTTGCCGGGGAGGGCGTCGAGCGTGAAGCGCGCCGCCACCTCCGCCACGCGCTCGGCGCCCTTCGCGACGACGAGGAGCTGCACCAGCGTCAGGATCGCGAACACGACCGCGCCCACCACGTAGTTGCCCTGCACCACCACCCGGCCGAACGCCTCGATGACCCGTCCGGCCTCTCCGCGCGAGAGCACGAGGCGCGTGGACGAGACGTTGAGCGCCAGGCGGAAGAGCGTGGTGAGGAGGAGCAGGGTGGGGAAGCTCGCGAAGCGCAGCGCGTCTCGCGCGAAGAGCGTCGCGACGAGGACGGTCGCGGCGAGGCCGAGGTTCAGCGCGAGCAGCGCGTCGAGCGCCGCCGGCGGGATCGGCGCGACGAGCAGGAGCACGACCGAGAGGACCGCGACGGCGAACAGCGCGTCACCGGCGCCGCGGACGCGGGCGAGGAGCGGGTGCAGGCGGATCATGGCGGGACCTCCAGGCCGTACAGGTGGGCGAGGACCGCGGCGGCGGCCTCGTACAGCTCCTCCGGGATCTCGTCGCCGACCTCCGCGAGCCGGTGGAGCGCGCGCGCGAGCGGGACGTCGCGCACGATCGGGACCCCGGCGCGCCGCGCGGCGGACCGGATCCGGGCCGCGGCGGGCCCGCTCCCCTTCGCGACGACGCGCGGCGCGTCCTCGCCGTCGCGGTCGTGGCGCAGCGCCACCGCGACGTGGGTCGGGTTCACCACGACCACCGTGGCGCGGGAGACGGGGCCGGCCTCGAGCAGGGCGCGGTGCAGGCGGCGCCGCTCCGCCCGGTGGGCAGGGTCGCCCTCGTCCTCCTTGTGCTCGCGGCGCACCTCGTCGCGCGTCATGCGGAGGGCCCGGCGGTGGCGGAAGCGCGCGAGCGCGACGTCCCCGAGCGCCAGGAGCGCGTAGGCGGCGACGAGCCGCGCGACGAGGCCGCCGAGCATCGGCAGCGAGCCCCAGAGCGCCCGCGCGTCGAGCCGCGCGAGCCCGGCGAGGCTCGGGGCGGCGGACCGGAGCCAGACGACGGCGACCCCGAGCAGGACCGCCGCCTTCGCGAGCCCGAGCAGCACGGCGAGGGCGCTCGCCGGCGAGAGGAGCCGGCGCAGGCCCCGCAGCGGGTTCACGCGCTCCGCCCGCGGCGAGAGCGCGCCGGGGGCGAAGACGAAGCCGGTCTGCAGCGCGCCCGCGAGCACGGCCGCGGCGAGGGCGGCGCTCGCGGGGGCGAGGGCGAGCCGCCCTACCGTCACGAGCGCCGCGTGCAGCAGCGCGGCGGGATCGGCGGACGGCTGCGCCGCGGCCTGGAGCTGGGCGCGCAGGAGCGACGCCAGCTCGCGCGTCATGGAGGGGCCCGTGAGCGCGAGCGCGAGGAGCCCGCCGGCGAGCGCCGCCGCGCCGCCGAGCTCGCGGCCCTGGGCGACGTCGCCGCGGCGGCGCGCCTCGCGGAGCCGCTTCGGCGTGGGTCGTTCGGTGCGGTCGCCGGTCACGGGACGATCCCCGCCGCGCTCCCGATCGTGCGGCCCGACAGCGCCACCATCGCGGCCAGCCGTCCACCTGCGACGGAGGCGGCCGCCGCGAGGGCGAGGAGCCCGACGGCGGCGCGCGCGGGCTGAGCCGCGTTGACCGCGCCGAGCTGCGGGGCGACGCGGGCGACGAGCGCGATGGCGAGGTCGACGGCGAGCACGCCCGCCGCGGCCGGCGCCGCGATGGCGACCGCGGCCGCCACCAGCTCGCCCGCCGCGGCGAGCACGGCGGGGAGCGCGCCGCCGAGCGCCGCCCGCGCGCCGGGAGGGACGGCGGCGAAGGTCGAGAGCAGGCCCTGCACCACGAGCCGGTCGCCGCCAGCCCAGGAGGCGAGGACGACGACCCAGTGGGCGAGCAGATCGCCCGCCGCGCTCTCGCGCTGGCGGATGGGCGCGACGTGCAGCTCGGAGAGGGTGGCGCCGCGGAAGGTGTCGGCGAGCCGGCCCGCGGCGCGGGCGGCCTCCACGGGCACCGAGACGAGGAACGCGAGCACGGCGCCGAGCGCGAGCTCGCGCGCGCCGGCCGCGGCGAGCGCGAGGCCGTCCGCCACGGGCGGCGGGGCGCTCGCCGCCGACACCGCCGCGCCCAGGCCAGCGGCGAGCGCGACCCGCACGATCGGCGGCACGAGGGGACCGCCGAGGAACGGAGACGCCATCGCCACGGGCAGGAGGCGCAGCGCGGCGAGGAGCGCGCCGGGGGCGCGGGACGCGAGCTCCGGGGGCAGGATCTGAGTCACGGCGCGATGCGGAGCGTGAGGTCGAGGCAGGTGCGGGCGAGCTGGGCGACGCGCGCGCCGATCCAGGGCGCCGCCACGGCGAGCGCGACGAGGACGGCGCCGAGCCGCGGCACCACCCCCACGGTCGGCTCCTGGATCTGCGTCGCGGCCTGGAGGACGCCGGTCACGAGCCCCACCGCCAGCGCGGCGAGGAGCGGCGGCGCCGACACGACGAGCACGACGAGCAGGGCCTCGCGGCCGACGTGGAGGAGGGCGGGATCCATGGTGATCACCCGGCGTACGAGAGCGCGAGCGCGCGGGCGAGGAGCTTCCACCCGTCGACCGCGACGAAGAGGAGGAGCTTGAAGGGGAGGGCGATCGAGGTCGGCGAGAGCTGGGTGAGCCCGAGCGCGAGGAGCACGTTCGAGACGACGAGATCGACGACCAGGAACGGGACGAACACGAGGAACCCGATGGTGAACGCGCGCCGCAGCTCCGACACCACGAACGCGGGCGCGAGGACGGCGAGGTCCCGCTCGGCGGGAGGAGCGGCGTCGGGTCCGCGCAGCCGCCGCGCGACGTCGACGAAGGCGGCGCGGTCGTCCGCGCGCGCGAACCGCAGGAGGAAGCCGCGGAGGGGATCGGAGCCGCGCTCGAGCTGCGCGAGCGTGCCGGCGACGCCGTGACCGGCCGGGGCGGCGCGCATGGCCGCCACCGCGCGCTCTCCGACGGGCGCCATGACGAGCGCGGTGAGGACGAGGGCGAGCCCGGTCACCGCCGTGTTCGGCGGGACCTGCGGCGCTCCGAGCGCCGAGCGCGCGATCGAGAGCACGACCACGATCTTGAGGAACGAGGTCAGCATCACCAGCGCCGCCGGGACGACCGCCAGCGCCGCGAGGACGACGAGCAGCTCCGCGGGCCGGTCCGCGACGGGGCCCGCCGCGAGCGCGAGCGGGATCACGGCGCGCTCCCCCCCGGCCGGGCGGCGGGCACGTCGGAGAGGAGCTGGACCCCGGCGGCGCCGAAGCCGACGAGGAGCCGACGCCCGCCGAGCTCGACGAGCGCGACGCCGGTGTCCTTCGCCAGCGAGGCGCGGGAGACGACCGCCAGCGCCGGGGCGGCCGCGCCCGGTGGAGCCGCCCTGCGGCGTGCGAGCACGGCGGCGGCTCCCAGCGCGGCCGCGACGAGCGCGCCGCGGGCGGCCACCGGCCCGAGGCCGCCCGGCGCCAGCGTCAGGGAGGCGGCCGCGAGCGCTGCCCCGGCCAGCCAGAGGATCCGCCGGCGCGCCAGGGCGGCCGCGGCGACGCGCGGCGCGATCACGGCGTCACCTCGAGGTCGATGATGCGGACGCCGACCGCGCCGTCCACGTCCACGAGCTCCCCGCGCGCCACCGCGCGCTCGCCCGCGCGCAGCGTGACCAGCCCGCGGCGGTCCAGGGCGAGGGGCAGGATCCCGCCCGGCTCCAGCCGGGCGAGCTCGGCGAGGGTCACCTCCACCCGGGCGAGCTCGACCTCGAGCACGACCGGAAGCTGCGCCATCCGCTGGGTCATCTCGATCTCCTCCACGTGAAAGGTTCCGTCCTCGTGCCGGCCCGACAGGCGCGCGCCCCCTGGGAGCACGAGCGCACGCGGCCCGGCGCCGCCGTCGAGCACCACCACGTCGCCGGCCGCGAGCGCCTCGAGCTCCTCGGTCCGGAGGGCCGCGGCGCCGCCCCGGACCGACGCGACGAGCCCGATCCCCGCCGCGTCGCCGTCGAAGGCCGGCGCGCCGCGCAGCGCCCGCACCGCCGCCGCGGGCAGGAGGAGCCGCGCCCGCCCCGACAGCTCACCGGCGGTGAGGGTGAGCTCGACCGCGAGCGCCGCGGAAGGCTCGGGCGTGGCGCGGCAGAGGCGCGGCGAGAGCGTCTCCTCGACCGCCGCGAGCTGGCAGGCACCGTCGAGCGCCGCCAGGGCGAAGAGCTCGAGCGCCGCGGACTCCACGCTCGTGAGGGAGGTCGCGCCGAGCGCCTCGCCCTTCCCGCCGGCCAGCCGGTCGACCAGCGCGACGACGAGCGCGGGCTCCACCTCGACGCTCGCGGTGCCTGGCAGCGCGGGCAGGTCCACGGAGAGGCGCGCGACGCCGGCGCGGGGGAGCACGCGGCCCGCGACAGGCCGGGCGACGATGGCGACGTCCGCCCCGACGACCGAGGCGAGCGACCCGGCGGCGGCGGAGGCGACCTCCGCCCCGAGCGCGCGGGCGGCGCGGGTCAGCTCGGCGTGGCCACGGGACACGAGGGGGAGCTCGAAGGGAAGCGGCATGGCTCCGGACAGTCCACGGCGCATGCCAACCCGAGGTGGCGCGAGATCACGGTTGTTTCCCGCGCGAACCGGGCCAGAAGGGCCGCGGCACGGACGGGGCGACCGGAGCGCGGCCGGCTCGAGCCGGCTCCGTCCCCGGGGATCGATTCACGACCTCAGCCGAGCCGTTCCCGGCAGAGGCGCGCGAGCACGGGAGAGACCGCTGCCGGAGGCGCGAGCCCGCCGCGGAGGGCGAGAAGCACGCCGGTGACGGACGCGCGCTCCGCGGTCGGGGACGGGCGGGCGGGTGCCGCGGCGTGCGCGCTGGCGAGCGCCGCCGCGAGCGCAGCGAGCCGGTCGCCGCGGCCGGTGAGCGCGAGCCGCCCCCCGTGCGCCAGCGCCGCACCCGCGCCCGCCGAGCCGAGGCGCGAGAGGAGCGCCGGGGCGCGCTGGGGCGCCATGGCGGCGGCGAGGCAGGCGAGGAGCCGATCAGCGGGACTCATCGAGGGCTCCTGCCCCGGAGGCGCAGGAGGCCGGTGGCGCCCGCGATGGCGGCCGCCCCGACTCCCGCGAGCCCCGCGAGCCCGAGCAGGAGCGGCGACCTTCGCCGCGGGGCCGCCGGGGACGGAACCGCGGCCGCGCCCGGCGCGATCACCACCGAGATGGCGCCCGGCTCGAGCCCGCCGGCGGCCCCAGCGACGAGCGCCCGGATCCCCGCCTCGAGCGCTCGCACGGCGTCGCACGCGGCCGGGCGGCACTTCACGAGCACGGCGCCCCGCGGCGCGGGGACGTCGCCCGGGCGCAGCGGATCGGGCTGCGGCAGGCCGAGGTGGACCCGAGCCTCGACGACGCCGTCGATGCTCTCGACGCTGCGCGAGAGCTCGCCGGCGAGCGCGTGGAGGTAGAGCGCGTGCTCCTCGGTGGGCGTCGGCACCATCGACCCCTTCCCGAACACCTCCCCGAAGCCGGGGGGGCGCGCGCGCGGGAGCTCGCGCTCCGCCAGGACCCGGTGGGCGCGCGCGGCGTCGTGCGCGCCCACCGCCACCATCCACTGTCCGTCCGATCCCTCCTCGCGCCGCTTCGTCGCGGGGAGGCCGCCCTCGTCGAGCGCGACCAGGACCTCGTTCGCTTGCGCCTCGTCGAGGCCGTGCAGCAGCTCCTCTTCCGCGCAGCCGGAGAGGGCCGTGGCCAGGACCAGGAGCGGGATCGCGCGTCGCATGGGAGACCTCCGTCAGACCTGGGCGTTGAGGGCCTGCTTCACGGACTGGGCGCCCTGCTCGACGAGCTTCGAGGCGAGGTCGACCGTCTGGACCACGCGGTAGGCCTCGGCCTGCAGGCCGAGCAGCTCCTGCGCGCTGAAGGTCCTGCCCTGGCGCGCGGCGGCGAGCACGTCGTCGAGGCGCCGCTGCGCGCGCTCGACGCCCTCGAGCGCGGCGAGCGCGGGGCTCGGCCGGGCCCGCTGGTCGCCGGAGGGCGGCGGCGCTGGCGCCCTCGACGCGAGGTGGGCGGAGAAGCTGGCCTGCTGCGGCGCGACGGGCGCGGCTGGGCTGGCCGCCGCCGCCGCGCCCACGGGCGCGATGGGCATGGGGGCCTCAGTGGATGTTGTTGATCGAGGACTTCGCGCTGTCGTGCTTCACCTTCATGACGTTCGACAGCGCGGTGAACTCGCGGCTCTCGCGCTGCATGCCCTCCTGGAGCTGGAGGTACTGCAGGTTGAAGCTCTGGGACTGCTGCTGCAGCGCGCGGGTGGCCTCGAGGAGGTCGCCCTCGCCCGCTCCCGACGCCGGGGAGCGGAGCGCGCCCCCGTCCGCGGTCGCGAGCGTTCCTGCTGCCCCGCGCACCGCCGCGGACAGGACGGTGCCGCCCGGCACGTACGGGGCGGCGAGCTCGACCGAGGCGGCGATGCCGCGGGCGGCGCCCGCGGCGGCGTTGCGGAGCGTGATGCCGAAGCGGGACGGCTCGGTCTTCCTCGAGGTGGTGGTCGCGACGTGGATCGACGGGATCGGCTTCATGGCGTGGCCTCCTGGCCGGCGGGCGAGCAACGGGCGTGCCGCGCCGCCTCCGCCGAGAAACGGCGCGGCGGGGGCCCGGCGCGGGGACGTCCGGCGGACGCTCGGGGCCGGGGCGCGGACGCCGCCGGGACTCGCGGTGGGCCCGTGGTAACGTCGGCCGGTGCCGCGCGAGTACCTCCGCCGCCTGAGCGATCAGATCGTCCACGCCCAGCGCCCCATCCGCGTGCTCCGCGCGATCAACTGGGGCCCGCACGTGCACGAGCGGTTCTTCAAGCACGAGGCGAAGGAGCTGCCTCGCCCCGAGTACCCGCCCCTCGGGTTCGACCCGGCCGACAAGGTGAAGGAGCTCCGCGAGATCCGGCGGCAGATCCGTGGCAGGAACGCCGTCGA
Organism: Anaeromyxobacter sp. Fw109-5; assembly: GCF_000017505.1. NCBI lineage: Bacteria > Pseudomonadati > Myxococcota > Myxococcia > Myxococcales > Anaeromyxobacteraceae > Anaeromyxobacter > Anaeromyxobacter sp. Fw109-5. The sequence goes on from NC_009675.1 coordinate 852,870, forward strand.
GGAGCTGCTGCGGAAGAAGTGCGACGAGTTCGTGGCGATCACGCGGATGCTGGCCGCGCGCGGGACGAAGCGCTTCTACGAGATCTCGCGCCGCGTCTACGGCGATCCGCGCGATCGCTTCCCCGACCACAACGTCGACAACCTCGCCATCGCGCGGCTGTGGGCCTCCCGGCCGCGCGCCCGCGACGAGGAGAAGGTCCACTCGGCGGAGGAGGCGGCGCGGCGGATCGAGGAGCTCTGCAACCCGCTCCTGGGCGGGGACGTGAAGGTGGTGGTGACGACGCGCCTCACCGCCAACGCCGCGGCGGGCGCGACGCGCATCACCCTGCGGAAGGGCGCGCGGTTCTCGGAGCGGCAGGTGCGCGCGCTCGCCCACCACGAGGGGCTCTGGCACGTGCTCACCTCCATGAACGGCTTCCGCCAGCCGGTGCTGACGGTGCTCGGGGTCGGCCTCCCCAGGCACACCGAGTCGCAGGAGGGCGGCGGGATCGTCACCGAGTTCCTCACCGGCCACATCACGGACGAGCGGTACATCGAGCTCGGCGAGCGGACCATCGCCATCGACATGGCGGCGCGCGGAGCCGACTTCCTCGAGGTGTACCGCTACCTCCTCGCGCGCTTCCCGCCGGAGAAGGCGGCGCTCATGAGCGAACGCGTGTTCCGCGGCGGGCTCGTGGAGGGGGGCGCGCCGTTCACGAAGGACGCCGCCTACCAGCGCGGCTACTGCCGGACGTTCAACTTCATCCGCTCGGCGCTCGATCAGCGCGACGTGGAGCTCGTGCGGGCCTTCCTGGCGGGGAAGATGAGCGTGGACGACGCCGAGCTGGTGCGCGACCTGGTGGAGGAAGGGCTGTGCGTCGGGCCGGTGTACCTGCCCGAGTGGTTCATCGACATCGACCGGCTGAACGCGCTCGCCACCCACAGCGTGACGATGAACCGGTTCAGCCTGCCGAGCGTCTCGCGCTACTACGCGGCGCGCCGGAGGGGGGCGCGGCCGGCGGGGGAGGTCGCCGGAGCGCACCGCGAGGACAGCGAGGAGCGGGCCGGGCCGATGGGGGCCGACGAAGGCGACCTCGGGGAGTAGCGGCGCGCCGGAGCCTGCGGGCTCCGCTCGCCGGGCTACGGGCGTCGCTCCTGCTGGACCCGCAGCCCGAGGCCCGTCGCCTCGTGGCCTCGCTCAGCTCACCGTCGCGCCGAAGATCCGCCCCACCGCGTAGGTGACGCCCGCCGCGACCGCGGCGAGCCCGACCATGCGCGCGGCGGAGCGAACGACGCTCGTTCCGGAGAGGAACCCGAGCAACCCGCCCACCGCGGCGAGGAGCGTGCCGGCCAGCGCGGCGGCGATCGCGACGGCGGGCGTGCCGGTGGTGAACAGAAACGGCAGCACCGGGACGAGCGCGCCCACGGAGAAGAGGGCGAAGGACGCGACGGCGGCGCCGATGGGAGAGCCGAGGTCCTCCGGATCGAGGCCGAGCTCCTCGCGCACGAGCGTGTCGGCGGCGCTCGCCGGGTTCTTGAGCAGCTCGGCGGCGGTGCGGCTCGCCTGCTCCGTCGAGAGCCCCTTCTGCTTGAAGATGAGGGTGAGCTCCGCGGCCTCCTCCTCGGGGGCCTCGGCGATCTCGCGCCGCTCCAGCTCCACCTGCCGGGCCAGCAGGTCGCGCTGGCTCGCCACCGAGGTGTACTCGCCGGCCGCCATGGAGAAGGCGCCGGCGAGGAGCCCGGCGAACCCGGTGACGACCACCGCCTCGGGCGCGACGCCCGCCCCCGACACGCCGAGGATGAGCGAGAGGTTCGAGACGAGGCCGTCGTTCATCCCGAACACGGCCGCGCGGAGCGAGCCCGAGCTGCGGCCGGCGCGGTGCCACCGCTCGCGCGTGGCGATGATCTCTCTCGCGTCGGTGGGGGCGCCCTCGCTCATGCCGGCGAGCGTGCTGCGGTGCTCGCGCTCCTCCGCGGCGATCTCGCGCGCCTCCCCGCCCTGGCGCTCGTACTTGTCGGCGTCGCCCGCCTCCGTCTCGAGGACCATCGGCACCACCGCCGCCGAGCCGAGCCGCTTCGCGAGCCAGACGATCGCGCGGACCCGCGAGCTGGGCCGGTCGGGCGGGATCGGCACCCCCTCCCGCTCCAGCTTCCGCTGCCAGAGCTCCGCGTGCCGCCGCTCGGCCTCGGCGAGCTCGCGGAAGCTCGAGGCGCGGGCGGGATCCCTCTCGTGGCGCGCGAGCCCCTCGTACAGGGCGGCGCCGTCGCGCTCGTCGAGGAGGTTCTGGAGCCACAGGTCGGTGCGGGGTGCCATGGGCGGAATGTACCAGGGGTGGCCCCGCTCCTCACCGGCCCGCACGCACACCGGCAGTATCGACGGGCTCGCGACGGGCGGAGGCGGCGGCGGCGGCTTCCGCGCCGTCGGCCAGGAAGGCTCGCCAACCTCGGGGCGGGTGTTCTATAAAAACGGGCTCCCCGGAGAGACCCGTGCAGAAGCTCGACACCCGTGATCCGTCATTCCCCGAAGCCTGGGCGCGCGTGTGCGCCCGCGGCTCGGACGAGGACGAGGCCCCCGTCCGCGAGGCGGCGCTGGCGATCGTGCAGGACGTCCGCGCGCGCGGCGACGCCGCGCTGCTCGAGTACACCCGCCGCTTCGACGGCTGGGACCCGGGCGGTGCCGAGGGGCTCGTGCTCGGCAAGGAGGCGTTCCGCGCGGCGTTCGAGGGCCTCCCGGCCGAGGGTCGCCGGGCGCTGAAGCTCGCCGCGACGCGCATCGCCGAGTTCCACCGGCGGGAGCGCGACGCCGAGGTGCCCGCGCGCCGCGACGCGACCGGCGCGACGCTCGCCCAGGTGGTCCGTCCGCTCGCGCGCGCGGGGCTCTACGTGCCGGGCGGCACCGCGCGGTATCCGTCCTCGGTGCTCATGACCGCCATCCCGGCCAGGGTGGCCGGCGTCGGCGACGTGTACGTCTGCTCGCCCGGGGTGAAGGGCACCGGGGAGATGGACGCCTGGACGCTCGCCGCCTGCCACGTCGCGGGCGTGTCTCGGCTGTACCGGGTCGGCGGCGCCCAGGCAGTCGCCGCGATGGCGTACGGCACCGCCTCCATGCCGCCCGTGGACAAGATCTGCGGGCCCGGCAACGCCTACGTCGCGGCGGCGAAGCGGCTCGTCTTCGGGCAGGTCGACATCGACATGATCGCGGGGCCGAGCGAGATCCTGGTGCTCGCGGACGCCGCGGCCGACCCGGCGGAGGTGGCGAGCGATCTCATCGCCCAGGCCGAGCACGACGCGCGGGCGGTGTCGGTGCTGGTGACGCCGTCGGCGCGCCTCGCGGAGGCGACGCGCGCGGAGGTGGAGCGGCAGCTCGCCGATCTGCCGCGCCAGGAGATCGCGCGGCGCTCGCTCGAGGATCGCGGCGCGGCCGTCGTGACGAAGGACCTCGCCGAGGCGGTGCGGCTCGCGGACGCGTTCGCCCCCGAGCACCTCGCGCTGCACGCGCGCAACGCGGCGTCGCTCGTCTCCAGGCTCTCGCGTGCGGGGGCGGTGTTCGTCGGGACCAGCACGCCGGAGGCGGTGGGCGACTACCTCGCCGGCCCGAGCCACGTGCTCCCCACGGCGGGCACCGCCCGGTTCGCCTCGCCGCTCTCCGTCGCGACCTTCCGCAGGCGGATGAGCGTGCTCGAGCTCACGCCGCGCGCGCTCGCCGCGGTGGCGCCCGCCGTCGAGGCGCTCGCGAAGGCGGAGGGGCTCGAGGGACACTGGCGCGCGGTGGCGGTCCGGGTCGCGAAGACGGCCGCTCCCGCGCGCGCGGGCAAGAGCGGCGCGCGCCGCGGCGGTGCGTCGAAGGCGGCGGCGTCCGGCGCGAAGCGCCGCGGGGCCCGCGTGGCGGCGGGCAGGAGGGCGCGGTGAAGCAGGCGAGCCCGAGGGCCGGTGGGGCGAAGGCGCGCCGCGGACAGGTGGCGCGGAAGACCAAGGAGACCGACGTCTCGGTCGAGCTGCGGCTCGAGCCCGGCGAGTCCAGCATCGCGACCGGCCTCCCGTTCTTCGATCACATGCTCGACCAGATCGCCCGCCACGGCGGCCTGACCCTCTCCGTCCAGGCCAAGGGCGACCTCCAGGTCGACGCCCACCACACCGTGGAGGACGTCGGCATCGGGCTCGGCGAGGCGCTGCGGCAGGCGACCGCCGACAAGGCCGGGCTCGCCCGTTACGGCGTCGCGGTGGTCCCGCTCGACGAGGCGCTCGTCGAGGCGGTGGTGGACCTCTCCGGCCGGCCGCACCTGACCTTCAACGCGAAGCTCCCCTCCGGCAAGCGCTTCATCGGCGCCTACGACGTGGACCTCACGCAGGACTTCCTGCAGGCCTTCGTGAACCACGCGCGCATCTGCCTGCACGTGAACGTGCGGTACGGGCGGAACCTGCACCACGTGGTGGAGGCGATCTTCAAGGCCACCGCCCGCGCGCTCCGCGCGGCCACGGCGCGCGAGGGCACCGCCCTGCCGTCCACCAAGGGGCTGCTATGAGGCTGCGCGAGCGCATGCGCGCCCACGAGGGGGGGAGCCGAGCGCTCCCCCGGTTCGAATGACGCGCCCGCCGGGGACCATCGCGCTGGTGGATTACGGGGCGGGGAACCTCCGCTCCGTCGAGAACGCGCTGCGCGAGGTCGGAGCGCAGGTCGTCGTCACGCGCGATCCGGAGGCGGTGCGGCGGGCCGACCGCGTGGTGGTGCCGGGGCAGGGCTCCATGCCGGAGTGCGCCGAGGCGATGCGCCGGAGCGGCGTCGCGGAGGCGCTGCGCGACGCCATCGCGCGCGGCGCGCCGGTGCTCGGCATCTGCGTGGGGCTGCAGATCCTGTTCGAGGAGGGCGAGGAGGCCGGCGGAGCGAAGGGGCTCGGCATCGTGCAGGGCCGGATCCGGCGCCTGCCCGCGGGCGTGAAGCTCCCGCACATCGGCTGGTCGCCGGTGCGGCTCGTGGGGTCGCGCCCGCCGCTCTTCGCCCCGATGGACGGCGCCTACGTCTACTTCGCGCACTCCTACGCCGCTCCGGCGGACGCGCCCGGCGTCGCGCTCGTGACGACGCACGGCGAGACGTACTGCGCGGCGCTCGCGCGCGAGAACCTGTTCGCGGTCCAGTTCCACCCCGAGAAGAGCCAGCAGGTCGGGCTCGCGCTGCTGTCGCGCTTCGTCGCGATCTAGGAGGCCCCTTGCTCGTCATCCCCGCCATCGACCTCATGGGCGGCGAGGCCGTCCGGCTCGAGAAGGGCGACTTCGCGACCAAGACGGTCTACGCGCGGCACCCCGCCGAGAAGGCGGAGGAGTTCGCCCGGGCCGGCGCGACGCTGCTGCACGTGGTCGACCTCGACGGCGCGAAGGCGGGCTGGCCGGTGAACCTCGACGCGGTGCGCGCCATCTGCGAGGTGCCGGGCATCGAGGTGGAGCTGGGCGGAGGGCTGCGCTCGCTGCCCGACATCGAGAAGGTGCTCGCGCTCGGCGTGCGCTACGTGGTGCTCGGGACGGCGGCCGTCGAGCGGCTGGGCCTCGTGGAGCAGGCGTGCCAGCGGTTCCCCGGCCAGGTCCGCGCCGGCATCGACGCCCGCAACGGCGAGGTGAAGATCGCCGGCTGGCTCGAGGGGACGGGCCTCGCCGCGGTGGACGTGGCGCGCAAGGTCAAGGGCGCCGGCGTGGGGCTCGTCGAGTACACGGACGTGGCGCGCGACGGCATGTTCACCGGGGTCGACGCGGCGGGGGCGGCGCGGATCCAGGCCGAGGCCGGCATCCCGGTGGTCGCCTCCGGCGGGGTCGCCTCCCTCGACGACGTCACGGCCTGCCGCGCCGCGGGCCTCGCCGGGGTCATCGTGGGGAAGGCCCTCTACGAGCGCCGCATCGACCTCGCCGCGGCGATCCGCGCGGCGGCCGCCTAGGATCGGATCGTCCCATGCCCGCAAAGCGCATCATCCCCTGCCTCGACGTGAAGGGCGGCCGCGTCGTGAAGGGGGTCAACTTCAAGAACCTGCGCGACGCCGGCGATCCCGTCGAGGCCGCGCAGCGCTACGACGCCCAGGGGGCGGACGAGGTCACCTACCTCGACATCGCCGCCACGCAGGAGAACCGCGGCACGCTGCTCGACCTCGTCACCCGCACCGCCGCGCGCGTCTTCGCGCCGCTGACGGTGGGCGGCGGCGTGCGCAGCGAGGAGGAGTTCGTCGCGCTGCTGCGCGCGGGGGCGGACAAGGTCTCCGTCAACTCCGCGGCGGTGAAGGACCCGTCGCTCGTGGACCGGCTCTCCCGCATCGCGGGCGCGCAGGCGCTGGTCGTGGCCATCGACGTGAAGCGGCGGCCCCACACCTCCCCACGGGAGTGGGAGGTCTACGTGGCGGGCGGGTCGCGGCCCACGGGGCTCGAGGGCGTGGCCTGGGCGCGCGAGGTGGCCCGCCGCGGCGCGGGCGAGCTCCTCCTCACCAGCATGGACCGCGACGGGACGCGGGCGGGCTACGACCTCGAGCTCCTCGAGCGGGTGTGCGAGGCCGTGAGCATCCCGGTCATCGCCTCCGGCGGCGTCGGCACGCTCGAGCACCTCGCCGAGGGGCTGCGCATCGCCGACGCCGCGCTGGCCGCCTCGATCTTCCACGACGGCCAGCACACGGTGCAGGAGGCCAAGGCCTACCTGCGCGGCCAGGGCATCGAGGTGAGGCCATGACGCCGGCCATGGCCGCGCGCCGGGAAGCGCTCGTCGCAGGGCCCAGGGCCCGAGACGAGCGCCAAGGGCCCCGGCGAGCCGGGGTGGGGCCCCGCGAGCTCCGCTCGCGGGGCGGGGCGGCACGCCCCGTCGAGATCGAGGTGAGGCCATGACGCGGCCCATGGCCGCGCGCCGGGAAGCGCTGGCGGCAGAGGCTCGGGCCCGAGTCGAGGGCCTCGTCGCGCGGGTGAAGTTCGACGAGCGCGGGCTCGTCCCCGTGGTGGCGCAGGACGAGGACGGCACCGTCCTCATGGTCGCGTGGGCGAACCGCGAGGCGCTCCTCGACACGGCGAGGACGGGGCGGGCGACGTACTGGTCGCGGAGCCGCCGGGCCATCTGGGTGAAGGGTGACACGAGCGGCCACGTCCAGGAGGCGCGGGCGATGGCGCTCGATTGCGACGGGGATACCGTCCTTTACGTGGTCCGGCAGACCGGGCCGGCGTGCCACACCGGCACGCGCAGCTGCTTCTCGGAGAGACTGGAGATTCCATGGCAGACGAGCGCTTCCTCGCCCAGCTCTGGGCCACGATCGAGTCGCGCAAGGCGGACCTCGGGGCGACCGAGAGCTACACCCGGCAGCTCCTCTCGAACCCCTCCCGCGCCCGGCGGAAGGTCATCGAGGAAGCGTACGAGGTGAACGAGGCGCATCAGGCCCTGGAGAGCGGGCGGGACTCGAAGGACCACCTCGCCCACGAGGCGGCGGACCTGCTCTATCACCTGTACGTGCTCCTCGCGTCCGCGGACGTGACCCCGGCGGAGGTCTACGCGGTGCTCGAGCGGCGGCACGGCGCGCCGCGCCGATCCAAGGCGGGCGGGGGTGGAACCCCTTGACGGGGGTGGGGATTTCGGCTAATAGCCGCCCCTCAGCCGCACGGAGAGCCGGGCGTCCGAGGGTGCCCGGCTCGTTTGCGTTTCGGCGGTAAACCCGAGAGACACCGAAGAAAGAGCGGAGACGAACTGAATGACCGGCGTGCGCGTCAAGGACGGCGAGTCCTTCGAGAATGCGATGAAGCGCTTCAAGAAGCAGTGCGAGAAGGCGGGCATCCTCTCGGAGATCCGCAAGCGCGAGCACTACGAGAAGCCGTCCGTGAAGCGCAAGAAGAAGGCCCTCGCCGCCAAGAAGCGCGCGATGAAGAAGATGCGGAAGAGCTTCTAGCCGCTCGGGAGGGGTCACGATGGCGCTGAAGGAGACGCTCGACGCGGACATGAAGGCCGCGATGCGCGAGAAGGACGCGGCGAAGCTGAGCGTGATCCGCATGCTGAAGAGCGCCATCAAGTACCGCGAGATCGAGGTGATGAAGCCGCTCGACGACGCCGGCGTGCTGGCCGTCGTCGCCACGGAGATCAAGCGGCGGCGCGACTCGGTCGAGCAGTACCGCGCCGGGAACCGCGCGGACCTCGCGGACAAGGAGGAGGCGGAGATCGCCGTCCTCCAGACCTACCTCCCGGCGCAGCTCGGTGAGGACGAGCTGCGCGCCAAGGTGGACGAGGCGATCGCCCGGACCGGGGCGAAGGGGCCGAAGGACATGGGGGCGGTGATGAAGGCCCTCCTGCCCGAGGTGCAGGGCCGCGCGGAGGGGAAGGCGGTCAGCGACATGGTGAAGGCGCGCCTCGCCGCGAAGTAGCGCCGTTCCCACCGGCGCGCGGGGGTCCGCGCGTCCGCACCGGAGAGGAAGCTCCTGATCCCCGAGGCGCTCATCGAGCAGGTCCGGGATCGCGTGGACGTCGTGGCGGTGATCGGCCGCCACGTGGAGCTCAAGAGGTCCGGGCGGACTTGGAAGGGTTGCTGCGTGTTCCACGGGGAGCGCACGCCGAGCTTTCACGTGTACCCGGAGGACAAGCACTTCAAGTGCTATGGCTGCGGCGCGTACGGCGACGTGTTCACGTTCCTGCAGCGGCTCGAGGGCAAGGAGTTCCCCGAGGTGGTGAAGGCGCTCGCGCAGGAGGTGGGGATCGAGATCCCCGACGCGGCGGAGGAGGACGGCGCCGAGGCGCGCCAGCGCCGCAAGGAGCGCAACGAGGTCCTCGCCGCCTGCGAGGCCGCGGCGCGCTACTGGGCGGCCCGCCTGCAGAGCCGCTTCGGCGAGGCGGCCCGCCGGTACCTCGAGGAGCGCGGCGTGGGTGAGGAGTCCACCCGCCGCTTCCGGATCGGGATCTCCGCCGACGGGTGGAGCGATCTCGCCTCGCGCGTCGCCGAGAAGGGCGTCGCCGCCCCCGCGCTGATGCGCGCCGGGCTCCTCGTGGAGAAGGAGCAGGGCGGTGCCTACGACCGCTTCCGCAACCGGCTCATGTTCCCGATCGCCGGGATGGACGGGCAGGTGATCGGCTTCGGCGGCCGCTCCATGCCGGGCGAGGCGTCCGCCAAGGCGGGGGCGAAGTACATCAACACGCCCGAGACGCCGCTCTACAAGAAGTCCAAGGTGCTCTACGGCCTCGACCTCGCGCGCGAGACCATCCGGAAGGCGCGCGCCGCCCTGCTGGTGGAGGGCTACTTCGACGTGATCGGGCTGCACCAGGCCGGGATCACGAACGCCGTGGCGGTCTGCGGCACGGCGCTCACGGCGGAGCACGTCGAGCTCCTGCAGCGCTGCGACTGCCGCGAGGTGACGGTGCTCTTCGACGGCGACGTCGCCGGGCTCGCCGCGCCCGCCAAGGCGGCGGCGGCGCTGTTCCCGGCCGGCGTCGCGGGCAAGGTCGCCGTCCTGCCGTCGGAGGGAGGCAAGACCGATCCCGACGAGTACGCCCGCGCCCACGGGCGTGCCGGCGTCGAGGCGCTCCTCGAGCGGGCGAGCCCGCTCTCCGAGCACCTCATCGACCGGGCGGTCGAGCGGACGTGCGGGGGTCCGGCGAGGCAGGCGGCGCTCGAGGAGAAGCTGGCCGCCGTCCGCGAGCTGACCCCGTTCGTGCGGATGATGCCGGAGGGGCTCGCGCGTTCCGTGTTCGAGGACGCCATCGCGAAGCGGCTCGATCTGGATTCCGGGGCGCTCCGCGCCGAGCTCGAAGGGGAACGTCCCCGGCGGCCGGCGCTCGCCCGGCCGGAGGCCGCCCCGGCGCCGCGGCCGCCGCGCACGGCGCCCGGGAGCCGGGTGAAGGTGCTCCTGCCGGGCCCGGCGGCCGATGCCCTCGGCCTGCTCGCCGCGTTCCCCGAGGCCCTCGCCGGGATCGCCGAGGAGGAGAACCTGCCCGGGCTCATGCCCCCCGGGCCGCTCGCCGATCTCGCGCGCGACCTCATCCGCGGGCCGCTGCCGCTGGACGCGGCGCTGGCGCGGGTGCAGGAGGCGGGCGACGACGACGCGCTGCGGCGCGTCCGCGAGATCGCCGGCCCGGCCCGGCCGCCGGCGGAGCGCGCCGGCGTCGAGCTCAGGAAGGCTGCCTTGAAATCGAAGCTGGAGCGGCTGGCGTTGGAGATGGGAGAGGCCGAGCGGCGCGTCGTCAAGGCGGGCAGCGCGGCCGTGGACGACCTCTCCATCCAGTACCAGCGGCTCGTCAACCAGAAGCGGGATCTGCAGCGCCGCCTGCATTCGTTGGAGCGCGGCGGATGAAACGCAAGCTGCGGAGCATTCTAGGAAAGTTCGCCGGGCTCGCCCGTCCCAGACCCGTTACAAAGGCGCCACATCGTGCAGAGCAGTCGAAGGAGCCGAGGCACATGACCACGAAGGCCGCGAAGAAGCCGCTCAAGAAGCCCGCCGCCAAGCCGAAGGCGAAGCCGGCGCCGCGGGAGAAGGAGCGGCTCGCGAAGGCCGCGAAGGCGAAGGCCGCGCCGAAGCACGCAGGGAAGGTCGCCCGCTCGCCCGCCAAGGTGGAGAAGGCGGCGCACGCCCAGAAGCCGCAGAAGGCTGCGCCCCGCAAGCCGGAGAAGGCCGAGAAGGTGGTCGAGAAGGCCGCGCGGGCGCCGGAGAAGGCGGAGAAGGCGGAGAAGGTCTCGAAGAAGAAGGTCGAGGCCGTCGCGCCGGTCGCGGTGGTGCCGCCGAAGGGGAAGGGGCCGAAGCTCCGCAAGGCGGCGAAGCCGTTCGACGGCGAGGAGGCCGACGCCGAGGAGGGCGAGGAGGTCGAGGCCGCCGCGGACGACGACGAGCTCGACGAGGACCTGCCCCAGGACGACATGAGCGACATCACCGAGCGGTCCGAGGTGAAGGCGCTCATGCAGCGGGGCCGCGAGAAGGGCTTCCTCACCTACGACGAGGTGAACGACGCCCTCCCCTCAGACATCGGCTCGGACCAGATCGACGACGTCATGTCGATGTTCGGCGAGCACGACATCGAGGTGGTCGACGGCGCAGAGAAGAAGATGAAGCTCCCGGACAAGCCGCCGGAGCCCGAGGGCAAGGCGGAGGCCGAGGAGGAGAAGGACGAGGACGAGGACCCCGGCTACGGCAAGTCCAACGACCCGGTCCGCATGTACCTGCGGAAGATGGGGTCGGTGTCGCTCCTCACGCGCGAGGGCGAGGTCGAGATCGCCAAGCGGATCGAGGAGGGCGAGAAGGAGATCCTGGCGGCGGTGCTCTCGTCGAGCATCGCGATCCGCGAGATCCTCGAGCTCGGCGAGCGGCTGCGGAAGGGCAAGATCCGGGTCCGCGAGATCATCAAGGACGCGGGCGACGAGCAGCAGGCGGAGCGCGAGGAGGAGGAGATCGAGGAGGAGTCGCTCGAGGCCGAGGGCGCCGAGGAGGCCTCCGCGGAGGCCGCGGGCGCCGAGGGCCCCGAGGGTGGCGCGGCCGAGGGCGCCGAGCCCGAGCGCCCGAAGATCCCCAAGGAGGAGGAGCGCAAGGTCGAGCACGTGCTGAAGCACATCGACCTCATCCGCAAGCTCGAGGACGACGTCGTGAAGGTGAAGGAGACCCTCACGACGAAGAAGGTCTCGGAGCCGAAGCGCAAGGAGCTCAGGAGCGAGATCAAGACCATCGAGGGCGAGATGATGGAGCACCTCGAGGCCATCCAGCTCAACAAGAAGCAGATCGACCGGATCGTCCTGCGCCTGAAGGGCTTCATCAAGCGGGTGGAGGAGGCGGAGCGCGAGCTCGCCGACTGCGAGCGGGCGACCTCCGTCCCGGTGCGCGAGCTGCGGCGGCTCCTGCGCGAGGCGCGCGAGGACGAGGGGGCGCGCAAGAAGCTCGGGAAGAAGCTCGGGTGCTCGGCGGAGGAGGTCGAGGAGCTCGACCGGACGGTGCGCTCGGCGTACCGCAAGATGCTGCGCGTCCAGGAGGAGGCGGAGGTCCCGGTGGACGAGCTCCGCCGCACCTACCGCACCATCAGCGACGGCGAGCACAAGGCGGAGCGCGCCAAGACCGAGCTCGTCGAGGCGAACCTGCGCCTCGTGGTGTCGATCGCGAAGAAGTACACGAACCGCGGCCTGCAGTTCCTGGATCTCATCCAGGAGGGCAACATCGGCCTCATGAAGGCGGTGGACAAGTTCGAGTACAAGCGCGGCTACAAGTTCTCGACCTACGCGACGTGGTGGATCCGCCAGGCGATCACGCGCGCCATCGCCGACCAGGCGCGCACGATCCGCATCCCGGTCCACATGATCGAGACCATCAACAAGCTCATCCGCACGAGCCGCTACCTCGTGCAGGAGCTCGGCCGGGAGCCGACGCCGGAGGAGATCGCGGAGAAGATGGAGCTCCCGCTCGACAAGGTCCGCAAGGTCCTCAAGATCGCCAAGGAGCCCATCAGCCTCGAGACGCCCATCGGCGAGGAGGAGGACAGCCACCTCGGTGACTTCATCGAGGACAAGTCGCTCGTGTCGCCGTCCGACGCGGTCATCAACATGAACCTGGCCGAGCAGACGCGGAAGGTGCTCGCCACGCTCACGCCGCGCGAGGAGAAGGTCCTCCGCATGCGCTTCGGCATCGGCGAGAAGAGCGACCATACCCTCGAGGAGGTCGGGCAGGACTTCGAGGTGACGCGCGAGCGCATCCGGCAGATCGAGGCGAAGGCGCTCAGGAAGCTGCGCCATCCGAGCCGCTCGAAGCGGCTCAAGAGCTTCGTCGAGAATTAGAGGGGCGTGATGTGGTAGACGGAGCCAGCCGGGGACCTGGGCCCATAGCTCAACGGTCAGAGCGGTCGGCTCATAACCGATTCGATCCAGGTTCGAATCCTGGTGGGCCCATTCCGAGGGAGCGATTGCCTTGTCGTTGCGTGAGAAGCTGAAGGCGCTGGAGGAGCTGCAGCAGATCGATCTCGAGGCGAACGAGGTCAACGGGGCGCTCGGCGCGATCCCGGCCAAGAAGGCGACCATCGAGGACGCCGTGGGCGACGCGCGGCGAGCCTGGGACGCGGAGAAGGCGCGCCTGGAGGCGAACGAGCGCGAGCGGCGCCAGCTCGACAGCCTGCTCGCGATGGAGCGCGACAAGGTGAAGAAGTGGGAGGGCCGGCTCGGCGAGATCAAGACGCCGCGCGAGTACGCCGCCCTCTCGCGCGAGATCGACATCTCCAAGAAGACGAACGACACGCAGGGCGAGCACCTGAAGGAGCTCGCCGCCCAGGCGGTGCAGCTCCGCGAGGCGCTCGACGCCAAGGCGGAGGCGCTCTCGGAGCGCGAGCTCGCCGCCCAGGCCGAGCTGGAGGAGCTCGCGAAGCGCGGCGCGGCCGCCGAGGAGAAGCTCCGCGAGCTCGAGGCGCGCCGCGCCGAGGCCGCGAAGCGCGTCGATCCGGGGCTCCTCTCGAAGTACGAGAACATCAAGCGGCGGCGGGCCGGGATCGCCGTGGCGCCGGTGGTCGGCATGACCTGCAAGGGCTGTCAGCGCAACATCCCTCCGCAGCTCGCCATCACCCTGCAGCGGGCGAACTCGATCGAGACCTGCCCGAACTGCAACCGCATCATCTACTCGGCCGACGCGGTCAACCCGCCGGCGCCGTCGCCCGCGTAGGCGCCCGTGCCGAAGCCCGTCCTCGCCGAGCTCCTGCGCTTCATCGCCGCGAACGAGCAGCTCCCCCGGACGCTCCAGCGCTACTCGGGCTACGATCGGGACACGCTCGGCAAGCTCATCGACGCCGCCGCCGACCGCATCGAGGAGGCGGAGAAGGCGCGCGAGGGGGCCGCGTCGGGAGCGGGCTCGAAGGGCATCAAGGTCCGCAAGCAGACCGACGTGGAGAAGGCCGCGGCCCGCTCGGCCACGGAGCTCGACGAGGCGATGGAGCTCTCGAAGGCCGAGCGCGACCAGCGCCGCCGCGAGCGCGCCGCGCAGGCGCAGCGCGAGGCCGCCCAGGCGGCGGCCGCCGAGGTGGAGGAGCGCGCGAAGCGCACGCGGCTCTACACCGACGGGGCGGCGCGCGGGAACCCCGGCCCCGCCGGCGCCGGCGCGGTGATCGTGAGCCCCGACGGCCACATCGTCGCGAAGGTCGGCAAGTTCCTGGGCGAGTCCACGAACAACGTGGCCGAGTACATGGGGCTCATCCTCGGCCTCCGGCGCGCGAAGGCCATGGGCATCAAGGAGCTCGAGGTGTTCGCCGACTCCGAGCTCCTCGTGAAGCAGCTCGCGGGCGACTACGCCGTGAAGGCCGAGCACCTGCGGCCGCTCCACGACGAGGCGCAGCAGCTCCTGAAGGGCTTCAGCTGGATCCAGGTCCGCCACATCCCGCGGGAGGAGAACGGGCAGGCGGACGCGATGAGCAACCGGGCGATCGACGAGCGGCTGTAGGCCGCGGGGATCGGGGCCTCACCCCGGCAGGTTCCGCGCGAACAGGAACGCGGAGAGGATCACCAGCACGAGCGCGAACGCGCGCCGCAGGAGCGCCTCGTCGAGGCGCGCGGCGAGCCGCCGCCCGGCGCCCGAGCCGGCCACCCCCGCCAGCGCGAACGGGATCGCCACCTCCCAGTCCGCGGGCGCGCCCCGCGCGCTCGCGGCGAGCGCCATCGCCGACGCGAGGGCGACCACCACGAGCGAGGTGCCGACGGCCTGGCGCGGCGGGAACGACAGGACGAGCAGGAGGACGGTCACGATCACGAAGCCGCCCCCCACGCCGAAGAGGCCGGTGAGGAACCCGACCCCCATCCCGGCCGCCCCGAGCTTCGCGCACGAGCGGACGTCCGGGCGCAGCACGCACTCCCGCGGCTCCCCGCGCGCGCGATCCGCGGGCCTCCAGACGAGCGCGGCCGCGAGGAGGAGCAGCCCCGCGAACGCGATCAGGAACCCGCGCCCGCCGAGCCGCTCCCGCAGCAGCGACCCCGCGATCGAGCCCGCCGACGCGACGCCGGACAGCGCCAGCGCGGTGGGGAGGCGCACGGTGCCGGCGCGCCAGTGCGAGGCCGCGCCGCTCGCGGCGGCCAGCCCGACGACGAGGAGCGAGGTGGTGGCGGCGGTGCTCACGTCCTCGCCCAGCACGTACACCAGGATCGGAACGGTCAGGACGGAGCCGCCCGCGCCCAGGGCGCCGAGGAGGCCGCCGACGAGCAGCCCGGAGGCCGTGAGGACGAGGAGGTGCATCACCCGCGGTGCGGTCAGGCCGGGCGGCGGGCCTTCGCGAGCGCCTTCTCCGCCACGCCGGCGGCGACGAGGATCGGGTCGTAGACCGGGGCGAGCGGCGGTGCGTACGCGAGGTCGAGCTGCTCCAGCGCGGAGACCGACCACCCGGCGGTGAGCGCCGTGGCGTAGACGTCGACGCGCCCGGTGACCCCCTCGGCGCCGACCAGCTGAGCGCCGAGGAGCCGCCCCGTCGCGCGCTCCGCGAGGAGCACGGTCGTGATCTCGCTCGCGCCCGGATAGGCGTGGCCACGGCTGCGGTGCGTCGAGGTCGCGGCCACGAAGTCGAGCCCCGCCCGGCTCGCCTCGGCCGGCGCGAGGCCGGTGCGCCCCACCTCCAGGCCGAAGACCTTGAACGCGGCGCTCCCCACGATCCCCCCGAACCGCTCGTCCGCGCCGGCGGCGTTCGCGCCCGCCACCTTCCCCTGCTTGTTCGCGGTGGTGCCGAGCGGGATCCACGCCGGGCGTCCCGTCACCAGGTGCCTCGCCTCCGCGCAGTCGCCCGCCGCCCACACGCCGGGCGCGCTCGTCCGCTGGGCGTCGTCGACGGCGATCGCGCCGCTCGCGCCAGTGGCGAGGCCGGCCGCCTCGGCCAGCGCGGAGTTCGGGCGCACGCCGACGGAGACGAGGACGAGGTCCGCCGGGAACGGGCCACGATCGGTCACGACCGCGAGCTCCCGGTCGCCGCGGCGGATCTCCGTCACCGAGACGCCGGTGTGGGCCTCGACCCCGTGGCGCGCGAGCTCCCGCTGGACGGCCTCGACGACGGGCGGGGCGAAGCCGGGCAGGAGCTGGGTCATCTTCTCGAGCACCGTGACGGCGAGGCCGCGCGCGCGCAGCGCCTCCGCCATCTCCATCCCGACGTATCCGGCCCCCACGATCACGGCCCGGCGGGGCGCCGCCTCGGCCAGGAACCGCTTCATGGCGGCGCCGTCGGTGAGCTCGCGCAGCACGAACACGCCCGGCAGGTCCATGCCCGGAAGCGGCGGCCGCACCGCGCGCGCGCCGGTCGCGAGGACGAGCGCGTCGTACCCCAGCTCCAGCTCCTGGCCCGAGGAGAGGTCGCGCGCCCGCACCCGCCTGCGCCCGAGGTCGATCGCCGACGCCTCGTGGCGCGTCCGGACGTCGATCCCGCGCTCGTCGCGGAACCGCTCGGGCGTGATCACGACGAGGTCCTCGATCGCGCGGCCGGGGTCGAGGAGGTTGTACGGCATCCCGCACGCGCCGTAGGACACGTACGGCCCGCGCTCGAGGACCACCACCTCCGCCTCGGGCGCGCGACGCTTTGCCTGGCTCGCGGCGCTCATCCCTGCCGCGACGCCGCCGACGACGACGATCCGGGCCATCGACCCCTCCGCCATACGAGCCGCGACCCCTCGCAGCCGGTTCGCGCGGTCGCGTACCGAAGGTGATCGCGAATCACGAACCATGGGTCAGTGCAGCCGGCCCGGGCTCCACGCGGGATGCCCCGCGTTCGAGAGCTCGTGCAGCGCCTGGACCGTGACGAGCAGCTCGAGCGCGAGCCTGGCGCACGCCGAGCAGCCGGCGACGTGGCACCTGACGCGGTCCAGGACGGCGGGATCGCGCTCGCCGTCGATCAGCTCCGAGAGCCGCTCCGAGAAGTCGGCGCAGCGAAGGGGATCGGGCGGACCGGAGCGCATGGCGGACCTCCGTGTTCGCCATGTTCGAGCCGCGAGGGACGGGCGCGGAGCCGGTCCTTCGTGGGGCGTGCTGGGGCCACGCGCCCACGGCCGGCGACACGAAGGCGCCCCTTCAACAGCCTGCTAGAGCGCGGTCTCGTGCTTCGGCGCGTCGCGCACCGCCCGCGCCGCCTCCTCGGCCCGCTGCGTCTTGAGCTTCTTCATCCGCTTGCGGATGAGCTCGCGCTTCAGGCTCGAGAGGTGGTCCACGAAGAGCGTGCCGTTCAGGTGATCGGTCTCGTGCTGCACCGCGATCGCGAGCAGCTCGTCCGCCTCGAGCTCGAACGGCTTGCCGTGGTAGTCGAGCGCCCGGACCCACACCTTCGCGGCGCGGGCGACGTCCTCGGCCTCGCCGGGGATGGACAGGCAGCCCTCGGTCCACGTCGTCTCGCCCTCGGCGCGGACGATCTCCGGGTTCACGAGATGGATCAGCTTCTGCCCCTCCTGCCGGGGAGAGGTGTCGATGACGATCACCCGCTTCAGGACCGCGATCTGCGGCGCGGCGAGCCCGACGCCGTCGGCGGCGTACATGGTCTCGGCCATGTCGTCGAGGAGCCGGCGGATGGAGTCGTCCACCCGCTCGACGGGGTTCGCGACCTCCTTGAGGATCGGATCTGGCCAGATGACGATTTCACGCACCATGAGGTCAGGCACTCCAACGGGTTGAGACTGATTCCTAATCCGCGCGCTGGCCGGACGCACCTGAACGGCGGTCATTCGCCCAGGCCGCCGAGGTACTCGGAGCGGAGCCGGTCGTCGGCGAGCACCTCGCGCGCGTCCGCCACCACGCACCGGATCTCCTCGAGCGCCTCCGGCAGCCCAGCTTCTCGCACGCCGACGTACCTCGCGGGGGCGAACTCGGCGGACAGGCGGTCGGCCGCCTCCCTGACCTCGTGTGGGGTGCAGAGGCGGCCGAGGCCGAGGACCGTGAAGTAGTCCGCGCGGCGGGCGTGGTCGAGCTTCTCGCGCACGCGCGCGAGATCGATGGCGGTGGCCGCCGCGGCGGCCGGGTGTCCCCCCCGCAGCAAGCGAACGCGCAGCGACCCGACGAGGACGAGCGCGGCCAGGACCTGCCGGGTCGTCAGGGCGTCGAGCGGGCTCGCGGCGACGATCTCGTCGAGCGTGCGGAGGCCATCCGCCAGCGCCACTGCGCGGCGCTCCTCCGGCGAGAGCTGGAGCTCTCCGGGCGGCGGCGGGGCGTCGTCCGGCGCGAGGAGGGTGCCAGGACCACCGAGCACCTCGTCCACGCGGGGAGCCAGCCAGCGGCGGCGCACGCCCTCGATCGCGAGCGCCAGCGGGCCGCGCTCGAGCGCGATCCGCTCCTCGGCGGGGACCGCCGCCCCGGCCCAGCGGAAGCGCGCGACGGGATCGGCGAACGCGCCGAAGACGATCTCCTCGGCGCGCCGGCGCACGAGGCCCGTGAGCTCGGTGGGCTTCAGGAAGCCGCGCTCGAGCAGGAGGAGGGCGGCGCGCCGCGATGGGAGCGCCGCGGCGGCGGAGGCGATCTGCCGGTGCTGGTCGCGCGTCAGGAGGCCGAAGCGGAGCGCGAGCTCCTCGACCCGCTCGGTGGGATCGGCGCTCGTCGCGCCGACGACGCGCCCGTCCTCGAGGTAGAGCGAGCGCGCCGTCTCGCCTCGAACGTCGAACCGGCCGCTCACGCGCGCGGACCAGGCGAGCGCGAGGAGCCTGGGCGCAGGGAGGTCGGCGAGCGTCCCGCTGCGGAGCTCGGGAGGGGGCGGCTTCCGAGCTCGCTCCGTCGCGGCCGGCTCCACCTCGCTGGGCTCCGCGACCGCGGCGGCGGCGTCCGGCGGAGCGAGGCCCGCCCCTGGCTCGGCACGCCAGCCGGCGATCGGGGCCGCCGAAGCGTCAGGAGGCGCGAGCCCTCGCAGCGCCGCCACGCGGCGGCGCGCGAGGTCCTCCAGGGGGGGCCCGGCCATGGGCGCGGCGCCGGCGCCCTCGTCGGGGAACGGGAACGCCATCGGCTGGCGTGCCGCCTCGTCCGCCAGGCGCCGCAGCTCGGCCTCGGCCTCCTCGCGCCGCCGGGCCTCCTCGTCGGTGCGCCGGCGCAGGGTCTCCATCTCCTGGCGGGCGCTCTCGATCGCGCGGCGGAGGTTCTCCTCCTCCTCCTCGCGCCGGCGCTCCGCCTCCTCGGCCTCGCGTCGCGCCTCCTCGTCGGCGATCCGGCGGAGCTCCTCGGCCGCCTGCTCCTCGGCGGCCGCGCGCTCGAGGACGCTCTGGATGCGGTGCTCCGCCGCGCGACGCTCCTCGTCGAGCTGTCCGCGAAGCCGCTCGAGCTCGGTCTCGAGCCGGCGGCGCGCGTCCGCCTCGCTCGCCGCCTTCTCCTCCGCGGCGCGCGCCCTCAGCGCCTCCTCCTCCGCGCCGCGCTGCGCGCGCTCCTCGGCCTCGCGCTTCTCCTCCTCCGCGCGCCGGGCGGCCTCCGCGGCCTCGCGCTTCTCGGCCTCCGCGCGCCGGGCGGCCTCCGCGGCCTCGCGCTTCTCGGCCTCCGCGCGCCGGGCGGCCTCCGCGGCCTCGCGCTTCTCGGCCTCCGCGCGCCGGGCGGCCTCCGCCGCCTCGCGCTTCTCCGCCTCGGCGCGCAGGACGGCCTCGCGCTTCTCGGCCTCCGCGCGCCGGGCGGCCTCCGCCGCCTCGCGCTTCTCCGCCTCGGCGCGCAGGACGGCCTCGTGCTTCTCGGCCTCCGCGCGCCGGGCGGCCTCCGCGGCCTCGCGCTTCTCCGTCTCGGCGCGCAGGACCGCCTCGCGCTTCTCGGCCTCGGCACGCAGGACGGCCTCGCGCTTCTCGGCCTCCGCGCGCCGGGCGGCCTCCGCGGCCTCGCGTCGCTCCGCGTCGGCGCGCTGGGCCGCCTCGGCGGCGGCGCGCTTCTCGGTCTCCGCGCGCTGGACGGCTTCCTTGGCGTCGCGCCGCTCCGCCTCCGCCCGCCTGGCGGCGTCGGCGGCGGCGCGCTTCTCCAGCTCGGCGCGCCGCGCGGCCTCGGCGGCGGCGCGCTGAGCGTCCGCCTGGAGTCGTGCGCGGGCCCCTGCCTCCGCCGCGGCGCGCGCCTCCGCCTCCGCCCGCGCGCGCTCCTCCGTGCGGGCGCGGGCCTCCGCCTCCCGGGCGCGTGCGGCCTTCTCCACCGCGACGCGCTCCGCCTCCGCCCGCTGGGCGGCCTCCACCGTGGCGCGGTCGGCCTGCCGCGCGCGCGCCTTCCGCTCCGCGAGGTGGCGCCGTTCGGCCTCCTCCGCCCTGCGCAGGAGGGCCTCGAGCCCATCCTCCTCCACTGCCGCGGCGGCCGCAGGTGCGGGGGCGCTCGCGGTGCGGCGAAGCTCGTCCGCTCGCGCGCGGAGCGCGTCGGCCGCGGCGCGGCGGGCATCGGTCTCTCGAGGCCGCGGCGCCGCCGGCGCGGGGACGCTGCGGGCGGGAGGCGCGGCCGCCCGGGAGAGTTTCGAGGAGGGCGCGCTCGCGCTCGCGGCCGGGTTCCTCGCCCGCTGGGTGGGCGCGCCCGCGGAGCTCGCGCGGGCTGGGCCCGCGAGCGCCGGCGCCGCCGCTGCGGCGCGCTTCAGCGCGGCGGTCACCTCGTCCGCGAGCTGCTCCGGATCCACCGGGCGGGCGAGCTGGGCGGCCCCCGCCGGCAGCCCCTCGGCCTGCCCGAGGACGATGAGCGGAACGGGCGCGCCTCCGTCGCCCGCGGCGAGCCGGCACGCGAGCGCGAGCGCCTCGCCTCCCTCGCAGGTGGCGCCGACCAGGGCGAGGGCAGGCATCGCCTGTCCGATGACGGCGACCGCGTCCGAGGCGTTGGTCGCCAGCACCGCCTGGTGTCCGCCGCGCGCGAGCACGCGCTTCACGGCCGAGATCTCGGCGATGTCGTCGTTGACGAGGAGGATGCGCGCCACGGCGCGCGATTATGGATCGCGCCCAGCAGGGGACCAAGCCGGCGCCCGGCGCGCCAGGTGCGATAGCGGCGCCGCCGCAGCGGCTCGGCGGCGGCGTCACAGCATCGACTGCGGATCCATGTCGAACCGCACCGCTCCACCGCCCGGCGGCCGGCGGGCGACGCGCGCGAGCGCGCCGTGCACGCGGAAGAGGGCCTGGGCCGACGTGGCCCGAAAGAGGAGGTGCCAGCGGGTGCGGCCCCGGATCCGCTCGATGGCGGCCGGCGCCGGGCCGAGCATGGCGACCTCGCCGCGGAGGGCCGGCCGGGCTGCGTCGGCCAGCGCCTCCGCCGTCCGGCGGGCGCCGGCCTCCGAGCCTTCGACCCTGGCCGCGAGGAGCCTGCCGAAGGGCGGGTAGCCGTGGCGCACCCGCCGGTCGAGCTCGCCCTGCGCGAACGCGGCGTAGTCGTGGCCGGCCGCGCAGGACACGGCCGGCGTGGCCGGGTTGAAGGTCTGGACGATCACGCGGCCCGCGTCGGCGCCGCGCCCGGCGCGGCCGGCCACCTGGGCGAGGAGCTGGAAGGTGCGCTCCGCGGCGCGAAAGTCGGGGAGGGCGAGCGCGGTGTCGGCGAGCACGACGCCGACCAGGGTCACCCCGGGGAAGTCGTGCCCCTTCGTCACCATCTGCGTCCCGACGAGCACGTCGAGCTCGCGTCGCGCGAAGCGCGCGAGCAGCGCCGCCGTCTCCTCCGCCGTCCCGACCGCGTCTCGGTCGAGCCGCGCGACGCGCGCGCCGGGGAGGAGCCCGCGCACCGCCTCCTCCACCTGCTCCGTCCCCACGCCCACCCCGACGCGCGGGCCGCCGCACGCGGGGCAGCGCCCCCCCATCCGCTCGGTCCGGCCGCAGTAGTGGCAGAGCAGGATGCCGCGACGCGCGTGGTGCGTGAGCGAGACCGCGCAGTCGGTGCAGCGCGCCTCTTCGCCGCACGCCTCGCACACCACCAGCGTCTCGTACCCACGGCGATTCAGGAACAGGATGGCCTGCTGCCCGGCCGCGACCGTCGCGGCGAGCGCCTCGGCGAGCCGGGGCGAGACGAGCCCCGCGCCGACGTCGCGCCCGGACCGGCGGAGCTTCGAGAGATCCACGAGCTCGACCTCGGGCATGGGCCGATCGTCCACCCGGGACGGCAGCTCGAGGAGGCGGTAGCGGCCGCGGCGGGCGTTCTCCAGCGTCTCCAGCGACGGGGTGGCGGAGCCGAGCACCACCACCGCGCCCTCGAGCTTCGCGCGCACCACCGCCAGGTCGCGCGCGTGGTAGGCGGGACCGTCCTCCTGCTTGAAGCTCCCCTCGTGCTCCTCGTCGACCACCACGATGGCGAGGTCCTGCACGGGGGCGAAGATCGCGCTGCGGACGCCCACGCAGATGCGGGCCTCTCCGGTGCGCAGCCGCTGCCACTCCGCGTGCCGCTCGGCGGGGGAGAGCCCGGAGTGGAGCAGGGCGACCTCGTCGCCGAAGCGCGCGCGAAACCGTCCGGCGAGCTGCGGCGTGAGCGCGATCTCCGGCACGAGCACGAGCGCGCCCCTGCCGGCGGCGCGGGCGCGGGCGATGGCCTGGAGGTACACCTCGGTCTTCCCCGAGCCGGTGACTCCGTGGAGGAGGAACGGCGCGAACGCGCCGGACGCGCCGGCGATCGCCTCGAGCGCGGCCGCCTGCGCGGGCGTGAGCTCGGGCGGCGCCGCGGAGGCGGCGAGGAGCCCCCCGCGCGCGACCGGCGCCTCGCGCTCGAGCCGCACGAGGCCCCGCCGGGCGAGCGCGGTGAGGGCGGGCCGGCCGTTCGGGAACGCGGCGCGGAGCTCCTCCACGGGGATGCGCCCGCGCGCGAGCAGGTACTCGAGCACGGAGCGCTGCGCGCGCGAGCGCGACAGGGAAGGGAGGGCGTCCCCCGCGCCGGGCTCCGGAGCGGCGTACTCCACGCCGCGCCGCGCCGGTCCGGCGGCGCCGCCGCGGGCGTTGAGGCCGGGGGGCAGCGCGGCGCGCAGGAGCTCTCCGGGGGGGACGAGGTAGTACTCCTCCGCCCAGCGGATGAGCTCGACGAGCTTCGGCGTGAACGGCGGCAGGCGGTCCAGCACCTCCGTCACGTCGCGCAGGGCGAGGCCGTCCGGCGCCTCCGCTGGAAAGCCCACCACGTAGCCCGTGGCGCGCCGGCTCTTGCCGAACGGCACGGCGACGCGCTGCCCGAGGGCGATCGCCGGGGTGAGCGCGGGTGGGACGCGGTAAGTGAACGTCCCGCGTACCGCGGCGGCGACGGCGACCTCGACGAGCACGGCGGGAGTGTAGCAAGCGCCCTCGCCGGGCGCCCCACGCGGTAGACTGCTCCGTCTCCGGAGGAGGAATCCATGCGCTCTCGCCCGCTGCCGCTCGCCCTCGCCCTCGCCTCGCTCGCCCTCGCCTGCGGTGAGCGGCGCACCGAGGCCCCTCCGCCCGCACCGGCGCAGCAGCCCGTCCCCGCGGCGCCCTCGGAGACGGCGGCCCCTGCGCCCACGCCGGCTCCGGCGTCGAGCGAGAGCCCCGCGGCCCAGAAGCCCGAGCCGACCCTCGAGCCCACCCCGGCCCCGCCCCCCGGGGCGCCCAAGCCGACCGTCGAGCCGACCCCAGCGCCCAAGCCGTCGCCCGCGCCGCCCAAGCCGACCGCCAAGCCGGCCCCGACCGCGCCGGCGCCTGCGGCGCCGGCTGCGACCCCGGCTCCGGCCGCGGAGAAGCCCGCGGCGACGCCGGCGCCGGCTCCCGCCGCACAGCCCGCCCCTGCGCCTGCGCCCGCGGCGCCCGCGGGCGCGCAGCATGCCAAGGTGGGCGACGCGAAGTGCAAGATGTGTCACCGCGTCCAGCACCAGTCCTGGGCGGCGAGCCCGCACGCGGCGAAGGGGCTCGACTGCGAGGGCTGCCATGGCAACGGCGGCGACTACTGGCCGGCCTCGGTGATGCGCGACCCCGCGAAGGCGACGGCGGCCGGCCTCGTGCGACCCGGCGTGGACTCCTGCCGCAAGTGCCACCCGCACGCCGACATGAGCCTCCTTCCGAAGGCCCACGCGCACAAGCCCTGACGCCCCTCGCGATCCGCGCCGGTGGTAGACGCCCTCCCCGCTCGCGGGAGGTGCGCGCCGCGCGGCGTTTCCTCTGTCGGTCAATCCTGACTGGGTGTATTGCCGCAGGTCGCCGCTGTGGGTGGGTGTTTCGTCGCACCCGACGCCCGCGCGCGTGAGCGCTGGAAATGCGCGGAGATCCGCGCGCCGTTCGCGATCAGTGAAACTGCTCCCCTCTCTTAACGCAGGCGTTAAGAGGGGGCCCGCGGCGACCGCCACGTCCCGTGACCGGGCGACGCAGCCGGGGCCGAGGCGTTAGCGCTGCGTGAACGTCTCGGTGAACGCTGCGGTGAACAGTGCACTGTTTTCGCGGACTTCCGCGCGCGCGCGGGCACCGCGCGTGCAGTCGGTGCGGCGAGCCGGCGCATCGGGGGACGACCGGCCTCGAGGGAGACCGAGGAAATGAGACGGATCTTGAAGACGCTGATCGCCGGCGCGGCCCTGCTGGCCTCGCCCGCCTACGCCGGGAGGCCGTGCCCGGACGCGGACGCGGACGGCTACAAGGACGTGGCCTGTGGTGGGACCGACTGCAACGACGCCGCCGCGAGCGTGAACCCGGGCGCCGCGGAGGTGTGCGGCGACGCCGTGGACAACAACTGCAGCGGCGTGGTGGACGAGGGTTGCTCCGGTGGGTCCGGCCCGCACGCCGGCCTCACGTGGACGGGCTACGCGATGTGCCGCGGCTGCCACGCGCAGCAGGCGAACGACGTGTTCGCCTCCGGCCACTACCAGTGGAACGGCGCCGCCCTCTACAACGTGAACGACGCGGGCACCACGCAGGGGAAGTACCAGAGCTCCATCAACAGCTACTGCGTGAACATCCTCGGCAACTGGGACGGGATCAACGCCGCCCGCGCCGGCGCCTGCTCGGCCTGCCACGTCGGTCGAGGCCTCGAGCCGGTGGCCGCCTCGAGCGCCGCCCAGCTCGACAACATCGACTGCCTCATCTGTCACCAGGACGGCTACAAGCGGAAGTTCGACGCCACCACCGGCCAGATGGTGGCGGACACGGCGGCGATGACCATCACGATGGACCAGGCGGTGCAAACGCTCCACCGGCCCACCCGCGCGAGCTGCCTGCAGTGCCACGCCAAGGCCGGCGGCGGCGACGCGGTGAAGCGCGGCGACATGGCGCTCGCCCAGATCGCCACCACGGACGGGAACTACGACGTCCACATGGCGACGACGCGCGGCGACCTGAAGTGCACGAGCTGCCACGCCGTGCAGCGCCACCGCATCGCGGGCTCGGGCACGGACCTCCGCGTCGTCGATCTGGACGTGGAGATGAAGTGCGCGCAGTGCCACCCCACCAAGGAGACGTCGACCGGCCACGCGACGCTGAAGGTGAACGACCACGTCGGGCGCGTCGCGTGCCAGACCTGCCACATCCCGCGCTACGCGCGGAACGCGGCGGACACCGCCGCGGACGAGGCCACCGAGATCCACCGCGACTGGGCGCACACCCACAACGCGACGCCGCCCATCCATCCGGCGCGCACCTCCGCGAACGATCTCCTGCCGCGGTACGCGTTCTGGAACCGCTACTCGAACTCCG
The DNA here is from genome assembly GCF_000017505.1 of Anaeromyxobacter sp. Fw109-5. NCBI lineage: Bacteria > Pseudomonadati > Myxococcota > Myxococcia > Myxococcales > Anaeromyxobacteraceae > Anaeromyxobacter > Anaeromyxobacter sp. Fw109-5. Next base: position 878,309 of record NC_009675.1, read on the forward strand.
GGCTCCTCTTCGACACGCCGGCGCTCGACCCGGCGACGGGCGCGTACCCGACCTCGCGGCCGGTGGGGGGCATCAACGACACCGCCTCGAAGCTCTACCCGTTCAAGTACAAGACCTCGAACGTGCCCTTCGCCACGAACCGCGGCCAGTTCATCGCGCTCGACACCTCCACCTTCTTCGCGACGGGCAACGCCACGCAGGCGGTGGCGGACGGCCTCGTGAACATGGGCTACGCGTCGAGCGAGCCGTGGACGTGGGTGACCTCCGACACCTACCAGCTCGTCACGCACACGGTGCCGCCGGCCTCCGGGAACGTGCTGGGGTGCGCGAGCTGCCACGAGAGCACGGCGCAGCTGAACCTCGCGGCCCTCGGCTACGTGAAGAAGGCGGACCTCTCCGTCATCTGCACGCAGTGCCACGCGCTCCGCGCGTGGAAGGGGTACGCGGCGGGCCACGACACCCACGTGACGCGGAAGCAGAAGGACTGCTCCATCTGCCACGCCTTCACGCGGCCGGAGAGGAACCTCTCGACCGTGATCCGCTGACGTCGCGGCCGTAGAGGTCGTCGTCGCACGGGGGCGGCGCCGCGAGGCGCCGCCCTCTTCGATCGGCCGGGCGCCTCAGCTCGCCGGGACCCCGAGGAAGGAGCGAGCCTCCTCGAAGATTCGATCGAGCGACGCGGCCAGCTCGTGGCCGTCGTCCACCGCGACGAGGCGTGCCGTCGGCGTGCGCGCCACGAACGCCTCGACGTCCTCGAACGGGACCGTGTCGTCTCGCGTCCCCGCGATGCACAGGGTGGGCACGCGGACCTCCGGGAAGGCGGGGTAGCCGGCGGCGTCCTCGAAGAACTGGAAGCCGATGCGCCGCGTCCTGCCGGACGCGTAGTGCATCGTCTCGAGCCCCGCCGCACGCCAGGCCTCGAGGTCCGCCGGCCCCAGGCGCGCGCGCCACCGCTCGAAGAGCCGGAACGCCGGCGCGAGCAGCACGAGCCGCTCGACCGAGGGGTCCCGGGAAGCCGCCAGCGCGGCGAGGTATCCGCCGAGCGAGCTGCCGATGATGGCGTGAGGCGCCTCGGCGCCTCCGAGCGCCGCCTCGGCGACGGCGAGCATGGAGGACGGGGAGCAGCGCTCGAAGCCGTCCGGCCCGGGGGTGAGATCCGGGACGTGCAGCGGCTCGCCGAGCGCCGCGAACCGCTCGGAGAGGACGCGCGCCTTGTGAGAGGAGGGGCCCGACGCGAAGCCGTGGAGGTAGAGGAGCACGGCGGGGAAGCCTAGCGCGGAGCCGGCCCGCGCGCCGCGTCGAGCGCTCGACCGCGCCTGCGTTCACGCCTCGTCCGGCTCCGGCTCCGGCTCCGGCTCGCCGCGCAACGCCCGCAGCCGCGCCGCCAGCGTCTTCTCGAGCCCGTTGTCCGAGAGGGTCACGATCCGCTCCGCGCGCAGCGCGTCGGGCAGGTACTGCTCGGCCACGTAGTGCCCCTCGAAGTTGTGCGGGTAGCGGTAGCCGCCGCCGTAGCCGAGCCCCTCCATGAGCTTCGTGGACGCGTTGCGGAGCTTCAGCGGCACCGGCAGCGGGCCTCGCTCGCGCACGAGGCGGCGAGCGGCGCCGTAGGCGGTCAGGGCGGCGTTCGACTTGGGGGCGAGGGCGAGGTACACGGCGGCCTGGCTCATGGGCAGGACGCCCTCCGGCAAGCCCACGAGCTCCACCGCCTGCAGCGCCGCCACGGCCACCTGGAGCGCCTGCGGGTCCGCGTTGCCCACGTCCTCGGAGGCGAAGATCACCATCCGGCGCAGGACGAAGCGCGGCTCCTCCCCGCCCTCCAGCATCCGCACCAGGTAGTAGACGGCCGCGTCCGGATCCGATCCGCGCATCGACTTGATGAACGCGGAGACCACGTTGTAGTGCTCCTCGCCCGCCTTGTCGTAGAGGACGGTGCGCTGCTGCAGCGCCTCCTCCGCGTCCGCGCGCGTCACCGCGGCGCGCCCGGCGAGCCGCACCGCGGCCGCCGCCACCTCGAGCGCGTTCAGCGCGCGCCGCGCGTCGCCGTAGGCGTAGCGCGCGATCGCCGCGCGCGCCTCCGGCTCGAGGGACACGGCGCCCGCCAGCCCCTCGGGCGCGGCCGCGGCGCGGTCGAGCAGCGCCGCCACCTCCTCCTCGGTGAGCGCCCGCAGCGTGACCACCCGGCAGCGCGACAGGAGCGCGGCGTTCACCTCGAAGGAAGGGTTCTCGGTGGTCGCGCCGATGAGGGTGATCGTTCCGTCCTCGACGTGGGGGAGGAACGCGTCCTGCTGGGCCTTCGTGAAGCGGTGGATCTCGTCCACGAAGAGGATGGTGCGCTTGCGGTGCATGCGGCGGCGGTCCCGCGCCGCGGCGACGATCTCGCGGATCTCCTTCACGCCCCCGAGCACGGCGCTGAAGGGCACGAACTCCGCGCCGGTCCGCTTCGCGACGATGCGGGCGAGGGTGGTCTTCCCCGTCCCCGGCGGGCCCCAGACGATGAGCGACGGCACCTGGTCGGCCTCGATGGCGCGGCGCAGGCCCGTGTCCCTGCCGAGCACGTGCTCCTGCCCGACGAAGTCCTCCAGGCGGCGGGGGCGCATCCGCTCGGCGAGCGGCTTTCCGCTCTCGTCCCGCTCGGCAGCGCGATCGAAGAGGTCCATGGCGAACCGCTTATATAATGCCCCGCATGGAAGACCAGTCGTGCCCCGTGCCCCGGCGCATCGGCATCGTCCACAAGGTCAGCTCGGCGGAGGCGTCGGAGACGGCGCACTTCGTGGAGCAGTTCCTCCGCTCGAAGGGCGTCGACGTCGTCACGGACGAGGCGGAGGTCGGCCGGGTCGCCGACCTCGTCGTCGTGCTCGGCGGCGACGGCACCCTCATCCACGCCGCGCGCCTGCTCGGCGGCAGGCCGGTGCCGATCCTGGGCGTGAACATGGGCAACCTCGGGTTCATGACCGAGGTGCCCCAGGGCGAGCTGTATCCGGCCCTCGAGCGGGTGCTCGCGGGCGACGCGCTGGTGTCCGAGCGCATGAAGCTGCGCGTCCACCTGCACCGCGGCGGCCGGCCGGAGCGCGACGTGGACGCCGAGGTGCTGAACGACGTGGTCATCGGCAAGGGCGCGCTCGCGCGGATGGCGGAGCTCGACGCGCGCTGCGCGGGCGGCTACCTCGCGACGTACAAGGCGGACGGGATCATCGTCGCGACCCCCACCGGCTCCACCGCGTACGCGCTGGCCGCGAACGGGCCCATCGTCTATCCCACCATGCGCGGCATGATCCTCGCGCCCATCTGCCCGCACACGCTCACGCAGCGGCCGATCGTGCTGCCCGACGAGCTGAGCGTCCAGATCGTCCTCATGAACGACTCGGAGGTGTACCTCACCCTCGACGGGCAGAAGGGCGTGCGGATCGCGAAGGGAGATCTCGTGCAGGTGAAGCAGTCGTCGAACCGGGTCCTGCTCGTGCGGAACCCGAACCTCGACTACTTCGGCATCTTGCGCGCAAAGCTCCGCTGGGGCGAGCGGTGACGGAGGCAGGCTCCAGGCGTCGGGCCGCAGGCTTCAGGAGGGCGTCTCCAGCGAAGACCTCGCGCTTGCGATGGTCTCGACTCCCGCCGGCGACCGCACCCTGAAGCCCGAAGCCTCCGGAGCAGCGCCAGTTACGTCGGCGCGTGCGAGAGCGGGGGCGGCGGCAGGTTCCGGTAGGTCTCACCGGCGGCGGGGCCGTCGCACGCGTGGTCCGGCAGCGGCGATCTCTCGTCCGTGACCACCGTGAAGTCGCACCACCGGCAGCGGTACGCCGGGACCTTCACCGGCGGTTCCCCCGGCACCTCGAGCTCGTGCCGCTCGAACAGCACGCGCACCGTCCCGGACACGTGGATCGTCATGGCGTCCTCCGTCCCCTCGAGCGTCCCACCGCGCCGGGGCGACGGGAAGCGCCTCCCCGGGACGTGGAGGGCAGGCGGTCGGGTCCCGTCCGGGCGAGCACCCGAACGCCTGCACCACTGAAAATTTGCGCAGTGTCAGGGGCCCGTGGATCAATGTCGCCATGCTCACGACGCTGCGCATCTCGGGCTTCGCGATCGTCGACGCGATCGAGGTCCGCTTCGGCCCGGGGCTGAACGTGCTCACGGGAGAGACCGGGGCCGGCAAGTCGATCCTGGTGAACGCGCTCCACCTCGTCCTCGGCGGCCGGATGACGGGAGAGGTGCTCCGGGACGGCGCCGAGGAGGCGGTGGTGGAGGCGCTCTTCGAGCTGCCCGACGACCACCGCGTGCTCGCACGCCTCGAGGCGGCGGGGCTCCCCCGCTCGGCCGGGGGAGGGGCAGGGGGGAGCGCGGAGCTGCTCGTGCGGCGGGTGGCCGCGCGCGGCGGGCGCGGGCGGGCGTTCGTGAACGGCGCGCTGTGCACCGTCTCCATGCTGGAGGAGGCGCTGCGCGGGCTCGTGGACGTCTCGGGCCAGCACGAGCACGTGTCGCTGCTCGATCCGTCGACGCACACCGAGATTCTCGACGCGTTCGCCGGCCTCCTCCGGCCGAGCGACGCGCGGGTGGCGGGCGGCGCGGGATCGTCCCTCCTCCGATACCGCGCCGCCCACGCGGCGCTCGCCGCCCTCGTCCGCGAGCGGGAGTCGCTCGCCGCGGACGAGGGCGAGCGGGCGCGGCGGGCGGACTACCTCGCGTTCCAGCTGCGGGAGCTCGACGCGGCCGATCCCCGCGCAGGCGAGCTCGAGGCGCTCGAGGACGAGCGGCGCGTGCTCGCCTCCGCCGAGAAGCTGCGGGACGCGGCTCGCGCGGGGGAGGCGCTCGCCTACGGCGAGGAGGGCAGCGCCTCGGAGCGGGTGGCGCAGGCTGCGCGGGCCCTGGCGGAGGCCGGCTTGCTGGACCGTCGCCTCGAGGGACCGCTCGCGCTCCTCCGCTCGGCGGCGGTCGAGCTCGAGGAGGCGGGGCGCGAGCTCGGCCGCTACGCCGACGCGGTGGGCGGCGATCCCGAGCGGCTCGTCGTGGTCGAGGACCGGCTCGAGCTCCTGCGCGCGCTCGCGCGCAAGCACGGGGGCTCCCTGGACGCAGCGATCGCCCGGCGCGCCGCGATGCGCGAGGAGCTCGCCCGGCTCTCCGGCGGAGGCGAGCGGCTGCGCGACCTCGGCCCCGAGATCGACGCGCGCGCGGCGGCGGCGCTGGCCGCCGCAGCCGAGCTGACGAAGGCGCGCGGCGAGGCGGCGCGCGCCTTCGCGGACGCGGTGCGCGCCGAGCTGCAGGGGCTCGCGATGGGGCGCTGCCGCCTGGAGGTGGCGATGCTCGCGCCCGAGGCGGGGGTGGACGTCGGCGGCAAGCGCCTCGGCCCCACCGGCGCCGAGCGGGCCGAGCTGCTCCTCGCGCCGAACCCGGGCGAGCCGCCCCGACCTCTCGCAAGGATCGCCTCCGGAGGCGAGCTCTCGCGCGTGCTGCTCGCCGTGAAGCGAACCCTCGCGCGCAACGATCCCGTGGCGACCTACGTCTTCGACGAGGTCGACGCCGGCATCGGCGGCGCGGTGGCGGAGGCGATGGGGCGCGTCCTCGCGGACGTCGCGCGCGGGCGGCAGGTCATCTGCGTGACCCATCTCCCCCAGGTCGCCGCCTTCGCGGAGCGTCACCATCGGGTGGAGAAGCGCGTGTCGGCGGGCCGCACGGCGACGTCGGTGGCGCTGCTCGACGGCGACGACGCGCGGCGCAGGGAGATCGCCCGCATGATCGCGGGGGCGACCGTGACCGACTCCGCGATCGAGCACGCCGGCGCCCTCATCGCCGCGGCTCGCGCGCCGTTGCCGTCGGCGGAGCGGGGCCGGCGTGCTGCGCCCGCGCGGGCCGCAGCCCGTCGCGTCACCGCGACGGCCCCAGATCGTTAGGCGCCGGGTGTGCGCCGATGCTACGCTCCGGCGCGTGGTGCACCCGGCTCCGCTCTCCGTCACCGCCCGCGGCCTGACCGACGTCGGGCGGCGACGCGACCACAACGAGGACGCGCTGCTCGTCGACGACGACCTCCATCTGTACGTGGTGGCGGATGGAATGGGGGGGCATGCGGGCGGGGGCACGGCCTCGCGGCTCGCCGTCGACACGATCCAGCGGACCCTGCGGGCGGCACGCGCGCGCGCGCCGGACGCCTTCGCGCCCGAGCTCCCGGAGTCGAGCCCGCTGCCCGGCGTCCTGCGCGGGGCGGTCGAGCAGGCGTGCGCGGTGATCCACGCGGCGGCGCAAGCAGACCCCGAGCTCGCGGGGATGGGGACCACCGTAACGGCCGTGCTCCTCGACGGTCGCTCGGCGTTCGTGGCCCATGTGGGCGACAGCCGCTGCTACCTGCTGCGCGGCGCGCGCATCCAGCAGGTGACCGAAGACCACTCGCTCGTCAACGAGCAGGTGAAGGCCGGCGCGCTCACCGCCGCCGAGGCGAAGCACAGCCGGTTCAAGAACATCATCACGCGCTCGGTTGGGTTCGAGCGCGAGGTGCTGGTGGATCTCGCGGCGTTCGCGCTCGCCCCGGGAGACGCGATCGTCGTCTGCTGCGACGGGCTCACGAACCTCGTCGAGGACGACGAGATCCTCCGGGTCGTGACCGAGGCGCCGCTGGAGGACGCGCCGCCGCGGCTCGTCGCCCTCGCGAACGCGCGCGGGGGCGACGACAACATCACCGTGATCGCGGTCCGGGTCGGCCCAGACGAGGCCCCCTGAGCTCCGTCGACGCCGGACACGCGTGGTGAATCTGTAGGGAAGACACGCGCTTGACAGGGGAGCGACCCCTCTGCTACCCGTCTGAGCGTCTTTCGCGAGCTCCCGAGGCCCCGGGGCTGGCGTTCTGGCTCGGCGGACGCGTCGTTAGCTTCTCGGCGCGAACTGGGCGGGCAGCGGAGCTCTATCGGGATGGCCGCACCTCCGAAGACGCAGGTCTTCACCGTCATCGTCGTCAGCGATCACTCGCAGGCGATCCGGAAGTTCCGGGTCCCCCGGCGCTGGCTGAAGAACCTCGCCTACGGGAGCGGCGCCATCGCGCTGATCGCGCTCCTCACCATCGGTCACTACCTCGCCCTCCTCGGCTCCGCGTCGGAGAACGCGGTCCTCAAGGAGGAGAACGCGCAGCTCAGGTCGCAGATCCTGCTCGTCCAGGAGAAGGTCGCCCACATCTCGGCGACCCTCGACCGCGTCGAGCGCTTCGACGCGAAGCTCCGCACCGCCGTCACCCAGCTCCAGGATCCGGAGCGGAACCTCGCCATCGGCCCGGTGGGGGGCGCCGAGGTGGAGGCGCAGATCCCGGGGCCGGCACCGGCCGCGGAGGCGAGCCTCACCGCGCTGCCCGGCAAGCTCTCCTCGCTGGAGACGGAGGCCTCGCGGCAGGAGCAGAGCCTGCGCGAGCTGCAGGAGTACTTCGACGACCAGCGCTCGCTGCTCGCCTCCACCCCGTCGATCTGGCCGGCGCGCGGGTGGGTGACGTCCGACTTCGGCACGCGCCTCGATCCCTGGACGGCCGAGCGGAGGATGCACCAGGGCCTCGACATCGCGACGCCCCACGGCCAGCCGGTCCACACGCCGTCGGACGGCACGGTGGTGTTCGCCGGGACGGAGGGCAGCTACGGCAAGGTCCTCGTCATCGATCACGGCTACGGCGTGAGGACGCGGTACGCGCACCTGTCGGAGATCTTCGTGCGGGCGGGCTCCCTCGTCCGTCGCGGGGACAAGGTCGCCGCCGTCGGGAACACCGGCCGCTCGACCGGGACGCACCTCCACTACGAGGTGCGCGTGAACGGCATCCCGGAGAATCCGCGCAAGTTCATCCTGGAGTGAGCCGCCGGAAGCGCGCGGAGCGCGAGCCGCGAGGTCATGATCAACGACCCGCGCGCGCGAGCTCGGCGGGGACGCGGCGCGGGGCGAGGCGCGCGTAGCCGGCGAACAGCGCGCCGGCGAGCAGCTTCTCCTGGTCGCCCGGGCGCCCTCCGCGGCCCCTGGCCGAGCTGCGGATCGCGCTGTTCAGCTCCCGCTCCCCGTCGGAGGCCTCCCCGGGGCGGTCGGGCGTCATGACGCCGCGCGCCACGGAGCGCCCGCCGCGGTGGACGAACACGACGGTGCCGCGCTCCACGCGCTCGACGATGCCGACGTGGGTGAAGCGGTCGCCGCGCGTGCCGTCCCGGTTCCGATCGTACGTGTCGTGCCAGAACACCAGATCGCCGGGCTCAGGCCAGGCGCCGCCGCCGCCGAAGACGACGCCGTAGCGCTGCACGGCGCGGTAGAGCGCGGCGACCCCCGAGCGCTCGCCCGGCGCCGCCGCTGCCGCCAGCCGGCGGAGCGGCACACCCTCCGCCTCGTACACCGCCTGGACGAACCCCGAGCAGTCCGCGTTGAACCGCTCCCCGGCGATCTCGAAGCTGCCGGTGTGGCCGACGAACGACGCCCCGCGGGCGGCGAGCCGCGCCTGCAGCTCGGCGAACGCCCCCTCGTCCCGGGTCCAGCGCCCCGGCCCCGCGCAGGCGGCGAGCAGGAGCGCCGCGATCGCTGCCGAGCGGACGAGCGTCACCCCCGAAACATACCCCGAACGCCCGAGAGTTCCCTCGTTTGACATCCTGTGGCGCGACGTTACCTAACGGGGTAAGACGGGGCGCCCGCCTGGCCTCAGCTGCGATCCGGCGGGCCCCCGTCTCCTGTCTCGAGGGCTCCGTGGTCAACTACGTCCTACGAAAGATGCTCGGCACGAAGAACGAGCGCGAGCTCAAGCGGTTGCGCCCGCTCGTCGCCCGCGTCAGCGAGCTCGAGCCGCGCATGAAGGCGCTCTCCGACGCCGACTTCCCGCGGCTCACCGCCGAGTGGAAGCAGCAGGTGCGCAACGGGAGGCCGCTCGACGACCTGATGCCCGAGGCCTTCGCGCTGGTGCGCGAGGCGGGCGTGCGCGCGCTGGGGATGCGCCACTTCGACGTGCAGCTCATCGGCGGGGCGGTCCTCCACTCCGGCCGGATCGCCGAGATGAAGACCGGCGAGGGCAAGACCCTCGTCGCGACGCTCCCCTCGGTGCTGAACGCGCTCTCCGGGCGCGGCGTCCACGTGGTGACGGTGAACGACTACCTCGCCCGCCGCGACTCGGAGTGGATGGGGCGGCTGTACCGGTTCTGCGGCCTCACGACCGGCGTGATCGTGCACGGCCTCACCGACCGCGAGCGGCAGGACGCCTACCACTCGGACATCACCTACGGGCAGAACAACGAGTTCGGCTTCGACTACCTGCGCGACAACATGAAGTTCCGCCTGCAGGACTACGTGCAGGGGGAGCTCAACTTCGCGATCGTCGACGAGGTGGACTCGATCCTCATCGACGAGGCGCGCACCCCGCTCATCATCTCGGGGCCGTCCGACGAGTCGTCGGACCTGTACTACCGGGTCAACCAGGTCATCCCCTCGATGATCCGGGACCAGGACTTCACGGTCGACGAGAAGAGCAGGACGATCGTGATGAGCGACTCGGGCGTCGAGAAGATGGAGAAGAAGCTCGGGGTCCAGAACCTCTACGATCCGAACGCCATCGAGACGCTGCACCACGTCGAGCAGGCGCTCCGCGCGCACCACCTGTACCGGAACGAGGTCGACTACGTCGTCAAGAACGGCGAGGTGCTCATCGTCGACGAGTTCACCGGCCGCCTCATGCCGGGCCGGCGCTGGTCGGACGGCCTGCACCAGGCGGTGGAGGCGAAGGAGGGCGTCAAGATCGAGGCGGAGAACCAGACCCTCGCCACGATCTCCTTCCAGAACTACTTCCGCATGTACTCGAAGCTCGCGGGCATGACCGGCACCGCGGACACCGAGGCGGAGGAGTTCGCGAAGACCTACAACCTCGACGTCGTCGTCGTCCCGACCAACAAGAAGAACGTCCGCAAGGACTCGGAGGACGTCGTCTACAAGACCGAGCGCGAGAAGTTCGGGGCGCTCTGCGACGAGATCGAGACGCGGCACAAGAAGGGGCAGCCCGTCCTCGTCGGCACGGTGTCCGTCGCGAAGAGCGAGGTCGTCTCGAGCCTGCTCAAGCGCCGCGGGGTGCCGCACGACGTCCTGAACGCGAAGCACCACCAGCGCGAGGCCGAGATCGTCGCGCAGGCGGGGCGCAAGGGCTCGGTCACCATCTCCACCAACATGGCGGGCCGCGGCACCGACATCATCCTCGGCGGCAACGCCGAGATGATGGCGAAGCACGAGGTGGGTCCGGAGCCGGACCTGCCGATGGAGGGGGAGGCCGAGGAGTCGTTCCTCGCCCGCAAGCAGGAGTGGGCGCGGCGCCTCGAGGAGACGAGGGAGCGGCTGCGCGGGCAGACGGCGACGGAGCACGACGAGGTCGTCGCGCTCGGTGGCCTGCACATCGTCGGCACCGAGCGGCACGAGTCCCGCCGCATCGACAACCAGCTGCGCGGTCGCGCCGGCCGCCAGGGCGACCCGGGCTCGTCGATCTTCTACCTGTCCCTCGAGGACGAGCTCATGCGCATCTTCGGATCCGAGCGGATCCAGGGGCTCATGAGCCGCATGGGCATGAAGGAGGGGGAGCAGATCGAGCACCCCTGGCTCACGAAGGCCATCGAGGGCGCGCAGAAGAAGGTCGAGGGGCACAACTTCGACATCCGCAAGAACCTGCTCGAGTACGACGACGTCATGAACCAGCAGCGCCGGTCGGTCTACCGGCTGCGGCGCATGGTGCTCGGCTTCGGGGCGGGCGTCCCGGTGGTGGAGTACGACGAGGAGCCGAAGACGCGGAAGAAGACGCGCCGCGAGCAGGTCTTCACCTGGGGAGATCAGCGCGAGCACGTGCTCGATCTCATCGAGGACCTGGTGTTCGACATGGTCGGCGCGAGCTGCCCGAACCGGCTCTCGGACTGGAACCTCGACGGGCTCTCCTCGATGGTGAAGGAGCAGTTCGGCGTCGAGATGAAGTTCGCGCCCCCCTCGGGCAAGGCCGCCGACGCGCGCCGCGAGATCGAGGAGCAGGTCTACGCGGTCGTCGAGAAGGCCTACCGCCAGAAGGAGGAGGAGCTCGGGATCGGCCCGGACGGCGAGCCGGTGCTCCGGCGCTACGAGCAGTGGCTGTACCTGCAGGCCATCGACCAGCAGTGGAAGGACCACCTGCTCTCGATGGACCACCTGCGCCAGGGGATCGGCCTGCGCGGCTACGGCCAGAAGGACCCGAAGCAGGAGTACAAGAAGGAAGGCTACGAGATGTTCGTGCAGATGACCTGGCGCGTGAAGAGCGCGGTCATCGGCAACCTCCTCCGCCTCCAGCTCGTCCGCCAGGAGACCGCCGAGGAGATCGAGCAGAAGCGGCTCGCCGCGCAGCGACGCGCGATGCAGCGCATCACCGAGACGCACGCCGCCGCGGCGGGCGACGGGGAGGAGAAGCCCCGCCCCAAGCAGGAGACCGTGGTCCGCACGCAGCCCAAGGTCGGGCGGAACGACCCGTGCCCCTGCGGCTCGGGCAAGAAGTACAAGAAGTGCCACGGCGCGACGGAGGCGGCCGTCTAGCCCGTCCACCGCAGCGCTCCCCCCGGCGGCCCCCGCGTCGAGCGCGGGGGCCGCGTCGTGTCCGGCGACGGCGTGCCGGCGGGCGCCCGCTCAGCCCCCGTGGGCCGACTCTGCTAACCTCCCGCGTCCCTCGAATGCGACCTCGCTCCGCCGCACTGCTCCTCTCCGCGCTGCTCCTCGCCGGCGCCCCGGCCGCGGCGGCGGGCGCCACGGGAGAGGCCCGCGGCGACGGCCTCCACGCCTCCGATCCGCAGAGCGGCGCGGTGTCGCCGGAGACCCCGGCCGAGCCGACCGCGAAGGCCGCGTCGGCGGCGGTCGCCGCCCCGCCCCGCGGCGTGCGCGGCTTCGGCCTGCCGGTGCTCTTCTGGCTGCCGGAGACGAAGCTCGGGTTCGGCGCGACGGGTGGGCTGCACCTGCACCTCCGCGGAGCGCCGCGGGCTTCGTCGGTGTTCGCCGCCCTGGTCTACACGCTCGAGGGGCAGGGCTCGGTGGACCTCGCCGGCGACGTGACCACGAAGGGCGGCGCCTTCGTCGGTGGCCGCATCCGCGCGCTCCACTTCCCGGACGTCTACTACGGCCTCGGCCCGGAGTCGCACGAGGGCGATCGCGAGCCGTTCACCCGCCGCACGCTCGAGGGGTACCTCGTCGCCGAGTGGCCGATCGCCGGCCCGTCGCTGCGCGCCGGCCCGCGCGTCGACTTCCGCGCCGAGGAGATCCAGGACATCGAGCCAGGCGGCGCGCTCGCCGCGGGCGCCGTCGCGGGCGCCGGCGGGTTCCGCGGGGCAGGGCTCGGCGCCAGCATCACCTTCGACACGCGCGATGGTGCATTCTGGCCGTCGCGCGGCGCCTTCGCGCAGGCCTGGTACTCGCTCTACCCCTCCGCGCTCGGCGACCACGGCGGGGCCGGGCGCGGGCTCGTGGAGGGGCGCAAGTTCGTGCCGCTCGGCGCGGGCCGCGTCCTCGGCTTCGCCGGCATCGCCGAGTGGTCGCACGGCGACGTGCCGTTCACGATGCTGCCGCGGCTCGGCTCCACGCGCTTCCTGCGCGGCATCCGCGAGGGGCGCTACCGCGATCGGCTCGCGTGGGCGGGCCAGACGGAGCTGCGTCTCCCCGTGCGCGGGCGGCTCTCGGCCACCGTGTTCGGTGCGCTCGGCGACGTCGCGAGCTCCCCGAGCGACCTCGGGCTCGGCACCATCAAGGTCGCCGGCGGCGCCGGGCTGCGGTGGCGTCTGACCGACGAGGGCGCCAACATCCGGCTCGACGTCGCCGTCGGTCCCGCGGGCCCCGAGGTGTACGTGCTCGTCCTCGAGGCGTTCTGAACGACGGTTCGCGGTGCGCGACCACCTCCTTCGCCGCCGGCGCGGCGACGCGCCGGCGGTCGCCCCTCGGGGCTCACTCCCCCTCGGGCCGCGGATGCATCGCCAGCTCCGGCTCGGGCGGCAGGTTCAGCACCTCCTCCGCGCAGAGCTCCACGACGAAGTCCGCGAGGTCGCGGATCGAGAACATGCCCGCGGGCCGACCTTCGCCGTCCACGAGGGGCACGTGGCGGAAGCGCCCGACGCTCATCTTGTTCACCGCGTAGGCGACGGGGTCGCTCGGGTGGAGCGTCTCCGGGTCCCGCGTCATGAACTGGGCGATCGGCGCGCCGGCGTACCCGGGGACCGGCAGCGCCCGCTCCAGCAGGTCGCGCTCCGTGAAGATCCCGGCGAGCCGTCTCCCGTCGTCGTTCGCGACGACGAGCAGGGCGGAGACGCGTCGCTCCCGCATGAGCGCGATGCCCTCCGCCACCGTCGCGTCGGGCGCGACCGTGACCGGCTCGCCGCGCTTCACCTCGGCGAGCGGCGTCCGCAGCAGCTCCCGGCCCACGTGGCGGTCGCGGCCGACGTCCGGCTCGCCCTCGTCTCCCTCCAGCGGCTCGAGCTCGCCCGCTGCCTCGCGCTCCTGGATCACGGCGTCCTCCTTGGCCGGCGGCGCTTCGAAAAGAAGTTGCCCTCCGGACCCCCCGATGCTCCTTTTCCGCGAGGAGCCCCCGCAACGCCCTCGCGGGGACGACGTGCGAGTACCCGAGCCCTTCGACCTCGACCTCACGGTCCGCAGCCATGGCTGGTACGACCTGCCGCCGTGGCGATACGACCCGGCGCGCCGCGTGCTCGGCCGCCCGCTCCTCCTCGCGGGAGGGAGGACGGTCTACGCGGAGGTCGCGGCGGGGCAGGGCGGGCTCGCGTTCCGCGCGCTGGCCGAGGGGCGGCTCGGCCCGGCCGAGGCGCGCGCCGCGCGGGCGGCGATGCGGACCTGCCTGTCGCTCGACGAGGATCTCTCCGGGTTCCACGCCCGGGCCGCCGCGCTCGAGGCGCGCCGCGCGGAGGGCCGGGCGAAGGACCTGCCCGATCTCCGCTGGGCGCTGGCGCGCGGCGCGGGACGGCTGCTCCGCTCCCCGACCGTGTTCGAGGACGCGGTGAAGACCCTCTGCACCACCAACTGCTCATGGGCGCTCACGCGCGCGATGGTCTCGCGCCTGTGCGACGCGCTCGGCGCGACCGCGCCGCTCGGTACGCGGGCGTTCCCCACCCCCTCCGCGATGGCGTCGATGCCGGAGCGCTTCTACCGGGACGAGATCCGCGCCGGGTACCGCGCTCCCTTCCTCGCGGCGCTCGCCCGCGACGTCGCCTCGGGCGCCCTGGACCTCGAGGGGCTCCGCGGGACGGCGGAGCCGACCGACGCGCTCGCGCGGCGCATTCGCGCCCTCGCCGGGTTCGGCCCGTACGCGACCGAGCACCTCCTGCGGCTGCTCGGCAGGCACGATCACCTCGCGCTCGACGCCTGGACCCGCCCGGCCCTCGCGCGGCTGCGCGGGCGCCGCCGCGTCCCGACGGATCGGGCCCTGCGCCGCTGGTACGCGCCGTACGGGGAGTTCGCGGGCCTCGCGATGTGGCTCGAGGTCACCGCCGACTGGCACGACGGTCTGCCGGCCTGGCCGCCCTGATGGCGGGCGGAGGCCGTGGTACAACGCACGCGGATCCCGCGGGGAGGCCGGAGATGAAGGCAGCGTTCGTTCTGGTGAAGTGCGAGCTGGGCAGCCTCGAGGAGGTCGCGAACGCGATCATGGAGATCGAGGGCGTCTCGGAGGTGCACTCCGTCACCGGAGAGTACGACCTGCTCGTGAAGCTGTACGCGCCCGCCTACGAGGCGTTCGGGGACCTCATCCCCGATCGCCTGCAGAAGGTGCCCGGCGTGAAGCACACCCAGACCATGCTCGCGTTCCGGGCGTTCAAGCCCATGGCGTGAGGCGCGGCCCGCGCGCCGCCCGTCAGGGGGCGGGCGGAGCCGGGGGAGGGGGCGGGGGCGCGACACCGGGGGTCACGCCGCGGCCGTACTCCCGCTCGTACATCTTCAGGACGGCGAGCAGGAAGGTCACGATGAGCGGCCCCAGCACGAGGCCGATCCCGCCGAACGTGGCGAGGCCGCCGATCAGGGCGAAGAAGACGATCCCGCCGTGCAGCTCCATCCCGCCCTTGAGCAGGTAAGGCCGGGCGACGTTGTCGATGAGCGAGACGACGGCGGCACCCCACGCGACGAGGAACGTCCCCGCGAGGACGTGGCCCGTCGCCAGCAGCAGGAGCCCGACGCCGACCACCATGAACGCGCCGCCGAGCGCGGGGACGAGCGCGACCACGAACGTGGCGAGGGTGAAGAAGACGAGGTTCGGCGCGCGCGCGATGAGGTAGCCGACCAGGGCGGTGGCGGTCTGGATGCCGGCCGTCGCGAGGGTCGCGGTGAGCACCGAGACGCTCGTCTTGCTGAAGTCCTCGATGAGCTCGCGCAGCAGCCCGGGCCGGAGCGGTACGTGCCGGTCCAGCCAGCCGACGAGGCGCGAGCCGTCGACGAGCATGAAGAACAGCGCGATGAGCATCATCACGACCTGGAAGACGGCGCTGCCCGTCGCGGAGATCACCGTCGCGACGACCCCCGCGGCCTGCTGCCCTTGCTGGGCGATCTGCTTGATCTGCTGCTGCGGCTCGGGGATCGCCGCGACGACCTTGCGCGCCGCCTGCTCCAGCGGGTCGGGGAGCCGCGCGAGGATCCCGCCGATCCCCTCGCTCGCGAAGAGCTTCCGGAGGAACTGCACGCCGTCCAGCACCTCCCCCACGATCAGGGTCCCGATCGCGGCGAGCGGCAGCACCACCGCGAGCAGCACGGCGATGGTGAGGGCGGCGGCGGCGATCTCCCGGCGGCCGCGCAGCTTGCGCGCCAGCCACTCCATCGGGCGGCGCAGCGTCGCGGAGAGCACGGCGGCGAGGAAGAACGCGACCCAGAACGGCCAGACGAGGGCGGCCGTGAGCGCGAGCGCGACGACGAGCATCGAGACGAGCAGGCGGCGCGCGTGTGTGGGCGGGGGCATGCAGGGGTCCTAGAAGTTCGCGTGGACGCGCTCGGGCGGGATCCCCGCCCGCGCGAGCGTCCGCCGCACGTCCTCCACCATCGCCGTCATCCCGGAGGCGAAGGCCACCGCGTCGGTCGGCGGGCCGCCGCCGAAGGCGAGCGATCGCGCAACCTCCTGGACGCGCCCGCGGAGGCCCTGCCAGGCGTCGTCGGCCCCCGAGGGACACAGGATCACGCGCACGCCGCGGCGTTCCCAGGCGAGGTGCTCGCCCAGGTAGGCGAACTCGCCGCCGTGCCGCTGGCCGTAGAAGAGGGTCACTCGCCCGAAGCGCTCTCGCGCCCGCACGAGGTGCTGCACGAGGGCGCGCACGGGCGCGATCGCGGAGCCGGCGGCGAAGAGGAGCACGTCCTTGCCCTCGGCCTCGTGGACGGGGAACCCCTTGCCGAAGGGCGGCGTCAGCTCGAGCCGTTCACCGGGGACGGCCCGCGCGATCACCGCGTCGGCGACGTGCCCACCGCGCTTGACGAGCAGGTCGGCTGGCCCGGCGGGATCGGGCGCGCTGGCGAGCGCGAAGAAGCCCTCGCCGGCATCCGTCCGGATCTTCACCACCTGCCCGGGGAGCACGTGCGCGGCCGCGAGCGACGGCGGCAGCGCGATCCGCAGCCCCCGGAAGGTCGTGGTCTCGTCCCAGGCCGCGAGCACCGGCACGAGGGCGTGTGCTGTGGGCCCCGTCATCGCGCGAAACCTATCACCGGGCGGCCGCCGGAGGCGTGTCCGCGGCGGCCCGGCGCGGCGGCTCGGGAGGGGCGTTGGTCCGCGAGGGTCACCCAGCGTCATCGCTCCGGACGCGAGCGGGGATCCTCCGCCGCTCCGCCGCGCCCTCCAGCGCGTCCAGGTCGAGCAGCCACCCGTCGCGGGCCGCCACCGTCGGGACCCCCGTCCGCTGCGAGATCTCGAGCGCGAGCTCCTCCGCCCGGCCGCGCGCGAGCTGCATCCCCAGGTGCGTGAGGACGGCGAGCCGCGGCCGGATCTCGGCGACGAGCGTCTCGGCGTCGTCCGCGCCGAGGTGCAGGTAGCGGCGGTCCCGCCCGCGCTCGCGGGTGGTGTTCACGACGAGGAGGTCGACGCCCGCGTAGGCGCGCGGCAGGGCGTCCATCCAGAACGTGTCCACGACGTGACCCGCCGTGAAGCCGGGCGCGTGGAGCCGATACCCGTAGGTCTCGATGCCGTGGTCGTGGGCGAGCGGCGTCTCGACGACCACTCCCGGCGCGAGCTCGTGCCGGCTCCCCTCGGAGAGGACCAGCCGGCGCGCCACGAAGCCTTGCGCGTACCGGAACACCACCGGCTCCTCGTCGAGCGCGTCGCTGGGCGCGAGGAGCGTCCCCCGCGGCGCGAAGCCCCCGCGGCTCATCGCCTCGACGACCGCGGTGGCGTCCCCCGCGTGATCGAGGTGCCGGTGCGTCACGAGGAGCGCGTCCACCTTCGCGGGATCGACGCGCGGGCGCGAGGCGAGCGCGCGCACCAGCGCGCCCGGTCCGGGGTCGACCCACAGCGTCGCGCCGCCGAGCGTCCACACGAGCCCGCCGGAGTGGCGGAGCTGGGTCGAGACGACGAACCGCGCGCCAGCGGTCCCGAGGAACTTGAGGGTCCGTGCCGGCGAGCTCACGGCACGGTTCTAACGCCCGCCGCGGGCGGGGGCACGCCCGCGCCGCGCGGCGGCCGCGGGGAGCGGTCAGTACGAGAGGAGCGCGTGGACGTGCTCGCGGCCGAGCCGCTTCGCACCGCCGAGGAACCCGAGCTCGACGAGGAACGAGTAGGCGACGAGCGTCGCGCCCTGACGCGTGACGAGCCGGCCGACCGCGTCGGCGGTGCCGCCCGTCGCGAGCACGTCGTCCACGACCAGGACGCGCTCGCCCGCCTTCACCGCGTCGATGTGCAGCTCGAGGGAGTTCTCGCCGTACTCCAGGGAGTAGACCTCCCGGATGGTCTCCCAGGGGAGCTTGCCCGGCTTGCGCGCGATGGTGAGCCCCGCGCCGAGCGCGTACGCGAGCGGCGCCGCGAAGAGGAAGCCGCGCGACTCGATGCCCACGACCTTCGAGATCCGCTCGTCCTTCCAGCGCGCGACGAAGGCGTCGATGACCTCGCGGAAGGTGGTGGGATCGGCGAGGACCGGGGTGATGTCCTTGAAGACGATCCCCTTCTGCGGGAAGTCGGGGACGTCTCGGATGCGGGCGCGGACGGCTTCCATGGCGGCGGACATTACCACGGCTCGTCCGCTCCCCGCCTCGACGGCGGCCTGCCGGGCCAGGGCGTCGCGCGCCCGCGCCCGGCCCTAGGGGAGGAAGAGGAGTGGGTTGCGCGGCCGGGTCCCCTGGCGCACCTCGAAGTGCAGGTGGGGTCCGGTCGTCCGCCCGGTCTGGCCGACGCGCGCGATCGGGTCGCCGCGCGAGACCCGTTGGCCGTCCTTCACCAGCACGCGCGAGTTGTGGGCGTACAGCGTCACGAGATCGTTCGCGTGCTTCAGGATGACGAGCGCCCCGTAGCCGGGCTGGTCGCCCGCGAAGATGACGGTCCCTTCGGCGGCGGCGCGCACCGGCGCGCCCTCCGGGGCGGCGATGTCGATCCCGTCGTGCCGCTGTCCGGCCCGCACGCCGTAGCGGCCGTAGAGCACCCCCTTCAGCGGCCACGCCAGCGGCGTGCCGCCGTCCTCGCGCGCGGCGGCCGGGGCGCGAGCGGGGCGGGGCGGCTCTGGCGCTGCGCCGGGGGCGGTCGGGGTGGAGGGGGCGGGCGGGAGCGGCGCGGCGGCCGGGGCGGGCGCGGCGGCGGCGCCGTCCGCCGGGGAGAGCTCCACGACGCGGCTCGCGCCGGGCACGAACAGCTCCGTGCCAGCGGCGACCGCCCGGGGGTCGGAGATCCCGTTCGACTCGAGGAGGTCCGCGGGGTCCACGCCGTAGCTCTTGGCGATGCGGTAGATGGTCTCGCCGCGCCGGACGACGTGCACGACGCCGGCGAGGCCCGGCTCCTCGTGATGCGGGGGGGCCTCGAGCGGGACCGGCAGCGCGCCGCGCGGCGGTGCCGCCGCAGCCGGGGCCTCCGGGGAGGAACCGCGCGGCGCGAGCGAGGGCGGGGGAGCGCAGGCGGCGAGCGCGAGGACGAGCGCGGCGGCGCCGCGCGTGACGCCCCTCACAACGCCGGCTCCTTCTCGTAACCGGGCACCGTCCAGCTCCGCAGCCCCTGCAGCACTGCGTCGTGCGAGGAGTCGAGGTGGAGGGGCGTCACGGCGACGAGCCCCTCGCCGAGGACGCAGTTGCAGTCGGACCCCGGGATGTCCTCGTTCGTCGGACCGCCCTCCCCCCCGATCCAGTAGTACTTGCGGCCGCGCGGGTCGGTCTTCTCGACCACCTCGTTGCCGTACGTGCGCCGGCCGAGACGCGTGAAGCGGTACCCGCGCACCGGACCGCGCGGCACGTTGACGTTGAGGAGGAGCGGGGCGGGCGGCTGGGTCGCGACCACGCGGCGGGCCAGCGCCACCGCGAACCGGGCCGCCTCGTCGAAGACGTGCGGCGGCGAGCACGCGAGGGAGACGGCCAGTGCGTGCACCCCGAGGAGCGCTCCTTCCATCGCGGCGGCGACCGTGCCGGAGTAGAGCACGTCGTTGCCGAGGTTCGGCCCATGGTTGATGCCCGACACGACCACGTCCGGACGCGCGCCGCGGAGGACGTGGTTCAGGCCCATGTACACGGCGTCCGTCGGCGTGCCGTCCACGGCGTACCAGCGCGGCGCCATCTCGAAGAGCCGGAGCGGCCGGTGCAGCGAGATCGCGTGGGACGAGGCGGACTGCTCGCGATCCGGGGCGACCACCCACACCTCGTCGCCCTCGAAGGCGTCCGCGAGCGCCTTCAGCCCCGGCGCGTGGACGCCGTCGTCGTTCGAGAGGAGGACTCGCACGCGCGTGAATCTACCAACCGGGCGGGCGCGCCGCCAGGCGAGCCACGGGCGCGTGCGCGGAAGATCAATCGAGCCGCGCGAGCTCGGAGGCGACCGCCTCGGCGACCTCGCGCGCGTGCTGCACGGCCGCGGGCCGTACGCGCGTGAGGGCGCGGCGCACCGCCGCCTCGACCGTGCCGCTGCGCAGCTCGTCCACGGCGCGGCCCTTGCTCGACAGGAAGAGCAGCGCGCGGCGGGCGTCGCGCGGATCCGGACGGCGCTCCACGAGCCCGCGGTCGCCGAGGCGCCGGAGGATGCCGGTGAGCGTGCTGGGATGGAGGTGCAGGATCTCGGAGACCTCTCCGGCCGAGACGCCGGGGTAGCGGCCGACGATGCGGACCACCAGCCGCTGCGGCGCCGTGATCTCGAGCCGCGACTCCATCCGCTTGGACGCGGACTGCAGGGCGTGATCCAGCGCCCAGAGCGTCCGCATGAACTCCAGCACCGGCCCCAGCGTCTTTCCGTTGACCTTCTCGCTCATCCGCGGCGCGGCGCCTCTCTGTGCTCGTGCGGCCATCGCGCCATTTCACCCCGATCCCGGCGCGATTGCCACGGGCGAGGTCCCGTCCCGCGCTCGTGCGACACATCTCCACACCCTTGTACCGGACCGTCCGTTCTGGGTTAATGGCGACTCCAACCCGCAGTCCGTGTCCGGGGGGACACCGTGGACTCGCGAGACGAGAGCACCGCGGCTTCGCACGCGGGCGGCACCGATCCCTGCTGGGAGGCGGAGCGCGCCGCGCGCAGGGAAGCCGAGGCGTCTGCGGCGCGGCTCGCGCGCCTCCAGGCGGTCACCGCGGCCCTCTCGAGCGCGCGGACGCCGGACGAGGTGGCGGAGGTCACGCTCGGCCGCGGGGTCTGGGCCCTCGGCGGCGCGCGCGGTCTCCTCCTCGTTCCAGGGGCGGGGGGTGGAATGGACGTGCTCCCTTCGCCGGGCGCGGCGGACGCGTTCGCGAGCGCGGCCGCGCGGCTCCCCGGTCCCGGTCCGGTGCGCGACGCCTTCCACCACGGCGCGCCGGTGTTCCTCCCGGACCGGGCCGCCATCGCGGCGCGCTACCCGGGCCTGGACGGGCTCGCGGGCGCCGCGCTCGTCGCCCTGCCGCTGCCGTCGCAGGGGCTCCCGCTCGGCGTGCTCCTCGTCGGCTACGACGCGCCCCGCGCGTTCCCGGAGCCGGACCGCGCCCTCGCGTTCTCGCTCGCGTTCCACTGCGCGCAGGCGCTCGACCGCGCTCGCCTGTTCGTGGCGGAGCGGCTCGCGCGCGCCGAGGCGGTGGCGGCGCAGCGCCGGCTCGCGTTCCTCGACGAGGTCTCGGCCCACCTGGCGGCGACGCTGGAGGAGGACGAGATGCTCGCGGGCCTGGTGAGGCTCGCCGTCCCCGCCCTCGGAGACTGGGCGGGGGTCCTCGCGCTGGGCGACGAGGGGCTCGAGGTGGCGGCGCGGCTCGGACCGGACGCGGTCGGCGCGCCGGTGGAGGCGCTCGTCCGTGGATTGGCGCTCGAGCGGCTCCTCGCGGCGGGGGACGCCGCGCGGGCGGAGACCGTCGAGGAGTTCTCGGCCCCTGGCGATGCCGCGGGGGGGCCGGCGCCGCGCGCCGCGGTCCTCGCGCCCCTCGTCGCCGCCGGCGGGGTGATCGGGGTCCTCGCGGTCGCCAGCGCGGATCCGGCGCGGCGCTACGGGGCCGGGGATCGCGTGCTGGTCGCGGACGTCGCGCGCCGCACGGCGCTGGCGGTGGCCCACGTGCGCCTGCTGCGCGACGCGCGGGTCGCGGCCCGCGCGCGCGAGGAGTTCCTCCAGGTCGCGTCGCACGAGCTGCGCGGGCCGCTCGGGACGCTCCGGCTCGGGGTCCAGCTGCTGCTGCGCGAGGGCGGCTCGAAGCCGCCGGAGGCGCGCCTGCGGATGATCGAGCGCCAGGCGGATCGGCTGGTGCGGCTCGCGGACACCCTCCTCGACGTGTCGCGCATCACGGCGGGCCGCTTCGCCCTCGCGCGCGAGGACGGCGACCTCGCGGCGCTGGTCCGCGACGTCGTCGCCCGGTACGCGGAGGAGGCGAGCGACGCGCGCTGCGCGCTGACCTGCGAGGCGCCTGGCCCGCTCCGCGGCTCCTACGACGCGTCGCGCCTCGAGCAGGTGCTGTCGAACCTGGTCTCGAACGCGCTCAAGTACGGCCGCGGTCGCCCGGTCCGCGTGGCGCTCTCCTCCGCCGACGGCGTGGCGCGGCTCAGCGTGGCGGATCGCGGGATCGGCATCGCTCCCGCCGACCAGGCGCGCATCTTCGGGCGGTTCGAGCGCGCGGTGTCGGGGCGCCACTACTCCGGCCTCGGCCTCGGCCTCTGGATCGTCCGGCAGATCGTCGCCGCGCACGGCGGCCGCATCGGCGTGGAGAGCACGCTGGGCGAGGGCGCCACCTTCACGGTCGACCTCCCGCTCTCGCCCAGCGCCTGAGAGGGCGTCCAGAGCTCCCCTCCCGCCTCCTTCCCCGGCCACCTGGACCGCCCGGCCCCGCGCGTGGCACAGTGCGCGGCGCGCGCGCTAGGGAGCGCCGCTGCTTCATGCATCCGATCGTCGGGCTGCCCGCCGCCCTGCTCCGCGGGCTCTTCCTCGCCGCCGCCGCGCCGGCGCTCGGCCTCCTGCGCGGCGCGCCGCCTCCGCTGGGAGGGGGCCGCGCCGCGGGCCCGGCGAGTCGGGTCCGGGCCTCGCTGCGCGCCTCGTCCACCGAGGGCGTGTTCGCGGAGCTGGTCGCCGCGACGGCCGGCCCCACGGTGCTCACCGGATGGGCGCTCCACCTCGGCGCGACGCCGCTCGAGGTCGGGTTCATCGCGGCCCTGCCGCAGCTCGCCCAGGCGGTGCAGCTCCCGGCGGCCTGGACGACGGCGACGTTCGGCCGCCGCCGCGTGGCGGTGGCGGCGGTGACGCTGTCGCGTCAGGCGCTCCTACCGCTCGCCGTGCTCCCGCTGCTGCCCGTCTCCGCGGCCGCGGCGCGGGCGATCCTGCTCGGCGTCGCGGCGCTGTCCGCGGTGCTCGCGGTGGTCGGCAACAACGCGTGGAGCGCGTGGATGGGCGAGCTCGTCCCCTCGCGGCTCCGCGGCCGCTACTTCGGGCGCAGGACCGCGATCTGCGCCGCCTGCGGCACGGCCGCGGGGCTCGGGGTGGCGCGGCTGCTCGACGCAGCCTCGTCGCGTGCCGCCGCGTCCCTGGCCCTCGGCGGCCTCGCGCTCGCCGCGAGCGGCTTCGGCGCCGTCACGACCCTGCTCATGCTGCGCCAGCACGAGCCGCCCGCGCCCGCGCCGGCGCCGCCGTCGCTCGCGGACGCGGTGCGGCCGCTGCGCGATCGCGACGCGCGCGCCGTGCTGGCGTATCAGGTGGCGTGGAACGCCTCCGTGGGGCTCGCCGGCGGGTACTTCACCTTCCACCTCCTCCACAACCTGCGGGCCGGGTTCACCCTCGTCGCGGCGCACGCCGCCATCTCGGCGGCCGCGCGGGTCCTGTCGGCGCCGATGTGGGGACGCGTGCTGGACCGCGCGGGGGCTCGCCCGGTGCTGGCGGCCTGCTCGTTCGCAGCCGCGGGGCTCCCGCTGCTGTGGCTCGCGACGTCGCCCGGCGTGCTCTGGCCCATCGCCATCGACGCTGCCCTCGGCGGGATCGCGTGGGGCGGGCACGCGCTCGCGACGTTCGCGCTCCCCCTCGAGATCGGCGCCCGCCGCGACCGGCCCTTCCAGCTCGCCGTGTTCTCCATGGCGGGCGGGGTGGCCTACGCCGCCGCGGCCGCCGTCGGGGGCGCCGCGGTCGCGGCGCTGCCCGCGCAGCTCGCCGCCCTGGGACGCGCCGGCGGCCACGGGCTCGAGCTGCTGTTCGTGGTCTCCGCCGGAGGTCGGCTCGCGAGCGCCTTCCTCGCGCTGCGGACGGATCCGCGCGGCACCGTCTCGCTCGCAGAGGTGCAGCGCGCGGCGACCGGCGCGGCGCGCGGCGCGCTCGCGTACGTGCGCATCCTGCGGCGGTGAACAGTCGCGCCCCTCGACTTCGCGCCCGCTGCGCGGCCGCTACGCCCGGGGTGAGCGGACGTCCCGGGACCCGCCGGGCAAGTACGTGAGCGCGGGTGCAGCCGCAGCCGGAAAGCGAGTCCCCGCACCAGGGTTCACTGCGGGAGGGGAAAGCCCTCATCATCCATCACAAGTCGGCGACGGCTCTGCCCGGAAACGGCCGTATCCGCCAGGCGGGCGGTCCCGAGGCTGGCTCGAGACGAGGGGGACCGGCCGAAGCGCTACCGAGGACCGGAACCGTCGCCGCGCGATCGGCTAACAAGAAACCCGAGGGCGAGACGCGGCACGGGCGTGCTTGGAGGAGCGGAACTCCGAGGAGCCAGGCCATTTCACTGCACGTGAGCCAGGGCGCTTCCGGCCATGGCCAGAGCAACCCATTTGCCCGACGGTAACCGTTGACACGGTTGTCTCGCAGCTCGCTTTCCGCGGCGCGAGCAGCCCGAGAACGCGTGCCTCGCAGCGTTCGCGGGCCACCCGGGGGCGCCGGAGCTGCGCGGGAGGGGGCGCGGCACCCCTGGTCATCGGTCGCGCCTCGCGCCGTTCTCGTGCGCCTGGGGACGACCGAAAATTGCGTGAGACACTGCGTGCATGTCCACCGCACGTGAGCTCACGAACCACCTCGTGCGCCTGCTCCGCGAGGAGCAGGGCGCGATGGCCGACTTCCTCCTCGCCCTCGCCGACTTCGATCGGAAGAAGCTGTGGCGCGAGCTCGGCCATACCTCGCTCTTCTACTACCTCCACCGCGAGCTCAGGCTCTCGAAGGGCGCCGCCCAGAACCGCGAGACCGCGGCCGAGCTCATCCAGGCGTTCCCCGAAGTGGAGGCGGCGCTGCGCGCGGGCGAGCTCTGTTTATCCACCGTGAACGAGCTCGCGAAGGTGCTCACCCCCGAGAACCGCGCGGAGGTGCTGCCCCTTCTTCGGCCTCTCGCGCCGCGAGGCGGAGGCGGTCGCCGTGTCTCTCCGGCCGGCCGAGGCGGTGCCCACCCGCGACGTCATCACCGCGTTCCGGCCGGCCGCCATCGTAGCGGCCACGGTCCAGGCCGCGCTCCTGGCACCCTCACCCGAGTCGCCGGCGCTTCGAGTTCACCCGGTGTCCAGCCGGAGACACAGAGCAGGGGGTGGGGCCCCAGCGGCTCTGCCGCTGGGGCGGGGGGCGCAGCCCCCCGTCAAAAAGGATGCAACCCGAGCCGCTCCACCGGGACGACGTGCTCGCTGCGCAGCCAGGCCGCGGTGTCGAGCCGAAGGGCGTCCTCGTGCGTGCCGCCGCGGACGACGATCCACGGCTCGTGGGCGAGCGCATCGTCCACGAAGATGGGCAGGCCGAACAGCCCGAGCGGCGGCTCCGCGCCGACCTCGCACGGGGGGAAGCGGCCCTGGAACGAGGGCTCCGGCGCGAGCGCGGCCCGCTCGGCCCCGGTGACGCGTCGCAGGGCCTCGAGGTCCACACGCTGCGTCGCGGAGACGACCGCGAGCGCGAGGCGGCCGTCGAGGTCCACCACGACCGGCTTCGCGATCCGCTCGCCGGAGACGTGCTCAGCGGCGGCGAGCCGCTGGGCCGGGACGGCGCGCACGTGCACGGTGTGCTCGTAGGCGAGGTGGTGCTGCTTGAGGTAGCGGTCGATGGGTTCCGGGATCACGGCGACCTCCTCTGCATGGCGCGGGCGTGGAACGGCAGATCTGTAATCGCGCGCCGGCCCCGATCGACGGGGAGGTTCGGCGCGGTGGGGCGGGCCCTGCCGGGCGAGCCCTCGTCCCGGACGCCCTCTCCCGGGGCCCTTGCTTCCTGCCTCGCGGGGACGAATGGTTCGCGTGGCGGTCGTCGCGAGCGCAAACAAGGGCGCCGACGGCACGGCGGCCGCTCCCTCTCATGCCAAACTCCGCCGCGGCTCCCCTACTGGAGCGCCGTCAGACTCCTCAGCTCGCCCGCGCGGCCCACGATCTCGTGCGGGCCTCCCTCGGCGACCTGCGCGGAGCCGAGGTCCTCGTCGCCTCGGACGACTCCGGCGCGCTCGCGGCCACGCTCGAGCGTGACGGCGCGCGGGTGACGCCCGTCACCCTGGGCCGGGACGGGCTCTCGCATCCCGACACCTGGCGCGCGATCGACCTGCCGACCTGGTCGTTCGACGCCGTCGTCGCGGAGGGGCTCCTCTCCGGAGCCCCGGACCCCGAGGCGCTGCTCTACCGGCTCCGCGCCTGGGTGCGGCCGGAGGCGCCGTTCGCCTTCACGGAGCCGCTCGCCCCGGCGGCGTGGGACGCTCGGACCAGTCCGCCCCGGCGCGCGCTCGGCGCGCGCGAGCTCGAGCTCCTCCGCAGGCACCTCCCTGGGCTGCGCGTCACGCGGCTCCCGGCGGCCCCCTCGGCGCGCCCGGCGTCGGCGTGGGCCGACGTGCTCCGCACCGCCGTCGAGAGCGCGGCCACGTGGCTGCCGGGCCTGGATCGCGACGTGCGCATCGCCGTGCTGTCGGGGCGGCTCCCGCCCTGACGGTGAGGGGCCCACGGATCGAGATTCGTTCCGCGACCCTGGGGCCCCCGAAGGACTTCGCTCTCGGTGACGTTCGTCAAGGCCGGGGCGGCGATCCGTGACCACCTTGCGCCGCGATGGCGATCCTCGCCCACGATCTCGACGCGACGGAGGGGCTCGGCGGGCCGCGCCTCAGGGCGCTGCTGGACCTCGGCTTCCCCTGCAACCTCGCCTGCGGCGGGTGCGCGCGGGTCCACCGGCGGGGCCGCCCGAACCGCTCCTCCGCGCTCGCGGTCGCCGCGCGGCTCGCCGGGCTCGTGGGGGAGTCCGGCGCGGCCGCGACGTCGCTCGTCCTCTTCGGCGGCGAGCCGCTCCTCGACGCCGACGCCGTGGTCAGCTGCTCGGCGCTCGTGCGCGACGCGTGCGCGCGGGAGGGGTGCGGTTACGAGGCCACGGTGATGACCAACGCGACGCTCCTCGACGGCTACGTCGCCCGCCGCCTCTCGCGGGCGGGGGTGACGACGCTGCAGGTGACGGTTCCCGTCCGCGGCCGGGTCGCGCCGGAGGGCTCGCTCGACCGCCAGCGCTTCGCCCGGATGGTGCGCAGCATGCGCGAGGCGCGCGACGAGCTGGAGGTGCTCGTCCGGTTCGAGGTGAACGGCACCGACGACCTGCGCGAGGCGCTCTCGACGGTGCGCGCGCTCGAGCACGAGGGGCTGCTCTCCCCGCCGCGCCCCGCGGGGGTGCTGCTCGGGCCGCGCGCGAGCTACGCCGCGCAGGCGCGGGCGCTCTTCGTCGCGCGCCCGACGCGCGCGCCGTCGGCGCTCACTCGATGCCCATGATCCGGTAGGCGAGGCGGAACGCCTCCGCGCTCAGGCTCGTCTCCCAGAACCCGGTCGCCCGGGCGAGCCCCCAGAAGGCGAGCATCGTGGAGAGCGCCACGGCCGGCACGAGCCACGGCGAGAGCGACCGCGCCCCCTTCCGCGTGACGCCGAGGCAGTCGGGCGTCGTGCAGGCGGCGACGCACGACATGCAGCCCGTGCACTCCGACGAGATCACGCGCAGGCGCGCGTGCACCGGGATCTCGGCGGGACAGGCGCGCGTGCAGGCGCGGCAGTCGTTGCACGCCTCGGGATCGCGCCGGACGGAGAGCGGCGAGAGGAGGCTCGCCACGCCGAGGAGGGCGCCGTACGGGCAGAGATACCGGCACCAGAAGTGCTTCACGAGGAGCGAAAGCGCCACGAGCGCGCCCATCACGGCGAGCGCGGTCGTGGAGGGGTGCCGGAAGAAGAGGAGCATCTTCGCGTCGGCCGCCGCGTTGTAGGGCGAGCGGAGGAAGCCCTCGATCGCGTCGAGCGGCATCTGCGCGACGCTCCAGGCGAAGAAGCCGAGGAGCAGGTACTTGAGCGAGGCGAGCGGGAGGTCGAGCCACCGCGGCACCGCGGGCCAGCGCCGGCGCCACAGCGTGCGTCGCCCCACCCACTCCAGCGCGCGGGAGATCGTCCCGACCGGGCAGACCCAGGAGCAGAACGCCTTGCGCGCGAGGAGCGAGGTGGCGACCGCCGCGAGCAGGATGGCGAGGCCGGCGGGGTGGACCTCGTCCCAGTAGCGGGTGAGGAGGAACCGCTTCAGGCCGACGAGCGCGGCGATGGGGAGGAAGCCCTCGACCGCAGGCGGACGCGACGCGGTGAGCGGTCCGTCGCTCGTCGCCTGGGAGACGAAGCGGGCGAACTCCAGGCCGACGAGCGCCACGAAGGCCAGGTACGCGAGCTGGACGGCCCACCGCACGCGGGGGAGCAGCCGGTGCGGGTTCGACCACCGGGCGGTCGCAGGGACGGCTGGGGGGGCAGGGGAGGGCGAGGGCTCGATCGGCGAGGAGGCGGTCGGGGTGTTCATGCGCGGACGCGGTTTCCTGTCGGACAGGGGACCCGAAGCGGTCGCGTCGGTCGGACGGACCGTCCCCAACTTTTCCTTCGACGCTCCTCCAAGAGGGGCCGAGCGGGCATAGCCCCTTCCGAGCGGGGACGCGATGCGTAACATTGCGCGTCCCGAAAGATTCCTTACTTCACGGAGCGTTCATGGCGACGCAGACCTCCCACCTCCCCCGTATCCTCGACCGCCACGCCGACGGGCTCCTCGCAGACTGGATCCGCGAGCAGCGACAGGTGTCGTCCCGGACGGGCGCCATCAAGGAGGCGGAGCTGCGCGAGGAGTGCGGCGAGTTCCTGCGCCTGCTGCGCCAGGCGGTGGGGGACGGAAGCGCCGTGGACGTGAACGGCCCGGAGTTCGACCCGCTGCGCGAGCTCCTGGCGAACGTCTCCCGCACGCGCGGGACGCAGGGGTTCTCCCCCACGGAGACCGCCACCTTCGTGTTCTCCTTCAAGCGGCCGCTGTTCCAGCGCCTGCGCGAGGAGCTGGGGCGCGACACCGCCGCCTTCGCCGACGAGACCTGGGCGACCACGGAGCTGCTCGACCGGCTCGGCCTCTTCACCACCGAGGTGTACCAGAAGACGCGCGAGCAGGTGATCGCGCGGCAGCAGGAGGAGATGCTCGAGCTCTCCACGCCAGTCGTGAAGCTCTGGGACGGCATCCTCGCGCTGCCCATGATCGGGACGCTCGACTCGAACCGGACCCAGGTCGTGATGGAGACGCTGCTCGAGAAGATCGTGGAGACCGGCTCGCAGGTCGCGATCATCGACATCACCGGCGTCCCCACCGTGGACACCCTCGTCGCGCAGCACCTCATGAAGACGGTGGCGGCGGCGCGGCTCATGGGCGCGGACTGCATCATCAGCGGCATCCGCCCCGCCATCGCCCAGACCATCGTCCACCTCGCCATCGACCTCGGCAACGTCATCACCAAGGCGAACCTCGCCGACGCCTTCAAGACGGCGCTCGAGCGGCTGGGCACCGAGTCGACGGCGCTCGCGCGGCGATAGGGCCTCGGACATGGAGCGCATCCCGATCCTGAGGATGGGCGAGTTCCTGCTCGTCACCATCCAGGTCGACATGCACGATCAGCTCGCGCTCGCGCTGCAGGACGACCTGACGGCGCAGATCACCCGCACCGGCGCGCGCGGCGTGCTCATCGACATCTCCTCGCTGGACGTCGTGGACTCCTTCATCGGGCGCATGCTCGGCTCCATCGCGTCCATGTCGCAGCTCATGGACGCCGAGACGGTCGTCGTGGGGATGCGGCCTTCGGTGGCGATCACGCTCGTGGAGCTGGGGCTCACGCTGCACGGCATCCGCACCGCCCTCGACGTGGAGAAGGGGATGACGCTGCTCCGCGCGAGCGCCGCCCGCAGACGCCGGGCGTGAGGATCGCATGCTCGTCTTGAAGGAGGAGACGGTCGCGATCGCGTCCGACGCGGACGTCGTGCTCGTCCGGCAGCTGGTCCGACGCCACGCGCTGGAGCTGCGGTTCTCCCTCGTGGACCAGACGAAGCTGGTCACGGCGGCGAGCGAGCTCGCGCGCAACGCCCTCGAGCACGGCCGGGGCGGGGAGCTGCTCCTCCAGATCCTCCAGGAGCCGCCGCGGTCCGGCCTGCGGCTCGTCTTCACCGATCGCGGCCCGGGGATCGCGAACGTGGAGCTCGCCATGAAGGACGGTTACACCACGGGGGGCGGGCTCGGCTTGGGGCTCGGAGGGGCGAAGCGGCTGGTGAACGAGTTCGCGATCGAGTCCACACCGGGGTCCGGGACGCGCGTCACGGTGACGAAGTGGCGCTGACCCACGGAGAGAGCCTCGTCGTCCCCGTCGGCGAGGAGTCGCAGGTCGGCGAGGCCCGCCGCTCGGCGCGCCGGATGGCCAGCGACCTGGGGCTCGGCGAGGTGGCCGCCGAGCGGGCCGCCATCGTGGCGAGCGAGGCGGCCCGCAACATCGTGACCCACGGCGGCGGCGGCCTCGTCGCCATCCACCCCATCGGCCACCCGCCGAGCGGGATCGCGATCATCGGCCTCGATCGGGGGCGGGGGATCGGCGACGTCGCGACCGCGATGCGCGACGGTCACTCGACCGCCGGCACCCCCGGCGAGGGGCTCGGCGCCATGTCGCGCGTCGGCTCCGCCTTCGATCTGTGGAGCGCGCCGGGGAAGGGGACCGCGCTCGTGGCCGAGGTCTGGGCGGCGGGGCAGCGCCCGCCGCGCCGGCTGGCGGCAGGGGCGCTGTCGGTCGCGAAGCCCGGCGAGCAGGTGTGCGGCGATGGGTGGGCGCTCGTGGAGCTCGAGGACCGGGCGGTGCTCGCCGTCGCGGACGGCCTCGGGCACGGCCGTGCCGCGGCGGACGCCGCGCGCGTGGCGATCGAGGTCGTGCGCCGGACGGCGGACCTCGCGCCGCGCGACATCGTCGACGCGGCCCACGCGGCGTTGCGGGCGACCCGGGGCGCCGCCCTGGCGGTCGCGGCGCTGGACCTCGCGACGGGAGAGCTGCGCTACGCCGGGCTCGGCAACGTGGTCGGCGCGATCGTCGGCGGCGGCGCCTCGCGGCGCCTCGTCTCGCTCGCCGGGACGGTCGGGCACGCGGTGCGCTCCATCCAGGAGTTCTCCTATTCGCTCCCCGAGGGCGCCGTCCTCGTCATGCACTCCGACGGCATCGCGACGCACTGGGACGTCGCCGCGTACCCCGGCCTCGCGGCGCGGCATCCGGCGCTCCTCGCGGGCGTGCTGTTCCGGGATCATGCCCGGGGCCGCGACGACGCGACCGTCCTCGCCGCGCGGAGGGCGCGTTGAGCGCGCGGGCCGCCGCCCCGGGCGCTCCGCTCCTGACCATCGCGGTGCGCCGCGAGGAGGACGTCGTGCTCGCGCGGCAGCGTGCGCGGCAGGTGGCGCGGCTCGTCGGGATCGCTTCGTCCGAGCAGACGCGCCTCGCCACCGCCGTGTCGGAGATCGCGCGCAACGCCTGGAAGTACGCGGGCGGCGGGAAGGTCGAGATCGCGCTCGAGCCCGACGAGGAGGAGGGGAGCGCGCTCGTCGTCCGCGTCCGGGATCGGGGCGGCGGGGTGACCGAGCTGGACGCCATCCTGGCCGGGCGGTACCGCTCCCCGACCGGGATGGGGCTCGGGATCTCCGGCAGCCGCCGCCTCGTCGATCGATTCGACATCCAGACCGGCCCGTCCGGCACCACGGTGACCCTGGCGAAGCTCTTGCCCCCGGGGTCGGGGCCCGCGACGCCGCGCGAGCTCGCCGCCGTGGTGGAGGAGCTTCAGCGGGAGCGGCCGCACGACGCCCTCGAGGAGCTCACGAGCCAGAACCAGGAGCTGCTGCGGACGCTCGACGCGCTGAGGGAGCGCGAGCGGCAGCTCGTGGCGGTGAACCGCGAGCTCGAGGACACGAACCGCGGCGTCGTAGCGCTCTACGCCGAGCTGGACGAGAAGGCCGACTACCTCCGGCGCGCGTCGGAGCTGAAGAGCCGGTTCCTCTCGAACATGAGCCACGAGTTCCGGACGCCGCTCAACACCGTCATCTCGTTCTGTCGGATGCTGCTCGACGAGACCGACGGTCCCCTGAACGACGAGCAGCGCAAGCAGGTGGGCTTCGCGAGGCGCGCCGCGGAGGGGATGCTGGACCTCGTGAGCGACCTGCTCGATCTCGCCAAGGTCGAGGCGGGGAAGACCACGGTCCGCTCCTCGCCGTTCGAGGCGAGCGAGCTGTTCGGCGCGCTCCGCGGCATGCTGCGCCCGCTCCTGGCGACGACCCAGGTGACGCTCCACTTCGAGGACCCCGTCGGCCTGCCGACGCTCTACACCGACGAGGGCAAGATCTCGCAGATCCTCCGCAACTTCATCTCGAACGCCCTCAAGTTCACCGAGCGCGGCGAGGTCCGCGTGAGCGCGCGGCGTCAGGGCGACCGGGTCGTGTTCTCGGTGTCCGACACCGGCATCGGGATCGCCAGGGAGGACCTGGATCGGATCTTCCAGGAGTACGGGCAGCTCGACTCGCCGGTGCAGCGGCGGGTGCGCGGCACGGGGCTGGGGCTCCCGCTCTCGAAGCGGCTCGCCGAGCTGCTCGGGGGGCGCCTGGCGGTGAAGAGCGAGCCCGGCGTCGGCTCCACCTTCTCGCTCGAGGTGCCGCTCCTGTACGGGGGTCCCCCCGAGATCGGTACGGTCGCGGACGTGTGCGCCCTCCACGATCCCACCCGGTACCCCGTGCTCGTCGTCGAGGACAACCCCGAGACCATCTTCGCGTACGAGAAGTACGTGAGGGGGACGCCGTTCCAGGTGCTCCCGGTGGGGACGCTGCCCGAGGCGCGCCACGCGGTGCAGCGGCTGCGCCCGATCGCGGTGGTGCTCGACGTCATGCTGGGAGCCGAGGCGGCGTGGCCGCTGCTGTCCGAGCTCAAGGGCTCCGCGCTCACCCGCGGGATCCCGGTCTACGTCGTGACGATGGTCGAGAACCGCGGCAAGGCGAAGGGCCTCGGCGCGGACGACTTCTCCGAGAAGCCCCTCGAGCGGGCGTGGCTCCTCTCGCGCCTCGAGACGGCCGCGGCGCTGCTCCCGCGCGAGGAGGTGGTGGTCGTCGACGACGAAGAGGCGTCGCGCTACCTGCTCCGCTCGCTGCTCGAGGAGACGCGCTACGCCGTCCAGGACGCCTCGTCGGGCGAGGAGGCGCTGGCGCTGGTCGCGGAGCGGCGCCCGGCGGCGGTCTTCCTCGACTGGAAGATGCCGGGGATGGACGGCGGGGAGGTGCTGGCGCGGCTCCTCGCGGATCCGCAGACCCGCGACGTGCCGGTGATCGTCTACACCGGCGAGGAGCTCGGCCCCGAGCAGCGCGCCCGCGCCGGAGGCGCCGCGGCGATCCTCGGCAAGGGCCGGCCGAGGGCGTCCGCGCTGCAGGAGATCCGCGAGGCCCTGGCGCGGCTCGCAGGAGGCGTGACGAGGTCGTGAGCACCCGGGCGCACATCCTGTTCGTCGAGGACGACGCGGGGACGCGCTACGCCGTGAACCGCGTCCTCGCGAACGCCGGCTTCCGGGTCAGCGTCGCCGCCACGGGGGCGCAGGCGCTGGCCCTCGCGCGCTCGGCGCGGCCGGACCTCGTGCTGCTCGACGTGCAGCTCCCGGACGCGATCGGCTTCGACGTCTGCCGCGAGCTCAAGGCAGACCCCGCCACGTCGGCGCTGCCGGTGGTGTTCCTCTCCGCGCGGCGCGCGGACGCCGAGGACCTCGTGCGCGGCCTGGAGGGGGGCGCGGACCTGTACCTCACGCACCCGGTCGAGCCCCACGTGCTGGTCGCGGCGCTGAACGCCCTGCTGCGCGTCCGCCTCGCCGAGGCGCGCCTCCGCCGGTTCGTCGACTCGAACATGATCGGCGTGGCGGAGTTCGACGCGGAGAGCGTCCTCACCGACGGTAACGACGAGCTCCTGCGCATCCTGGGGCTCACGCGCGAGGACATCGCGGCGGGGCGCGTGACCTGGCCCGAGATCGTCCCCTCCGAGTGGCAGGCGCAGCAG
Source organism: Anaeromyxobacter sp. Fw109-5 (assembly GCF_000017505.1). NCBI lineage: Bacteria > Pseudomonadati > Myxococcota > Myxococcia > Myxococcales > Anaeromyxobacteraceae > Anaeromyxobacter > Anaeromyxobacter sp. Fw109-5. Next base: position 912,131 of record NC_009675.1, read on the forward strand.
GCGAGCCTCGAGGGGCGGCCTCGGCGCGAGGGCATGGTGGGGCCGCTGGAGAAGGAGTACCAGCGCAAGGACGGGAGCCGGGTGTCCGTGCTCATCGGCGCCGCGGCGCTCCCGGCGCGGTCCGAGGGCGTCGCGTTCGTGCTCGACCTGTCCGAGCGCAAGCGCGCCGAGCGCGAGCGCGAGGAGGCGCTCGCGCGCGCCGAGGCGGCCCAGCGGCGGATGGGGTTCTTGCTCTCGGCCACGAGCGCGCTCATGGTCTCGCCCGGCGAGATCGCGGCCGCCCTGCGCCGGCTCGCCACGCTGTGCGCGCGGGAGATCGCCGACTGGTGCATCGTCGACCGCGCCACGCCCGAGGGCGCCGTGCGGATGGCGGTGGCGGCGGCCGATCCCGCGCGCGCCGCCGACGCGGCCGTGGTGGAGGCGCGGGCCCCCGGCCGGGCGGGCGCCATCGCCCGCGCCCTCGCCGAGGGGACGCCCCAGCAGCTGGAGCTCGTGGACGATCCCGAGGCGCTCGAGCCCGCGCGCGACGGACGGCACCGGCAGGCCCTGCTCACCCTCCGGGTGGGCGCGGCGGCGGTGTTCCCCCTCGTCCAGGGCGGCCACGTGCTGGGCGCGCTGACGATGGTGAGGGCGCGCCGGGGGGCGACGATCGCGCCGGTCGAGCTCGCGCTCGGCGAGGAGGTGGCGGGGCGGGCCGCCGTCGCGCTCGAGAACGAGCTGCTCCACGAGGAGCTCTCGCGGTCGCTCCGCGCCCGCGAGCAGACGCTCGCCGAGGTCTCGCACGATCTCCGCAACCCGCTCTCGTCGATCATCCTCGCGGCGGCGCAGCTGGAGCGCTCGGCGGGGCGCTCCGAGCTGCCCGACCTCGTCGGGCGGCGCGCCGCGAGCATCCGCCGCGCCGGGGACCGGATGAACCACCTCGTCCAGGACCTGCTCGACCTCGCGCGCGCCGAGAACGGGCGGCTCGAGCTCGACGTCGGGGAGCACTCCGCGCGCGAGCTCGTCGACGACGCGGTGGAGAGCATCGCGCCCGTCGTGCGGGAGCGCGAGCTGCGCGTGCGGGCCGCGGTGGAGCCGCTCCTCGTCCGGTGCGATCGCGAGCGGGTGCACCGCGTCCTCGCGAACCTGCTCTCGAACGCGGTGAAGGTGAGCCCGCGCAAGGGCACCGTCGAGCTCACGGCCCGCCAGCGCGAGCGCGCGGTGCTGTTCACCGTCGCGGACGAGGGGCCGGGGATCTCGCTGGACGAGCAGCGCCACATGTTCGAGCACTACTGGCGCGGCCGCGAGTCGGGGGCGCAGGGCGTCGGGATCGGCCTGTCGATCGTGAAGACCCTCGTGGAGCGGCACGGCGGGAAGGTGTGGGTCGACAGCGTGCCCGGCGCGGGCGCGCGGTTCTCCTTCACCTTGCCGCGCGCCGAGGACTGACCGAACGAGCCTCACCGCTCGATCGGCCGCAGCCGGCCGAGCGCGTCCCAGGTGTACAGCGCGAGCGACGCCCAGATCAGCCCGAACGCCGCGGCGTGCGGGCGCGTGAAGGGCTCCCGGTACAGCGCCACGCCGAGCAGGAACTGGCCGGTCGGCGCGATGTACTGCACGAGCCCCATCGTCGAGAGGCGCAGCCGGTGCACGCCGAGCGTGAACCACACGAGCGGGAGGGCGGTGATCACCCCGGCCGCGGCGAGGAGGACGGTCGTGCCGGGCGTGCTGCCGAATGCGCCCGCGCCGCCGGCGGCCCGGACCCCGAGGAACGCGAGCGCGAGCGGGGCGAGCAGGGCGGTCTCGGCGAACAGGCCGCCGACGGCCTCGATGGCGGCGCGCTTGCGGACGAGGCCGTAGACGCCGAACGAGGTGGCGAGGACGAGCGAGACCCAAGGGAAGGTGCCCGCGCGCAGCACGAGGACCAGCACCCCCGCGGCCGCGAGCCCGATGGCGGCCCGCTGCCGCCCGGAGAGCGTCTCGCCGAGGAACGCCACCCCGAGGAGCACGTTGACGAGCGGGTTCATGAAGTACCCGAGGCTCGCCTCGACGATGCGGCCGGCGTTCACCGCCCAGATGTAGACGAGCCAGTTCGTGGAGATGAGGGTCGTCGTCGCCGCCAGGATCCGCCAGCGACCTCCGCGGAAGGGCGCGGTGAACGCGCCCTGCTCGCCGCGCACCGCGAGCAGGGCGGCGAGCAGGACGAGGGACCAGACCACCCGGTGCGCGAGGATCTCGGGGGCCGGGACGTGCTTCAGCGCCTTGAAGTACAGGGGCAACAGGCCCCAGGAGAGGTACGCGGCGAGCGCGTAGGCGAGCCCTGCGGAGCGCTCGTCGCGGGAGGAGGGGGAGGTCACGCGGGGCGCATCCTACGCCAGCGGTCCGCCCCCGGCTTACACTTCGCCCGGAGGGAGCCCGCCGATGCCGACCGCCGACTGGAAGCGGATCTGCTGCCCGATCGACTTCTCCGACGCCTCGCGCGCCGCCATGGAGGTCGCCGCCGACCTCGCCCGCCGGACGGGCGCCGAGCTGTGGCTGCTGCACGCCTATCCCGTCCCCGGCTACACCTTCCCGGACGGCTCGGTCGTGGCCAGCCCGAAGATGCTGCAGGACCTGGCGGATGGCGCGCAGCGCCACCTCGACGAGTGGCGCACGGCGGCCGAGGGCCTCGGCGCTCCGCGCGTGGAGACCGCGAAGGAGGCCGGCGAGCCCGCCGCCGAGATCGTGGCGTTCGCGCGCGAGCGCGGCGTGGACCTGCTCGTCCTCGGCACCCACGGGCGCACCGGGCTCGAGCACGCGCTGATGGGCTCGATCGCCGAGCGCGTGGTGCGCAAGGCGCACTGCCCCGTGCTCACGGTGCGGCCGCCCCCGGCGTAGCCGCCCCCGGCGCGAGCAGGGCCGAGATCCGCTGCGCGCGGTGCCCGAAGATCCGCGCCAGCGCGCGGCGGACGAAGAGCGCGTGGGCGAGCGTACCCAGCGGCCCGAGCGGCAGCTCGTACTCGACGCGATCCTCGACCACCGTCCCGCCGGGTGCGTCCTCGAAGGCGTGGAGGTGACGCCAGCGCCGGTACGGGCCGGACAGCTGGACGTCGACGAACCGCTCGCCGGGGACGCACTCCTCGATGCGCGTCCGCCAGGAGAACGGCACGCCGAAGAGCGAGAGCCGGTAGTCGATCAGGGTCCCGGCGGCGAGCGCGATGGGGCCGCGCGTCACGATGCGGAAGCGCAGGAAGCGCGGCGTGATCGCCTCGAGGTTGTGCGCGTCGGAGAAGAAGGAGAACACCTCCTCGCGGGGGCGCGGCACGAGCTGCACGCGCTCGAGCACCCAGAGGCGTCCCATGGACGCTTTCATAGCGGCCCGGGGAGGGGTTTGCTGGCGCCCGCAGGGTTCGCTCGATATGGACGGCAGGCGGCGGCCACTCGGGCGGCCACCCACCCGGAGACGCACATGGCCGAGCTCGTCACCGAGTACATGGGGCTCGCGCTGCCCAGCCCGCTCGTCCTCGCGAGCTGCGCGCTGTCCAATCGCGTCGAGAACCTCGAGATGGCGGAGGGCCACGGCGCGGGGGCGGTGGTGCTGCGCTCGCTGTTCGAGGAGCAGCTCGAGGGCGCCGCGAGCGCGCTCGAGGAGGAGCTGCTGCGAGGCGCCGAGTCGAACCCGGAGGCGCGCACCTACTTCCCGCCGCAGCGGGTCGGGCCGCACGACTACCTGTCGCTCGTCGAGCGGGCGAAGCGCGCCCTCGAGATCCCGGTCATCGCGAGCCTCAACTGCGCGGCGCCCGGCAGCTGGACGGACTACGCGCGCGACATCGAGCAGGCGGGGGCCGATGCGCTGGAGGTGAACCTGTACTCCGTGGAGGCGGACCCGACGGTGTCGGGCGCCGAGGTCGAGGCGCGCTACCTCGAGGTCGTCGCGGCGGTCCGGCAGGCGGTGCGGATCCCGATCGCCGTGAAGCTGTCGCCGTTCTTCTCCTCGCTGGCGCACTTCGCCACCCGTCTCGACGGGCTCGGCGTGAACGGCCTCGTCCTCTTCAACCGCTTCCTCCAGCCGGACATCTCGCTCGAGCGGATGGCCGCGCTGCCGACCATGACCCCGTCCGCGCCGTCCGAGGCGCTCGTTCCGCTGCGCTGGATCGCGCTGCTGCACGGCCGCGTGCGCGCCCACCTCGCGGCGAGCACCGGCGTGTACGACGCGCCCGGCGTGCTGAAGCAGGTCCTCGCCGGGGCGCAGGTCGTGCAGCTCGCCTCGACGCTCATGAAGAACGGCATCCCGCACCTCGGCAAGGTGCTCGCGGGGATCGAGGACTGGCTCGATCGGCGCGGCGTCTCGAGCCTCGACGAGCTGCGCGGGGCCCTGTCGCAGCGGGAGGTGAGCGACCCGGGCGCGTTCGAGCGCGCCCAGTACGTGCACCTCATCCTGTCGCAGAACATCTGACCGCCGGCCCTCGGGCGTGGCAGCATGGCGCCGATGGCCTCGCCGCGCCCGCCCCTCCGCGCCCCCGCCGCCCTCGCCCGGGCCTTCGCGTGCGCGGGGGCGGGCCTCGCCGACGCCGCCGCTCGCGAGCGGAACCTCCGCATTCACCTCGGCCTCGGCGTGCTCGCCGCCTGCGCCGCGGCCGTGCTCGACCTCTCCCCCGCCGAGCGCGCGCTGGTCCTCGCCTGCGCTGGGGCGGTCGTCGCGATCGAGGCGGTGAACTCCGCGGTCGAGACGGTCGTCGACGTCGTCCTCCCGGGCCCCGACCCCCGCGCGCGCTTCGCGAAGGACGCCTCGGCCGGCGCCGTGCTCGCTTTCGCGGTGGCGAGCGTGGCCGTCGCGCTGGAGATCCTGCTGCCCCGCGCCGCCGCCCTCGCGGACGACGCGCGGGCGCTCGCGCCCTCCGCGGCCGGGGCGGCGCTCTCCGCCCTCGCCGCGTGGCGGCTCCCCGCCCCCGTGGCGCGGCGCGCTCCCGCGCGGCTCGCGCTCGCGCTGGCGGGCGGGCTTGGGCTGGGCGTCGTGGCGGCTGCCGCGCGGAGCGTCACGGCGCTCGCGGTGGCGGCGCTGCTCCTCGCCGTGGGCGCGGGTACGGCCGCCCGCCGGGCCGCCGGCGAGGGCCCTCCCACGCACCGCGGGTGACGGGGATCCTCAGCCCTCGGGCAGCGGATCGCCGGGGTGCTTCGGGATCTGCATGCGCGAGGCGTCCCGGGACCGCTGCTCGTCGTCGCCGTGCACGCGCGACGCCTCCCGCTCGTCCTGCTCCTGGGTCCACGTCGTCCCGGCGCCGGCCGACGAGAGCCCCTCGAGCGGCCGCTCACCGTGGCGCGCCTCCACCTCGAGGTCCTTCGTCTCGTTCTCGCGCCGCCGCTCCAGCTCGCGATCCCGCATCGGATCCTTCCGCTCCGCCATGCGCGCGTCCTCCTCACGATCACGCTGGCCACCCACCCGGGGCGATGCAATCCCGGTACGTCCCGATACCTTCCGGTCACCGCATCGGCCCGCTGCGCAGCCGTCGTCCGGCGGGCCGACCCTTTTTCCTGAGCCGCACACCGGAGGACACCTCATGGCCAACCTGAAGGGCAGCAAGACCGAGCAGAACCTCAAGGACGCGTTCGCGGGCGAGTCGCAGGCCAACCGCCGCTACCTCTACTTCGCGAAGATCGCGGACGTGGAGGGGTACCCCGAGGTCGCCATGAACTTCCGCGAGACGGCGGAGGGGGAGACCGGGCACGCGCACGGCCACCTCGACTTCCTGAAGGTCGTCGGCGATCCCGCCACCGGCCTGCCGATGGGCGACACGGCGACGAACCTCAAGGCGGCCATCGCCGGTGAGACGCACGAGTACACGGACATGTACCCGGGCTTCGCCAAGACCGCCCGCGACGAGGGCTTCACCGAGGCGGCGGACTGGTTCGAGACGCTCGCCAAGGCCGAGAAGTCCCACGCTGGCCGCTTCGACAAGATGCTGAAGAGCATCAGCTAGCGCGCCAAGCACGCTCGTACGGCGACCCGGCGCGCCCCCTTCGAGGGCGTGCGCCGGGTCGTTCCGCGTCGGGCCACCCCGGGAGAAACTGCCACCATGACCACGCCCGACCAGCAGAAGCGCATCTCGTACCAGCCGACGCCGGGCCTCTCGTACGACCCCTCGGAGGCGAAGTACTGGGACCCGGCGGCGCTCGAGGGAGAGGTGCGCCGCACCTTCGAGATCTGTCACGGCTGCCGCATGTGCTTCAAGTATTGCGACAGCTTCCCGCGCCTGTTCACGCTGCTCGACCAGAAGTACGACGGCGACGTCCACAGGCTCGACCGAGGGGACGTCGGCCGCGTGATGGACGCGTGCTTCCAGTGCAAGCTGTGCGAGGTGCAGTGCCCGTACACCCCGCGCGACGGGCACGAGTTCCAGCTCGACTTCCCGGCGCTCGTCCACCGCTACCGCGGCGTGCACCAGCGGGGGAAGCCTCGCACGCTGCGGCAGCGCGTGCTCAACGATCCCGACGGCGCCGCGCGCATGGCGCGCCTGTCGCTCGGCGCCGCCAACGCGGCGAACCGCTCGCGCCCCCTGCGCGTCCTCATGGAGAAGACGGTCGGCATCCACCGCGAGAAGAAGCTCCCCGACTTCGCGGCCCAGCCGTTCGACCGATGGGCGGAGCAGAACGGCTACGTCAGGCCCGAGCCGGGGGGTGAGGCGGTCCTCTTCCAGACCTGCTTCGTGCAGCACAACGAGCCGGAGATCGGCAAGGACGCGCTGTTCGTGCTGCGCCGCTGCGGCGTGGACGTGCGCGTCGTGAAGGGGCTCCTCTGCTGCGGGATGCCCGCCTGGGAGCACGGTGACCTCGAGGCGCTGCGGCGCCAGGCGCGCAGGGACCTCGACCTGCTCATGCCCTACGTGGAGAAGGGCGCGAAGGTGCTCGTCGTGAACCCGACCTGCTCGATGATGATGCGCCGCGAGTGGCCGCACCTGCTCGCGGGCGAGGATCGCGCCCGGGCGGCGAAGCTCGCGCCCGCGGTCATGGACGTGTCGGAGTACCTCTGGTCGATCCGCAACGAGGAGCGGTTCTCGACTGCCTTCAAGTCGGCGCCGCCCGGCGGCAAGGTGGCGTACCACGCGCCCTGCCACCTGCGCGCGCAGGCGATCGGGTTCAAGGGTCGCGATCTCCTCCGGAAGATCCCGGGCGTCACGGTGGCGGCGACGGTGATGGAGTGCTGCGGCCACGACGGCACCTTCGCGATGACCGTCGAGGGGTTCGAGCCGTCGAAGCGCATCGGCCAGAAGGCGTTCGAGGGGATGAAGTCGGCGGAGGCGCCGACCTGGGCGACCGACTGTCCGCTGGCGGCGCTGCAGTTCGAGCAACACGCGGGGAAGAAGCCGCTCCACCCGCTCTCGCTGCTCGCGCGCGCGTACCGCGAGGGCGGCTTCGACGGCGGCGAAGGGGGAGCGCGATGAGGCCGGTGCGACGCGAGGAGCTGATGGACCTCTCGACCTACGAGCGCGCGCGGGCCGAGATCCGGCCGGGCGTGCTCGAGGCGAAGCGGCGCCGGCGCGTCCACGTGGGCGGCGCGCTCACCTTCCTGTTCGAGAACGCCGCCACCGTCCGGTACCAGGTGCAGGAGATGATGCGCGCGGAGCGCATGACGCGCGAGGAGGACGTCCGGCACGAGCTCGAGACCTACAACGAGCTGCTCGGGGGGAAGGGCGAGCTGGGCGTCACGCTGCTCATCGAGATCCCGGACCCCGCCGAGCGCGACCGCAAGCTGCGCGAGTGGCTCGCGCTGCCGCGGCACCTCTACCTCCAGACCGCCGACGGGCGGAAGGTCCGGGCCACCTTCGACCCGCGCCAGGTCGGTGAGGACCGGCTGTCCTCCGTGCAGTACCTCAAGTTCGACGTCGGCGGCGAGGTGCCCGTCGCGGCGGGCGCCGACCTCCCCGGCCTCACGGTGGAGGCGCGGCTCGACGAGGAGCAGCGCGAGGCGCTGCGCGCGGACCTGGCGAGCGACGGGTGACCCTCCAGCCGGGGCGGTTGCCGCTCGCTCCCTCAGCGGTTACCCCTTCGAGGATGGACGGGCGCCCGCCCGCCCGACGGAGGTTCGAGCCGATGCGACGCCATCCGACCGCTCCCCGCGCTCACGCGCTGGCCGTGCCGCGCCCCGCCGCGTCCGACTGGCAGGAATGGGCGGTGGCGGTCGTGGCGGTGGCCGCCCTGTTCGCGGCCCTGCTCCGCTGAGGTGGTCCCCCGGCCCGGAGGGCGGAGACGCGAGCAGGCGCGAGGTGCGCCGGCCGTTCAGCGGACGTCGCGCAGCGTCCGCGCCGAGAGCCGGCGGCGCAGCACGAGGAACAGCTCGGCCGCCGCGATGGCGTCGGTCAGCGCGTCGTGGGAGGCGTACTCGGGGAGCTTGGCGCGCCGGCGCGCCGCCGCGAGGTTCAGCTCCGGCTCGATGCCCGTCGCGTCCGGATCCACGAACCGCGCGCGCTTCGCCGCCTTGAGCAGCAGCACGACGGTGTCCACCACCGGCGGTCCGGGCCATCGCCGCCCCGCCCGGCGGTAGGCGCGGCGGAGGAAGGACACGTCGAGGGCAGCGTTGTGCACGAGGAGCGCGCCCTCCCGGATGCGTGCGTCGATCTGGTCGAGCACCGTCTCGAGCGGCGGTGCCTCGGCGACGTCGCGCGGCACGAGGTGGTGCGCACGCATCGAGTCCGGGCGGATGCCCTCGCGGACGTCGGGCCGGACGAGCGAGGCGTAGGACTCGGCCAGCCGGATCGCGCCGCCCCGGATCGGCACCATCCCCACCGCGAGGATGGGATCGGACTTCGGGTCGAGCCCGCCGGTCTCCAGATCGAGCGCCCAGTACGTGACGCTTTCCCACGGCGGCGAAGGCCAGAGCACGAGCCACTTCCTAGCACGCGGCGCGCCGGCCGTGCGCGGGCGCAGGTGGCGGACGGCCCCCCCTCTCGCCCGTGGCCACCGGCGGCGACCTTCACGTGAGCGTCGTGCTCGCGCCGGTTGGCGCGCGTCCCGGCCGTGCGAAACGTCTCCGGTTGAACGGGGGTACGCATGGCTCGCATCGCCTTCATCGTGGACGACATGTTCGAGGATTCGGAGCTCCGCGTGCCGTACGACCGGCTCCGCGACGCCGGGCACGAGGTGATCGTCGTCGGACTGGAGCAGGGCAAGCGGATCGAGGGCAAGCAGAAGAAGGAGAAGCTGACCGTCGAGCGTGCGGCGAAGGACGTCCGGGCCCAGGAGCTGGACGCCCTCGTCATCCCGGGCGGCTACTCGCCCGACCACCTGCGGACGAGCATCGACATGGTGCGGCTCACGCGGGACATGTTCGTCGCGGGCAAGCCCGTCGCCGCCGTGTGCCACGGCCCCTGGATGCTCGTGGAGGCCGACGCGATCGACGGGCGCACGGTCACCTCCTGGCCGTCGCTCAAGACCGACCTCATCAACGCCGGCGCGCGCTGGGTCGATCGGGAGGTGGTCGAGGACGGGAACCTCATCACCTCGCGCAACCCCGGCGACCTGGCCGCCTTCTCCAGCGCGATCCTCCGCCAGCTCGAGCGCGCCGCGGAGGCCCACCGCGCGGGCGGAGAGCCACGAGGCGACACGCCGACCATGCATTGACCGCCGCGGCGCACCGGCATCGCGCGCTCGCCCCCTCGCGAGGCGCACGAGCCCGTCCCTCGACTCCGGTCCCGCGCGAGCGCGGGACCTACGCTCGGGACGAACGGGCCCGAGGCGGGAAGCGCAGCGAGGAGTAGCGAGGCGTACTGCTTCCGTCGGTCGGGGTCGCGGTCGGGGTCTGATCATTCGTCAACAAGTCCGGCGGCCGGGTCCGCGGCGGCGGCCCGTCTCCGCCTCGTGCACGTCGCCGAAGGTTGGCTCGAGAGGAGGGGTCAGGACCGGACCGGACCGGCGCCGAATACCGGTACCGGTACGGCGCGATCGGCTCACCAGAAGCCCGTACGGGAGGCGGCGCACGGGCGTGCGCCCGCAGCTCGCCATCCAGTCGCCCTCGAGCAGGCTGGTCACGCGGATGAGGCAGGAAGGCTACCGGGAGAAATGCGGGTTCTGCTCCGACGTCAACCGCCGACGCCGCAGTAGCGGTCCATCACCGCATCTCCAAAGATCTGCCGGGCGGAGAGCAGATTGTGGGGACGGCAGGCGAGCCGGACGTTGTCCATCGTGGACGCCCCGCCCAGCGCGAGGGGCTCGATGTGGTCGTACTCGAGCCGCCGCCGGCAGTCGCAGCGCTCGCCGGATTCGAACCGCCACTCGCACTGCCCCCCGGCCCGGCGCCACACCTCCCGCTTCACCTCGGCAGGGATCGTGTCGCGGCGGGACCCTCGGCGGCTCTTCCGAGGCTTCTCGACGAGACCGCGGCGCTTCGCGTGCTGGGCGAGGATGAGGTCGAGGCCGCGCTCGAGGATCTCCGCCGCGCTGCCTCCCGGGCAGGCATGCCCGAGCGCGTCCGTGGCGGCCTCGAGCTTCTCGAGGAAGCGGCGGGAGACGGTGACGTGCACGCGGGCGAGCTCGGCGTCGAGCCGCTCCACGGACTCGCGGGGTGGCGGCGAAGGCAGGGGTATGGGGGCAGCGACCACGACGGGAGAGGTTGGTTCATCCAGGTGAACCACGACTGGTTCATCCGGGTGAACTCGCAGCGCCGCCGACTCGGGCGAGGGTGCCAGGAGCACGGCCTGGGCCGTGGCCGCTACGATGGCGGCCGGCCGGAACGCGGTGATGACGTCGCGGGTGGGCACCACCTCGGCCGGCCGGAGAGACACGGCGACCGCCTCCGCCTCGCGGCGCGAGAGGCCGAAGAACCGGGGCAGCACCTCCGCGCGGTTCTCGGGGGTGAGCACCTTCGCGAGCTCGTTCACGGTGGATAAACAGAGCTCGCCCGCGCGCAGCGCCGCCTCCACTTCGGGGAACGCCTGGATGAGCTCGGCCGCGGTCTTGCGGTTCTGGGCGGCGCCCTTCGAGAGCCTGAGCTCGCGGTAGAGGTAGTAGAAGAGCGAGGTATGGCCGAGCTCGCGCCACAGCTTCTTCCGATCGAAGTCGGCGAGGGCGAGGAGGACGTCGGCCATCGCGCCCTGCTCCTCTCGGAGCAGGCGCACGAGGTGGTTCGTGAGCTCGCGTGCGGTGGACATGCACGCAGTGTCTCATGCGAATTTCGGCCCTCCCCAAGCTCGCGAGAACGGCGCGAGGCGCGACCGATGACCAGGGGTGCCGCGCCCCCTCCCGCGCAGCTCCGGCGCCCCCGGGTGGCCCGCGAACGCTGCGAGGCACGCGTTCTCGGGCTGCTCGCGCCGCGGAAAGCGAGCTGCGAGACAACCGTGTCAACCGTTACCCGCGGGCAAACGGGTTGCTCTGGCGGTGAGAAGCGTCCAGATTCGCCCACGGTGAAATGACCTGGTCCTCATCCAGAGTTCCGCGCCAAGCCCCAAGCATGCCGGTGCCGCGTTCCGCCCCACGGGCTTCTTGTTAGCCGATCGCGCCGGGACGGTTCCGAGCCTCGGTAACGCTCCGACCGGCCCCCCTCGTCTCGAGCCAGCCTCGGGGCCAGCCCGCCCGCGGACACGGCCGTTCCCGGAAGAACCGTTGCCGACTTGTGATGAATGAAGAGGTCGCGGTCGGGGCCCCTCGACCACGCGTCTCCGCTGCGCGGGAGACGTACGCGCCGAGGCTCAGAACATGTCCGTTCGATAGTGGTACGCCGCCCTCTCCTGCCAGGTCTCGATGGCGCGGAAGGTGTCGCGCAGCCGGCTGCGCTCGAGCGACGACAGGTCGGCGATCGACACGACGTTCACCGGGGGCCTGCCCTCCGCGATCATCCGGAGCTGCTCGCGCAGGCGCAGCCGCAGGAGGAACCCGTACGCCTCGGTGAGCGTCTCGAGCGTGTCCTTGGCGATGAGCCCTGCGTCGAAGGCGGCGCGGATCCGGCCGAGCGTGTTCGAGGTGCGCGCCCCCGCCTCGAGGCCGTACACGCGCGCCAGGAACACGATCGAGCTGATGCCCTTGAGCTTCAGATCGACGGTGGACGTATCGCCGCGGATGCGGAGCACGAGCCCGCCCGGCGGGCGGAACGTGAGGGCGCTCTTCGCCATCGCCGAGAGGAACGTGCGCGCGCCGCCGGCGCGGGCGGCGAGGGCGTGGAGCGCCGAGACGTCGAGCTGGCCGTGGACCGGCCGGAAGTCGAAGAAGATCGAGGCCTCGAGGAGCGCGGTCGGGGTCGCCTTCTCGAGCCAGCCGTGGAAGCGCTCGCGCCACTCCTCGAGGGCCCCCTGCCAGCGGGTCGCCATGTAGCCGCCCGGGCAGCGCGGGAAGCCGGCCGCCTGCAGGTCGGCGATCGCGCGCTCCGCGAAGCGCGCGAAGTAGGCGCGCGCGGCCGGAGAGTCCTCGCCGTAGACGAGGGCGTTGTCCTGGTCCGTGAGGAGCGTCTGCTCCATCCGCCCCTCGGAGCCGAACGCCAGCCAGGAGTAGGGCGTGGGCGGCGGGCCGAGGTCGGCCTCCGCCAGGCGCAGGATGCGGGCGAGCAGGGAGTCGTTGAGGCGCGCGACGAAGCCGCCGATGACGATCGGGTCGAGCCCTCCCGCGAACAGCGCGGACGCCATCTCCGCGACGCGCGACCCGTACCCGGGGAGCGCGTCCCGGCTCGAGAGCCGCTCGACGCTGCGCATCACCGCCACCGGGCCGGCGGCGGTGAACCTGAGGAGATCGGTGGACGACACCACGCCCACGATGTCGTCGCCGCGCGTCACCGGCAGGTGATGCACCCCCGCGTCGAGCAAGATCCGCCAGGCCTCGTACACCGGCGTCTCGGCGGGGACGGCTCGCGCAGGCGCGCTCGCCACCTCGAGCACCGGCGTCTCCGGCCCCCGGCCCGCGGCGAGGACTCGGCGCGCGAAGTCGCGGTCGGTGACGATGCCGGGGGGCGTCGAGTCGACGATCGCCGAGCTCACGCAGCGCTCCGCCATGGTCCGCGCCGCCTCTCCGACGGTGGCCGAGGGCGGCACCCGCACCGGCGTCCTGCCGCGCAGCAGCGTCGCCACCGGGACCCCCAGGTCCGGCTGGAAGCTCGCCACCTGCGAATGCTCGAGGCTGTTGCGGAGCCGCTCCGCGAGGCCCGAGGCGAAGTGCCCCGCGAACGCGGCGTGCGCCAGGAGCGCCTCGAACTCGGGCCTGGGGAGCCGGTACGCCAGGAGGTCCTCCTCGACCGTCACGTCGAGGGTCGCCTCGCCGGAGATGAGCGAGGTGAAGCCGAAGATCTCGCCCTCCTCCAGCAGCTGCACGGTCTGGCCTTCGCGCTCGAGGCGCACCGCGCCCTTGCGGATCACGAACAGGTGGCGGGAAGGCTCGCCGCCGCGGGACAGCAGCCGCGTGCCGGCCGGGTGGAAGACGATCTCGATGGCGTGCGCGGCGGCGTCGAAGACGGGCTGCGGGAGCCCGTCGAACGGCGGGGTGGACCGCACGAACGCCACCGGATCCAGAGCGACCATGTGGGCGAGGATAGCAGAGCGGCGCCGGTCGCCCGGGGGCGGGCCGCGACTCCGCGGGTTCGGTTCTTGCTCCGTCCCCGCAGGTCCCGTCGAATGGGCGGGATCGGCCCCTGCGGCGCGCTGCGCCGTGGTTCCTCGACGACAGGAGTGGCTCATGCGCACCCCCCGAATCCGCCTCCTCGCCCTGGCCCTCTCCCTCGCGGCGCCACACCTCGCCGCCGCGGACACCGCTCCCGGCTCCGGCTGGTCGCTCACCCTGGGCGTCTGGGGAGGCGCGTCCCGGTACGACGTCCTCGGCCTGAAGCACGGCGTCGAGAGCCTCGACCCGGACACGCTCGACGGCACCCTCGACACCTACGGCGCCTCCGCGCTCCTGCGGCTCGGCTGGCTCGACGTGGGCGCGCTCTACGAGGGCTCCTTCGGCGAGGCGACCGACAGCTTCGTCCTCACGCCGCTCGTCGGGTTCAAGTGGGACGTCACCGACGTCCTGCGGGTGGACTTCCTCGGCGAGCTCGGCGGCCACCGCGTGACGCACCTCGGCGCCGACGCCGAGTCCGTCTGGCTCCCGTACGTGGGCGTGCGCCCCACGCTCTCGCTTCGACTCCCGCTGGGCCCGGTGCGCGTCGTCCTCTCGGGCGCGCCGTTCGTGCGCTGGGACCTCGTCGAGAAGGAGGTCGTGGTGCCGTCCTCGTCCGGCGCGGACACGCGCTCCACCTACGACGTCGGCGGCACGACGTTCGGCGTGGTGGGTGGCATCGGCCTGGAGATTTGAGCCAGCACCGCGTCCACCGCCGCCTCGTCCTCCCCGCCCGCCGCGACCACCTCCGGCGCGACGGGCGGCTCGTACTCCCGCCCGGCGCCGGGGAGCTCCGGCGCGCCGCCGGCGCGGGCCCGGGCCCAGAGCCCCTTCGGATCGCGCGCGGCGCAGACCTCGGCGGGCACTGCGAGGTGGACCTCCACGAAGCGCGGCGCCCGGGCGCGCACGCGATCGCGAAAGGCGCGGCGGCTCGCGGTCGCCGCGACGACGGCCACGAGCCCGTCGGCGGCGAGCAGCAGCGCGAGATCCCCGAGCGTCTCGTAGAAGGCCTCGCGCGAGGCGGGGTCGTAGCCGGGCGACGGGTGGACCGCGGCGCGCACGGCGTCGCCGTCGAGCAGCGCGGCGGGCCGCCCCAGCGCGGCGAGCCGCGCCCGGAGCCTTCGGGCGAGGGTGGACTTCCCGGACGACGGGAGCCCGGTCACCCACACCACCGCGCCCCCGGGCCCCGTCACGGGTCGTCCCCGGGGAAGAGCGCCTCCGGCCAGGCGAGGTCCAGGCGGCCCGCGTCGAGCGCGCGCTCGGCGAGGCCGAGCAGGGCGTCGCGCGCGTCCGCCGACAGGCGCGGGTAGAAGCGGGGGGAGGCGAGCACCAGCGCGCGCCAGGCGAGGTAGGGCGGAGCGCTCTCCAGCACCCCGGCGTCCCCGGTCGCCGTGAGGTAGCGCTCCCAGAAGCGGCGCCACAGCGGACCGAGGGCGTGCCACGCGCCCGGGTGATCGAGCGCGAAGAACGGGTAGTTCACCGACAGCGCCACGACGTCGTCGGCCGGATCGCCCTTGCCGCCCCGCGAGGCGTCGAGGAGCGCGAAGCTCGCGCCGTCCACGCCCGGACCGGGCGGCCGGAACACGACGTTGAACGGGTGGAAGTCGCCGTGGGTCCGCGCGAGCCGGCCCGTCCGTTCGCGGAGCCGCCAGCGCCAGGCCAGGCAGCGCTCCTCGATGGCGCGGAGCCGTGCCGGCGGCGCCGCCGGCACGTCGGGCGGGTAGCCGTCCACCATCCCGAAGATGCCCTCGCCGTGCCCGACGAGATCGCGCACGGCCCGACGCCAGGCGGCGGGATCCACGAGCCGCCGGGCGTGTAGCGAGGCGAGGTAGTCGGCGAGCGCGCCGGCGCGCGCGAGGTCGAGCGGCGCCGCGGAGCCCGCGTGCGCGAGGCGGCGGAGGTCCTCCGCATACAGCGTCCCCTCCGCCCACTCCGTCACGAGGTACGGCTCACCCGTCCCGGCGAGCGAGAGGAAGCGCCCGTCGCGCGCGACGCCCACGTCGAGCGCGCGCACGTGCGCGGGGAGCGCGTTGAAGAGGTCGTAGGAGAGCAGGGCGCTCTCGACGCGGTCCGGGCGGCGGTCGTGCCCGAACGCGTCGGCGCGCTGCGTGCGGAACACGAAGCGCCGCAGCGCCCCGTCCGGCGCGCGCACCGTGACGCGCAGCGGCTCGCCGTAGCCGATCGCCTTCTCGGCGTCGCCGCCCGCGGCGTCCGCGGCGAGCGGCTCGACCGCCTCGAGCGCCGCGCCCGGGACGATCGCGGCCGCGAGGGCGCGGAGGCCTTCCGGCACCTCTGCCATGTTCGGCTCCCCGGCACGCACATAGCCCACCTCCGCGCCGGCGACTCGGCGCAGCCGGGTGCGGCGAGAGAGCGCGAGCGCGGCGACGCGCCGAAGGGGGGACCGCCGGCGCGGCGGGCCGCCATTCCGCGGCGGCGGGCGGGCGGCAGCCACGTTTTCCCTTGGCCGACCGCGAGCTTGGTCGTAAACACGGCGCGATGCCGTTCGCCCTCATCCCCTACTTCGAGTTCCCGAGCCTCACGCTGGGCCCCTTCACCATCCAGTCGTTCGGCGTGCTGTCCGCGCTCGGCATCCTCGCCGCGGTGAACCTCGCGGCGCGCGGCGCGCGCGAGACCGGCAGGAACCCGCAGGTGATCCTCGACTTCGCGGTGGTGGGGGTGCTCACCGGCATCGTCGTCGGGCACCTCGTGCACCTGTTCTTCTACCACCCCGAGGAGCTCGAGAATCCCTGGCAGATCCTCAAGTTCTGGGAGGGTCTCTCGTCCATGGGCGGGCTCCTCGGAGGCGTGCTCGCCGCGGCCGTCTACTTCTGGCGCAAGCGCATCCGCTTCCACGACTACGGCGACGCGTTCGCGCTCGGCGTGGCGCCGGGGTGGGGCGTCGCCCGCGTCGGCTGCTTCACGGTGCACGATCACCCGGGCGTCCACAGCGACTTCTTCCTCGCCGTCCGGTTCCCGGAGGGCCCCCGCCACGACCTGGGCCTGTACGAGGCGATCCTGCTCCTCTCGCTCGCCGCGATCCTGTGGGCGCTGCACCGGCGCGGCGCGCTGCGCGGTCGTCTCCTCGGGCTGCTCGCGGTGGCGTACGGGATCGGGCGCTTCCTGCTGGACTTCCTCCGCGCCCGCGACGTCCCCTACGCCGACGCGCGTTACCTGGGGCTCACGCCCGCGCAGTACGTCGCGGTCGCCCTGGTGGCATACGGGGTGTGGGCGATGGCCCGCGGACCGGGCCCTGCGCGAGAGGCGCGGCGGTTCGCGGCCGGCGCCCGGCGGTGATACAACGTCGCCCGATGGGCGACTCGCGGGCGCGTTCTCTACGGGCTGCGCTGGTCCACGTCGGGCGGCCGCCCCCCGACCCGGCGATCGTCGCCGCGGAGGCGCGGCTCCGCGCGGTCCTGGACGAGGTCACGGCGCTGGACCTCGAGGTGGAGGCGCTGTCCGCCGCGCTGGCCCGGTTCGCGGGCGCGTACGAGCGGTCGCTGCGCGAGGCGTTCCAGGAGGTCCAGGCGGCGGAGCGGCTCGTCCGCCGGATCCAGACGCTCTCCGATCGGCTCGCGGCGATCGAGGGGGCGCTCCGGGCGGACGCACCCGCGGCGAACGCGGCGCGGCGCGCCGGGGACTCGGCGGTCGCGGCGGCGGCGGCGCGCGCCGCCCGGGCGCGCGGGCTTGCGGCGGGAAGGGGCGGGGAGGACGCTGAGCCCGGCGCCGGGCCCGACGAGGTCGACGAGGCGGACGTCGAGGAGGGCGCGGCGCTCGAGCCCGAGGAGCTCGCCCTGAAGCGCCTGCACCGGAGCCTCGCGCGGCTGCTCCACCCCGACCTCGCCCGGGACGAGGGCGCGCGGGGGCGGCTCGGCGAGCTGATGGCGCGCGTGAACGCCGCGTACGAGGCGGGAGACCTCGCCACCCTGGAGCTCATGGCCGAGCGGCTCGGCGCGGGCGAGCTCGACCCGGACGTCTCCCCCGAGGAGCGCCGCGCGCACCTCGAGAAGCGCGCGGCGGCGCTCGAGCGGATCCGCCTCGCGCTCGAGCGCGAGCGCGAGCGGCTCCTCGGCAGTGACACCGCGCGCCTGCTCGCGGAGTCGCGCCGGCGCGAGCAGGCGGGCGGCGATCTCCTCGCGGAGACGCGCGCCGAGCTCGCCGAGGAGGCGCGCGCCGCGTACGCGGACGCGCTCGCGCGGCTGGAGCGGGTCGGCACGGCGGCGCGCGCGGTCGCGCGCGCGAGGACGGCGGTCATGACGAAGATCGTGAGGCGCGGCCCGACCGGCGCGCGGCGGACGTTCGATCCGCTGGCGGAGGGCGGACTCGTGCGGATGGGCGCGGCGCGGCTCGATCGGCAGCGCGCGACGCCCGCCGCGCGGGAGCTCGCGCGGCGCCTGGAGGAGGCGGAGCCGGTCGAGGCGGCGCTCACGCTGCTCGCGTTCTTCGCGGAGGAGGCGGGCGGCAGGGCCCCGGACGCGATCGCGCGCGCGGAGGGATGGGCGGCGACCTGGGAGCGGCTCCGCCCCGTGCTCCCGGAGGCGCAGGAGCTGCCGCGGGTGCTCGGGCGGCTGCCGCGCCACCTCGTCCTCGGCGCCCGCGCGCACGGCGACGAGCTCGTCGCCGGCGTCCAGCTCGCCGAGCCGGAGCTGCTCGCCGGCGTGCAGATCGCGCTCGAGCGGGAGGGGGTCGCCGCGCTCGGCCGCGAGGTGCTGGCGGCGCTCGGTCCGGAGGAGGCGTGCGAGGGCTGCGGGGCGGAGGGCCCGGCGCGTCACCTCCTGCGCACCCGCGGCCTGGACGAGCGGCACGGGCTCGCCTGCGCGGGCTGCGGCGCGATCCTGCGGAGCTACTGGCGCTACGGCGAGCTGGACGGCCTCGAGGCGCTCGCCCCGCACGCCCTCCGGCTGGGGCTCGTGGCCGAGGTGACGATCCAGCTGGCCGGGACCGCGATCGGTTTCCAGCTGCTGCCCGCCCAGCGCGAGGCGCTCACCGCCGCGGCACTCCTGCGTCGCTTCGCCGACCTGTACCTCGTCGCGTACGACGTCGAGCTGGAGGCGGGCGCGACATCGCTCGTCGCGGCGCGGGGAGGCGCATTGCCCATGTCGGCGCCTCTCCCGGCGGGCGCCAGGGTGCGCCTGGCGCTCGATCCCTCGGCGGGCATGACCGCCGAGGCGCTGCTCGATCTGCTGCGGCACCGGATCGAGCGTCGCTTCCGGCCCTGAGCCCTTGGAGCCTTGGGGCACAGCCGAGCCCCCTGCGGGCGTTCGTCCGGGCGGGCTGCGAGACTCGGTCGCGCTTACATCGATCTCACGGGGTTCGTGTCCACCGGGAGGGATCATGAAGCGCTTCACCGCCATCGCCGCAGCCCTGGTGCTGGGCATCGTCATCGGCTCGGCCCGGCGCTCGCTCGACGGGCAGCACGACCCCTGCGCGTCGTTCACCGTCGCCGGGATCCTGCAGGATCCCGAGCTCGCCCGGCAGTATTTCGGGGCGCTGCGCGGCGACGATTCGCGCGCGCGACAGCAGCTCGACGCGATGGTCGGCGAGCTGCGCGCGATGCACGGCTGTTCCGCCGCTTCCTCGAGCGAGGGGGCGTCCGGGGAGCCCTTCGCCCACCCTCCCGTCGCGCCGCGGCTGCCGCCCGGCCATCCGCCCATCGAGGGCTCGCCCGCCCCCGTCTTCGGGCTGGAGCCGGGAAGCACGCTCACCATCTGACCGACGACGAATCGCCTCGAGCGTCCGTCCTACCGACCGGCTCCCCATCGGAGTGCAGACTCCCGCCAGGGGCTCGCTGTATAACCCGGCGGTCCATGGCCACGACGCACCGCTCCATCCTTCTCATCGAAGACGACTCCGGGATCCGCGACACCGTCGCCGAGTGCCTGGCGTCGGAGGGGTACGAGGTGGCGCCGGTCGAGAACGGGAGAGAGGCGCTCTCCTGGCTGAGGAACACCTCCCGGAGGAACACCGCCCGCCCCGACCTCATCATGGTGGACCTCGTCATGCCCGTGATGAATGGCGCCCAGTTCATCGAGGAGCTGCGCGGCGACGCGAGCCTCCGCGACATCCCCATCGTGCTGATGACGGCGGCCTCCCCATCGAGCGCGATGCCGCTCCCGCGCGCGGACGCCTACCTGGCGAAGCCCTTCGACCTCGGGGCGCTGCTCGACACGGTCGAGCGTCACTGCACCGCCGCCGCGTAGCGACCGTGCGCGTCCTCGTCACCGGCGCCACCGGCTTCCTGGGCGGCGCGGTGGCGCGCGAGCTGCTCGCGCGCGGCCACTCGGTGCGCGTGCTCGCGCGCGAGGGCTCCGACACCGCGCCCCTGCTCGAGGGTGCGGACGCACGGCTGGGCGAGCCCTCGTCACCGGCGCCCGAGATCGTCCGCGGCGACGCGCTCGACCCGGTGGCGGTCCGGGCGGCGCTGGCCGGCTGCGAGGCCGTCGTCCACGCCGCGGGGCTCGCCGGGTTCCGCGCGACGCGCGAGGCGCTCATGGCCGCGAACGCACGCACCGTGGAGGTGGTGCTCGGCGCCGCGCGGGACGCAGGGATCGGTCGCGCCGTGCTCACCTCCTCCACCGCAGTGCTCGGCGGGACCCGCACGCCGGCGATCGCGGACGAGGCCGCCGCTGGCGACGCGGAGGCGCTCGGGATCCCGTACTTCCTCTCCAAGCTCCACGGCGAGCGGGCGGCGCTGGCGCTCGCGGCGCGCGGCTTCCCCGTGGTGATCGTGCGCCCCGCGTACGTGCTCGGGCCCGGCGACGTCCACGGCTCGTCCGCCGCGACGCTCGTGGCGCTCGTCCGGCGGCGCATCCCGGCGTACGTCGAGGGCGGAGCGTCGTTCTGCGACGTGCGCGACGTCGCGCGCGGGCACGCCGAGGCGCTCGAGCGCGGCCGGCCGGGCGAGACGTACATCCTCGGCGGTCACAACCTGCGCGTCGGCGAGATGATCGCCCGCGTCGCCGCGCTCGCCGGGGTGAAGCCGCCGCCGCGCATCCCGGTCTCCGTCGCGCTCGGGGCGGCCACCCTGCAGGAGCTGGGCGCCCGCCTCCGCGGGGGCCGCGCGGCGATGACCCGCGAGCTCGTCCGCGCGGCCGCGCTGTACACCTTCGTGTCGAGCGCCAAGGCGGAGCGCGAGCTCGGCTACGCGATCCGGCCGTTCGACGAGATGGTGCGGGACACGCTGCGCTGGGCGATCGCGCACGCGCGGCTGCGGGCCGAGACGGCGGAGCTGCGGGCGATCGCGGGCTAGGGCGCGCTCACGCGCCCTCGGACCCCTCGCCCTCCTCCGGCCGCGGCAGGCTCGGCCGCAGCCGGACGAGCCGCACCACTCGCGGCGAGGCGTCGACCACCTCGAGCTCGGTCCCGTCCTCGGCGCGCAGGCGCGTGCCGCGCTCGGGGACGGCGCCGGCGAGGGCGATGCACAGGCCGGCGACCGTCGAGTAGTCCTCGCCCTCGGGCAGGTCGAGCGAGAGGGCGCGGTTCACCTCGCGGATGGGGGCCTCGCCGCGGACCAGCGCGGCACCGTCCGCCTCGCGCTGCCAGAGCGCCTCGGGCTCCTCCGTCTCGCCGAAAATGTCGCCGACGAGCTCCTCCACCAGATCCTCCAGCGTGATGAGCCCGGCGACGCCGCCGTGCTCGTCCACCACCGCGGCGATCTGGGTCCGGCGGCGCTGCAGGTCGCGGAGCACGTGGACCGCCTTGGCCGCCTCGGGCACGAAGTGCACGGGGCGCAGCAGGTCGTCGAGGACGATGAGCTGCCGCTCCCAGGCGATCGCCGCGAGGTCCTTCGCCATGACGTAGCCGACGAGGTCGTCCAGCGAGCCGTCGTACACCGGCATGCGCGAGTGCCCCTCCTCGAGGAGCATGCGCTTCAGATCCTCCTGCGAGGCGTCGCGCGGCAGCGCGACGATGCGGCTCCGCGGCACCATCACCTCGCCGGCGGTGAGGTCACGGAACGCCAGCGCGCGCGAGGCGATCTCGGCGGTGGGCGCGTCGAGCGCGCCCGCGCGCCCCGCCTCGTCCACGAGCTGCTCGATCTCCTCCACGGACAGGCGCGCCTCCGTGAAGGTGGTGCGGTCCCCGAACGGCCTGAGGAGGAGGTTCGAGGACGTCGTGAGGAGCCACACGAGCGGCCGCGCGACCTGCGCGAGCCCCAGGAGCGGGCGCGCGGTGAGGAGCGCGTAGCGCTCGGCGGCCCGGAGCGCGATGGACTTCGGCACGAGCTCGCCCAGGACGAGCGAGAGGTACGAGATGAAGGCGACGACGAGGCCGAGGGAGAGCGGGTCGGCGTAACGTCCGAGCCCGGGGATCCTCGCGACGGTCGGGGCGATGTGGCGGGCCAGGGACGCGCCGCCGAACGCGGCGGCGGTGGCGCCGATCACCGTGATGCCGATCTGGACGGTCGCGAGGAACTGCTCGGGCGCGTCGCGGAGGCGCTTGACCGCTCGCGCCGA
Source organism: Anaeromyxobacter sp. Fw109-5 (assembly GCF_000017505.1). NCBI lineage: Bacteria > Pseudomonadati > Myxococcota > Myxococcia > Myxococcales > Anaeromyxobacteraceae > Anaeromyxobacter > Anaeromyxobacter sp. Fw109-5. The sequence continues at coordinate 934,102 of NC_009675.1, forward strand.
CGAGCGCCCCTCCTCGACGAGCTGGGCGAGGCGCGTCTTCCGCAGGGCGATGACGGCGATCTCGGCGCCGGAGAAGACCCCGTTCGCGAGGACGAGGGCGAGGACGATGGCGAGCTCGACGAGGATCTCGTTCAGGATCTGGCCTCCTCGGGAGGTCTACCACGCGATCCGTCGCCCTGCGGGCGTACCGCCGGCGGCGTCGCCCGGCAGGGGACTCGCGCGGAGCGGCCGCAAGCCATAGCCCAGAGTACCACCTGACGGGCCCTCTGACGCGGAGCGTCACATGCGCAGCGACCACGCGGGACCGCCCGCGGACGAGGCACCATTCCCCGCGCGGGCCGGTCCGGCCGAACGCCTTCGGCATCTGCTCCGCTACGCGGTGCTCGCGCCGTCGCGCCACAACACTCAGCCGTGGCTGTTCGAGGTCGAGGGCGACGAGGTCCGCGTCTACGCGGATCACTCCCGCGCGCTCCCGTCCGCCGATCCGGACGGACGGCAGCTCCTCATGGCGTGCGGCGCGGCGCTCGTGAACCTGCGCATCGCCGCGCACCACTTCGGGCACGCGACCTCGTCGGAGATCCTCCCCGGCTACCGGCCGGATGGGCTGGTCGCGCGGGTCCGGCTCGAGGAGCGCTGCGCGACCACGCCCGACGTGGAGGCGATGTTCCGCGCGATCCCGCTGCGGCGCACGAACCGGCTGCCGCTCGAGGGCAGGGAGCCGCCGGAGGGGCTCGTCACGGCGCTGCTCCGCGAGGCGCGCCGCGACCGCGTGTGGCTCCGCTCGATCGAGGAGCACCAGCGGCGCGCGGTCTCGGAGCTCGTGGCGGAGGGCGACAGGCTCCAGTGGGCGAGCGGGAAGTTCCGCGCCGAGCTCGCCGGCTGGACGCGGCCGAACGGCTCGTCCCGCCGCGACGGCATGCCCGGCTATTCCTACGGGATGAGCGACGCGGCGGCCTTCGTGCACCCGCTCGCCGTGCGGTTCGCGAGCGCCGGGAGGGCGGAGGCCGAGCGCGACCGGCGCAGGGCCCTCGTCAGCAAGGCGCTCCTCGTCCTGTCCACCGACGGCGACGGACAGGCGGAGTGGATCGCGGCGGGCGAGGCGCTGCAGCGCGTGCTCCTGCGCGCCACCTGCGCCGGCCTGTACGCGTCCTACTTCGCGCAGGCGGTCGAGGTCCCCGAGCTGCGCCAGCGCCTCGCCGAGACGCTCGGCGGGAGCGGCGCCCCGCAGATCATGCTCCGGCTCGGGTACGGCCTCGACGTCCGGCCGCCGCCGCGGCGCACCGTCGACGAGGTCCTCCGCAGGATCGAGGAGGCGCCTCCGCCGCCGCAGCCGCTCGCGGTGCGCGCTCCCCCGCTCGTGCTGCCGCGCTCGATCCCCGCCGCGAGCGCTCGGCCTCCCGATCACCCCGGTCCGGCGATCCGGTAGAGCCGCGTCCGCTCCGCCGCGCGCGCCGCGTGGAGCGGATCGGCGCGGTCCCGTGCGCGGGGATGGGTCGGGTGGGTCTCGCGGACGGCGCGGACCGCGAGCCCGGCGCGCGCCGCGAGCGCCTCGACGGCTCCCGCCGGCCGCAGCCCGAGCCGCTCGGCCAGATCGGACACGACGATCCACGCCTCGCCGGCCGGCGCGAGCCGGGAGGGGAGGGCGGACACGAGCCGCTCCAGGAACCGGCCGCCGGGATCGTAGACGGCGCGCTCGAGCGGAGAGGCGGCCTCGCCGGGCAACCAGGGCGGGTTCGACACGACCAGGTCCGCGGGGCCGACCCCGTCCGGGAAGAGATCCGCCCTCACCACCTCGACGCGCTCCGCCAGGCCGAGCCGGGCGGCGTTCTCGCGCGCGCAGGCGACCGCCGCGGGCTCCACGTCGGTCGCGATGACCCGCGCGCCGGCGCGCGCGAGGACGAGCGCGAGCACCCCCGTGCCGGTGCCGACCTCGATCACGCGCTTGCCGGCGACCGGCCACTCCGCCGCGGCGCTCGCGACGAGGTCGACGTACTCCCCGCGGACGGGGGCGTAGACGCCGTAGTGGGGGTGGAGGCGCGCCCCCAGCGCCGGGACGTCGACTCCGCGCCGCCGCCACTCGTGCGCGCCGACGATCCCGAGGAGCTCGCGCAGCGGCAGGAGCCCCGGCGACGCGGCCATCGGCCCCAGCGCCTCCTCGCAGGCGGCGGCCACGTCCGGGGCGCGCGCCAGCGCGACGCGCCAGCCCGCCTCGACCGGGACGACGAGCCGCGTGAGGAGCTCGTGCTCGAGCCGCTTCACCGCGCGCTCCACGCGGAAGGCGGCGGAGAGGTCGCCGCCCGTCCCGGCAGGCGAGCGCTCGGGTCGGTGCGCCTCCGAAGCCCCGCGGGCGGACCGTCTCGCGCCGTCCGCACCGGACGGGCCTGGCGGCCCCGACGGCGCGGGCGCGAGCCGGCGCGACATGGCGGTGAGGAGCTGTCGGGCGTTGTGGTAGTCGCCCGCGTAGACGAGGGCCTCGCCCCGCCGGGCCCGTGCGAGGGCCGCCGCGGCCTTGGTCCGATCGTCGACCGCGCCCGCGCGGGCGGGGGGAGGCACCAGGCCCGAGAGCCACGCCGCGCGCCGCTCGCCCGCGGGGGTCCGCCAGACCAGCTCGGGGGGCCGCCTCACGCCGGAAGCTCGCTGCGGCACCGTTCCACGGGGCGTCTCGCGACCGGCGAATTAAGTATGTCGCGACATGTCATCACCCGAGACCGAACTCCCCGTCCCGGCGCCGAGCGCCAGCAACCTGAGCTTCGTCGAGGACCTGTACTACGAGTGGCTCGCCGATCCCAGCGCGGTGGACGAGCGCTGGCGCCGCTACTTCGAGTCGGTGCCGGCGACGCCCGGCACGGCGAAGGCCCCTGAGGCCTTCGCGCCCCGCCGCCCGGACGGGGGCGTGGCGCCCGCCCCGGGGGCGGCCCTCGCCTCGGCGGACGCCGCCTTCCAGGCGAAGGTCGACCGGCTCGTGACGGCTTACCGCGAGTACGGTCACCTGCGCGCGGACCTCGATCCGCTCGCCCTCACCCGGCGCGCGGAGCGCTTCTCGCCGGCGACGTTCGGGCTCTCCGACGCGGAGCTCGAGCGGCCGTGCGCCGACCCGGAGGGGCGTGGGGATCGAACGCTCCGCGGGCTCGTGGCGCGGCTCGAGGAGACCTACTGCCGGACGCTCGGCGTCGAGCTGGCGCACATGCACGACGCCGACCTCCGCGGCTGGCTCGAGCAGCGGATGGAGCGCACGCGCAACCGCGTCTCGCTCGAGCCGGAGGTGAAGCGCCGCCTGCTCGAGAAGGTCGTGGAGGCCGAGACGCTGGAGCAGTACCTCGGCACGAAGTTCCTGGGCGCGAAGCGCTTCAGCGTGGAGGGCGCGGAGGGGCTCCTGCCGCTGTTCGAGCTCGCCGTCGACCGGGCCATCGGCCACGGCGTCCGCAACGTCGTCATCGGCATGGCGCACCGCGGCCGGCTCAACGTGCTCGCGAACGTGGTCGGCAAGCCGCTCCGCGACATCTTCGCCGAGTTCCGGGACGCCGCGATCATCAACGCGGGCGGGGGCGACGTGAAGTACCACCTCGGCTACTCGTCGGATCGCGAGAGCGCCGAGGGCGTGCTCGTGCACCTGTCGCTCGCCTTCAACCCGAGCCACCTGGAGTGGATCGACACGGTGGTGCAGGGGCGCGTCCGCGCGAAGCAGGACCGCTACCGCGACACCGACCGCCACCGCTCGCTGCCCATCCTGGTCCACGGCGACGCCGCGTTCGCGGCGCAGGGCGTCGTGGCCGAGTCCCTCCAGATGTCGGAGCTCGAGGGCTACGCGGTGGGCGGCACGATCCACGTCATCGTGAACAACCAGGTGGGCTTCACCACCTCTCCCAGGGACGCGCGCTCGACCACCTACGCCACCGGGCCCGCGCGCATGCTGCAGATCCCCATCATCCACGTGAACGGCGAGGACCTGGAGGCGATCGCCCAGGCGGTGCTGCTCGCCGTGGACTTCCGCCAGCGCTTCCACCGCGACGTGGTCATCGACCTGTGGACCTACCGCCGTCACGGGCACAACGAGGGCGACGAGCCGGCGTTCACGCAGCCGGTGATGTACCGGGCCATCTCGCGCAAGCCCACGCTCAAGGCGCTCTACGGCCAGCAGCTCGTGAAGGAGGGGACGATCGCCGCGGGCGAGGTCGAGCAGATGGTCGCGCGCTATCGCGCCCGGCTCGAGGAGGCCTACCAGGCGTCGGCGAAGATCGCGGTCCAGCCGGGGGCCCAGGCCATGAGCGGCTTCTGGAAGGACTACCGCGGCGGCCCGATGGGCCGCGAGGAGCCTCCCACCGGCGTCGCCCCCGAGGTGCTGCGCCAGGTCGGCGAGCTGCTCGTCCAGCTCCCGCGCGGCTTCCGGGTGCACCCGAAGCTCGCGAAGGTGCTCGAGGCGCGCGCGCAGATGGTCCGGGGCGAGCGGCCGCTGGACTGGGCGATGGCCGAGGCGCTCGCGCTCGGGACGCTCGCGTGGGAGGGCGCGCGCATCCGGCTCTCCGGTCAGGACGTCCGCCGCGGGACGTTCAGCCACCGCCACTCCGTGCTGTACGACCACGAGTCGGGGGTCCCGTACTCGCCCCTCTCCCACCTGCGCAGCGGCCAGGGGCCCGTCGAGATCCGCGACAGCCTGCTCTCCGAGGCCGGCGCGCTGGGCTTCGAGTACGGCTACAGCCTCGAGATGCCGGACGCGCTCACCCTGTGGGAGGCGCAGTTCGGCGACTTCGTGAACGCCGCGCAGGTCATCATCGACCAGTTCCTCTCCTCCGGAGAGGCCAAGTGGAACAGGCTCTCCGGGCTCGCGCTGCTCCTGCCCCACGGCATGGAGGGGCAGGGCCCGGAGCACTCGTCCGCGCGCCTGGAGCGCTTCCTGGAGCTGTCGGTGGACGACAACTGGCGCGTGGTGAACCTCACCACGCCCGCCCAGTACTTCCACGCGCTGCGCCGGCAGGTGCGCTCGCCCTTCCGCAAGCCGCTCGTGGTGATGTCCCCGAAGAGCCTCCTGCGCCACCCGCAGGTCGTCTCGCCGCTGGACCTGCTCGCGCGCGAGCGTTTCCAGCCAGTCATCGACGACGAGTCCGCCGACCCAACGGAGACGACCCGCGTCGTCCTGTGCTCGGGCAAGCTCTACTACGACCTCGCCGGCGCGCGGACAGCGCAGGGCGCGCGGCACGCGGCCATCGTGCGGCTGGAGCAGCTCTATCCGCTCGACGTGGAGTCGGTCCGCGCGTCGATCGCGCGCCTCCGCCCCGGGGTCGAGATCGTCTGGGCGCAGGAGGAGCCGTCGAACATGGGTGCCTGGGACTACGTGAACGCCCACCTCGCTCCGAGGCTGCCGTCGCGCGTCGCCCTCGTCGCGCGCGCGCCGTCCGCGAGCCCGGCCGCGGGATCGGCGACGCGCCACCGCCTCGAGCAGGAACAGCTCGTGCGCGAGGCCCTCGGAGAGCCCGTCTCGCGGATCCGCGCCGACCGCGCGGCCGCCCAGGAGCGCTGACGACATGTCGATCCAGCTGAAGGTCCCGTCTCTCGGCGAGTCGGTGACGCAGGCCACCATCGGAGCGTGGCTGAAGAGCGAGGGCGAGAGCGTCCAGGTGGACGAGCCGCTCGTGGAGGTGGAGAGCGAGAAGGCCACGGTGGCGGTGCCGGCGCCCGCGGCGGGCGTGCTGCGGCGGGTGCTGAAGCGCACGGGCGACACGGTCGCGGTGGGCGAGGCGATCGCCGACATCGAGGAGGGCGCGGCGGGGGCGAGCGTCGCGGTCTCCCCGCTCGGCTCGGGCCCGACGCCCGGCGGCCTCGTGCCCGCCGCGCGCCCGGAGTCTCCGCCGCCCCAGCCCACGCCGCCGGCTCCCGTCGCGCCCGAGGCCTCCGGGCCGCGGGGCGCGGCCTCCGCCCCGGCGCCAACCCCGGGCGGAGGGGCGGCCGCGCGGCGGGCGCCGCCGAGCGCGCGCCGGCTCATGGCCGAGCACGGCCTCGAGGCAGGCGCGGTCGCCGGGTCCGGTCCCGGCGGTCAGGTGCGCAAGGAGGACGTGGTCCGCGCGCTGGAGCGGCCCGCCGAGGCGCGCGCCCCGGCGCCGGCGCCCCAGCCGGCGGCGCGGCCCGATGGCGCGACCGCGCGCGAGCGGCTGGTCGCGATGACCTCGCTGCGCCGCACCGTCGCGCGCCGGCTCGTCGAGGCGCAGCAGACCGCGGCCATCCTGACCACCTTCAACGAGGTCGACATGTCGCGCGTCCTCGAGGTGCGCGAGCGGCACGGGGAGGCGTTCCTCGCGAAGCACGGCGTGAAGCTCGGGTTCATGTCGTTCTTCGTGAAGGCGGCGGTCGAGGCGCTGCGCGCGTTCCCCGTGGTGAACGCCGAGGTGCGCGGCACCGACATCGTCTACAAGGATCACTACGACATCGGGGTCGCCGTGGGCGGCGGCAAGGGGCTCGTCGTGCCCATCGTGCGCGACGCGGACGCGCTCTCCTTCGCGGAGGTCGAGAAGCGGATCGGCGAGCTCGCGAAGAAGGCCCGCGACAACCGCATCACCATGGACGACCTCGCCGGGGGGACCTTCACCATCTCGAACGGCGGCATCTACGGCTCGCTCCTCTCCACGCCCATCCTGAACCCGCCGCAGTCCGGGATCCTCGGCCTCCACAAGATCGAGAAGCGCGCGGTGGTGACGGCGGGCGACCAGATCGCGGCGCGGCCGATGATGTACGTCGCGCTCTCCTACGATCACCGCATCGTCGACGGGCGCGAGGCGGTGCAGTTCCTCATCGCGGTGAAGAACGCGATCGAGGACCCGGAGCGGATCCTGCTCGAGATCTGAGGACGAGTCGCGGCGCCTCGGCGCTCCCCGTCCGCCGACCTCCGCCGCTGGACCTACGGCGCGTGCGCCGAGGGCGAGGGCCGCTCCACGCCGAGCAGGGCGAGCAGCGACAGGGCGTCGTGCACCGCGTGGCCGCCGAGGTCGTTGTTGAAGTAGACGAAGGCGTCGCCGCCCCGGACCGCCCAGGCGAGGAGCTCCGCGGCGAACGGCCGGAGCGCCTCGACCCCGTAGCGCCCCGAGTAACGCCCCGTCGTGCCGTGGAAGCGGACGTAGCGGAAGCCGCCGGTGAGCCGCGGCGGCGGGCGGCGCAGGTTGTCGTGCTCGCAGAAGACGGCGCCGTGGCGGTCGAGCACCGCGCAGGTCTCCTCCGTGTACCAGCCCTCGTGGCGGAACTCGACGGCGTGGCGCCCGGCCGGCAGGTGGGCGAGGAACCGATCGAGGCGCGCGAGGTCGGGCTTCATGTGCGGCGGGAGCTGCCAGAGGACGGGGCCGAGCTTCGGCCCGAAGTGCGCGACCGGATCGTAGAAGCGGTCGAGCCCCGCCTCCGCGTCGAGCAGCCGCTTGAGGTGCGTGAGGTAGCGGCTCCCCTTCACGGCGAAGGTGAACCCGCGCGGCACGCTCGAGCGCCAGCGCTCCACCGCCTCCACCGTGGGCAGCCGGTAGAAGGTGGCGTTCATCTCGACGGTGTCGAAGAAGCGCGCGTAGTGGGGGAGCCACTCACGCTGGGGCAGCCCCTCCGGATAGAGGACGCCACGCCAGTGTCGGTACTGGTACCCGCTCGTGCCGACGCGGACGCGACCCATGCGCGGAATGTAGTCGCGCCGGGCCTCACGGCGCGGGCGACGCCCCGACCGCGTCGAGCCGGCTGCGTGCGAGCGAGCGCCGCGCCCGGTCGTATCCCGCCCAGGGATCGGCCCGGAGCCGCGCGAGCCGCCGCGGCACGGTCCGGAGCGTGTGGCGGTCGGGCGGCGCGCGGGGGGAGAGCTCGTCCCAGGCGAGCGGCACGGCCACGGTCGCGGCTGGGCGCGCGCGCGTGGAGAACGCCGCGATGGAGGTGTTCGTGCGGTTGTTGCGCAGGTAGTCGAGCAGGATCTTCCGCTCGCGGCCCGCCTTCGCGTAGGCGACCGTGAACCGGGAGGGGTCGTGCCGCGCGAGCGTCGTGGCGAGCCCGCGCGCGAACGCCAGGCACTCGCTCCACGGGCGCTCGGGCACGAGCGGCGCGACGACGTGCAGCCCCGCGCCGCCCGTGGTCTTGACGAAGGCGCCGAGCCCCAGGGCGGCGAGCGCGTCGCGCAGCAGCCGCGCCGCGCGAACCACCTCCGCCCAGCCCACCGCGGGCCCCGGGTCGAGATCGAGCACCAGCCGGTCGGGCTCCTCCAGCCGGTCGACCGTCGAGCTCCAGGTGTGCAGCTCGAGGACGTCCATCTGGACGATCGAGAGGAGCGCCCGGGCGTCGTCCACGACGAGGTACTCTCCGAGCTTCGTCCGCTCCGGGATGCGGACGCGGCGCACGGCGTCCGGTGCCCAGAGCTTCGAGTGCTTCATGTAGCGGCACTCGCCGGCGAGCCCGTCCGGGCAATGCACCAGCGTGAGCGGTCGCCCCGCGAGGTGCGGCACCATCGCGTCCGCGACCGCCTCGTAGTAGCGGGCGAGGTCCCGCTTCGTGACGCCGAGGTCCGGGTACATCACGCGGGCGGGGCTGGAGATGCGCACGCCGCCGATCTCCTCGGCCTCGCCCGCCCCGGGCGAGCGCGAGCGCCGGGGCACGCGCTTCTCCGTCGGGGTCGCGGTCGAGGTGGCGGTCGAGGTCGCGCCCCCGGCCGCCCGCTCGCGTACGACGTCCTCGGGGCGCTTGTCCTCGCGGAGCCCCTGGAACGACGGGTGGCGGATCTTCCCGTCCGCCGTCCACTCGGTGAAGGCGACCTCGCACACGAGCTCGGGCCGGACCCAGTGCGCGTTGCGGCCGAGCCAGCCGCTCGGCCGCGGCGTGAACGGGCTCGAGTCGGTCGGAAGGCCGGCGAGCCGCTCGCGGAGCGCGCGAGCGCTGGCGTTCGTGAAGCCGGTCCCGACCTTGCCCGCGAACCTGAGCGCGCCGCCCTCCCGGTAGCCGACGAGCAACGCGCCGATGGCGTCGCGCGCCGCGCCCTCGGGATCGGTGAAGCCGCCGATGACGAGCTCCTGCCGCAGCACGCACTTCGTCTTCACCCAGGTCGCGTTGCGGCCCGCGCGGTAGGGCAGGTCGGAGCGCTTCGAGACGATGCCCTCCATCCCGAGCTTGCACGCCTCGCGGTGGACGTCGGGCCCGCGTCCCTCGAAGTGCGGCGCGTACCGGACGACGCCGCCGTCGCCCAGGAGCCCCGCGAGCGCGGCCTTCCGCTCGAGGAGCGGGCGGGAGGTGAGGTCCTCGCCGTCCAGGTGGAGCAGGTCGAACGCGAAGTAGACGAGGTCGCGGCGTCCCCCGTGGAAGGCGTTCTGCAGCGCCTGGAAGCTCGTGCGTCCGTCCGGCAGCACGGCCGCCACCTCGCCGTCGAGGAGCGCCGACCGGACCTTCAGCCGCCGCGCCGAGGAGGCGACCTCCGGGAACTGCGCCGTCCAGTCCTTGCCGCGGCGGCTCCAGAGCGTGACCTCGCCGCCGTCGACCGCGCAGCCGATCCGGTACCCGTCGTACTTCACCTCGTGCACCCACGCGGCACCCTCGGGCGCCCCGGAGACGAGGAGCGCGAGCTGCGGGCGGTAGGGCGGGAGCCTTCGTCGGGAGGTCACATCCGGAAGATGCGGGCCCCGAGCCGGGGTGGCCAAGCCCCCGGGACCGGAGGTCGTCTACCGGCGCGCCGGCGGCGGCGTGGCGCTGCGGGGGTCCTCCGGCCAGGCGTGGCGCGGGTACCGGCGGCCGAGCTCGCGGCGCAGGGCCGGGTAGTGGCGCTCCCAGAAGCCCGCGAGGTCGGTCGTCACCTGCACGGCGCGCTGGTTCGGCGCGAGCAGGTGCAGCACGAGCGGCACCTTGCCGCCGGCGAGCGCCGGCCCCTGGGCCAGGCCGAAGAAGTCCTGCAGCCGGCTCTCGATCCACGGCGGCTTGCCGGTCTCGTAGTGGACGCGCGTGGTGCGGCCGCCGGGCAGGGTGACGCGCTCGGGCGCGAGCCGCTCGAGCGCCGCGCGCGCCCTGGGGTCGAGCCGCGCGAGGAGCGCGCTCGGCAGGTCCGCCTCCCGCAGCTCGGCGAAGCTCCTCCGGCCGGCGCACAGCTCGCGCAGCGCCGCCGCGAGCTCCTCGTCGGTGGGCGCGACGAGCCCGGAGTCCGGCGCGTGGGCGGCCGCGAAGGCGATCCGCGCGACGACCCGGTCGAGCGCGCCCTCCGGCGCGAACGCGCGGGGGCCACGCGCGAGCGCCTCGGAGGCGAGCAGGGCCGCGACCTTCTCCGGGTCGGCGCGCGGCGCGCGCGACTCCTCCAGCACGAGATCCTCGTACACGAGCCGCTCGGTCGCCTCCACGCGCTCGGCAGCAGCGTTCCACTGCACCGCCTCCTCGTAGCGGAGCGCGTCGGGGAACAGATCGAGGAGCATCTCCTCCGTCACGCCGCTGGCGATGCGGACGCGGGCCTCGGCCGCGCGCGCGCCGGGAACGCGCCGGTCGCCGCGCCGCTCCTCCGCGTCCACGGCGACGAGGAGCGCCGCCTCCCGCACCACGCTCGCGGCGTCCAGCCGCGCGCTGCCGCCGCCCACGAGGACCACCTCGTCCGACCCCGGCGCGCGCCGCCGCGCGACGCGGTCCGGGTAGGCGGCGAGCGTGGCGAGCAGGAGCGCGTGCTCCGCGGGCGTGGTGCCGGGGAGGAGGGTCGCGGTCGAGGTCGGGATCGAGGTCGTCCCTCGACTCCGCTCCGCCGCCTCCGCGGCGGAGCTACGCTCGGGATGAGCGGGCGAGAGATGCGCGGTCGGGGTCGCGGTCGAGGTCGTCGCGGTCCTCACCAGCCGCTGGAGCTGCCTCCGGCTGCGCTCGACCGCCTGGACCGCGCCGGGGTTGAGCCCCATCCGCCGGAGCCGCTCGGGCTCGAACCGCGCGCGCGCCGCCTCCTCGAACGCGTGCGCGAGCTCGAGCAGGTCGGAGGGGCCGGTCGGCGGCAGCGCGCCGCCGTCGAGGGCGCGCCGATCGCGGAGCTCGCGCTCGCCGAGGAGGGCGGCGAGGAGCGCACCGCCGTCCGGCGCGCCGCGCGCGGCCGCCTCGAGGGCGAGGCGCGCGAGGCGCGGGTGGACGGGCAGGCGGAGCATGCGGCGGCCGAGCCCGGTGATCGCGCCGCCGCGATCGAGGGCGCCGAGCCGGAGCAGCAGCGCGCGCGCCACCTCGAGGGCGGCGGGCGGCGGCGGCTCGAGCCAGTCGATCCGGCCGCCGGCCTCCAGGGCCGAGGCGGCGAGGAGCGTCTCCGCGAGATCCTCGCGGAGGATCTCCGGCACCTCGAACTCGGGGCGGGTGTCGTGATCGTGGCGCGTGTAGAGGCGCAGCGCGCGGCCGGGGCGGGTGCGCCCGGCGCGGCCGGCGCGCTGGGCGGCGGAGGCGCGGCTCACCTTCCGCACCTCGAGCGTCGGGAGGCCGGACCACGGCGAGTGCGACGCGACGCGCGCGAGCCCGGAGTCCACCACCGCCACGACGCCCTCGATCGTCACGGAGGTCTCCGCGACGTTGGTCGACAGGATCACCTTGCGACGCGCCCCCGCGCGCACCGCGCGGTCCTGCTCCTCGGGGGGCAGGTCGCCGTGCAGCGGGAGCAGGTCGACCGCCGTCGCGGCGGCCCACTCGGAGAGCGCCTCCCGCGCTCGCCGGATCTCCGCGGCGCCGGGAAGGAACACGAGCACGTCGCCGTCGAGCCCTTCACGGTGCAGCCGCCGCACGGCGCGCGAGACCAGCTCCTCGAGGCGCGCGTCCGGCCGCGCGGCCTCCTCGGGCGACAGGTACTCGACGGCCACCTCGAAGCGCCGGCCCTCGGAGCGGAGCGAGGCCGCGCCGAGGAACCGCGCCACCGGCGCCGCGTCGAGCGTCGCGGACATCGCGACGAGCTTCAGGTCGGGGCGGGTGGTCCGCTGCAGGCGCCGGAGCAGCGCGAGCGCGAGGTCCCCCTGGAGGTGCCGCTCGTGGAGCTCGTCGAGCACCACCGCGCCCACGCCCGGGAGCAGGGGCTCGGCGAGGAGCCGGCGGGTGAGGAGGCCCTCCGTCACGAAGCGCAGCCGCGTGCGCGGTCCGGCCACCTCCTCGAAGCGGACCTGATAGCCGACCGTCTCGCCGACGCGCTCGCCCAGCTCCTCTGCCACCCGCCGCGCGGCCAGCCGCGCCGCCAGCCGCCTGGGCTCGAGCACCACCACCTCGCCCGCGCCCGCCAACCCGCCGGCCAGGATCGCGGGGGGCACCCGCGTCGTCTTGCCCGCGCCGGGCGGGGCCTCGATGACGAGGGAAGGCGCCGCCCCGAGCGCGGCCAGGGCGTCGGGCAGGATTTCGTCGATCGGCAGGCGCTGCACGGCGGGGTTGTACCCGAGGACGGCGTCAGCAGCGACGGCCGGCCTCCCGCGGCTGCGGCAAAATGTCGCGGCGCCGATGTCGTCCAACCCCGCATCCCCGGCTCACGGGGCGAGCCGTCGGTTGGCCGCCTGCCATACCGGATGAGACACTCCCGCTACCCATTTGGGAGGTCCTCGTGGCGCGTTCCGCATCCCTCAGCAACCGGTTCGTCATCTCGCTCGTCGCCGTCCTCTCGCTCACCGTGGCGCTCACCGCGTACGTGACGCGCACGGCGCGGGAGCGGCAGCTGCTCGACGCCGCGTCCGGCGAGATGCTCGCCAACGTGGCCGCGTTCGAGGCGGCGGTCGAGGCCGACGCGGAGGGGCTCTCTCGCGCGCTGACCGTGCTGTCCCAGGCCGAGCGGCTGCTCGCGCCGTTCGCGGCGGGAGACCGCGACGCGACGCTCGCGGCGGCGACGCCGCTCTTCCAGGAGCTGAAGGCGAAGAACGCGATCACGCACATGTACTTCATCGAGCCCGAGGGCCGCGTCTTCCTGCGCGTCCACAAGCCCGAGCAGCGGGACGACGTGCTGAAGCGCGCGACGTACCTGGCCGCGGCGAGGACGGGCCGCAACGCCCACGGGATCGAGCTCGGCAAGAACTTCTTCTCGCTGCGGAGCGTCCGGCCGGTGTCGCTCGGCGGGGCGCAGGTCGGCTACCTCGAGGTCGCCGAGGAGATCGATCACCTCTTCGCGCAGACGAAGCGCGTCACCGGCGAGGAGGTCGCGCTGTTCCTGCGCTCCGACTACCTGCGCGCGAAGGGGGCCGAGCCCGCGTCGAAGGAGGTGGTCGGCGAGTTCCAGGTGCTCGAGGCGACCGATCGCGCCCTGGCGCACGAGCTCGGCGCGGTCGTCGGGCTCGGCGACGGGCTCGAGGCGCCGGTGGCCCGGCTCTTCCGGCGCGGCGACGCCTGGTACGTGGCGGGGATCGGGCCGCTGCGAGACGCGGAGGGGACGGTCGCCGGCGTCCTGTTCTTCTTCCGCGACGCGACCGCGCTGCACGCCGCCGCGGTGCGCGACGGGTGGATCACCATCGCCCTCTTCGCGGCGATGATGGCGCTCGCGGGCGGGCTCCTCTACGCCTCCCTCCGCCGCAGCCTGGTCGCGCTGCGCGAGGCCGCCGCCGTCTCCGCGCGGATGGCCTCCGGGGACCTCACCGTCGAGATCGACGCGCCGGGGGCCGACGAGGCGGGCCAGGTGCTCTCCGCCATGCGCGACACGGCCGGCCAGCTGCGCGGCGCGGTGGGGGAGGTCCGCGACGCGGCGGGGGGGGTGGCGGCGGGGAGCGACAAGCTGCGCGGCGGCGCCGAGCTCATCTCGCGTACCACCTCCGAGCAGGCCGCCGCCGCCGAGGAGGCCGCGGCGTCCGTCGAGGAGATCTCCGCGACCATCACCGCGACCGCGCGGGACGCCGACGAGGTGGAGAAGGCGGCGCTCGCGTCGGCCTCCGCCGCGGAGGAGGGCGGCCGGGCCGTCGCGGAGGCGGTCGGGGCGATGCGCCAGATCGCCGAGAAGATCGGGATCATCGAGGAGATCGCGTACCAGACGAACCTGCTCGCGCTGAACGCCGCCATCGAGGCGGCGCGCGCCGGCGAGCACGGCAAGGGCTTCGCGGTCGTCGCCGCCGAGGTGAGATCGCTCGCCGAGCGCAGCCGCGGCGCGGCGATGGAGATAGGCGAGCTCTCCGGCTCGACGGTGGCCGTCGCGGAGCGGGCGGGGGCGGTGCTCGGCGCGCTCGTGCCGGACATCCGGCGCACGGCGCAGCAGGTCCGGGAGGTGGCGGCCTCGACGCGCGCGCTCGCCACCGGGGCCGCGCAGATCAGCGGGGCCGTGCAGGGGCTCAGCGCAGGCGTCCAGCACACGGCCGGCGCGGCGCAGGAGATCGAGGCCACCGCGCGCGATCTCGACGATCGCGCCGCGGCGCTCCAGGCCGCCATCGGCTTCTTCCGGCTGGAGGAGCAGGCGGCCGCGCGGGCGTTGCTCGCCCCCGGCCGCCGCGCCGCCTGACCTCGCTCCGCTCTCCGATCGACGTGCGCGCCGAGCTCATGGCCGTGATCACTCCGGTCGAGCCTTCCCGCTCGCCCTTCCCCCCGAGCCTGTCGAGGGGTCAGGGGCGAGCGGATCACGGAATGCCGCTCGCGGTGAGCCTGTGTACGAACCGCGAGCGAGCCGGTTCGACGCGAGCGGCCACGGCCATCAGGCCGGCTCGGGCTCCGGGATCTTCGGGGCCGGCGGAACCGCGGCCGCGACGACCAGCTTGAGCTTCGCCCCGTCCGGCTCCACCTCGACCCGGACCGTGCCGCCGTCGTGCAGCTCGCCGAACAGGATCTTCTCGGCGAGCGGCTTCTTCACCTCGTTCTGGATGAGCCGCGCCATCGGCCGGGCGCCCATCTTCCGGTCGAACCCGTGCTCGGCGAGCCACGCGCGCCCGGCGGGCGTGAGCTCGATGCGCACCTTGCGCTCGGCCAGCTGAGCCTCGAGCTCCTTCACCATCTTGTCCACGACCCGCGCGATCACCTCGGGCGGCAGCGAGTCGAACGCGACCCACGCGTCGAGCCGGTTGCGGAATTCCGGGCTGAAGGTGCGCTCGATCGCGTTCCGCGCGTTGCCTGGGTCCGACACGTCCGAGCCGAAGCCGACGCGGCGCGCGGAGAGCTCCTGCGCGCCCGCGTTCGTCGTCAGGACGAGGATCACGTGGCGGAAGTCCGCCTTGCGGCCGTTGTTGTCGGTGAGCGTCGCGTGATCCATGACCTGCAGCAGCAGGTTGAAGATGTCCGGGTGGGCCTTCTCGATCTCGTCGAGGAGGAGCACGGCGTAGGGCGTCTTGCGGATGGCGTCGGTGAGGAGCCCGCCCTGATCGAACCCGACGTACCCGGGGGGCGCGCCGATGAGCCGCGAGACGGTGTGCTTCTCCTGGTACTCCGTCATGTCGAAGCGGAGGAACTCGACGCCGAGGATCCGCGCGAGCTGCTTCGCGAGCTCGGTCTTCCCGACGCCGGTGGGGCCGGAGAACAGGAAGTTGCCGATGGGCCGCTCGGGCGAGCCCAGCCCGGAGCGGGAGAGCTTGATCGCCGAGACGATGGCCTCCACCGCGGCGTTCTGGCCGAAGATGACCTTCTTGAGCTCGGGCTCGAGGTTCCTGAGCTGCACCTCGTCGTCCGCGGAGACGGTGCGCTCCGGGATCTTCGCGATCTTGGCGACGACCCGCTCGACGTCGCGCGCGGTGACGCGGTGGCGCCGGCGCCCCTCCGCGCGCATGCGGTCCCGCGCGCCGGCCTCGTCGAGGACGTCGATGGCCTTGTCCGGCAGCTGCCGGTCGTTGATGTGCTTCGCCGACAGCTCCGCGGCGGCGCGCAGCGAGCGGGGCGTGAACACCACGCCGTGGTGCTCCTCGTAGACCTTCTTCAGCCCGCGCAGGATGCGGATGGTGTCGTCGACGCTCGGCTCGTGGACCTCGATCTTCTGGAAGCGGCGCGCCAGCGCGTGATCGCGCTCGAACGTCTGCTTGTAGTCGTGGAAGGTGGTCGAGCCGATGCAGCGCAGCTCGCCGGACGCGAGCGCGGGCTTGAGGAGGTTCGAGGCGTCCATCGAGGAGCCGGTGGTCGCCCCGGCGCCGACGATGGTGTGGATCTCGTCGATGAAGAGGATCGCGTTCGGCGTCTTCTTGACGCCGGCGATGACGCCCTTGAGCCGCTGCTCGAACTCGCCGCGGAACTTGGTCCCGGCGAGCAGCGCGCCCATGTCGAGCGAGTAGATGGCCGCCTTCTCGAGGACCGCGGGGACCTTCTTCTCGTGGATGCGCAGCGCGAGCCCTTCCACGATGGCGGTCTTGCCCACGCCGGGCTCGCCCACGAAGACGGGGTTGTTCTTGCGCCGGCGGCACAGCACCTGGATGGTCCGCTCGATCTCGAGGTCGCGGCCGATGAGCGGATCGATGAGCCCCTGGGCGGCGCGCTCGTTCAGGTTGACGGTGAAGGTCTTGAACGGATCCTTCACCGTGCGGGGGCCGCCGCCCTCGTCGCCGCCGTCCTCCTGCGGCTCGTCCTCGCCGCCGCCCTCCTTGCCGATCCCGTGCGAGATGTACTGGAGGATGTCGAGCCGCCTCACGCCCTGCTTCTCGAGCAGGTAGACGGCGTGCGAGCCGCGCTCGCGCGTGATCGCCACGAGGACGTCCCCGGCGTTCAGCTCGGTGCGCCCGGAGCCCTGGACGTGCCAGGCCGCCCGCTGCAGCACGCGCTGGAAGGCGGCCGTCTGCTCCGGGTCCTGCGCCGTCCCGAGCGACTCGAGGGTGCGGTCGAGGTACTCCTCGAGCTCGCGCTCGAGCAGCTTCAGATCCGCGCCGCACGCGAGCAGCACCTCGGACGCGATCTTGTCGTGCGTCATCGCGTGGAGGAGGTGCTCGAGCGTGACGTACTCGTGCCGCCGCCGCCGCGCCTCCGCGACCGCCGCCTGCAGCGTCTGCTGTAGCTCCTTCGACACCGTCACCATGCCTACTCCGGCTCGACCGTCACGAGGAGCGGGTACTCCGCCTCGCGCGCGAGCGCCATCGTCTTCTCCGCCTTCGTCTCGGCGATCTCGAAGGGATAGATACCGGCCAGGCCGACCCCGTGCATGTGAACGTGCAGCATGATCCGGTGCGCGCTCTCGGGATCGTGGTGGAAGACCGTCACGAGCACCCAGTCCACGAACTCCTGGGTGGTGTAGTCGTCGTTGTGCAGCAGCACGCGGAACAGCGACGGCCGCTTCGTCTCCTTCTCCGCCTTCGTCCGGGGGACGACGACGTCCGTGTCGCCCCCGGGGCGGGACCGCTCTGCCATGGGCTCACATTCTAAGCGTACGCTCTCGACCCCGCGCACGCCGCCCTCCGCCGCCGGGACGCGTCGCGGTGTCGCCGTCCGGCCTGCGCCCGCGGGGCGCGCATGCCCCCTGGCGGGGCCGGTCCTGCGCGGTTCGCCCGCGGCCGTGGCCCGGACCGGCGAGGCAGCGCCCGGTCGTCCGGGAGCTGGCGCGGCGGCCCTCCGTACGCCGGCGACGGCGGCGCGCTGCTCGCGGGCGGGCATGGCCATCAGGCGCCGGCCGGACGATCGCCGGCGTCGAGATCCCAGCGGCCGCGCAGCGTCGGCCGGTCGAGGGCGCGCCCCAGCCGCGCGAGGAACTCGGCGCGCGGGATCTCGCGCGCGCCGAAGCGCGCGAGGTGCTCGGTGCGGACCTGGCAGTCGATGAGCCGGACGTCCCAGCGCGCGAGCCACTCGACGGAGCGGACGAAGGCGACCTTCGAGGCGTCGGGGCGATCGGCGAACATCGACTCGCCGAAGAACGCCCCCCCGAGCGAGACCCCGTAGAGGCCGCCGGCGAGCGCCTCGCCCTCCCACGCCTCGAAGGAGTGGGCGAAGCCGAGCCGGTGCAGCCGCACGTAGGCGTCGATCATCTCCGGCACGATCCAGGTGCCGTCCTGGCCCGGTCGCGCGCGGCCCGCGCAGCGCCGGACGACGTCCTCGAACGCGCGGTCCGCCGTGACGCGGTACCGGCCCCGCCGGATGGTGCGGGCGAGGGAAGCGGACACGTGCAGCCGCTCCGGCTCGAGGACGAGGCGAGGGTCGGGCGACCACCAGAGGATGGGCGTGTCCTCGCCGTACCAGGGGAAGATGCCCGCCGCGTACGCGGTGAGGAGCCGCTCCGGCGAGAGGTCCCCGCCGACCGCGAGCAGCCCATCGGGCTCCGCCAGGTCGGGATCCGGGAACGACACCTCGCGCGGGAGCCGGTAGATCGCCACGCGCCGAGTGTAGTGCGGAGGAGGGCGAAATTCTCGCCGGAGGAGCGGCGCGCGCCCCTCCGGCGAGAGCGCTGGAGCCGCTAGAACCTCCCCGCCCAGCCCACGTAGGTGGGGGCGCTGACGACCGGGTCGCGGTCGGTCGTGCCGAGCCCGTCGCGGAACGCCACGCGCCGCTCGCGACGGTCCGCCTCGCGGGCCTCGTAGGTCGCGTGGATCACGCCCACCGCGGCGCCGACGAGCAGCCCCGCGCCGGCGCCGATCATCATGTCGCGCTGCCAGTCGTCCCACTCGTTGATGAGCGACACGCCCGTGCCCACGAGCAATCCGGCGACCCCGCCGTACGCCGCATCGGTCGCGACGGTGGCCATCGGGTTCGGCCGCTCACGCCGCTCGACGATCACCTGCGTCTCGGTTCCGGCGGCAGGCGGCGGAGTCACCACCGTCGTCGAGGACGGCGGCGGCGCCGTGGTCGTCCCCGGCTGGCCGCTCGGCGGGGTCACGACCACCTGCTGCGAGGCGCCGCCGGGAGCGGCGGTGGTCCCTCCCTGCGCGGGCGGCTGCTGCTGCGATGGCGGCTGCTGCGCCGGCGGTGGCTGCTGCTGCGGCGGCGTGTACGGTTGCTGGTACGTCGTCCCGGACTGTCCCAGCGCCGGGCCCGCGACGGCGAGCGCCGTCGCGAGTAGCGTTCCCTTGAGCATCCCCTCACCTCCCGAACCCGAAGATGGGGTGGGAGGGCGATCCCGGCAAAGGATGACGTCCTTCGAGTGGATGCCTAGAGCGGAGCCCCGCTCGGTCTGAGCTCCCCCCTAGCTGCGGAGCGCGACGAACTCCTTCAGCGCCTCCCGGATGGACGACTGGACGTGCGCCGGGACCTCCGGGAGCGGGGCGGCCTTGCAGAGCGCGAGCGTCCTCTGGAGCGACTGGCAGCGCGCGTCGCACGCCGGGCAGCGGGCGAGGTGACGCTCCATGTCGGCGCACAGCGTGGCGCTGATCTCGCCCTCGAGGTGCTTCGAGAACAGCTCGACGATGTCCGGGCAGGGCTCCGCCGCCGGCGTCGCGGGGGCGGGCGCGGGGGCCTCCGCACCCGGGATCCCGAGGAGGGGCGCCACGGCCGCGCGCACCGCCACCCGCGCGCGATGCAGGCGGCTCTTCACCGCCTCGACGGACAGTCCCATCACCTCCGCCACCTCGGGCGCGGTGAGCCCCTCGACGTCCCGCAGGACGAGCACCTCGCGGTACATGGGATCGAGGGAGCCGATGGCCTGCTCGAGCGCGACCTCGATCTGGCGACCGGCGAGCGCGTCGTCGGGCGGTCGACCGGGGTCGACGATCTGCAGCGCCGCCTCTCCCGGCTCGCGCGCGTCGAGCGACTCCTCCTGCTCCGGGGCGAACTTGGAGCGCCGCCGCTTCTTGATGCAGAAGCTCCGCGCGATCGTGTAGAGCCACGTCGACACGGAGGAGGCGCCGCGGAAGTCTTTCACGTTCCGTGCGACCGCCAGCAGGGTCTCCTGCAAAATATCCTTTGCGTCCTCCTCGTCACGGCACATCTTCAGGCCGAAGCGGTACACGCTCCGTTGATGCCGTGCCAGGAGCGCCTCCAGCGCCCGCCGGTCGCCCGCGCGGGCGCGTTCGAGGAGCTCGGTGTCGTGGGCGTCCATGTGGGGTGGGTCGTAACCCGGAGCCGTCGATGGAACAAGCACCGCGTCGCCGCCGCGACCGTCCGCGCCTCGCGCGCCCAGCGCGCCTCATGCGCGTGACCGACGACCGTTACGACCGCCCGACCGCGCATGGACGGGGACGCCGGGTCACGCGCGGGCAGTCCGCCGAGCAAGAACCCGAGCCCCTCGCCCCTTCCGAGACCTTCCGTCGATCCTTGATCCAAGACAATTTACGCCCCGACGCGGGCCCGGCAGCACCTGCACGCCGTCCACGGGGGCCGCGCAAACAGCGATGAGCGCACTCTTCTCTCCCAGATCCAACGGCATCTTCCGTCTCGTCATCGCGATCGTCGTGGCCGGCGCCGCCGGGACGGTGGGGGCGCTGATGATCTTCGCCCGCATCCCGGCCGGCACGGGCCAGGCGAAGCAGGTCGGCCAACCGGTGCAGTTCGACCACCGCCACCACGTGCAGGACGACCTCATCGACTGCCGCTACTGCCACACCACGGTCGAGCGGGCGGCGAGCGCCGGGATCCCGCCCACCGAGCTCTGCCTGAACTGCCACTCGCAGGTCTGGAACAAGAGCCCGCTCCTCGACCTGGTCCGGGCGAGCTGGTTCGCGAACAAGCCCATCGAGTGGGTGCGCGTCCACCGCGTGCCGGACTTCGTCTACTTCAACCACGCCATCCACGTGAACAAGGGCGTCGGCTGCGTCGAGTGCCACGGGCGGGTCGATCTGATGCCGGCGATCGAGCAGGTCGCCCCGCTCACGATGGGCTGGTGCCTCGACTGTCACCGCGACCCTTACCCGCGTCTCCGCCCGCTCGAGGAGATCACGAACATGACCTGGGAACCCGAGGGCGACCGCGTCGCGCTCGGTAAGCAGCTGGCGAAGAAGTACGACGTGAAACCCCGGACGAGCTGCTACACATGCCATCGCTAGGCCTCCCCATCTACGGTCAGAAGACGGCGCTCGAGACGCGCCGCTGGAAGAGCATCGAGGAGCTCGAGGGGCGCGGGGAGGCCGAGGCCGGGGAGTTCCCGGAGGGCGCCGCCGAGACGCCCGACGGGTTCTCTCGCCGCGGCTTCCTCCAGATCCTGGGCGCCTCCGTGGCGCTCGCGGGCCTCCAGGCCTGCAAGCCGCCCCGCGAGAAGCTCGTACCCTACGTGCGCGGGCCGGCCGGGGTGACGCCCAGCGTCCCCGTCGCCTACGCGACGGCCGCGAGCGAGGAGGGCTACGCCGTCGGCCTCGTCGTCCAGGCCTTCGAGGGCCGGCCGGTGAAGATCGAGGGCAACAAGCTCCACCGCGCGAGCCTGGGGGGAACGGACGCCATCCGGCAGGGGCTCGTGCTCGAGCTGTACGACCCGGCGCGCCTGCGCGGCTTCACGAAGCAGGGGCGCGCGCTCGCGTGGTCGGCGCTGCTGCAGGAGATCGCGGCGCTCGGGCGCGAGCACGACAAGGACGGCGGGGCCCGGCTGAGGTTCCTCGTGGCGCCGACCAGCTCGCCGACGCTGGGAGACCTGCGCCGGCGGCTCCTGGAGCGGTTCCCGAAGGCGCGGTTCGTGGCGTGGTCGCCCGCCGCCGGCGGCGCGGAGCGCGGCGGCGCCGAGATCGCCTTCGGCCGCCCGCTCGACGCGACGTACGAGGTCGCCAAGGCGGACGTGATCCTCTCGCTCGACTCGGACTTCCTCGCCACCGAGGGCGAGCACCTGCGCCACGCGCGCGAGTTCGCGTCGCGGCGCGAGGGCGAGCGGATGAACCGCCTCTACGTGGCGGAGCCGCGCCACTCGGTGACCGGCGGCATGGCGGATCACCGGCTGCGCATGCGCGGCGCCGAGGTCGGCGCGTTCGCGCGCGCGGTGGCGGCGGAGCTCGCCGGGCAGGGGCTCGCGGCGCTGAAGGCGCTCGGGGCGCCCGCCGCCGGCCCGCACGCGAAGGCGGCGCGGGCGATCGCGAAGGACCTCGCCCGCGCCAGGGGCCGGTCCCTCGTCGTCGCCGGCGCGCGGCAGCCGCCCGCGGTGCACGCGCTCGCCGCCGCCATGAACGAGGCGCTCGGCAACGCCGGCGCGACGGTGCAGTGGCGCGCGCCGGTGCTGCTCGACGCGCAGGTCGGCCCCGCGCCGCTCGCGGAGCTCGCCGGCGAGCTCCAGGCCGGCAAGGTCGACACGCTCGTCGTCACCGCCTGGAACCCGCTCTACACCGCCCCCGCGGACCTCGACCTGCGCGCCGCGTTCGGCAAGGCGAAGAACACCCTCGTCCTCGCGCTGCGGGACGACGAGACCGTGCGCGCGGCGAGCTGGAAGCTGGCGGCGAGCCACCCGCTGGAGTCGTGGGGAGACCTCCGCGCCCGCGACGGCAGCGTCTCCATCGTGCAGCCGCTCATCACCCCGCTGCACGAGAGCGCCACCGAGCTCGAGCTGCTCGCCGCGTTCGTCGGGGAGGGCGACCGCGGCGCCTGGCGCCTCGTGCGCGACGGCTGGCGCGTCCGCTCCGGCGCGCCGCCCGCGCCGCTGCCGCTCTCCGGGCCGGCCGCGGCGGCGAACCCGGCGGACACGAACCGCCCGCGCCCCCCCGATCCGTACGACCGGACCTGGGAGGAGTGGCTCGCGGCGGGCCTGCTCACCGAGAGCGCCGGCCAGCCCGAGCAGGCGTCGGTCGACGGGGGCCGCGTGGCCGAGGCGCTCGGGAAGCTCCCCCCGCCCGCGGGCGGCATCGAGCTCGGGTTCACCCCCGACTACAAGGTGTGGGACGGCCGGCACCTCGAGAACGCCTGGCTCCAGGAGCTGCCGGACCCGATCACCAAGCTCACCTGGGAGAACGCCGCGCACCTCTCCCCGGCCACCGCGCAGCGGCTCGGCCTCTCCTCCGGCGACCTCGTGGAGCTCTCCCGCGGCGGCCGCAGCGTGGTCGCGCCGGTGCTGGTCGTCCCGGGCCACGCCGACGAGGCGGTCACCGTCGCCCTCGGGTACGGCCAGCGGGCCGCCGGCCCGGTGGGCCACGGCGCCGGCTTCGACGCCTACGCGCTCCGCACGAGCGACGCGACCTGGTTCGCCGGCGGCGCGGAGCTGAAGAAGACGGGCAAGCGGACGGATCTCGCCGTCACCCAGGGTCACTTCTCCATGGAGGGGAGGGCGATCGCGCTCGCCCTCGACCTCGGGGAGCTCGACCACGCGAAGCCGGAGCTCGACGAGCACCGCGGCGAGGTGCCCACCATCCTCCAGCCCGTCGACTACTCCGGCGAGACCTACAAGTGGGGGATGTCGATCGACCTGTCGCGCTGCATCGGCTGCGGCGCGTGCACCGCGGCGTGCCAGGCGGAGAACAACATCCCGGTGGTCGGCAAGGAGCAGGTGCTCCGCAGCCGCGAGATGCACTGGATCCGCGTGGACCGCTACTTCGAGGGACCGGCGGACGACCCCAGGTCGGTCAGCCAGCCGCTCGCCTGCGTCCACTGCGAGATGGCGCCCTGCGAGTACGTCTGCCCCGTGAACGCCACCGTCCACTCGGACGAGGGCCTGAACGAGATGGTCTACAACCGCTGCGTCGGCACGCGGTACTGCTCGAACAACTGTCCGTACAAGGTGCGCCGCTTCAACTACCTCGATTACCGAGGGGAGATGGCGCCCACGCTGCAGATGCTCATGAACCCGGACGTCACCGTCCGGAGCCGCGGCGTGATGGAGAAGTGCACCTACTGCACCCAGCGCATCCAGCGCACCCGCATCGACGCCCGCGTGGCCGGCCGGAAGATCGGCCCGGACGAGGTCGTGCCCGCGTGCGGGCAGGCGTGCCCCGCGGAGGCGATCGTCTTCGGCAACCTCAACGACCCGCAGTCGCGCGTCTCGCGCAAGCACGCGGACGCCCGCCGGTACGACCTGCTGCACGAGCTCGGCACCCGGCCGCGCACCGCCTACCTCGTCAAGCTCCGCAACCCGAACCCCGAGCTCGCATGAGCACCGCCCAGAAGACGCTCGAAGAAGCCCACGCGCTCGAGGGTGCGCCGGTCCTCGTGGGCCGCCCCGACGATCGCGCCCTCACCGAGAGCCTGCTCGCGCCGGTCCTCGAGCCGACGCGCAAGGGCTTCGTCGTCCTGCTCGTCGCGCTGCTCGGCGGGGTGGGCTTCTGGCTCGTCTCGCTGGGGACGACCCTGTTCGTGGGCATCGGCGCCTGGGGCAACAACATCCCGGTCGCCTGGGCCTTCGACATCACCAACTTCGTCTGGTGGATCGGCATCGGCCACGCCGGCACGCTCATCAGCGCGATCCTCCTGCTCTTCCAGCAGCGGTGGCGCACCTCCATCAACCGCTTCGCGGAGGCGATGACGCTCTTCGCGGTGGCGATGGCGGGCCTCTACCCCATCATCCACCTCGGCCGCCCCTGGCTGTTCTGGTGGCTCATCCCGTACCCCTCGACGAACCAGATCTGGCCGAACTTCAAGAGCGCGCTCCCCTGGGACGTGTTCGCCATCTCGACCTACGGCACGGTCTCCTTCCTGTTCTGGTACCTCGGGCTCATCCCGGACCTCGCCACCCTGCGCGACGCCGCCAAGAGCCGCACCCGCCGGATCGTGTACGGGATCATGAGCTTCGGCTGGCGCGGGTCGGCGCGCCACTGGCAGCACTACCGCGTCGGCTACCTGCTCCTCGCCGGCCTGTCCACGCCGCTCGTCGTCTCCGTCCACACCATCGTCTCCTTCGACTTCGCCATCTCGCAGCTGCCCGGCTGGCACACGACGATCTTCCCGCCGTACTTCGTGGCGGGCGCGATCTTCAGCGGGTTCGCGATGGTGATCACGCTGATGATCCCGGCGCGCCGAGTGCTCGGCTTCAAGCACGTCGTCACCGAGCGTCACCTCGACAACATGGCGAAGGTGATCCTCGCGACCGGGCTGATGGTCAGCTACGGCTACGCGATGGAGCACTTCATGGCCTGGTACTCCGGGTCTGGGTACGAGGCCTTCGCGTTCCTGAACCGCTGGACCGGGCCCTACGCGCCCATCTGGTACATGCAGCTCGTCTGCAACGTGCTCGCGCCCCAGCTCTTCTGGTTCCCGTCGATGCGGCGCAGCGAGGTCGCGCTGTTCGTCGTCGCCATCCTGGTGAACGTCGGCATGTGGGCGGAGCGGTTCGTCATCATCGCCGTGTCCCTCACCCGCGACTTCGTCCCGTCCTCCTGGGCCATGTACGTGCCGACCTGGGTCGACTGGGGCCTGCTCTTCGGCTCCATGGCGACCTTCGGCCTCCTGTTCCTGCTCTTCCTCAGGTTCCTGCCCGCCATCCCGATCTTCGAGGTGAAGGAGCTCCGGCGCGAGCTCGAGCACCACGGGCCGGGCGTGCACATCCAGTCGCCGGCGGACGCCCCCGGCGCGCACGTCGAGGACCCGGAGGAGGTGCCATGAGGGCCTACGTCCTCGGCGAGTTCGAGCGCGAGCACGCGCTCCTCGACGCGGCGCGGACGCTGCGCGCGCGCGGCGAGGCGAGGCTCGACATCCACTCCCCTTACCCGCTCCACGGCACCGACGAGGCGCTCGGGCTGAAGCGCTCCACCGTCCCGCTCGTGGCGCTGATCGCCGGCGTGACGGGGGCGGCCACCGGCTACTTCATCCAGTGGTACATGGTCGCGTTCGACTGGCCCATCAACGTCGGCAACCGCCCCCCGCACAGCGCGCCGGCCTTCATCCCGGTGACCTTCGAGCTCGGCGTGCTGTTCGCCGCGCTCGCCATCTTCTTCGGGCTGCTCGGCGGCTACTTCGGCTTCCCGCGCACGCACCACCCGGTCTTCGAGGTGGAGGCGTTCCGCTCGGCGAGCATCGACGCGCTGTGGCTCTCGGCCGAGGTGGACGGCAAGGACGCCGAGCCGCTCGCCGAGGAGCTGCGGCGGCTGGGCGCGCGCCACGTGTCCATCGTCCCGGAGGCGAAGTGAGATGAAGAGGATCCGCCTCGCCGCCCCGCTGCTGCTCCTCCTCGCCGCCTGCCCGCGGCTCGATCCGATGTGGGATCAGCCCAAGGTGAAGGCCTACCAGGCCAGCCCGCACTATCCGGACGGCCTGGCGATGCGCGCGCCGCCCGCCGGCACGGTGCCGCACCGCCCGCCCGTGCAGCCCGCCCTCGCGACGGGGCGCGGGCCGGACGGCGTGCCGCTGGCGGTGTCGCCGCTGCCGCCGTCCGCCGAGGTCCTGGCGCGCGGGCGCGCGAAGTTCGACGTCCACTGCGCCGTCTGCCACGGGGTCCTGGGCGACGGCGAGAGCCAGCTCGCGCTCAACATGTCGCTCCGCAAGCCGCCGTCGCTGCACGCCTACCGCGAGGTGGCGGACGGCTACATCTACCAGGTGATCACCGAGGGGTTCGGCCTCATGCCGTCGTACGCGGCGGAGCTGACGGTGCAGGAGCGGTGGGCGGTGGTCGCCTACGTGCGCGCGCTGCAGCTCTCGCAGAACGCCAGGCTGGAGCAGCTCCCGCCGGAGGCGCGCGAGCGCCTCGACCAGGAGACGCGATGACGCTCACCCCGTACCAGGGAGGCAGGCGGCTCATGGTCCCCGCGCTCGGCGCCGCGGTCGTCGGCCTGGGCCTCACCGGCGTCGGCGCCATCTTCGATCCGAAGCGGGCGCTGTTCGCCTACCTCGTCGCGTTCGTCTACTGGGTCGGCATCGCGCTCGGGGCGCTCATCCTGCTCGGCGCCTTCCACGCCTCGAACGCGCGCTGGCCGGTGGTGCTGCGCCGCTTCGTCGAGACCGTCCCCGCCACGCTGCCGCTGTTCGTGCTGCTGTTCGTGCCGATCGCGCTCGGGATGCGGCACCTCTTCGTGTGGGTGGCGCCGCCGGAGGGGCTCGATCCGGTGATGGCGCACGCCATCCACCACAAGCACCCGTACCTCAACAGCGGCTTCTTCCTCGCCCGGGCGGCGATCTACTTCCTCTTCTGGATCGTGGTCGCGCACCTGCTGCGGAGCTGGTCGCTCCGCCAGGACTCCGCCGGCGGCGTGACGCTCACGGTGTGGCAGCGCCGGCTGGGCGCGGGCTCCCTCCCGTTCCTCGCCCTCACGCTGTCGTTCGCGTCGTTCGACTGGATGATGTCGCTCGACCCGCGCTTCTTCTCGACCATCTTCGGCGTCTACTGGTTCGCGGGCAGCTTCATGGCCGCCTTCGCGGTCATCATCATCGCGAGCACCCTCACGCGCGGCGATCCCGCCGCGTTCGGCCACCACATGAACGCCGAGCACTTCCACTCGCTCGGGAAGTTCCTCCTCGCCTTCACGGCGTTCTGGGCCTACGTGGCCTTCTCGCAGTTCATGCTCATCTGGATCGCGAACGTGCCGGAGGAGGTGCCCTGGTACATCCTCCGCATCGACGGCGGGTGGAGGTGGGTGGGCGCGTTCCTGGCCGTGTTCCACTTCTTCGTCCCGTTCTTCCTGCTCCTCTCGCGCGACCTGAAGCGCAGCCCGCGGGCGCTCTCTCGCGTCGCGGCCTGGATGCTCCTCGTGCACTGGGTGGATCTCTACTGGCTCGTCATGCCGCACCTCCACCCGCAAGGCCCGCGGCCCTCGCTCTGGGACCTGACGGCGTTCGTGGGCGTGGGCGGCGCGGCCATCGCCTTCGGGATCTTCCGCATGCGCGGCACCCTCACGGTGCCGGTGCAGGATCCCTACCTCCAGGACTCGCTGAGGTACCTCCCGCAATGAACCCGCACACCGATCCCGTGCACGGCGCGCCGCACGCCGCGGGCCACGGCCACGACGTCCGGTCCGAGGAGGATCGGATCTCGAGCGGCAAGGTCGTGTCCGTCGGCGTCGCGTCGCTGGTGGTGTTCTTCCTCGCCTCCCTGGCCGCCGTGGGCTACCTGCGCCTGCGGCAGAGCGAGCACCCGAAGGCCCCGGTGCCGGCGGAGCTCGGCCAGTCGAAGATCGCGATGGTCGAGCAGGACGTGTTCGACCTGGCGGTGCGCGGGGCGCGCGACCGCGCCCGCAAGCGGGAGCGGCTCGGCTCGTACGGCTGGGTGGATCGCGAGGCGGGCGTGGCGCACATGCCCATCGAGCGGGCGATGGACCTGGTCGCCAAGGGCGTCCGGCCGCCGGCGGCGCCGCGGGGCGCCGAGGCGGCGCCGCCAGGGGCGCAGCCATGACGCGCCGCCTGGCCGCCCTCGCCGCGCTCCTCGCGCTCGCCGGGCCGCGCCCGGCCGCGGCGCAGTTCTGGACGCGCGAGCCGCCGAAGGGCCCGCCCACCGATCAGCCGCCGGCGGTGCTGCAGGACGTGGGGGTCGAGGAGCGGCTCGGCAACCGCGTGCCGCTCGAGCTCACCTTCACGGACTGGACGGGCCGTCCGTTCCGGCTCGGCGACGCCTTCGACGGCCACAAGCCGGTGGTGCTCACCCTCGTCTACTACGACTGCCCCATGCTCTGCGGCCTCATCCTCTCCGGCATGGCGAAGGCCATGCGCGAGAACGGCCTCGCGCTGGGCCGGGACTACGCCGCGGTGACCGTCTCGTTCGATCCGGAGGAGAAGCCGGCGCAGGCGGCGGAGCGCCGCCGCGGCTACCTCCAGTCGCTCGGCCGCGAGGACGAGGGACGCGAGTGGCCGTTCCTCGTGGGCACGGAGCAGGCCTCCCGCCAGCTCGCCGACGCGGTGGGCTTCCGCTACGCGTACGACCCGGCCACCAAGGAGTGGGCGCACATCGCGGCGATCTTCGTGCTCACGCCGGACGGTACGGTGTCGCGCTACCTCTACGGCATCGAGTATCCGCCGAAGGACTTCCGGCTCTCGGTCGTCGAGGCCGCGGACGGCAAGGTCGGCACCAGCTTCGACAAGTTCCTCCTCACCTGTTACCGCTACGACCCCGCGTCCCGGAAGTACGAGCCGTACGCGTGGGGCTTCGTGCGCGCCGGGGGCCTCGCGGTGCTCCTCGCGCTCTCGAGCCTCATCGGCGGGCTCGTCTGGCGGGAGCGCAGGGGGAAGGCGAGGCGCACGTCATGAACGAGCTCCTCCGCAGGCTCCTGTTCCTCCCGGAGCAGGCATCGGACTACGCCCGGCAGGTCGACGGGCTGCACTACTTCATCATCGCCACGACGATGATCGCGGCGGCGGGGGTGTTCCTCACCGCGATCTTCTTCTTCGTCCGCTACCGGCGGCGCACGGGCAGCGACGTGACGCCCCACGTCGCGCCGCGCGGGATCCACGAGGCGCTCTTCGTGGGCGTGCCCCTCGCGCTGTTCCTCGTGTGGTTCGCGATCGGCTTCCCCCAGTACGTGAAGCTCCAGCTGCCGCCCAAGGACGCGATGGACGTCTTCGTGCAGGGCAAGAAGTGGATGTGGAAGTTCGCCTACGCGGGCGGCCCGAGCTCGATCGACACGCTGCGGGTGCCGGCGGGCCGCCCGGTGCGGCTGCTCATCACCTCGCGAGACGTCATCCACTCGTTCTACGTGCCGGCGCTGCGCGTGAAGATGGACGCGCTGCCCGGGCGCTACACGCAGACCTGGTTCCAGGCCGAGAAGGCCGGCCGCTACGAGATCTTCTGCACGGAGTACTGCGGGCTCGGCCACTCCGCCATGCTGGGCGAGCTCGTGGTGATGCCGCAGGAGGAGTTCGACGTCTGGATCGCCGAGCAGCGCCGCGGCGCCGCCGCGGTGGCGCAGGACTCCTCGCCCTCCGGCGAGCGCGTGATGCCGGCGGCGAACATCGCCGAGGAGGGGCGCCGCGTCGCCTCCGAGCAGGGCTGCCTCAAGTGCCACAGCGTGGACGGCACCCGGCACATCGGGCCGACCTGGGTGGACCTCTACCTCCGCCAGGAGAGGCTGAAGGACGGCAAGACGATCGTCGCCGACGAGGCGTACCTCACGAAGTCGATGATGGACCCCGCCGCGGAGATCGTGGCCGGGTTCCAGAACGTCATGCCCACCTACCAGGGCAGGCTGTCGCCCCCCGAGGTGGCGGCGGTCGTCGAGTACATCAAGACCCTCAAGACGCAGGCGGTCCGCTCCGGCCCGTCGGAAGGCCCGGTCTAT
This sequence comes from Anaeromyxobacter sp. Fw109-5, assembly GCF_000017505.1. Classification (NCBI taxonomy): domain Bacteria; kingdom Pseudomonadati; phylum Myxococcota; class Myxococcia; order Myxococcales; family Anaeromyxobacteraceae; genus Anaeromyxobacter; species Anaeromyxobacter sp. Fw109-5. The sequence goes on from NC_009675.1 coordinate 963,897, forward strand.
GAATCCATCCCTCGCCCGCAGTGAAGTCCCGGAGTGGAACCCCCGGAACTACCTGAACTCGCCCGCGACCGGCCTCAAGTCCTGGCTGCTCACGCAGGACCACAAGCGCATCGGGGTGATGTTCCTCGTCGCGACGACCATCTCGTTCGCGCTGGGCGGGTTCTTCGCGCTCCTCATCCGGCTCGAGCTGCTCACGCCCGGGCCGACGATCATGGACGCGATGACCTACAACCGCATGTTCACGCTCCACGGCGTGGTCATGATCTTCCTCTTCATGATCCCCGCCATCCCGAGCGGCTTCGGAAACTTCCTCCTGCCGATCATGATCGGCGCGAAGGACGTGGCGTTTCCCAAGCTGAACCTGCTCAGCTTCTACGTGTACCTGGCGGGCGCGGTGGTCGCGCTCTTCGGCATGGTGCAGGGCGGGGCGGACACCGGCTGGACGTTCTACACGCCGTACTCCACGACGACGATCACCAAGGTGGTGCCGGTGCTCCTCGGCGCGTTCATCCTGGGCTTCTCGTCGATCCTCACCGGGCTCAACTTCATCGTGACGACCCACACGATGCGCGCGCCCGGCATGGGCTGGACGCGCCTGCCGCTGTTCGTGTGGTCGATCTACGCGACCTCGGTCATCCAGATCCTCGCGACGCCGGTGCTCGGCATGTCGCTCCTGCTCGTCGCGGTCGAGCACGCGTTCGGCTGGGGCATCTTCGATCCCGCCCGCGGCGGGGACCCGGTGCTCTTCCAGCACTTCTTCTGGTTCTACTCGCACCCCGCCGTCTACATCATGGTGCTGCCGGCCATGGCGGTGATCTCGGAGGTGGTCTGCGCCTTCTCGCGCAAGAACATCTTCGGCTACAAGGCCGTCGCCTACTCGTCGCTCGGGATCGCGTTCGTGGGCTTCTTCACGTGGGGTCACCACATGTTCACGTCGGGGCAATCCGCCTTCAACGGCGGCGTCTTCGGCGTGCTCTCGATGTTCGTGGGCATCTTCACGGCCATCAAGGTCTTCAACTGGACCGCCACCCTCTACAAGGGCTCGATCTACTTCGCGACGCCGTTCGCGTACTTCGCCGGCTTCCTCTTCTTCCTCGTCTTCGGGGGGATGACCGGGATCGCGCTCGCGACGGTGTCGCTCGACGTGCACTGGCACGACACCTACTTCATCGTCGCCCACTTCCACTTCATCATGGTCGGCGCGACCGTGATGGCCTTCCTGGCCGCGCTCCACTACTGGTTCCCGAAGATCGCGGGGAAGCGGCTGCCGGAGGGGTGGGGCCTCGTCGCCGCGGTGATGATCATCCTCGGCTTCAACTTCACGTTCATCCCGCAGTTCCTGCTCGGGAACGAGGGGATGCCGCGCCGCTACTTCTCCTACCCGGAGAAGTTCTGGGCGCTGAACGTCGCCTCGACGGCCGGCGCGTCCGTCCTCGCGCTCGGCCTCGTCATCGTGCTCGTCTACACGCTCATCGCGCTGAAGTGGGGGCCGGTGGCGGGCGCGAACCCATGGAACTCCCGCGGCTTCGAGTGGGCCACGCCGTCGCCGCCGCCGCCCGAGAACTACGAGACCACGCCGGTCTACACGCACGGCCCGCACGAGTACGACACGCCGGACACCGAGCTCCCTCCGGCCGCCACTCCCGAGCCGAAGCATGCCAGCTGACACGACCTACCTCGCGCACCACTTCGAGAGCCTCGACAAGCAGACGCACGCCGCGCGGCTCGGCATGTGGCTCTTCCTCGCGACCGAGGTGCTGCTGTTCACCGCCCTCTTCGCCGGCTACGGCGTGTACCGCTTCCTGTACGCGGACGCGTTCCGGGTCGCGAGCCGGGGCCTCGCGACCTGGATCGGCGTGGTGAACACCATCGTGCTGGTGACGAGCTCGTTCACGGTGGCGATGGGGCTCGACCGCCAGACCCGCGGCGACGGGCGCGGGACGCGGCTGCTGTTCGCCGTCTCGTTCCTGCTCGCGGTCGTGTTCCTCGGCTTCAAGGCGGTGGAGTACTCGCACCACTTCCACGCCGGGGAGCTGCCGGGGCGCTTCTACACGAGCGAGCACGCGCAGGGGCCGGGCGGGCCCATCTTCTACGCCCTCTACTTCCTCATCACCGGGCTGCACGCGATCCACGTCGTCATCGGCATGACGGTCCTGGCCATCATCGGCTGGCGCGCCGGCAGCGGCGCCTACACGGCCGAGTACCACGTCCCGGTGGAGCTCGCCGGGCTGTACTGGCACCTCGTCGATCTCATCTGGATCTTCGTCTTCCCGCTCATCTACCTCATCTAGGAGGGCGTCCCGCATGGCCTCGCACGGCAACGGCAACGTCTCGCACGCCGAGCACGACCTCATGCACCACTCGCACGCGGGCCGGTACGTCGTGGTCTGGGGCGCGCTCCTCGCCCTCACCCTCGCCACGTACCTCCTCGCGAAGATCCACATCCCGGGCGGCTTCGGGATCGCGGTGGCCCTCGTGATCGCGACCGCGAAGGGCGCGCTCGTGGCGCTCTTCTTCATGCACCTGTGGGATCAGCGGGGCGCGAACCGGCTCGTGTTCGTCACCTCGCTCGTGTTCGTGGCGCTGCTCATCGGCCTCACCGTCGCGGACTACGCCACGCGCTTCCCGCTGGCGAACCCGCCCGGCAGCGAGGGCGCGCTCCCCGCGAGCGACTACTCGCCCCCGCCGGCGTCGCGGACGCACTGAGGCTCCGCCCGGCGCGCGGGGCAGGTTCGCCTGCGTACGGACTCCGCGCACCCAGGCGCCTGGCGCCCGTCGGGGCGCCCGCGATCCGCGACGCCGCCGTTCGAGGCTCCCCGCGTGCGCGCAGCGCTGAAAAGGCGAGGGCGCGTGCGCCTCGACGTGCGTCGGGATATTCATCAAGGGCGGCGGGCCGTTGGCGGCGTGCGGGCCCTCGGACGGCCTGAGAAGCGAAGCGCAGGCCCGCAATTCCTGCACGAAAAAACGTGCGAAAGCCGGGTACGCCGCTTGCTACGCGTTCGGCCGGTTTCATGTCTCGAGATCGCATCCTCGTCATCGACGCGAACCCGCTGGAGGGTGCGTCGCTCAGGGCCGCCCTGTTCGAGCGCGGGTTCGACGCCGTCGAGGCGTCGACCGCCGACGGGGCGATCGCCCTCGTGCCGACGTTCGGCCCGGGGGCCGTCCTCGCCGACGCGACGCTCCCCGGCTGCGACGGCGCCGCCATGGTGGAGCGCCTGCGCGCCGTGCGCTCCGACGCGTCGGTGGTGGTGTCCACGCCGCCCGATCGGATCGACGCGGCCGTCGCTGCCATGCGGGCCGGAGCGGAGAGCTACCTGGTCCGGCCGCTCGATCCCGCGCAGACCGTGATCGTGGTCGAGAAGGCCCTCGAGCGCCGCCGGCTTCGCAGCGACCGCGCGGCGCTCCGGGAGCGCGTGCGCGAGCGGGCGGCGATCGTCGGCACCTCCCCCGAGCTGACCGCGCTCGTCGAGGTGCTCCGCCGGGTCGCGCCGACCAAGGCGACCGTCCTCGTGCAGGGGGAGGTCGGCGCCGGCAAGGCGCACGTCGCGCAGGCGCTGCACGAGGGCTCCCCGCGCCGCGACCACCCCTTCGTGCGGGTGAACTGCGCGGCCCGTTCGGAGGCGCTGCTGGAGGCCGAGCTGTTCGGGCACGAGGCGGGCGCGTTCGGCGACTCGGAGCAGCGTCGGCCCGGGCGGCTCGAGGAGGCGGATGGCGGCACGCTCTACCTCGACGAGGTGGGGCGCCTCCCCGCGTCGGTCCAGGTGAGGCTGCTGCGCGTGCTCCAGCAGGGCGAGCTGGAGCGCGTGGGCGGGCGAGAGACGATCCGGGTGGACGTGCGCGTGGTGGCCGGCACGCAGCGGGATCTCGCCGAGGAGATCCGCGCCGGCACCTTCCGCGACGACCTGTACTACCGCCTCAACGTGGTGTCGCTCGCGCTTCCGCCGCTCCGCGCGCGCAAGAGCGACATCCCCGCGCTCATCGCGCACCTCCTCGCGACGTCGCCGGCCGCGGCGGCGAAGCGCATCACGGGCGTGACGCCCGGCGCGCTGTCGGCGCTCTTCGGCTACGACTGGCCCGGCAACGTCCGGGAGCTCGCCTCGGTGGTGGAGCGCGCGGTCGCCGTCGCGCGCGGCACCGAGCTCGCCGCGGAGGATCTCTCGCCGGTGCTCCAGGGCGGGGGCGCCGAGGACGCGGGCGTCATGGCGCTCATCCCCGGCGCGTCGCTGTTCGAGATCGAGCGCGAGGCGATCCTGCGGACGCTCGAGCAGGTGGGCGGCTCCACCGCGCGCGCGGCCGAGATCCTCGGGGTCTCCGTCCGGAAGATCCAGTACCGGCTGAAGGAGTACCGGACGGGCGGCGCGCCCCACGACGCCGCGATCATCGCCCTCGACCTGCCGAGGCGCTGATCCCGCGCCCGCGCCCCGACGATCCCGCCGGCCGCTCGCCGCGGCGGTCGCCTGACGAACGGGCGCGCCCGGTGGAGGTGACCTCGATGAAGTCCGGTCACTATTTTCGGGAATGGCTTCGGAACGAATCGAATTCGGCAGCGTCCTGGAGAAGAAGGGCTCGGACGCCAAGCTCTGGCTCCTCATCATCCCCGCGATCGTGGCCGTCGTCGGCGTCGCCGGCTACGGCATCGCCCAGACCTCCAAGATCGGCGCGCTGGAACGTGACGCGCAGGCCGCGCGGCAGCAGGCGGCCGAGCTCCAGAAGACCGTCGAGCAGCGCGACAAGCTGCTCACGGAGGCGCGCGCCGACGAGACGGTCCAGCGCTCGGCCGGCGCGGCGGTCGCGCTGTTCTACGGCGTGAACCCCCGCGCGCACGAGAGCGGGGTGGCGTTCGCTCACCCGTCCGAGCACGCCGTCCGGGCCTACTTCTACGGGCTCACCGCGCCGCCCGAGGGGCAGGAGTACGTGGTCGCGGCGCGCACCAGGGGCGGGGAGGCCAAGGCGCTCGGCTCCGTGCTCCCCGGCAACGACGGCACCGGGTTCCTCCTCGCCAAGGACGTCCCCGAGGACACCGTGGCGGTCGAGCTCCTGCTGCGACCGCGCGGCGAGGAGCGCCTCGACGGCGCAGAGCCGCGCGTGTCGGCGAGCTACCCGGGCCAGGGCCAGCGCGGCGTCCTCACCGAGGCGCCCGCAGTCCAGGCGCGGCGCGGCCGCCCGACCCGCGGCTAGGGCTAGGGCGCGAGCGGCGCCAGGGGAGGCGCGGTCGCGCGCAGGGAGGTGAGACGCTCCCGGCGGCGGAGCTGGTCGGGGTTTCCACGCGAGCGGAGCGTCGGGCGAGGCGACCCCTGGGCGGCGCGATCTCCGTCGGGCGGATCGGGCGGGCGTGCGTGCGAGCGTCCACGGGGAGAGCACGCTTCCCGGGCATCCGACGCGCCGTTGCACGTCCGCCGAGCAACCGCTCAGCGCGCGTGCTCGATGAGCGGGCAGCAGCGCGCCCGGATCTCGTGCACGCCGCGAATGCGTGGCGGGCAGTCTTGACGGGCGCGGGTCCCGTTCGAGAAACTCGTTTCCTTGCTCGAGCAGCGGTTCTCCGCACCCGGTGCGTCCGGGTGCGCGGCGCGCCCCGGTTGAGCGGCGGCGGCGCACGGCGTGCAAACGCGAACTCCGATGATCCCGTCGAGCGGAGGCGCCGCGGCCGTCGCGGCGCGGAGGATTTTCAAAAAGTGAAGGGGAAGATGATCGAGACAGGCTATCCCGGGAAGCAGGGCCTCTATGACCCGCAGTACGAGCACGACGCCTGCGGGTTCGGGTTCGTCGCCGACATCAAGGGCCGCGCCTCCCACGACATCCTCTCCAAGGCGCTCCAGGTGCTCGTCAACCTGGAGCACCGCGGCGCCGTGGGCGCCGAGAAGAACACGGGCGACGGGGCGGGCATCCTGTTCCAGCTCCCGCACGCCTTCCTCGCGGCGGAGAGCGAGAAGGTCGGGCGCCGCCTGCCGCGGCCGGGCCACTACGCGGCGGGCATGGTGTTCCTGCCGCCGAACGAGGCCGGCCGCGCCGAGTGCGCTCGCATCTTCGAGGCGGTGGTGCGCGAGGAGGGGCAGCAGGTGCTCGGCTGGCGGGACGTGCCCGTCGACGGCGGCACCCTCGGTCCCACCGCGCAGGCCAGCCAGCCGGTGATCCGGCAGATCCTGGTCGGGCGTGGCCCGGACTGCCCGGACGCGATGAGCTTCGAGCGGAAGCTCTACGTGATCCGGCGCCTCGTGGAGAAGAAGGTCTCGCGCTCGGCCATCCCCGGGCGGACGCACTTCTACGTGCCGTCGCTGTCCCACAAGACCATCGTCTACAAGGGCATGCTGAACGCGCCGCAGCTCCGCGCGTTCTACCCGGACCTGTCGCACCCGGCGCTCGTCACCGCGATCGCGATGGTCCACTCCCGCTTCTCGACGAACACCTTCCCGTCCTGGTCGCGGGCGCACCCGTACCGCTACATCTCGCACAACGGCGAGATCAACACGCTGCGCGGCAACATCAACTGGATGCACGCGCGGCAGTCGATGATGCGCTCGTCGCTGTTCGGCGAGGACATGCAGAAGATCCTCACCGTGGTCGACAGCGAGGGCTCCGACTCGGCGATGTTCGACAACGTGCTCGAGCTGCTCACGCTCTCCGGGCGCGAGCTGCCCCACGCGATGATGATGATGGTGCCGGAGCCGTGGAACCGGCACGAGTCGATGACCGCGGCGAGGCGCGCGTTCTACGAGTTCCACTCCTGCCTGATGGAGCCGTGGGACGGCCCGGCCTCCATCGCCTTCACGGACGGCGTCCGCGTCGGGGCGGTCCTCGACCGCAACGGCCTGCGCCCCTCGCGCTACTACGTCACGAAGGACGACCTCGTCGTGATGGCGTCGGAGGTGGGCGTCCTCGACCTCCCCGCCGAGCGGATCCTGCGCAAGGGCCGGCTGCAGCCGGGGCGCATGTTCCTCGTCGACACGTCCGAGGGCCGCATCGTCGCCGACGAGGAGCTGAAGGAGCGCATCGCCAAGCAGCACCCTTACCGCGAGTGGATCGAGCGCTACGCCGTGCGGCTCGACGAGCTGCCCCGGCCGGAGCGGGTGATCGAGCCCGACCACGAGACGGTGCTGCGGCGGCAGGAGGTCTTCGGCTACACCGCCGAGGACGTGAAGATGCTCATCACGCCCATGGCGATCGAGGGCACCGAGCCCATCGGCTCCATGGGCAACGACGCGCCGCTCGCGGTGCTGTCGGAGAAGCCCCAGCCGCTCTTCGCCTACTTCAAGCAGCTCTTCGCGCAGGTGACGAACCCGCCGGTCGACGCCATCCGCGAGGAGATCATCATGGCGGTCGAGACCGCCGTGGGGCCGGAGGGGAACCTCCTCGAGCCGGGGCCGGACGCCTGCCGGCAGCTGTCGCTCCCCACGCCGGTGCTGCGTAACGAGGAGCTCGAGAAGATCCGCGGCCTCGACGGCGGCCAGGCCTCGAAGGGGCTCCGCGCCATCACGCTGCCCATCCTCTTCCGCGCGAAGGACGGCGGCGCCGGGCTGCGCAAGGCGCTCGAGGACCTGCGCTTCAAGGCCTCGGAGTGCATCGCCGAGGGCTACAACATCATCGTCCTGTCGGACCGCGGCCACGACGCCGAGGACGCCCCCATCCCCTCGCTCCTGGCCGTCGCCGCGGTGCACCACCACCTCATCCGCGAGGGCACCCGCACCCGCATCGGGCTCGTGCTCGAGTCCGGCGAGCCGCGCGAGGTGCACCACTTCGCGCTGCTCGTGGCCTACGGCGCGTCCGCGGTGAACCCCTACCTCGCCTTCGAGACCATCCACGATCAGGTGAAGCTCGGGCTCATCTCCGGGACCGGCGCCGACGCCGAGAAGAAGTACGTGAAGGCGGTGAGCAAGGGGATCGTGAAGGTGATCTCCAAGATGGGGATCTCCACGATCCAGAGCTACCACGGCGCCCAGGTGTTCGAGGCGGTGGGCCTGAACCAGGACTTCATCGACGAGTACTTCACCTGGACGGCGACGCGGGTCGGCGGCGTCGGCATCGACGTCGTCGCGAAGGAGGCGCGGCTCCGCAACGAGCGCGGCTTCCCGCCCAAGCGGCCCATCTACCACACGAGCCTCCCCGCCGGCGGCCAGTACAAGTGGCGCGCCACGGGCGAGCACCACCTCTTCAACCCGGAGACGGTGCACAAGCTCCAGTTCGCGTGCCGCTCGGGGAGCTACTCGCTCTTCAAGGAGTACACGGCGCTCGTCGACCACCAGGCGCGCAACCTGAACACGCTGCGCGGCCTCATGGACCTCGTGCCCGGTCCGAAGCCGGTCCCCATCGACGAGGTCGAGCCGGTGGAGTCCATCATGCGCCGCTTCAAGACCGGCGCCATGAGCTACGGCTCCATCTCCCAGGAGGCGCACGAGGCGCTCGCCGTCGCGATGAACCGCATCGGCGGCAAGTCGAACACCGGCGAGGGCGGCGAGGACCCGGCGCGCTACGAGCGGTCGCCGGGCGGCGACTCGAAGAACAGCGCCATCAAGCAGGTCGCCTCGGGGCGGTTCGGCGTCACGAGCCAGTACCTCGTGAACGCCCGCGAGCTGCAGATCAAGATGGCCCAGGGCGCGAAGCCGGGCGAGGGCGGCCAGCTCCCCGGCTCCAAGGTCTACCCGTGGATCGCGAAGGTGCGCCACGCCACCCCGGGCGTGGGGCTCATCTCGCCCCCCCCGCACCACGACATCTACTCGATCGAGGACCTCGCCCAGCTCATCCACGATCTCAAGAACGCGAACCACCGCGCGCGCGTGTCGGTGAAGCTCGTGGCGGAGGTCGGCGTCGGCACCATCGCCGCGGGCGTCGCGAAGGCCCACGCCGACGTGGTGCTCATCTCGGGGCACGACGGCGGCACCGGCGCCTCGCCGCTCACCTCCATCAAGCACGCGGGCATCCCCTGGGAGCTCGGCCTCGCCGAGACGCACCAGGTGCTCGTGATGAACGACCTCCGCTCGCGCATCGTGGTGGAGGTGGACGGTCAGCTGAAGACCGGCCGCGACGTCGTCGTCGGCGCGCTCCTCGGCGCCGAGGAGTTCGGCTTCGCCACCGCGCCGCTCGTGGTCCTCGGCTGCGTGATGATGCGCGCCTGCCACCTGAACACCTGCCCGGTGGGCGTGGCGACGCAGGACCCCAAGCTCCGCGCCAAGTTCACCGGAGATCCGGGCCACGTCGTCACCTTCATGCGCTTCGTCGCCCAGGAGGTCCGCGAGATCATGGCCGAGCTCGGCTACCGCACCATCGACGAGATGGTCGGCCGGTCCGAGCGCATCGAGATGCGGCGCGCGGTGGACCACTGGAAGGCCCGCAACCTCGACTTCGGCCGGATCCTGTTCAAGCCCACCGTCCCGAGGAGCTACGGGCGCACCTGCCAGATCCCGCAGGACCACGGCATCGAGCAGACGCTCGACGCGACCACGCTCCTCGACCTGGCGCGCCCCGCCCTGGAGGAGGGGAAGCCGGTGCGCGCGACGCTGCCGATCCGGAACACCATGCGGGTCGTCGGCACGATGACGGGCAGCGAGGTGACCCGCCGGTACGGCGCGGCCGGTCTGCCCGAGGACACCATCCAGCTCCACTTCAGGGGCTCGGCGGGCCAGTCCTTCGGCGCGTTCGTCCCGCGGGGCATGACCCTCGTCCTGGAGGGCGACTCGAACGACTACGTCGGCAAGGGGCTCTCGGGCGGCAAGATCGTCGTCCATCCCCCGCGCGACGCGACCTTCGTCCCGGAGGAGAACATCATCATCGGCAACGTCGCCTTCTACGGGGCGACCGGCGGCGAGGCGTACGTCCGCGGCCTCGCCGGCGAGCGGTTCTGCGTGCGCAACTCCGGCCTGCACGCCGTGGTGGAGGGCGTCGGCGATCACGGCTGCGAGTACATGACCGGCGGCCGGGTGGTGGTGCTCGGGCCCACCGGGCGCAACTTCGCCGCCGGCATGTCGGGCGGCGTCGCGTACGTCCTCGACCAGGACGGCCAGTTCGCCACCCGCTGCAACAGGCAGATGGTCGGCCTCGCGCGCCTCGAGGACGTGGAGGAGATCGCGGCGGTCAAGGCGATGATCGAGAAGCACGTGCAGTGGACCGACAGCGGCCACGCGCGCCGCCTGCTCGAGCGCTGGTCCGACACCGTGCCGCGCATCGTGCGCGTCCTGCCGAACGACTACCGGCGCGTGGTCGAGGCGCAGGCGAGGATGCGGGAGAAGGGCCTCACCGCCGAGGAGGCGGAGATGGCCGCGTTCGAGGAGAACGCGCGCGACGAGGCGCGCGTCGGCGGGAACTAGGAACCCTTCGACTTCGGGCGCGCCGGGAGCCGGCGCGCCTACGCTCAGGGTGAACGGAAAAGCATGGGAAAGCCCACCGGATTCATGGAGTACCCGCGCGAGCCGAAGCACGATCGGCCGCCGCTCGAACGCATCAGGGACTGGAGCGAGGCCCACCCGCCGTACGGGGAGGACACCCTCCGCGCGCAGGGCGCCCGCTGCATGGACTGCGGCATCCCGTTCTGCCACACGGGGACGCTCATCGCCGGCATGGCCGCGGGGTGCCCGGTCAACAACCTCATCCCCGAGTGGAACGACCTCGTCTACCGCGGCCAGTGGCAGGAGGCGTACATCCGGCTCGCCAAGACGAACAACTTCCCGGAGTTCACGGGGCGCGTGTGTCCTGCGCCGTGCGAGGGGAGCTGCACGCTCGGCATCGACGAGCCGCCCGTCACCATCAAGCTCATCGAGTCGGAGATCATCGACCGCGCGTTCGCCGAGGGGTGGGTGGTCCCGCAGCCGCCCGCGGTGCGGACGGGCAAGCGCGTCGCGATCGTGGGCTCCGGCCCCGCCGGGCTCGCCGCCGCGCAGCAGCTCAACAGGGCTGGCCACACCGTCACCGTGTTCGAGCGGGCCGATCGCGCCGGCGGGCTCCTCATGTACGGGATCCCGAACATGAAGCTCGACAAGGGCGTGGTCGAGCGGCGGGTGCAGCTCATCGCCGACGAGGGCGTGCGCTTCGTCACCGAGACGGAGATCGGCAAGCACATCCCGGCGCAGCGGCTGCTCAAGGACTTCGACGCCGTGGTGCTCGCCGGCGGCGCCACGCAGGCGCGCGACCTGCCCGTCGAGGGGCGCGAGCTGCAGGGCATCCACCTCGCCATGGAGTTCCTGCACGCGAACACGAAGTCGCTGCTCGACTCCCGCCACGCGGACGGGCGGTTCGTCTCGGCGAAGGGCCACGACGTGGTGGTCATCGGGGGCGGAGACACCGGGACCGACTGCGTCGGCACCGCCATCCGCCACGGCGCGCGGAGCGTCGTCCAGCTCGAGATCCTCCCCCAGCCGCCCCTCGAGCGCGCGGCGGACAACCCGTGGCCGCAGTGGCCCAAGGTCCTCAAGGTGGACTACGGCCAGGAGGAGGCGAAGGCGCTGTGGGGGAACGATCCCCGGCGCTGGCGCGTGCTCACGAAGCGCTTCGTGGGCGACGCCGAGGGCCGCGTGAAGGAGCTGCACGTCGTGGACGTCGAGTGGGCGAAGGGCCCGGACGGACGCTTCGGGCCGAGGGAGCTCCCCGGCTCGGAGCGCGTCATCCCGGCGAACCTGGTCCTCCTCGCGCTCGGCTTCGTGGGGCCCGAGAAGCCCATGCTCAAGCAGCTCGGCGTGAAGCTCGACGACCGCGGCAACGTCTGGACGGACGAGGCCAAGATGACGAGCGTGCCGGGGGTGTTCGCGGCGGGTGACATGAGCCGCGGGCAGTCGCTGGTGGTGTGGGCGATCCGCGAGGGGCGGGAGGCCGCGCAGTCGGTGGACCGGTACCTCTCCTACGGAGAGACCGTCCTCCCTCCCTAGCCCCGCCGGCGAGCGAGCGTCAGCGCGATCCCGCACAGGATCGCGGCCGCCGAGAGGACGAGCCGCGCCGTGACGTGCTCGCCGAGCAGCGCCACGCCGCCGGCGGCCGCGAGCACGGGCACCGCGAGCTGGAAGGCGGCGGCGCGCGTGGCGCCGAGCGCCGGCACGACGGCGTACCAGAGCGTGTAGCCGCCGCCGGACGCGAGCGCGCCCGAGGCGACGGCGAGCACGGCGCCGGCCGCGGTGAGCCGCGCCTCCGAGGCCAGGAGGTGCGCCGCCGCGAGCGGCGCGGCGAGCGCCGTCGCGCGGACGAAGTTGTCGGCGGTCGTCGCGAGCGGATCGCGGGCCGACCGCCCGCGCAGCGAGTAGACGCCCCACGCCGCTCCCGCGAGGACCATGGAGGCGGCCGCGGGGACGGTCGCCCCGTGCGCGCCGGGGCGCGTCAGGGCCGCGAGGCCGCCGAGCGCGAGCGCGATGCCGAGCCACTGGGGCCTCGTCGGGCGGGCGCCCTGCGCGACGGCGACGCCGATCATGGTGACCTGCACGGCGGCGAAGAGCAGCAGCGCGCCCGTGCCGGTGGGGACGTGCACGTAGGAGAGGGAGAACGCCGCCGCGTAGACGAGGAGGGCCGCGGCCGAGGCCCAGCTCCCGCCGCCGCGCCGCCGGCGGCCGGCCGCCGCGGCGAGCACCGCCAGGAACGCCGCCCCGGACGCGATCCGGATGGCCGTGAAGCTCGCCGGGTCCGCGCGCCCGCCGCGGAGCGCGGCGCGCGCGAGGAGCGAGTTCGCCGCGAAGCAGACGAGCGCCGCGGCGGCGAGGAGGGCGGTGGCCGCGCGCGATCGCGGCGCGGGGAGCGCCGGCATCGTCCTCACCTGGCCGTGAAGTACACCCGCGCGCCCTTCTCCCGCCCCGCGCGCTCGCCGCCCTGCGTCAGGAAGAGCCGGGCCTGATCGACCCCCGCCGCGAGGAGCACCTCCCTGGCGCGCTGCGCCCGCTCGGCGGCGAGCGAGCGGTAGGCGTCGAGCGGCACCTCCTCGGCGGCCGCGAGGCGCTCCTCCATCTCCTGCTGCGAGGGCTGCGGGGGCGCGGCCTCGCCCGGCTTGCGCCCGGCCGGCGGGAAGGCGGCGGCGTGCGCGGCGCGCACGAGGCGGCCGCGCTCGTCCGCCGTCAGCGTCACCTCGTCCAGCGACGGCGGCGGCGGTCGCATCGCCGCGGCCTTCGCGCGCCGGAGCGAGCGCTCCAGCGCGGCGCGCCGCAGGGCGGGGCCGTCCTGCTCGGGATCGGCCGAGCCCTCCAGCTCGAGCCCGAGCGCGGGCCGCTCCGCGAGCGATCGCGCGAGCATCCCGAGCCGCTCCCCCGCGGCCGGGGCGTCCGCGGTCCCCGGCGTGAACTCCAGGAGCGAGAGGTCGGCGGAGTCGCCTCCTGCGAGCGCGGCCAGCGCGCTGAACGGCGAGGCCGCCACCTTCACGAGCACGTTCAGGACCGTCCGCCAGATCACCTTGCCGAGGTGGAACTCGGGGTCGTCGAGGTCCCCCTCGACCGGGACGTCCAGGAGGATGACGCCGTTCCGATCCTGGAGCAGCGCGAGCGCGAGCCGCACCGGGATCTTCGTCGCGTCGGGGCTGTTCGTCGCCTCGCCGAGCGTGAACTGGTTCACCTTCACGACGTTCGTCGAGGTGAGCTTCCGGCGCTCGATCGTGTAGCGGAGATCGAGGTCGAGCTTGCCCTTCTGGATGCCGTAGCCGAGGAACTTCCCGGCGTACGTGCCGAGCGGCGACAGATCGACGCCCTGGGAGGCCACCGTGAGCTGCGTGTAGGCCTCCTTCTGGAGCGGGTTGAGCGTTCCCGCGACGCGCACGGGCGACGCGCCCTCGACCTGGAGCTTCACGTCCACGGTCGACCGCACCCTGGGATCGGAGGACAGCCTCGTCACGCTCGCGTCGGCGCCGGTGACGTTCACGAGCGCGGGCGGGCTCACCGAGCGATCGACGAACGAGGCGCGGCCCCGCACCACCTGGACGGCGCCGATCGCGGTCCGCCACTCGGGCGCGGCGGCCGCGCGGGCCGGCGCCGCGGGCCTCGCGGGCGGGGGCGGGGCGCGCAGCGCGCGCTCGAAGCTCGTCGCGCCGTCCTCCCAGAGGTAGGCCTTGACCCGCGGCTCCACGAGCCGGACGAGCCGCACCGACGCGCGCGGCGGCGTGGACGCGGCGTCGATCCCGCTCACCTCGAGGGCGCGCCAGCGGAGCAGGTCCTCGTTGCCCCGCTCCGCGACGGAGAGCCCGTCGAGGCGCACGTCGCCGGCGAACTTCCAGCGCGGCGCCTCGCCGGACGCGTCGAGCTCGACCCTGGCCTTCGCCCCGGCGCGGCCGCCGGTGAGCCGCGCCGTGACGTCGGGCTCGAGGTACGGCTGGAGCGGCGCGAGGTCGAGATCGACGGCGTCGAGCTCGAGCGTCCCCTTGCTCGCGAACGGCTGCACCGGTCCCTTCACGGACAGCCGCCCGCGTCCGTTCCAGACGAGCGACAGCGCGAGGGGCCAGGTGGCGTCGACGTCGGGCCGGAGCTGCTCGAGCCGGAGCTGCACCTCGGTGAGCGGCAGCACGACCGGCCGGGCCGGGGTGCGGTCCTCGAGCTCCACGGCGAGGCCGGTGACCGCCAGCGCGCCGACCGACCACCTCCACGGGCTGGGCGGGGACGGCGGCGGGGCCATCCGCTCGAGCTCGAGCTCGCCGCCGGGCTCGCGCAGCACGCGCACGCGGCCGCCGCGGAGCGCGACCGCGGCGACCTTGGCGCGCTGCGCGAGCGCGTCCACGTCGATCCCGGTCACCTCGATGCGCGAGAGCTTCACGGCCGGGTCGGGCACGCCGCGCGGCCCCATGGCGAGCCGGTCCACCGTCAGCCTGCCGCCCGCGAGCGCGAGCACGCGCCGGGCGGCGCCCCACTCCAGCTCGTACCGCGTCTCGAAGTCGAGGCGCCCGTCGTGCAGGTCGGCGGGGAGCTGGTCCTGGAGGTAGGGCGCGTACTTGGGGAGCTGGATCCCCTCGAACGCGAGCGTCCCCGCGGAACGGAGCGGCTCCGTGCGGACCGTGCCCGTCCAGCGGAAGGTCTCGCCGGACTCGGTCGTGCCCGCGAACGCGTAGGGGCTGTCGCCGCCGCCCCTCGTGCGGAAGGACTCGAGCCGGACGGTGAGCGGCCCGAGGAGGGTGTCGAACGCCGGGCGGCGGGTCGCGTCGCGGAACGTCACGCTCGCCTCCTCCACCGCGAGCCTCCCGATGGAGACCCGCGGTCCGCCCTGCGCTTCTCCGGGCGGCGGCGGCGCGGCCGCAGGCTGCCCCTCGGGCTCGAGCAGGTCCTGGAAGGTCAGCGCGCCGTCGGCGGCGAGGCCGACGTGCAGGGAGGGCCTCACGAGCCGGATCTCCGCGAGGCCGAGCTCGCCGAGGACGAGCCGGTGCGGGGCCAGCCGGACGTAGAGGGACTCCCAGCCGGCGAACGGCGCGCCGTCGCGGTGCTTCACGGCGAGCCCCTCGATGGTGAGCGACAGGGCGAGCGGGTTCACGCGGACCTTCGCGACGGTGACGTCGCGGTGGAGCGCGGCCGAGCCCTCCTTCACGAGGACGCGCCGGAGGAGGGCGGGCGCGGCGAGGAAGCCGAGCGCGGTGTAGACGGCGAAGAGCGCGAGGAGGGTGACGGCGACGCGGACGAGCCGCCGCTTCCGCGGCGGTGTGGGCGTGGGGGCGGCCATGGGCACCTTTAACCACCAGGTGCCCATGGCGCGCAACGGGCGCCCCCCAGGGTGCGCACCCGGCCGGCGAGGGGCTCGCGCCGATCAGGCCGCGGCGCCGCGCTTCGGGAACAGGTGCGCCCACCGAGCGGCGCCCTCGCGCGAGGCGCCGGGGCGGCGCGTGACGACCGGCAGGATCGCCGCCACGAGCAGCATCGCGGCGATCACCGGCAGGGCGCCGGAGAACGAGCCGGTCAGGTCCTTCACCAGCGACACGAAGATCGGACCGACCACCCCGCCCACGCCCCAGGCCAGCAGGATCCACCCGTAGTTCACGCCCATGTACTTCGTGCCGAAGTAGTCGGCGGTGAACGACGGCATCGTCCCGAACCCGCCGCCGTAGCCGAGCAGCACGACCGCGAAGAGGACGGAGACCACGGGCAGCGAGTGGACGCCCCCGACGAGGAAGAAGATCACGGCCTGCGAGCCGTAGATGAGGAGGTACGCGGCGTTCCGGCCGATGCGGTCCGAGACGGCGCCCCAGAAGAACCGGCCGAGCCCGTTGAAGAGGGCGATGAACCCGTAGACCGCGAGCGCCGCCTCGGGCGCGGTCCCGGTGAGCTCGCGCATGATCGGCACGGCGTTCGAGATGAACAGGATGCCGGCGGTGACGTTCAGGAAGAGCATCGCCCAGAGCGCCCAGAACTGGGGCGTGCGAAGCGCCTCGGAGGGCGCGTAGTCGCGGGCCACGCGCGAGGGGGCCGTCGCCGGCGCCGCGCCCGGCACCGCGCCTTGGGCGGGCGGGTCTCGCAGCGCGAGCGCGCAGAGCCCGCCCAGCGCCGCGAAGACGACCCCGGACCAGACGAAGGTCCGCATGACGGTGCTCACCGCCTCCGGGGAGAGCGCCCGGCCGCCGCCCGCCGCGACGACGGCCGCCGCCTCGCGGGACGCCGCCGCGAACGCGGGGATCGCCTTCAGGACGTTGTTGTAGAAGAACGCGCCGAGCCCGAAGCCCATCACGACCATGCCGCTGCCGAGCCCGCGCCGATCGGGGAACCACTTCGTCACCGCGGCGACCGGCGTGACGTACCCGAGCCCGAGCCCGAGCCCGCCGATCACCCCGTACGTCGCGTAGAGCCACGGCGCTCCCAGGCCAGGGGTGCCGAGCCCCGCGAGCACGTTGCCGAGCCCCCACAGGAGGAGGCCCGTCACCGCCACCTGCCGCGGTCCCCGGGCGTCCTGCCAACGCCCGCCGACGACCGCGCCGATCCCGAGGAACAGGATCGCGAGGGAGAAGCTCCAGGTGGTGGTGGTGTTCGACCAGCCGAAGGCCGCGATGAGCGGCTGCGTGAAGAGGCTCCAGGAGTAGACGGTCCCGAGGCACGCCATCGCCACCGTCCCCGCCGCGGCGATGAGCCAGCGATTCGAAGCCATCAGGACCTCCCGCCGCGCAGCCTACCCTCCTATCCCGCGCATCGCGAGCAGCACGAGCCCCGAGCGCGCCTCCTCCATGTGGTGGCGCGGCGCCTTCCGCCCGAGCGCGCCCGCGACCGCCTCCGCGAGCGCCTCGTCCGGCTCGCCCGCACGCATCCGATCCCGCAGCTGCACGCGATCGGCGCCGCCGAGGCAGGCCTGGAACCCCCCGTCCGCCGCGATCCTCGCCCGGTTGCAGTCCTCGCAGAAGTTCTCGGTCATCGCGCCGATGAACCCGACGAGCCCCTCGCGTCCGTCGCGATCCCGCCCGCGCATGTGGCGGGCGGGGCCCCAGCCGCGGAAGCGGTCCGGGGTCAGGGAGATGCCGGCCTCCTCCAGCCGGCGGCGGACCTCGGCGAGCGGGACGACCTCGCCCCCTGCGAACGGCATCTGCTCGATGAACCGTGGGAGGGCGCCGCGGTCCCAGGCGTAGCGCACGAGGTCGGCCACCTCGTCCTCGTTCACGCCGGGCATCACCACGGTGTTGATCTTGAGCGAGCGGAACTTCCCCGCGGCCGCGTCGATGCCCGAGAGGATCCGCTCGAGCCGCGCCGCCTGGCCGGAGACGCCGCGGAGGCGCTCCGGCGCGAGCGTGTCGAGGGACACGTTCAGCGCGCCGAGCCCCGCCCCACGGAAGGGCTCGACGAGCTCGTCGAGCCGGTGGCCGTTGGTGGTGATCGCGACGTCCTCGATGCCCGGGGTCCCCGCCGCGTCCGCGACGAGCTCGACCACGTCCTTGCGGAGCGTCGGCTCGCCGCCGGTGAGCCGGACGCGCCGCACGCCCAGCGCGGCGAAGAGCCGGAAGAGCCGGGCCAGCTCGGCTCGCGAGAGGAGGGCGTCCGGGGGCTCGTGCGCCGCGGGGGAACAGTAGGTGCAGCGGAAGTTGCAGCGATCCGTGAGCGAGACGCGCAGGTAGCTGATGTTCCGGCCCTGCGCGTCCACGAGCGCGCCGCGCGGGTTGCACGCGCCGTTCACCGCTGCGCCCGCGGCGGGGCGCGTGGCCGGCTGCGGCCCGGCGAGATCAGGGGAACGCTCCATGCTCCACCGATTCCTGGCCCGTCGCTTCGATCCCGCGCGGCGCGGGCATCCGTCCGGGCGCCTCTCCCTTCCTAAGAACCTCCGCGGCCCCGCGCCCGGCGCGCTGCTGTTCGAACGTCGCGTGCGGGTCCCGGGCGGAGGCCCGGCCCGCCGCGACCACCCCGAAGCGGACGGCGAGCGTCCCCAGCGTGCCGAGCACGCCCGAGGCGATCCGCAGGCCCGGCGAGCCGCGGCGCAGCAGGTCGAGGACCGCCGATGCCGCGAGCGACGCGCGCGCCACCCGGAGCAGGACGCCCGCCTCTCCGCGGCCCAGCGGGTGGCGCACGCGCTCGACCTGCGCCTCGCGGTGGAGCGCCCAGGTGAGCGCGAGCTCTCCGCCCTTCGCGACGAGCCCGAAGCGGCGGGCCATCTCGCCGCCCGCGCCGGGCGGCGGCCAGAGATCCATGGCGGCGCCTGCGCTCACGGCCCCGGAGAAGGCGAACAGCATCGGGAGGGTGTTGCGCGTCTGCTGCCACACCGGGACGGCGGTGTTGGCGAGCAGCACGCCGGTGTAGCCGACGAGGGGGAGCCCTACGAGCCCCGCCCCGAGCCCCGCCAGGTCGGCCGGGCGCCGCAGGCCCCGCGCGCCGATCGCCTCCGGCAGCGCCGCCGCACCGGACAGGGCGCCGAACGCGGACAGCGTCCAGGTCCCCATGTTCATCGGGGACGTCGGGCGGAACACCCTCAGCATCGCGAGGAAGCGCGAGGGGCGGCCGAGGTCCGCGATGAGGAGCCCGGCGCTCGCGACCGCGCCGCCCGCGGCGACGAGCCGGCACCGCCGGACGAGGCCCGCCGTGTCGCGTCCGCCGGCGAGCTGGGCGGCGGCGCCGAGCACCGCGGCCGCGCCCGCGAGGCCGCCCACGTAGAAGTACGCCGGGATCATCCACCTCCACACGGGCTCCTTCAGCACCGGCAGGCCGTGGTAGCTCGGCCCCTCGGCCTCCTCTCGCGCGCGCTCCGCCGTGAACCGCTCGAGCCGCGCGAGCGCGGCCGCCGCCCGCCCGGGCGAGGCGCGCTGCGCGGACCCCTCGCCGGCGAGGCGCCCCACCGCCGGATCCACGTTGCGCCCGTCGCGGGCCGCCTGCTGCCGCCGCAGCGGATCGCTCGCGTCCATCACGTCCTCCGCGCAGAGACCACCGCCGCCATCGCGAGCGCCGCGAGCGAGAGCACGCCGGCGGCCATCGATCGCCACGACCGCACGATCTTCGCGGTGGGCACCACCGGATCGGGGGGGAGGTTGTAGACCTCCGGCCGATCGCACAGCAGGAAGAACGCGTGAAGCCCCTCGGTGCCCGGCTGGCTCGCCGCGTCCTCGCCGTACAGGTACGCGTCGCCCACGCCGCGCGCGCGCAGCTGCTCGACGCGGCGGCGGGCCCGCGCCCGCAGGTCGTCGAGCGCGCCGAACTGGATCGACGCGGTCGGGCAGGCCTTCGCGCACGCCGGCACCATCCCGCCCCTCAGCCGGTCGTAGCAGAGGGTGCACTTCCAGGCGCGCCCGTCCTCCTCGCGCCGCTCGATCACGCCGAACGGGCACGCGGACACGCAGTACCCGCAGCCGTTGCACACGTCCGGCTGCACGTAGACCGACCCGAACTCGGTGCGCACGATCGCGCCGGTGGGGCAGGCCTCCAGGCAGCCGGCGCGCTCGCAGTGCTTGCAGACGTCGGACATCATGAGCCAGGAGAACCTGCCGAGCGCGCGCTCCGTCGGGCCGAGCGCCACCGGCGTCTCCAGGTGCGTCGGCTGGATGTCGCCGAGCAGGCTCGTGGGTCCGGGCTGCCCGGCCGGGAACAGCTCGCCGAAGGCCCGGGCCCCGCCCTCGACGCCGTCGCGAGGGCTGCCCTGCCCCGGCAGCTCCGCGGCGCGCTCCACGAAGGCGACGTGGCGCCAGGTCGAGGCGCCGAGCATCCCGGTGTTGTCATAGCTCATCCCGGTGAAGCGGAAGCCGTCGTCGGGGAGCTGGTTCCACTGCTTGCACGCGACCTCGCACGCCTTGCAGCCGATGCAGAGCGTCGTGTCGGTGAAGAAGCCCAGCCGCTGCATGGCTACTTCCTCGGCTCGGTGGGCGGGTGGCGATGCGCCGTCCGGATCCCCGGGAGATCCCGCGGCGGCGGCGCGTGGGGCGGCTCGGGCCGGCGGAGCTCGAGCCCGTCGGTCGCGGACCGCCGTCCGCGGGAGTGGCGGCCCTCGCGGATGTCCGCGGTGAGCGCCTTCGACTCCTGGATCGAGACGTTCGGGTCGGCGACGAACGGGATGAGCTCGTTCGCGGGATCGCCGCGCACGCGCCCCACGTAGCTCCAGTGGTAGGGGAGGCCGATGGTGTGGAGCGTCCGGCCCCTGACGCGGAGCGGCTTCATCCGCTCCGTCACGAGCACGCGGCACTCGATCTCGCCGCGCGCGGTGGTGATCGTGGCCCAGCGCCCGTTCGCGAGCCCCTTCTCCGCGGCGAGCTCCGGGGAGATCTCGCAGAACAGCTCGGGCTGCAGCTCGGCGAGCCACGAGAGCCAGCGGCTCATCCCGCCCGCCGTGTGGTGCTCCGTGAGGCGGTACGTCGTGACCACGTACGGGAAGCGCGGATCCGCGAACGCCCGGTGGTACGGGTTGTCGCCGCGGTGCCACTCCATGCGGGCGGGGTTGCACTGCTGCCGGTAGAGCGGGTTCTCGATCACCGACTCCTCCGGCTCGTAGTGCGTCGGGAGCGGGCCGTCGAGGAGGCCCGACGGCGCGAAGAGCCAGCCCTTCCCGTCGGCCTGCATGATGAAGGGATCGTCGCCGGAGAGCGTGGCGAGCCCCTGCGCGTCGGGAGGAGGGCGGTACGAGGGCGGGCGGTCGGCGATGAAGTCCGGGACGTCGTACCCTGTCCACGCGCGCCTCTCCCCGTCCCACCAGACGTAGCGCTTCCGCTCCGACCAGGGGCGCCCCTGGGGATCCGCCGAGGCGCGGTTGTAGAGGATCCGCCGGTTGGACGGCCAGGCCCAGCCCCACTCCGGCGCCACCCAGTGCTGGTCGCCCTGCGGCTTGCGGCGCGCGGGCTGGTTCACGCCGTCCTTGTAGCACCCGGAGTAGATCCAGCAGCCGCACGCCGTCGAGCCGTCGTCGGCGAGCTCCTTGAACCCGGGCACCGGCCTGCCGTCCGCGACGGTGAACCCGTTCACCTCGCGCAGCACCGCCTCCGCGTCCGGCTCCTCGTGCCTCCCCTTCGTCGGGTAGTCCCAGGTGAGCGCGCGGAGCGCCTCGGCGTTTGGCCCCGGCTCGTCGGCGTAGAGGCGCTTCAGGCGGCGGCCGAGGTGGTACGCGAACCAGAGATCGCTGCGGCAGTCGCCGGGCGGCTCGATCGCCTGGTGGTGCCACTGCAGGCAGCGCTGCGTGTTCGTGAACGAGCCGTCCTTCTCGGTGTGCGCCGCGGCCGGGAAGAAGAACACCTCCGTCCGGATGTCCTCGGTGCGGATCTCGCCGCGGGCGATCTCCGGCGCCGTGCGCCAGAACTCGGCGGTCTCGGTGAGGGCGAAGTCCCGCACGACGAGCCAGTCGAGCGCGCGCAGGCCCTTGCGGTGGAGGCTCCCGTGCATCGAGCCGACGGTCGGGTTCTCGCCGAGGACGAGGTACCCCTTCACCTTCCCGTCCGCCATCTCGGAGACGGTCGTCATGTGCGAGTGGTTGCCCGACAGGCGCGGCAAAGCGTCGAACAGCCAGTCGTTCTCACGCGTCGCGGCGTCCCCGAACCACGCCCTCAGCAGCGACACGACGTACTTGGGCATCTCGCTCCACCAGCCGGACGGCGAGCGGTTGTTCTTCAGGTAGCGCTCGAGGCCCCGGTCCGGCAGGAGGGCGTGCGGCATGGGCAGGTAGCCGGGGAGCATGTCGAACAGCGTCGGGATGTCCGTCGAGCCCTGGATGGACGCGTGGCCGCGCAGCGCCATGATCCCGCCCCCCGGACGCCCGATGTTGCCGAGGAGGAGCTGCAGGATGGCCGCGGTGCGGATGTACTGGACGCCCACCGAGTGCTGCGTCCACCCGACGGCGTAGCAGAACGCCCCGGTCCGCTCGCGGCCGGAGTTGCGGCACAGGGTCTCGGCGACCTCGAGGAACAGCGGCTCGGGGATGCCGCACGTCTCCGCCACGACCTCCGGCGTGTAGCGGGAGAAGTGCCGCCTCAGGAGCTGGAAGACGCAGCGTGGGTCCTGCAGCGTGGGGTCGGTCCTGCGCTCGAGGACGTTGCCGTGCAGCGCCTCCCGGCCGGCGCCCTTCTCGGCGAAGAGCTCCTTGTGCCCGGCGGCGGGCACCGTGCCCGCGACGCCTTCGTACGACCAGGTCTCCGGGTCGTACGAGTTCGCCTCCGGGTCGAACCCGCTGAAGAGGCCCTCCAGGTCCTCGGTGTCCCGGAAGCGCTCGTCCACGAGGGTGGCCGCGTTCGTGTAGTGGAGGACGTACTCCTCGAACCAGCGCCGGTTCTCGATGACGTGGCGGACGAGGCCGCCGAGGAAGGCGATGTCGGAGCCGGGGCGGATGGGGACGTGGAGGTCGGAGACGGCGCTCGTGCGCGTGAAGCGCGGATCGACGTGGATGACCGTCGCGCCGCGGTTCTTCGCCTCCATCACCCAGCGGAAGGCGACCGGGTGGCACTCGGCCATGTTCGAGCCCTGCACGACGATCCAGTCGGCGTTCTGCAGGTCAGCGGGGAAGGTCGTCGCGCCGCCGCGGCCGAACGAGATCCCCAGACCGGGGACCGTGGAGCTGTGTCAGATCCGCGCCTGGTTCTCCACCTGCACGATGCCGAGCGCCGTGTAGAGCTTCTTGAGGAGGTAGTTCTCCTCGTTGTCGAGCGTCGCGCCGCCGAGGTGCGCGACCCCGAGCGAGCGACGCACCCGCGCGCCGTGATGCTTCGCGCCGGGATCCTCGATGCGTTCCTCGAAGGTCGCGTCGCGCGAGCGCTTCACGCGCTCGGCGACCATGTCCATCGCCCGCTCCAGCGGGATGCGCTCCCACGCCGTGGCGCCCGGCCTGCGGTGGAGGACGTGCTGCTCGCGGTGCGAGCCGGTGACGAGCTGGAAGGTCGCGGCGCCCTTCGGGCAGAGGCAGCCCTGGGACATGGGCGAGTCGGGATCCCCCTCGATGTCGATGATCCGCTCGTCCTTCACGTACACGAGCTGGCCGCAGCCGACGGCGCAGTACGGGCAGATGGAGCGGACCACGCGATCCGCCGAGGCGGTGCGGGGCGCGAGCTCGCGCGTCCGCTCGCTCATCGCGCTCGCGCCGAGGCCGGAGCCATCGCCCGAGACGAGCTGCCGTGCGACCGGCCAGTCGGAGATGACGGGCAGCCTGGGCATCGGGTGAACCCCCCGACGCGTCAGGGTGGGCACGCCGGGGACGTGATGCCAGCGCGGCCGCGAGACCGGGTCGCGGCGCGGCGCGGCTTGCCTGGGGCGACGTCAGGGCGGAGGGTAGGATGCCCCGCCGCCCGGACTGGCGTGCGGTCGTCCTGGCGCCGCGTTAAAAAGCTCGACCCTTGCCGAACCCGACGACCCAGCCGATCGCCCCCGCGGCCGACCTCGACGCCCGTGCGCGCGAGATCGTCGCCGAGGAGGAGGCCCTGCTCGCCGCGGTGCACGGCGCGCTCGGCGCGCGCGCGGCCGCCCGGAGCGGCGAGGGCGATCTCGCGGGCCGCCTACGGGAGCTGCGCGACGAGGCGCTCGAGTCCACCGCGAAGGACCTGCCGACCGTGTTCCAGGAGATGGGGCTCGTCCGCGCCGTCCTGGAGCGGCAGCGGCCGGACGGATTCCCCGACCCGAGCGCCCCGTACTTCGCCCACCTGCGCGTCCGCGAGGGCGGCGAGGTGCGCGACTACTGCCTGGGGCGCCACACCTTCGTGGATCGCGGCGCCGGCGTGCGCGTCGTGGACTGGCGTTACGCGCCGGTGTCGGCGCTCTTCTACCGGTACCGCGAGGGCGAGGAGTTCGAGGAGCCGTTCCCGGGCAGGGTGGCCGCGGGGGTGGTGGAGGCGCGGCGCGTGGTGGTGGTGGAGCGCGGGGTGCTGACGCGCGTCTCCACGGGCGAGCTGACCGTCGCGCGCGGCGCCGACGGCGTGTGGCGACGGCTCGCGGTCGAGGGCGCCGCGCTGGGCGGGGGCGCCGGCACCGCGGCGCGCGCCGGGGTGCTCGGCACGGGTGCGGGCGCGCGGGGACGCGTGGCGACGCCGGAGATCACCGCGCTGCTCGATCCCGAGCAGTTCGAGGCGGTCTCCTCGCCGCCGGATCGCCCCCTGCTCGTCATCGGCAGCGCCGGGAGCGGCAAGACGACCGTGGCGCTTCACCGCCTCGCCCGCATCGCCTTCGAGGATCCGCGGCGCTATCCGCCCTCCCGCATGCAGGTGGTCGTGCCCGAGCTCGGCCTCGCCCAGCTCGCCGCGCGGCTCCTCGAGCCGCTCGGGCTCGACCGCGCCGCCGTGCGGACCCTCGACGCGTGGTCCCGCGGGGCCTTCCAGAGCGTGTTCCGAGCGCCGCCCCCGCGCCTGTGCACGGACACGCCGCCGCTCGTCTCGCGCCTGAAGCGCCACCCGGCGCTGCACGAGACGCTCCGCCGCCGGCCGCGCCTGGCGGGGCAGCGGCCGGTGCTCTCCAAGCTGCGCCAGGAGCTCGGCGATCTGTTCGTGGACCGCGCGTTCCTCGAGGGCGTGGTCCGCGCGTCGGGAGGCGATCTCCCCACGACGGCGGTCGAGGAGACGCACCGCCACACCCGGCTGCAGCTGGCGCCGCCCCCGGACGACGCCATCGCCGGCGTGGACGCCGACCGGCGCGAGACGCTCGACGGGCTGGGCGTCTCGGAGGACACGCCGGAGGCGATCGCCGGTACGCTCGACCCGGAGGACCTGCCCATCCTGCTGTTCCTGGCGACGCTCGGCGGCGCCGGGAGCGGGAGGAAGCTCGCGCACCTCGTGGTGGACGAGGCGGAGGACGTCTCGCTGTTCGAGCTGTTCGCCCTGGGGCGGCACCTCGAGGGGAGGAGCGTCACGCTCGCGGGCGACGAGGCGCAGCAGACGTTCTCGTCGTACGCCGGCTGGCCCCAGGCGCTCGCGGCGCTGGGCGCGGAGCGGGCCGCGACCGTCCGCCTGGAGACGACGTACCGCTGCCCCCGGCCGATCGCGGAGGCCGCGCACGCCATCCTCGGCCCGCTCGCGCCGCGCGAGCTGCCGCGCACCGGCCGAGACGGCGCGCCGGTGTCGCGCTTCGACTTCCCCACCGAGGCGCACGCGCAGCTCTTCCTCGTCGGCGCCGTCCGCGATCTCGTGGAGCGCGAGCCGGACGCCTCGGTGGCGGTGGTCGCGCACTCCGCCGAGGTCGCGCGCGCGTTCCACCGGCTCCTCGCCGACATGCCGGAGGTGCGCCTCGCGCTCGACGGCCGCTTCTCGTTCCGGCCGGGGGTGGACGTGACCGACGTCGCGAGCGTGAAGGGCCTCGAGTTCGACTACGTCGTGGTCCCCGACGCCTCGGTCCGCGCCTACCCGGACACGGACGAGGCAAGGCGCCGCCTCCACGTCGCCGTCACCCGTGCCGCGCACCAGCTCTGGATCGCGGCCCCGGGCACGCCGTCGCCGCTCCTCCGCGCCATCCCGGCGGCGTGAGCGCCGTCACCCGGCGCGCGTGTGGCCCGTGGGCAGGAGCCGGCCGGCCGCCTCGCGGGTGCGACCGGAGCGCGCGACGGCGAGTGCGTCCCCGCTGGGGAGGAGCGGCGAACAATCCCGGCGCTCCGCGCGGGCGCGGGTTACAACCGCGCGAACTCGAACGGAGGATTCATGGCCCAGGTGACGCTCAAGGGGAACCCGATCCACACCAGCGGCGAGCTGCCGGCCGTCGGCGCCAAGGCGCCCGACTTCAAGCTCACGGGGGGCGATCTCAAGGACGTCTCGCTCGCCGACTTCAAGGGCAAGCGGAAGATCCTGAACATCGTCCCGAGCCTCGACACGGCCGTCTGCGCCACCTCGACCCGCAAGTTCAACGAGAAGGCGGGGCAGCTCGCGAACAGCGTGGTGCTCGTCGTCTCCGCGGACCTGCCGTTCGCGGCGAAGCGCTTCTGCACGACCGAGGGGCTCCAGAACGTCGTGACGCTCTCGCTCATGCGCGACAAGAAGTTCGCGCAGGACTACGGCATCCTGCTCACGGACGGCCCGCTCGCCGGCCTGTGCGGCCGCGCGGTGGTGGTCCTCGACGCGGACGACAAGGTGGTTTACCGCCAGCTCGTGCCCGAGATCGGCCAGGAGCCGGACTACGAGCCGGCCCTGAAGGCGGCGCAGGGATAGCTCGCTCCGGCGACGTCGCCAGCTCACGAGGCCAGCGGGATCGCCCGCTGGCCTCGAGTCGTCTACGTCCCCGCGCCCTCGACCGCCGCATCCAGCGGGAACGTCATGGCGCTGCGAGTCCCCACGAATGTCTTCCGCAAGCCGAGCCCGGGGAAGTCGGCGATCTCGATGGTCGTCGGCGACCAGGCGTCGCCGCCGAGCAGGTAGACGAGCTCGCCCTCCGGCGACGCGCGGACGCCGTGCGCCGGCTCGCCGGCGGGGAAGCCGAGGAAGTCGCCGGGGCCGATGGGCTCCTCGCGATCGCCGATCACCGCGATGCCGGCCCCGGAGAGGACGTACATCCACTCCTCGTCGTGCCGGTGCACGTGCTTCACGAACGACTCTCTCCCGGCGGGCACCACGCCGAGGCCCGCCGAGATCCGCTTCAACGCCGGCCGGGAGAGCCACGTCAGCCGGATCTCCGAGCGCGGGTTCTGGGGGTGATGGAAGATCCGCGGCTCGCCGCGCTCGGCGGCGCGAACGAGGAGGCGCGGCCGGTCGGCCGGCGGGCCCAGGCCGCACAGCTCGCGAGGCAGCTCCTTCATGCCCGGGATGAACTCGATCTCCGCCTCCATCGGGTAGACCGCGAGCTGGTTGCCGAACCGGACCACCCGGCGCCGCAGCCGCGGAAAGTCGGCGACCTCCACGTCCGCGATGATCTCCCCGCCCTCGAGCAGCAGGAGCCCCTCGTCCGCGGAGGCGTTGCGGACGTGGTGCGCCACGCCCGGCGGGAAGGCGACGAAGTCGCCGGGGCGGAGCTCGTGCTCCGCGTCGTCGAGCTCGACCACGGCGCGGCCCTGGAGGACGAACGCCCACTCCTCCTCGCGGTAGTGGACGTGGAAGATGGCGGACTCCTTGCCCGGTGGTAGCCACACCAGGTTCACCGCGATCCGCCGGAGACCGGCGGCGCGGGAGAGCATCCACCCGTGGACCTCGGACCGGGGGTTGTAGGGGTGGCTGTTCGAGTCTGCCGGACCGCGCTCGCTCGCGCGGACGAGGATGCGGGGGAGAGTGGCCTCGGGCATGACCGCAGCATAGCGCCGCGCGCCGGCCCCACCAGAGGGGAAGCGGTCGCAGGGGTGTCGCAGATTGCGCTGCCGATGAGGATGACGGGAACGTTCGACCGCGACCCCGACCGCGACCCCGACCCCGACCCCGACCCCGACCGCGACCCCGACCGCGACCGGGACCTCGACCTTGTCATTCGTCACATCGGCTCGCGCTGGCCTCGGGACGAGGTGCCGACCGCGCGACCGCGGTGGGCACGCGCGAGGGAGCACTACGAGCCAGGGAAGCCGGCTACGAGGGGCCGGAGAGGCGGCGTAGCCGCGCATCCGCCGCGTCGCCGCAACGCGCTGCGGTGGGCTTAGCTCCCGTTCCGCCGTCCGCGGTCACGTGGCCCACAGTCCCTGCTGGATGGCACCCGGCGCGGCTCCGGCGTACCCCGTCCGCTCGGAGGCGCTCTCACGCCGGAAACGATCCATGTGCTCGCGCCCGTAGGTCTGTTCGGCGTGCAACAGGTTGTGCGACTTGCAGGCGACTCGGAGGTTCTCGACCGTCGAGGGTCCGCCCAGGGCCTTCGGGTGGATGTGGTCGAGCTCCAGCTGCCAGCGGCTGTCGCAGCGCCGCTCGTCCGGACCGACCCACGCGCAGCGTCCGCCGTCGCGCTTCCAGACCTCGCGCCGCACTATCGCCGGGATCGTGCTCGTGGGCGCGGCGGACTCGGCGGAGGGACGTGGCTCCCGGTCCTTCCGCTGCCGCTGCCGCTGCGGCGCGATCGCGCCCTTGCGCCTGCCGTGCGTCTCGATGGCGCAGCGGATGGCCTCGCGGAGCACCGCCGCGAGATCGCCGTCCGGGATCATGTGCGAGATCGCGGCGGGAGCGCGGCGGGAGCGCGGTCGGGCAGCTTGCGCACGCCCGCCCGCGGAGCGGTGCGCGCCTGGAGCGAGGCGACGAGGTGATCCACCTCGGCCTTGGTGCGGTAGGCGGCCCGGGCGACGAGGTCGGGCAGGTTCTCCTCGGTCAGTACATGGCCGAGCAGCTGGACGGTGGAGATGCAAAGGCGGCCATCCCGAAGCGCGCCCTCGAGGCTGGGGAACCGGCGCAGCACCCGCATCGCCTGGATGCGTCGCCCGGCCGCGCCCTCGCGCAGGTGGAGCACCTCCAGGCAATACGCCCAGAGCGAGGGGTACCCGGCGTCCACGTACGCGCGGCGGCGATCGAACACCTCGAGGTGGAGGAGGAACTCGACCTGGACGTCGCGCTCCTGGCCTGCGAGCTCGCGCAGGCGCTGGGCGAGCAGGGTCGAGTCGAGGGCGGAAGGGGCGATCGCGGGCATGGTGCACCTCCTGTGCACCCTTCGTAACACGCGATTTCCGCACCTCCTGAGACGCGCCAGGATCGCGCCTGCGCCGCTTTCCGGGCCCGCCCCTTCGCCATCCACGCGGCGCGCGGGACGCGCAACGCGTGCCCTGTCTGCGCTCGCGAGGTGCGTGCTCTCGACGTGCCGAGGACGTCGGAGCGCGTTTCGCCTCGAACCACGTCAAGAGGGCAACGTTCACCCACCGCAACTGGGACTCGCGTGGCTCGCAGGAGCTATCGCTGGAGATGGCAAGAACTATTAGTGAATGTCGCCGCGCAACGGGAAACGTGCGTGCGACATCCTCGGACCTGCGCTGCCCGCTGCCCAATCCTCGCGCCGACGCGGGCGAAGACCCGCCGCGTGCGATGCGCAGAGGTGCACGCCGGGAACCGAGCGCATTTCCGATCGATGCCCGAGCGCCTCTGCGTCGAGCGGCTGCACGCGACCGACCCGCGTGCGCGTGCTGTCGCCGTGGGATGTGATGAATGAAGAGACCGCGACCTCGACCTCCGCCGGGACTGCGACTGCGACTGCGACCGCGACCGCGACGCTAGATGATCACGTATTTACGGAACGTGACAC
Source organism: Anaeromyxobacter sp. Fw109-5 (assembly GCF_000017505.1). Taxonomy (NCBI): domain Bacteria; kingdom Pseudomonadati; phylum Myxococcota; class Myxococcia; order Myxococcales; family Anaeromyxobacteraceae; genus Anaeromyxobacter; species Anaeromyxobacter sp. Fw109-5. Next base: position 993,287 of record NC_009675.1, read on the forward strand.
CATTCGGCATACGTCTGGCCAGCCACGAGCGAGCCCAGTCTCCCCGCCCGCAGCGCGCCGCCCTACGTGGCGGGACCTCGCGCCCGGAGGCGGGCCACTGGACGCGGTAGGCGCCGCCCGACGCACGGCCCGGCCTGCAACGCGGTTGGCCGCCAAGGCCCCTTCGTCCATCGTCGACTCCGCCCAATGCGGCCCCGCGTTGCCGCCGGCGTCTGCGGACGGCACCGGCCCCCCGTACCTTGTCTCCGTCCATCGTGGCCCGCCGAGGACGTGAGGTCCCGCCCCCGGCGGCGCGCCACCGTGCCCCCTTGATGGACGACCGTGGGAGCCCGCTCGTGCTTCGACAGGCTCCGCACGAGCGGGTGCGTGAGCGCCACCGTGCCCTTGATGGACGACCGTGGGACCCCGTTCGTGCTTCGACAGCCTCAGCACGAGCCGGTGTTGCCCCGTTCGTGCGTCGACAGGCTCAGCACGAGCGGGTGTTGCCCCGCTCGTGCACTGGGCCAGCATCTGCCGGGACGCGCACGCCTCACGGACCCACCGCGAGCGCCCCCGCCCGCCACGCCACCCCGCCCGCGAGATCGCGGACGACGACCCACACCGTCGGAGCGCCGGACGCCGGCGTGGTCAGCTCCGCCGCCTCGGAGGGGTGGTTCGTGTGCAGCTTCTCGAGCTCCCCGGCCGTCGTGAACCAGGAGAAGGCCCAGTCCTCCTGGCGCGTCGCGATGGGCTGTCCCGCCGCGTCGCTCTCGACGTAGGTCTCCCGGAGCTCCTCGAAGCTCGCGGGCAGGAGCGGCAGGAGCTGCACCTTCGCGCTCGACGCCACGGCCGCCGGCACCTCGCCCGGCGCGGGCAGGGCCGCGCCGTCGAGCGCCACTGCGGAGAGGACCGGGTTGTGGTTCGGCGCGGAGGGGGCCGCCGGCCCGCGGACGCGGAGCCGCTTCAGCGCCGCGACGTGGGCGCGGCGCGACCACTCCGCCTGGAAGCGCGCAGCGACGGCGCCGAGGAGCTCGCAGTCGCTCCCCACCGCGCTCGCGGGCGCGAGCTCCTCGGGCGTCACGTCGAGCGCGAGGGCGAGGTCGGTCACCTCGACGCCGAGGACGCGCTCGGGAGACGACGGGGGGAGGGACGACAGCGTGTAGTCCGCGGGCAGCGCGTACGCTGCTCGGGGCAGCGCGGCCGTCGAGGCGGGGTCGTCCGGATCGCGCCTCACCGCCACCGGGCCGCAGCCGTCTCGCCCGCAGGCCTCGAGGCCTCCGAAGCTGATCCCTCCCGTCACTCCGACGCCGGGGGCGGCACAGGCGGCCGCGAGCTCGGCGCCCGCGAGCAGCGCCGACGGATCGTCCAGCTCGGAGTAGCTCGCGCACGGGGAGGGGCGCGGGTCTCCCGGCGTGGGGGTGCACGCCACGTGGAGCACCACCGCGCGGCGCGCCGGATCTGCGGAGAAGGAGGGGTGGACGACGAGCGTCTCGAGCTCGGCCCGGGCGGGCGCGGCGCCGTCGGAGGCCGGGGCGAGCTCGGGGGGCTCGGCGCGGACCGCGAGCACGCGGAGCCCCTGCACCTCGGAGGCGGGGTCGAAGTCCGGCCCGCAGGCGGCCGTGAGCGCGAGGACGGGGACGAGGGCGACGAACGTGCGGTTCATGGGCGGTCCTAGTACTCGGCGCGGAGGCCGAAGGAGGGGAAGAGCGGGAGGCCGGAGTACCAGCCGCGCTGCGAGTAATCGAAGCTGTAGGCGACGGCCTCGGGGTTCTCGCGGTTGGTGACGTTCTGGACCTCGAGGTAGGCCGCGAAGGTCCAGGTGCGGGACGTCCACTTCTTGTCGACGCGGAGGTCGAGCTGGAAGAAGGGGGGCATGCGGCCCGACAGCTCACCGGTCTGGATGGGCTCGTAACGATCCGCGTCGGCGTCGTACACGGCGCCGCGGATGGGCTCGTACGGGCTGCCGCTCGTGAAGCGGGCGCGGAACCCGGCGGAGAGGCCGTGCCAGAGCTCGGGCAGCTCGAGGGTTCCCACCGCGACCACGTTGTGAGGCTGATCGTAGGCGTCCCCCTCGCTCTCGAGCCGGCTCCCCGCCGCGGCGGGCTCGCCCCGCTCCGCGCGCGAGAGCGAGTAGGAGACCCAGCCGAAGAAGCGGCCGTCCGGGTCCCAGCGCAGGAGCAGCTCGGCGCCGTAGGAGCGCCCCGTGCCCGCGCTCCGGTAGCGCTCGGCGACGAGCTGACCGTCTCGCGTGATCACCCCGTCGGAGGGGAGGGCGAGGTCGAAGAGCCGCTTGTAGTAGAGCTGCACGTCGAGGAGCAGCCGCGGCAGGAGCCGCTGCTCGGCGCCGAGCGAGTACTGCCAGGCGCCCTCCTCGTGGAGGTCGGGGTTGCCGAACTCCTCCGTGACGTACGGCAGCGGCGGCGCCTGGTGGTAGAGGCCGGCCGCGCCCTTCAGGGCGGTCTCGGGCCGGAGCTGCCAGCGGACGGCGAGGCGCGGGTCCACCCAGGAGAGGTCCGCGAGCGCGCGGTGCACGTCGGCGCGGACGCCGGGGACGACGAAGAGCCCGTCGACCGGCTCGAGGGTGGCCTCCACGAACGCGCCCGCCTCGACCCCGTCCATGGTCATGGCGAGGCGGCGGGTCTCGGCGTTCGGGTTCAGGATCTGGCCCGGCGGAGGGATCGGCGGCGCGTCCACCTCGATCCGGACCTTCGGGTACCACTGCCCGTCGACGCCCGTGACGAGCTTCACCCGCGGCGCGAGCTCGTGATGGACCTCCGCGCGGAGGTGGGTGCTCCAGAGCTCCTGCCGCATCCGGAACCGCTCGTCCGCGTCGACGTCCACGTCCTGCCAGCCGCCGCCGAGCGCGAGGCGGAGCCGGGTCGCCTCGCCGGCGCGGTGATCCCAGCGGAGCCCGGCCCGGTAGAAGCGGGTGCCGAACTCGAGGAAGTCCATGTCCTCGAGCGACTGGTCGTCCTCGACGCCGGTCAGGACCATCCGGTCGTCCGAGCCGAACACGTCCAGGCGGACGGTGTCGTCGGCGGTCGCCTTCCACGCGGCCTTCGCCTGCAGGTCGTAGTAGCGGGGCGCGGTGCTCACGCCGGGCGGGTCGTCCATGGACTCGACCGCGCGGGTCACCACCGCGTCGGCGTAGGAGCGCCGCGCCGCGATCGCGATGCCCAGATCCTCGGACGGCCGGCCCTCGTAGAGCGCGGTCGCGTGGTAGAGGTTCACGTCGGCGAGCGCGTGGGCCCGCTCGCCGGGATCCCGGGTGACGAGGTTCACGCGGCCGCCGATCGCCCGCCCGGAGCGGACGCCGAAGTTCCCCGCCTCGAACTCCACGTCCTTCAGGAGCTCGGACGAGTAGACGCTGGTGAGGCCGCCGAAGTGGAAGACCTGCGGGACCTCCTCGCCGTCCACGTACACGCGCGTGTCCCGGGGGTTGCCTCCGCGGACGATCAGCTCGCCGCTCAGGAAGGAGCGGGCCATGCCGGGGAGGTTCTGGATCACCTTCACCGCGTCGCCGGAGGCGCCCGCCACGCGCCGGATCTCCCCCGCCGCGATGGCGACGTGCGAGACCTGCTTCTCCTCCCGTTCGCCCACCACGACCGCCTCGTACTCGCCCTGGGCGGCGGTCTTCTGGAGCCAGTAGGTCACCTGGGTCGCGTTCCCCGGCTCGATGGTCTCGGTCGAGTCGAGGCGGACGTGGTCGACGTCCGTCACCACCACCTGCACCGCGCCGTCCGCCACGCCCGCGAGCGCGAACCGGCCGTCGCCGTCCGTGTGGGTGAGCTGGCCGCCCGCCTCCACCATCGCCCCCGCGACCGGGAGGCGGGTGCCGCGCTCGAGCACGCGGCCGAGGAGGTTCACGGGCGGCGGCGCGGGGGCGGCGGGCGGCGCGGAGAGCGAGAACGTGAAGCGGTACTCGATGCGGACGGGCGCGGGCGCTCCGTCGATCTCCGCGGGGGAGAAGCGGAGCTTCCGGGCGGCGGCGAGGGCCGCCTCGTCGAAGCCCTGACCGGCGGGGCCGGTGACCACCGCGTCGGTGACCTCGCCCGTCTCGGAGATCTCGACCTCGAGCATCACGACGCCGGTCAGGCCGGCCGCCCGCGCGGCCTCGGGGTACTCGGGCTCGACCGGCTGGATCACCTCGGGGGCGCGCGTGAGGACGCCGGTCTCCTGCGGCTGTCCCCGCGCGAGCGCGGGGGCGGCGCCCGCGGCGACGACGGCGAGGCCGAGCAGCGAGAGCAAGACGATGGGCGGGCGGCGCATGGGGTTCACTCCAGGACGAAGGTGTAGGTGAAGCGGATCTCGGTCTCGACGGCCTCGCCCTCGAGCAGGGGAGGCGAGAAGCGGAAGCGGAGCGCGGCGGCGCGGGCGGCCTCCCCCAGGGCGGGGCCCGGCGCGGAGAGCAGGCGCGCCGCGGCGACGCGGCCCTCCGCGTCGATCCGCAGGAGCAGCACGACCTGCCCCTCGAGCCCGTCCCGCCGCGCGTCCGCGGGGTACGGGATCTCCGGCCGCTCGAGCAGGCGCGGCTGCGCGGAGAGCCGGGCGGGCGAGGTCCGCGGGGCGGAGTAGGGCCTCACCGCCTCCGGATCGGCGGCGATCTCGGACGCCCTGCCGTGGAGCGTGTTCCCGACGCCCACCGCGAAGGCGCCGCCGGTGGTGGTCGACGAGAGCGACACGCCGACGCGCGGGACCGCGCGCGCCGCGGGGGCGGCGGGCGGTGGCGGCTCGTTCGGCGGAGGCGGTGGGGGCGGGTCCGCGGGCGGCGGGGGCAGCCTCGAGATCGCCACGCGGCGCGGCGCCGGCGGCGCCGCGGGAGGACGGGGCACGACCGGGGCGGGGGGCGGGGGGGCGGCCTCGAACTCGACCACCACCGGCGCGGGCCTCGCGGCGGGGCGCGCCTCCAGCCGCGCCGCCCAGGCGAAGCCGCCGGCGTGGATGGCGAGCGAGGCCACCGCCATCGCCGCGAGCGTGCGCGCCCGCGGCGAGCCGTCGGAGGGAGGTGAGGTCACGGCGCGCCTTCTCCCGAGGCGTCCCGCTCGATCTGGATCGCGAAGCGCGTCAGCCCCTCGCTCTTCACCAGATCGATGACGGACACCACCTCGCCGTGAGGCACCGCCCGGTCGGCGCCGATGAGCGCCCGCGCCTCGGCGCTCCTGGCGAGCGCCGCGCGCACGGCCGCGCGCGCCGCGTCGCGGCCGACCGGCTGACCGTCCAGGTAGAGCTTCCCGTCCCGATCGATCGCGAAGGCCAGGGTCGGGCCGACCGTCTCGCCGCCGTGGGCGGCGCGGGGCAGGTCGACCTCGATCCCCTCCTTCACGATGTACGACGCGGTGACCATGAAGATGATGAGGAGGACGAGGGTGATGTCGACGAGCGGCGTCACGTTGATGCCGGTGATCGCCTCGTCGCTGCCGTTCGAGTGGGCGGCCATGTTCGAGCTCCGGTGGCTTGCGCCCTGCTAGGCGGCGCCCTTCGACTCGTGAGGCTCGGGGCGGCGCGGGGCCCGGCCGTGGGCGTCGGGCTCGGCGCGCGCGGGCGGGCAGAGCCGGGCGCGCGCCGCGCGGACGTCGTCGCGCTCGAGGTGCGAGGCGAGGGCGTGGCCGACCGCCTCGGCGCGCGTGACGAGCGAGCGCAGCCAGCGCTGGAAGCCGTTGAACGCCACCACCGCCGGGATGGCCACGAAGATTCCGACCGCCGTCGCGACGAGCGCCTCGGAGATGCCGGACATCACCGCCGACGCGCCGGCGCCCTGGGCGGCGCCCACCGCGAGGTCCGAGAAGGCCCGGATGATCCCGACCACCGTGCCGAATAGGCCGAGGAACGGGGCGTTGTTCCCGAGGGTCCCCAGGAAGGAGAGGCCGCGCTCGTACGCGAGCCGGCGCTCGGCGATGGCGCACGCCACCGCCTCCTGGACCGCGGCCGGGCCGCCGTCCGCGGCATCGAGCGCCGCGCGCGCCACCTCGGCCTCGAGGCCGCGCTGGTGCTCGACGCGGCCCCGCGCCTCCTCGAGCCTGCCGTCCCGGAGCAGCGCGAGGAGGTCCGGGCACGCCCGGCGCCGGCGGGCGAAGTACACGGTCCGCTCGAGGATGACCGCGACCGACGCGACGGACAGGCCGACGAGGAGCAGCATCACCCACTCCGCGCCGGCGCGCGTGAAGAGCTCGAAGAGGGACTTCGTCATGTGTGACGCTCCGTGGACCGCGAAGGTGCGGCGCTGGGGTGGTGCCGGGGGGAACACCGCGGCGCGGGGATCGCGCTACCGGACCCGCCGGGACGGCGCGGAGCACGCCGGCGGCGGGCTGCGGCAGATCGCCCGGATCGAGAAGAAGAGCGAAGGTTTCGCGCCCGGCGGTAGCGCTCGCGCCGAGCGGCGGTGTTCCTCCTTCCGGACCCCGCAGATCGCCCCTCGATCACGGAAGGAACGACGCACATGCGGCTCCCGCTTCGCACCCTCGCCGCGCTCGCCGCGGCGGTGCCCGCCTTGGCTCTCGCCGGCCCGCCGCGCCCGGGGCCCTCCACGGAGGCCGCGCCCGCCCTCCGCGAGGTCCCGGTCGATCTCTCCCTGGTTCCGCCGCTCAGCCTGAACGGCGAGGGGCGGGTGAAGAACCACCTCTCCATCGGCGTCGTGGCTCGCTCCACCGTCCTGCGCGGCCTCGCGCTCGCGCCGGTGCACCTCGCCGACGAGGACGTCACCGGAGCGCAGGTGACCTGGGCCGCGGCGAGCGCGGGCGGCGTCGCGCGCGGCGTGCAGCTCGCGACGATCACCACGGTCGCGCGCGAGCTGCGGGGGGTGCAGGCAGCGCAGCTCGTGAACGTGGTCCGCGCCGGCGGCAGGGGCGTCCAGCTCGGCGGCGCCGCCAACCTCGCGCGCCGGCTCGACGGCGTGCAGGCCGCCGCCGTGAACGTCGCCGCCGGCCTTCGCGGCGTGCAGCTCGCCCTCGTGAACGTCGGCGGCGAGGTGGCCGGGACGCAGGTGGGGCTCGTGAACGTCGCTCGCCGGGTGCGCGGCGCGCAGGTGGGGCTCGTCAACCTGGCCGACGAGGCGGACGGCTCGGTTGGGGTGCTGTCGCTCGTGCGAGACGGCCGGCACGAGGTCGAGCTCTACGCGACCGAGCTCACGCCGCTCGCGGCGGGCGTCCGGCTGGGCGGGCGCCGCGCCTACGGCGTCCTCGCCGCCGGCGTGCAGCCCGACGCCCAGCCGCGCTCGGGCGAGCCGCTCTGGACCCTGGGCGGCGGCGCCGGAGTCGGGTTCGAGCCGTCGCAGCGGCTCGCGCTCGACCTGGATCTCGTCGCGCAGGCGGTCTCGCTCGGCGACTCCGCCGAGGCGGTGCTCGGCAGCCTGCGGGCGGTGGCCGCCTACCGGGCCACGCAGTGGATGGCGATCCACGCCGGGCCGACCGCGAACCTGTTCGTGTCGGACGAGGACCAGCCCGACGTGCACCTCGGATGGAAGCTCGACGCCGGCCGCTACGCCCGCGTGTGGCTGGGGTTCGTCGCGGGCGTGCGGATCTGATGGAGGCCCCCGGCCGCTCACGGCGGGGAGCGGGTTCGAGGTACAAGCTCGTTCGGCCCACGAGCCGAGAGAGGGGAGCGGGTGGCGGTCGACGTCGACGCGTACTACCGGGACCTCGCGCCGATGGTCCTGCGCCGCTGCCGCCGCCTCCTGCGTGACGAGGAGAAGGCCGTGGACGCCATGCACGACACGTTCGTGAACCTGCTCCGGGCGGAGGACCGGCTCCGGGACGAGGCCCCCTCGTCCCTGCTCCTCCGCATCGCCACCCGCGTGTGCCTGAACCTGCTCCGCTCCGAGCGGCGCAAGCCGGAGGACCGCGACGAGGAGGCGCTCCTCGACATCGCGGCGTCGGACGAGCCCGAGGCGCGCTCGCTGTCGCGCCTCGTGGTCTCGCGCCTGCTGGGCCGCGAGCAGGAGTCCACCCGGGTGATGGCGGTGCTCCACTACGTGGACGGCCTCACGCTCGAGGAGGTCGGGCGCGAGGTGGGGCTCACCGCGGCCGCGGTCCGCAAGCGGCTGGGCGGGCTCCGGCGGCGCGTCGCGGAGCAGGCCGGCGGGGCGCCGGCGAAGGAGGTGCAGCGATGAGCCCGGATCGCACTCCCGACTACCTCGTCGAGCGGCTCCACGCCGGCGATCTCCCGCCCGACGAGGCCGCGCGGGTGCGGGCCCGGCTCGAGGCGGAGGGCGGCGAGCGCCGGCTCGAGGCGCTCGCGCGCGAGGACGCCCTGCTCCGCGAGACCCACCCGCCGGGCCCCGCGCTCCGCGAGATCCGCCGCCGCGCCGCGCTCGGCGCGCCCGCGCGACGGCGAGCGCGCCGGCCCCTGCTGCTCGTCCCCGTGGCCGCGGCGGTCGCGCTCGCGGCGGTGCTCGTGCTGCGCATCCCCGGGGGCCACCTGGCGCCGGATCGGCGTGACGAGGACACGCGGATGAAGGGGCTCGCGCCGCGCCTCGAGGTGCACCGCAGCCACGGGGGCGGGGGCGCCGAGGAGCTCCGCGAGGGCGCGGTGGCGCGAGAGGGCGACCTGCTGCAGCTCTCCTACGTGGCGGCGGGCAGGAGGTACGGCGCCGTGGTCTCGGTCGACGGGCGCGGGATCGTCACGCTCCACTGGCCCGAGGAGGGCGGCCCGGCCGCCCCGCTCGCCCAGGCGGGGGCGGTGCCGCTCCCCCACGCCTACCTGCTGGATGACGCCCCCGCGTTCGAGCGTTTCTTCCTCGTGACGGGGGACAACGCCTTCGACTCGGCGACCGTGGTGGAGGCGGCGCGCCGGCTCGCGGCGGCCGGCCGCGCCCGCCAGGATCCCCTCCCGCTCCCCGCCGGACTCGACCAGCGGGCGCTCCTCCTCGTGAAGTGATGGCGCCACCCACCTGCGTCGAACGCCGCCGCAGCTCGATGCGAGCGGGGGTCGTCATGAAAGGCCTCGAGATGACTCGCTCCATCCTCGCGCTCGCCGCCGTGCTCTGCGCCGGCAGCGCGTCCGCCCAGGAGGTGCCGGACGCCGGGCGCGCGCAGCCCGGGGCCGTGCGCCGGCTCGCGATCGTCGCGGGCGCCAACGACGGCGGCGCCTCGCGCCCCCGGCTCCGCTACGCGATCTCGGACGCGGAGCGGGTCTCGCGGGTGCTGCAGCAGATGGGCGGCGTCGCCGGCGAGGACACCATCGTGCTCCTCGACCCGGGGGAGGCCAGGCTGCGCTCCGCCCTCGAGGAGCTCCGGTCGCGCGTGGAGCGCGCGCGGCGCGGCGGCCGCACCGAGGTGCTCTTCTACTACTCCGGCCACTCCGACGAGGAGGGGCTGCTGCTGCGGGGCGCGCGCGTCCCCTACGCCGAGCTCCGCCGCTGGCTGGAGGGGCTCGGGGCGGACATCCGCATCGCCATCCTCGACTCCTGCTCCTCCGGCGCCTTCACCCGCGGGAAGGGAGGCCTCCGCGCCGCGCCGTTCCTCGTGGACGCGTCCTCCCGGGTGAGCGGCCAGGTGATCCTCACCTCGAGCTCGGCCGACGAGGCGTCGCAGGAGTCGGACCGGGTCGGCGCGTCGTACTTCACGCACGCGCTGGTCACGGGCCTGCGCGGCGCGGCCGACGCGAGCCAGGACGGGAAGGTCACGCTCTCGGAGGTGTACCAGTTCGCGTTCGAGGAGACGCTCGCGCGGACGGAGCGGACCCGGGGCGGTCCGCAGCACGCGGTCTGGGACATCCAGCTGGTCGGGGCGGGGGAGGTGGTGCTGACGGACCTGCGCGGTACCGGCGCCACGCTCGTGTTCCCCGCCGCGACCGAGGGGCGCTTCTTCGTGCGCGACTCGGGAGAGCGGCTCGTGGCCGAGCTGCGCAAGCACGCCGGCCGGCCGCTGGAGCTCGCGCTCGATCCCGGCGGCTACCGGATCTCGCGCGAGGAGGCGGGGCGCCTGGTCGAGGCGCGCGTCGCCCTCGTGCAGGGCGGACGGACCGAGGTCGCCGGGGCGGGGTTCGCCGCGGTGCCCCGGGAGCTGACGGCGCTCCGGGGCGACTCGGTGGAGCAGCTCGCGGCCGTGCCGGTGGACCTCTCGATCTTCCCGCCCGTGTCGCTGAACGGCGATCGCTACGTCGTGAACCGGCTCCAGCTCGGCCTCATCGCGTCGCGCACGACGCGGCTGCGGGGCCTCGGGATCGCTCCGGTGCTGTGGGCGGACGAGGACGTGGTGGGAGGCTTCTTCTCGTACATCGGGAGCTCGGCGCGCGGCCGCGTCACCGGCGTGCAGGCGGGGATGGTCGCGAACGTGGCCGGCTCGCTCCGCGGCGTGCAGCTCACGCAGGGGCTGAACCTGGTGCGGGGCGACGCCGTCGGCTGGCAGCACTCCAGCGTGAGCTGGGCGATGGGGGCGGTGACCGGGCTCCAGTCCGGGCTGGTGAGCTACTCCGGGTCCGTGTCGGGCGCGCAGCTCGCGCTCACGTCGGTCTCCGGCGAGGTGCGCGGGGCGCAGGTCGCCCTCGTGAACGTGGGCGCCGGCGTGCGCGGCGTGCAGCTCGGGCTCGTCAACGTGGGCGGCCACGTGCGGGGCGCGCAGCTCGGCCTCGTGAACGTGGCCGACCGGGTCGACGGGGTGTCGCTGGGGCTCCTCCCGCTCGTCCGCGACGGCGAGCACAAGCTCCTCGTGCTGGGCGACGAGAACGGGATCCTCTCCACCGGGCTCCTGCTCGGGAGCCGCACCTTCCACACCATCGTGACCGCGGGCGTGCAGCGCTCCAGCGGCGGCGGGCGCTTCTGGTCCGGCCTCGGCCTCGGCGCGCACCGGGCGCGCGGCCGGTTCCTCCTCGACCTGGATCTCCTGGCCCAGCAGGTGGTGGACGAGGACGCGAACGTGCTCGCCACCGCGCGGCTGCTCGGGGGCTTTCAGCTCACGCCGTACGCGGCGCTGGTGGCAGGGCCGAGCCTGAGCATGTTCTGGGCGGAGAGCGACTTCCACCCGGGGCTCGGCGGCCTGCTCGAGCACGACCTCGGCGCGGGCGGAGTCCGGCGCGCCTGGCTGGGGTTCGCCGCGGGGCTGCGCGTCGGGCCGCGGTGAGCGGCCCGCGTCAGCTGCCCGTCTGGAGCGCCGCGAGCTCCTCCTGCGCCGTCTCCCACTCCGCGTAGAGTCGCGCCAGCTCCTCCTTCGCCGCGTGCTGCCGCTCGATGAGCGGCTTCGCGCGCGCGAAGTCCTGGTACAGCGCCGGGTCCGCCAGGGCCTCGGTCGCCTCGCGCTCCTCCCGCTCGAGCGCCTCGATGCGCGCCTCGAGCGCGGCGATCCGCTCGCGGAGCGGCTTCTCCAGCCGGTAGCGGGCGTTGCGCGCCTCGGCCTCCAGGCGGCGGCGCTCCTTGTCGTTCGCGGGCGGTGCGGCCGCCGACGACCCCGCGCGCGTCGGGCCGTCGCCGGCGGTGCCCGACGCCGCGGCGGCCGCCTCGAGCTCCTTCTGGTGGTAGAGCCAGTCGTCGAGGTTCCCCGGGAACGGCAGGAGGCCGCCGTCCTTCACCTCCCAGATCACCGTCGCGAGCTGGTTCAGGAAGCTCCGGTTGTGGGAGACGAAGAGCAGCGTCCCCCCGAAGCCCTTGAGCGCCTCGATGAGCGCCTCCGAGGAGTCGAGGTCGAGGTGGTTCGTCGGCTCGTCGAGCACGAGCAGGTTGGCGGGGACGAGCAGCAGCTTCGCGAGGGCGACGCGGGCGCGCTCGCCGCCGGACAGCACGCCGAGCCGCTTCTCGACGTCGTCGCCGGAGAAGAGGAACGAGCCCGCGACGCCGCGCACGTACGCCTCGCCCTTGTCGGGGACGAGATCCCAGAGGGTGTCGAGGACGGTGCGGTCGGGATCGAGCCCGCCCGGGGTTCGCATGGAACTTTCCGAGGCACGTGCGAGCGGAGGCGTAGCCGGATGAGGCTGCGCCGGAGCGAGCGGGGGGTCCGGGGGGGAGAGCCTCTCTTCCCCCCCGGCGAAATGATGCTGCGCGAAGTAGCCGGCGAGCACGCCGTGCCCGAGCTTCACCGCGCCGGCGTCGGCGGCGAGCTCGCCCGCCACGAGCTTGAGGAGGGTGGACTTCCCCGCGCCGTTCGCGCCGATGACGCCCACCCGCTCGCCGCGCTGGATGGCCGCGTCGAGCGAGCGGTAGACGACCCGCGGCCCGAACGCCTTGCGCACCCCCTCGAGGCGCAGCACCTCGCGCCCGGAGCGCGGCGCCTCGGCGAAGCGGAAGCGGACGGTGGCGCGGTGCTCGAGCACCTGCACCTCCTCCATCTTCTCGAGCAGCTTCTCCTTCGACTTCGCCTGGCGGGCCTTCGTCGCCTTCGCGCCGAACCGCTCGATGAACTCCTCGAGCTGGGCGCGCTTCGCGCCCTGCCGCTTCGCCTCGGCGAGGAGCCGCTCCTCCTCCTGGGCGCGCTGCCGCTTGTAGTCCTCGTAGTCGCCGGTGTACGCGCGCAGCCCCTCCGGCTCGAGCGCGAGCACGCGGTCGATCTGGCGGTTCAGGAACTCGCGGTCGTGGGAGACGAGGAGCAGCGCCCGGCGCGTGCCGCGCAGGAACGCGTCGAACCACTCGAGCGTCGGCACGTCGAGGTGGTTCGTCGGCTCGTCGAGGAGCAGGAGGTCGGGATCCTGGAGGAGGAGCCCGGCGAGCGCGGCGCGCATCTTCCAGCCGCCGGAGAACGTCCGCGCCGGGCGGGCGAGGTCGCCCGCCGTGAAGGCGAGGCCGCCCAGGATCCGCTCCGCGCGGTGGCGGCCGAAGCGCTCCTCGAAGTGGTCCAGCGCGGCGTGCAGGTCGGCGAGCGCGCCGGAGAGCTCGAGCTGCTCCTCCGGCTCCCGCGCCGCGGCGAGCGCGTCCTCGGCGGCGCGCAGCCGGACCTCGAGCTCGGCGCGGCCGGGGACGGTGGCGAGGACGGCCTCGACGAGCGGCAGGTCGGGGAGGGCGGCCACGTCCTGGGGGAGGTACCCGACCCGCGCGCCCCGGCGGAAGACCAGCTCGCCCGAGTCCGGGGAGAGCTGCCCGGCGAGGATGCGCATGAGCGACGACTTGCCGGTGCCGTTCGCGCCGACGAGGCCGATCCGGTCCTGCGGGCCGATGGCGAAGGTCTCCTCGTCGAGGAGGACCTTCGGCCCGTAGGCGAGGGAGATCGCGTTTCCGGCGGCGAGGCTCATTCGGCGCGAGGAGTTAACGTTTCTTCAAGCCGCGAACAAGCCCGCTCAACGCGGGGGGGCCATCGTCTGCACCGTCGGCGAGCCGGGAACGGGCGCCGGGCGCCGGCGCCAGCGCGCCGGGAATGAGGAGAAGAGCACATGCGCAAGACGATCTTCCTCGGGCTGGTCCTCGCTGTCGGCGTCGTCGGCCTCGCGGGGTTCGGCCGGAGCTGGCACCACCGCCACGATCCCGCCCGCATGGCGGAGTTCGTGACCGAGCGGGTGGACGACGCCCTCGACGACGTGGAGGCGACGCCGGAGCAGCGGGACAGGGTCCACGCGATCAAGGACCGGATGCTCGCCCGGGGCAAGGACCTGCACGCGACGCGCGCCGAGGACCGCGCCGCCTTCCTCGCCGCCTGGCGGTCCGACGCGCCCGACGCGGCGGCGCTCCACGCGCTCGTCGACCAGCGCGCCGACGCGATGCGCGCCTTCGCGCACGAGGCGGTGGACGCCGGCCTCGAGGTGCACGGCGCCCTCTCGCCCGAGCAGCGGGCGACGCTCGCCGAGAAGCTCGAGCGCCGGATGCACCGGTAGACGTCCCGGATCCGCCCGCCCCGCGACAGACGGGGCGAGCGGGTCCCCGCACCCGCCGCCGATTTCGTTAAGCTCCCTGCGTGACCGCCACGACGCCCGATCTCGTCCTCCTCGTCGAGGACGACCGCCGGCTCGCCGACCTGACCCGCGAGTACCTCGAGGGCCACGGCCTCGCCGTGGTGCACGTCGCCGACGGCCGGCGCGGCCTCGAGGAGGCGCTCTCGGGCCGGTACGAGGCGGTGCTGCTCGACCTCATGCTGCCCGGCAAGGACGGCCTCGAGGTCTGCCGCGAGCTGCGCGCCCGCTCCGACGTGCCCGTCATCGTGCTCACCGCGCGGGGCGAGGAGGCGGACCGCGTGCTCGGGCTCGAGCTGGGGGCGGACGACTACCTCGCGAAGCCGTTCTCGCCCCGCGAGCTGCTCGCGCGCATCCGGGCGATCGTCCGCCGCGCGCGCGGCCGCGCCGGGCCGGCCGCGTCGACGCTGCGCGTGGGCGGCCTCGTCGTCGATCCCGGGGCGCGGCGGGTGACGCTCGACGGCCGCGAGATCGCGCTCACCGGCTACGAGTTCGCGCTGCTCGACGCGCTCGCGCGCCGCGCCGGGCGCGTCCTGTCGCGCGAGCAGCTCATGGAGCTCGCCGGCGGCAGCGCGGAGGAGGCCTTCGACCGGTCCATCGACGTCCACGTGTCGCGGCTCCGCCAGAAGCTCGGCGACGATCCGAAGCGCCCGCGCCTCATCAAGACCGTGCGCGGCGCCGGCTACCTGCTCGCGGCGGAGGGGGAGTGACCGCGCCCGCGCGGCGTCACGGGCGCCTCTTCTGGCGGATCTACCTGCACGGCCTGCTGCTCCTCTTCCTCGTCGCGCTCGCGACCGCCTCGGTCGGATGGGCGCTGCGGCAGGGGGGGAGCTTCCACGAGCGCGGCAGCGGCGCGGCGAGCTACGCCGCCTCCCGCGTGGCAGAGCTCTCCGGCGAGCCCGCGCGCCTCCGCGACGAGCTCGCCCGCTGGCGCGAGTCGTTCGGGCTCGACGCGTCGGTGTACGGTCCGGACGGCGCGCTGCGCGCGACCAGCGTCGAGCCGCCGCTCGATCCGGGGCTCGCCGAGTCCCCCCCGCGCGACCGCCCGGTCCGCCTGCGGCGGCACGGGTTCGGCCGCGCGGTCCCGCTCGCGGACGGCGGCCTGCTCCTCATCGCGGGCGGGCCGCGCGAGCCGGATCCGCTCCGGGGCCTCGCGTTCATCGGCGCCGTCCTCGCCGCGCTCGCGCTCGGCTCGATCCCGCTCGCGCGCTCGATCGCGGCGCCCATCGAGCGGCTCACCGTGGCGGCGCGCGCGCTCGGCTCGGGCGACCTCTCGGCGCGCGCAGGGGTGAAGGGGCGCGGGGAGGTCGGCGAGCTCGGCAGGGCCTTCGACGAGATGGCCGAGCGCCTGGAGCGGCTCGTGCGCGGAGAGCAGGAGCTGCTCGCGAACGTGTCGCACGAGCTGCGCACGCCGCTCGCTCGCATCCGCGTGGCCCTCGAGCTCGCGGCGGAGGGCGACGTCGACCGGGCGCGTCGCTTCCTCGCCGAGATCGGGACCGACCTCGACGAGCTCGACCGGCTGGTCGAGGACGTCCTCGCCGCCGCGCGGCTCGACCTCGCCGCGGGAGGAGGCCCCGCCTGGCCCGTGACGCGGGCGCGCGTGGACCTCGACGTGGTGCTGGCGGAGGCGGCGGCACGGTTCCGCGAGGCGCACCCGGCCCGCACGCTCGACCTCCTCCTCCCGGAGTCGCTCCCCGCCGTCGACGGCGACGCCGCGCTCCTCCGCCGCCTCGTCGCGAACCTGCTCGACAACGCCGCCAAGTACTCCGAGCCGCCCGCGCCGGTCGCGCTCGCCGCCGGCGCCCGCGATGGAGGGATCGAGCTCGAGGTCCGCGATCAGGGGATCGGGATCGACCCCGACGACCTGTCGCGGGTGTTCACGCCCTTCTTCCGCACCGATCGCAGCCGCGCGCGGGGGACGGGTGGCGTCGGCATGGGGCTCGCCCTCGCGCGGCGCATCGCCGAGGCGCACGGGGGAACCATCACGGTCGAGAGCACGCCCGGGCGCGGGACGACGTTCCGGGTGGTGCTCCCCGCGAGCGGCGTCAGCGGGGCGCCGCACGACTGACGGCGGCGCCGCGCCACGCGCCACCGTCACGGCATCATCCGACCCCGGCCGCTCACATCGTCTCCGCCGCGCGCTCGCGCTCCGCCCCCGCGAGCTGCGACAGCGGCCCGACCACGCCGAGCGCCACCCAGCTCCAGAGCGACAGCCACACGGCCAGGACGAGCGCGCCGCCCAGGAGATCGCGGACGAGCCGCCAGCGGGCGCGCCAGGTCTCCTGCGGCAAGGAGGGGGAGAGGGTCAGCTTCACGGGACGGGCCATGACATCCTCCATCTAACCGGCATGATGCCGTGAGATGGTTAGATGTTGGTGGCGCTCGCCTAACCTGTCAAGTCGCATTAAGATGGTTACATGAAGCCCGCCGCTCACGCTGCGCCCCACCCCTTCGACCTCTCGGGCGGCAGGCTCTGCCTCGACTTCGCGAACACGGTGGGCGGCATGCGCGGCGTGCAGCCGAAGGAGCGTCTCGACGGTTACGCGGGGCTCGTCGACTTCGCGCTCCAGGCGGGAGCGGTGGACGAGCCGCTCGCCCGGCGGCTCGCCGCGGAGGCCCGGCGCCGGCCGCGCGAGGCCGAGGCCGCCTTCCGGGAGGCGCTCGCGCTCCGCGAGGCGCTCTACCGGATCTTCGTGGCGCGCGCGAACGGCGGCGAGCCGGCTCCGGACGACGTGGAGCTCCTCTCGGGCGCGCTCTCGCGCGCTCTCTCGCACCGGGCGATCGCCCGCCGGGGGGAGGGCTTCGCGCTCTCGTGGGAGGACGGCGCGGCGCTCGACGCGCCCCTCTGGCCCATCGTCCAGTCGGCCGCCGAGCTCCTCACCTCGGGCGCGGAGCTCGACCGGGTGCGGGTGTGCGGCCTCTACGAGAGCCAGGAGTGCAGCTGGCTGTTCCTCGATCAGACCCGGGCGCGGACGCGCCGCTGGTGCTCGATGGAGGACTGCGGCAACCGGGCGAAGGCGCGGCGGCACCACGCGCGCGCGAAGGGAGTGAAGGACGGGTGAGCGCCCCGGCCGTGATAGAGCAGTGTCATGGCCGACGTCCGCAGCCCAGACCCCAGCCGCCGCAGCGAACGGTCGCGGCAGGCCATCCTCGCGGCCGCCGCGGAGCTCGTCGGCGAGCTCGGCTACGCGAAGCTGACCATCGAGGCGGTGGCGGCTCGGGCGGGCGTCGGGAAGCAGACCATCTACCGGTGGTGGCCCTCCAAGGGCGCGGTCGTCCTGGACGCGTTCCTGGCGCTGACGGGAGGCGAGCCCGGGGCCGCGCTCCCCGACTCGGGCGACCTCGAGGCCGATCTGAAGACGGTGACGCGAGCCATCGTCGCCGAGCTCGAGGACCCTCGCTACGAGGTCGCGGCGCGCGCGCTGACGGTGGAATCGCAGGCGGACCCGGAGGTGGGGAGGCAGTTCGTAGAGGCGATGCTGCGGCCCTCCCTCCAGGCCACGCAGGAGCGGCTGAGGAGCGCCCAGAGGTCGGGACAGCTCGCGGCCGGCGTCGATCTCGAGGTCGGGGTGGAGCTGCTCTTCGCGCCTCTCTACTACCGCTGGCTGCTGCGCTACGCGCCGCTCTCCCAGGCGCACGCGGACAGGGTGGTGGACCTCGCGCTGGCGGGCCTGAGGACGCCTCCGCCTGCCAGCCGAAGGAAGCGGGGGGAGGGACGCCGGAGGCTCGAGGCCCGGGCCCGGAGCGCGGCGGCTCCCGGCCGGCCTCAGGCGGGCCACTCGAACCGCTCGTCCCGCCGGTAATCGTCCCGCCGGCGCTCGAGCGCCGCGCGGACGTGCCCCGGCGCGTCCTCCCCGATGAGCAGGCGCAGCGGGCCGTCCGCGCGATCCACGTGCGCGAGCAGCGCCCGCGCCGCGCTGGCGGGATCCGCGGAGGTGTCTGCCGCCTGCTGGCTCATGTCCCACGGCACCCTGGGGCTCCCGAACAGCGAGGCGCGCAGCGGATCGTACGCGGGCGCCGGGGTGGCGAAGCGCATGCTCGCCCACGCCCAGTCCGTCGCGAACCCGCCGAGCTCCGCGATCGTGACGCGGATGCCGAACGGGGCCACCTCGGCGGCGAGGGCCTCGCTGAACCCCTCCAGCGCCCACTTGCCCGCGTTGTAGAGGCCGAACGTCGCCATCGAGCCGACGCCGCCCACGCTCGAGATCTGGACGATGTGTCCGGAGCCTCGTCCGCGCAGGTGCGGGAGGACCGCCTGCGTGACCCACAGCGCGCCGAAGAGGTTGGTGTCGAGCTGCGCTCGGGCCTCCGCCTCGCCGATCTCCTCGGTCGCGCCGACCAGCCCGTACCCGGCGTTGTTCACCACGACGTCGAGGTGTCCGAACGCCTGGACCGCGCGCGCGACGGCCGCGAAGACCGCCGCGCGGTCGGTCACGTCCAGGGGGAGCACGAGGGCGCGCTCCGCGTGTGGACCGGCGAGGTCGGCGAGCGCCTCGGCGCGGCGGGCGGTGGCGACGACGGCGTCGCCGGCCTCGAGCGCGGCGGCCGCGAAGGCGCGGCCGAGCCCGCGGGCGGCGCCCGTGACGAACCAGACGCGGGGGGGAGAGGGTCTCGCCATGTGGGCTCCCGGGAGCGCTCGCTCGCTCGCGGGCGTCGCGAGACGGCGCGTCTCGCGAAGGACCATGCGCCCTCCCCGGCGCGGAGTCAAGACGGTACGTCTCGTCTCGGGAGGCGGCTAGAAGGTCTCCCCGCAGCCCGGGCAGCGCACCTTGCGCAGCAGGAGATCGCCGCGGCTCGACGCCGCGCCGCAGCTCGGGCACACGAGCCCGAACCACTCCTTGGCGCTGCGGCGGCCGAAGGCGAGGCTCACGGCGAGCATCGGACCCGCGAAGCCGAGCACGAGCGCGGCGACCTCGACGCCGCGCAGCCGGGAGGCGTTCGACAGGACCCCGGCGAGCGCCACGGCGAACACGAAGAAGCCGAGGAACCGGCCCCACAGCCAGGCGATGCGCCGCCGCGTCAGGATGCCGGCGAGGAGCAGGCCGAACAGGGCGGCGTACAGCCCGAGCTGGGCGGCCTGCGCCCAGGGCCGCTCCGGGCCGCGCACGACCAGGATCACCCCGACGCCGAGGAGCGCGACGACGAGCGAGACCGCCACCGCCGCGAGCCGGACGCTCCAGGGCATCGGGGGCCTCATCGCGCCCGCGCCCCCGCTCACTTCTCCCGCATGTACGGGTACTCGAAGCGGGTGGGCGGGTCGAAGGTCTCCTTGAGCGTCCGCAGCGAGGTCCAGCGCATCAGGTTCGCCAGGGAGCCCGCCTTGTCGTTCGTGCCGGACGCGCGCGCGCCGCCGAAGGGCTGCTGCCCGACCACCGCGCCGGTGGGCTTGTCGTTCACGTAGAAGTTGCCCGCCGCGTCCACGAGCCGGCGGGTCATGTCCGCGACCGCCTCGCGGTCGCGCGCGAACACCGCGCCGGTGAGGGCGTACGGGGACGTCGAGCCGCACAGCTCGAGCGCCTCGTCGAGGCGGATGTCGGCGTAGACGTAGATCGTCAGCACCGGGCCGAAGATCTCCTCCTCCATGAGCTGGAAGCGCGGGTTCACCGTCTCGATGACCGTCGGCTCGATGAAGAGGCCCTTCGAGTCGTCGCAGCGGCCGCCGAAGAGGAGCTTCGCCTGCGAGGAGGCGCGGGCGATGTCGATGTACTTCTTGATCCGGTCGAACGCGGGCTGGTCGATGACGGCGCCCATGAACGTCGTGAAGTCCTCCACCTCGCCCATCCTGATCTCGGCGGTCATGCCGAGGAGCCGCTCGCGCAGCTGCGGCCAGAGGCTCTCGGGGACGTACGCGCGCGACGCGGCGGAGCACTTCTGGCCCTGGTACTCGAAGGCCCCGCGGACGAGCGCCACGGCGGCGGCGTCCACGTCCGCCGAGGGGTGCACGAACACGAAGTCCTTGCCGCCCGTCTCGCCGACGATGCGCGGGTAGCCGCGGTAGCGCTCGAGGTTCTCGGCGATCGCGCGCCACATGCCGTGGAAGACGCCGGTCGAGCCGGTGAAGTGGAGGCCGGCGAGGTCCGGGCTGGCGATGGCGGGATCGCCGACGGCGCGGCCGGAGCCCGGGACGAAGTTGATGACGCCGGGCGGGAGGCCGGCCGCCTCGAGGAGCTTCAGGACGTGCCAGCCGGAGTAGACCGCCGAGGAGGCCGGCTTCCAGACCACGGTGTTCCCCATGAGCGCGGGCGCCGTGGGCAGGTTCGCCGCGATGGAGGTGAAGTTGAAGGGCGTGACCGCGAAGACGAACCCCTCGAGCGGCCGGTACTCGAGGCGGTTCCACTGCCCCGGCGCCGAGCGCGGCTGGTCGGCGAGGATCCGCTCCATGAAGTGGGGGTTCCAGCGCCAGAAGTCGACGATCTCGCACGCGGAGTCGATCTCGGCCTGGTGCGGCGTCTTCGACTGCCCGAGCATCGTGGCGGCGTTCAGCACCTGCCGCCACGGGCCAGCGAGCAGGTCCGCCGCCTTCAGGAAGATGGCGGCGCGGTCGTGCGGCTCCATCGCCGCCCAGGCCTTGCGCGCCTGCATCGCCGCCTCGATCGCCGCCTGCACCTCGGCCGGCCCCGCCTGGTGCCAGCGCGCGAGGCGCTGTCCGCGGCGATGAGGGACGCGCGCCTCCGCGATCCGGCCGGTGCGCACCTCGCGCCCGCCGATGACGAGCGGGATCTCGAGCTCGCGCCCGCCCAGCTCGGCGAGCTGCGCCTTCAGGGCGCCGCGCTCGGGCGTCCCGGGCGCGTAGGAGAGGACCGGCTCGTTGTGCGGATCGGGGATGCGGAACATGCCGTTCGCCATGGGCTCCTCCGGGTGTCGGGGCGGGCGGAATGTAACGCAGAAGGGCCCGAGCCGCCTGCACGGCGGACGCCCGGCGAGGGGTGGGTCGCGCACGCGCGCGGGGCGCGTCGCGCACCTCCGTCAGCGGTCCGGGCACATCGCGTAGAGCGGCTGCGCGAGGGCGAGCGGCGCGTCCGCCGCGGGCCTGGGGCGCGCCGCGGGAGCGGCCCGGCCACCCGGATCCTGCCGGAGGGCGGGTCGGCCCCGCGGACCCCAGTGGAGCCCCACCGTGCTGCCGATGGTGACGCCGGCGAGCTGCACCGGGAGCACCAGCCAGAAGCGTGGCGCGGCGAGGTAGCCGACGCCGAGCGCCGCGGCGTGGCCGAGGCTCGACAGGAGGAAGGCCTTCCAGAAGCCGCCCGCGGCGGGGTTCACGCGCGCGAGCCGCGCCGCCAGCGTCGCCCCGAGCGGCGGCAGGACGAGCGCGGCGCCGGCGAGCACGAAGGCGGCGGTGCGGAAGTTTCCGGCGCTCGGCTCGAAGGCGTCGCTCGCGAACAGCTGGAGCGTCGCGTACCCGATCCCGAGCACGGCCGCGTCGCCCGCGAGGACGCCGAGCCCGGCGGCGGCGAGCTCCCGACCCTGGAACGGGCCTGGATCGAGCGGCTGCGGGGCGAGGACGGGGCTCGCGACGGCGAGCCGGAGGACGAGCGCGAGCGCGACCATCGCTCGAACGATGGGGCGCCCGCGTGCTTCCGGATCGCCTGCGCGGGGAGGCAAGACGGGGCCGCCCCGCGAGGCCCACGCCCAGCACCCAAGGTGTAAGGTCGCCGGCGGCCGGAGGCGCGGCCGGGCGCCCTGGACCTCAGCGCCCGCCCGCCTCCTCGTCTCCCCCGCCGAGCCCGTACTTGCGAAGCTTGTCGTGGAGCGTGACCCGCGAGACGCCGAGCCGGCGGGCCGCCTCGCTGCGGTTCCCTCCCGCCGCGCGGAGCGCCTCCACGACGAGACCGCGCTCGAACGCCTCGACGCGCTGCTTCAGCGACGGCGGCGCGCCCGCCTCGACGCGCTCGCCCGTCGCGGCGCCGCCCGGCAGCAGGGAGAGGTCGAGCCCCTCCGGCGGGGAGAGCGCCACGAGCCCCTCGACCGCGTTCTCGAGCTCGCGCACGTTGCCGGGCCACGCGTGCGCGGCCAGGCGATCCATGAGCGCGTCGGGCACGCTGAGGGAGGCGAGCCCGAACCGCTCCGCGAAGCGCTGGAGGAAGTGGCGCGCGAGGACCGGGATGTCCTCTGGGCGCTCCCGCAGCGGCGGGACGCGCAGCTGGACGACGTCGAGCCGGTAGTAGAGATCCTCGCGGAACCTCCCCGCCCGCACCAGCTCCGGGAGATCGCGGTGCGTGGCGGCGATCACGCGCACGTCCACGTGCCGGACGCGCTCCTCGCCGACCGGCCGGACCTCGCCCTCCTGCAAGACCCGCAGGAGCTTTCCCTGCGCCGAGGGCGCGAGCTCCCCGACCTCGTCGAGCAGGAGCGTGCCGCCGTCGGCCTCGCCGAACAGCCCGGGCCGCGCGCGCACCGCGCCGGTGAAGGCGCCCTTCGCGTGCCCGAAGAGCTCCGCCTCGGCGAGCTCCGGCGTGAGCGCGGCGCAGTTGAAGCGCACGAACGGGCGGTCCGCGCGCCGCGAGGCCCGCACGATCGCCTCCGCCACGCGCTCCTTGCCCGTGCCGCTCTCGCCGGTGACGAGCACCGTCACGTCGCGCGGCGCCACGCGCGCGACCAGGACGGCGAGCCGGCGCATCGCCTCGGAGGCGAACACCATCGAGCGGGACAGCACCAGCTCGCTCTGGAGCCGCTCGTTGTCGTGGGCGAGCCGGACCGCCTCGAGCGCGCGGCGCACCACCGCGAGCAGCTCGTCGGTCTCGAAGGGCTTCTTGAAGTAGTCGTAGGCCCCGGCCTTCATCGCCTCGACCGCCTGCCGCTCAGAGCCGTGCGCCGTGACGAGCACGACCCGCGGCGCGCCGGGGCGCCCCACGAGGCGGCGCAGGAGCTCCATGCCGTCGACGCCCGGCATCCGCAGGTCCGTCACGACGAGCTCGGCGGGCGAGGCCGCGAGGCGCGCCAGCGCGGCGGCGCCGTCCGCCGCCTCGTCCACCGCCAGCCCCTCGCTCTCGAGGATCTCGCGCAGCGTGTAGCGGACGCCGGGGTCGTCGTCGACGACGAGGACGCGCGCGAGCGGGCTCATGCCGCGCGCCCCCCGCCGGCGTCCTCCGGACGCGCGGGCAGGACGAGCTCGGCAGCGGTGCCGCCGCCCGGCCGCGGCGCCAGCACGAGCTCGCCGCCGTGCTGCCGCGCCAGGGCGCGCGCGATGGTGAGGCCGAGGCCGGAGCCGCGCGGCTTGGTGGTGGCCCCGGGCGAGAAGAGCGCGTCGGCGAGCGACGGATCGACGCCGCGGCCGCGGTCGAGCACGCGCACCCGGGCGCCGCCGCCGGGATCGAGGGACGCCTCGACCTCGACCTGGGCGCGGGCGGGGCTCGCGTCGAGCGCGTTCTGCACGAGGTTGATGAGGATCTGCTTCACCTTGCGCGGATCGCAGCGGGCGGACACCCCTTCCGCCCGGACCACGATGGCGACGTCGCGCTCGCGCGCCATCCCCTCGTGCAGCGCCGCGACCTCCGCGCACAGCCCGCCGAGCTCCGCGTCCCCGAGCGCGAGCGGCACGAGCGGGCGGGAGAAGTTCAGGAACTCGTCCAGGATCGCCTGCATCCGGTCGACCTCGCGGCGGAGCACCTGCAGCCGCTCGACGGCCTTCCCCTCGGGGAGCCCCGGCGCGAGCAGCCCCGCGAGCCCCTTCACGCTCGCCAGCGGATTCTTGAGCTCGTGCGCGATCTCGGCGGAGAGCGCGGTGAGCTCCTCGGCGCGCTCCGCGTGCGCCTCGAGCGAGGCCTGCTGCGCCGCCAGCGCGCGCCGGATCATCCGGTCGAACGACCACCGGGTGGCGCGCCCGGCGCCGCTCGAGAACAGGAACACCAGGGAGAGCATCGCCGCGTGCGTGTAGAGGAAGGCGGGCGGCCCGATGCGGGGACCGCCGCCGAACACCTGCAGGTTCAGCTCCGCGAACGCGCCGGAGGCGCCGAGCGCGGCGAGCCCGAACACCGCCGCCGCCTGCACGGTGGAGAGGAGCAGGCTCGCGCGCCACGGCAGGAACACCCCGCCGATCATCCCGAGCGGCACGGCGATGTAGAGGAACGGGCTCGCGAGGCCGCCCGTGACGGCGGTGATCCCCATCTGCCAGACCGTCGCGATGATGAGGTTGCGCGGAACGGCACCGGGCGTGAACCCTCGCCGCCGGAAGCCGATCCACTCGCCGACGAAGAAGGCGCACATCCCCACGAGCGCCACGACGAGCGCGACGCGCCGCCACGGGGCGGGCTCGATCCAGGCGAGCCAGAGCGCCAGCGCCCCGATGGGCGGCAGCGCCGCGAGCCGCACGCCCGTCATCCGCCCGAAGAGGCGCGAGAGCTCCTCGTGCTGGATCTCGCGGTGGCCGGGAGGCGGGGGCATGGAGGGGACCTCGTTCCGGCCCGAGAAGATACGCCCGCGCGCGCGCCGCCGCATGCTTCGCACCTCAGGGTCCGCGCCCGGCGGCCCGGTCGAGTGAGATGCGCGCCTGGGCGGAGCGGGCGCGGGCGTCGGCGAGCTGGACGTCGGCCGCGTACAGCCGATCGTTCGCGTCGATCACGTCGAGGAAGGAGGCGACCCCCGCCTCGTAGCTGCGGCGCGCGGACGCGGCGGCGTCTCCCGCGAGGCGGCCCTGGGTCTCCGCCAGGCGGAGCCGCTCGCGGGCGACGGAGACGTCGCGCAGGGCGTCCCGGACCTGCTGGACGATGGCGAGCCGCTGCGCCTCCGCCGCCGCCTCGGCCCCGGCGCGCTGCGCCTCGGCCTGGCGGCGCTTCCCGTAGCGGAGCCCGCCGTCGTAGAGCGGCCAGGTGAGGTCCACGGTGGCGCGCCAGCCCTCCTGCTCGCCCGTGGGGTAGGGGACGTCGGAGGCGAAGATCGAGGCGCCGGCCGAGAGCTGCGGCGCGAGCCGCGCCCACGCCCCGCGCACCTGCGCGCCGGCGGCGTCCACCTGCGCGCGCTGCGCGGCGAGCTCCGGCCGGGCCGCGAGCGCGGCCTCGACGAGGGACCCGTCGTCCGCGGGCGGCGCCACCTCTCCGGCCGGCACCGCGACGCGCACGGGGGTCTCGCGCCCGAGGAGGATCCCGAGCGCGAGGCGGGCGCGCTCCAGCTCCGCGCGCGCGCGCACGAGATCGCTCTCGCGGCGCACCTGCTCGGTCCGCGCGCGCAGCGCGTCGAGCGGCGGCGCGGTGCCCGCCGCCACGCGCCGCTCGGCGCTCCGGGCGAGCTCGGCCGCGCTCTCGACGGCGCGCTCCGAGGCCGCGACCGCCTCGTCGGCCGCCACGGTCCCGTGCGCCGCCTGGGCGAACCCGGCGCGCACCTCGCGCCGCGTGGCCTCGGCGGAGAGCGACGCCGCGCGGGCGCCGCTGCGCGCGGCGGACAGCTCGAACCAGGCGTTCGGGACGACGAGGGGGACGCGCGCCGCGCCGGAGACGACGAACTGCTCCAGCGGCTGCATCACGATGCGCTCCGGCCGCGGCGCGCCGGGCTCCGTCGGGACGAGGCCGGGCTGGACGGCCGCCTCGTCGCTGTTGCGCGTGTAGCTCGCGCCGGCCGAGAGGGTGGGGAGGAGCGGCGACGCGGCCTGCCGCACGATCCCGCTCGCCTCGTCCGCGCGCGCCCGCGCCTGGGCGACGGAGAGGTTCTGCGCGTCGAGCTCGGCCAGCGCGTCGGCGAGGGGGAGGGTGGGGACGTCGGTCGAGGTCGGGGTCCCTCGACTCCGCTCCGTCGCTGACGGTGCGTCGCGCAGCCCGTCCTGAGCGTAGCGGCCGGAGGCCGCGGAGTCGAAGGGCTCGGGATGACCGGCCTCGAGAGATCCGGTCGAGGTCGGCACCGCTCGCCCTTCCCCTGAGCCTGCCGAAGGGTCAGGGCGAGCGGATTCACTCGGCCGCTCGTAATGAGCCTTCGAGGTCGGGACCGGGATCGGGGTCGTCCCCGCCGCAGTCGCCATCCACAGAGCCAGCACCGTCTCGATCATCCATCCCTCCCGCGGCGCGCTCGCCGGGCTCGGGATCCGTGAGCAATCCCGATGCCCGCCCGTGGTCGCTGCGCCGGCGCGGACTTCCGCGCTGGCGAGCGGGGGCGCCCTGTCAGGCATTCCGAAAGGGCTGTCGGATCTCCTTACAGTGGAGCGAGCCATGGTCCCCGAAACACGCGCTTCCGCGGCCTCCCTTCGGCGGCGGGCGCGGCACGGGGTTTGCGCTTCCGGATCGGTCCCCGCCCGTCGGCGGGGCCAGGAGAGTCACCGATGCGCCGAGTCGTCGCCGTCCTCGTCGTGCTCACCGTGGTCCTCGGCGGTCTCATCGCGCTGCGCCTCTGGACGCAGGCGCGCGCGCTCGCTGCGCCCTCCGGCGGCTCCGGCGAGATCGAGGGGATCGACGTCGACCTGTCGTCGCGGGTGGGCGCGCGCATCCTCGAGATCCGCGTCCGCGAGGGGGACCCCGTGAAGGCGGGCGACCTGCTCGTCCGGCTGGACTGCGCCGATCCCGCCGCCCAGCTCGCCGAGGCGACGGCGCGCCTCGAGGCCGCGCGCGCGCAGGCGATCGCGGCGGGCGCGCAGATCCAGGCCTCGCGGCGCGCGCGCACCGCGGCGGGCGCCTCCGAGGAGGCCGCGCGGGCGCAGGCGGCCGCCCTCGGCGCGCAGGCCGAGGCGGCGGCGCGCCAGGCGAAGCGGCTCGAGGCGCTGCCGCAGGACGTCCCCGCCTCGAGCATCGATCAGACGCGCGCGTCCGCCTCCGGGCTGGAGCACCAGACCGCGGCGGCGAAGGCGCAGGCGCTCGCGAGCGCCGCGCAGGCGCGCGCCGCGGACGTCGGCATCCGGTCGGCGAGCGCGCAGGCCGAGGCGGCGACGGCGCAGATGCGCGCGGCCGAGGCGGCGGTGGAGCGCGCGAAGATCCTGGTGGGCGAGTGCGACGTGCGCGCGCCGCGGGACGCCGAGGTCGCGACGCTGCCGCACGAGGCGGGAGAGCTGGTCTCCCCGGGCGCCATCCTCGCGCGCCTCGTCGATCTGTCGGAGGTCACGGCCACGTTCTACCTGCCGAACGCGGAGGTCGGCGCGGTGAAGCCCGGCGCGAGGGCCGTGATCGTGGCGGACGCGTTCCCGGAGGAGCGGTTCGAGGGGACGATCCGCACGGTGGCGCTCGAGGCGGAGTTCACGCCGCGCAACATCCAGACCCGCACCGATCGCGACCGCCTCGTCTACCCGGTGGAGGTGACCGTGAAGAACCGGGGCGGGAAGCTGCGCGCCGGGATGCCGGTGCAGGTGACGCTCGACGAGGGGAAGCGGCAGTGACGGAGCCGCACCCCGACCGCGGCGGGGGCGCCCCGCCCTCCGGCGCGCCGCCCGCGCTCGCCGCGCGCGGGCTCGTGCGCCGCTTCGGCGCGGTCACGGCCCTCGACGGGCTCACCTTCGAGGTCGGCCGGGGAGAGCTCTACGGGCTCGTCGGCCCGGACGGCGCAGGCAAGACCACCGCCATCCGCGCGCTCGCCGGGCTCATCCGCCTCGACGGCGGCGACGCGCGGGTGCTGGGGCTCGCCGCCGACGACCGGGCGGTGCGCGAGCGCGTCGGGCTCATGCCCCAGCAGTTCAGCCTGTACCGCGACCTCTCGGTGGGCGAGAACCTCCGCTTCTTCGCGCGCGTGTTCGTGCTGCCGCGGGAGGTGTACCGCGCCCGCGCCGCGCGGCTCCTCGAGATCACCCGCCTCGGTCCGTTCCTGGACCGCCGCGCCGACGCCCTCTCCGGCGGCATGTACAAGAAGCTCGCCCTCGCCTGCGCCCTGCTGCACGAGCCCGAGGTGCTGCTCCTCGACGAGCCGACCAACGGCGTCGACCCCGTCTCGCGCCGGGAGCTCTGGGCGCTGCTGCACGAGTTCGTGCACGCAGGCATGACGGTGCTCGTCTCCACCCCGTACATGGACGAGGCCGAGCGCTGCGGGCGGGTGGCGCTCGTGCACCGCGGGCGCCTCCTGGTCGAGGGGACCCCGCCCGCGCTCATCGCCGGCTTCCGCGACGAGGCCTTCGAGGTCCGCGGCGGGGACCGCGATCGGGTGGAGGCCGAGCTCGGGCGTACACCCGCGGTGCGCGCCGCGTCCCCCGCCGGCGAGCGGCTCCGCGTCATCGTGGCGCGCGGCGCGGCGCCGGAGCTGGCCCGGGCGCTCGCGCCGCTCGGGGCCGCGCTCGAGCCGGTCGCGCCGGACTTCGAGGACCTGTTCCTGTCGCGCATCCGGGAGGAGGAGGCGTGAGCGCCCCCGTCATCGAGGCGCGACAGCTCACGCGCCGCTTCGGCTCCTTCACCGCGGTGGACGCGGTGAGCTTCGAGGTGGAGCGCGGCGAGATCTTCGGCTACCTCGGCGCGAACGGCGCCGGGAAGTCCACCACCATCCGCATGCTCAACGGGCTGCTCGCGCCGACGAGCGGCACCGCCCGCGTGGTCGGGCACGACGTCGCCGCCGACCCCGAGGCGGTGAAGTCGGCCATCGGGTACATGTCCCAGAGGTTCTCCCTCTACCTGGACCTCCCGGTCATGGAGAACCTGCTCTTCTTCGGCGGGGCCTACGGGCTCTCCGGCCAGCCGCTGCGGCGGCGGGCCGGGGAGCTGCTCGAGCTCACCGGGCTCGCGGGGCAGGACCGGACCATCACCGGCGCGCTCCCCGGCGGCATGCGCCAGCGGCTCGCCCTCGCCGGCGCCATCCTCCACCGGCCGGGCGTGGTGTTCCTCGACGAGCCCACCGCGGGCGTGGACCCGCTGGCCCGCCGCGCCTTCTGGCGCCTCATCCGCGAGCTGTCCAACGGAGGGACGACGGTGTTCGTCACGACGCACTACCTCGACGAGGCGGAGTACTGCCGACGCATCGGGCTCATGGTGGACGGGCGGCTCGTGGCGCTCGACTCGCCGGCGGGCCTGAAGCGCACCTGGGTCCCCGACCGCCTGCTGGTCGCGCGCGGCCACGGGCTCGCGGGCGCCGCGGCGGCGCTGGCGCGGCGCGAGGGCGTCCGCTCCGTGCAGCCCTTCGGCGCCGGGCTGCACCTGCGCGTCGATCCGGCGCGCCTCGACGAGCGGGAGGTGGCGCGGCTCCTCGCGGAGGGCGGCGGGCGCGAGGTGGTGGTGGAGCGCGCGGAGCCCTCGCTCGAGGACGTCTTCCTGGCGGTGGTGGGGCGCGAGTCGCGCGCGGAGGCGCCGTGAACGGACGGATGTCACGGGCGCTCGTGCGCGTCTACGCGATGGCCGCCAAGGAGGCGCGCCACATCCTCCGCGACCCGCGGACGCTCTACATGTCGCTCGGGATGCCCGTGCTGCTGCTGTTCCTGTTCGGCTACGGGGTCGCCTTCGACATCGATCGGATCCCGCTCGCCGTCGTGGACCAGGACCGCACCGCGTCCTCGCGCGAGCTCGTCCGCGCGCTGACCGCCTCGCGCGAGCTCGTCGCCGCCGGCGAGCTGGCCGACCCCGCCGCCGCGCTCGGCGCGTTCCGGCGGGGGCGAGCCTCGGCCGCGCTGGTGGTGGAGGAGGGCTACGAGCGCGCGGTGCTGGCGCGCGAGGTGGTGCCGGTGCAGCTGCTCGTGGACGGGGCGGACGCGCTCGTCGCGAACCAGCTCCTCGCCAAGGCGGAGGCGCTCGTCCGCGCCGAGTCGCAGCGGCTGGGCCGCGCCGAGGTGGGGGCGAGGAGGCCGCCGGTCCAGGTGAAGGTCTGGACCCGGTACAACCCCGAGGGCCGCTCCGCGTTCTACATGGTGCCGGGGCTGGCGGCGTACCTGCTCGCCATCACCGCGGTGCTGCTCACCGCCCTCACCATCGCGGGCGAGTGGGAGCGCGGCTCGATGGAGCAGCTCTTCGCGTCGCCGATCGGGCGCCTCGAGATCGTGCTGGGGAAGCTCCTGCCCTACCTCGCCCTCGGGCTGCTCGAGTTCCTGCTGGTGGTGGCGTTCGGGATGACCGCGTTCGACCTGCCGATGCGGGGGAGCGCGATCGCCCTCGCGCTGCTCGGGCTGGTGTTCCTCGTCGGCATGCTCGGGCAGGGGCTGCTCGTCTCGGTGCTCGCGAAGAACCAGACCGTCGCCACGCAGGCGGGCGTCATGTCCTCCCTGCTCCCCTCGCTGCTGCTCTCCGGCATGATCTTCCCCATCGAGAACATGCCCTTGCCGCTCCAGCAGGTCTCGCGCGTGATCCCCGCGCGCTACCTCGTCCACGGCCTTCGCGGCGTGCTGCTCAAGGGGAACGCGCTCGACGTGCTCTGGCCGGACCTGCTGGCGCTCTCGATCTTCGCGGTGGTGGTGATCGCGCTCGCCACGGCGCGCTTCCAGCGGAGGCTCGCGTGACCGCGCCCGTCCGTCCCTCCGCGCGCGTGCAGCTCGCGGCGGTGTTCCGCAAGGAGGTCCAGCAGACGGTGCGCGACCGGCGCGTCATGTTCATGCTCGTGGTCGCGCCGCTCATCCAGACGGTGGTCTTCGGGTTCGCGGTGGACTACGAGGTGGACCGGGTGACCACCGTGGTGGTGGACCCCGATCGCAGCGCGACCTCGCGCGAGGACGCGCGTCGCCTGCTCGCGGACGGCACGCTCCGGCCCGTGGGCGAGGCGGGCTCGGCGGACGCCGCGAGCGCGGCCATCGACGAGGGGAGGGCCTCGGCGGCGCTGGTGTTCGAGCGGCGCGCGGAGGCGGACCGGCTGTCGCGGCGGGGCCAGGAGGTGCAGGTGCTGCTCGACGGCACCGACCCGAACCGCACCACCGTCACGTCGGGCGCCGTGTCGCGCTTCTTCGCGGAGCTCGGCGAGCGGCTCGCCCGCGAGCAGCTCGCGACGGCGGGGGCCACCCCGCCCGCGCAGCTCCGGCCCGTCCCGCGCGTCGCGTTCAACCCGGGCCTCGAGACCGCGCCGTACATGGTGCCGGGCATCGCCGCCATGCTCCTCGTCATCGTGACGACCTTCACCTCGGCGATGGGGCTCGCGCGCGAGCGCGAGATGGGCACGCTCGAGCAGGTGCTCGTCACGCCGATCCGGCCGCTCCTGCTGCTGGTCGGGAAGATGGCGCCGTTCGTGGTCATCGGCCTCGTGGTCGTGACGCTGCTGGTCGGCGTCGGGACGTGGATCTTCGCCGTCCCCATCCGCGGCAGCCTCGGGCTGCTCTACCTCGGCACGATCCTGTACCTGCTCACCACCCTCGGGGCGGGCCTGCTCATCTCCACCATGTCCGCGAACCAGCAGCAGGCGTTCCTGGGCGGGTTCCTCTTCACCATCCCGGCGGTGCTCCTCTCCGGGCTCATGACGCCCATCCTCGCCATGCCCGGCTGGCTGCGCCCGCTCACCCTCGTGAACCCCATCCGGTGGTACGCCGAGATCATGCGCGGCATCCTGCTGCGGGGCGCGGGGCTCGCGGACCTGTGGCTCGAGCTCCTGGTGCTGCTCGTCATCGGGGTGGCCATCGTCGCGGCGGCGACGCTCCGCTTCCACCGGCGCCTGGGCTAGGGGCGCCGGCGCGGCGCCTCCCGCGCGGAACGGGCGCGCGGGCGTGCGGCGCGGTAGAGTCGCCGCGCCCATGCGTCCGGTGGTCGAGATCCGGGAGGTCGGAAAGCGGTTCGGGAGCCTCACCGCGCTCGAGCGCGTCTCGCTCGAGATCCGCGCCGGGGAGATCTTCGCGCTGCTCGGCCCGAACGGCGCCGGGAAGACCACGCTCATCTCCATCGTCGCGGGCCTCCTCCGGGCCAGCGAGGGGGAGGTCCGGGTGCTGGGCCACGACGTCCAGCGCGACTACCGCCGCACCCGCCGGGCCATCGGGCTCGTGCCGCAGGAGATCAACTTCGACCCGTTCTTCAACGTCGAGGAGACCCTCCGCATGCAGGCCGGCTACTTCGGCGTGGACCTCACCGAGGAGCGGCTCGTCGAGATCCTGACCGCCCTGGACCTGCTCTCGAAGCGCGAGACGAACAGCCGCGCGCTCTCCGGCGGCATGAAGCGGCGGCTCCTCATCGGCAAGGCGCTGGTGCACGAGCCGGCGGTGCTGTTCCTCGACGAGCCCACCGCCGGCGTGGACGTGGAGCTGCGCCGGGCGCTCTGGAGCTACGTGCGGCGCCTGCGCGAGCGGGGGACCACCATCGTGCTCACGACCCACTACCTCGAGGAGGCCGAGGAGCTCGCCGATCGCGTGGGCGTCATCGACCGCGGGCGCCTCCTCGTGGTGGAGGACAAGGACGCGCTCCTGTCGCGCCACGGCGCCAAGGTGCTGCGGCTCTCGCTCGCGCGCCCGCTCGCGGCGCTGCCCGCCGCCCTCGCCGCCGTCGGGGCGAGGCTCGCGCCGGGCGGGACGACGGTGACGTTCGAGGTCTCGGCGGGCGACGCGTTCGGGCCGCTCCTCGCGGCGGTGGCCGACGCGGGGCTCGCCGTGGCCGACGTGGAGACGCGGCGGACGACGCTCGAGGACGTGTTCGTGCGGCTCGTCTCGCGAGAGAGCGGAGGGGCGACGGCGTGATCTCCCTCGGGCTGTGGACCCTCCTCCAGAAGGAGGTGCGGCGGTTCCTGCGCGTCCCCGGGCAGACGCTCCTCTCGCCGGTGATCACGACCGCGCTCTACTTCGTGGTGTTCGGCTACTCGCTCGGCGACCGGCTCCGCGAGGTCGAGGGCGTGCCGTACGCGCGCTTCATCGTGCCAGGCCTCGTCACGCTCGGCGTCGTCACGAACGCCTACCTCAACACCGCCTCCTCGATGTTCGTGATGAAGCTCCAGGGGACGATCACGGACCTGCTCGTGTCGCCCCTCTCGTACGGAGAGATCCTGGCCGGCTTCGTCGTCGCCGCCGTGATCCGCGGGCTGCTCGTGGGCGGGGTGATGTGGGCCGTCGCCGGCGCGTTCAGCGGCTTCGAGGTCGCCCACCCGCTGCTCGCGCTCGTGCTCGTCGTCCTCGCGGCGGTGGCCTTCGCCGCCCTCGGCCTCATGACCGCGATCTGGGCGAGCTCGTTCGAGCAGGTGAACTTCTTCCCCACCTTCTTCATCACGCCGCTCACCTTCCTCGGCGGCGTCTTCTACTCGATCGGCATGCTGCCGGCGCCGCTGCGGGCCTTCACGCACGTGAACCCCGTCTTCTACATGGTCGACGGGGTCCGCTTCGGGATGCTCGGCGTCTCGGACGCGCCGCCCGTGGCCGGGGTGGCGCTGCTCGCGGTGCTGGCCCTCGCCGCGCTGTCGGCCGCCTACGCGATGCTGAGGTCGGGGTACAAGCTGCGCGGGTGAGGGGTGGCCGAGCCTGCGCTGCCTCTAACGGGGGAGGAGAGCCGCGCGGGGTGCGGTCGTCACGCAGTGGCAGGCGGGGCCGTCCTCCGCCGGCGCGCAAGGACTGCGCGCGGCGTTCACATGTCGTGCCGTCAGTGACATTCCGGGATCGAATTCGTCCTGGCATGGGTTTATGCTACGACCCCCTCGGAGATAGGGGTCTCGCGCAACTCGCGATACGGAGGTCTTTCGATGCGTCGTCTGTCCGTCGTGCTGCTCGTCGCGCTGGCCGTGGCGGGATGCAAGAAGCAAGAGCCCGCCCTCCCGCAGGGGAACACGGCGCAGCAGGGCTCGCCGGCTCCGATGGGGGCTGCTCCGGGTGCCGCTCCCGCGGCCGCCGCCATCCAGGGCAAGGTCCTCGAGCGGCTCGATGCCCCGCCGTACAGCTACCTGAAGATCCAGACCGCGCAGGGTGAGACCTGGGCGGCCGTGCCGAAGACCGAGATCGAGAAGGGCAAGGAGGTCACGGTCGCCGGCGCGATGCCGATGAAGGACTTCGAGTCCAAGACGCTGAACCGCAAGTTCGAGGTGGTCTACTTCGGCACGCTCGGCGGCGAGGCCGGCGCGGCCGCGCCGGCGCCCGCGGGCGGCGCGATGGGCGGCGGCATGGGCGGCGGCATGGGCGGCGGCGCGATGGGTGGCGCGATGGGCGCCGGCCAGGGCCCCGAGTCCATGGCGGCCGCGCACGCGGCGGCGGCGGCGGGCCCCAAGGAAGTCGGCGACGTGAAGGTCGCGAAGGCGAGCGGCTCCGACGCGCGGACGGTCTCCGAGGTGTGGGCCCAGCGCGCCGCCCTCAAGGAGAAGAGCGTCTCGGTTCGCGGCAAGGTCGTGAAGTGGAACGCCGGCATCATGGGCAAGAACTGGCTCCACCTGCGCGACGGCTCCGGCACGGCGGGCAAGGACAACGACATCACCATCACCACGAGCGACGAGGCCGCGGTCGGCGACGTCGTGCTCGTGAAGGGCACGGTCCGGGTCGACAAGGACTTCGGCGCCGGCTACGCGTACCCGGTGATCATCGAGGACGCGAAGCTCTCGAAGTAGCGACGCGCCGCTCGCCCTCCGACGTCCCTCGGGCGAGCGGGACCCAGAGCGACGGGCGCGGTCCTCGCGGGCCGCGCCCGTTTTCCTTCCGGGCTTCCCCCGTGTAGATTCGGCCGCCCGTGGCGCGCTCACCCGAGACCCTCTTCTCAGCTGCGGACCGCCGCGCGCTCGAGGCCGAGGTCGAGGAGCTCGCCGGCGCCTGGGACGCCTTCCGGGCCCGCCAGGAGCGCTCGCCGGAAGTCGACGCGGCGCCGCCGGAGGACGCCGTCGTCCACCGGAGCTGCGGCGCCCGGCTCGACGCGCTGCGCGCCCGCTGGCGCGAGGCGCCGGAGCTGTTCCTCCCGCCGACCGTGGAGCGGCTGCGCGCGCTCGCGGAGGCGATCGGGCGGGCGCCCGCTCCTCCGCCCGCGACCGCGTCGGGGGCGCGCCAGCTGCTCCGGGAGGTGTTCGGGCACGCGGCCTTCCGTCCGGGCCAGGAGGAGATCGTGACGGCGGTCCTCGCCGGGCGGGACTGCCTCGGCGTCATGCCGACCGGCGCGGGCAAGTCGCTCACCTACCAGATCCCGGCGCGGATCCTGGGCGGCACCACGCTCGTCGTGTCGCCGCTCGTCGCGCTGATGAAGGACCAGGTGGACGCGATGGGGCGCGTCGGGCTGCGCGCGGCCTTCCTCAACTCGACGCTCTCGCCGGAGGAGCGGCGGGAGCGGGTGCGCGCGCTGCGCCGCGGCGAGCTCGAGCTGCTCTACGCCGCGCCCGAGGGGCTCGAGGCCTCCGTGGGCAGCGCGCTCGAGGGCGTGCGGCTGTCGCTCATCGCCGTGGACGAGGCGCACTGCATCAGCCACTGGGGGCACGACTTCCGCCCCGCCTACCGCAACCTGGCGGGGCTGAAGGAGCGGTTCGGCGCGCGCGTGCTCGCGCTCACCGCCACCGCGACGCCCGAGGTGACGCACGACATCGCGGCGCAGCTCGGGATGGAGCGGCCGCTCGTCGTGCGCGGCTCCTTCCTCCGCCGGAACCTGTCCCTGCACGCCGTGAAGAAGGGCGAGGGCCTGCGCACGCGCGACGCGCTCGTGCGGCTCGTCCGCGCGCGCAAGGGCGAGAGCGGGATCGTCTACGCCCTCTCGCGGAAGTCGGTGGAGGAGACCGCCGCCCTCCTGCGCGAGCACGGCGTCCGCGCGGAGGCCTACCACGCCGGGCTCGAGCCCGACGTCCGCGCGCGCGTTCAGGACGCCTTCCAGTCCGGCGCGATCGACGTGGTCGCCGCGACCGTCGCCTTCGGGATGGGCATCGACAAGCCCGACATCCGCTTCGTCATCCACCGCGACCTGCCGCGCTCGATCGAGTCGTACTACCAGGAGATCGGCCGCGCCGGCCGCGACGGGAAGCCCAGCACCTGCGTGCTCTTCTACTCCTGGGCGGACGTCATGAGCTGGGAGCGGCTCCTCGGCGACGTCGAGCCGGAGCTCGCGGAGGCGCAGCTGCGCCAGACGCGGGCGATGTACCGGCTCGCCGACGGCGACGGCTGTCGCCACGAGCGCGTGGTGGGGCACTTCGGCGAGGTGGTGGCGCCGTGCGGAGACGCCTGCGATCGCTGCTCCGGCGACGACGTCGTCGCGAGCGCGCCCGCGGTGCGGGTGGCGCGCTCCTCGCGCGGCGGAGGGCGGGCCCGGCGCGGCGGGGACGGCCGCGGGCGCGGCGGCCCCGCGCTGGACGCCGAGGTGGACCTCGAGCTCTTCGAGGCGCTCCGCGCCTGGCGCGGCGAGATCGCCCGCGCCCGCGGCGTCCCCGCCTACGTGGTGTTCGCGGACGCGACGCTCGCGGAGCTCGCGCTCCACAGGCCCGTGTCGCGGGACGAGCTGCTCGAGGTGAAGGGCATCGGTCCGCGCAAGCTCGACGAGTACGGGGAGGCGCTCGTGAGGATCCTGAAGGGCGGATAGGCCCATGGCGCTCCCCTCCACGCTCCACCACTTCGATCTCCGGATCGTCCACGCCGACTCCGGCCTCGAGGCGTCCGTCGCGCTCAAGACGGCGCGCCACCCCTCGGAGACCGTCGAGCGGCTCTGGCTGCGCGTCCTCGCCTACGGGTGGCAGTGGCAGGAGGGCATCGCGTTCGGGCCCGGGCTGTGCGAGCCGGACGCGCCGGACGTGGTCGCCGCGCGGCCCGACGGGCGAGCCGCCCTGGTCCTGCGGGTGGGCAAGCCCGAGCCTCAGCGGGTGGAGCGCGACGTGAACGCGAACGCCGGCGCCCGTGTCGCGGTGCTGTTCGAGTCCCCGCGCCGCCTCGAGGCCTTCGTCGCGGAGGCGCGTGAGCGCCGCTTGGCGCGCCTCGGCCGGACGGAGCTGGCGGCGGTGGACCCATCCCTCCTGGCCTGGCTCTCGCGTCATGAGGACCGTCGCACCCGCCTCGAGCTGACCTTCGTCGCCGACCACCTTTATGTGGACCTGGCCGGGGAGGCCGGCGACGGCCCCCTGCTCCGCGCGACCGTATAACCAGGCGATTTCCTAGCTGGTTTCCGATGCTCGCCCGAAGGGCATGAAATCGGGCGCGCAGCCGTTTATCCATCGTAAGTGGACCGTTTCGGTCCATGATGGTGCGGGTGGTCCGGAGGCCATGGATGATCAGGATGTCGAAGCTCACCGACTACGCGATCGTGCTGCTCGCGCATCTCGCCCGCAGCGGCCGGACGCTCGCCGCGCAGGAGCTCGCCGCGCGCTCGGGCGTGCCGCTCCCCACCGTCTCGAAGCTCTGCAAGGAGCTCTCGAAGGCCGGGCTGGTCGTCTCGCACCGCGGACGTCACGGCGGCTACGGGCTCGCCCGGCCGGCGGAGCTGATCTCGGTCGCCGAGATCGTGGAGGCGCTCGAGGGGCCCATCGCGCTCACCGACTGCACCTCGCCGGCGAAGGTGGCCTGCGGCATCGAGGCGACCTGCCCGGCCAAGGCGAGCTTCGACCCGGTCACCCGCGCGATCCAGGGGGCGCTGCAGGGCTTGCCCCTCTCGGCGATCGCCCCGTACCGCGCGGCGGCCGAGGCAGAGGCCGAGCCCGAGCCCGCGCCCGTCACCCTGGGAGTTCACGCCTCATGACCACCGCGCAGCAGCTCCACGAGCTGACCCAGCAGAAGTACCGCTACGGCTTCGTCACGGACATCGAGGCGGACCAGCTCCCGCGCGGCCTGTCCGAGGACATCGTCCGCCTCATCTCGGCGAAGAAGAACGAGCCGCAGTTCATGCTGGAGTGGCGCCTCAAGGCGTACCGGCACTGGCTCACGCTGGAGGAGCCGAAGTGGGCGAACGTCACGTACCCGCCCATCGACTACCAGGACATCGTCTACTACTCCGCCCCGAAGCAGAAGAAGCCGCTCGCGTCGATGGACGAGGTGGACCCGGAGCTGAAGCGCGCCTTCGAGAAGCTCGGCATCCCGCTCGCGGAGCAGCAGCGGCTCGCCGGGGTGGCGGTGGACGCGGTCTTCGACTCGGTGTCGGTCGCGACCACCTACAAGAAGAAGCTCGCCGACCAGGGCGTCATCTTCTGCTCCTTCTCGGAGGCGGTGCGCGAGCACCCGGCGCTCGTCGAGAAGTGGCTCGGCTCCGTCGTGCCGTACAGCGACAACTACTTCGCGGCGCTGAACAGCGCGGTCTTCTCCGACGGCTCGTTCGTCTACGTCCCGAAGGGCGTCCGCTGCCCGATGGAGCTCTCGACCTATTTCCGCATCAACGCGAAGGACACCGGCCAGTTCGAGCGGACCCTGATCGTCGCCGACGAGGGCGCGTACGTCTCGTACCTCGAAGGCTGCACCGCCCCGCAGCGCGACGAGAACCAGCTGCACGCCGCGGTGGTCGAGCTCGTGGCGCTCGACGGCGCGCAGATCAAGTACTCCACGGTCCAGAACTGGTACCCCGGCGACGCCGAGGGCAAGGGCGGCATCTACAACTTCGTGACCAAGCGCGGGAAGGCGATGCGCAAGGCGAAGATCAGCTGGACGCAGGTGGAGACCGGGTCGGCCATCACCTGGAAGTACCCGTCGTGCATCCTCCAGGGCGACGACGCGGTCGGCGAGTTCTACTCGGTCGCCCTCACCAACCACCGCCAGCAGGCGGACACGGGCACCAAGATGATCCACGTGGGGCGGAACACGCGCTCGACGATCATCTCGAAGGGCATCAGCGCCGGCCGCGGCCAGAACACCTACCGCGGCCTCGTGAAGATGATGAAGGGCGCGGAGGGTGCCCGCAATTACTCGCAGTGCGACTCGCTCCTCATCGGGGATCGCTGCGGCGCCCACACGTTCCCGTACATCGAGGTGCGGAACCCCTCGGCCAAGGTCGAGCACGAGGCGACCACCTCGAAGATCAGCGAGGACCAGCTCTTCTACTGCAAGCAGCGGGGCATCCCGGACGAGGACGCGGTCTCCATGATCGTGAACGGGTTCGCGAAGCAGGTCCTGAAGGAGCTGCCGATGGAGTTCGCCGTGGAAGCTCAGAAGCTCCTGGGGATGTCGCTCGAGGGGAGCGTGGGGTAGCGATGGGAGGGAACGGGCACGTGAACGGCAAGGAAACGCCGCTGCTGCGGGTCGTCGGGCTGCGCGCCAAGGTGGCGGGCGCGGTGGGCGAGATCCTGAAGGGCGTGGAGCTCGAGGTCCGCCCGGGCGAGGTGCACGCGATCATGGGTCCGAACGGCTCCGGCAAGTCCACGCTCGCGGGCGTGCTCGCCGGGCGCGAGGCGTTCGAGGTCACCGGCGGGAGCGCGACCTATGCCGGCAAGGACCTCCTCGCGCTCGCCCCCGAGGCGCGCGCCGCGGCCGGCGTGTTCCTGGGCTTCCAGTACCCGGTGGAGATCCCCGGCGTGGCGAACCTCTACTTCCTGCGCACGGCGCTGAACGCCATCCGCCGCGCGCGAGGGGACGAGGAGCTCGACGCGATGGACTTCCTCGCGCTCGCCAAGGAGCGGATGAAGCTCGTCGAGCTCGACCCCGCGTTCGGGAGCCGCTCCGTGAACGAGGGCTTCTCCGGCGGCGAGAAGAAGCGCAACGAGATCTTCCAGATGACGGTGCTGGAGCCCCGCCTGGCCATCCTCGACGAGATCGACTCCGGCCTGGACATCGACGCCCTGAGGGTGATCGCACGCGGCGTGAACGCGGTGCGCTCCCCCGACCGCGCCCTCCTGCTCGTCACCCACTACAAGCGGCTCCTCGAGTACATCCGTCCCGACGTCGTGCACGTCATGGCCAACGGGCGGATCGTCCGCTCCGGCGGGCCCGAGCTCGCGGACGAGCTCGAGCGGACCGGGTACGCGTGGGTGGACGGCATGCGGCCAGAGGTGGCCGCGCCCGCGGGCGCGTGAGGAGAGCGATGACGCCCCTCGAGTCGAGCCTCGTCGACCTGTACGCGAAGGACCCGCGCGAGCCCGGGTGGCTCTCCGAGGCCCGCGCGGAGGCGCTCGCGCGCTTCCGCGCCCGCGGCCTGCCGACCTCCCGCGACGAGGACTGGCGCTTCACCAGCCTCGCGCCGCTCGCGCCGCTCGTCCTGGAGCGCGCGCACGTCGCCGACGCCGATGGCGGCGCGGCGGCGGCGCTCCTCGACCGCGCTCCGGGGGCGGAGGGCACTCGCCTCGTCTTCCTCGACGGCCGGCTCCGCCCAGAGCTCTCCCGGGTGGGAGCGCTGCCCGGAGGCGTGGTCGTGTGCCCGCTCTCGCGCGCGCTCCGGGAGGCGCCGGAGCTCGTGCGGCCGCACCTCGGACGGCTCGCGCCGCCCGGCGATCACGCGTTCGTCGCCGCGAACGCCGCGCTCATGGCGGACGGCGGCTTCGTGCACCTGGCCGCCGGCGCCGCGCTGGACGCGCCGGTGGTGCTCGTCTTCCTCGCCTCCTCCCACCGCCCCGCGCTCGCCAGCCCCCGCACGCTCGTCGTCGCGGGCGAGGGCGCCCGGGCCACGGTGGCGGAGGTCTTCCTCGGGACGGAGGGGGTGTACCTCACCAACGCCGTCACGGAGCTCGTCCTCGGCGAGG
The DNA here is from genome assembly GCF_000017505.1 of Anaeromyxobacter sp. Fw109-5. Classification (NCBI taxonomy): domain Bacteria; kingdom Pseudomonadati; phylum Myxococcota; class Myxococcia; order Myxococcales; family Anaeromyxobacteraceae; genus Anaeromyxobacter; species Anaeromyxobacter sp. Fw109-5. The sequence continues at coordinate 1,033,364 of NC_009675.1, forward strand.
GCGCGGAGGTGGAGCACCTCAGGCTGCAGGACGAGTCGCGCCGGGCGTTCCACGTGGGCGTGGTCGCCGCGGAGCAGCAGGCCAGGGCGAGCCTCACGGCGCACGCGCTGTCGCTGGGTGGCCGGCTCTCGCGCAGCGAGCTGCGGACCCGGCTCGTCGGCGAGCAGGCGAGCGTGGCCGCGAACGGCCTCTACATGGCGGACGGCGAGCGGCTCGTGGACAACTTCTCCTGGGTGGAGCACGTGGCCCCGCGCTGCTCGACCGCCGAGACGTACAAGGGCGTCCTCGACGGCCACTCGCGCGGCGTCTTCTCGGGGCGCATCCGCGTGCTGCCCGGGGCGCAGAAGACCGTGGCCCGGCAGATGAACTCGAACCTGCTCCTCTCCGACGACGCCGTCGTCGACACGAAGCCGCAGCTGGAGATCTTCGCCGACGACGTGAAGTGCGGCCACGGCGGCACCGTCGGCCAGCTCGACGAGGCGGCGCTCTTCTACCTGCGCTCGCGCGGCGTGCCGGCCGCGGAGGCGCGCGGGCTGCTCATCTACGCGTTCGCGGGAGAGATGGTGGAGCTCGTGCGCGCGGCGGCGCTGCGGGAGGCCGCGCGCGAGCTCGTCGCGGCGCGCCTCCCCGCCGGCGCCCGGCTCCTGGAGGCGGCATGATGGGCGCGATCGGCGAGCGGCGGATCGAGGCGGGCGCGACGCGGCGGACCGGGTCCGCGTTCGACCCCGCGCGCGTCCGCGAGGACTTCCCCATCCTCCGGCAGCGCGTCCACGGCAGGCCGCTCGTGTACCTCGACAACGCCGCGACCACGCAGAAGCCGCGGGCGGTCATCGACGCGGTGAGCCGCTACTACGAGGAGGACAACGCGAACGTCCACCGCGGGGTGCACCTGCTGTCCGAGCGCGCGACGCGCCTGCACGAGGACGCGCGCGCGAGGGTGGCGCGCTTCCTCGGCGCGCCGGATCCGCGCGAGGTGATCTTCGTCCGCGGGACGACCGAGGCGGTGAACCTCGTCGCGCAGACGTTCGGCCGGACGCGGGTGGGGGCGGGCGACGAGGTGCTCGTCACCGAGCTCGAGCACCACTCGAACATCGTCCCCTGGCAGATGCTCTGCCAGGAGAAGGGCGCGCGGCTGCGCGTCGTCCCCGTCACGGACGCGGGCGACCTCGACCTCGACGCGCTCGAGGCGCTGCTCGGGCCGCGCACGCGGCTCCTCTCCGTCACCCAGCTGTCGAACGCGCTCGGGACGGTGACTCCGCTCGCCGAGATCGTCGCCCGGGCGCACGCGAAGGGGATCCCGGTGTTCGTGGACGGGGCGCAGGGCGCGCCGCACCTCGGCTTCGACGTCGTCTCCTCCGGGGCGGACTTCTACGCCTTCAGCGGGCACAAGCTGTACGGCCCCACCGGCATCGGCGTGCTGTGGGGGCGGCGCGAGCACCTCGAGGCGATGCCGCCGTGGCAGGGCGGCGGTGACATGATCCTCTCCGTCACGTTCGAGAAGACCGTCTACAACGCCCTGCCCTTCAAGTTCGAGGCGGGGACGCCCGACATCTCGGGGGCGGTCGGGCTCGCCGCCGCGATCGACTACGTGGACGCGCTCGGGCTCGAGGCGATCTCCGCCCACGAGGCGGCCCTCCTCGCGCGCGCGGTGGAGGCGCTCTCCCAGGAGCAGGACGTGCGCCTCGTCGGCGCGCCGAGCGTGCGCGCCGGGGCGATCTCGTTCCTCGTCGGCGACGTGCACCCGCACGACGTGGGCACGGTCCTCGACCGGCACGGAGTGGCGGTCCGCGCCGGGCACCACTGCGCCCAGCCGCTCATGCACCGCCTCGGCCTCCCCGCGACGGCGCGCGCGTCGTTCGGCCTCTACAACACCTCCGAGGACGTGGACGCGCTCGTGCGCGGGATCCGCGCGGTCCGGGAGATGTTCGCGTGACCCCCTTCGCACCCGGAGCGAGGACATGTCGGAGCTGACCGATCTGTACCAGGAGGTGGTGCTCGACCACGGGAAGCGGCCCCGCAACTACGGGCCGCTCGAGGGGGCGACGCACCGCGCCGAGGGGCTGAACCCGCTCTGCGGCGACCGGATCACGGTCGCGGCCCGCCTCGAGGGCGGCGTCGTGCGCGACGTGCGGTTCGAGGGGAGCGGCTGCGCCATCTCGAAGGCGTCCGCGTCGGTCATGACCGGGGTCGCGAAGGGCAGGACGCCCGCCGAGATCGACGCGGTGTTCGAGCGGTTCCACCGCCTCGTCACGGAGGGACCGGGCGCCGTGGACGCCGGCCAGCTCGGCAAGCTCGCGGTGTTCGGCGGCGTCCACGAGTACCCGACCCGCGTGAAGTGCGCGAGCCTCGCCTGGCACGCGCTGCGCCAGGCGTTGCGCGGCGGCGGCGAGGCGGTGTCGACGGAGTAGCCCATGTCCTTCCCCCGCACCCCCACCTCCACCCTGCGCGACGTCCCGGCCGTCCGGATCCCGGACGGCGATCGCGTCCTGCTGCCCACCGGCACGTGGCTGATGGTGCAGCAGGCGCTGGGCGGCCAGTTCACCGCCATGACCGAGATGGGCGGGCTCGTCCGCATCGACGGCAAGGACGCCGACGCCCTCGGCCCCGAGCTCGAGGCGGAGGCCCGGCGGTTCGCGGACGAGCGCGCCGCCGCCGTGGAGGGGCCGTTCCACGAGGAGAAGGTCTGGGACGCGCTCCGGACGGTCTACGACCCGGAGATCCCGGCCAGCATCGTCGAGCTCGGGCTCGTCTACGGGCTGGCCGCCGAGCCGGTCGAGGGCGGGCACGAGGTGCACGTGAAGATGACGCTCACCGCGCCCGGCTGCGGCATCGGGCCGGTGCTGGTGGACGACGTGCGCCGCGCGGTCCTCGGCGTCGCGGGGGTGAAGGACGTGGACGTGGAGCTCGTCTTCGACCCGCCGTGGGATCCGTCGCGGATGAGCGACGCCGCGCGGCTGCACCTCGGCATGTTGTAGCCGAGGGTCAGCTCTCGACCACGTACTTCAGCACCGTCGAGGCGATGCGGATGACGTCGCCGTGACGGAGCGTCTGCTCCTGCACGAGCTTCGAGTTGAGGAACGTCCCGTTCGTCGAGTCGAGGTCGACGAGCACGTGCGCGCCGCCCGAGACGAAGATGCGGGCGTGCCGGCGGGACGCCTGGTCCGACGCCACCACCACGGTGCTCCCCTCGTCCCGGCCGAGGGTCGCGTCCTCTTCGCCCAGGCGGAAGGTGCGCCCCTTCTCCGCCTCGTCGGCGGCGTGGATCACGAGCAGCGAGGCGTTCGCGGTGCGCGCGCGGCCGGTCGCCTGGGGCGAGGCGCCGACGCGGGTCTCGTCGAGGCTCATGCCACCGCGTTAGCACGGCCGAGCGGAGGCGAGAAAGGGGGCAGGGGACGCACACCAGCGGCCGGCGGGCGGCCGCACCGGCGAGCGCCCCGGCCGCGGGCGCCCGTTCCCGCGCCGCGTGCGGATCGGCCTCCTGCTGCGCAACTTCTGGAACTACACGACAACCAATGGGGAGGGGAACGATGAACAATCGGTGGAGAGGAGCGGCCATCGTCGCCGCGCTGCTGCTGGGCGCCCCCGCGTACGGGCAGAGCGCCGGCTCGCAGATGGGCACCGGCGGCCAGCGGTCGCCGGGGGACGACGCGGCCCGCAGCACGACGGGCAATCAGGGGTCGGGACAGGGGAGCGACCGCGCTCCGTCCGGCAGCGACGGCTCCACGAGCAGCCCGCACAGCAGCCCGCAGACCGGCAGCAGCGCCAGCGGCGCGCGCGAGACCGGCACGGGTTCGGCGACCGCGCCGTCCCCGAGCGGCTCGCAGAGCCAGCTGAAGGGCGATCTCGAGGAGCGGATCCAGGAGCTCCACGCGTCGAACCAGGGCGAGGTGCAGATCGCCGAGCTCGGCGCCCAGAACGCGCAGTCTCCCGAGGTCAAGCAGTACGCGGAGAGGCTCAAGGAAGATCACCAGAAGAACGACGAGCAGCTCCAGCAGCTCGCCCAGACCATGGGCGTGAACCTCCAGGGCGAGAAGTTCCAGAAGAAGCAGAAGCAAGCCCAGGAGCACCTGTCGGACCTCCAGCAGAAGCAGGGCAAGGAGTTCGACAAGGAGTTCATGAGCCACATGGTGAAGGACCACAAGAAGGACGTGAAGGAGGTCGAGAAGGCGGCGAAGGAGGCGCGCAAGCAGAACCAGACGGAGCTCGCGTCCTTCCTCGAGACGACCCACAGCGGTCTGCAGGGGCACCTGCAGGAGGCGCAGCGGATCGAGAAGTCGCTGAAGGGGAGCGGCTCGCGCGCGGGTGAGATGGGGACCGGCAGCGGCGGGCCGTCCGGCGCGACGTCACCTGGGGGCGGCACTGGCTCCAGCGGCGCCGGCACCGGTGGCTCCAGCCCGGGCTCGGGTAGCGGCACGGGTCGGTAGCGGCACGCGCTGATTCCGGGCGCACGAGGGGCGAGGGCCGGGCGCAGCGAGCGCGCTCGGCCCTCGCCTCGTCTGCTCAGCCGCGAGCCGCTCAGCCGCGGACGATCCTGCGCGGCACGCGGACGTCGAACGTCGCGTCTCCCCGGCGCACCGTGAGCAGCACGGCGGTGCCCTCCGGCCCGCGGATGGCGTTCACCGCGCCAGAGAAGCCGAGCTCCGTCACCGGCCGGCCCTCCACGCGCAGGACGACGTCACCGCGCGCGAGCCCCGCCTCGGCGGCGCCGCCGCCGGCCACGACCTGCCCGATCCGGAGGCCCTCGTCGTGCGCTGCGAGCACGAGCCCGATCCCGGCGAGGTCGACGCGCGGCTCCTCGCCCTCCGCGACCGGGCGAAGCCGCACCTCGAGCGGCGGCGCGCCATCGCCCGGCGGCGCGTCCACGCCGACGATCCGGGCGTGGTGCCCGGCCGCCGCGAAGAAGAGCGACGCGCGCCTCGGCAGGCCCGCGAGCGTGAAGCGGCCTTCGCGGTCGGTGATCGCCTCGGAGAGGACGGGGAAGGTCGAGGCGGCGCCCTCGAGCGCGCCCTCCACCGAGATCCGCGCACCCGCGAGCGGCGCGCCGGTCGCCTCGTCGCGCACGACCCCCGCGACGCGCCCGCCCGGCTCGAGCGCGGCGTCCGCGACGCCCTCCCCGTCCGGCACGGGCACCTCGACCGCGAGCTCGCGCGTGGGCGCGTACCCCGGGGCGGAGACGATCACGGCGGCCGGACCCGGGCGCAGCTCGTCGAGCGCGTAGCAGCCGGAGGGATCGATGACCGAGCGGCTCGCCTGAGGGACGAGCCGGAGCGGGCCGCGGCGCTCGAGGACGACGATGGTGAAAGGCGCGACGGGCCGTCCGCTGGAGGCGTCTCGAACGCAGCCGCGCAGCCGCCCGCCCTCGCCCAGCTCGAGCAGGAGGTCCCGCGTGCCGGGCCGGACGCGCCGCGCCGTGGCGGGAGCGCGTCCCTCCGCGCGGGCCGTCACGGTGTAGCGCCCGCGGCCGAGCTCCGCGAGCGTGAAGCGGCCCTCCACGTCGGTGACCGCCTGCGCCGCGGGCGCGCCGTCTCCGCCGAACGGTCCCCCGCCCGCGGCCGTGACGAGCGCGCCGGCGACCGGCTCGCCCCCCTTCGCGACGACCCGCCCCGCGATCGGCGCGGGCTCGCCGAGCGCGCGGTGCGCCGGGCCGAGGGCGATGGTCACCCGGCCGTTGAGCAGCGCGAGCCAGCCCAGCGCGGCGCGGCCGGGGAGGAACCCCTCCTTGCGCGCCTCGAGCACCGCACCCTCCGGCGCGGCGAAGCGGAACTCGCCGGACGCGTCGGTCGTGAAGCGATCGGCGATCGGGACGAGCGCGGCCTCCGCGGCGGCGCCGGAGAGCCGCACCTCCGCGCCCGCGATGGCCGTCCCGTCCGCATCGACCACCCGTCCCACGATGGGCGTCGCCGGCGCGAGGTGGATCTCGATGCCGCGCACCGGCCGGCCGCCGCGCGCGTCGAGCTGCACCGGGCTGTGGCCCCACTCCGGCGCGAAGGGCAGGAACCCGGGCGCCACCACCGCCGCGAGCAGCCAGCGCCCCTCCGCGGGCGGCTCGAAGCGGAACGCGCCGTCGGGGTCGGCCCGCACCGAGGCCGCCGCGCCGCCGCGCGAGAAGGTGAGGTCCGCGCCGGGGACGCCGTGGCCCCCGGCGGTCGAGACGACGCGGCCCTCGAACAGCGCGGGGCCGGGAGCCGAGGCGTCGTCGGGCGCGGCAGGGTTCGCTGGGACGCGGAGGGGCAGGCGCGACGGCGGGGGCGGCGGGGTGTGGCGCGGCTCGGGTGCGTTCTTTGTCCCTGGCGCCTCCGCGACCGCGAGGCTCGCGCGCTGCGGCGAACGCGTCGCCCACCAGGCGACGAGCGCGGCGAGCCCGGCGGCGAGGACGAGGAGCAGGGCGAGGGGCGCACGGCGGCGGACCGGCATGGCGCAGATATAACGCGCGCCGCTCGTCTCCGCGGCTCCGCTCACGCAGAGGCGCAGCGCGTGCCGAGCGTGGCGGCCTGGGGCCGCGGCTCGAAACGCTCGGGACGAGCGGGCCTCTCTCGACCGTGACGGATCGGCTACGCCGCCGCCACGTCCGCCGCGGGCGGCCGCGGGCGGATCGCGAACGTCCGCAGCGCTGCCTCGCGCAGCACGTCCACCTGGAGTGGCCGCTGGCCGCCGAGCACCGTCGCCCTCACGAGATCGTCCAGGGTCTCCACGGGCCCTTGCGCGGCGCCGACCACGAGGTCTCCCGCGCGGAGCCCTGCCGCCTCGGCGGGCGAGCCGGACATCACCTCCATGATGCGCACCGCGCGACCGTGCCCCGCCGCCAGCGCCTCGGCCGGCTCGAGGTCCTCGCCGCGCGCCGAGATGCCCAGGAAGGGCCGGCGGACCGTGCCCTCGCGGATGAGCACCGAGGCGATCCAGCTCGCGGTGTGCGCCGGGATGGCGAAGCCGATGCCGTGCGCCCAGGGGAGCATCGCCGTGGTGATCCCGACCACGGCGCCGTGCGCGTCGACGAGCGGCCCGCCGGAGTTGCCGGGGTTCACGGCGGCATCCGTCTGGACGAGCCCCTCCAGCACCTCCCCGCGCGCTGCGGGGAGGTTGCGGTGCAGCGCCGAGACGACGCCGCTCGTGACCGAGCGCTCGAAGCCGAGCGGGTTCCCGATGGCGAGCACGAGCTCGCCGACCCGCAGGCGGCGCTCGGCGAGCGTGAGCGCCGGAAGGTCGCGCGCGTCCGCGCGGACCACCGCGAGGTCGGTGCGCGCGTCCGAGCCGGCGAGCTCTCCCTTCACGGTGCGCGCTCCGGAGAGCCGGACCCGCAGCGGCCCGGGGCCACCGGCCACGTGCGCGTTCGTCAGGATCCAGCCGTCCGGGGCCAGCACCACGCCCGAGCCGAGGCCCCGCCGGTGCTCCACCCCCACCACGCCGGGCGAGGCGCGCGCCACGAGCTCGGCGAGCCCGCTCGACAGCTCCGCGATCGGGATCACGCCGCCCTCCCGTGCCCGCGCGCGCCGACCGTGACCGTCACGTCGCGCACCTCGCCGGCGCGCAGCACCTTCATCGGCACGGCGTCGCCGATGCGATCCTCGGCGAGGAGCGCCAGGAGCTCGGACGGATCCTGGAGGGTGTCGCCGCCGAACGAGAGCAGCGCGTCCCCGAGGAGGATCCCGGCGCGCGCCGCGGGGCTCTCCGGCTCGACCCGCGTGACGAGGAGCGCGACGTGCTCGCCCGTCGCCGCGCGGAGCGGAGCCGGGAGCGAGACGGGCAGGGTGGCGAGGCCCAGGTAGCCGCGGCGCACCTCGCCGTGGGCGAGGAGCGACTTCACCACACGTCGAAGCGTCTCCGGCGGGAGGATCATCGCGCTGCCGCGCACGAGCCCCGAGGAGAGGAGGCCGAGCGGCGCCCCCTTCGCGGACACGGCGAGTCCGCCCGAGACGCCGGGGTGGAGCGGGAGCGTGGTCTCCAGGAAGCGGTCCACCCGGCCCCCGCGTCCGCCGCGATACTCGCCCGCCGCACGGGCCAGGACGGCGAGCTCCGCCCTGGGGCTCTTGCCCGGCCGCGTGACGCCCACGACCAGCGCGCCCGGCGCGAGCGCCGCGTCCGACCATGCGGCGGGCGAGAGCCCGGCGCCCCGCACGCGCAGCGCCGCCACGTCGGTGGTCGGGTCGCGCCCGACCACCGCGGCGACGGCCCTCTCGCCGGACGGCAGGCCGACGTCGATCTCCTCGTCGCGGTCGAGGACGTGGTGGGCGGTGACGACGATCCCGTCGGCGGACCAGGCCACTCCGCTCGCGGCGCGGCCGCGGCGCCCCTCGACGCGGACGACGTGCGCCTCCGCGGCGCGGACGAGCGCGGAGAGCTCGTCGGAGAGGGCGGACAGGGTGACGGGTTCCATGGCTTCTCTCTTTCTTCGCGGGCGTGAACGGTATGCCCGGACGGAAGCCTAGGGAGGAGCACGGCCCGGCACATCGGCGGGAGGGACGGGAGCCGATCCTGCTCGTATGGCTAGGACGGGAGGGGGCGGGGGCGGGGTCGCGGTCGGGGTCGGGGTCGGGGTCGGGGTCGCGGTCGCGGTCGCGGTCGCGGTCGCGGTCGCGGCCGGCGTCGCGGCCGGCGTCGCGGTAGGGGTCGGGGTGTCGCGGTCGCGGTCGCGGTCGCGGTCGGGGTCGGGGTCGGGGGTCGGGGTCGAGGTCGCGGTCGCGGTCGGGGTCGGGGTCGGGGTCGGGGGTCGGGGTCGGGGTCGGGGTCGGGGTCGGGGGTCGGGGTCGGGGGTCGGGGTCGGGGGTCGGGGGTCGGGGTCGGGGGTCGGGGTCGCGGTCGCGGTCGGGGTGTCGCGGTCGCGGTCGGCGTCGCGGTCGAACCTCGTCAAGAGGGCAACCTTCACCCACCGCAACGGGAACTCGCAGGGCTCGCAAGAGCTATCGCTGGAGATAGCAACGACTATGAGTGAATGCCGAAGTGGGCCGAGACGTGCGCGCACCTTCCTCGCACCTGCTCTGCCCGCTGCCCGGTCAGCGCCTCGGCTGGCGCCGCGTCGCGCAGCCTGTCCTGAGCGTGGCGGCCGGAGGCCGCGGAGTCGTCCCTCGGCTCCGCGCCGTCCCTCGCTGCGCCGGACGGCGCTACGCTCGGGATGACCGGCCGCAAGAGATCCGGTCGAGGTCGGGTCGAGCCCTCTCCGACGCGGGCGGTTACATCCGTGCCATGGGGCCCCTCCGCGTCCTCCTCGTCGGCGACGATCCGCTGGCCCGTGCCGGGCTCGCGGCCCTCCTCGCGAACCGCGCGGAGCTGACGCTCGCGGGAGAGGCGGATCCGGAAGAGGCCTCCGCCTCCGTGGCGGCGACCGGGCCGGACGTGGTGCTGTGGGATCTGGGCGTCGCGGGCGGAACACCGGAGGCGCCGGCCGGCGCGGAGAGCGTCCCGATCCTCGCCCTGGCGTCCGACGAGCCGCACGCGGCCGAGGCGCTCCGCTCGGGCGCGCGCGGCGTGCTCCTCCGCGGCGCGGCGCCTGACGCGCTCGCGGCCGCGGTCGTCGCGGTCGCCCGCGGGCTCGCCGTCCTCGAGGCGCCGCTCGCGGGCGAGTGGCTTCGCCCGCCGGACGCGCCCCTCGCCGCCGAGGGGCTCACGCGGCGCGAGCGCGAGGTGCTCGCGCTCCTCGCCGAGGGGCTCGCGAACAAGGCGATCGCCGCGCGGCTCGGGATCTCCGAGCACACCGCCAAGTTCCACGTGAACGCGATCCTCGGGAAGCTGGGCGTCGAGAGTCGCGCCGAGGCGATCGTCCGCGCGGCGCGGCTCGGGCTCGTGGCGCTGTAGGGAAGGAGCCGCCGCAACCGGACGCGGCCCTCGGAGCGACCCCCAGGGGGACCGGGCGGCGCGGGCCGGGCCGGCGCACCATTGAGCGTGAGGGGGGAGAACGCGATGGCCGAGGATCCGAGGGAAGCGGCGGAGCGCAAGGCGCAGGCGCGGGTCGAGGAGATGGGCGGCGCGGAGGCGGCGCGGGCGCTCCTGCGGGCGGAGAAGGCGGCGGTGCTCACGACGCTCTCGCAGCGGAGGCCGGGCTGGCCGTCCGCCTCGCTCGTGCCTTACGCGCTCGGCGAGAGCGGCGAGCCCATCCTGCTCCTCTCCGCCATCGCGCAGCACACGCGCAACCTGGAGGCGGATCCGCGCGCGTGCGTGTTCGTGCACGACGCGGCGGCCGCGGCGAAGGACGCCCGCACCGCCCCGCGGCTCGCGGTCTACGGCACGGTGTCGGTGATCGAGGGCGCCGCCGAGGCGGACGCGAAGGCGGCGTACCTCGCGCGCCATCCGGACGCGCGCGGCCTGCTCGGCCTCGACTTCAAGCTCTATCGCCTCGCCGTGGAGGAGGCGCAGTGGGTGGGCGGCTTCGCCGCCGCCGGCTGGCTCACCCCGGCCGATCTCCTCGGGCCTGGCGCCTGACCGGCGTGGAGAAGGCCGCCCCGCGCGCCGCGGCTCCCGCGGCGGGTCGCCGCGCGGGCGCTACCCGGCGACGACCTTCCGTACCCCCTTCGCCTCGAGCCATCGCCGGGCGCGCTCGCGCTGGTCACCCTGCAGCGCGATGGCGTCCCCCTCGACGGCGCCGCCGCAGCCGAGGGCGCGCTTCAGCTCGTCCGCCCAGGCGCGCAGCGTCGCGGGGGCGAGCTCGAGCTTCTCGACGACGGTGGCCTCCTTGCCGCCGCGCCCCTTGCGCTCGAGGCGCACCACCGCGCGCGCCGGTCCCTTCGCCGGGACCGGCGCAGCGACCGCCGCGGGCCCCGGGGTCGCCTCGTCCTGCGGCGGCCCACCCTCCGGCAGCCGCTCCCTCAGCCGCGCGAACGCCGCGTTGAACGGCCCTTCCGGCGCCGCGGGCCGGTCTTCGTCCCGAGCTCTCTTGCCCATCGCGACCCTCCGCGCTCGCCCGCCGCGAGCGCCTCCTCGATCCACGCTCCCGAGAGCCGGGCCGCGAGCGCCAGCCCCTCCTCCCACGACGGCCCGTCGGGAACCATTCGGGCGGCCCCGTCGAGCAGCCGCGCCTCGAGCGCGAGCTCCTCGCCGAGCCGCCGCGCCGCCCCTGCGTCGAGCCCGCACGCCGCGAGGAACGCCTCGCGCCGGCTGGCCGGCACGCTCGCGCGCGCGAGCCAGGCGGCGAGGGCCGCCTCCGCCTCGCCAGCGGCCGGGGCGAGGCCGAGCGACCGCGCGAGCCCCGCGACGACGAGGCGCCGCAGGCCGTCGGCCGCGAGCGCCCCCGCGTCGCGCCGGCGCGCGAGCGCGCGCAGCACCTCGCCCGAGGCGAGCTCGCGCCCGCCGGGCAGGATCGCCGTGGCGCGCTCGAGCCGCGCGCGGCGCACGTGCGACGGCACGGGGAAGCCTGGGCCGGGGAGCGCCGGGGCGCCCGCGCGGCGCGCCCGGACGAACGCGCCGGCCGCCTCGACGCAGGCGCGCGCGTCCGCGGCCTTCGGATCCGCCGCTCGCGGCAGGAAGGCCTCGAGCCGCGCGCGCGCGCCGTCTCCGAGCGCGGCCGCCTCGAGCACCCGGGGCCAGGTCCGCTCCGTGTAGTGGATCGCCTCCGCCCCCGCGACGACGGCGCGCGCCTCGCCCGGGCGCAGCAGCCGCCCGGCGCGGGCCGCCTCCGCGGCGGCGCGCACCGCCACGAGCGGCACGGTGAGGGGCCGGAAGCCGTGCGCGGCGTCCCCGTGGAGGAGGGCCACCTCGGAGTCGTCCTCGAGCGCTCCGTCGCGATAGGCGCGGAAGATCGCGCCCACTCCCACCACCCCGTGGCGCTCCAGCTCCGCCGCGCGGAGCGCCCCCATGCTGGCGCCCCCGAAGACCGCCACGCCCGCGTCGAGCGCGGCGAGCAGCTCGTGGTGCCAGACGGACGGGGTCGTGTCGAAGAGGCCGTCGACGAGCGCGATGGCGAGCGGGCGGGCCGGGAGCACGGCGAGGACGTCGCCCGCCCGCGCGGGCGGGAGCACGCGGCACGGCGCGAGCCGCCGGGCCTCGGCCGGAGGGAGGGACGGGCCGAGGAAGACGACGAGGTCGTCCCTGCGGGCGCGGGTCACAGGAGCTCCGAGCAGGCGAAGCCGGGGACGAGCACCTTCACCACGTGCACGCCGGCGGGGGCGTCCAGCGCGACCGCCACCGCCCGCTCGACGGCGGCGCGCCGGAGCCGGGAGAGGACGGCGCGCGCGCCGGCTGCGGCGCCGCCCTCGCGGGAGGTGCGCCCCTCGGGCATGCGCCCCGCGTCGCGCCGGGGTCGCGTCGCCGCGAGCAGCGCGGCGAGGCCGGCCGCCGCGTGGCGGTCTCCGAGCGCGACGTCCTCGCGGGCGCCGTGGATCTCGGTCGCGCGAGACTGCGCCGCCTCGAGGAGCGCGGCGAGGAGCGCGTCGTCGCGGCCGAGCCGGCAGGCGTAGCCGGCCGAGAGGGGGACCGGGCCCAGCGCGTGGTCCACGAGCACGGCGGCGGCGCAGGGTAGCGCGGCGCCGCCGCTCGACTCGTCGCCCGAGGCGTCGAGGAGGTGCACCCCGAAGCCGCGCTCCTCCAGGCGCACGGCGAGCGCCCCGGCCCGCGGGGCCGCGCGCGCGAGGGACCGGCGGTCGAGCAGCCGCGCCGCGAGGGCCTCCTCCGTGAACCCCTCCGGCAGCGCGCGCGCGAGGAGGTCGCGCTCGGTCACCTCCAGCAGCGCGTGCAGGAGCGCCGCCGCGAGGTCCTCGTGCGCCCCCATCCCGTTCGATGTCCACGGCACCAGGGCCGGCCCGAGCAGCGGCCCCCCCGCGGGCGGGCAATGGACGGCGCACGCCGGGACGAAGGCGAGGTCGCCGCCGAGGAGATCCTGCCCGGCTCGCCAGCCGAGGCGCAGCGACGCCCAGCCCGGCTCGGCCTCCCCGGGCGCGAGGGCGTCCGGCGGCACCAGGACGCCGGCGCCGTGGCGCGTGGCCAGCCCGGCGGCGCTGTCCCACACGTCGACCACGGCGCGCTCGGCGGCCCACAGCTCGGTCGCCTCGAGCAGCGCGCCGGCGGTGGCGTCCGCGAAGGACGCCCCCTTGCCGTTCGTGACCTGGAGGACGTGCGCGCCCGGCCGGATCGCGCTCGCGACCTCCACGCCGGTGCGGTCGAGGCCCGTGAGGCGCGCGACGCGGGTCACGCCGAGCTGTTCGGCGAGGGAGCCGTCCCGAAGGGGACGGGGGGCTGTGGGCATGCGCGGGTTTATATCTCGGGCGGGCCCGCCGCCGGGCCGCCGCATCCAGCGAGGAGACCTCATCATGTCGGAGAGCCCGGTCGAGCTGGCGCTCGCCCATTACGAGAAGAACGCCGCCATCTACCTCGACGAGCTGAAGCGGCTCGTCCGCATCCCGAGCGTCTCCTTCTCCGGGTTCCCGGAGATCGAGGTGGGGCGGAGCGCCGACGCGGTCGCGGAGCTCCTGCGCCGGCGCGGCTTCGAGAAGGTGGAGGTGCTCAAGGTCGAGGGGGCCCACCCCTACGTGTTCGGCGAGCGGATCGAGGACCCGTCCGCGCCGACGCTCCTCCTGTACGCCCACCACGACGTGCAGCCGCCCGGCGAGACCGAGCTGTGGAAGTCCGCGCCGTTCGAGCCGGTCGAGCGCGACGGCCGGCTCTTCGGGCGGGGCGCCGCCGACGACAAGGCCGGCATCCTCGTCCACGCGGCGGCGGTGGACGCCTGGGTGCGCGGCGCGCGCAAGATGCCGCTCAACGTGAAGATCGTGGTGGAGGGCGAGGAGGAGATCGGCTCGGAGCACCTCGCCGCGTTCATCGGCCGCTACCGCTCCAGGCTGGACGCCGACGCGATGGTGCTCACCGACACCGGCAACGTGGACGTCGGGCTGCCCTCGGTGACCATCGCCCTGCGCGGCCTCGTGACCGCGGACGTCGAGGTGCGCGCGCTCGAGCAGAGCCTGCACTCCGGCATGTGGGGCGGGCCGGTGCCCGACGCCACCATGGCGCTCGCGAAGATGCTCGCCGGGCTCGTCGACCGCGACGGGCGCATCGCCATCCGGGGGATCTACGACAGGGTCCGGCCGATGACGCGCGAGCAGCGGCGCGCCATCGAGCAGCTCCCCGTCACCGTGGAGGAGTTCAGGAAGCAGGCGCGGCTGCGCCCCGGCGTGCAGCTCCTCGGCGGGAACCATCCGCTCGAGGTGAACTGGTGGGAGCCCTCGCTGGCGGTGAACGCCATCCAGGCGTCGTCGCGCAAGGACGCCCGCAACATCATCAACGACGTGGCCTGGGCGCGCGTCGGGATCCGCCTCGTCCCCGACATGGATCCCGCCGAGGTGCGCGACGCGCTGGTCGCGCACCTCCGGGCGGCGGCGCCCTGGGGCGTGGAGGTGAGCGTCAAGATCGAGTCGGCGGGCGCGCCGTGGATCACGGACGTGAACCACCCCGTGTTCGGCGCGGCGTTCCGCGCGCTCGAGAAGGGCTTCGGCCGGCAGGCGCTGGCGATCGGCTGCGGCGGCTCGATCGGCTTCGTGCAGCCCTTCGCCGACGCGCTCGGGGGCGTGCCCGCGCTCCTCATCGGCGTGGAGGACCCCGCCTCGAACGCCCACTCCGAGAACGAGAGCCTCCACCTCGGCGACTTCCAGCGGGCGATCCGCAGCGCCATCCACCTCTACGCGGAGCTGGCCTCGGCGCTGCCGGCGAAGGGGTAGCGGCGCGGCGCACGCCCGCTCGCCCGCACGAGCGCGGACGGCGCGCGCCGCGGTCGCGAGGGAGGCGGAGGCGAGGTCGGGCGGCGGCGGACGCCCCGCGCGAGTATCATGCGCAGGCGCCGCGACCGGGAGGATCCGGGCGCGGCGCGGCGCGGCTCACCGCGCCGGACACCGGTAGAGGAGCGTGGATGGGGCCATCGACGAGAGGCAGCAGCGCAGGGGCCGAGGCCCGGGCGCTCGAGCGCGCGCGCGACGTCCCGAACGCGCGCACCGCGACGGACGTCGAGGCGCTGAAGCGCGCCTTCGCGGACCACCTGCAGTACTCGCAGGGCGCGGACGAGCACAGCGCGACCGCGCTCGACCGGTACTTCGCGGTCGCGTACTCCGTGCGCGACCGGATGATGCGCCGGTGGATCCAGACGCAGCAGGCGTACTACCGGGAGGACGCGAAGCGCGTCTACTACCTGTCCCTCGAGTTCCTGATGGGCAAGGCGCTCGAGAACAACCTCCTGAACGTCGGGCTCTACGATCCGATGCGCGCCGCGCTCAAGGACCTGGGGCTCGACCTCGCCGATCTCCTCGCGCGGGAGCCCGACGCGGGGCTCGGCAACGGCGGCCTCGGCCGGCTCGCGGCCTGCTTCCTCGACTCGCTCGCGACCCTGCGCTACCCGGCGACCGGGTACGGGATCCGGTACGAGTTCGGCATCTTCGACCAGGAGATCCGCAACGGCTACCAGGTGGAGCGGCCGGAGGAGTGGCTGCGCTTCGGGAACGCGTGGGAGGTCCCGCGCCCGGAGAACGTGGTCCCGGTGGCCCTCTATGGCCGCACCGAGCACGGCGTCGACGAGCGCGGCAAGCTGCGGGTGCGCTGGGTGGACGCGCGCCACGTCCTCGGCATGCCCTACGACGTGCCGATCGCCGGGTTCCGCAACGACACGGTGAACACGCTGCGGCTGTGGCGCGCGCGCGCGTCGCAGGAGCTCGACCTCGCCGACTTCAACGCGGGGGACTACCTCGCGGCGGTGGAGGACAAGGGCTTCTCGGAGAACATCTCCAAGGTCCTCTACCCGAACGACGTCACGGTGATGGGCAAGGAGCTTCGGCTCCAGCAGCAGTACTTCTTCGTCTGCTGCTCGATCCACGACATCGTCCTGCGCTACCTCCGCATGCACGAGGACTTCTCGCGGTTCCCGGACAAGGTCGCGATCCAGCTCAACGACACGCACCCCGCCGTCGCCATCGCCGAGCTGATGCGCGTCCTGGTGGACGAGCACGGGCTGGAGTGGGGCGAGGCGTGGGAGATCTGCCGCGCCACCTTCGGCTACACGAACCACACGCTCATGCCGGAGGCGCTCGAGCGCTGGTCGACCGACCTGTTCGGGCGCGTGCTGCCGCGCCACCTCGAGATCGTCTACGAGATCAACCGCCGGTTCCTCGAGGGCGTCCGGGCGGCGCGGGGCGCCGACGAGGCGGCGCTCGCGCGGATGAGCCTCGTCGAGGAGGGCCCGGTGAAGCAGATCCGGATGGCCAACCTCGCGGTGGTGGGCTCCCGCTCGGTGAACGGTGTCGCGGCGCTCCACACCGAGCTCCTCAAGCGCGAGCTCTTCAAGGACTTCTACGCGCTCTGGCCGGAGCGGTTCAACAACAAGACGAACGGCGTCACCCCACGCCGCTGGCTCCTCCAGTCGAACCCCGAGCTCTCGGCCGCGATCACGGACGCGATCGGCCCGGGCTGGGTCACCGACGCCGAGAAGCTCCGGGCCCTCGAGCCCCTCGCCGCCGACGCGGGCTTCCGCCGGCTGTTCCGGCGCATCAAGCGCGACAACAAGGCGCGCCTCGCCGAGATCGTCCGCGCCGAGAACGGGCTCACGCTCGATCTGGACTCGATCTTCGACGTCCAGGTGAAGCGCATCCACGAGTACAAGCGGCAGCTCCTCAACGTGCTGCGCGTGGCCGCGGAGTACCTGCGCCTCAAGGAGGACCGCGCCTACGAGCCGTTCCCCCGCACGTACCTGCTCGGCGGGAAGGCCGCCCCCGGCTACGCGATGGCCAAGTGGGTGATCAAGCTCGTGAGCTCCGTCGCCGACGTGGTGAACCACGACGTCGACGTGAAGGGCCGGATCACCGTGGCGTTCCTCAAGAACTACCGGGTCTCGCTCGCGGAGCGGATCTTCCCCGCCGCCGAGCTGTCCGAGCAGATCTCCACCGCCGGCAAGGAGGCCTCCGGCACGGGCAACATGAAGTTCGCCCTGAACGGCGCGCTGACCATCGGCACGCTCGACGGCGCGAACGTGGAGATCCGGGAGGAGGTCGGGCCGGAGAACTTCTTCCTGTTCGGCCTCACCGTCGAGCAGGTGCAGGCGCTCCGGAAGCGCGGCTACGATCCGTGGGAGGTGTACCGGAGCGATCGCCGCCTGAAGGGCGTCCTGGACGCGCTCGCGTCCGGCGTCTTCTCGCCCGGCGAGCCGGCGCTGTTCCGGCCGGTGGTGGACTCGCTCCTCAACGGCGGGGATCCGTACCTCGTCCTCGCCGACTTCGCGGCCTACTGCGCGTGCCAGGACGAGGTCGAGCAGGCGTACCGGGATCCCGAGCGCTGGACGCGGATGGCCATCCTCAACGTCGCGAGGACGGGGAAGTTCTCTTCCGACCGGACGATCCGCGAGTACGCCGAGGAGATCTGGAGGATCGGCCCGGTGAAGGCGGGGTAGGGCGCCGCCACCCGAACCGCGCGAGGTCCACGCGGTCCCGCTCGTCGAACCGGATCCCCTCCCGCTCGAGCAGCTCCCGCTGCACCGCCGCGCCCACGGGGTCGAGGATCGAGATCGCCGCGTGCCCGCGCGGACGCGCGGCCAGGACACGCTGCCAGGGCACGTCGTGCCGCGTCCCGCGGAGCGCGGCGAGCGCGTACCCGACCTGGCGGGCGCCGTGGGCCTTGCCCGCCGCGAGCGCCACCTCGCCGTACGTCGCCACGCGTCCGCGCGGGATGCGCCGGACGATCCGGTAGAAGTGCGACCAGCCCGAGGGGAGCGGCACGCGGCGAGGCTACACGGCCGCGCGCCCCAGGTGAACTGGCCGGGCGGGCGACGTTGGCTTTCGGTGCGGGGCTCGCGTAGGCTGCGCCCGCCCATGGGTCGCCTCCTCCTGCTGACCGCCGCCGTCCTCTCCGGCGCCGTGGCGTGCTCCGAGGCGGGGCCCTGCCCGATGCCGCTCGAGGTGTGCGACGGAGCGTGCATCGACCTCGAGTCCGATCCGCGCCACTGCGGCGGCTGCGGCCGGGCGTGCGGCGCCGGCCGGATCTGCGCCGGAGGCGAGTGCGGCGACGGCACGGCGGCGGGGTGCGCGACGCGGAGCGGCGGCGCGTTCGTCACGCTGGAGGCGTGCGAGCAGACGGTGAAGCTCTGGGTCACGAACGAGGTGTTCGTGACGCACGCGGACACCCTCCTGCACGGGGCGACGCTCGAGGGTCGACCGGTCCTCGCGCTCCAGGCCGGGACGGAGTGCGACGCTCAGTGGACGTGGCACGTGGACGCGGCCACCGCGACCTTCGCGGCCTCGGCGCCGGTGGGGACCTGCGACGTGTGCCCGGGAGCCGTCGAGCTGGCGCTGTCCTACTACGTGAACGACGTGGGGCTGTGGTGCCCTGCCGCGGCGACGGTGGTCTCGGTCGACCGCAGGTGAACGCCCCGAACCGGGCTGACGGCGCGCGCGAAACTTGCTTTGTCGCGACCGCCCGGGCGCGCTAGCTTCCCGGCATGAAGACGATCCGCCTCGCCGCCCCCGTGGCCGCGCTCGCGCTCTCCGCCGGCTGCGGCTTCCAGTCCATCCCCCAGGCCGAGAACGCCGTCGGCGCCGCCTGGGCCGAGGTGGAGAACCAGTACCAGCGCCGCGCCGACCTCGTCCCGAACCTCGTCGAGACGGTGAAGGGGTACGCGGCCCACGAGCGCGAGACCCTCGAGGCGGTGATCAACGCGCGCGCCCAGGCGACGCAGGTGAAGCTCAGCGTCGACCAGCTCACCCCCGAGAACCTGAAGCGGTTCGAGCAGGCCCAGGGCGCGCTGCAGAGCGCGCTCGGCCGGCTCCTCGCGGTCGCCGAGAACTACCCGAACCTGAAGGCCAACGAGAACTTCCGCGACCTCCAGGCGCAGCTCGAAGGGACCGAGAACCGGATCGCGATCGCCCGCCGCCGGTACATCGAGCAGGTGCAGCAGTTCAACAACCTGGTGACCGTCCCGCCCACGAGCTGGACGAACGCGATCATGTACAAGAAGCAGCCGAAGGCGCAGTTCACCGCGACGACGGCGGGCGCCGACAAGGCGCCCTCGGTGAAGTTCTAAGCGGGCCCGCGTGCGCGCCGTCGCTCTCGCCGCGCTCCTCGCGGTCGTGGCCGCCCCCTCGGCGGCGCGGCCGGAGGTCGCCATCCCGCCGCTGACCGGGCCGGTGGTGGACGCCGCCGGCCTGCTGGGCCGGGAGGACGTCCGCCGCCTCGAGGCCCTCGCCCGCGCGGCCCGCGCCCGCGAGGGGGGGGCGGGCGTGCAGCTCCAGTACCTCGTCGTCCCCGCGCTCGAGGGCGAGCCGATCGAGGACTACTCGATCCGTGTCGCCGAGGCGTGGAAGATCGGCACGCGCGGGAAGGACAACGGCGTGCTCGTCACCGTCGCGGTGGAGGATCGCGCCGTGCGGATCGAGGTGGGCGGCGGGCTGGAGGGCGGGCTCACCGACCTGCAGTCCTCGCGCATCATCCGCGGCACCATCGTCCCCGCCTTCCGCGCCCAGCGCTACGGGCAGGGCCTGTACGACGCCGGCGTGCAGATCCTGGGGGCCCTCGGCGCGCTGCCGTCGGGCCTCCAGCCGGCGCGAACCCCTCGGCCCCAGGTGCGCCTGTCGTCGCTCGCGATCCTGGCGCTCTTCATCCTGATGTTCGTCGGGCGCGCCCTCACCGGCTTCGGTCCTCGCCGGCGGCGCCACCTGTGGTGGGGCGGCGGGCCGTGGATCGGCGGCGGCGGGTGGGGAGGAGGAGGCGGCGGCGGGTTCGGCGGTGGGGGAGGGTGGTCGGGCGGCGGCGGCGGGTTCTCGGGCGGCGGCGCCTCGGGGCGCTGGTAGGAGGGGCCGTGGGGATCGAGCGGCACTTCGGAGAGGACGTCCGGACCCGGATCGCGGAGGCCGTCCGCCGCGCCGAGTCGCTCTCGCGCGGCCAGATCGTCCCGGTGGTCGTCGAGAAGAGCGATCCGTACCCCGAGGCCCGCTACCGCGGCGCGCTGCTCCTCGCGGCGCTCGCGACCGCGATCGTCCTCGCGTTCCACCTGCCGCTCACGGTCGCCGAGCTCCCGCTCGTGCAGCTCGGCGCGGGGCTCGCGGGCGCGCTGCTCGCTGGGTGGGATCCGGTGGAGCGGCGGCTCACCGGGGCGCGCGCGATGGACGAGGCCGTCCGCGCGCGCGCGACGCGTGCCTTCCACGAGCACGGGCTCCACCGGACGGCGGAGGGCACCGGGATCCTCGTGTTCGCGTCGCTCTTCGAGCACGAGGCGGTGGTGCTCGGGGATCGCGGCATCCACGAGAAGATGGGCGCCGACTGGGACAAGGCGGTCGCGGCGCTCGTGGCGGGGATGCGAGCGGACGATCCCGGGAGCGGGTTCGTGGACGCCGTGGCGCTCTGCGGCGCGCGCCTCGCCGAGCACTTCCCGCGCGATCCCTCGCTGCACCCGTCCCGCAACGAGCTCGAGGACGCGATCCGCACGTCGCGGACGTGACGACCACGCCCGACGCCGCCCGGCGCGTCCTAGTCCTCCTCCTGGCGCCCGAAGAGGAGCTGCACGAACGGCTTGTCGGCGGGCGGGGTGAAGACGTAGACGTGATCGCCGGGCTCGAGCACCGTGCGGCCGCGCGCGGCGAGGAGCTCTCGGCCGCGGACGACCAGCATCACGGACGAGCCCTCCGGGATGGTGAGCTCCGAGATGCGCGAGCCGGCCACGGCGCTCGCGGGCTCCACGTAGAACGAGATCACCTCGCCCGCGAGGCGCTGCGTCGTGTTGATCTCCAGCACCGCGCGCGGCGGCGGCGCGGCCTGGACCTCGAGCCCGAGCCGGCGCGCGGCCCAGCCGATGGAGGAGCCCTGCACGACCGCGCTCACCACCACCACGAAGAACACGAGATCGAAGACGTAGTACGCGTACGGGAGCCCGGCGATGACCGGGAACGTCCCGAGCATGATCGGGACCGCGCCGCGCAGCCCGACCCAGGAGACGAAGGCGATCTCCCGCTTCGGCATGCGGAAGGGCAGGAGCAGCGCGAACACCACCAGCGGCCGCGCCACGAGCGCGAGGAAGAGGCCGAGGAACAGCCCGGCCCCGGCGACGCTCATCAGCCGCGAGGGGAACGCGAGCAGGCCGAGCAGGAGGAACATCGAGACCTGGCTGAACCACGCGAGCGCGTCGTGGACGCGCCGCAGCCCGGAGGCGAACGGCAGCGGCCCGTTGCCGAGGACCACCGCCGCCGCGTACACCGCGACGAAGCCGCTGCCCTGGAGCAGCGTCGGCGCGCCGAACGCCAGGAACGCGAGCGCGATCGTGAGCACGGGGTAGAGGCCGCTCGCGGAGAGCCGCACGCGCGCGAGGGCCCATCGGCCGGCGTACCCGACGCCCACCCCCCCGGCGAGCCCGACCGCGAGCTGCAGGAGGACGTGCAGCGCGAGGGTGGGCCCCGGCCGCTCCTGCGCGACGAGCGCGCCGGTCACCGCCAGGGTCAGGATCACCGCCATCGGATCGTTCGCGCCGGACTCGACCTCGAGCAGGCGCGCGAGCCGCTGCCGGATGCTGATCCCGGCGCTGCGCAGGATCGAGAAGACCGCCGCGGCGTCGGTGGAGGAGACGATGGCGCCGATGAGGAGCGACTCCGGCCAGCCGAGGCCGATCGCGCGCGCCCCGAGCGCCAGCGCCGCGGCCGTTCCCACCACGCCGACCGTGGCGAGCACCGTCGCGGGCGCGAGGACGCGTCGCAGACTCGCCAGATCGGTGTTGAGGCCACCGTCGAAGAGGATGAGGACGAGCGCGACCGTGCCGAAGCGAAAGGTGAGGGCGTAGTCCTCGAACGCGATGTTCCCGAGCCCCTCCGAGCCGGCCAGCATCCCGACGAGCAGGAACAGGAGCAGGAACGGCAGCCCGAGCCGCCCCGAGGCGCGCGCGGCCGCGAGCACGCTCGCGAGGAGCAGCACCCCGACGGCGGTGAGCAGGAGGGCGGTAGGGAGTGGCTCGGTCGGCACGGCGCGGGAGACTACCGTACGGCGGGGCGGCGGTCGTGTGCGCGGCTGGGGCGAGGCGCCTCACGGCGGGCGCGTCACGCGCCGCCAGGGCGGCGCAGCGGGCAGGCCCGGCAGACCGGGTGATCCTGCCACCCTGCGACGAGCGCGCGGAGCGGCTCGCTCGCCCAGATCTCGCGGAGCGGCGCGTCCGCGACCGAGCCGAAGTCGCCCAGCCCACCCCGCGCGGCGGTCGGGTGCGGGCACGGCGCGAAGCGGCCGTCGGGGTGGATCCAGGCCTCGCGCCCGACGAACGGACAGGGGCCTCGCGGCGCCGGCGCCGCGGGGTCGGGCGCGAGCTCCACGGCGTTCTGGAGGAGCACGGCCCTGCCGTCCGGCAGGCGCTCGGTCTCGGCGGCGGCCCTGGCCGCGCGGACCGCCGCGTTCCAGCGGGCGATCGCCTCGGGCGAGCGGCGCAGCGAGCCGGCCTCCAGGCCGGCGAGGCGTGGCTGGAGGTGGTTGAGCTTCACGCGATCCACGCCCAGCGCCGCTGCGAGGCGCACGATGCCGGGGAGCTCGCCGACGTTCGCCTCCTGGGCGGTGACCTGGAAGGAGACCCGGCAGCGCCGCCCGCCCGCCCGGGCGTGCGCGTCGCGCGCCCGGACGAGCGCGCGTACGTTCTCCGCCGCCTGGTCCAGCGAGAGGCCGGGCATCACGGCCTCGGCGGTCTCTCGGGTCGCTCCGTTCCAGGAGATCTTCACGTCCGAGGCGACCGGGACGAGCAGGGCGGCCCAGGCGGCGGCGCCGCGACCGGGGAACGTCCCGTTGGTCGTGAGGTTGAGCGCGAGGCCGCGCTCCGCGCACCGCTCCACGAGCGCCCCGAGCCCCGTCCACAGGAGCGGCTCGCCCATCGTCGAAGGGATCACCTCTCGCAGCGGCGAGCCGAGACGCTCGTCGAGGACGCGCAGGGCGAGCGCCGCCTCCATCCGCCGCGGCGGCCGGCCCGGGCCGGAGGCCGCCCGCGCCGCGCCGCACTCGCACATGGCGCAGGCGAGATTGCAGTCGTCCGGGTTCGTGACGAGGGTGAGCCGCCACGGCCCCGACCCCGCGGCGGCGCCGGGAGCGCCTGCTCCGGGCGCGGGGGGAAAGGTCGCGTGCGTTGACAACGCGTCCGTTGTAACGGAAAAGGGACGGCACATGAAGAGCGCGCGCGAGAGCACGAAGCGTGGCAAGCGTCCGGTCAGCCCACCGCCCGAGGCGCGGCCGGTGCCCCCGCCCGAGCCTCCGGCCGAGGAGGCGGTGTCGGCGCGCGACCTCACCCCGGTCGTCGGCGCGAACCTGCGCCGCCTGCGCAACCAGCGCGGCCTGTCCCTCGAGCGGCTCTCGCACCTCTCCGGCGTCTCGCGCGCGATGCTCGGCCAGATCGAGCTGGGCCAGAGCGCGCCGACGATCAACGTCCTGTGGAAGATCTCCTCCGCGCTCGGGGTGCCGTTCTCGGCCCTCATCACGGCGCGCGGGAGCCCCGGGCCGCACGTGCTCCGCGCCGAGCAGGCGAAGCTGCTGCGGAGCAACGACGGCTCCTTCAGCTCGCGGGCGCTCTTCCCGTTCGACGAGCCGCGCCGGGTCGAGTTCTACGAGCTTCGCCTGGCTCCGGGCGGGCTCGAGCGCGCCGACGCGCACAACCCCGGCACCACCGAGAACCTCGTGGTGGCGCGGGGCGAGGTCGAGATCGAGGTGGCGGGCCGCAAGGAGAGCCTGGCCGCCGGCGACGCGATCGTGTTCGAGGCCGACGTCCCGCACGTGTACCGCAACCGCTTCGACGGCGAGTCGGTGATGTACCTCGTCATGACGTACGCGGACACGGTCGGGTAGACGCCTCCCCCACCCTCTCCCGCCCCTCGCGGAGGTTACGCCGCATTCGTGGGACGGCGCCGCCACGGACTCGGCGTAAGATCGCCTCCATCGGAGGGGGACTTGGCGTCCAGGACGGGGGACATCCTCATCGCGCGGGGGCTGGCGACGCGCGATCGGCTTCACGAGGCCCAGCGCGAAGGGAACGCGAGGCGGGAGCCCATCTGCTCGCGCCTGCTCGCCGCCGGCGTCCCCGAGGGCGCGCTCGCCTCCGTGCTGTCCGAGAAGCACGGCGTCCCCGGCGTCGACCTCTCCCGCACGGCGATCGCCGTCTCCGTGCTCGACCTCGTGCCGCGCGGGGTGGCCCAGGGCGATCTGATCCTGCCGCTGTCGCTGGAGGGCGAGCGCCTGCACCTCGGCATGGCGCGGCCGCTCGACGAGCGGATCCTGTCGGAGGTGCGGTTCGCCACCGGGCGGGAGGTGTCGCCGTACGTCGCGGTCCGTGCGTCCCTCGCGCGCGCCGTGCAGGAGGCGTACGACTGCCGCGAGCGGGGGGAGCCCCTCTGGTGTGGCGCGGACGCCGGACCCGGTGGGCCGTTCCTCGCCGCGGTGGTGCCGGGCGGCGACCTCGTCGAGGCCGAGCTCGTCGATGATCTCCTCCCCGAGAGCGCCGATCCGCTCGAGGTCACCGAGGTCCCCATCGAGGTCGAGGTCCCGCCTCCACCGGCGCGCGCGGGCGGGCGACGGCTGGTGCTCGTCGTGGACGACGAGCCGGAGATCAGGAAGCTCGTGCGGCGAACGCTCGAGGCGAAGGGGTACGCGGTGGAGAGCGCCGCGGACGGCGCCGACGCGCTCGCGAAGGCCGAGGCCCTCGTCCCCGACCTCGTGCTGCTCGACGCGATGCTGCCGAAGGTCCACGGCTTCGAGGCCGCGCGGCGGCTCAAGGCCGGCCCCCGCACGCGGGGTGTGCCCGTCGTGATGATGACCGCGATCTACCGGGGCTGGCGCTTCGCGGCGGACGCGCGCGAGGCGTACGGCGCGGAGGACTACGTCGAGAAGCCCTTCCGCATCGACGATCTGCTCCGCAGGGTCGAGGCCGCGCTCGACGCCGGCGCGGCCCGCGCGCCCGCCGCGCCCGCGCGCGTCTCGCCGGAGCTCGCGCGCGGCCGCGAGCTCCTCAGCGCGGGGCAGGCCGCCGAGGCGATCGTCGCGCTGGAGCAGGCCGTCCGGGGCGATCCGTACTCGGCCGAGGCGCATCACCTGCTCGGGCGGGCCCTGCGCGCGCGCGGCGAGCACTTCCGCGCCATGACCGAGCTGGAGCGCGCCGTCGAGCTGCGGCCGGGCCACCTCGCCGCGCTGCGCTCGCTGGCCGCGCTGTACGAGGAGACCGGCTTCCGCCGCAAGGCCGCCGAGACGCTGGAGCGCGCGCTCCCCGCGGCGCCCGACGAGGCCGTCCGTGGCGCGATCCGGCGAGACCTGCTTCGCCTGCTGTGACCGCGTGCGGTCGCGTGCCACTCCCGCGGCGCGCACGCGCGGAGCAGATTGCGGCGGGGGGAGTGCATGCGCGCGACGGCGGACGAGGGGCGTGAGGTGGCGCGGGCGGCCCTCTGGTTCGGCGTGCGCTGGGCCGGGATGGTCGCGCTGGCGCTCGCGGCGGCGGCGGTGATCGCGATCGCCACGTGACGTGCGCGGTGCGGCCGGCCCCCGCCGGGATCCAGGCGCAGGATCGAGGGCCTCGGGGGCTCGCTGACGGCGACCGGGGGCACCCCGCGCGAGCCCGGCGGCACGCTGCGGGGACCGATAGCGATCCCCGCGGAGGTGCCCCATGGCGGACGCGGGAAGAGGGGCCGGCGAGCTCCTGCCTCACGGTGAGTCCTTGCGACGAGCGCTCCGCTGGCTCGACGAGCGGATCCGGGAGGACCCCACGCTCGACCGCACGCGGCTCGTCGGCGAGGCGTCGCTGCGCCACGACCTCGGCCCCGAGGAGGAGGAGTTCCTGCTCCGGCAGTGGGCTCGCGGAGCGTGAAGTCGCGGGGTCGCCCCAGGCGCGGCGCCGGGGCAGGCGGGCGGCGCCGCGCCGCGACGCGCCATAGCTTTGCTCCCGGGGGGCGCCGCGCATGCGGATCGTCGTCTTCGGCCTGACGGTCAGCTCGACCTGGGGCAACGGCCATGCGGGCCTGTGGCGAGGGCTCGCGGCGGCGCTCGGCCGCGAGGGTCACCACCTCGAGTTCTTCGAGAAGGACCAGCCGTGGTACGCGGCGCACCGCGACCTGGACGCGCTCCCGGGGGGCGCGCTCCGCCTCTACGCCAGGCTGGCGGACGAGCGGGCGCGGGTGGAGACGGCGCTCGCCGGCGCCGACGTCGCGATGGTCACCTCGCACTGCCCCGACGCGCTCCTCGCGACGCAGCTCGTCCTCGGCTCGCCCGCGCAGCTGAAGGTCTTCTACGACCTCGACACGGGCGTGACCCTGGCGCGCCTCGCGGCCGGCGAGCCGGTGGAGTGGGCGGGCGCGGGCCTCTCCGGCTTCGATCTCGTGCTGGCCTTCACCGGCGGTCGAACGCTGCACCTGCTGCGCGAGCGCCTCGGCGCCCGGCGCGTCGCGCCGCTCTACGGGAGCGTCGACCCCACGGTGCATGCGCCGGCCCCGCCCGCGGCGGCGTTCCGGGGGGACGTCTCGTACCTCGGCACCTTCGCGCCGAGCCGGCAGCGCGCGCTCGAGCGGCTGTTCCTCGAGCCCGCCGCGCGGATGCCGAACCGCACGTTCGTGCTCGCGGGCTCCATGTACGACGCGGCCTTCCCCTGGCGCGAGAACATCCGCTACGTGCGCCACCTCGAGCCGTCGCTCCACCCCGCGTTCTTCTGCTCGTCTCCGCTCACCGTCAACGTGACCCGCGCCGAGCTGGCGGCCATGGGGCACTGCCCGTCGCCGCGCCTCTTCGAGGCGGCCGCGTGCGGCGTGCCCGTGCTGTCGGACTGGTTCGACGGCCTGGACGAGCTCTTCACGCCCGGCGAGGAGCTCCTCGTCGCCCGCAACGCCGACGAGGCGACGCACGCGATCTCGCTGCCGCGCATGGCGCTCGAGCGGATGGGTCGCCGGGCGCGCGAGCGGGCGCTGGCGGAGCACACCGCGGAGGCTCGCGCGGAGGAGCTCGTGCGGCTGTGCGAGTCCGCCGCCCGCGCCGGGGACGCGGTGGACGAGGGGATCGCCGCGCGCGAGCCGGGCGCGGCGGCGTCCCCGCTCGGCGGGTACGCCTGACGCGTGCGTCGCCGTCGCGCCCGGCCCCACCGGTGGGTGAAGGTCGGCAGCGCCGGGTCCCGTGCGGGAGGCGATCTGCGCTTGCGGTCGGGCCGGGCTCGGCCGAAAATCCGCCCCTTTCCCGAACCAGGAGGTCACTCGATGCGTCACCTCAGCGTCGCCCTCGCCGTCCTCGTCCTCGCAAGCGCGTCGCGTGTCTCGGCGCAGACGCCGTGGGACGCGGCGAAGAAGGCCGCCGGCAGCGCCACCGTCGGCAAGCTCGAGAAGCAGATCAACAAGCGGCTCCTCGAGGAGGGACGCAAGAACCAGTGCTCGTTCAAGACGGACACCGACGAGCTCGAGCCCGGCTGCGACGCCAAGATGAAGCGCCTCGCGAACGCGCTCGTCGACGCGAAGAAGCAGCTCAACGGCGCCGGGGTGCAGAACTTCAAGTTCGTCGTCTCGGGCCACACCGACTCGAGCGGCAGCGCCAAGCACAACGACGCCCTCTCCGCGAAGCGCGCCGCGGTGGTCGAGCGGGAGCTCGTCGCGAACGGCATCCCGAAGGACGAGATCCAGTCCGTCGGGATGGGCTCCAAGCGCCCGCTCGTGAAGCCGGACGACACGCCCGCGAAGAAGGCGAAGAACCGGCGGTACGAGCTCCAGGTGAAGCTCTAGCCTGGACCGGCGGCAGCGCCGCCCGAACGAACGAAGGGCACCCCACACGCGCGCGAGCGGCTCGCGGGACCGGAGGCTCGCGGCCGGCGACCGGGCGAGCGAGCGGTCGTGCTAGCATCGCGCCGCAGGGGAGGCGAACGCGATGGCGTGGTGGCTCTGGGTGCTCGTCGGGCTGGCGCTGCTCCTCGTGGAGCTCGTCACCCCGGGCGGACTGTTCGCCCTCTTCTTCGGTGTGGGCGCGCTCTGCGTCGCCGTCCTCGCCGCCCTGGGCGTCGGCTCCGTCGCCCAGTGGCTGGCCTTCAGCGCGCTCTCGCTCGCGCTGCTCGCGACGCTGCGGCGCGCGCTGCAGGACCGGCTCCAGGGCCGGCACGCCCCGGTCGACTCCCTCGTGGGGGAGGAGGCGGTGCTGCTCGCCGATCTCCCGCCGGGCGGCGAGGCGAAGGCGGAGCTGCGCGGGGTGCCCTGGAACGCGCGCGCGGCGCCCGGCGTCTCGCTGCGAGCGGGCCAGCGCTGCCGGGTGGAGCGCGTGGAAGGGCTCGTGCTCTGGATCCGCGCCGACTGAGCGGCGCGCCTCTCGAAAGGACGGATCTCCATGGAAGGGTTCTCGGCCGCGCTGGCGATCGCGATCGTGCTCGCCGCCTTCGCGCTGTTCGTGGTCGTGAAGACCGCGGTGGTGGTGCCGCAGCAGAACGCGTACGTCGTCGAGCGGCTCGGAAAGTTCTACTCCGTGCTCGACGCGGGCTTCCACCTGCTCGTCCCGTTCATGGACGCGATCCGCTACCGCCACACGCTGAAGGAGCAGGCGCTCGACATCCCGGAGCAGATCTGCATCACGCGCGACAACGTGCAGGTCGGGGTGGACGGGGTGCTCTACCTCAAGGTGCTCGATCCGCAGCGCGCGTCCTACGGCATCAACGACTACTACTACGCCATCAGCCAGCTCGCGCAGACCACGCTGCGCAGCGAGATCGGCAAGATCGAGCTCGACCGCACCTTCGAGGAGCGCAGCAACATCAACGGCGCGGTGGTCTCGGAGCTCGACAAGGCGACCGGGCCGTGGGGCATCAAGGTGCTGCGGTACGAGATCAAGAACATCACCCCGCCGAGGGACGTGCTCGCCGCGATGGAGAAGCAGATGCGGGCCGAGCGGGAGAAGCGGGCCGTCATCCTCACCTCCGAGGGCGAGCGCGACGCGGCCATCAACACCGCGGAGGGCAAGAAGCAGCAGGTCATCAAGGAGTCCGAGGCGGAGCGCCAGCGGCAGATCAACGAGGCCGAGGGTCAAGCCCAGGCGATCCTCGCCATCGCCCGCGCCACCGGCGAGGGGCTGCGCGAGGTCGCGTCCGCGATCCGCAGCGAGGGGGGCGTCGAGGCGGTGCAGCTCCGCGTCGCCGAGCAGTACGTCGAGCAGTTCGGGAACCTCGCGCGCACCACGAACACCGTGATCCTCCCGGCGACCCTCTCCGACGTCGGCTCGATGATCGCCGCGGCGACGAACGTGCTGCGGTCGGCGACGCCTCCCGTGCGCAGCACGACGGTAGCCGCCCGGCCGCCTCCTCCGCCGTCCCCGGGCCGGCCGCCGGCGGGCCCCTAGGGCGCAGCGCGCGGGAGCCGCCCGGCGCTCCACTCCGGTGCGGCCGCCGCGCCGGCCGTGGGGTCGCGCACCCACCCGGCCGGGCCCAGATTTCTCCCCAGGGGGAAGTCCAATGGGCTCGAAGATGATCAAGGCTGGCGTGATGGCCGCGGCGCTCGCCGCGAGCGGCGTGTCGTTCGCGCAGGTGCCGCGCCTGCCGGGGCGCGAGGGGACGCCGCGCCCGGCGCCCGCGCCGCCCCGTCAACCGGACGTGCCGGGGGCCGAGCAGGGGGCGCGCCGCATGGACGAGCGCCAGGAGCGCATGCTCGGGGCGCTCCGGCAGCGCAGCCAGCAGGGGCAGGAGCTCGGGCGGCTCGCCCAGGAGCGTGGCGCCTCGGGCCAGGTGAAGGACCTCGGCCGCAAGCTCGTCGAGGACCACGCGCGCGTGGAGCGCGAGCTGGGCCAGCTCGTCGCCGAGCGCGGCCGGAGGGCGGAGGATCTGCGCGGGCCGAAGGAGGAGCGCAAGGGCCACGACGCCACGTTGAAGCGGCTGCGCGACCTCTCCGGAGCCGAGTTCGATCGGACGTTCCTGCAGCAGCTCGAGCTCGCGCAGCGCGGCCAGCGCGAGGACCTGCAGCGCTGGCGCGACGAGACTCCCGGCGAGGACGCCCGGCTGAAGAAGTGGCTCTCCGACACGGAGCAAGTCGCGGAGTCGGACCTGCTCGCGAGCCGGAACGCCATGGCCGCGATCGGGCAGCCGTGGGAGCAGGATCCGCGCTCAGGCGCCGCCGGCCGGCGGCCCCCGGCGCACGGGCCGCGGGGTGACAGGTAGCAGAGGGGTCGGGGAGGTGGGGTCGCCCGGATCGCGGCGCCTGCGGGCGCCGCGGCCCGGGGTTCGATGAGGCGACCCCGACTCGAGCCCGCTGCTCGCCCTTCGGCAGCCTCAGGGCGAGCGGCTCAGGGACTGCGCGGCGACGCCCGCCATCACGTCCCCGCGTCCACGAGCCGGCGGTAGGCGGCGAGGTGCCGGAGCGCGTCGGCGCCACGCCCGAGCCTCTCCAGCAGCCGGGAGGCGTTGTAGTGCGCGTCGGCGAGCGCCGCGTCCGCCTCGATGGCGCGGGCGTAGGCGAGCAGGGCCTCGTCGTCGAGGCCCTGGTCCTCGAGCGCGACGCCGAGGTTGAACGACGCGAGCGCGCGCTGCTCGGCGGCGGGGATGGCGCGGCGGTAGTGGAACTCGGCCGCGCGGGGATCGCCGCCCTCGTGCAGCAGCCGTCCCAGGTTGAGGTGGGCGCCCGCGTGGTCGGCGTCGAGCGCGAGCGCGCGCCGGTAGGCCTCGAGCGCCTCCGCCGGCGCGCCGTCCTCGAGATCGCAGCCCCAGCGGTACCACGCCTCGGCGTCGAGCTTCGGGCCCCCCGGAGCGCGGCCGGCCCGCACGAGCGGCGCGACCTTGCGGGCCACGTCCCTGATCTCGAAGTCGAGCAGGACCTGGCCGGTGTCCGGGCGCCAGCGCGCGCCGCCCTCCTGCACGACGACGTTGCGCCCGTCGGCGAGGACGCGGACGCCGGCGAGCGAGCGGTCGTGCGGGAGCTGCGCGCGGAGCGCCGCGAGCGCGCGCCGCACGCGCGCGGCGGGGACCTCGGCGTGGACGAGCTCGGCCGCCGCGCGGAAGAGGACCAGGTCCTGGAAGGCGAAGCGCAGCTCGCGTCGCGGACCGCGTCGCGGCGTCACGAAGCCCGCGCGCGCGAGGCGCCGGACCTCCGCCACGGGGAGACCGAGGAGCCGGGCGACGTCGGTGGCGCGGTACCCCCACACCCGCCGAACCATCGCACGGCCGGGTCACTTGCGGGAAGAGGCTTTCCCGCGCGCGTCCGCGTCGCGCCGCGCGCGCTTCGCCCCCTTGCGCTCCTCCGGCTCGGCCGCCGGCGCCGCGGGCGCCGGGGCTCGCCGCTCGCCTCCACGCGCCGCGTCGATGCTCGCCTTCAGGGCGTCCATGAGGTCGATCACCTGCGCCGCGGGCTCGGCCACCTCCGCCACCTTTATCTCCTGGCCCTCGACCTTCCTCTCGATGGCCGCCTGCACGCGCGCCTTCACCGCGTCCTCGTACTGCTCCGGACGGAAGGCGTCGGAGGCGGTCTGCTCGATGAGCTGGAGCGCGAGCTGCACCTCCGTGTCCTTCGGCTGGGCGTCGTCGATCGGGACCTCGTCGGCCGGGCGGACCTCGTCCGCGTAGTAGAGCTGCTGCATCACGAGCCGGCCGTCGCGCGGGCGGATGAGCACGAGGTACTGCTTGCCGCGCGCGGCGTAGCGCGCCAGGGCCGCCTTCCCGGCCCGCTCCAGCGCGAGGGCGAGGAGCCGGTACGCCTTCCCGCCGCCCTTGTCGGGCCCGAGGTAGTACGCCCGGTCGAAGTAGACCGGGTCCACCTGGGCGGCCGGCACGAACTCGGCGATGTCGATGGTCTGCGTGGCGAGCTCGTCGAGCGCCCGCAGCTCCTCCTGCGTGAACGTGACGTAGCGGTCCTTGGCGAACTCGTACCCCTTCACCATCTCCTCGCGCTCGACCTTCACCCCCTCCCTCGCGCAGACGTACTGCTGCTTCAGGCGCGAGCCGCACGCGCCGTGAAGCAGGTTGAACGAGATCGACGCGGAGGGCTGCGTCGCGGGATAGAGGCGGACGGGGATCGACACGAGTCCGAAGGAGATCGTGCCGGTCGCGATCGAGCGGGGCGCCATGCCTCCTTAAATTAAGGGAGCGAGCTGCCCGTGCCCGACCGCCTCGAGCGATATCGCGCCAAGCGCGACCCGGAACGGACGCCGGAGCCGTTCGGCCCGGCCGAGGCGGGGGCACGCGCGCTCGACGCCCCGCGCCTGTTCGTGGTCCAGAAGCACGCCGCCCGCCGCCTCCACTGGGACTTCCGGCTCGAGCTGGGCGGGACGCTGCGCTCCTGGGCCGTCCCCAAGGGGCCCTCCGCCGACCCCTCCGACAAGCGGATGGCGGTGGAGGTGGAGGACCACCCCATCGAGTACGCGAACTTCGAGGGGATCATCCCCGCGGGGAACTACGGCGCCGGCGCGGTGATCGTCTGGGATCGCGGGACCTGGCGGCCGGTCGGCGATCCGTACGACGGGCTGGCGCGCGGCAAGCTCGTCTTCCAGCTCTCCGGCCACAAGCTGCACGGCGAGTGGACGCTCGTCCGCACGCGCGCGGCGCAGGGCGGCAAGCAGCAGTGGCTGCTCCTGAAGCACCGCGGCGACGCGTGGGCCGGCCCGGGCCGGCCCTTCCCGGAGGAGTCGGTGCTCTCCGGCCGGCTGCTCGAGGAGCTCGCCGCCGGCGAGGGACGCGCCGAGGCCGCGGTGCGCGCGGCGGAGGGGCTCGGGGCCCCGCGGCGAGCGCTGGCGGACGCGGACGCCCGCCCCATGCTCGCGGAGACGCGCGAGGGGCCGTTCGACGCGCCGGGGTGGCTGTTCGAGCTCAAGTACGACGGGTACCGGCTCGTCGCGCGTCGCGAGGGCTCGCGCGTCTCGCTGCGCTACCGGAGCGGCGAGGACGCGACGGCGCTCTACCCGGAGCTCGCGAAGGCGCTCGAGTCCTGGCCCCTCGACGCCGTCCTCGACGGCGAGGTGGTCGTGCTCGGGCCCGACGGCCGCCCGTCCTTCCAGGCCCTCCAGGGCCGCGCGCAGCTCGCGCGCCCGGCGGACGTGGCGCGCGCCGCGCTCGAGCGTCCCGCCACCTACTTCGTCTTCGATCTCCTCTCGCTCGCCGGCCTCGACCTCCGCGCGCTCCCGCTGGTGGAGCGCAAGCGCCTCCTCGCGGAGGTCGCGCCGCGGCTCGGACCCGTCCGCCTCGCCGAGCACGTCGAGGCGCGCGGCGAGGACCTCTACCGCGAGGTGCGCGCCCGCGGGCTCGAGGGGATCGTGGCGAAGCGGGCGGACGCGCCCTACCGCGCCGGCCGCTCCGCCGCGTGGCTCAAGATCCGGGTCGAGCGCACGGGCGACTTCGCGATCGTCGGCTTCACCGCGCCGGCCGGCGCCCGCGCTCGCTTCGGCGCGCTGCACCTCGCCGTGCACGACGGCGAGGGGCTCCTGTACGCGGGCAGCGTCGGGACGGGGTTCGGCGAGCGGCTGCTCGAGGAGCTCCACGCGCGCCTCGCGCCGCGCGCACGAAAGACGCCTCCCTGCCGCGGGGCGGTCCCGCGCGGGCGCGGGCACACCTGGGTCGAGCCGGAGCTCGTGTGCGAGGTGCGCTTCAGGGAGTGGACGGCGGAGGGCCTCCTCCGGCAGCCGGTGTTCCTGAGGCTGCGCGAGGACAAGCGGCCGGAGGAGGCCGTGCGCGAGGTCGCGCCGCACGAGGGCCCGCCGCCGGTGCCGCGCCCGGCGCGCGCCGAGCGGCGCGTGGAGGTGACGAACGGCGCCAAGGTGTGGTTCCCGGCGGAGGGCATCACCAAGGCCGAGGTGGTGGACTACTACCGCGCGATCGCGCCCTTCATGCTGCCGTACCTGAGGGACCGGCCCGTCGTGCTGACGCGCTACCCCGACGGCATCGACGGGAAGAGCTTCTTCCAGAAGGACGCGCCGGAGTGGCGGCCCGAGTGGATCCGCACGGTGCGCATCCGCAGCGAGGAGGCGGAGCGCGACCTCGACCACTTCCTCGTCGACGACGCCGACGGCCTCGCGTGGATCGCGAACCTGGGGACCATCCCCCTGCACGTGTGGGCGAGCCGCGCCGGCGCGCTCGAGCGGCCGGACTGGTGCGTCGTGGATCTCGATCCGAAGGAGGCGCCGTTCGAGCACGTGGTGCGCATCGCGCGGGCGCTGCACGCGCTGTGCGACGACCTCGGGCTGCCCTCGTACCCGAAGACCACGGGGCAGAAGGGCCTGCACGTGCTCGTCCCCCTCGGCGGCCAGCTCACCCACGCGCAGTCCCGGACGCTCGGCGAGCTCCTCGCCCGCGCGGTGGAGGGGGAGCTGCCGCGGCTCGCCACCACCGCGCGCGCTCTCTCCGCCCGCGGCGGCCGCGTCTACCTCGACTTCCTGCAGAACGGGTACGGCAAGACGATCGCCGCGCCGTACGCGGTCCGCCCCAGGCCGGGCGCGCCCGTCTCCACGCCGCTGCGCTGGAGCGAGGTGACGCCCAGGCTCGATCCCGCGCGCTTCACCATCCGGAACGTCCCGGCGCGCGCGAGGCGGCTGCGCGCCGACCCGCTGCTGCCCGTCCTGTCGGAGCGGCCCGACCTCGCCGCCGCGCTCGAGCGCCTGAGGGTGCGCATGGGCGAGGGGGAGCGCGCCGCGGCGCGGCGGCGCTCGTAGGCCGCAGATCGCCTCCTCCCGTCGGCGCCGCTCCCACACGCCGCCCGCCGCGCGCCGGCCTCGTTTTGCCAATCGGGTGCAATCGCGCAGAAGACGGTGGACAATCCCCGCGGGCGGGCTATCTTCCGGGCTCTCGATCGGAGCAATTCAATGGCACGCCAGTCCAGCATCGACGACATCATCCGCGAGACCGCCGACGAGGTGGTCGCCCGCGTCTCCGCCGCGATCTCGCGGCACGTGGGCGACCTCGTGCAGGAGGGGATCCGGCGCGAGCTCGGCAAGAGCCCTGCCGCGCGCCGGCCCGCCGCGGCGGCTCGACGCGGCGAGATCACGCGCTGGGTCGCCGACGCGCGCGCCCGCCGCGTCCCCAACTTCGTCATCGAGGCGACCGGGCTCGAGACCAAGAAGAAGATCGTCGCGAAGTTCGGCGAGAACGCGGCGTTCGAGAAGGGCAAGCCGCTGCCGAAGGCCAAGGCTGCCTGAGGCTCAGCGCTGCACGAGGCCGCGCTGGTGCCCGGCCCGCTCGAGCGCGTCGGCGCAGGCGGCGAGCTCCGCCGCCGGCACCCAGAACCCGGCGCCCCGCCGCGGCTGGTTCGAGCCGAGGGCGGTCGGCGACGCGAACGTCTCGACCTCGATCGCGAAGGGGAAGCCCGCGGCCTCGAGCGCGTCCTCGACGGCGCGGGCCTCCGCGAGCGTCGCCGCGAGGTAGACGCGCACGATCTCGGTCCCCTCCTCGAAGTCTTCCATGCCGATGCGCGCCATCCGAGCCGTCCCCCCGTGGCACCAATGTAACGGCGAAGGCGGGCCGCGCGTGCGGTATCCTCGCCGCGCCATGACGCCGCCCCTCCGAACCGCCCCGCGCGTCGCGCTCGCCGTCCTCCTCGTGGCCCTCGCCGCGCCCGCGGCGCGCGCGCAGGCCCCGGCTCCCGCCGTCGAGCGGCGCGCCGCGGAGCGCGCCGCCCGCGCGGAGCGGGCCGCCCAGGCGGCGCGCGCGGCCGTCGAGCGCGAGGAGGCGCGCCCGTTCTTCGAGGAGCACCTCCCGGCGCCGCTCCTCGGGGAGGGGCCGCGCGGACTGCTCTGGTGGCAGTGGCTGGCGCTGCCGTCGCTGCTCGTCCTCGCGTTCGCGCTCGGGTCGGTGCTCGGCTGGATCACCCGGCGGATCCTCGGCCACCTCGCGGCGCGAACGAAGACCACGTGGGACGACGTGCTCCTCGAGCGCATCACCGCGCCGCTCACGGCGCTCTGGGCCATCGCCCTCTTCACCGTCCTCCAGCCGTGGCTGGTCCTCCCCGAGGGGCCAGCGGCCGTCCTGCACCGCGTCCTGCGCTCGGTGACCTACCTGGTGGTCTTCTGGATGGGATTCCGCTCGGTGAACGTGGCGTTCGCCGTCATGGCGGAGGCGCCCTGGACCCGCGCGAACGCGAACCTCGCCGGGCTGCTGCCGGTCGGGCGGAAGATCGCGAAGGTGGTGCTGGCCGCGCTCGGCGGCGTCGCCGTGATGAACGAGCTGGGGTTCCAGGTGGCGAGCCTCCTCGCCGGCCTCGGCATCGGCGGCATCGCCCTCGCCCTCGCCGCCCAGAAGACCGTCGAGAACCTCTTCGGCTCGCTCTCCATCGGCGTCGACCAGCCGTTCCGGACCGGCGACTTCGTGAAGATCGAGGACTTCGTCGGGACGGTCGAGACGATCGGCATGCGGTCCACCCGCATCCGGACGCTCGACCGCACGATCGTCACGATCCCGAACGGGAAGCTCGCGGACATGCGCACGGAGACGTTCGCGCCGCGGGACCGCATCCGGCTGCTCGCCAACCTCGGGCTGGTCTACTCGACCACCCCAGCGCAGATGCGCGCGGTGCTCGCGGGGATCGAGCGGACGCTGCGCGCGCACCCGAAGCTCTGGCCGGAGTCGACGTCCGTGCGATTCTCGGCGCTGACCGACTCCACGCTGAACGTGGAGGTGGTCGCCTGGCTCCAGACCTCCGACTTCGCCGAGTTCACCGCCATCCGGCAGGAGCTCTTCCTCGCGTTCATGGAGGTCGTGGAGCGGGCGGGGACGTCGTTCGCGTTCCCCACGCGCACGCTCCACCTCGTGCCGGCGGGCGCGCCGGACGGCGCGCCACCTGCGCGCGCGTCGGGCGGCCGCGGGTGATGTGCGGAAAAGGAAGAGGGCCCGGCGTTTCCGCCGGGCCCTCTCGGATTGGTGGAGCTGATCGGGATCGAACCGACGACCTCTAGAGTGCGATTCTAGCGCTCTCCCAGCTGAGCTACAGCCCCACAAACTTGCGTCGCTGTCGAGGACGCGCTTCATAGCGGCTGCGCCCGGGACGTGTCAAGCGTGTCGTTTGACTCGTCCAGGACCCCTTGCTAGACCCGACCGGCCCCATGCCCGATCCCAAGCAACTCACGCCCGCCGAGCTGTCCGCCCTCGAGCACGCGTTCGCGGCGGATCCCGCCTCCGACGCCTACCGGCCGCTGACCGAGGCCTACCTCGCCATGGGCCGGTACATGGAAGCGATGGTCGTCTGCAAGAAGGGTGTGAAGGCCCACCCGGACGACCCCGCGGCGCGCGTGCTGCTCGCCCGCGTCTACGCGGACCAGGGCAAGGACCGCAAGGCGCTCGAGGAGCTCCAGGGGGTGCTCGCCGCCTTCCCGACCTTCGCGGCGGCGCTGCGGATGGCGGGCGGGCTGCACCTCAGGCTCGGCGAGCGCGAGGCCGGCGAGGCGGCGCTGCGGCGCGCCGCCGAGGCCTCCCCCGACGATCCCGAGCTCCGGCAGGCCCTCGAGCGCCACGGCATCGCGGCGGCGCCGGCGAGGCCCGCTCCCCCCGCGGTGGGGGTCTCGCCGAAGCCGGCCGTGCCCCGCACCGGGCCGGACGCGCCCCCGGTCGCTCCGCGCGTCGCGCCCGCTTCGACCCGCCCGGCGGCGACCGCGGCAGGGGCCGTCCGCGCCGCGCGTCCGGCGAACGCGATCGAGGAGGACGTGCCCGTCCCGACGCCGACCCCGGTCCCGGCGACGAGGACGCGCGGCAGGGCGTACGCGCAGGAGCTCGCCGACAAGTACGCGACGCAGGAGTTCCAGCTCTCGCCGGGCACGCCGCCGAGGAGGCGCGCGAAGCGCGGCACGTTCGCGACCACCGTGGCGCTGTTCGTCGTGCTCGCCGTCGCGCTCGGCGGCTGGGCGGTCTTCAGCCGCGCGCGGAAGGAGCGGATCGAGGCGATCGACCGGCTCCTCAAGGACACCCTCCCGCTCCTCGAGAAGGACGCGCACGCGAGCTACGTCGAGGCGGCGAGCAAGCTCCAGCAGATCCTCGACCGCGACGACCAGTCCATCGCGGGCCACGCGTTCCTCGCCTACGTCGACGCGCTCCGCGCGGGCGAGCACGGCGAGGGGGAGGCGGTCCGCGGGGAGGCGGTGCGGCACGTGGAGGCGGCGCGCGCGCTCGTCCAGCGCCACTCGCACCTCGTGGCGGCGGAGGCGTACCTGAAGCTCTACGGCGGCGACGCCGCCGGCGCGAAGGAGGTCGTGAACGCGGTCCTCGAGGGCGCGGAGGGGACCCAGAGCCCGTTCCTCCAGGGCGTGCTCGGCGCGATCCTGCTCCGGGAGGGCGATCTCGACGGCGCCCGTGACGTGCTGGGGAAGGCGCAGAAGGCGAGCCCGGGCGACGTGCGGATCGCGTACCTGCTCGGCGAGCAGTACCGGCGCCGGGGCGAGGGGTACGAGCTGCAGGCGACGGGCTTCTACGACTACGCGCTCCGCATCCAGAAGGACCACGTGTGGTCGATCCTGGGCAAGGCGGAGGTGCTCGTCGCCCGTGGCCAGGTGGGGGAGGCGGGGAAGGCGGCGGAGCTCGTGCTGACGCCGCAGGCGGCCGCGTCGCGTCCGCAGCAGGCCCTCGCGTACGCGCTCCGCGGCGCGGTGCTGGCCGCGCAGGGCAAGGCGTCGGAGGCCTCGGCGGCCGAGGCCGAGGCGGCGAAGCTCGACCCCGCCAGCCCCGAGATCCCCCACCTCGTGGGGCAGCGCAAGCTCCGCCAGGGCGACGCCGCGGGCGCGGTCGAGGCGCTCCAGCACGCCGTCTCGATCGACCCGAGGCGCGTGTCGCTGTACGCCGACCTCGTGCGCGCGCAGCTGGCGCTCGAGGGCGGGGCGCAGCAGGCGCTCGAGACCCTGAAGCGCGCGGTCGGTCGCGTCGGCGAGAGCCCGCGCCTGGCGCTGCTCCTCGGCGACGCCTACCAGGCCGCGGGGGACGCGGACCTCGCGCGCGGTCAGTACGAGAAGGCGATCCAGCTCGGCCGCCCGTTCCCCGACGCGCGCGTCGCGCTCGCGAGGCTCCACCGCGCGAAGGACAACGTCCCCGGGGCCCTCGTGGAGCTCACCCAGGCCATCGACGAGTACGGCCAGGGCGGCGCCGGGGGCGCGGCCCGCGCCTACGTCGAGATGGCGGAGGCCGAGCGCGCCCGCGGCGCGAAGCGCGAGCTGCTCGCGGACCTCTACGAGAAGGCCCTCGAGCGCGATCCGGCGAGCTGCGAGGCGCTGTGGGGCGCGGGCAAGCTCGAGGCGGACGTGCAGCGGACGGATCGGGCGAAGCAGCGGCTCGGCGCGTACGCGAAGCTCTGCCCTCGCGGCCCGCACGCGAGCGAGGCGGCGCAGCTGGCGAGGTAGGGGCGCTGGGAGCCGCTCGACCGCGCTCCGCCGCGATCGCAGCGGAGCTACGCTCGCGGTGAGCGGGCTCGAGGCTCAGGCGAGAGGGGATCCAGGGGAGCGGGAGGAACGTGTCCCCGCGCCGAGGCCCTCGCCTGCGCGTGTACGGCCAGCTCGCGCGGGGCGGCCTGAGGCCGCCGCGAGGGCGCCCCTCACTTCCCCTTCTGCCGCGCCTCCTCCGCCTCGCGCTCCTTGACCTCCTTCTCGATCGCCTCCATCGGGTTGCCGGAGACGCGCTTCGGCTTCCCCTCCGCGGTGCGCCGGTCCACCACCTTCACCGCGACCTCCGCGCGCGCCCCCTCCACCTCCACGATCGCGGTGGACGCCCCCTCGCCGACCCCCCAGAGCTGACCGCGGCCGTCGCCGCGGCAGACGCGCTCGTCGGCGCAGCGCGTGTAGGCGACGCGCCCGAGCACCGGCGCTCCGGTGTCGTCGAACGCGGCGATCCGTAGAGCGACCGGGCGCGGCTCGTCCTCCATGCGGAGCTCGACGGACGCGGGCGTCACCGCCAGCCGCGTGACCACGCGCACGATCACCGGCACCTCCCCCGCCGCGTCCCCGATCGTGCAGCGCACGGTGGCGGTGCCGGGCCCGACGGCGGTGACCGTCGCGTCGTTGTGGGGGCCGGTCGCGGTCGCGACGCGCTCGTCGGAGGACGACCAGCGGCAGGCCTCGCGCGGCACCGCCTTGCCGTCCCGCAGGCGCGGCGTGGCGTGCACCGAGGCGGTCTGGCCGCGAACGCCGAAGCGCAGGGAGCTGGGCTCCACCTCGATCCGGACGGGTTCGTCGCAGGCGGCGAGGAGGAGGGGGAGGGCGAGCAGCGAGCGGGCGCGCATGGCGCCGATGGTACCGCGCCGGGCGCCCGGCACCACTCCGCGTCCGCGCGGCCCGCCTCACGGAGGCGAGGGCGCGAGGTGGTACAGCATCACGTAGACGACCACCCCGGTCACCGAGACGTACATCCAGATCGGCAGCGTCACGCGGGCGATGCGGCGGTGGGAGGGGAAGCGCTCCCGCAGGGCCAGGAACAGGGTGCGCAGGACGAGCGGGGCGGCGAGGGCGGCGAGGACCGTGTGGCTCGTCAGGACCGCGAGGTAGACCGCGCGCAGCGCGCCGCCCCCGGGGAAGCGGTGAGTCCCGGTGAGGGCGATCCGGGTGAGATAGCTGACGAGGAACAGCGCCGAGGCGGCGCACGCGGACAGCATGAGCGCGCGATGGCGGCGCTGGTCTCCCCGGCGGATCGCGAGGAAGCCGAGCAGGAGGAGCACGAAGGCGAGCCCGTTGAGCGCGGCGTTCACCGTGGGGAGCGCCTCGGCGAGGGTCATGACCGTGGGGACCTCCGGGTGGCGAGGGCGGCGAGGGCGAGCGCGCCGGCGGCGAAGAGCGCGCAGACGGCGAGATCGCGCGCGGCGGAGCCGGGCAGCGCGCCGGGCGCCGCGGCGCCGCCGAAGGCGCGGCGCGCGGCCGACACGGCGTAGGCGACGGGGTTCGCGTGCATCACCGTGGCGAGCGGGCCGCCGCCCGAGGGCGCGGGGAACATCGCGCCGGACACGACCCAGAGCGGCACGAGCAGCGTCATCTGGATCGCATGGTACCCCTGGACGTTGTCGACACCCCACGCGACCGCGAACCCGAGCGCCGCGAGGGCGATCGCGCAGAGCGCGAGCGCCGCGAGCAGGAGCGGCCACCGGATGGTCAGGTATGGGAAGCCGGCGAGCGGCGCGAGCGCCACGAACAGCGCCGCCTGCGTGAGCGCCACCGCGGCGGAGCCGAGCGTCTTCCCGACGACGAGCGCCCCGCGGGAGCCGGGCGCGGCGAGGACGGACTGGAGGAAGCCGCGGTGCCGGTCCTCGATGACCGAGGCGGTGGTGAAGATGGACGCGAACAGCACCACCATGAGCACCACGCCCGGGAAGAAGTAGGCGAGGTACGGCACCGTCGAGCCGGGCATCCGGAACGTCTCCCCGAAGCCGGAGCCGATCACGAGCCAGAAGATGACCGGCTGGCCCAGGGCGCCGGCGAGGCGGGAGGGCTGCCGGAAGAAGCGGACGAGGTCGCGCCGGGCGAGCACCGCGATCGTCGCGAGGTCGTAGGCGAGGGGGAGCGTCCGTGGGGTCGGGGTCGGGGTCCCTCGACTCCGCGTCTCCGCTCCCGCGGAGACGCTACGCTCGGGACGACCGGCCTCAGGAGATCGGGTCGAGGTCGCGGTCGAGGTCGCGGTCGAGGTCGAGGTCGAGGTCGAGGTCGAGGTCGAGGTCGCGGTCGAGGTCGAGGTCGCGGTCGCGGTCGGGGTCCCTCGACTCCGCGGCTCCGCTCCCGCGGAGACGCTACGCTCGGGATGACCGGCCTCAGGAGATCCGGTCGCGGTCTCCTCCAGCGCCTCCCCCGTGATGGCGAGGTAGGCGTCGGCGAGCGTCGGCCGGCGGAGGGAGATGCTCCGCAGCCGGCCGGCCGGGAACGCCTCGACGAGGCGGGGCACGAGCGCGTGCGCCCCCTCGTGCTCCACGTGGACGCCGTCCGCCCGGACGTGCGCCGCGAGGCCGAGGCGCCGCGTCACCTCCGCCGCGACCGCCTCCGGCTCGTCCGCCTCGATGACCACGAGGTCGCCCGCCACGCGGGCGCGCAGCGCCTCGGGCGTGTCGCAGGCCACGATCTCGCCGCGCGCGAGCACTGCCAGGCGATCGCAGCGCTCCGCCTCGTCCGGCCGGTGCGTGGTGAGCACCACCGTGGTCCCCGCGTCCCGGCGCACCGCGGCGACGCGCGCCCAGAAGGCGCGGAAGGCGGCCGCGTCGAGCCCGGACGTGGGCTCGTCCATGACGAGGAGCGCGGGGCGGTGGATGCGCCCGCGGGCGAGCTCGAGCCTCCGCCGCATCCCGCCCGAGAGCCGCTCCACCGGCTCGCGCGCCCGCTCGGACAGGCCGGCCTCGTCGAGGAGCTCCGCGACGCGCCCGCGCAGCTCGCGCCTGGGCACGCGGTGGAGCGCGCCGGCGAGGCGGAGGTTCTCCTCCGCGGTGAGCTTGCCGTCGAGCCCGGGCTCCTGGAAGACGATCCCCGCCGCGCTGCGGAGGCGTCGCGCCCCGGGGGCGATCTCCACGCCGTCGAGCAGGAACCGGCCTTCGTCCGGCCGGAGCAGGCCGGCGAGGATCGCGAAGAGCGTCGA
Source organism: Anaeromyxobacter sp. Fw109-5 (assembly GCF_000017505.1). Classification (NCBI taxonomy): domain Bacteria; kingdom Pseudomonadati; phylum Myxococcota; class Myxococcia; order Myxococcales; family Anaeromyxobacteraceae; genus Anaeromyxobacter; species Anaeromyxobacter sp. Fw109-5. The sequence goes on from NC_009675.1 coordinate 1,075,728, forward strand.
CTTGCCGGCGCCGTTCGGCCCGAGCAGCCCGAAGATCTCCCCCCGCGCGATCTCGAGGGACACGCCGCGGAGCACCTCGCGGTCGCCGCGGCGGACGGCGACCCCGTGGAACGCGAGGCGGGGGATGGCCGGCGTGGCGTCCGCGGCGAGCGCGCGCATCGCGGCGCCTCAGCGTGCGCCGAGGAACAGCGCGACGAAGAGGAGCGTCAGGTAGAGGATGGTCGCGAGGAAGAAGTTCCGCGCCCAGCGCCCCCCCTCGCGGCCGACGCCGGCGAAGGCGTAGCCCGCGAGGGCGACGCCGAGCACCGCCGCGACCGCGCCGTACGAGGGACCCGCGACGCGGAGCGGGACGAGCAGGAGCGACACCGGGACGAGGGCCGCCGCGGTGGCCGCGATCCAGGCGCGGGTGGTGCGCTCCCCGTGCACGATCGAGAAGACGCGCAGCCCGCCGCGGGCGTAGTCGTCCCGCAGGTAGATCGACACGGCCAGGAAGTGCGGGAGCTGCCACGCGAAGAGCAGCGCGAACAGCGCGAGCCCGCCCGCGTCGAGCCGGCCGGTCGCCGCCGTCCAGCCCATGAGCGGCGGGATGGCGCCCGGGACGGCGCCGACCAGCAGCGCGAGCGTCGAGCGCTGCTTCATGGGGGTGTACACCGCGACGTACGTGACGAGCGCCACGAAGGCGAGCGCCGCCGTGAGGGGGTTCGCGACGAGCGCGAGCACCGGCAGGGCGAACACCGGGACCATGATCCCGAGCCCCAGGGCGGTGAACGGGTCCACGCGCCCCGCCGGGAGCGGGCGGTCGCGGGTGCGCCGCATGCGGGCGTCGATCTCCCGCTCCATCCAGCAGTTGAGCGCGTTCGCCGCGCCCACGACCGCCGCGGTCGCGAGGACCGTCAAGGCGGCGCGGGCAGGCGCGACGTGGCCCGGGGCGAGGGCGAGGCCGCCCGCGCTGGTCACGATGACGAGCCCGGACAGGCGCGGCTTGGCGAGGAGGAGGAGGTCCTTCGCGTACTGGAGGGAGGAGGGGCGTGCGCGGGCGGAGGCGGTGGCGATCGTCACGGAGGTCCCGGTCGCATGAGGGCTGTGCAGGCGAGAGGGACCTAGTGAAGGCTCGCGCGGGGGTCAACGTCGCGTTCGGGGGTCGGTTCATCCGTCCGGAGGTGCGCCGCCGCGCCGGTTGCGAGGCGGAGCCGGCGGAGCTATTCGGTGCCCGCCCTTCGCCGAGCCCTCACCCGAGGTCGACCATGCGTCTCCTCCGTCCGCTTCACCTCGCCGCGCTGACCGTCGCCCTGGGCGCGCCCGCGCTCGCCGGAGCGGGCGAGGTGAAGGGCAGGGTGCGCTACGCCGGCACGCCGCCTCCGCCGGCCTCGCAGCCGGTCACCAAGGATCGGGGCGCGTGCGGCGAGTCGGCCCCCGACGAGTCGCTGGTCGTCTCCGGCGGCGGGCTCGCGAACGTGGTCGTCCGCATCGTCGCGCCGGGCGCCCCGGTGGAGCCGCGCGCCCTGACCCTGGACCAGCGCGGCTGCCGGTTCGTGCCGCACGTGCAGGCCGCGCCGGCCGGCTCGACGGTGGCGCTGCTGAACGGGGACCCCATCCTGCACAACGTGCACGGCTGGTCCGGAGTCGCGACCGCGTTCAACGTCCCCATGCCGAACCCCGGCCAGCGCGTGGAGCGGCCGCTGGCGCGCCCCGGGCCGGTTCGGGTGGGCTGCGACGTCCACGCCTGGATGAGCGCGTGGATCCTCGTGGTGGACACGCCCTTCCACGCGGTGAGCGACGCCGAGGGGCGCTTCGCGATCCAGGGGGTGCCCCCCGGTCGCCACACCGCCATCGCGTGGCACGAGCGGATGGGCGAGAGGATCGCCACGGTCGTCGTGCCGGCGACCGGCCCGGCGACCCTGGAGCTCTCGTATCCGTAGGCCGCGCCGGACCGGAGCCCGGTCGCGCGGCCCGGCGGCGGGAGGCTGCTGAAGGAGAGCCCTAGGGCTCGTCTTCCTCGGCGGCGTCCTCGTCGGCCTCCGCCTCCTCGAGGTCCTCCTCGAGCTCGGTCTCGGTCTCGACCTCCTCTGGCTCGGCCACCGGGCGGGCGGCCGCCCGCTGGCGCCGCTCCGAAGGCGGGGGAGCCTTCAGGGCCGGGCTGTCACGCTGGTCCGCGCCGCACTTCGGGCAAAGCGGCTCCAGCTTCTTGAGGTCGTAGAACTTCGTGCCGCACTTGAAGCAGGTGTGCTTGGTGCCCAGGTCCTTCGCAGGCATGCTCCCCTCGTGTTTCCCGACGGAACCCGCGCCTTTATCGCAAGGCCGCCGCCGGCGTCAAAGGAAAATCGGGCCGGGGCCCGGTGCGCGCTCCCCGGCGGCGCTGCTATAGAGTGCGCCCGATGCACGACGTGTCGAAGCTCGAGAAGAGGCTCCTGCGCGCAGCCGCCAACGCGATCCGCGACTTCGAGCTGATCGGCGACGGCGACAGGATCATGGTCGCCGTCTCCGGAGGCAAGGACTCGTACACCCTCCTCCACGTGCTCATGCGGCTGCGCGAGCGCGCCCCCATCGACTTCGACCTCGTGGCGGTGAACCTCGACCAGGGGCAGCCGGGCTACCCCGCCGAGATCGTCGAGCGGCACTTCCAGGCGGTCGGCGTGCCGCACCGCATGCTCTACGCCGACACGTACTCGATCGTGCGTCGCCTCGTCCCGGAGGGGAAGACCACCTGCCCGGTGTGCTCGCGGCTGCGCCGCGGCGTGCTCTACAACGCCGCCGCGGAGATGGGCTGCACCAAGATCGCGCTCGGCCACCACCGCGACGACCTCGTCGAGACCCTGCTGCTCAGCGCGCTCTACTCCGGCGCGCTGAAGAGCATGCCGCCGAAGCTCCGCTCCGACGACGGGCGCAACGTCGTCGTCCGCCCGCTCTGCTACGCGGCGGAGGAGGACATCGCGGCGTTCGCGACCGCGATGCGGTTCCCCATCGTCCCCTGCGACCTGTGCGGCTCGCAGCCGAACCTGCGCCGCAAGCGCGTGAAGGCGCTGCTCGCGGAGCTCTCGGACGAACACCCCGCGGTGAAGGGCAACCTCCTCAACGCGCTCGGTCACGTGGTGCCCTCGCACCTCCTCGATCGCGACCTGCACCGGCTGGTGGCGTCGACGGGCCGGGACCCGTGGCTCGACGGGGACGAGGACGAGGACGGCGGCTGCCTCCAGGGCGAGGTCGCGGACGCCCTCGTCAAGCTCGCCGGCGCGCGGGAGGACGCATGAGGACCGTCGACCCCGCCCGGATCCGCACCCCGCGAGATCTCGCCCCGTTCCTCGACCACACCCTGCTCTCCGCGGGCGCGACCGGCGCGGACGTCGCGCGCGTGTGCGCCGAGGCGCGGGCGTACGGCTTCGCGGGGGTCTGCGTGCACGCGGCGCACGTCCCGGAGGTGCGGCACCTCCTCGCCGACGCGGCCTCGCTGACCATTGCCGTCGTGGACTTCCCGCGCGGCGAGGGGACGCCCGAGGCGCGCGCGGCGGAGGCGGCCGCGGCGGTCGCCGCGGGCGCGCAGGAGATCGACGTCGTGCTCCCGCTGCCGGCGCTGCTCGCCGGCCGGCACGAGGCGGTGCTCGACGACCTGCTCGGCGTCGTGAGCGCGGCGAAGGTCCCGGTGAAGGTGATCCTCGAGACGGCGCGCCTCACGCGCGACCAGCAGGTGGTCGGCGCCGCGCTCTCGCGCAGCGCCGGGGCGGCCTACGTGAAGACCTCGACCGGGTTCGGCGGGGGAGGGGCCACCGTCGAGGACGTGGCGCTCCTGCGCAAGGCCGTCGGGGATGCGCTCGGGGTGAAGGCGTCGGGCGGCGTCCGGACCGCCGCCCAGGCGCTCGCGATGATCCGGGCCGGGGCGAGCCGCGTCGGCGCCTCGGCCTGCGTCGACATCGTCCTCGGCACGTTCTGATCGCTCGCGCGGCGCGCGGCCGGTTAGGATCGGGCCATGGACCGACGCCGCTTCGTCATCCTCGTCGCGGACAGCGTGGGCTGCGGGGCCCTCCCGGACGCGCGCGCCTACGGCGACGAGGGCTCCGACACCCTCGGCAACACGAGCCGCGCCGTGGGGGGCCTCTCCCTCCCGGTGCTCGGACGGATGGGGATCGGTCACCTCACCCCGATCCTGGGCGTGCCCCCGGAGCCCTCGCCGCTGGCCTTCCACGGCCGCATGGCGGAGCGCTCCCAGGGCAAGGACACCATCACCGGTCACTGGGAGATGATGGGCATCGTCCTCTCCGAGCCGCTCGCGCTCTTCCCGCGCGGCTTCCCGCCGGAGATCCTAGATCCCTTCCTCCGCGAGACGGGCCTCCCGGGCGTGCTCGGCAACGTGGCGGCGAGCGGCACCGAGATCATCCGGGAGCTCGGGGAGGAGCACCAGCGGACCGGGATGCCGATCGTCTACACCTCGGCCGACTCGGTGTTCCAGATCGCGGCGCACGAGGAGACGGTGCCGCTCGAGACGCTGTACGCGTGGTGCCGCGTCGCGCGGCGCATCCTCGACCCGTACCGGGTGGCGCGCGTCATCGCCCGCCCGTTCGTCGGCAAGCCCGGCGAGTACGTGCGCACGTACCACCGCAAGGACTTCTCCATCGCGACGCCGGGCCGGACCGTGCTCGAGAAGCTCGTCGACGCCCGGGTGCCGGTGGTCGGGGTCGGCAAGATCCCCGACATCTTCGACCGCAAGGGCATCACGGACGAGCTGCACACGGCGGGGAACGCCGACGGCCTGGCGAAGACGGAGGCGCTCCTCGATCGCGTGGACCACGGGCTCGTCTTCGTGAACCTCGTGGACTTCGACATGCTGTACGGGCACCGGAACGACCCTCAGGGCTACGCCCGGGCGCTGGAGGAGATGGACCGCGCCCTCCCGCGGATCCTCGGCAAGCTCCGCCCGGGAGAGGTCGCCGCCCTGACCGCGGACCACGGCTGCGATCCGACCACCCCGTCCACCGACCACTCCCGCGAGTACGTCCCGCTCGTCGTCCACGCGCCGGGCCGCGGCGGCGGCGCGCTCGGCACGCGCGGCTCGTTCGCGGATCTCGGCGCGACGGTCGCCGACTTCTTCGGGGTACGCCACGAGACCGGCCGGAGCTTCCTCGGCGATCTGGGGCCCTGAGGGCGTCCCGGCGGGCGCCTCTGCGCGAGGCACCGCCGCGGCGAGCCCGGCCCCCGCGTCACCTCCGCCCGGCCGCGGGCGCGGCGCGCCGCGGCGCCTCGACGGTCGCCGGGTCGACCGTGAGCTCCTGGAGGCGCCGCGCCACGGCCGGTGGCATGTCGGCCTGGAAGCGTCCGCCCAGGTGCTTCGCGAGGAACCTCTCGGCGGACGCGAACGCCGCCATGTTGTTGACCGGCCGCTGGAACCCGTGCCCCTCGTCCGGCGCCACGAGGTACTCGACCGGGAAGCCGCGCTCGCGCAGGGCGACGACGATCTGATCGGACTCCGACTTCTTCACCCGCGGATCGTTCGCCCCCTGGACGATCTGCAGCGGGGTGCGGATCGCCGCGACGTGGTTCAACGGCGACTGACGCTCCAGCTGCGCCCTGCCCTCCGGGGTGTTCGGGTCGCCCATGCGCGTGTGGAACACGACGCGTCCGGCCTCCCAGTAAGGCGGGATCGTCTCGAGCAGCGTGATGAGGCTCGACGGCGCGACGATCGCGACGGCCGCGGCGTAGAGGTCGGGCGTGAACGTCACGCCGGCGAGCGTCGCGTAGCCTCCGTAGGAGCCGCCCATGATCCCGACGCGCTTCGGATCCACCGTGCCCTGGGCCACGAGGTGCCGCACGCCCCACGTCAGATCGTCCTGCATCCTGTCGCCCCACTGCCGGTTCCCGGCATCGACGAACCGCTTCCCGTAACCGGTCGAGCCGCGGAAGTTGGGCTGCAGGACTGCGTACCCGCGGTTGGCGAGGAACTGCGCGAGGGGGTGATAGCGCCAGCTGTCGCGCCACCACGGCCCCCCGTGCGGAAGCACGACGAGCGGCAGGGCCTTCGCAGGCACGCCCACGGGGAGGGTGAGGAAGGCGCGGATCTCGAGCCCGTCGGAGGACGGGTACCTGATCGCCTGCATGCGGGCCAGGTCCGCGCGCGGGAGCCGCTCGCGCAGGCGGTACTGCTCCGTCACCTTCTTCGTGGTCCGGTCGAAGAGCTGGACCTCGCCCGGCTCGACGTCCGCCTTCACCGACACGAGCCAGAGCCGGTCGTCCCGGGTCGAAGACTCGATGACGACGTCGCGATCCGGGAAGCGGGCCTGCAGCGCGGCGTGATCCGCCGCGTAGCCGGGGTCCGTCCAGTGGAAGCGCAGCCGCTCGTCGTCGTACACCGTCCCGACGAGCCGGTCGGTCGCCTCCGAGAACACCGGCGCCACGAGGTCCACGCGCCGCTCGGGATCCGACGCGACGACCTCCTCCACCCCGGTCTGGACGTCGAGCAGCGAGAGCCGGACGAGATCGCCGGCCCCGCGATTCGAGACGAGGTACGCCCGCCGGCCGTCCGGGTCGAACCGGACCGCCGAGCAGTCCTCGAGCACCGTGCAGCCGTAGACCTTCTTCATCCCGGCGGGATCGACGCGGAGGATCTCCGTGTCGCCCTGCTCGGTGACCCGCGTGCCGAGCCGCAGCCGGCCGTCCAGGTCGAAGGTCCAGCTCACGAAGCGCTGGTCGTTCCTGCGGAGCAGGGTCCGCTTGCCGGTCGCGATCTCGATCTCGTACAGATCGTGCCACCTGGCGTCCCGATCGTTGAGGCCCACGTACACGATCCCCGGCCGCGCCTTCGGGACCTCGTAGATCTCCGCGCGCACGCCCTTCAGCTCGGTGAGCCCGCGGGCGGGAGGGACCTTCGCTCCCGGGCCGGGCGGCGCCCGCGGATCGACGGCGAAGACGTCGAAGTTCTCGTCGCCGCCGCGGTCCTGCACGAACAGGATGAACCGTGAGTCCCAGCTCCAGAAGTACGCCGGGACCGGCCGCGCGGTGTCGGCGGTGACGGGCTTCGCCTGCTCGAAGGGCGCGTCGACCGGCTTCACCCACACGTTGCGCGTCCCGTCGAGCGGCCTCAGGAACGCGAGCCACGCGCCGTCCGGCGAGAGCCGGGCGCCGGAGATCTCGGGGTCGCCGAAGATGAGCTCGCGGTCGATGATGGGCGGCAGGCCATCGCGCGGTGCGGCGGCAGCCGCGGGCGCTCCGGCCTCCCCGGACGCGGCGTTGGGCGCCGCGCCGGCACCGTCGCGGCGCGCGCCGGCGCAGCCGAGGGCCGCGAGCGCGGCGGCGAGGACGAGCTTCGGGGCGAGGCTTCGGGTCATTGCGGCCTCCGCGGGATCCCGCGGGATCCCGCGGGTTCTAGCGGCTCGGCGGGCCGGCGTCGAGGCGCCCGGACGGGCGGCGATGGGGACCCAGCACCCGGACGCGACGAGGGGAGGCGCCGCGCGGGACGCCTCCCCTCGAGGTCACCTCACGACGGGTGACGCTACCTCTTGGGCTTCGCCGGGGCCGCCGCGGCGTGCTCGCGCCGCAGCGTCGCCGCCTCCGCCTTGATCTCCACGAGGTCGCGCGCCATCTCGCTCCAGCCGTACCAGTTCGCGTAGTCCGGGTTGGCGTGGAAGGCGCCCTGGAACGCGCGCATGCGGTGCTCGAGGAACATGACGAAGAGCTTCTGCTCGATGGGCGTCGGCGCGTCGTGGAACGTGAGGAGGTCCGGGAAGGCGAAGGCGTAGTTCTTCGGCTTGGGGAGGATCCCCTCCTGGTAGAGCCCGGCGATGGCCCGGATCGCCTCCGCCATCGCGTGATCCGCGTCGCGGATCAGCCCGTCGGCCTGCTGGAGCTGGACCTTCGCGAACTCGCCGGAGTGGCACTCGTTGCAGGTCTTCAGCATCTTCGTGCGCTCCGTCTGCCAGGCCTCCTCGGTGAGCCGCGCGACGTCGGCGGCCTTCACGACGTCGAGGCGGCCGGTGGGGTTGCCCGACGGGTCGAGCACGCCGAGGCCCTGCAGGATGGTGATGCGGTCCGCCTTCCACTGCGGGTCGTCCTCGGGGAAGGGCAGGCGGACGGCGAGGAAGCCCCACGCCGTGCGCACCTCGTGGTTCCCCTCCTGCATGTGGCAGGTCTGACAGCTCGGTGCGGCCGAGTGCTCCGGGATCGCGCCGGTCTGCTTGAGGGCGTTCCGCACGCCGTGCTTCGAGCTGCTGTACATCTCCCACTGAGGGTGATCGAAGCCCATGTGGCACGTCTGGCACGCCTCCGGCCGGCGCGCCTCCGCCTTCGAGAACAGGTGGCGCGTGTGGCACGCATCGCAGGACGCGTTGCCGTACGGCCCCGCCACCTTCCGGAGCTCGGCCTGCTCCTCGGGCGTCTTCAGGCCGAGCTTGTGGCATCCGCCGCAGCCCTTCAGGCCCTCCCGGATCGCCATCGGCTGGTAGTGGAAGGTCGGCATGGCCTTCACCGCCGCCCACGCGAAGGCGTGCTTGCCCTTCTTGAACTGCGCGACCTGGGCGTCGTGGCACTGCGCGCAGGTGTCGGGCGTGGGCATCGTCGCCTTGGCGAAGTCGTCCTCGGTCTTGTGCGCGTCGCCGTGACAGGCCGTGCAGTCGACCTCCACCTGCGAGTGCCGCGACAGCTCCCAGTCCTTCACGATGTTCGGGTTGACCTTCGCGTGGCAGGTGACGCACGCGCCCCCGGCGCCCTTCGCCGCGGGCCGGGTCGCCGCGGGCTTCTTCGCGGGGGCGGCGGGCTTCTTCTGCGCCGCGGCGGGGACGGCGAGCACCGCGAGCGCCGCGGCGAGCAGGATGCGAGTCTTCATCGACATGGAACCTCCGTTCAAGGTGGTCGCCGCATGCGGCGACGACGTGGGTGCTGCCGGGCGGCGAGCGGATGCTGACACCGCCCGATCCAGGAGCGCGACGCCTCGCGCGGGGAAACCCAACTGCCCGGGCGCGGCCGGGCGCGGCCGCAGCGGGCGAGCGCTCCGCAGGCTCCGCCGCGACGTCGCGATGTCACCGAGGGTCACGGCCGGCCCTCGCCGCGGGAGCCGCGTCCGGCTCGTCCGCGACGTAGGTCGGGAAGACGCCGACGACCTCGGCGAGGCCGTGCACGAGCCGCTCGGCGAGCGCGTCGAGCGCCGCGCCGTCCGCGCAGGTGACGACCGCGGCGAGCCGGCGGTCCCCGTCGCCGCCTTGCAGCTCGACCCCGGGCTCGTGGAGGAGCCGGGCCGCGACGCGCGGCGCGGCTCCCGGGACGGTCTCGATGACGACGCCGGCGACGATCACGCGCGCGCTCCTCAGGGGGGCTCGAGCCCCGCGGCGGGCGAAGGGCCGTCGCTCCCTGCCGCTTCGACCGGCGACCGGCGCTCGGGGCGAGCGAGGAGCTTGGCCCGCTGCTCCCGGGCGTTCGCGGCGAGCGCCTCGGCGGGCAGGTGGAGCGCGGCGAGCGCCGAGGCGGCGGCGGCGGCCCGAAGGGAGTCACGGTGTCTGGTCGGCATCATCGATCTCGTTCACGTCCGGCGATACGGGCCGCGACAGGGCGAGCGCCGCGCGGGGGCGGCCGACGTGGCCGGGGCGCGGCTCGGGCCAGGGGAGGGACGGGAGCCCCTCCGGGCGCGGCAGGCGACGCGCCCGGAGGGGCCGGCGGCGCTACCTCTTCACCGCGGCGGGCTGCACGGCGGGCGCGGCGCCCGGTGCGGGCGGCGGCGGCGGGATGGTCACCACCGCCACCGTCGGCTCGAAGGACGGATCCCTCAGCGCGAGCTGACCCTGTCGCGAGGCGTCGACCGACTCGAACAGCACGCGGGCTGCCTCCTGAGGCGCGTGGAAGCCGGTCGAGTTCTCCGCCTCCACGAAGTCGAAGAGGAACTGCGCACGGCGCTGGAGGAAGCGCGCCTTCTCGAGGTCGGCGTCTCCCTTGCCCGCCTCCTTCGCGGCCTTGATGTCGCCGATGAGCGCGACGAGCGCGTCGAACGCCTGCTCGCGGAGCTCCATGTGCTTGTCCTGGATCGCCTCGACCCGGGCCTTGAGCTCCTCCTCGGGCCACTTGTGGCAGCCCTGGCAGGCGCGGTTCAGGTTGAGCACCGGGCTGCGCACCCAGTGGTCGGAGACCTTCGTCCCGCCCACGCGCATGTAGGGCATGTGGCAGTCGGCGCAGGCGACGCCCGAGCGGGCGTGGATCCCCTGGTTCCACATCTCGAACTCGGGGTGCTGCGCCTTGAGCGCCGGCGCGCCCGACTCCTTGTGCGTCCAGTCACGGAACCCGACCTCGTCGTAGTACTCGGCGATCTGGTCGGCCTTCATGCCCTTCGACCAGGGGAACGTGAGCCGCTTCTCCGCCCCCTTGAAGTAGTACTCGACGTGGCACTGGCCGCAGACGTAAGCGCGCATCTCCTGGCGCGTCGCCATGGTGTTCGGGTCGTAGTTCTCGATGCCCTGCGAGGCCTTGAACGCGCGGATGCCCTCCATGAACCCGGGGCGGGTCACGCGCAGCGCCATGGTCTTCGAGTCGTGGCAGTCGATGCAGGCGACGGGGTGCTTGAAGTGCTGCTTCGCCTCGGAGTACGGCATCTTGTTGAGGGCCTCGAAGCCCTTGAAGATGTCGCCGTCGCCGAGCTTCTTCATCGGGACGTAGACGGACGCGTGGCACTGCCCGCAGGTGCCGGGCTGCTTAGCGACGACCTGGCGCTGGGTGAAGATCTGGTCGTCGAGCGTGTACGCGTGGCCGCGCTCCTCGCGGAAGTCGGCGGCGAACGCGTAGCCGGCCCACATCGTCTTGAGCCGCGGGTCCGCGTCGGTCTTCGACTGCGAGGTCACCTTCCGCGGGTCCTGCTCGGTGGGCGAGCGCGGGATGGCCTCCGACCCGCCGTACTTCGTGCGGACCATGTCGGTCGTCTTCTTGTAGAGGTCGTACTCGACCGGGAAGTTCTTGCCCCACACCGCGGGGTCCTCCGTGTCGTCGTTCAGCTCCACCACGCGGACGATCGGGTTCTTCGCCTCGCTCTTCTTCTCCGCGATGTTCACGAGGAGCGCGGCGGCGAGGACGGCGGCGAGGGCGAAGGCGCCGGCCACGAGGCCGATGAGGAGCCCGCGCTTCTTCGGGGCGGTTTCGGGGGTCATCTGCGTATCTCCTTGGTGTGGTGAGACGTTCAGCGGAGGTGTCCGACGGAGGGGTGGCAGCGGATGCAGGAGACCTCACCGCCCGCCGTCATCGCGTCGACGACGTCGGCGTGGCAGTGGCGGCACTGGCCCTCGACGACCTCGCGGCTCTCGGGCCGCGCGCGGATCACGTCGGGGAACCCGCCGAGCGTGAAGGCCATCGAGTGGTGGTAGCCGTTGGTCGCCTTGGTCAGGTACTTCCCGACCGGCGTGGCGGGGGTGTGGCAGTCGTTGCAGGTGGCGACCGCGTGGTGGGAGGACTGCTGCCAGCCCTCGAGGTGTCCGGACATCACGTGGCAGTTGGCGCACGTGGCCGGGTCGTTGCCGAGGTACGACGTCCCCTTCGCGTACGCGAAGGCGTAGCCGCCGATGCCCGCCGCGACGCCGAGGGTACCGGCGACGAGGAGCAGCGGCCACGAGAGGAGCGAGCTTCCGATGGGCATGAGGGGCCTCGCGAGCGAGTTGCCCCTCTCCACTTCGCAAGCGGCGCGCCAGCGCCTCCGCGCGGCGCGCGCACGCGTCGACGCGGGTTTGCGCGCGCGGCGGACAGGAACGCGCAGGGCGGTCGGATGCCCCGCCGCAGCGGATCGGATGCCGGCATCCGAGGCGCGCGCAGCCGCGCGAGCGTGATCACCCGGGGGAAAGGCGAACGGCCCGCTCGCCGGGAGGGCGAGCGGGCCGCGTGAGGAGCCGCGCGCGGGGCGCGGCCGGATGCCGCGCTACTCCATGGAGACGCTGTTCACGCCGTAGCAGGACAGCGCGAGGAGGCTCGTGCGCTGCCACTTGCGCGCGGGGTTCGACAGGAAGTGCAGCGAGTAGCGCTTCCCGTCGGGCAGCGCACCGATCCGCTCGATCCAGTGGATGAAGGACTTGAAGCCGGACGAGTTGCAGAACTCGAGCTCGCGCAGGTCGACGCGGACGCGGTGCTGCCCCAGCTTCGCCAGCTCGCCGTGCACGGCGTCCACGAAGGGGTTGAGGATCACCGCGGGGTTGACGGTGCTGATGGTGCCGCGGAACACGACTCGGGGTCCGTCCGCGTCGCTGGCGAGCAGCGCGGAGTACTTGTCGTCCGCGACCTGCAGCGGGTTGGTCGGGACCGGCAACTCAGGCATGGGCTCCTCCGGGAACCTTCAGTGCCGGCGCGCGCAGCGCGCCGGAGGCGTGGACGGTGACGCGGCCACCCGAGCGGCTCAGGGAGAGCTCGAGCTGCGATTCGAAGCGGACCCGCGCGAGGCCGAGGCCTCCGCGCACGGTGGCCGGGGACGTGCTCATCTCGGTGAGGTAGTGCCGGAGCGCGTCCGGCTCGCGGTTCATGCGCGCGATGCGCTCCTCCAGCGCGCGGAACTCGGCCTCGGTGCACCGGTTCGTCACCGCGACCTCGACGCGATCGGCGTCCGGGTCGACCTCCAGGACGAGATCGACCTCCTCGTCGTGCGAGTGCGGCACCGCGTTCTGCATGAGCTCGTGCACGGCGAGCGCGAGCTGCGACTCGCGGTTCGCGGCCACGTCGCACGCGCACGCGCAGAACGACTCGACGAAGCGGCGGATCTCGTCGATGAAGACCCAGGGCGGCTTCATCCGGAGCATGAGGTAGATGGGCTGGCGCGGCTCGGGCTTCCGGTCAGGCATGGGGCTGGCGCCTCAGGACGACTGCGGTCATGTCGTCCGCCTGCGTGGCGGCGAAGGCCTCGACCCTGGAGAAGATCGCGGCGAGCGCCTGCGAGGCGGACGCGGTGTGGACGGCGGGCTCGGAGAGCATCTGGGCGAGGCGGTCCTCGCCGAAGAGGTCGCCCCTCGCGTCCGGCGCCTCGACGACGCCGTCGGTGATGAGGCAGAGCATCTCGCCCGGGCGGACCTCGAACTCGTACTCGCGCGGCTGCACGTGGGGGCCGAGGCCGCACCAGGGCCCGGCGGGCTCGATGACCTCGACCTTCCCGCTGCCGCGGGAGAGGAAGATGGGCTGGTGGGCGCCGGCCGCGACGAAGCGCCCGTCGCCGAGGTGCCGCGCGGCCATGAGGGTGAGGTAGTCGTCGCGCCGCATGCGCTTGCGCACGTTCTCGTGGACGACCCGGTTCACCGCCGCGATGACGCTCTTCGGCGAGAGGCGCGGGTTCTCGGCGATGGCGGCGTACGCGGCGGCCTGCGCCATCATCATGACGAGGCCGGAGTTGATCCCGTGGCCCGAGACGTCGCCGACGAGGACCCAGAAGGTGTCCTCGAACGGCAGCAGGTCGTACAGGTCGCCGCCCACGTCGTCCGCCGGCTTCATGCGCGCGGCGACGTCGTAGCCAGCGAGCGACGGCGCGACGGGGAGGATGGCGGTCTGGATCCGGTGCGCGATCTCCACCTCGCGGCGGAGCGCCTCGGTTCGCTGCAGCTCGTCGCGCGAGCGCTCGACCTCGCTCACCATCACGTTGAACGAGTGGACGAGGTCTCCGAGCTCGTCCCGGTACGCCTCGGGGACGCGGGTGGAGAGATCGCCGCCCGCGACCGCCGACATCGAGCGCGTGATGTCGGTCAGGGGCCGTGAGGCCTGGCGGATCGCGCCCACGCTCGCGAGGCCCGCCGCGGCGAGCACGATCGCGAACATGACGCCGAGGAGGGCGCGGAGCCAGTACAGCCGGCCGTAGGCGTCGGACTCGTGGACAGCCATGAGCGTGCGCCAGCCGGGGACCCCGACGCCGGCGGCGGTCCGCACGGAGAGCACCGGCTCCGAGCCGGCGAGCGCGACGTGCTCGAGCTCGCCGGGAGCGCCCGCCGCCGCCTCCGCCAGGGCGCGCGCCTGCTGGGTGCTCGCGCCCGGCAGCGAGAGCACGAGCGTGAGCCCCTCGTCGGCGACGACGGGCTGGTAGTGGCCGTCGGCCGCGATGCCGCCCAGGAGGCGCGAGAGCGCCTGCGGGGGCATGATCGCGACGACCACCCCCACGAGGTCGGCGGCGAAGTCCTTCACCGGCGCAGCGACCATCACGCCGAGCGCGCGCGCCTCGGTGGGGTCGAGCCGCGAGAGCGGCGCGACCCCGGCGGCGACGCCGTCGCCGAGCTCGGTCGTGGCGTCCAGCGCCGCCTTCACCGGGGCGTCGCCGAGCACCACGCCGCGCAGGCTGGCGACGGGCAAGCCGCGGCGCTCGCCCTCCGCGCCCTCGCGCACCGCGGCGATGATCGCGCCGTCCATGTCGAGGAGCGCCGCCGCCGAGATCGAGCCCCCCTGGTCCTGGATGGTGCGACGCAGGTAGTCCTCGGCGAACTTCGGGTCGCCCGAGTCGATCGTCATCTGCATCGCCTCGGCCTCGGCCCAGCTCCGGACCGCCAGCGCGCGCTCACGCTGGAACCGCACCACCGCGGCCTGGACCTCCTCGGCGCGGGCGGAGAGGTGCGAGTGGATGGCGTCGACGATCACCGAGCGCGCGACGCGCTCGAAGGCGACCGCGGCGACACCGAGGGCGAGCGCGACGAGGACGAGGGTCGCGACGAGGAGCCGGAAACGCAGCGAGCTCTTCGCGCGCTCGGGGACGGAGGAGAACATGGGGACGCCGGGCCTAGCCCAGCCCTTCCTTCTCGGCGCGGAACTTCAGGAACTCGTAGATGCGCTGCGCCTGCTCCTCGTTGATCCCGGAGTTCGGGCGGCGGAGCATCTTCTTCATGTAGCGCTTCCACTGCTGGGAGCTGAAGTGCGAGTTCACGGCGCGCGCCGCCGGGTGGCACTTGTTGCACTTCGAGATGAGCAGGTCGTACTTGCGCTGGTGCTCCTCGGGGTACCCCGAGACGTCCATGGTCCCCGGGCCGAAGTCGCGCGGATCGGGGGGCGCCTTCTCGGGCTCGGCGCCGAGCAGGAGCCCGAGGACGGCGGTGGCGGCGAACGTGACGGGCATCAGAAGGCTCCTCCGAAGCCGAGGTGCATGGAGTTGAAGTCCTGGAACGGCGTCGTGCCCGCGGGCGTCCCGATCATCGTCTCGTCGCTCCAGTACTCCCACGCCAGCTTGACGTAGACCGCCGAGGCCGGCGTCAGCACGAGGCCGGCGGTGTAGCGGACCAGCAGGCTGTCCGGGGTCAGGGGCGTCGGCCCCGGGAGCGGGACGCCGCGACGGCGGAGCTCGTCGTAGCGGTAGACCACGTCGAGGTGGCTGCCGAGGGGGTGCTCGATCTCGGCGTACCAGCCCTCCTTGACGACGAACGGGTCGACGATCGCCCACTTGTACCCGGGCGCGTTCGTGTCGATGTCGGTGCGACGGGCGGCGTACTCGCCGCGCAGCGTGGCCGGGCCGAGCTTCATGGAGGCGTCGGCCCCCACGGCGACGTAGTCCAGCCTGGCGGCGCGATCGTAGCGGCCGCCGGTGGCGGAGGCGCCGACGCTGACGTCGCCGAAGAACCCCTTGCCGTCGGTGGAGAGGGTGAACGAGACCCGCGCGCCCGCCGCGGGCTGGTCGTTGTTGTCGGTGTAGTAGACGGTGCGCAGGGAGGTGAAGTCGAGATCGTTCGCGCCGCGCATGCCGGCCACGCCGTAGAGCCCGTACCAGACCTGCACGCTCTCGCCCAGCCAGGTGACGCCGTACAGGAGCGCGCCCGTGTCGGAGTACGGCTGGGGGATGACGCCGAGGTTCATCTGGCTCTTCTCGCCGTAGGCCATCCGCCCCATGTCGTAGATGAGCGGCGCGGACGCGGTCTTGTGTCCGGACTGATCGACCCGGTTCGCGTATTCACCGAACGGCACGGCGATGCGGCCGACCTGGAGGTTGAACCAGGTCTTCGGCGTGTAGTCGAGGTGGGCGTGCTCGAGGTCGATGCCGTGGCAGCTGAAGCAGGCCTTGGCCGAGAAGGCGAGGTCGTCGTGGATGTCGACCTGCACCTTCAGCGAGGCGTCCGGCGACACGGAGCGCGGCGCGCGGGCGGCCACGTCCTTCCGCTCGATGCCCCAGTAGTCGACGTACACGGACCCGGAGACGATCACGTTGTCTTCGCCGGCGGCGGCCGCGCGCGGGAGCGCGAGCAGGGCGGCGGCCAGGGTGAGCACGGCGGCGGTGGTCCGCCGCTGCGCGCTACGGCTAGTCATTCGGCGCTCCGTTCGCGATCCACGCCTCGATCGCCTGGATTTCGGACTCGTCGAGGACGGCGTCGCCGATCGGCATCGGGCTCGCGACGCCGCCCACCTCGCCGGCGGTGCCGCGGAGCTTCAGGACGAGGTAGCTGTTCTCGGGCTCGAAGGGCTCGACGAGGTTCATCGTCATCTGCAGCGAGGGCGCGCTGACGAGGAAGCCGTACGCGAGGTGCGCGTCGAGCGGCGGGTACTCGCCCCACTCGCCGGCGTGGCAGGACGCGGTGGCGCAGCGCGGCGCGAGGATCTCCTGCGCGAGCGTGGCGAAGCTCTGGGAGGGGCCGGGCGGACCTTCCTGGGCGGGCTTCCGCTCGCCCACGCCGGGCGCGGGCGCGCACGCGACGAGCGCCGCGAGGGCGACGGCGCCGCAGATGCTGTCCAGAGAGCGCGGCCGGCGCCAGTCGCCGCGGCCGAGTCGCATGTCGTCCTCCCCGACGCGGCGGATCTCTTCCGCCGCGAAGTCGGTCCCGGGGCGCATCGTACGTGCCGAGATCCTGTGGGTGTCAACTTCGCGACCGGCGCTCGATGCGCGGCGCTCCGCACCTCGGCGCCGGATCGCGCCGGCCCGGCGCCGCGCGCGCACCTCCGCGCGTCCCACGCGCGCGGCGCGGCGGTCCGCGGAATGTGCCTCCCGGTTGCTTCGTGCTATGGGCGACGAGGTGCGCGCTGCGCGACGGGTCAGCGCGCCGCGCCCGGGAGGCAACGGATGAGCGGCCGGATCACGAAGGGCGCATTCGCCGCGGTGACGCTCGCGCTCGCCGCCTGTCAGCAGGCGCCGAAGCTCGGTGCGCCCGTCGGCGCGCCCCCGCCGACGGGGCCGCACATCGAGCTCAGCGGCGCGCAGGTCGTCGACGGGCGCGTGGTCGCCACCGTCCGGATCTCGCGCGACGGGACGCCGCTCGGGCTCGAGGCGGCGCGCGCGCTCGATCCGGCCTTCACGCTCGCCGCGCTCGGGAAGGGGCCGCTGAACCAGCTCCCGGTGTGGCGGAGCCTCGTGCTCACGGGGGAGCTGCAGCCCGGAGCCGAGAGCCACGGCGCCTGGACGGCGCTGGGCGGCGGGGCGTTCACCTACGCGTTCGCCGAGCCGCTGCCGGCGGGGCACGATCCCGCGGAGACGCTGCGCGTCGGCGTGTGGCTGCGCGCGGTCACGGGGACGGCGCTCACCACCTCCACGACGGACTTCGTCCCGAGCAGCGGGAAGCTCGGCGGACGCGAGCTCGTGCTGGACGCGCGCTGCGGCGACTGCCACGGCACGCTCAGGGCGCACGAGGGCTCGCGCACCGGGACGCGCATCTGCGTGACCTGCCACACCCATCAGCTCGTCGACGCGCAGACGGTCGATCCGGCGGCGCCCGCGGACGCGACGCCGGCGACGAGCCCGAACCCGCTCGAGCTGGGCCGGCTCGTCCACCGCATCCACCGCGGCAAGAACCTCCCCACGCTGTACGCGTCGAGCACCACCGCCGCGGCGCCGCCGATCGGCGCGCAGAGCCCGAAGCCCTTCCTCCCGGGACGGAACGCGCCGGTGCTCGGACGGAAGTTCTCGGTGGTCGGCGAGCAGAGCCGCGAGCGGGTCTTCGGGCAGGTGGTGGCGCGCACCGACAACGGGCAGGCCCCGCGCCTGCTCGCGCGAGGGGTCACGTTCCCGCTCGACTACCGCAGCTGCACCGCGTGCCACGAGGGCGCGGTGGACGCGCCCCGGCTCGACACCGAGATCTCGCGGCGGAGCTGCCAGGGCTGCCACCCCGACGTCTGGTTCGGAGAGGGCGCGCCGCCCGACGCCGTCCACTTCGCTCACTCCGGCGGGCCCAAGGCGGACGACGACGGCTGCGTCACGTGCCACGTGTCGCGGCAGGGCGATCCGGCGGACTGGGTCGACATCAAGGAGGCGCACGTCGCGCCGCCGAAGAGCCCGCGCTTCGACAAGCCGGTGCTGGAGATCGTCGAGGTCAGGAACGCCGCCCCCGGACAGTCCCCGACGATCGTGTTCACCGTGTCCGATCGCAACGGCCCGCTGGAATCGCTCACGACGCCCGCTCCGGCGTACGACGCGACGAGCCCGATCCCCCGCGGCGGGTTCGCCTACCCAGGCTGGTTCGAGGCGACGATCGCCGGCCCTCCGGACCCGGACTTCCGATCCTTCGGCAGCCCCGCGGTCCCGATCAGCGAGCTGGTCCCGGTGGACACCCACGTGAACGCGGAGGGGCGGTTCGAGTACACCTTCACGGCGAAGCTGCCCGCGGACGCGGCCGGCACGTGGGTCGTGGCGCTGGACGCGCGGCGGGCGGGGTACACGCAGCTGTTCGACGCCGCGAGGAACGCCTTCGCCTGGCCCTACACCGGCGAGTCCCTCTACGAGCCGGCGGACACGGCGCTCGTGTGGATCGACCTCGCCGCCGGCGGGACCGGCGGCGGCTCCCCCCAGCCGCGCCGGAGGATCGTCGACGTCGACAAGTGCAACCAGTGCCACGGGCGCGTCGCCTACCACGGGTCGATGCGCACGAACGTGGACTACTGCGCCGCGTGCCACGCGCCGGACCGGAGCGACTGGCACGCGCGCCCGAAGACGGGCGGGGGCGACACCGACCTCGCCGGCACCTACGACGGGGTGGAGGAGCGCTCGATCCACTTCAAGGTGATGATCCACCGGATCCACACGGGCGGACGCTCGGGCACGGCGGAGCTCTCCTCGCTCCGGCCGTACGCGTCGTACGGAAGGTACGGCTTCCGCTTCCGCGACGTCGGCGAGTTCCCGGGCGATCTCTCGCAGTGCACGCTCTGCCATCTCGACGGCACGTACCGCGTCGAGTCGGTCCCGGCGGACGCGCTCCCGACCCTCGCGAACGAGACGGCGACCATCCGCCACGCGGGCTCGAGCGCGCACGGCGAGGACGAGCCGGCCACCCCGCCGATCACCGCGGCGTGCACCTCCTGCCACGCCACCGCGTACGCCATCTCTCACGCCGCGCGCCAGACCGGGAACGGCAAGGAGCAGTGCGCCTCCTGCCACGGCGTCAAGGGCGCCCACTCCGTCGACAAGGTCCACCGCCTCCCGCTGCCGGTCCCGCTGTAGCGACTCCGGAGGAGGAGGAGACCCCGACCGCCAGCGGCGGCCGGGGCCTCCCTGCGTCCACGGGCCGCGCGCCCCGCTACCTCGACGGGCTCTGCGGCTTCGGCGCCGGCGCCGGCGCGGGCCGCGCGTCCGGCGCCGTGCCGGTCGCCTGGCTCGGGCCGGGCTGCGCCGTCGGGATCGACACCACCTTCACGTCGGGCTGGAAGGAGGCGTCGCGGAGCACCAGCTGCCCCTGGCGCGAGAAGTCGATCGACTCGCCGAGGATCCGCAGCGCCTCCTGCGGAGCGTGGAAGCCGGTCGAGTTCTCGGCCTCCACGAAGTCGAGGAAGAACTGCGCGCGCCGCTGGAGGTAGCGCGCGGCGTCGAGCTGCGCCGGCGAGGCCTTGCCGCCTGCCTGCGCCTTCTCGAGGTCGGCGACGAGGCCCATGAGCGCGTCCATGGCGTTGTCGCGCTGCTTGAAGAAGCGGTCCTGCTCCGTGAGGACGCGCTGCTTCAGGGCGTCGGGCTTCACGTCCGCGTGGCACTTCGTGCAGGACGCCTCGACCTTGAGGAGCGGGCTGTTCACCTGGTGATCGGTGATCCGCTCGCCCTTGTACGCGATCTCCGGCATGTGGCAGTCGACGCAGCTCACGCCCGAGCGGCCGTGGATCCCCTGGTTCCACATCTCGAACTCGGGGTGCTGGGCCTTCAGCGCCGGCGCGCCGGTGGTCTTGTGGACCCAGTCCTTGAACTTCACCTCGTCGTAGTACGCGATGATGTCGTCGACCTGGAGGCCCTTCGACCAGGGATAGGTGAGCTGCTTGTCCTCGCCCTTGAAGTAGTACTCCACGTGACACTGTCCGCAGACGAACGCGCGCATCTCCTTCTGGGACGCCTGCGCGTTCACGTCGTAGTTCTTCACGCCCTGCGTCGCCTTGAGCTCGCGGATCCCGTTGATGAACCCGGGGCGCGTCACGCGAAGCGCCATGGTCTCGGGATCGTGGCAGTCGATGCAGGCCACCGGGTGCTCGACGTGCTTGCGCGCCTCCACGTACGGCATGGCGTTCATCTTCCGGAAGCCGGCCTGCAGGTCGCCGTTCCCGAGCTTCCTGTACGGGACGTACACCGAGGCGTGGCACTGCATGCACGAGCCGGGCTGCTTCACGACCGCCTGGCGCTTCGTGAAGGTCTGGTCCTCGAGCATGTACGCGTGGCCGCGCTCCTCGCGGAAGTCGACGCTGAACGCGTAGCCCGCCCACATCGTCTTGAGGCGCGGGTCCTCCTCGATCTTCTCCTGCGACACCACCGAGCGCGGGTCCGCCTCGTCCGGTGTGCGCGGCAGCGCCTCCGACCCGCCGTACTTGGTGCGGATCTGGTCCACGGTCTTCTTGTAGGTCTCGTACTGGAGCGGATACTCCTTGCCCCAGACGGCGGGATCGTCGGTGTCGTCGGTGATCTTCTGTCCGGCGGGCGCGGCCTTCGCGCCGGGAGGCTTCGCGCTCGCGCCGGACTTCTTCCCCTTCGGGGCGGCGCCCGGCTTCGCGGCGTCGGAGCGGGTCTGCGCGTGCGCGAGGGTGGCGCCGGCGCCGAGCAGCGCCGCGAGGGCGATCGCGAAGAAGTGGCTTCGGTGGTTGCGGTGGGTCATCCCGCCCTTTTGCCGGGGGGCGCGGCAATCCGGCGCGCCTTTGCGGGGCTGGCCCGCGTGGGATGGCGTGCAAGCGGGCACTTGCCGGAGGGCCGGGCAGCTGCCGGCGGGCTCGGTCGGGCCTCGGGCCCGACCGAGAGTTCCGGCTTTCGGCCGCAGCGGCCGGATCGCGGCCGGTGGCCCCGGACCCCTCGGCCGCCTCGCCGGCTCACCGGTAGTCGTCGCGGGACAGCCCGTACG
This sequence comes from Anaeromyxobacter sp. Fw109-5, assembly GCF_000017505.1. Classification (NCBI taxonomy): domain Bacteria; kingdom Pseudomonadati; phylum Myxococcota; class Myxococcia; order Myxococcales; family Anaeromyxobacteraceae; genus Anaeromyxobacter; species Anaeromyxobacter sp. Fw109-5. The sequence continues at coordinate 1,096,895 of NC_009675.1, forward strand.
CCTTCATCTTCTCGTACAGGTTGCGCTCGGCGATCCCGGCGGCCCGCGCCACCTCGCCGATTCGGCCGCGGTGCTCCTTCAGCAGCCGGGTGAGGTACTCGCGCTCGAACCGCTCGACGAGCCGCTGCTTCGCGTCGAGGAGCGGCAGGGAAGGATCGACGAGCGCGGCCGCGCCGAGCGTGTCGGCGCGGCTGCCGGCGCCGAGGATCGGCGCCACGGCCGCCCAGCCCATGAGCACGGCGCGCTCGCACAGGTTGCGGAGCTCGCGGACGTTGCCGGGCCAGGGATAGGCGCGCGCAGCGCCGATGACGTCGGGCGGCGGGATGGGAGCGGTCCGGCCGTAGCGCTTGGCGAACGAGCCCAGGAAGTGCTCGGTCAGCGCCGGGAGGTCGCTCGTCCGCTCCCGCAGCGGGGGCAGCCGGATCGGGATGACGTTCAGGCGGTAGTACAGGTCGTCGCGGAAGCGCCCCTCGCGCACCAGCGCCTCGAGGTCGCGGTTCGTGGCCGCCACGATGCGCACGTCGACGCGGACGGGGTCCTGGGCGCCGACGCGCGTGAGCTCCTGCTCCTGCAGCACGCGGAGGAGCTTCGCCTGGATGGAGAGGTCGAGGTCGCCGATCTCGTCCAGGAAGAGGGTCGACCCGTGCGCCTGCTCGAAGCGGCCGATGCGGCGCGCCACGGCCCCGGTGAACGCGCCCTTCTCGTGCCCGAAGAACTCGCTCTCCATCAGGTCGCGCGGGATGGCGGTGCAGTTCACGGCCACGAACGGCCGGTCGCGGCGCGCCGAGCGGCGGTGGATGGCGCGCGCGACCAGCTCCTTGCCGGTGCCGGTCTCTCCGCGCAGCAGCACCGTCGCGTCCGCGTCCGCGACCTGCTCGACCATCGAGAAGACCTCGCGCATCGCCGGTGACGTCCCCACGATCTCCTCGAAGCCGGCCGCCTGCTCGAGCTCTCCCCTGAGGCGCGCCACGTCCCGGCGCTGCCGCTCGTGGGCGACGGCGTGGCGCAGGACGAGGGCGAGCTCGTCGTAGCGGATGGGCTTCGTGAGGTAGTGGAGCGCGCCCTTGCGCATCGCCTCCACCGCGGTCTCGACGGTGGCGTGGGCGGTGACGAGCACGACCGGCAGCGACGGGCGGAGCGCGTGCACGCGGTCCATGAGCGCGATGCCGTCCATGTCCGGCATCTTGAGATCCGAGACGACCGCCAGCGGATCGGACTCGCCGAGCCGCGCGAGCGCCTCCGCGCCGCAGGAGGCGACGAGCACCTCGAACCCCTCGAGCGACAGGTTCGCCTTGGCGACCTTGCGCGTGCCGGGGTCGTCGTCCACGAGCAGGACGAGCCCCTCGGCGGCGGCGGGCGGGGAGGTCACGGAGCCTCCGCGGGCGCGCGATCGTGGCCAGCCTCGTCCGCCTCGGCGATGGCCGCCGGTGCGGCGGCGCGGCGGACGGGGAAGCGGATCGCGGCGACGGTCCCGCCGCCCTCGCGGGGCGACAGCGCGAAGCGGGCGCGGTGCTGCTCCGCCGCGCGGCCCACCACCACGAGGCCGAGCCCGGTGCCGGTCGGCTTGGTCGTGACGAACGGGCGCAGCACCTCCTCGAGCATCTCGGGGGGCACCCCGCAGCCGCGGTCGCGCACCTCCACGACGATGGTGCCCTCGCCGCCCGCGGTCTCGTAGCGGCTCGCGAGCTCCACCGGAGCCTCCCCGCCGGCCTCGAACGCGTTCTGCAGCAGGTTCACGAGGGCCTCCGTGATCATGGGGGCGTCCACGTCGAGGACCGGGAGGTCGGGGGAGAGGTCGAGCCGCACCGCCTCCGGCGCGAGCCCGCGGGCGACGGCGACCTTCTGCGCGGCCTCGCGGAGCAGCCGGTTCACCGAGACCGCGCGGAAGTCGGGCTCCGCGGGGCGCGCGACCTGGAGCAGCTCGGAGACGAAGCGGTTAACCCGCTGCACCTCCTCGCCGATGAGCCCGGCGTACTCGGCGACCTCCGCGTCGCCGTCGAAGCGGCGGCGCAGGTACTGGGCCGCGCCGCCGATGGCGTTCAGCGGGTTGCGCAGCTCGTGCGCGATCTGGGCGGACATCTGCCCCAGCCCGGAGAGCCGCTCCGCGTCGAGCAGCCGCCGCTCGAGCGTGCGCCGCTCCGCGATGTCCCGGATCACCATGACGGTCCCGAGGTAGGCCCCGCCGGCGCCCTTCACCGGCGCGTAGGTCGTCTCGAACCGGCCCTCGCGCTCCTTGATGATCGAGTGGGCCGGCCCGGCGTCGTCCCCGTCGCGGAGGTAGCGCATCACGCGCTCCAGCATCGAGTGCGAGGCCTTGGGGTGGCAGTCGCGGAGCGGCCGCCCCGGGCCGCCGGTGAGGTTGCGCAGCACGCGGCCGGCCTGGTTCACGAGGGCCACGTTGTCGTCGGCGTCGATGAAGAGCACGCCGTCCGCCATGGAGTCGAGGATCGCCTGGAGCCGCGCCAGGTCGGCGGCCCGCGCCTCGCGCGCGGCGTTCGCGGCGGCGAGCGCCTCGGCGAGCCGCTGGGTGCGGTCGGCGACCCGCCGCGCGGCGCGGACCACGAGGACGACGGCCGTGCCGATGGCGAGGAAGGTGAGCCCGACGAGCGCCCAGATCCGGCGCGCCGAGGCCGCGAGCCGCGGGCCGAGGTCGGTGGTGTCGAGCGCGACGAGCAGCGCCCCGTTCACGGCCGTGGTGCCGTGGCACGACCGGCAGGCGCCGGCGTTCGCGATGGGGCTGGAGTGGACGAAGCGGGTCTCCGTCCAGCGGCGCTCCGCGGCGAAGCCGAGCCGGCTCGGGGCCTCGCCCGCGGCGAACCGCACCCGCCCGTCGGGACCGGCGAGCGCGGCGCCGGCGACGCCCTGCGTGCGCGACACGGCGGCGAGGATGGCGCCCATGCTCTCGGGCCGGTGCTCCTCCATGGCCTCGGTGACGGAGCGCTCCAGCGCCTCGGCGAGCGCGCTCGCGCGCCCCTCCACGAGCCGGCGCTCCGCGTTCGCCTCCTCGGCCTGGAGGTACGCGCCCGCGACGCCGGAGACCACGGCGGCGACGATGAGGAGGAGGACGGCCGTGCGGCCCGCGGCCGCGAACGTCGCTACGGGCATGCGCCCGGAACGTACCGCGGACGGGCCGAGCAGGAAAGGCGCCGGGCGCGCTCGACGGGGGGCGCGGTGACGCTGCGCCCCCCGGACCCCCGCTCGCTCCGGAGGCACCTGCGCCTGCCCCGGGCGCTCGCCGCAGCGGCACGGGCGGGAGCCCCGCTCGCCGGCCTCGTGGCTCCGGCGGCGGGGCGGTCCCGAGCCGAGCGAGCCGAGCCGCCGTCAGCGCGCCGCCGCGAAGGCCGCCTCGAAGTCCTCCTTGATGTCGTCGAGGTGCTCGATGCCGGCCGAGACCCGGATCTGGTCGGGGGTCACCCCCGCGCTCTTCTGCTCGGCCTCGGAGAGCTGCTGGTGGGTGGTCGACGCCGGGTGGATGACGAGCGTCTTCGCGTCGCCCACGTTGGCGAGGTGCGACGCGAGCTTCACCTCGTCGATGAAGGTCTTCCCGGCCTCGTAGCCGCCCTTGATGCCGAAGGTGAAGACGCCTCCGAACCCGTTCCGGAGGTACTTCCGCGCGCGCTGGTGATAGGGGTGCTCCTCGAGCCCGGTGTAGTTCACCCACGCCACCGAGCGGTGCGCCTTCAGCCACTGCGCGAGCGCGAGCGCGTTGTCCACCTGGCGCTGGACGCGCAGCGAGAGCGTCTCGAGCCCCTGGAGCAGGAGGAAGGAGTTGAAGGGGGACAGCGCCGGGCCGAGGTCGCGGAGCCCCTCGACGCGCGCGCGGATGATGAACTGGATGTTGCCGAACGGCCCCTTGGGCCCGAACACGTCGTTGAACACGAGGCCGTGGTAGCCCGGCGACGGCTCGGTGAAGACCGGGAACTTGCCGCTCGCCGCCCAGTCGAACTTGCCGGAGTCGACGATCACGCCGCCGATGGAGGTGCCGTGCCCGCCGATCCACTTCGTGGCGGACTCCACGACGACGTCGGCCCCGTGCTCGATCGGGCGCACGAGGTAGCCTCCCGCGCCGAAGGTGTTGTCCACGATGAGCGGGATGCCGTTCTCGTGCGCGACCCGGGCGAGCGCCTCGAAGTCGGGGACGTTCCCGGCCGGGTTGCCGATGGACTCGACGTAGAGCGCCTTCGTCTTGCCGTCGATCGCCTTGCGGAGCGCGGCGACGTCGTCGCCGTCCACGAGCTTCACGCCGATTCCCAGGCGGGGCAGCGTCACCTTGAACTGGTTGTAGGTCCCGCCGTACAGCAGGCTGGTCGAGACGACGTTGTCGCCCGCCTGCGCGATGTTCGCGATGGCGAGGAACTGCGCGGCCTGTCCGGACGCGGTGGCGAGCGCCGCGACGCCACCCTCGAGCGCGGCGATGCGCTTCTCGAAGACGTCCGTCGTGGGGTTCATGATCCGCGTGTAGATGTTCCCGAACTCCTTCAGCGCGAAGAGGTTCGCCCCGTGCTCCGCGCTGTCGAAGGTGTAGGAGGTGGTCTGGTAGATGGGCACCGCGCGGGCGTTGGTGCCCGGCGCCGGCTCCTGGCCGGCGTGGACCTGGAGCGTCTCGAAGCGCAGCTTCCGGTCGGGAGGGATGGTCATCGCGTTCCTCGCATGGCTGTCCGTTAGATGAGAGGCGCATCCTGTTTGGCGGACAAGCGCGGCGTCAAGCCGCGACCTCTCCCGGTCCCGCCGCCCAGGTGGTCGCGCGGACGGCGCCTCGGCGGTACAGTCCGGCCGCCAATTTCTTCACGGAGAGCCGACCCTTGGCCGATCTCGCCCACCCTCGCAACGTCCCCGAGCTGTTCCTGGAGCGCGTCGGCAAGACCCCGGCCGCCGAGGCCTTCCGGTATCCGATCGACGGAGGGTGGCGGAGCCTGACCTGGTCGGACACCGAGGCGCGCGTGCGCGCGATCGCGAGCGGGCTGCGCGCCCTCGGGGTCGAGGACGAGCAAGTCTGCGCGATCCTCTCGTCCACGCGCGTCGAGTGGACCCTCTCCGACTTCGGCGTCCTCTGCGCGGGGGCGGCGACGAGCACGATCTACCCCTCGTCGGTGGCCGAGGAGTGCGCCTTCATCCTCTCCGACTCGGGGACGGTGGTCGCGTTCGCGGAGAACGACGAGCAGGTCGCGAAGCTCGCCTCGCGCCGCGCCGAGCTGCCGGCGTTGCGCCACGTGGTCACCTTCGACGGCCGGCCGAGCGCCGACGGGTGGGTGATGACGCTCGGGGAGCTCGAGGAGCGTGGCCGCGCGTGGGACGCCGCGCACCCCGGCGAGTTCGAGGAGCGCGCCGCTGCCATCCGCGGCGACGCGCTGGCCACCCTCATCTACACCTCCGGGACGACCGGGCGCCCCAAGGGCGTCGAGCTCACGCACGCCTGCTGGGTCGCGCAGTCGAAGTCGGTGGAGGACACCGGCATCCTGAGCCACCCCGACCCGCTGCAGCTCTTCTGGCTCCCGCTCGCGCACGTCTTCGGGAAGATGATCGGGACCGCGCAGCTGCGCATCGGTTTCCCCACCGCCATCGACGGGCGCATCGAGAAGCTCGTGGAGAACCTGGGCGCCGTCCGGCCGACCTTCGTCTGCGCCGTGCCTCGCATCTTCGAGAAGGTGCACGCGAAGGTGCTCCAGAACGCGCGCGAGGGCGGCGCGGCGAAGGCCGCGATCTTCCGCTGGGCGCTCGACGTCGGGCTCGCGCGCTCCCGCGCGCTCCGGTCGGGGAAGCGGCCCTCGCCCCTGCTCGCCGCCCAGTACGCCGCGGCGGACCGGCTGGTGTTCCAGAAGGTCCGCGCGCTCTTCGGCGGGCGGTTGCGCTTCTTCGTCTCCGGGTCGGCGCCGCTCTCCAAGGACGTCGCCGAGTTCTTCGACGCCATGGGCATCGTGATCCTGGAGGGCTACGGCCTCACCGAGTCCTCCGCGGCGACGCACGTGAACCTGCCGTGGAGGCGCAAGATCGGGACGGTCGGCCCGGCGCTGCCCGGCGTGGACGTCAAGATCGCGGAGGACGGCGAGATCCTGATGCGCGGCCCGTGGATCATGCGCGGCTACCGCGGGCTCCCCGAGCAGTCGGAGGAGGCCCTCGACGGCGACGGCTTCCTCCACACGGGCGACGTCGGCCACGTCGACGCCGACGGCTTCCTCACCATCACCGACCGCAAGAAGGACCTCATCAAGACCTCCGGCGGGAAGTACGTCGCGCCGACCGAGCTGGAGGGGCGCCTGAAGGCGCTCTCGCCCGTGGTCTCGCAGGTGCTCGTGCACGGGGACCGCCGCAACTACGTGACCGCGCTCGTGACGCTGGAGCCCCAGGCGGTGGCGCACTGGGCGGAGGCGCACGGGCTCGCGGGGACCCCGCCCGACGTCCTGTCGGGCGACGCGAAGGTGCGCCGGCTCGTCCAGGACGCGGTGGACCAGCTCAACGCCGGGCTGCCGCGCTTCGCCGCCGTCAAGCGGTTCACCGTCCTGCCGCGCGAGTTCAGCGAGGCGGAGGGCGAGGTGACGCCCTCGCAGAAGCTCAAGCGGAAGGTCATCGAGGAGCGCTACCGCGCCGAGCTGGACGCGATGTACCGCGAGCCGTCGAAGATGCCGTAGCGGGGCCCGACGCGGGCCGGGCCCGGACCGAGCGCTCCGGATCCCCGCCGCGGCGGCGGAGCGCGGGGCCCGCACCGAAGACCGCCTCACTCCTCCGCGGCGATCGTCGCCCGCAGCCGCTCGAGCGACGCCTCGGCGTCGGAGAGGAAGCGCACGTCGTCCACGCCCGCGCGGCGGGCGAGGTCGAGCGTCTCCTCGTACGCGGTCATCGCCTTCGCGGCGAGGACGCGCACCTCGCGGCGGAGCTCGGCGCGGTATTGCTCCGCCTCCGCGGGATCCAGGCCGGGCGGGAGCGGAGCGTCGAGCAGCTGCGCGCGCAAGGCGTCGTAGAGCTCGCCCACCCGGTACCCCGCGGCCACCGCCCAGCGCTCGTCCCCGAGCCGGATGGCGGCGAAGTACTCCTCCTGCGCGGCGAGGAGCAGGTCCGCCTTGCGCTCCAGCTCGGCGGCGAGCGCCTCGGCGCCGGCACGGGAGGGATCGAGCGGCGCCGCGAGCAGCGCCCCGCGGCGCAGCTCGCCGAGGTAGAAGCGGGCCTGCGCCGCCGCGGCGGGATCGAGCCGCTCGGTGGCGCTCGCCGCCTCGTGCGCCGCGAGCGCCGCGCGCAAGGTCGCCTCCGCGGCGTCCGCGCGGCCCTGCTCGAGCTCCACCACGCCGCGCTGCGCGAGCGCCCGCACGCGCTCCGCGGCCGGCAGCGCCGGTCGCGCGAGGATGCCCTCCAGCGCCGCGTGCGCCGCGGGCAGGTCGTCGAGCCGGTAGTGCGCCTCGGCGGCGCGGAACGTCCCCTCGAGCGCCTCGGGGCCGCCGCGCGCCTCCAGCGCGCGGAAGCGCTCGAGCGCGAGCCGCCACTCGTCGAGGCGCGCGTAGGCGGCGCCCGCCCCGAGCAGCGCGGCCGCCACGTGCGGCGAGCTCGGGTGACGGTCGGCGAGCGCGGCGAAGGCCGCGGCGGCGCGGCGGTCGTCCCCCGCGCTCGCGGCGGCGGTGCCGATCGCGTTCAGCTCCTCGTCGTTCTTGCCGGCCAGCTCCGCGTCGAGCGCGGTGCGTCCGGTCGCGTCGGGAGGGAAGGTGACGGACGCGGGGCGGCGCGAGGTGGCGCACGCGAGGAGGAGCGCGGGGGCGACGAGGAGGAGGCGGCGCATCGGCGGAGCCTACCCCGCGAGGACCTTGAGGAGCACCTTCCGCGTGCGCGGGCCGTCGAACTCGCACAGGTAGACGCCCTGCCAGGTCCCGAGCACGAGCTCGCCGCGGTCCACCACGATCGTCGCGGAGCTGCCGACCAGCGACGCCTTCACGTGCGCGTCGCTGTTCCCCTCCGCGTGGCGGTACGCGCCGCCGGGCGGCCGCGCGGGCACCGCGCTGGCGAGCGCGAGCAGGAGGTCCGCGCGCACGTCCGGGTCGGCGTTCTCCTGGACGGTGATCCCCGCGGTGGTGTGGGGGACGTAGGCCACGAGGACGCCGCTCTCGACGCCGCTCTTCCGCAGCGCCGCGCGGACGAGCGCCGTGATCTCGACGAGCTCGGTCGCGGCGCGGGTGGCGATCTCGAGGGCGGGGAGCAGCATGGCGCGAGGAAGCTACAGCCGCTCGATGAGCCTGGCGAGGCCCCGGAGGTCGTGGACGTCGCTCTCGAGGCGGGGGACCACCGCGTGCGGGGCGGCGACGTCCTCGAACAGCCGCCCGAGCGCCCGGCGCTCGGCGCCCGCGAGCGTCTGGTTCTCGGCGAGCGTCGCGGCGAGCCGCCGCGCGAAGCCGCCGTCGCGCGCGCCCGCCTCGCCGAGCCCGGGGGCGAGGTCCTCCGGCGAGGGCAGCGGCCCGTCGCCCGGCCACAGGTCCGGCGTGACGCGGTTCGCGACGAGGCCCGCGATCGGCATCGACTCGGCGTGCAGCCGCTCGTGGAAGGCGAGCGCCTCGTCGATCGAGATGGGGCTCGGCGAGGTGACGAGGACGAACCCCACCTCCGGCTGCGAGAGCAGCGCGTGCACCGCCCCCGCCCGGTCCTTGAACCCCTCGTACATCCCCTGGAACCCCTGCAGGAAGTCGCCGAGGTCGGAGAGCGCCGCCTGGCCGGTGAAGCGCGCGAGCGTCTTCGCCACGTAGCCGCCGCCGAGCTGCGCGAGCCGGAGCCCGAGCTTCCCCGCGCCGATGGCGGGGGCGAGGAGGACGCGCGCCGCGTCGTTGCCGAGGAAGTCCAGGATCCGATCCGGCGCGTCGAGGAAGTCGAGCGCGTGCGCGGTGGGCGGCGTGTCGAGGACGATGAGGTCGTAGTCGCGGTCGGTGGCGAGCTCGTAGAGCTTCTCCATCGCCATGTACTCCTGGGAGCCGGCCAGCGCGGAGGACATCTGCTGGTACATCCGGTTCTTCAGGATGCGCTCGCGGCGCGCGGGATCGGGCGAGTGGCGCGCGACGAGATCGTCCCACGTGCGCTTCACGTCGAGCATCATCGCGTGCAGCTCGCCCTTCGGGCGGAGCCCCGCGTCCGCGAACTTGTGGTCCGGGACACGCGACTCGACGTTGCCGAGCGACGACAGGCCGAGGGCGTTGGCGAGCCGCCGGGCCGGGTCGATGGTGCACACCAAGGCGCGCCCCCCCGCGAGCGCCCGATCGAGGGCGAGGGCGGCTGCGACCGTCGTCTTGCCGACGCCGCCCGAGCCGACGCACACGACGATGCGTCGAGCGGCCGCGCTGTCGCGCACCCCCGTCACGGCGCCTCCAGCGGCGGGGTGGACGCGATCGCGTCGGCGATGCGCTCCACGGCCTCCGGGCCCCAGTCCGCGATCGGCAGCAGCGGGAGCACCGTGGTGGGGAGGTCGAGGGCGGCGCGGGCGCGCGCGAGGTAGCGCTGCGCCTGCTCGGCGCGGAGCGCCTGCAGGCGGGCCGCGGCGGCGGCGGGACCGACGGGCGGTGGCGCGGCGACGAGCTCCTCGAGCCGCGCCTCCTCCTCGTGCGTGAAGCGCGCCTCGGGCATCGCGTTCACGAAGAGCGCGGCGCGCGCGATCCCGAGCAGCCCGCGCACCTGCGCGTCCAGCTCGATGGCCTCGTTCACCGGCATCTCCTCCGGCAGGGTGACGATCGCGAGGGCGGTGCGCGCGGGGTCGAGGAGCAGCGCCTGCATCCACTCGGCGTCGCCGCGCAGCGGGCCGGCGGGGATCGTCTCGAGGAGGGCGCCCGGGACGCGCAGGAGCTGGACGGCGTGGCCCGTGGCGGGGGCGTCCAGGATGACGACGTCCCAGCGCGGCCTCCCGCGCTCCTCCGCCTTCGCCTCGAAGAGGATCTTCCCGAGCATCACCAGCTCGGAGAGGGACGGGATCACCCGGAGGAAGTGGCGCACGAGCCGGTTCTCGAAGACGGCGTCGTAGATGGTCCGGAACTTGAGGACCATGATCCCGTACTCGCGCATCGCCTCCGGCGGGGTCACGTTCAGCGTGAAGATCCCGGGGCGGGCCTCGCGGACCTCGTACCCGGACGGCGGGGCGCCGAGCATGGGCGCGATGCGCTCGCGCGCGTTCACCTCGCAGACGAGCACGCGCTTGCCGGCGCGCGCCGCGAGGAGCGCCAGGGCGGCCGAGACGGTCGACTTCCCGACGCCGCCCTTGCCCGTCACCACGACGAGCCTCCGATCGAGAAGGGTCGGGGTGGGCACGAGGCTTGACAAGCTAGCGAGGGGAGGGTGACAAGTCCAACATGCCGTTCGGCGACATGCTCCGGAACCCCATGCTGAAGCGCGCCCTGGAGGCGAGCGAGGAAAGGATGGGGCGTACCGTCGGGAAGCTCCTCGCGAGCGAGCGCGTGACCGCCGGGCTACAGACCCTGTTCTCCTCGGTGATGCAGGCGAAGGACACCTTCGACAAGGGGGTCCGCCAGGCGCTGCACGCGGCCAACCTTCCCTCCAAGGACGAGGTCGCCTCGCTCAAGCAGAAGCTGGCCGACCTCGAGTCCGTGATCGACGGCCTCGCCGCGAAGGTGGACCGCGGCGGGAAGGCCGGCGACGACGATCGCCGCGGGTAGCATGCGGCGGATCGCCTTCGTCAACGAGAAGGGCGGCACCTGCAAGACCACGCTGTGCGTGAACGTGGCGGCGCACCTCGCCGGGCGCGGCCTGCGCGTCCTCGTCGCCGATCTCGACACCCAGGGCCACGCCGGCAAGTCGCTCGGGGTGGACGTGCGCGGGATCTCGCCCACCATCCACGACCTGCTCGCAGGCGATCTCCCGCTCGAGGCGGTCGTCGTGCGCACGCCCGTCCCCGGCCTCGACCTGCTGCCCGCCAACAAGGAGCTGGCGGGCTTCCCGGTGGCGGTCGCGGCGGCGGCCGATCGGGCCGAGCGGCTCGCCCGCCGCCTCGACGGGATCCCCGCCGGCGCGTACGACGCCGTGCTCATCGACGCGCCGCCGTCGGTCTCGCTCGTCACCGAGAACGTGCTCGTCGCGGCGTACGAGCTCGTGGTCCCGGTCGCGCTCACCTACCTCGCCCTCGACGGCTGCGCCGAGATCGTCCAGAGCCTCGAGGCGATGCGCGCCGCGCGCGGCCGCGCGCCGGCGCTCCGCCTGGTGGTGCCGACGCTCTACCGGAAGACGCAGCTCGCGGACGAGATCCTCGCGCGGCTGCGCGCGCGCTTCCCGGCGGAGCTGTCGCGCACGGTGCTCGGGTGGTCGGTCAAGATCGACGAGGCGCAGAGCCACGGGCGCACGATCTTCGAGTACGCCCCGCGCTCGTCGGGCGCGCGGGCGATCGCGGCGATCGCGGACGAGCTGCTGGCGCGCGCGCCCTGACCCGCGCTACGGCTTCGGGGCGAGCTCGTCCAGGCGCTTCTCGAGCGCCTCGATGCGCCGCGTGATGTCCTCGAGCTGCTTCCGCGCGTCGGACGCCGTGGACATCCCCTCCACCGCGGCGCGCACGCGGTCGTCGACGCGCTTCTGGAAGGTCGCCATCGTCTCCTGCGAGGTCTGGACCATCTCGCGGGCGCGCTCGCTGGTCTGCTGCCCCATCACGCGCAGGTTCTGGACGCGCTGCTCGGCGGCGGCGCGCACCGCCTCGACGCGACCGCGCAGCTCGGCCTGAGTCCCCTCGACGAGCCGCTGCGCGACCTCGCCGCCGTGGCGGATGAGATCGCGCAGCGTGTCGAGGCTCATCTTCGAGGTCTTCTTCTCCTCCTCGAAGATGATCTGCGCGAGCGTGACGGACGTGAGATCGTCCTTCGTCCGGTTGTCGATGATCTTCACCTCGGCGCCGGCCTTGATCATCTGGCCGATCTCGTCGAGCGTGACGTACCGCGACTCCACCGTGTCGTAGAGCTTGCGGTTGGTGTAGCGCTTGATGACCTTGGGCTCGCGCCCACCCGCGGAGGGCTCGCTTCCTGCGGTGCGTTCTTCATTCATCGGTTGCCGTCCGAGGTGAGTAAGTGCGCGATTCCAAAGGATTGTTCTGGTCTGGACGCTTTGTGTCAAGCGCCGTCGCGGTGTAATCTGCGGATCCCCCACGGGGTCCGCATGATCGTCGCCTGCACGAGCTGTCGAGCGAAGTTCCGGATCGCGGACGAGAAGATCGGCCCGCGTGGCGCCAAGGCCCGTTGCTCCAGGTGCCAGACCGTCTTCGTGGTCCATCCGGAGCTGGGCGCCGTGCCACCGCCGAGCCCCGGGCCTGCGGCTCCGCCCGCGCGCGACTCCCGGCCCGGGTCGCCGCAGCCGCGGCGCCCCGAGCCCCGGCTGGACCTCGATCTCGAGGCGCCCTCGCGCGCGAGCGCCCCACCGGCGCCTTCGGACGACCCGTTCGCCTTCGCACGGGGGCAGCGCGCGTCCGGAGGCGACCCGTTCGATGCGCGCTCCGCTCCCGTGCACGACCCGTTCGCGGCCGCCGGCGCCCCTGGCGCCGGCCCCGATCCCTTCGGCTGGACGATCCCGCGGGCTCCGGCGCGGGCCGACGTGGACCCGGGGGCCGCGAGCGATCCGTTCCAGCCAGGCGCCGATCCGTTCTCGCCCGACCGGCCGAGCGCGGAGGCGGCTTCGGCCGCGGACGGCGACGCCGAGCTCGACCCGCTCGGCGCGCGGGATCCGTTCGCCGCGCAGGATCCCTTTGCGGCGCAGGATCCCTTCGCGGCGCCGGCGACCGGCCCACAGCCGGACGGCGCGGGCGAGCCCTGGGACACGCGGCCCGCCGAGCTCCTGGCGCAGTCGGCCGCCGCCTTCGAGGAGTCGCCGCCTCCGGCTGGGCACCGGCTCGCCCTCACGGACCTCGGCGATCTCCTCGGCGCCGGCCCGGGACCGTCGGTGCCCGAGAGCGCGCCGCTCGCCGGTTCGGCAGCGCCGCGCGCGGTAGCCGATCTGACGCTCGAGGATCGAGCCACGCCCCCCGCGTTCCGCTCGCCCGGCGCCGCCCTCGACCTCTCGCTCGGCGCCTCCGGAGCGCAGGAGCCGCCGTTCGCGGGCCCGGCGTTCGATCTCGGCCGGTCGGCGCCCTGGCCGGAGCTCTCGCACGCCCAGGGGCCAGAGCCGTCGGCGGCCCTCGCGCTGGCCACCGAGCCGACCCCGGCGCTTCCCGCGCGAGCTTCGCCACGTCCGCCGCCGCTGCCGCCGGCCGCGCCCTCCCGTCGGCCCGCGCCGGCGCTCGACGCGCTGGCGCTCGACCCGGTCGCGTCGCCTCAGCCGGCGCCCGCGCCGGCGCAGCCCGCCGTCCCGGACCCGGCGCGAGCGAGCCCCGTGCGCGCTCGCCCGGGCGCGCGATTGCCCGCCCTCGCCGTGAACGCGGTCGCGCTCGCGGCGCTCCTCGCCATCGCGCTCGCGATCCTCGTCGTCTGGCGAGGCGGCCGGTTGGACGCGGCGGCCTTCCACCCGGCCGCGATCGTCGCGGCCCTGCGCCACGGACCGGCGACGGGGCCGTTCGTCGCCGAGCGCGTCCGGAGCGGCCTGTACGAGCGCGAGCGCGGCGCGCCGCTGCTGTTCGTCCGCGGCGAGATCGTCTCTCGCGCGTCCGCGCCGGTGCGCGCCGTCCGCGTCGCCGTGGAGGTCGTCCGCGAGGGGACGGTGGTCGCGCGGGGCGAGACGCTCGCCGGCGCGGTCCCTGCGCCCGAGGAGCTCTGGCGCGCGGGCTCCGCGGACGCGCTCGCCCGGGCGGCGCGGCGGGCCGCCGCGCGGGTGCCGGAGCGGTTCGGGCCCGGCGAGACGCTGCCCTTCCTCGTCGCCCTCGACGAGTACCCCGCGGAGCTCGCGGGCGCCGCGCTGCGCGTCTCCGCCGCCGAGGAGCAGGGGCGCTCCCGATGACGGACGGGCAGGACGTCGACGCGGGACGCCGGCTCGCGCAGCGGCTCCTCGTCCTCGAGGAGGGGCCGATCCGCGCCCGCGCGGCGGCGCGCGCCCTCGCGGCCGAGGACCCCGCGGCCGCCGCCGGGCTCCTCTCCGCCCTCGCCCGCGCCGCAGATCCCGGCGCGCGCGTGGCGATGGCGGCCGTGGGGCAGGCCCTCGCGGATCCGGATGCGGAGCTCCCCTACGCGTGGCGCGCCGACCTCTACGTGGCGGCCGCGGAGCGCGGCCTCGACGAGGTCACGAGCCTGCTCGCCTCGCCGCCGCCGTCGCGCGCTTTTCCTCAGGCGCGCGATCGGGCGGACGCGCGACTCGCGAGCCTCTCCCTCGGCCACAAGAAGGCCTTCGCGCGCGGCCGCGGCGACCCCGATCTGCTGGCACGCCTCGCGGCCGAGGGCGAACCCACCGTGGTCGCGGAGCTGCTGCGCAACCCGCGGCTCACCGAGCCCTTCGTGGTCCGGATCGCGGCGCGCCGCCCCTGCCGGCCGGAGACCCTCCGCTGCCTGTTCGCGTCGCGCTGGCGTACCCGGCCCGCCGTGGCGCGCGCCATCGCCCGCAACCCCTACGCCTCCCCGGACGTCGCGCTGAAGCTCGTGCCCTTCCTCCCGGCGCCGGACCTCCACGCGGTGGCGGGGGACTTCTCCATCCACCCGCTCGTCCGCGCGCTCGCGGAGAAGCTGTCGCGCGCGCGGACCGGAGGGGAGGCGCCGGGGTCGGGGCCGGGGTAGCGAGCGTCGCGCTCGCGACTCTCCTCAGCGATCGCGCCGCGCCTCGCCCTCGCCGGCGTCTCCTCCGGAGCGCTCCCCGGACGCGCCCGCGCGGGCGTTCCGCACGGCCCTCCCCAGCGCGTCGCCGAGGGCCGGGACGCGCGTCGCGCCGAACACGAGGAGAGTCACGAAGAGTACGACGAGGAGCTCGGTCATCATCGGCCGTCCGGAGGGGCGCCGCCGCGAGACGGGCGGGGGCGTCGCCACGCGCGGGGTAGGATAGCCGCGCGCCCGCCGGTGCGCCAGGCGCGAGGGGAGACCGCATGCCGCAGACCGGGAGCGCGTCGCCGAGGGCCGAGGGGAGGGCGCTCGTGCTCGGCCACCGCGGCGCCAGCGCGGACGCGCCGGAGAACACGCTCGCCGCGTTCCGCCTGGCGCTCGCGCAGGGCGCCGACGGCGTCGAGCTGGACGTGTGGCGCTGTGCGACGGGCGAGGTGGTGGTGTTCCACGACGAGGACACCGCGCGCCTCACCGGCGTTCCGCTCGCCGTCCCGGACGCCCCGCTCCCGGCGCTGCGCGCGCTCGACGTGGGCGCATGGCGCGGGGCGCGGTTCGCGGGCGAGCGGATCCCGCGCCTGGAGGAGGTCCTCGAGGCGCTCCCGGGCGCGATCGTGAACGTGGAGCTCAAGGCGCGCCGGCGCCGGCCGGATCTGGCGCTCGCGGCGGCGGTGGCGCGGGTGCTGCGCGGGGGGAGCACGGCCGGGCGGGTCGTCGTCTCGTCCTTCGACCACCGGCTGGTGGTCGCCTTCCGCCTGGCGGCCCCGGAGATCCCGGTCGGCCTGCTGGTGGAGGCCGAGCACCCGCGCCCGCTCCTGACGGCGCTCGCCACCCGCCTGCTCCGCCCCGCCGCCATCCACCCGGACCGCCGCCTCGTGACGCCCGCGCGGGCGCGCCGCTGGATCGCCCGCGGCCTCGCGGTGAACGTCTGGACGGTGGACGATCCCGAGGAGGCGCGCCGGCTCGCGGCGCTCGGCGCGAGCGCGATCATCACGAACGTGCCCGGGAGGATCCGGGCGGCGCTCGGGCCGACTCCGGCCTCCTAGAACTCCCAGCCCGCCTTGAGGGCCCCGCCCCAGGAGGACGCGAGGCGGAAGTCCGGATACTCGCCGGGCGCGGGGTTCGCCCCGCCGTCCCGCGTCGCGCCGCCGAAGTACGTCACCTCGCCCGCGAGGGAGACCACGTGCGCGGTGAACCGGAGGCCGCCGGTCGTCCGGTAGTAGCCGGCCCGCAGCCTGGGGAACGAGGCCTGCGTCGCCCGCAGATCGGTGGGGCTGGTGGACGTCGTGTCGCCCGGGCGCCGCGGGCCGAAGTCGATGACCTCGGACGACGCGCTCACGTAGGTGAACCGCGCCGCGAGGTAGGGCGTGAAGCTCGTCACGCCGTTCACGCCGAAGCGCTTCGACACGATGAGGTCCAGGTCCGTGGCGCCCAGGTTCCAGTCCCGCTGCCCGAAGAGCTGCGTGTGGGCGGCGCGCACGGCGAGATCGGGCAGCACGCGGAAGCCCTCGTTGAGGGCCCACTTCCCCTCGATCTGGCCCGCGAAGTACGAGGACTGCGACAGGTACATCATGCGGCCGCCGACCTCGAAGCTGAAGGGCAGCGCCTTGCGCACGTGCACGGAGGGGAGGAAGAGCTCGTGCGGCGTCATGGTCCGGGTCTGCCAGGGCCCCCGCGGCTCGAACGTCGGCGGCGAGCCCTCCGCGCCGAACGCGGTCGCGCCGACGGTCTGGGGGTGCACCGCGACGTAGGCGGCCTCCAGGTCCACGTCGAAGCCGGAGTGACCCGTGGTGGAGGCCGGGGCGAGGATCGCGGAGGAGAGCGCCAGCGCGGTCTCCGAGGACAGGATCGCGAAGCGGGTCTTCGCCTCGCTCGCGAGCAGCGCGGCCGTCGCGTCCGGCAGCGTGAACGGCGTCTGCTGCGCCTCGGCGAGCCGCTTCCAGACGTCCGCGCTCGGGGCGCCGAGGCGGCCGAGATCGAGATCGAGCGGCTCCGCGGCGGCGGGGCCCGGGCCCAGCGACAGGACGGCGGCGACGGCGACGGGCGCCAGCAGGCGACGCATGGAACCTCCGGAGCGCCCCGTCCCGATGGTCCGGCGAGGCGTGGCGGGAGGTTACAGCCGCGATCCGGATGGGTCAATTCGGGGAGGATCGACCGTCGGTCGCTGGTCAGGACACGTCCGCGCCGGTCCTGCTACACGCCGGCGCCGGCGCTGTAGCCCTCGGGCGAGGTCGTCCGCCTCGCGCCGCCGAGGCCGCGCTGGGGCAGGGCGACCTCCTTCGCGAGCTTGTTGTAGAGGCCCGTGATCAGGATGGACGGGGCCCACTGGCCGACGAAGTTGCCGAGCTGCTTCTTGCCCATGAGCACGAGCGCCGCCGACGCCGCCATCGCCCCCACCGCCAACCCCATGAACGCGAGGGACGGCACCTTCGCGGTCTGGCGCTCCACCGTCTCGGTGGCACGATCTTCGTAGTTCATCGCGTTCCTCCGGTGCTCACGTTGCGGAC
Organism: Anaeromyxobacter sp. Fw109-5; assembly: GCF_000017505.1. NCBI lineage: Bacteria > Pseudomonadati > Myxococcota > Myxococcia > Myxococcales > Anaeromyxobacteraceae > Anaeromyxobacter > Anaeromyxobacter sp. Fw109-5. The sequence continues at coordinate 1,114,077 of NC_009675.1, forward strand.
GGCACCCCCCGTGTGCGCGCCCGTGCGGCCGCGATCCGGGCGAGGGGGCGTGCGGGGGCGGACCGCCACCTCCCGTGCTCCCCAAGGGGATGCGCCCCGGTCGCGGAGCGCGGAGCAGAATGAGGCCCCGTGAACGACCTCCTCGCCGCCCGCTGGCTCTTCGGGACCTCGCTCGCCTTCCACATCGTGTGCGCCGCGATCGGCGTCGCCATGCCGCTCTTCATGGTGCTCGCGGAGTGGCGCTGGCGGCGGACCGGCTCGCCGGCGTACCACGAGCTCGCGAAGCGCTGGGCCAAGGGGACGGCGATCCTCTTCGCCGTGGGGGCGGTCTCCGGCACCGTGATCTCCTTCGAGCTGGGGCTCCTGTGGCCGCGCTTCATGGAGTTCGCCGGGCCGATGATCGGGATGCCCTTCTCGCTCGAGGGCTTCGCCTTCTTCGCGGAGGCGATCTTCCTCGGCATCTACCTCTACGGCTGGGGGCGGGTGGGGCCACGGCTGCACCTCGCGAGCGGCGTCGTGGTGGCGGTGAGCGGCGCGGCGTCCGCCTTCTTCGTCACCCTGGCGAACGCCTGGATGAACGTCCCGGCCGGCTTCGAGGTCGCCACCGGCGGCGCTGCCGCGGAGGTGCGGCCGCTCGTGGCCATGTTCCCGCCGGGCTGGGTGCACGAGGTCGTGCACGTGCTCGTCTCCTGCTACGTCGCGACCGGGTTCGCCGTCGCCGGGATCCACGCCTTCTACCTGCTGCGGGAGCGCGACAACCCCTTCCACCAGGGCGCCCTCCGCATCGCCCTCGGGGTCGGCGCGGTCGCCGCGCTCGTGCAGCCGCTCTCCGGCGACCTCTCCGCGCGCCAGGTGGCCGCCACGCAGCCCGTGAAGCTCGCCGCGCTCGAGGGGCAGTTCCGGACCGAGCGAGGCGCGCCGCTCCGCATCGGCGGCCTGCCGGACGAGGGGGCGCGCGAGACCCGCTGGGCGCTGGAGATCCCGTACGGTCTCTCGATCCTCGCCTTCCACGATCCGGGGGCGGAGGTCCTCGGGCTCGAGGCGTTCCCGCGGGAGAACTGGCCGAACGTCCGCAACGTCCACCTCGCCTTCCAGCTGATGGTCGGCCTGGGCAGCGCCCTCGCGCTCGTGTCGCTCGCGTACCTGCTCTACCGGCTGCGCCGCCGCCCGATCCCGCGGCGCCTGCTCCAGGCGGTGCTCGTCACCTCGCCCTTCGGCTTCCTGGCGCTCGAGGCCGGCTGGCTCGTCACCGAGTGGGGCCGCCAGCCCTTCACCATCCGCGACGTGATGCGGACCGCCGACGCCGTGACGCCGGTCGGCAACATCGCCGTGCCGTTCGTGCTGTTCACGATCCTGTACCTGTTCCTCGCGGCGGTGGTGATCGTCCTCCTGCGGCGGCAGATCGCGAGCGCCCCGCCTGCCTCGGAGCTGCGAGCGCGCGCCCGGGCGGAGGGCCTCGCGTGAGCCCCGCCGACCTGCTGGGCGGCGCCATCCTCGCCGCCCTCGTGCTGTACGCGCTGCTCGGCGGCGCCGACTTCGGCGGCGGGATCTGGGACCTGCTCGCGACCGGGCCGCGCCGGAAGGCCCAGCGCGACCTCGTCGAGCAGGCGATCGGGCCGATCTGGGAAGCCAACCACGTGTGGCTGATCCTCGTGATCGTCCTCCTCTTCACCTGCTTCCCGTCCGCGTTCGCGGCCATCTCGATCGCGCTCTTCGTGCCGCTCGTGCTGCTGCTGTTCGGGATCGTGCTGCGCGGCGCGGCGTTCACCTTCCGCACCTACGACCGGCCGGAGGACAAGGTCCAGGTGCGCTGGGGCCTGGTGTTCTCGTCCTCGTCGGTGCTGGCCCCGGTGGTGCTCGGGGTGGTCGTGGGCGCGATCGCCTCGGGGCGCCTCGCCGGGCCGCCCGAGGGGGTCGACCCGCTCGCCTGGCTCTCGCCGTTCCCGCTGTCCGTCGGGCTGTTCGCGGCGGCGCTCTTCGCCTTCCTCGCCGCGAGCTACCTCGCCGTCGAGGCGAAGGGCGAGCTCCAGGAGGACTTCCGGCGGCGCGCCATCGGCGCGGGGGGGGTGGTGTTCGGCGCGGCCGTGCTCGCCGGGGTCCTCTCCTGGTTCGACGCACCGCTCGTGTTCGCGGGGCTGACCCGGCGCGGCTTCTCCCTCCCGCTCCACGCGGCCACCGCCCTCGCGGCGGTGACGGCCTTCGCCGCGCTCTTCCGGCGGCGCTACCGCCTCGCGCGCGCGGCGGCGGCCGCCCAGGTCACCCTCATCGTGCTCGGCTGGGGCGCCTCGCAGTACCCGTACCTCGTCGTGCCGGGGCTCACGCTCGCCGACGCCAGCGCGCCGCGCGCCACGCAGGTGGCCGTGCTCTGGGCGCTCGCGGCCGGCGCCGTGTTCCTCTTCCCCGCCCTCTACCTGCTCTTCCGCGTGTTCAAGGGGGAGCGCCCGCTCTCGGTCGTCGATCGCGCGACCCCCGGCGCAGGCGTCGGGGACCGCCCGCGCGCCCGCGGGGACGTGTAGGCGAGCGCACCGACCGTGAGCGGTCGTCGCGGGCGGCGGGCGCCGCTCCCGATCAGCGGCTCGCGACCTGAGCGAGGTCCGCGGCGAGCGCGCGGACGTCCGCCTCGGTCACGTCCCAGGCGCACATGAAGCGCGAGCCGCCGCCGATGAAGTCGTAGAAACGCCAGCCGCGCGCGCGGAGCGCCTCGCCGGCGCCCTCCGGCAGCGCCGCGAACACGGCGTTCGCCTGCCGGGGGTGGAGGAGGCGGACGCCCGGCACGGCGCGCAGCGCCGCCTCGAGCAGGGCGGCCATCTCGTTCGCGCGGCGCGCGTGGCGCAGCCAGGCCCCGTCGCGGAGCATGCCCACCCACGGCGCGGCGAGGAAGCGCATCTTGGAGGCGAGCTGCCCGGCCTGCTTGCAGCGGTAGTCGAACTCCGCGGCGAGGGCGCGGTCGAAGAACACCACCGCCTCGCCGACGGCCATGCCGTTCTTCGTCCCGCCGAAGCAGAGGACGTCCACGCCCGCCCTCCAGGTGAGCTCCTTCGGCGCCACGCCGAGGGCGGCGACCGCGTTCGCGAAGCGCGCGCCGTCCATGTGGACGCGGAGCCCGTGAGCCCGCGCCCGCTCGCCGATCGCCGCGATCTCCTCGGGCCGGTACACGGTCCCGAGCTCGGTGGCCTGGGTCAGCGAGACGACGCGCGGCTTCGGGTAGTGGATGTCGCTCCGCCGCTCGACCATGTGGTCCACGCCGGCCGGGTCGAGCTTCCCGTCCGCGCCGGGGAGGGTGAGGACCTTCGTCCCGTTGGAGAAGAACTCGGGCGCGCCGCACTCGTCGGTCTCGACGTGGGCGGCCTCGTGGCAGAGGATCGAGTGGTAGGACTGACAGAGCGACGCGAGCGCGAGCGAGTTCGCGGAGGTGCCGTTGAAGACGAAGAACACCTCGCAGTCGGCCTCGAAGGTCTCCCGGAGCAGGTCCGCCGCCGCCGTGGTCCAGCGGTCGTCGCCGTACCCGGGGGCGTGGCCGGCGTTCGCCTCGGCCATGGCCGCCCAGGCCTCCGGGCAGATGCCGGCGTAGTTGTCGCTCGCGAAGTGCCGCTGCGGCCCGTGCGTCGTCGTCATGGGCCGGGCATCGTACGGCCGAGGCGCCCGGCGCGCCAGCGCGGCGGGGAGCCGCGCTCAGCGGTACGGGCGAACGGGCCGGATCTGCGAGGCGAGCTTCTCGGGGGCGATGGCCGGCAGGCTGCACTGGCCGCGCTCGCACACGTAGGCGGTGACGCGGCCGCCGAGGGCGACCTTCTCGGCCGCCACGAGCGCCACCCGGCCGAGCCGCTCGATCGCCGCGCCCTCCGCCGCGCCCGCGAGCGCGCGGTTCGGCAGGAAGCTCCGCCGCAGCACCGCCAGGAACGGCTCGGGGGACGGGCCCTCCTCCGGCCACACCAGCACCACCTCGCGGGCCACGTCCGTCGCGAAGTCCACGGCGAGGAGCATCTCCGTGAACGCGGAGGGGTGCTCCGCCAGGGCGCGGCCGTAGTGGCGCAGCGCGCCCTCCGCGCGCACGCGCCAGCGGTCGTCGGTGGTGAACGCCGAGAGCCGCAGCGCGTTCACGAGCGCCACCGAGGCGCCGGACGGCTCGGCCCCGTCGTGCGTCGGCTTCTCGCGCGCCAGGAGCCGCTCGTGATCCGCCGCCGTGCCGAACCAGGCGCCGCCGCGCGGATCGCCGAAGAGCACCTCCAGCCGCTCGGAGAGCTCGACGGCGGCCTCGAGCCAGCGAGCGTCGAACGTCGCCTCGTACAGGTCGAGGAGCCCCTGCGCCACGAAGGCGTGATCGTCGAGGAACCCCGGCACGCCGGCCGCCCCGTCGAGCCAGGCGCGGCGGAGCCGGCCGTCCACGATCATCCGCCCGAGCACGAACTCCGCGGCGCTCGCCGCGGCCTTCACGTACCGCTCCTCGCCGAGGACCCGCCCCCCGAACGCCAGGGCCGAGATGGCGAGGCCGTTCCAGCCGGCGAGGATCTTCTCGTCGCGCAGGGGGCGCGGCCGCTCCTCGCGCGCGGCGTAGAGCAGCGCGCGCTGCGGCGCGAGCGCCTCCCACTCGTCCTCGTCGGGCCGGGGCACGTGGAGCACGTTCCTGCCCTCGAAGTTCCCCGCGTCGGTCGCGCCGTGGAAGCGCATGAACCGCTCGGCGTCGGCGCCCAGGCGCTGGCGCAGCTCCGCCGCGTCCCACACGAAGAAGCGCCCCTCCTCGCCCTCCGAGTCGGCGTCGGTGGCGGAGTACAGCCCGCCCTCGGGCGAGGTCATCTCGCGTCCGAGGTAGTCGAGCGTCTGGCGCACCACGCGCGCGAGCTCGCGCCGCCCCGTCACCTGCCACGCCTCGGCGTAGGCGACCGCGAGGAGCGCGTTGTCGTAGAGCATCTTCTCGAAGTGCGGGACGAGCCAGGTGGCGTCCGTCGAGTAGCGGTGGAACCCGCCGCCGATCTGATCGTGCAGCCCGCCCGCGGCCATCCGCTCCAGCGTGACGGTCGCCATCCGCAGCGCCTCCGCCTCGCGCGCGCGGCGGTGGTACCGCAGCAGGAAACGCACGGGCAGGCTGGAGGGGAACTTGGGCGCGCCGCGCAGGCCGCCGTGCGCGGCGTCGAACGCGTCACGGAAGCCGCGGAAGGCCGCCTCGAGCACGTCCGCCCCCGGGACGGACGCCGCCGGCTCGCCGCGCGGCGCGAGCGCGGCGCGGACCGCGCCGACGAGGGAGCTCGTGGCCGCCTGCACCCGCCCCGCGTCCCGCGCGTACAGGTCCGCGAGCTCGCGCAGGATGGAGAGGAAGCCGCGGGGCGCGCCGCGATCGCCGTCGCGGGCCGGGAAGTACGTCCCGCCGAAGAACGGCTCCTTCTCCGGCGTGAGCCACACGCTCATCGGCCAGCCGCCGCCGCCCGTGAGCAGCTGCACCGCCGTCATGTAGAGCCCGTCCACGTCCGGCCGCTCCTCGCGGTCCACCTTGATGGGCACGTACCGCTCGTTCAGGACGCGGGCGATCTCCTCGTCCTCGAACGACTCGCCCTCCATCACGTGGCACCAGTGGCAGGTCGAGTAGCCGACGGAGAGGAACACCGGGCGGCCGGTCCGGCGCGCCTCGGCGAAGGCCTCCTCGCCCCACGGCCGCCAGCTCACCGGGTTGTGCGCGTGCTGGAGGAGGTACGGGCTGCGCTCCAGGATGAGACGGTTGGTGAATAGCGGCCGCCCCGAGCCGTCGAGGTGGTGGGTGCGAGGCGCGTACCCCGACCCCTTCGCGCGGACCGCGTCCGCGAGGCGGAGCGCGAGCGCCTCCGGGAACGGCTCCGCTCCGGGCAGCGCCTGGATCATGGACGGGGCTTAACGGGAGGCGCCCGCCCGCTCAAAGGGTTGTTCGGAGTTCCCCGGACCGAGCCAGGCGAGCGAGACGCAAGCAGCGCAAGGCGCGACGACCGAGCATGCCTGTAGGCCCGGCCTCAGAAGAGGTCCTCGAGGGCCTTGGCGATGCGCGCCTCGATCTCCGCGCGCATCTTCCTGGCCTCCTGCACGGTCTCCTCGATGGCGGCCTGGAGGTCGCCTGCCGGCCCGCCCGGGATGACGCGCAGCGCCTCGCGGGGCAGCCCGCCGCCTCCCGCCGTCTCGTCGTCGCGCCGGCCGCCCCGCACGAGGACGAGCGGCACCTTCGGCACGTCCATGAGACAAGCTACGGTCCGGGTTCGCCCGCGGGCAGGGGGCCCGGGAAGGGCAGAGGGGATGGAGGGAGGTCGGGCCGGCCGCAGCGCGGGCTCGGGATCGCTCAGCCCTTGATGACCCCCATCGGCTCCAGGCGGGCGACGAGGCGGGAGATCCCTGCCGCGTCCATCACCGCGACCACCTGCGCGACGTCCTTGTAGGCGTCGCTCATCTCCTCGGCGAGCGTCTTCTTCCCGCGCGAGATGACCTCGATCCCGCGCGCAGCCAGCTCGGCCGCGATGGAGCGGCCGCGGCCGCGCCGCAGCGCCTCCCCGCGGGAGAGCAGCCGGCCGGCTCCGTGGCAGGAGCTGCCGAACGTGTCCCTCATCGCGCGCTCGGTGCCGGCGAGCACGTACGAGTAGCGCCCCATGTCGCCTGGGATGAGCACGGGCTGGCCCACGCCGCGGTAGGGCTCGGGGACGCGGGCGTCGCCGGGCCCGAAGCAGCGCGTGGCCCCCTTGCGATGGACGAGCACGCGCCGGCGCGCGCCCTCGATGTCGTGCTCCTCGAGCTTCGCCACGTTGTGGCAGACGTCGTAGAGGACCCGCGCGCCGAGGTCGCGCTCGGAGATCCGCAGGACGTGGAGGAGGGCCCGGACGGCGAGGCCGGTCATGACCTGCCGGTTGGCCCACGCGAAGTTGGCCGCCGCCTGCATCGCGCCGAGGTAGCGCTGGCCGAGCGCGCTCCCGATGGGCGCCGCGGCGAGCTGCGGGTCGGGCAGGTCCGCGTAGTCGGGGCCGAACTCGGGGCGGCGCCGCGCGATCTCCGCGACGAACTCGTCACACACCTGGTAGCCGAGCCCGCGCGAGCCGGAGTGGATCTGGAGCGCGACGCGGCCCGGCACGAGCCCGAACGCCTCCGCGGCCTGCGGATCGTAGACCTCGGCCACCCGGTCCACCTCCAGGAAGTGGTTGCCGCTCCCGAGGGTGCCGAGCTGGTCCGCCCCGCGCGCCCTCGCCCGCGCGCTCACCGCGGACGCGTCGGCGCCGGCGAGCCGCCCGCCCTCCTCGCAGCGCTCCGCGTCGTCGCTCGCGGCGGCGAAGCCGCGCCGCACCGCCCAGCGCGCGCCTCCCTCCAGCACCTCGTCCAGCTCGCGGTCCGACAGGGTGGGGATCGCCCGGCTCGCCCCCACGCCGGTGGGGACGTCGCGGAAGAGCTGGGCGGTGACGGCGTGCAGCCTCGCCCGGACGTCCTCCTCCTCGAGCGCGGTGGTGAGGACGCGCACGCCGCAGTTGATGTCGTAGCCGACGCCGCCGGGCGAGACCGCGCCGCGCTCGACGTCCATCGCCGCGACGCCGCCGATGGGGAACCCGTACCCCCAGTGGATGTCCGGCATCGCCAGGGAGAAGCGGAGGATGCCGGGGAGGTGCGCCACGTTCGCGACCTGCTGGAGCGCGGGGTCGTCGGGCGCGGGCGGCCCCGCGCTGTACACCCGGCCCGGCACGCGCATCCGCCCCTCGCGCGGGATCTCCCACAGATCGCCCTCGATCCGCCGTAGCTGCATGTGCTGGTTGTTAAGCCGAGCGGGGCGGGGGCGCAGCCCCCGTGATCAGATGTCGAACACCGCCTGGGCCACCCAGCCGGCGCCCTCTCGTTCGAGGCGGGCGGCGTGCCACGTCACCGCCTTGAGGTCGGCGCCCTCGGCGTGAAGCTCGGGATCGCGCCGCCCGAACGCGACCCGCGCCTCGACGCCGTCCGCGTCCGCGCGCACGATCTCGCAGGCCGCCGGCACCAGCGCCTCGGTCGCGAGCCGGTAGAGGAGCTCGCGCAGGAGCGCCACCGCGGTGCCGGCGAGCTCGGGACCGCCGGCGACGGCGACGCGCTCCTCGCGCTCGACCGCGACCTCCCTGCCGCCGGTCGCGAGCGCGGCGAAGGCGAGGACGAGCCGCGCGAGCGCCTCCTCGGCGGTCGCCCCGCGCACGCGCACGCCCACGTCGGCGGTGTGGCCGAGGTCCTCGTACGGCTGCGGCGAGGCGAGGCGCATCTCCGGGAGCTTAACCCCCGCCGGCGGCCGGGGCCGGAGCCTGCCGCGGGCGGTCAGCCGGCCTCGAGGGGCACCCGCTCCGCCAGCGGGACGATCTCGCGCGCGGAGACGCGGAGGAAGCGGAGGAACAGGCTCGCCGCCACGGCCGTGAGGCCGAGCACGAACCCCCACCACAGCCCGGTGACGCCGAGCCCCATCGTGAACCCGAGGACCACGGTCGCCGGGAAGCCGAGCGCCCAGTGGCCGACCATGTTCGCGGCGAAGGTGAAGCGCGTCTCGCCCGCGCCGCGCAGCACGCCAGCGCCGACCCCCTGGACGCCGTCGGAGAGCTGGAACAGCGCGGCGATGCGCAGGAGCGGCACCGCCGCCTCCACGAGCACGGGATCGTCGGTCATCGCGCGCGCGAGGGCGCGCGGGAAGAGGAAGAAGACGAGCCCGGAGACGGTCATGAGCGCCGCCCCTGCGCCGAACGCGGCGAGCCCCGCCCGGCGGACCGCGGCCCGGTCGCGCCGGCCGACCGCCCAGCCCACGCGCACCGAGCCCGCGTTCCCGAAGCCGATGGCGACGGTGAAGGTGAGGCTCGCGATGGAGATGGCGAGCTGGTGCGCCGCGATGGGCAGGGCGCCGAAGCGGCCGGCGAGGAACCCGACGAGCGCGAAGATCCCCACCTCGGCCCCCATGTGCAGGCCGATGGGGACCCCGACCGCGAGCGCGGCGCGGAGCGCGACCCCGTCCGGCGCGCGCGACAGCCGCCCCGCGGGGCGGGGCACGGCGCGGGCGGCGAGGGCGATGAGCGCCGCCTGCGCGGCGGCGCAGAGGCTCGTCGCGATCGCGGCGCCAGCCGCGCCGAGCGGCGGGATGGTCCGGAGCGGCCCCGCGACGGCGGGGAGCGCCGCGCCGCCGAGCACGAGCAGCAGGTCGGCGGGCACGTTGAGCAGGTTCGCGACCACCGTCGCGACGACCATGGGGCGCGCGAGCCCGTGCGACTGCAGATAGGCGCGGCCGGAGAAGAAGAGGAAGAAGAAGGGGAGGCCGGGGAGTCGCCACAGGAGATAGCGGCCCGCCTCGCGCGCCACGTCCGGGCCGATGCCGAGCGGCTCGAGGGCGGCGGGCGTGAGGGCGAAGGGGAGCGCGAGGGCCGCGGCGAGCGCGAGCGCGAGCCAGGTGCCCTGCCACAGGAGGCGGCGCGCGCGGAGCCCGTCCCCGGCGCCGAGCGCCTGCGAGATGAGCGGGTCGAGGCCGTGCATCACCCCCATGCCGAAGGCGGCGAGCGCCATGAAGAGCGCGTTGCCGAGGCCGACGCCGGCGAGAGGGAGCGCCCCGGCCCGGCCGACGACGGCGGTGTCCACGACGCCCATGAGCGCCTGGCCGCCCTGGGCGATCGCCAGCGGCAGGGCGAGGCGCACGAGCGCGGACAGCTCGGCGCGCAGGGGCAGTGCAGGGGCGGCCACGGGGGGCGGGAACATACCCGACCGACCCAGGGCCCGCAGCCCGAGAGGCACGCGTCGCGACGGACCACTTTCACGCTGCCGATGCCACTAAAGGGTCAGGCAAAAAGCCTTCGCGCGAGGCGCCGGGTTATACTCGAAGTGCGTGCGACGCCTGCGGCCGAGCGGCTCCCGGCGCCGGAATCCTCAGGAACCCCGGAGGCATGGACCCGATCGCGCCGTAGCCTCTCGACGCGAGGGGCGCGACATGTTTACCTCCCGACCCTCGCTGGACCCCGGATGTCCGACAACCCTTCGTCACGCGCCGGTCCCGAAGTCGTACCGACCCCGCCGCCCTCTCCGGCGGCGGAGGCCGCGGTGACGGCGTTGCCGGCCCATGGCCACCGCCCTCCCGCGACGGGCTCCGCCCTCGCGAAGCTCGCCCTGGGGGCCCTCGGCGTCGTCTACGGCGACATCGGCACGAGCCCGCTGTACGCGCTGAAGGAGTGCTTCACCGGGCACCACGGCGTCCAGGCCACCCCAGCGAACGTGCTCGGTGTCCTGTCGCTCGTGTTCTGGGCGATGACCTTCGTCGTCACGTTCAAGTACCTGTCCTTCGTCATGCGCGCCGACAACCGGGGCGAGGGCGGGATCCTGGCCCTCCTCGCGCTGGTGGGGAAGCACGAGGTGCGCCGGAGCGGCAAGCAGCTCCTCATCATCCTGGGGCTGTTCGGGGCGGCGCTGCTCTACGGCGACGGCGTCATCACGCCCGCCATCTCGGTCCTGGGCGCGGTGGAGGGGCTCTCGGTCGCCGCGCCGGCCCTCGAGCACTGGGTGGTGCCGGTCACCGTCGGCATCCTCGCGCTCCTGTTCTTCATCCAGCGCCGCGGCACCGCCGCCGTCGGGGCGGTGTTCGGGCCGGTGATGCTGGTGTGGTTCCTCTGCATCGCGATCCTCGGCGTGCGCGGGATCCTCTTCGACGCCACGATCCTGCAGGCGGTCCTGCCCACCCACGCGGTGGCCTTCTTCGCGCGGAACTCCTGGCACGGCTTCCTCGTCCTCGGCGGCGTGGTGCTGGTCATCACCGGCGGCGAGGCGCTCTACGCGGACATGGGCCACTTCGGGAAGCGCCCGATCCGCTTCGCCTGGCTCCTCGTGGCCATGCCGGCGCTGATGCTCAACTACATGGGGCAGGGCGCGATCCTGCTCCACGATCCGCAGGCGGCGCGCAACCCGTTCTATCTGCTCGTGCCCGGGTGGGCGCTATACCCGATGATCGCCGTCGCCACCGCCGCGGCGATCGTGGCGTCCCAGGCCCTGATCTCCGGCGCCTTCTCCCTCACGCGCCAGGCGGTGCAGCTCGGCTACTCCCCGCGCGTCACCATCCGGCACACCTCCTCGACCGAGATCGGCCAGATCTACGTCCCGGAGGTGAACGCGCTGCTCGGCGCGGCGACCATCGCCCTGGTGCTCGGGTTCAAGAGCTCCTCGAACCTCGCCGCCGCCTACGGCATCGCGGTGACCGGCACGATGGCCATCACCACGCTCCTGTTCCACAGGGTGGCGCGCGACCTGTGGCGGTGGCCTCGCTGGCGCGCCTGGCCGCTCACGCTCCTGTTCCTGCTCGTGGACCTCGCGTTCTTCGGCGCGAACATCGTCAAGGTGGAGGAGGGCGGCTGGTTCCCGCTCGCCGCCGCCGCGTTCGTGTTCACGCTGCTCTCCACCTGGAAGCGGGGCCGCGAGGGGCTCGCGGACCTGATGCGCGGCGCGGGCCTGCCGCTCGACGTGTTCCTCGAGGACATCGCGCGCCGCAAGCCCCAGCGGGTCCCCGGCACCGCCGTGTTCATGACCGGAAACACCGGCACCGTACCGCCCGTGCTCCTGCACCACCTGAAGCACAACAAGGTGCTCCACGAGCGGGTGGTGCTCACGTCGATCATGTCGGAGGAGATCCCGAGCGTCCGCGACGCGGAGCGGGTGACGGTGAAGGAGCTCGGCTCGGGCTTCATCCAGGTGATCGCCCGCTACGGCTTCATGGAGACCCCGGACGTCCCGGCGATGTTCGCCTCGCTGCCGCACCGCAAGCTCGACGGGCCGCGCATCGAGCTGAAGCCGATGGAGACCACCTATTACCTCGGCCGCGAGACGCTGCTGCCGACGGGGCCCTCCAAGATGGCGCGCTGGCGCAAGCGGCTCTTCATCATCATGTCGCGCAACGCCCAGACGGCGAGCGCGTTCTTCGGGCTGCCGCCGAACCGCGTGGTCGAGATGGGCGCGCAGCTCCAGCTCTAGCCACCGCCCGGCGTCGGGCTCGACCGGGCCGCGCCGCCGAGGGCACGCGCCCGCCGCACGCCGCAACCCCCACGCCGGAGGAAGATGCGCTGGCCCGACGCCCTCCGCTCCCTGCGCAAGCGCGACCTGCGGCTCTTCTTCGCGGGGCAGGCGGTCTCGCTCGCCGGCACCTGGATGCAGAGCGTCGCCCAGTCGTGGCTGATCTGGCGCCTCACCCGCTCCTCCGAGCTGCTCGGGATCGTGAGCTTCCTCGGCCAGGTGCCGGTGTTCCTGTTCGGCATCTGGGCGGGGTCCATCGCCGACCGCCACCCGCGCCGGCGCATCGTCCTCGCGACGCAGACGAACGCCATCGTCCAGGCGGTGCTCCTCGCCGCCCTCACGCTCGGCGGCGCGGTGCAGCCCTGGCACGTGGTGGTGCTCGCCGGGATGCTCGGCTTCACCTACGCGTTCGAGATCCCCGCGCGCCAGGCCCTCCTCGCAGACCTCGCCGGCCCCGACGCGCCGAACGCGATCGCGCTCAACTCCTCGATCGTCAACGCGGCGCGCATCGTCGGCCCGGCGCTGGCGGGCGGCCTCGTGGCCGCCGTGGGGGAGGGCTGGTGCTTCGCGCTGAACGCCCTCTCCTTCGCGGGCACCTACCGTGCGCTCTGGGTGATGCGCCCGCCGCCGCAGCCGAAGCCGGAGGGCAGCCGCCGCGCGCACCTGCTCGAGGGGCTCGCGTACGCGGGGAGGACCGCCCACGTGCGCGCGCTGCTCGCGCTCCTCGCCGTCTCGAGCTTCTTCGCCATGCCGTACCAGGCGCTCCTCCCGGTCCTCTCGTCCGAGGTCCTCCAAGGGGGCGCTGGCCTGTACGGGGTCCTGCTCGGCTGCGCCGGGGTGGGCGCGCTCGCCGGCGCCGTGGGGCTCCTCCTGCGCAAGGGCCTCGCGGGCCTCGGCCGCCGCGTGGCGCTCGGGGCGACGCTGCTCGGGGCGGGGCTCCTCGCCCTCGCGTTCTCCCGCCAACCGCTCGTCGCCGCCGCCGCGCTCGCGGTGGCCGGGTTCGGCTTCATCACGCAGATGGCGGGGACGATGACGCTGTTGCAGGGGCTCGCGCCGGCGGACATGAGGGGGCGCGTCATGGGGCTCTTCTCGACGCTGTTCGTGGGCGTGACGCCCTTCGGCGCCCTCGCCGCCGGCTTCGCCGCGAGCCGCTTCGGCGCGCCCCGCACCCTCGCGACCGGCGCCGCCGTGGTGCTCGTGGCGAGCGGCGTGTTCCACCTCGCTCTCCCGCGGCTCCGGCGTACCGTGCTCGCGCATCACCCCACGCTGTTCCCGCCGTCCTCCCAGTAGACGCCCGGACCCCGACCTCGACCTCGACCTCGACCCCGCCCTCGACCCCGACCCCGCCCCCGATCTCGACCTCGACCTCGACCTCGACCTCGACCCGACCTCGACCCCGACCCCGACCCCGACCCCGACCCCGACCCCGACCCCGACCCCCGACCTCGACCCCGCCCCCGCCCCCGCCCTCGACCCCGCCCTCGACCCCGCCCTCGACCCCGACCCCGACCTCGACCTCGACCCCGCCCTCGACCTCGACCCCGCCCTCGACCCCGCCCTCGACTCCCGACCCCGACCCCGACCCCGCCCCCGACCTCGACCCCGACCCCGACCCCGACCCGACCCCGAGCCCGAGCCCGAGCCCGAGCCCGAGCCCGAGCCCGACCCCGACCTCGACCGGATCTCTCGAGGCCGATCATCCCGGAGCGGAGTCGAGGGACCGCCGACCCGACCTCGCTGCCATGTCCCCACGCCCTCCCGACCCCACCCCTCGCCCCCAGGGCTGGCTCGCCTTCTCCGTCGTCGCCGTCGGCACCGTCATGGCGACGCTCGACGGCAACATCGTGAACGTCGCGCTCCCCACGCTCGCGCGCGAGCTGGGGGCGGAGGTGGGGCCGCTGCAGTGGGTGGTGAACGGCTACCTCATCGCCATCACCGCCACCCTCGTCCCGCTCGGCCGGCTCGGCGATCGCCTCGGGCACCGCGCGCTCTACGCCGGCGGGCTGCTCGTGTTCACGGCCGGGTCGGCGCTGTGCGGGCTCGCGGGCGGGCTCGGCGCGCTCGTGGCGGCGCGGGTGGTCCAGGCGCTCGGCGCGAGCGCCATGATGGCGATCGGGCCCGCGATCGTCACCGCGGCCTTCCCGCCCACCGTGCGCGGGCGCGCCCTCGGGGCGGTGGGCACCGTCGTGGCGCTCGGGCTCACCGCGGGGCCGCCGCTCGGCGGGCTCATCCTCTCGCACCTCTCGTGGCGCTGGATCTTCTACGTGAACCTGCCGATCGGGCTGGCGGGGGCCGCCTGGGCGCTGCGCGTGCTCGCGCGCGGCGGCGGGACCGCGGGCGGGCCGCTGCTCGATCTCGCCCTCTTCCGGATCCCTACCTTCTCGTGGGGCCTCGCGGCGGGGCTGCTCTCCTATGCGGCCATGTTCTCGCAGACGTTCCTGACGCCGTTCTTCCTCGCGCGCGTGCTCGGGCTCGCGCCGGGCGCGCTCGGGCTCGTCCTCGCCGCCGTTCCGCTGGCGCTCTCGGTGGCGTCCCCGCTCGCGGGATGGATCTCCGATCGCTTCGGGGAGCGCCGCCTCCCGGCCGCCGGGATGCTGCTCGTCGCGGCCGGCCTGGTCGCGCTGTCCTCCGCCCGGGCGGACGGAGGGGTGGCCTCGGTCGCCGCGCGGCTGGCGCTCTGCGGCGCGGGCATGGGGCTCTTCCAGGCCCCGAACAGCGCGCTCGTGATGGGCGCGCTCCCGCGCGGCCGGCTCGGCTCGGGCGGAGGACTGCTCGCGACGGCCCGCAACGCCGGGATGGCCCTCGGCGTGGGGCTCGCCGGTGTCCTCTTCGCGCTGCGCGCCGGGCCGGGCGCGCGCGGCGAGGCGTTCCTCGCGGGCTACGCGCTCGCCCTCCGCGCCGGCGCGGGGCTGGCGCTGCTCGCCGCGGCGGCGTCGCTGGCGCGCGGCCGCGCCGCTCCGCCGGCCCGGCCCGCCCCGCCGCGCGCCGCATGAGGCGGGGACCGGCGCGCGCTGGACCCCCGCCCGCCCTCTGCTAGATTGCCCTCGTGATCGCCCTCGGGATCGACCCTGGCTCGCGCCGCTGCGGCTACGGCGTCGTCGCGCGCGAGGGGACCCGGCTCGTGGTCGTCGCCTCGGGCGTGCTCGCCCCGAGGGCGGAGCGCCCTGTGGCCGAGCGGCTCGCGCGCATCCTCGACGGCCTCGCCGAGGTGATCCGCCGCGCCGGGCCAGCCGAGTGCTCCATCGAGCAGGTCTTCTCGGGCGCCTCGGTGCGCTCCGCGCTCGTGCTCGGGCAGGCCCGCGGGGTCGCCCTCGCCGCGGCCGCGCAGGCCGGGCTCCCCGTCTTCGAGTACGCGCCCTCGGAGGTGAAGCTCGCCTTCACCGGCTCCGGCCGCGCGACGAAGGACCAGATGATCCGCACCGCCCACATGCTCCTCGGCGCGACCCCCGGCCTCTCCGACGAGGCCGACGCGCTCGCGCTCGCCGTCTGCCACCTCGCGCGGCGCGCCGGCAGGCTCGCCGTGCCCGCGGTCCGGAACGTCGCCGTCTCCGTGCCCGGCGTCGCCGGCCGCGCCCGCCCCCTCGCGCTCCCGCCCGCCCGTGAGCGCGCCGCCCTCGCCGCCGCGCGGCTGCGGCCCTCGCGGCGCGATCACCGGGGGCTCGCGTGATCGCGCGCCTCGCGGGGAAGGTGGCGGAGAAGGGCGCGGATCACGTCGTGCTCGACGTGGGCGGGGTCGGCTACCTCGTGCACCTGTCGGCCGTCTCGCTCGCCGGCCTGCCGCCGCAGGGCGGCGACGGCACGCTGCGGATCTTCACCAACGTCCGGCAGGACGCGATCGAGCTGTACGGCTTCGCCAGCGAGGACGAGGAGGCGGTGTTCCGCGCGCTCATCGACGTGAAAGGCGTCGGGCCGCGCGCGGCGCAGAACATCCTCTCCGGCATCGACGCGCGCGAGCTCGCCCAGGCGGTCGCGGGCAGCGACGTGGCGCGGCTCACCAAGGTGCCCGGCATCGGCAAGAAGACCGCGGAGCGGCTCGTCGTCGAGCTGAAGGAGAAGCTCGCGCTCTTGGCGCGCGCCGCGGGCCCCGCGCGGGCGAAGCCCGGCGCGGGCGTGGTCGAGCAGCTCCGCCAGGCCCTCGTGAACCTCGGCTACAAGCCGCCCCAGGCCGACGCCGCCGCCGACGCGCTGCGCGACGAGGCGGAGGGGAAGAAGCTCGACGAGCTGCTCCGCGAGGCGCTGAAGCGGCTGCGGGGTTGAGCGTCCGACGCGACGCGCGCAAGCGTTGCGAATGGGGGACGCGGACGGTTCAGCTCGCCAGCGGCTCGGCGTCGGCGCCCACGACCGCAGGTCCGTTCCAGACCCTCCCACCCAGCATCCAGACGAGCGCGTCCGGCGCCCGTCCGAACACGGCGAGAATGCCGCCGTGGATGCAGCGCAGGTGATGGAAGGCGCACAGGCCGACCTGGTTCTCCGGATCGTCGCTGCCGCCGCGCGAGCGGAAGTCGATGTGGTGCGAGTGGGCGGCGCGGTGGCTGCAACCCGGGACCTGGCACCAGCCCCGATCCCGCTCGCGGACCTTCTGCGAGCGCGTCTTCGAGCGTCTTCCCGCGCGTCCCCACGAAGCGAGGAAGTGGAACGCGATGATGGCGAGGCACCTCCCCGTCGAGAGCACCCGCCCGAACCGCTCCCGGACGCCCTCGATGGCGGCCGCGAGCAGCATCGCCACCCGGCGGGGCAGCGGAGCGAGCAGCTCCTGGCGCGCACGCATCTAGGATGAAACGTGTCTGCCGCTCGCGCTCGCCCTCCACGTCATGCCTCAACGCGATGCACGTCGCATCCAGTGCCCGGGGAATCCACGGACCGATGTCGGTCTCGGGCAAGCGCGCCAGCACCCGCAGCTTCTCGTACGACACGCCGCGTCCCTGCGCCTCCCTCGGCGCCGGGGATTCCCAGAGCCGCCTCTCGAGGGCGACGCGCTGCTCCACCGCGCGCGCAGGGAGCCCCAGCCGCTCCTCCACGTACCGGCGGAAGCCGTCGTAGCCCAGCAGGCCGTGCATCCCGCTCCGCTTGACGGCGAACCCGCAGAACCCGATGAGCCGATCCCACCCCGCGCGCAGGCGGGCGAGCGCGCGGAGCCGAGCGTCGATCTCCTGCGCCGTCCGAGGTCTCCTCGAACGGGACGTCCGGCGCGGCGAGCTCCGAGACCGGGGGGAGCTCCGCCCAGCGTTCCGTCTCGTCGCCAACCGCGCCGGGTCGCGAGCCGGGGCCGTACGCCCGGAACCCTGGCCCCAGCGGGGGCGTCGCGTCGGAGTCCGCGTCCGTGGAGAACTCGGCGAGGTACTCCTGCGCGAGCGCCTCGAGCTGCTCGATCCGGGTCGAGGCTGGCATTTCTCCGCGGGCGGCGGCGAGGGCCTCGTCCACGATGAGCCGCTCGTCCGGCGGCAGATGCGTGCGCAGCCTGACCCAGTCCTCCTCGGACTCGCTCGGCTCCGCCCGCGCCACGCGGACCGCCTCCTCCAGCTCCCGGACCGTCTGCACGCGCGCGCGCTCGACCCAGAGCGCCTCGGCCTCGCCGATCGCGACCGGCAGCACCGTCTCCGCGGCTCGGAGCCGGACGCGCCCGGACCACAGCGCGTCGCGGAGGAGGGGACGGGTGCGCAGGTCGGCCGCGAGCCGGGCGAGGTTCTCGGCGGAGCGCTTGCCGAGGTCCAGGACCTCGCGGGCGTAGTCCTCGAGGTGATAGCCCAGCTCCGCCAGCCGGTCCCCGTGCCTGAGCGCGTCGAGCCCCTCGCCTATCGCGAGATCGAGGCTGCCCCGGGCCCGCGCCGCCCACGCGAGGAGCTGCTCGCAGGCGTCCGCCTCCGGCTCCCCGCCGCGGAACCACGTCTCGAGCTCGGCGCGGGTGAGCCGATCGCGGCGAGAGCCGCCGTGATCGAACGGGCGCGGGCGCCCGCCTCACCTCGCAGCGGCGCCGCGACACGCTCGCGGGAGCCTGGATCCCGTTCGGAGAGGACGACGAACCATGGCGGCAGATCCCGGTCGGTGTGACGAGTCACCTCCCGTGTCTGGCTGAGAGCGTTTGGCGCCGCGGACATCCTCTGGGAAGATTCCGTCATGAGTTCCATCCCACGTCCGCTCGCGCTCGCGTCTGTCGCGCTGCTCTGCGCGTGCACGCACGGTGCCCGGATCGCTGTACGCCCCCCTGCGGCGGAACCCGGCGAGGCGGCCGCAGCGCAGCGGCGCGCGGCCGAAGACGCGGTCCGCGACGTCGCCGCGATGGGCCGCCTCCGGTGCGAGGCGCCGAAGGACGGCCACGAGTTGCTCGCTTGCTGGCCGGAGGACATTCTCGCGCGACCCATGGTGAGCCTCCACCTCACGAGCGCGGACGACGGGTACTTCGTGTCGATAGGGGTGTCGGATGCACCGTCGCGAGTCCTATGCGACCTTCAGGATCGCCTCGTCGAGCGACTCGCGCTGCGGTTCGGCGCGGACGACGGAACCGTGGTGCTGCGGGACCCGAGCGTCTCGTGCGGAAGAAATCCTCGCTGAGGGGTCGCCCTGCACGTCACGATCGGCTCCGCCTCGTGAAAGGGCACCCTCCCTCGCGGCAGCGTCAGCACGGGATCCGAAGAGTCGGCGCGGCTGCCGCGTCGGACCCGCGTGGTAGCGTGCCACCCTCATGACCCTGAAGCCCGTGCGCGAGGTCTCCCCGGGATCGCAGGAGGGCGAGGAGCGGCTCGAGCAGTCGCTCCGGCCGGCGACGTTCGAGGAGTACGTCGGGCAGGAGAAGCTGGTCGAGAACTTCCGCGTGTACGCGAAGGCCGCGCGCGCGCGGGGCGAGGCGCTCGATCACGTGCTCCTCTCCGGCCCGCCGGGCCTCGGCAAGACCTCGCTCGCGCACATCCTCGCCCGCGAGCTGGGGGTCGCGCTGCACGTCACGAGCGGCCCGGCGCTGGTGAAGAAGGGCGACCTCGCCGGCCTCCTCACCGCCCTCGCGCCGCGCGACATCCTCTTCATCGACGAGATCCACCGGCTCTCGCCGGCGGTGGAGGAGGCGCTCTACCCGGCGATGGAGGACTACCGCTTCGACGTGGTCCTCGGGGCGGGGCTGGGCGCGCAGACGATGGAGATGAAGCTCGAGCGCTTCACGCTCGTCGGCGCGACCACGCGCACCGGGCTGCTCGCGAGCCCGCTCCGCGACCGGTTCCCCATCCAGGAGCGGCTCGGCTACTACGAGCCCACCGAGCTCCGCGAGATCGCGGTGCGGGCGGCGCGGAAGCTCGCGCTCCCGGTGGACCCCGCCGGCGCCGAGGAGCTCGCGCGGCGCGCCCGCGGCACGCCGCGCATCGCCATCCGCCTGCTGCAGCGCGCCCGCGACTTCGCGCAGGTCGAGGGGGACGGGACGCTCACCCGCGAGATCGTCGAGACGACGCTGGAGCGCCTCGAGGTGGACGGGCGCGGGCTCGACGCCATGGATCGCCGCATCCTGGCGGTCGTGCTCGACACCTTCGGCGGCGGGCCGGTCGGGATCGACGCCGTGGCCGCGGCGGTGGGCGAGGAGCGCGACACGCTCGAGGACGTGTACGAGCCGTTCCTCGTGCGCGAGGGCTTCCTCGCGCGCACGCCGCGCGGCCGCGTGGCGCTACCGCCCGCCTACGCGCACCTCGGGCGGGAGCGGCCGCAGGGCAAGCAGGGATCGCTGATCTAGGTCCGCGACCGCGACCGCGACCGCGACCGCCGACCTCGGACCCCGACCCCGACCCCGACCGCGACCGCGACCTCGACCGCGACCGCGACCGCCGACCGCCGACCTCGGACCCGCGACCGCGACCGCGACCGCCGACCTCGGACCGCGACCCCGACCGCGACCCCGACGCTTGTCATTCATCACATCGGCTCGTCCTGGACTCGGGACGAGGTGCCGACCGCGCGCCCGCGGTGGGCACGCGCGAGGGAGCAGTACGAGCGAGGGAAAGCGGCCTACGAGGGGCCGGAGGGGCGGCGTCGCCGCGCGTCCGCCGCGTCGCCGGAAGGCGCTGCGGCCGGAGTTGCTCCCGTTCCGTCGAGCGCGGTCACGTTGCCCACAAGCCCTGCTGAATGGCAGCTGGCGCCGGCATGCCCCGGCGCTCGGCGAGGTTTCCGCGCCGGAAGCGGTCCATGTGCTCGCGCCCGTAGGTCTGTTCGGCGTGCAACGTGTTGTGGGACTTGCAGGCGACCCGGAGGTTCTCGACCGTCGAGGGTCCGCCCAGGGCCTGCGGCTGGATGTGGTCGAGCTCCAGCTGCCAGCGGCTGTTGCAGCGCCGCCCGTCCGGAGCGACCCACGCGCAGCGTCCGCCGTCGCGCTTCCAGACCTCGAGCCGCACTATCGCCGGGATCGTGCTCGTGGGCGCGGCGGGCTCGGCAGAGGGCCGTGGGTCCCGGTCCGCCTTCCGCTGCCGCTGCGGCGCGACCGCGCCCTTGCGCCTGCCGTGCTTCTCGACGGCGCAGCGGATGGCCTCGCGGAGCACCGCCGCGAGATCGCCGTCCGGGATCTTGTGCGAGAGCAGCGCGGTGAGCGTCTCGAGGTCCTCCTTGCAGCCCCGGTCGATGGTGACCCGCAGCGACCAGCCGCTCTCGCTCACGGCGCGGGTCTCCGCCCGCGTCTTCGGGCGGGGAACGTCGGGCAGCGCGGAGACCGTGGGCGGCAGCGACCCACCAGCAGCCGCTGGCGGCGCGTGGATCGCCTCCTGCGGCTCGGCAGGTCGGGCATGGACTGTCGCCAGCGGCAGCGCCGGGGCGCTCGCTGCTGAGGCGCGGTCGGGCAGCTTGCGCACGCCCGCCCGCGGAGCGGTGCGCGCCTGGAGCGAGGCGACGAGGTGATCCACCTCCGCCTTGGTGCGGTACGCGGCCCGGGCGACGAGGTCGGGCAGGTTCTCCTCGGTCAGCACCTGGCCGAGCAGCTGGACGGTGGAGATGCAAAGGCGGCCATCTCGCAGGGCGTCCTCGAGGCTGGGGAACCGGCGCAGCACCCGCATCGCCTGGATGCGTCGCCCGGCCGCGCCCTCGCGCAGGTGGAGCACCTCCAGGCAATACGCCCAGAGCGAGGGGTAGCCGGCCTCCACGTAGGCGCGGCGGCGATCGAACACCTCGAGGTGGAGGAGGAACTCGACCTGAACGTCGCGCTCCTGGCCTGCGAGCTCGCGCAGGCGCTGGGCGAGGAGGGTCGAGTCGAGGGCGGAAGGGGTGATCGCGGGCATGGTGCACCTCCTGTGCACCCTTCGTAACACGCGATTTCCGCACCTCCCGAGACGCACCAGGATCGCGCCTGCGCCGCTTTCCGGGCCCGCCCCTTCGCCGTCCACGCGGCGCGCCGGACGCGCACGGCGCGCCCTGCCTACGCTCGCGAGGAGCGTGTTCCCGACGCGCCGAAGACGTGTGAGCGCGTTTCGTCTCGAACCTCGTCAAGAGGGCAACGTTCACCCACCGCAACTGGGACTCGAGTGGCCCGCAAGCGCTGTCGCTGGAGATAGCAGGGACTCCTAGTGAATGCCGCCGTCGGCCGAGCGGCGCGCAACTTCCTCGGACCTGCTCTGCCCGCTCGTCCAGTCCTCGCGCCGACGCCGGTGAAGACGCACCGCGTGATGGGCAGAGGCGCGCCGGGAACCGGGCGCTTCTCCCCTCGATGCCCGAGCCCCATCACGGGCGACGGCACACGACCTGCCCGCAGGCGTGCGCTGTCGCCGTGGGATGTGATGAATCGAGAGACCCCGACCCCGACCCCGACCTCGACCCCGACCCCGACCGCGACCCCGGCCTCGAACCCACGCCCGTCACCGGGCTTCGCTCTCCCGACGCGGCGAGGTCACCAGCTCACTCGGCGCGCGCGCCAGGTCGACCGCCGGCCCATGACGCGCACGAGCAGCCACCCGGCCACGAACCCGAACACGTGCGCGATCACGGCCACGCCCGGCGAGCCGCCGAAGACCACCGACAGGAGCTGCAGCACGAACCAGAGCCCGATGAAGAAGGACGCCGGCACCGCCACGAGCCGGACGAAGATGAAGATGATGAGCGCGGAGAGCACGCGCGCGCGGGGGAAGAGGGTCATGTACGCCGCGAGCACGCCCGCGATCGCGCCGCTCGCGCCCACCATCGGCACCCACACGTCTCCGCTCGCAGCGGACGCGACGCTCTGCGCGAGCGCCGCCACGACGCCGGACGCGAAGTAGAAGGCGACGAACCGGCCGCGCCCGAGCGCGTCCTCGACGTTGTTCCCGAAGATCCACAGGAACAGCATGTTCGACCCGAGGTGCACGAGCCCACCGTGCAGGAACATGCTCGTGAGGATCGTGAGCGGGACCGGCACGAACGCGCGCGGCCAGGTGTCGGTCAGCGTGAGGATCTCGTAGGGGATGGCTCCGCCGCGGAGCGCCGACGCGTTGAGCCGCTCGCTCATGTGCCCGACCACGTCTCCCCCAGAGGCCGCGATCGCGGGGAGCGCGAGCGCGTCGATCTGCCAGAGGAAGGCGAGGACGTTGACGACGATGAAGGCGATGGTGACGACCGGTGTGCGCTCGAGCGGGGTGTCGTCTTTGAGTGGGATCACGCGCTGGCCTCGGGGCGTGCGTGCTATAAGGCGCCGCCCCGAAAATAGTCGTTCACGCGTGCCCGCCTGACACGGATGTCGCGGTCTCGCGACAGGCGGATGGGGTGGGAGAGGCTCGGCGCCTCACGGCGGACGAGCGCTTGCCGGAGACGAGCAAATTCATCCGCAGCTACGAGGGGTTGCAGCACGCCTACGCCGGGGCGAAAACCGGCCGGATTTCGGGGTGATTGGCACATCGATTGCTCGGAAGGGTGCCGCCCGGGCCACCGAGCCCGCCGGACTCTCATCTATGACCTACTGGAATCAGCGGACGGTGGCCAAGCGCGTGAGCTGCACGGGCGTGGGCCTCCACTCCGGCAAGCCCGCCACCCTGACCCTCGCGCCGGCCCCGGCCGACTCCGGCATCACCTTCGTGCGCATGGACCTCGACGTCGAGGTGCCGGCGCGCAACGACCTCGTCGTCGACACGATGCTCTCGACGAGCGTCGCGCTGGGCGCCGCCCGCGTGTCCACCGTCGAGCACGTGCTCGCCGCGCTCGCGGGGATGGGGATCGACAACTGCCGCGTCGAGGTGGACGGGCCGGAGATCCCCATCGTCGACGGCTCCGCCGCGCCGTTCGTGTGCCTCATCCAGGAGGCCGGCACGCGGCAGCAGCGCGCCGGCCGCCGCTACCTCGTCGTCGATCAGCCGGTGGAGATCCGCGACGGCGACAAGCTCGCCCGCCTCGATCCGGCCGACGGGTTCGTCGTCGACTTCACCGCCGACTTCGACCACCCGCTCGTCACGAACCAGTCGTTCCGGGTGGCGCTCTCGGACCGCGCCTTCGAGCGCGAGGTGGCGCGGGCGCGGACGTTCTGCTTCCGGCGCGACATCGAGCGGATGCAGGCCGCCGGCCTCGCCAAGGGCGGCAGCCTCGACAACGCCATCGTCATCGACGAGTTCTCGATCCTGAACCCGGAGGGGCTGCGCTTCCCCGACGAGTTCGCTCGTCACAAGGTGCTCGACGCCATCGGCGACCTGGCGCTGCTCGGGATGCCGGTGCTCGGCGCGCTCACCGCAGTGAAGAGCGGTCACGCGCTGAACCAGGCCCTGGTCCGCAAGGTGCTCGCAGATCCGGGCTGCCATCGCGTGGTGCGCCTCACCTCCGACGCGGACGTCCCGGCGCGCCGCCCGGTGGCGCTGGGCCTGCCAGAGGCGATCTAGCGCCGGATGGCGGCGCCGGCGCTCTTCCACCGCATCGCCGAGCCCGACTCCGCCGCGGCGCGACAGCACGTCCTCGCGCTCGGGCTCGCGGGCGCGATCCAGTTCCGCAACGTCGTCTTCGACGCGCACCGAGACGCGCTCGCCGCCCTCGGGGGCGGGGCCACGCCTGCGCTCTGGGACGGCTCGCAGCTCCACTCGGGCCTCGCCGCCGTCCGCGCAGCGCTCGACGCGATGGCGCGGAGGTAGCGGGTTCCCGAGCGGCCTCGCGAGGTCGGCGAGGGGCGCAGCCCTCAGGGTTGATCACTCGTGTAGGACCCTGAGGGCGCAGCCCTCCGGCGGCGAACGGCCGCGTGCCCGCGGAAGCGGGCCCCCTCGACTTCGCGCCCGCTTCGCGGGCGCTACGCTCGGGGTGAGCGGGAGGTCGAGGGGCCCCGCCGAGCAGGGGTGAGGCTCCAGCGCCCCTCGGCAGGCTCAGGACGCCGGAGCTGGGGCGCGGCGCCCGGTGCGATCGTTCAGTGCGGATGGGCGTCGCCGGGGTGCACCTCGCCACGCCAGGCCCCGGTCTCGCTGCCGCGCTCCTCGATGAAGCGCTTGAAGCGCTCGAGATCGCCCTCCACGCGGCGTGACACCACGCCGAGCGCGTCGCCGACCTTCTCGACGAAGCCCTGGGGGTCGTACTCGAGCGCGAGCGTCACGCGGCAGCGGTTCGCGTCGAGCGGCGTGAACAGCACGACGCCGGAGTTGATGGCGCCCGCGCGGTGCCGCCAGGCGATGCTCTGGTCCGGGATCTGGTGCACGATCTCGGACTGCCACTCCTCTCGCTTCCCGCCGATCTTCGCGACCCAGTGCAGCGTCGTGTCGTCCAGCTGGCGGACCTCCTCGACGCCCTCCATGAACCGCGGGAACTCCTCGAACTGCGTCCACTGGTCGTAGACCATCCGGAGCGGCTTCTCGATCTCGATGTGCTTCTCCACCCGTGCCATGGCTCTCCCCCTCGTTCGGTCGTTCCGTCTCGCGTCGCGCCGCCGTCGCGGCGAGCGAGGCTGGGCTCGGATCGGAGGGCGACCCAGCAGCCGCGAGGCCGCCGGCCAGTGCCCTCCGCTCCTGCCCCGACAAAACGCTTCGCACGGAGGAGGGGATTGTCAGCGGTGGTGCTGGCGCGCGGCGGCATGCCCATGATCCACGCGGCTGCCAACGGAGGCGCCGCGACGTCGGGCGGACGGCGGCGGGGCGAGGGAGGGACCATGAGCGGAAGCTGCGAGGTGTGCGGGAACGAGTACGACAAGGCGTTCGAGGTGGTCACCGCCGGCAAGCACCACGTGTTCGACAGCTTCGAGTGCGCCATCCAGGCGCTCGCGCCGCGCTGCGCGCACTGCGGCTGCCGCGTGATCGGCCACGGCGTGGAGGCGGGGGGGAAGACGTTCTGCTGCGCTCACTGCGCGCAGGCGACCGGCGTGCACGGGCTCCAGGACCGGGCGCAGTGAAGCCTGGGCGTCCGCCGGGCGCTCCCGCCCGGCGGCGCGGCGCCGCGGACGCCCTGCTACGCGCGTGGCCTGACCGGGGCGGCGTGGCCGTTCGCGCGGGCGCGGGGCGGCGCCGCCGGGGTCGGCCCGATGAAGCGGTCCACGAGCCGCCTCGCCACCGCGGTGCCGGCCGCGACGCCGGCCGCCACCAGGATCTTGTCGCGCGTGGACTGCTCGGCGGCCACGCGGTCGGGGTGCTCGAGGAGCCGGGCGACGGCGTGGCTCACCTCGCGCGCGCGCCGGCTCGGGCGCCGCTGCTCGCGCCGCGAGCGCATCGCGAGCGCGACGAGCCCGCCGATCACCAGCGCCGCTCCCGCGGCCGCCACCGCGAGCGCGACCGGGTGGCGCTTCGCCTGCAGCTTGAGGTCGAACAGCTCGTGGCGGCGCCGGTCCAGCTCGGCGACGAGGTTGCCGATGTCGCTGCGGAGCGTGTCGATCTCGCCCGAGACCCGCGAGACAAGCTCCGGGGATCCGTCCTTCATGCGATCCGCTCCTTCGCGAACTTCACGTTGTCCTGGAGGGAGCGGCGGGTGGTGTCGAGCGGCTTCTTCACGCGCTTCGCCCAGCCCCACAGCCCGGCCGCGGTCCCGATCGCGAGCACCACCGCGGCCACGAGCAGCGACGCGGCCCAGCCCGGCATCACCTCCGCCTCGAACAGCGCGAAGACGACCGCCGTCAGGAGGAGCTGCAGGGTCACGAGGGCGCACACCCCCGCGACGCCGAGCCCGCTCGCCATCTTGATCTCCGAGCGGAGGTCCGCCTTCAGCTCGACCTTCGCGAGCTCGACCTCCTTCCGCGCGAGCAGGCTGGCCTTCTGGGCGAGCTGCGTCACGAGCTCCTTGACGCTCGCCGCACGCAGCGGGTCCATGGGCGTGGCGGGCGGCGTCCGCACCGCGCCCGCCTCGATCAACCGGCCATGCTGGTCCATCCGCTCCCCCTCCGCGCCGGTCGGGCGCGCGATGCTCGAGTACAGAGAAATTGCGCCCGGGGCGAGGGCGGCGCACCGGGCCGGCGGGCTGCGCCCCCACCGCGGACCGGGCCCCCTAGCGGGCCACCGCGCGCTCGATGGTCCCAGGACCGGGCAGGCGCTGCCGCCTGATGAGGACCGGCTCGAAGAGGTCGCCCCTCCGCTCGACCCGGGCGAGGACGTCGGCGGCCTCGAACACGAGGCCCTCGCCCCGCCGGGTGCGGGCCGCCTTCTCCACCTCCGCCCAGGTCACGGGCGTGGACACCGTGGGGCGAGGGCGCGCCCGCAGGGAGTACACGCACACGGTCGTCTTGTGCGGGTCGTTCTGGCTCCAGTCCACGAGCACCTTGCCGGCCCGCAGCTGCTTGGTCATCCGCTCGACGACGAGCTCCGGGTTCGTCCGCTCCATCACCTGGGCGACGGCGTGCGCGAGCGGCTTCGTGTCGTCGTAGCTCGCCGGGCCGTTGAGCGGCACGTAGAGCTGGAGCCCCTTCGAGCCGGAGGTCTTGGGGAAGGCCTCGAGCTCGAGCCTCGCGAGCAGGCGGCGGAGCAGGAGCGCCACGTCGCAGCAGGTGACCACGTCCGCGGGCGGCCCGGGATCGAGATCGAAGACGAGCAGGGTCGGGGTGTCCACCGCGCGAGCGAGCGAGAGGGAGGTGTGCAGCTCGAGATCCGCGATGCTGGCCGCCCACACGAGCGTGGGCAGGTCGTTCGCGACGCAGTAGTCGATGAACTCGTCGTTGCCCGCGCTCCACACCTTCTCGGTGTGGACCCACGCCGGCCGATGGCGCGGGCAGCGCTTCTCGTAGAAGAACATGCCCTCGACGCCTTCGGGGTAGCGCTTCATCGTGAGCGGGCGGTCGCGCAGGTGCGGGAGCAGCACCGGCGCGACGCGGGCGTAGTAGTCGATGACGTCGCCCTTCGTGAACCCGGCCTGCGGGTAGAAGACCTTGTCGAGGTTCTTGAGGACGAGGCGGCGGCCTGCGACCTCCACCTCGACGCCCGCCGCCCTCGACGGCGGCCGTCGCGATCCCTGCCGGCCCGGCTTCGCCACCGCCTGAGCACGCGCGGGTCCTGCGCGCCGCGGACTCACGAGCGCGCCTTCCGGGTGGCCTTGCGCTTCTTGCCGGCGGTGCGCGCCGCCGCCGCGGGTCGGTGGCGCCGCTCGCCGCGCGCCGGCGTCGCCGCGGCCCGCTCGCGCTCCGGCGCCTCGCCACGACGGCGAGCGGCGGCGAGGCTCGCGGAGAGCGCGTCGGCGAGGCTCACCACCCCGGCCGGCGCGCGCTCCGGCTCGGGCGCCTCGATGGTCTCGCCCTCGGCCTTCCGGCGGACGAGCTCGAGAACGCGCTCGCGGTGGAGGTCGGGGTACCGCTCCGGCTCGAACGCGGCGGCGAGCGAGCCGACGAGCTGCTCGGCCATGGCGAGCTCGCGCTCGGACGGCTTCGCGCGCGCCGGCAGCTCGAGCGCCGAGACCGGGAGGACCTCGTCGGCGCGGTTCATCGTGGAGAGCGCCAGCGCGTCGTCGATCGGCCGGACGCAGCAGAGCGACTCGCGGGTGCGGAGCACGAACGTCGCGATCGCCACCTTCCCGGAGCGGCGCATGGTCTCGCGCAGGAGCGCGTACGCCTTGGCGGCGCCGCCGTCGGGCACCAGGTAGTAGGTCTTGTCGAAGTAGACCGGATCGATCTCGGCGAGCTCCACGAAGTCGTGGATGTCGACGGTGCGCGTCGCCTTGGGATCGAGCTTCTCGAGCTCCTCCGGCGTGATCGCGACGTACTTCCCCTTCGAGAGCTCGTACCCCTTCACGATGTGCTCGTAGGGGACCTCCACGTCCTCCTTGGCGCAGAAGCGCTTCAGCTGGATCCGCCCGCCGTCGGCGTCGTGGAGCATGTGGAAGCGCACCTCCTTCTGCGTCACCGCGGTGACGAGCTTCACCGGCACGTTCACGAGGCCGAACGTCAGCGCCCCGCTCCAGATCGCCCGCGCCATCGGCTCCCCCTCTCCCTACGTTCGTGCGCCCGGCGGGCCGCGGCAACGCGGGCGGCGCGGACGGGGTGCCGCTTCACGGCGGCGGCGCGCGGCCGCACCTTGTGGGCGAGGGGGAGCACATGCCGCGAAAGCCAGAGGAAGAGCGTCCGCGAGGGCGCCGGGACGAGACCCCGGCGACGGACCTGCCGCCGAGGAAGGAGCCCTACTACGAGGGGTACTTCGGCACGGAGGAGGAGGAAGGCGCCGTGCGGGAGGAGGAGAGCGGAGACGAGCCTCGCCGGGGGATGACGGAGGACGCCGCCGGCGGAGACCGCGAGATCATGTGAAGGGAAGCGCCCGCGCGCTCGCACGCCGGGCGCGCGGGGCGCCGTCCACCGCCCCCTCGCTCAGTGGAGCGGCACCCGCTCGGCAGACGTCGCTGCGGACTGCAGCGCCTCCACGTCCACGCCGAAGTAGCGGAAGATGCGGAGCTGGTGCTGGCGCAGCCCGCGCATGAGCAGCCGCTGGCGACCCCCCGCCAGCCCGTGGGCGAGCGCCGCCACGCCGAGGTCGGCGAACTCGCGGACGAGGCTGAAGTCGAGCACGACCTCGGTCGCCGCCTCCTGCTGCAGCCTCTGAGCCAGCTCGGCCGCGGATGCGTGATCGAAGACGCCGGACAGGCGAATCACCGTCCGGCCGCCCTCGGTCTCGCGGAGGAACACGCATGAGCCGGGCATCCCCTCGCTCCTTAGCGACGCTCCCGCGTCGACAGCGGTGTGGCGGCTTCGTTTTGAGAATTTGCACGATCGGGGCTCGCCGCAACCGGGACGGTGCGTCCGAGTCCGCCTCGAACGGCCGTATCCTGCGCGCTTTCGCGCGGCGCGCGCGCGACGATCGCGGGGCGTGTTCGTGACTTCAGCGGCGGCGAGGCCGAGGGGGGAGACTTCACGGCCGACGGGCGGCCGGCCCGGCGCCGCTCACCAGCTCCCGAAGCGGCGGCGCGCCTCGGCGGCGAGCGCGTCGCGGTGCTTCGGGTGCGCGATCGCGATCAGGGCAGCCGCGCGCTGGCGCAGGTTCTTGCCGAAGAGATCCGCGATGCCCTGCTCCGTCACGACGTAGTGGACGTGCGCCCGCGTGGTCACCACGCCCGCGCCGGGCCGCAGGTAGGACACGATCCGCGACTCGCCGCCGGAGGTGACGGACGGCAGGGCGATGATGGGCTTCCCGCCCTCGGAGAGCGCCGCGCCGCGGATGAAGTCCATCTGCCCGCCGACGCCCGAGTACTGGCGGTCGCCGATGGAGTCGGCGCACACCTGGCCGGTGAGGTCCACCTCGATGGCGCTGTTGATCGCGGTGACCTTCGGGTTGCGGCGGATGACGGCGGTCTCGTTCACGTACGCGATGTCGAGCATCGCCACGAGCGGGTTGTCGTGGAGGAAGTCGTAGAGCCTGCGGGTGCCGAGGGCGAACCCCGCCACGATCTTGCCCGGGTGGACCTTCTTCGCCTCGCCGGTGATCACGCCCTTCTCGACGAGATCCACGACGCCGTCGGAGAGCATCTCGGTGTGGATGCCGAGCCGCTGGTGATCCCCGAGGTACGCGAAGGTCGCCTGCGGGATGGCGCCGATGCCGAGCTGGAGGGTCGCCCCGTCCTCGACGAGCTCGGCGCAGTGCCGCCCGATGGAGCGCTCCGCCTCCGTGAGCTCGTGCTCCGGCAGCTCGTGGATGGGCTCGTCCACCTCGACGAGGTAGTCGATGTCGTCCACGTGGATGACGCCGTCGCCGTGCGTGCGCGGCATGCGCGGGTTCACCTGGGCGATCACCGTGCGCGCGGTCTGCACCGCGGCGCGGGTGACGTCCACGGAGACGCCGAGCGAGCAGAAGCCATGGCGGTCCGGGGGGGAGACGTGGATCAGGGCCACGTCGAGCGGGAGCACGCCGGACCGGAACAGCTGCGGCACCTCGGACAGGAAGACCGGCATGTAGTCCGCCCGGCCCTCCTCGACGGCCTTGCGGACGTTGGCCCCCACGAAGAGCGCGTTCACCCGGAAGCTCTTCGCGTGCTCCGGCGCGACGTACGGGGCGCGCCCCTCGGTGTGCAGCGAGACGATCTCGACCACCCGCAGCTCGCCCGCGCGCGCGGTCAGCGCGTCGACGAGCCGCTGCGGCGCCGCGGCGACGCTGTGGATGAAGACTCGCTCGCCCGACTTGACGACGGAGAGGGCTTCCTCGGCGGAGACGTTGCGGCTCATCGCGGGGCTTCCTCCCGGCGGGGGTGCGTTCGCAGCCGGGCAGTCTAGCAGCGGCCGCGGGCAGGGGGGAGCCTCGCCGCGCCGTGTCATGGACCCCGCATGTCCCAGGCGAGCTTGGCGGCGAGCCCGAGCGCGACCACCACCACCACCCGGCGCACGAGCGCGTCCCCGCGGCGGATGGCGAGGTGCGCGCCGATCCAGCCGCCCGCGAGCTGCGCCGCCGCCATCGGCAGGGCGATTCGCCAGACGACGACCCCCCGGGAGGCGAAGAGCGCGAGCGCGGCCAGGTTCGAGGCGAAGTTCACCACCTTGGCGCTCGCCGAGGCGTGGGCGAGCCCGTCGCCGAGCAGCGCCGCGAAGGCGACGATGAGGAAGGTGCCCGTGCCCGGGCCGAAGAAGCCGTCGTACGCGCCGATCGCGAGCGCGATCGCGGCGGCCGCGAGCGCCGCGTGCCGGGGCGGCGGCGCGTCCGCGAGGCGCGGGGGAGACCCTCGGCGCAGCCCGACGAACAGCGCGGCGAACGCGAGCAGCGCCAGCACGATGGGGCGGAGGGTCGAGGGAGGGGTCGCGAGGACGAGCGCCGCACCGGCGAGGGAGCCGGCGAGCCCCATCGGAAAGGTGACGCGCGCCCGGCGGCCGTCCACCAGGCCACCTCGCGCGAAGCGGACCAGCGCCGCGAACGAGCCGAACACCGACTGGCCCTTGTTCGTGCCGAGCGCGAGGTGGGGCGGGAGGCCGGTCCACAGGATCGCAGGGATGGTGAGGAGCCCGCCGCCGCCCGCGATGGCGTCCACCGTGCCGGCGACGAGGGCCACCAGCGCGAGAAGGGCGATCTCCGGCGGGCCCACGTCGATCATGCGCGGCGCGTCATACCATGCCCGCCGGCGGTCGTTCGCCCGGCGGCGGTGGAGCTCCGGTCAGCCCTCTCAGCGCACGTTCCGCTCGACCGCCTGGAGCAGCTCTCCGAGCCCGATCGGCTTGAACAGGAACTCGGACGCGGTGATCGACTGATCCTCGAACCCCCGGCTCGCCGTCATGACGACCACGGGGATCCCGGCGAGCCGCGCGTCGCGGAGCTGCTCCTCACGGAACTGCCAGCCGTTCATCTCGGGCATCATGAGATCGAGCAGGATGAGGGCGGGGCGCTCGCCCTTGCGCAGGCAGTCGAGGGCCACCCGTCCGTTCTCGCAGAGGCGAGCGTCGTAGCCCTCCTCCGCGAGGAGCTCGCCGATCGTCTCCCGGAGATCGTTGTCGTCGTCCACGACGAGGATCGGGCGGCCGTCGATCATCTGAAGGGGCGCATCCTAGGCGAGCGAAGCGCGGAGGGCGTGCGCCCATCCGGGGAGCGCGCGCGTCACCCCGAGCCGGCCGAAAAGTCGGACGCCAGCCCGGCCCGGCGCCGAGGTATGAAGGCGGCTCCGGAGGTCTCCGATGCTCATGACGCACCGTGCCGCTGCCGTCCTGCTCCTCGCGCCGCTCGCCTGCGCCGCCTCACCCGCGGCCGCCTCGCCGGACCTCGCGTCACCCGCCGCCGGGGCCGTGCTCGCCGCCGCCGCGCCGGCCGCAGACGGCAAGCCCCAGGAGCGCATGATCCGCGTCACGGGCGACGGCCGGGTGCGGGTCCGGCCCGACGTGGCGATCGTGCACGCCGGCGTGGAGGCGACCGGGAAGGTCCTCGCGCCGACGGTCGCAGACGCCTCTGCGAAGATGCGCCGCATGCTCGACGCCCTCGCGAAGGCCGGGGTCGCCGAGAAGGACGTCCAGACGACGCGGCACGACGTGCAGGTGGAGCGTCCGTGGGTCGACGGCAAGCCGCGCGACATCACCGGGTACACGGTCGTGGACGAGGTCCGGGTCACGGTGCGCGATCTGGGGAAGCTCGGGGCGATCCTGGAGCGCGTCATCGCCGCGGGCTCGAACTCGCTGCGCGGGCTCTCCTTCGAGCGCGACGATCCCGCGCCGGAGCGTCAGCAGGCGCTCGCGCGCGCCGTGGCCGTCGCGCGCGGGAAGGCGGAGGCGATGGCGAAGGCGGCGGGCGTGACGCTCGGCGAGGTGGTCGCCCTCGAGGAGGGCGGCGCCGGGCCGCCCATCCCGTTGATGAAGTACCGCGCCGAGGCGATGGTGGCGGCCGACGGCGCGCCGGTCACGCCGGGCGAGCTCGAGATCGCCGCGAGCGTGTCCGTGACGTACGCGATCCGCTGACCTGCGCCGTCCGGGCGGGCAGCACCGCGCGGACCGTCGCGACCGCGACGAGCACGACGAACGAGACGACCGCGGACGTGGTCATTCGGACGGAGCCCCCCGGAGCCCATCCAAGCGCTTCGGCCGTCTGAGCGACAGCCCCGCGATCGCGGGGCACGGCCGGCCCGCGGCGTCCGGCCGCGGCTCACGGGCCACCGCGGCCGCGCCGGGGCGCATCCGGCGGATCGCTCGACGATCTCCTCGGCCGGTCAGGCCACCGGCCGCGTTCCGAGCGCGGCGGGGGCGGTGAACTGCCGCTCGAGCCAGCGCGCCGCCAGGCGGGTCACCGAGTCGAGCGCGCCCGGCTCCTCGAAGAGATGGGTCGCGCCGGGCACGACCGACAGCTCGCCGGCGCGCAGGTACGGCAGCACGGAGCGATTCAGGCGGAGGACGGTGGTGTCCCTGCTCCCCACGACGAGGAGCACGGGGGCGCGGACCTGCAGGAGGGTTTCCGCGCGGACGAGGTCGGGGCGACCGCCCCGCGACACGATCGCCGCGACCAGCTCGGGCAGCAGGGCGGCGGCCGCCAGCGCGGCGGAGGCGCCGGTGCTCGCGCCGAAGTAGCCGATGCGCAGCTCGCGCGTGCGCGGCAGCGACGCCACCCAGCGCGTCGCCGCGACGACGCGGCCGGTCAGCAGCGCGATGTCGAACCGGAGCTCGGTCGTCACCTCGTCCTCGAGCGCCTCGGCGGGCGTGAGCAGGTCGAAGAGGAGCGTGGCGAAGCCGGCGCGCTGCAGCCCGCGCGCGACGAGCTGGTTGCGGGGGCTGCGGCGGGTCGAGCCGCTCCCGTGGACGAACATCACGAGCCCCTTCGCGCCGGGCGGGACGGCCAGCTCCGCCTCGAGCACGCCGGGCTCGGGGCCGCCGTCGAACGGGATCGCGAGGACCTCCGGCTCGTAGACGGCCGCGGAGGGCTCGGCGCCGCCCGCCTCGCCGAGCCACTCGCCGTCCCAGAGCTCGCCGAGCTCGCCTTCCGCGGGCTCCGCTCGGCCGCGCCGCAGGCAGCTCACCACCTCGTCGTCGGACACCTGCGTGAAGCGCTCGTACCAGAGCCCCACCGCGTAGAACGGCTCGGGCAGCTCGACGGCGATCACCTCGTCGAAGTCCTCGCGCAGCTCCGGGAGGGCTCCTCCCGCGATCACCGGCGCCGCCAGGACGACCCGCGCCGCGCCGCGCTGCCGCGCGGCCCGAGCGGCGGCGCGCGCCGTGGCGCCCGTCGCGACGCCGTCGTCCACCACGATCACCGTCCGCCCGGCCAGCCCGACCATCGGGCGGTCGCCCCGGTAGACCCGCACGCGCCGCGCGAGCTCGATCGCCTCGCCCGCGGCGAGCTCCGCGACGTCCTCGTCGCCGAGCTCCAGCTCGCGCAGCGCCTCGCGACGCACGAACACCGCCCCGCCCTCGGCGATGGCGCCGAGGGCGTACTCGGGAGAGCCCGGCGCCCCGAGCTTGCGGACCACCACGACGTCCAGCTCCGCGTCGAGCGCGCGGGCCACCTCGAAGGCGACCGGCACGCCGCCGCGCGTGAGGCCCAGCACCACCGGGCGCGCCGCCCGGAAGCGCGCGAGCTCATCCGCGAGGAGCCGCCCCGCCTGCTCCCTGTCCCGGAACCTCATGGCCCGCCTCCTTCGACTCCGCCGACTCCGCCGGCCGCGCCACGACCGGCGCCCGACTCGACTCGACTGAAACGCTAGCGCCACGTGCGGGCGCCGCGCCGGGACCGGCGGGGCGGGCTGTTCGGGTGGGATCGCGACGCCGCCGGGCCGGGCGCCCGCACGCGCGCTCGCTCGGGCGCCGCGCCGGGTCGCGGGGAGGTGTAAGCGGCGTGGCCGCCGTACGTTGAAGTCCACGGACGGGAGAGGCCCATGGAGCGACCCGGGGATCACGCGAGCGAAGGGCAACGCGGCGCCGCTGGCGGCGCTCCCACGCCGGGACGAGCGCCTGCGAGGCCGGGCGGCCCGAAGCACCCCGAGCGGCGAGGCGGTCCGCCGGACAGCGCCCATGCGCACGGCGAGCACCCGCAGCCCGCGCACGCCGGCCACGACCGACCTCCCGAAGCGGGCGAGCACCGCGGGCACGATCGCCACGCGGGCCACAGCGTGGAGCTGTTCCGCACGCGCTTCTGGGTGAGCCTCGCCCTCACGGTGCCGACGCTGATCTGGGGGCACATGCTCCCGAGCGCGCTCGGCTGGCATCCCCCCGCTTTCCCGGGCTCGGCGTGGCTGCCGCCGCTGTTCGGCACCGCGGTGTTCGTCTACGGCGGCCGGCCCTTCCTGGAGGGGGCGGTCCGCGAGCTTCGAGATCGCCTGCCAGGGATGATGACGCTCATCGCCCTGGCGATCGGCGTCGCGTTCGCGTTCAGCGCGGCCGTCACCGTCGGCTACCCGGGCATGCCGCTCTGGGAGGAGCTCGCGACCCTCGTCACGGTGATGCTCCTCGGCCACTGGATCGAGATGCGCTCCATCTTCCAGGCGCGCGGCGCGCTCCGGGAGCTCGCGGAGCTGTTGCCCTCCGCGGCGGTGCGGCTCGTGGACGATCGGGAGGAGGAGGTGCCGCTCGCCGCGCTGCGGGAGGGCGATCTCGTCCTCGTCCGCCCCGGCGCGCGCGTGCCCGCGGACGGCTTCGTGCGGCAGGGCGAGAGCGCCGCGGACGAGTCCATGATCACCGGCGAGTCGCGGCCGGTGAAGAAGCGCCCCGGAGACCGGGTGGTCGCGGGGACCGTCAACGCGTCGGGCTCGCTCCGCGTCGAGGTCACCGGGACCGGAGAGCGCACCGCGCTCGCCGGCATCATGCGGCTCGTCGAGAGCGCGCAGTCGTCGCGCTCGCGCGCGCAGGCCATCGCGGATCGGGCGGCGCTCCTCCTCACCGTGGTGGCGCTCGCGGCGGCGGCGATCACGGCCGTCGCCTGGACGCTCGCCGGCGCGTCCGGCGCGTTCACCGTCGAGCGCGTGGTCACGGTGCTCGTCATCGCCTGCCCGCACGCCCTCGGCCTCGCCATACCGCTCGTCATCGCCATCTCCACGACCCTCGGCGCCCGCTCCGGGCTCCTCGTCCGCGATCGGCGCGGGCTGGAGGAGGCGCGCCACATCGGCACGGTGGTGTTCGACAAGACCGGCACGCTGACGCTGGGCGAGCACCGGGTGGTGGGCATGCTCGCCGCAGACGGCGTCGCCGAGGCGGAGGCGCTCCGCGCCGCGGCGGCGGTCGAGCGCGACTCGGAGCACCCCGTGGCCCGCGCGATCGTGCGCTCCGCGCAGGAGCGCGGGCTCGCCGTCCCAGCGTCGCAGGGCTTCGAGGCCATCGCCGGTCACGGCGTCCGCGCGTGGGTGGACGGCCGCGAGCGGTTCGTCGGCGGGCCGAACCTGCTGCGCCGCCTGCGGGTGGCGCTCCCGCCCGGGGTCGAGGCGTTCTCGCGGACGGCGGCCGCGCGCGGCCAGTCCGTGGTGTACCTCGTGGAGGAGGGCCGGGCCGCCGCCGCGTTCGCGGTCGCGGACGCGGTGAGGCCGGAGTCGGCCGAGGCGGTCCGGCGGCTCCACGCGATGGGCCTGCGCGTGGCGATGCTCACGGGCGACTCGCGCGCGGTGGCGGAGGCCGTCGCGGGAGAGCTCGGCATCGACTCGGTCCTCGCGGAGGTGCCGCCCGAGCGGAAGGCGCAGGAGATCGAGCGGCTCCGGCGCGGCGGCGAGCGGGTGGCCATGGTGGGCGATGGCGTCAACGACGCGCCCGCGCTCGTCACCGCCGACGTGGGCATCGCGGTCGGCGCCGGGACCGACGTGGCGGTGGAGGCCGGCGACGTGGTCCTCGTGCGCAGCGACCCGCGCGACGTGCCACGCATCGTCGCGCTGAGCCGGGCCAGCTACCGCAAGATGATCCAGAACCTGTGGTGGGCCGCGGGCTACAACGTGGTGGCCATCCCGCTCGCGGCGGGTCTGCTCGCGCCGTGGGGGTTCGTCCTCGCTCCCGCCGTCGGAGCGGTCCTCATGTCCGCGAGCACCGTCATCGTCGCCGTGAACGCGCAGCTGTTGCGCAGGGCCCGGCTGTAGCGGGCCTCGACCGCCCTCGGCCTGCCGGCGTGAGCGGGCGCCGAGGCTGCTCAGCCCTTGAGCGATCTGCGCGAGCTTCGAGAGACTCCCGCTTGGGCCGTGGGCCGGTCCCGGGGCGGGGACGCCGTTAAGCGTGGGGGATGGAGCGAGTCCTCACGGCCGGTACGGAACTTGCGGAGCTTCGGGCCACGATGGCCGCGATCTCTCGCCTCCAGCCCACAGACGCTTTCCAGGCGGCCGTGGAGGCGCCGGTCCCCGAGGGCGTACCCCGCGCGCGCGGGCTCCCCGGAGACCTCGTCCCGCTCGCGTTTCACCTCCCGGCCCTGGCG
The DNA here is from genome assembly GCF_000017505.1 of Anaeromyxobacter sp. Fw109-5. Taxonomy (NCBI): domain Bacteria; kingdom Pseudomonadati; phylum Myxococcota; class Myxococcia; order Myxococcales; family Anaeromyxobacteraceae; genus Anaeromyxobacter; species Anaeromyxobacter sp. Fw109-5. The sequence continues at coordinate 1,151,162 of NC_009675.1, forward strand.
GTGCTGGCGCTGTCCGGCCTGTCGGCCAACCGGCTCGGGGTGGTGGCCCTCGCCGCCGCGGTCCAGCAGGCCCACTACCTCACGTGGCGGAGGCAGCCCGGGAAGCTCTGCGTCAACGCCGACATCGACCAGATCGCGTGGATGGTGGTCGCGCTGCAGGCGTGCTTCCTCTTCACCGCCGGGGTCGCCGTGGCGGCGACCGGGGGGGTACGCAGCCCGCTGCTCGTGACGATCGCGGGCGGCTACGCCGCGGGCGTCGCAGCGGTGGGCGACCGGCTGCAGACGCGGGTCCTCCTCGCGGCGACCGCCCTCGTGGTCGGGGTGATCGCGCTGCTGCCGCCCGTTCTCACTGGCCCGGGGCTCGCGGGCGCTGCGCACGGCCTCCTCACCGTGATGAGCGTCCTCGGGATCGGCGCGCTGCTCGCCCCGGTGCACGCGCGGGCGCGCAAGCGGCGTGACGCCTTCGCGCGCGCCCGCAAGGAGATGGCCTCCGACGCGCTCGCCCGCGCGCAGAGCCTGGAGCAGATCGGGTCGAAGGTGGCCCACGAGCTCAAGAACCCGCTCACCGGCGTGAAGGCGCTCGTGCAGCTCGGGCTGCGCAACCCCGCGGAGGCGACCTCCCACGAGCGCCTGGAGGTGGTGGACCGGGAGGTCACCCGCATGCAGGAGATCCTGCACAACTACCTCTCCTTCACCCGGCCGCTGCAGACGGTGACGCCGCGCCGCGTCCAGCTCGGGCCGCTCGTCTCGGACACGCTGGTGGTGCTCTCCGCGCGCGCGGACGAGGCCCGCGTCCGCCTGTACGCCCAGGGCGACGCGACGCTGGAGGCCGATCCGCGCCGCATCAAGGAGGCGCTCCTGAACCTGGTCGCGAACGCCATCGAGGCCACGCCGGCCGGCGGGGAGGTCGTGGTGGAGGTCAGGCCTGCCGGAGACGAGGCCGAGATCGTCGTGCGCGACACCGGCCGCGGGATGCCCCCCGACACCCTCCGGCGCATCGGCACGCCCTTCTTCACGACGCGCGAGGACGGCACCGGCCTGGGCGTGGTCCTCGCGCGATCGGTGATCGCGCAGCACGGCGGGTCGCTGCGGTACGAGAGCGAGCCCGGCCATGGGACCCGGGTCAGGGTCACGCTGCCGCGGGTCTCCAACGGAGCGCGCCATGGTCCGTGTTCTGCTCGTGGATGACGAGCCCTCGGTGCGCGTCGCCCTCAAGGAGCTCGTGGAGGCCCGCGGCTGGGAGCCGCTCCTCGCGCGCTCGGGCGCCGAGGCGCTCGATCTCGTGGACCGCGCCGACGCGGTGGTGACCGACTTCTCGATGCCGGAGATGGACGGGATGACGCTGCTGCGCGCCGTCCGCGAGCGCGACGCCAGCCTGCCCGTGATCCTGCTCACCGCGCACGGGTCGGAGCGCCTCGCCGTGCGTGCCATCAAGGCGGGCGCGTACGAGTACGTCACGAAGCCGTTCGACGTGGACGAGATGCTCGTCGCGCTCGAGCGCGCGCTCGAGGCGCGCGCGCTGCGGCAGCGGAACCGCCAGCTCACGGCGGAGCACGCCATCGGGCGCCGGGTCGTCTGCGAGTCCACCGTGATGCGCCAGCTCCTCGACGCGACGTCGCGCGTGGCGGGGAAGGAGATCACCGTGCTCGTGCGCGGGGAGACCGGCACGGGCAAGGAGCTCATCGGCTCGCTGCTGCACGCGCAGAGCCGCCGCGCCGAGGGGCCGCTGGTGCGCTTCAACTGCGGCGCCATCCCGGCAGAGCTGGCGGAGGCGGAGCTGTTCGGGCACACGCGCGGCGCGTTCACCGGGGCCTCCCAGGCGCGGGCGGGGTTCTTCGCCGAGGCGAACCACGGGACCCTGGTCCTCGACGAGGTGGGCGAGCTGCCGCTCGCCATCCAGGCGAAGCTGCTGCGGGCCCTGCAGGACGGGGAGATCCAGCCGGTGGGATCGGGCCGGGTCGAGAAGGTGGACGTGCGCATCGTCGCGTGCACCAACCGCGACCTCGCCGCCGAGGTCCGCGCCGGGCGCTTCCGCGAGGACCTCTACTACCGGCTCGCGGTGGTGGAGCTCGTGGTCCCGCCGCTCCGGGATCGCCGGGAGGACATCCCGGCGCTCGCGCACGAGTTCGCGTTGCGTTACGCGGAGCGGTTCGGCGCCGAGGAGGTCCGCCTCGCGCCCGCGCTCGTCGAGCGCCTGACCGCCGAGGAGTGGCCGGGCAACGTGCGCCAGCTCGAGAACGTGATCGCCCGCATGGTCGCGTTGAGCGGGGGCGGCGAGCTCGGGCCGACGGCGTTCGCCGGCAGCGCCGCCGTCGAGGAGAGCCCGAGGCCCCCGGCCGTCGATGCGGCGGACGGGTCAGGGGTCCACACGCTCCGCGAGCAGCTCGACACCCTCGAGCGCAGCGTCATCGCGCGCACGATGACGGCCGTCCGCGGTAACCAGTCGGAGGCCGCCCGGCGCCTCGGCATCAGCCGCAACACGCTCACCGAGCGGCTGCGCCGCTACGACATCGCGGCCGACTTCGGCGCCAGCGGCGCGAGCTGACCTCCACCCGTCCCGCGGCGCGCGGTGCTCACGCCGTGAGCGATCTGCGCCGCCGGCGGGCGAGCCCCCCGTCGTCCCGGGCGCGAGGGTCGCTGCGCTGCCGGGGCGGGATCGGGTGGCGCGCCGCCTGCAACCTCCGGTCGAGCGTCGGCGAGGCCGACTCTCGACAAGGAGGCGAGACATCATGAGCGTCTACCAGCTCCTCATCTTCGTCCACGTGCTCGGGGCCGTGGGCGTCTTCGTGGCGATGGGCATCGAGGCGGTCTCGGTGCCCCGCCTGCAGCGGGCCGAGACGCCCGCGGAGGCCCGCGAGGCGCTGCGCGCCGTCGCGCCGTCCGGGCGGCTCGGCCCCCTCGCCATGCTCACCGCGCTCGTCTCGGGCGTGTGGATGATGGCGGTGGCCTGGCGGCACCAGGCCTGGATCGTGACCGCCTTCATCGCGCTCGTCGGCATGGGGCTGGCCGGCGGCGCCGTCACCGGCCGCGGCCTGCGGCGGCTCGGCGCCGCCCTCGCCGCCGAGCGCGGGGCGGTGCTCTCCGAGACGTTCCGCGCGGTCCGGTCGGGCGTTCCGCTCGCGGCGTCGCTGCGCGTCCGCACGGCGCTCGGGGTCGGCATCCTGGCCCTCATGACCATGAAGCCGGACACCGGCGGCGCCTGGCTCATCCTGCTGGCGGCCGGGCTGGCGGCGCTCGTCGCGGCCGTGCCGCTCGCCGGCCGCCGCGCGCCGCTGGCGCCCTCCCCGGCGCGCGACGCGAGCTGAGCGGTGCCGGCGCCCGTGCCCGGCGCTGGCGGTCACGCCGCCGCGCCGGGCGCGCGCGCCTCCTTGTCGGCGAGGTACCGCTCGAGGGAGCACCCTTCGCAGACCGGCGTGTCCTGCGTCACCGCCGCGGCCAGCCGGCCGCACCCGCAGCGCTGCAGGCGCTCGACGAGGAAGGTGGCCGCCTCGGCGACGATCCGCGCATCCCGGAGGATGCGCCGGTGCCCGAGCCCCGACGTGCTGAGGAGCCTCGCGCCGGGCCAGGCCGCCGCCACGGCCGCGCCGTCGCCCCAGGGCACCTCGCCGTCGCCGCGATCGTGGACGACCAGCGCGGGCGTGCGGAGCGCCGCGGCGAGCCGCGGCACCGCCAGCTCCGCCATCCGGACCCCGACGCGTCGCTCGATGCGGAGTCGCAGCGCCCCGCGAGCGCGCGCGTCGAGCCGCAGGTGAGAGGAGAAGGCCTCCAGCCACTCGGTGGGGGTGCGCGGAGGCGCGACGAGCACCGCGGCGTCGAGCGCGAGGCCCCGGTGGAGCGCGAGCGCCAGCGCCGCGCCACCGAGGGAATGCCCGACGGCAGCGCGGGGGCGGAACCGGGCGGCGACGGCGCCGACGGCGGCGGCGAGCTCGGGCAGGCTGGTCGTCCTGCCCGTCGACGCGCCATGCGCAGGCCCGTCGAAGCTGACGACGGAGCAACCCGCCTCGAGGAGCGGCGGGGCGAAGGACGCGAGCTGGTCGCCGCGGCCGCCCCATCCATGCACGAGGAGCACGGCGGGCCCGCTCCCGGCGCGGAAGCCGCGCAGCGTCGCCCCGGGGGTCTCGACGACGAACGGCACCGTGCCGGCGAGCGCGTCCCGGCCGCGGCGTGGCTTCCGGGGCCGGGGGGGCGTCATGAAGAGGCGGGCGGCGAGCCGCGCCGCGACGGCGGGGGCGACGGACTGCAGGGCGCCCAGCGCCACGCGGGCGCCGCGCTGCGAAAAAGAACGACCGATCGTGCTATTTCCATGGCGTGCGCTCACGGCTCTCTCTCCTCTTCGGTTCGACGGCGTCACCTCCGCGGCCGCGCGCCGGCGAGGAGCCGCTCGAACGCGGCCTCCGCCCGCTCGCGCGAGCGCGGATCTCGAAGGAGCCGGCTGTGCGAGTTCCAGGCGAGCCCGATGCCGTGGATCTCGAAGGCCAGCTGGGCGGGGTCGACGTCCGCGCGGAAGTGGCCGAGCTCCTGGCCGCGCCGCACGATCCGCGAGAGCGTGGAGAGCCACTGGCGCTGGATCTCGACGAGGAGATCCCGGGCCGCGCCAGGCCGATCGTCGAGCTCCGCCGCGGCGGCGACGAAGACGCAGCCGCCGGGCTGACGGACCCGCTTCGGCCACTCGAACCAGTTCTCGAACAGCGCGCGCAGCCGCGGCTCGCCCGCCGGGCGGGCGAGCGCGGGGCGGACGACCACCTCGGCGAACCGCTCGGCGGCGCGCTCGAGCGTGCGAACCTGGAGATCCTCCTTCGACGCGAAGTGCGCGAAGAGCCCGCTCTTCGAGAGCGCGAGCTCCTCGGCGAGCCGGCCGATGGTCACCCCCTCGAGCCCGAGCTCGCTCGCCATCCGCAGCGCGCGATCCAGGATCACCTCGCGCGTCTTCTCGCCCTTGCGCATGACCCCCGAAAATAGAACGACCGTTCGTTTCTGGAAAGGACCCGCCCGGGCGGGACCGGCGCGCGCGCCGCTTGCTCACGCCCTGAGCGATCTGCACAGCGCGCTGCGCACCCGCCGGGGCGGGGCGCCGCGACCTCCCGAGAAAAGCGGCGCCGCGCGTGCGCGCCTCGGCTGGCGCGCGCGCTGCAGAGGCGCGGTCCGTCGGCACCGCCGACGTTCGACGCAGCACATCGCCGGCGACCGCCGGGGAAGGAAGGCAGGAGATGAAGGCTGCAAGGTGGAGTTTCGCTCTCGGCGCGGGGCTGCTGCTCGCCGCGGCGCCGGTGATCTCGAGCGCGCAGGGCTGGCGAGGGACGGAGGCCCGCGAGCAGACGCCTTACGGCGTCTACGTCCTCCTGGGAGGCGGCGTGACCGACTTCGCCGACGAGGACGTGAAGGACCGCTTCGACGTGGGCGGGACGTGGGACGCCCGCGTCGGGATCGGCAACCGCTTCTACGTCGGCGGCGAGCTGGCCTACGTCGGCTCGGCGCTGAAGGCGGTCGGAGCGGGCCCGGATCTCGTGACGAACGGTGCGGAGGCCGTGCTCCGGCTCCAGTATCCGATCGCCAACGGGAGCTGGCTCGTGGAGCCCTTCGCGTTCGGCGGCATCGGCTGGAACCACCTGTCCGTCCAGGACGCGGCGCCCGGCGTGGACGACACCGACGACGCGGGGGTCGTCCCGTTCGGCGGGGGGATCACCGTGGGCTACGATCGGCTCCTCCTCGACGCACGGTTCACCTACCGCACCGCCTTCGACGAGGATCTCGCGCTCGCCGCGGGCGACGGCCCGGCGAGCCTCGAGCGGTGGGCCGTCTCGGGATCCGTCGGGTACGCGTTCTGATCGTGAGCCCGCGGGCGCCGCTCGCGGAGCCGGAGGGACCCCGGCCGTCGAGGGGTCCCTCCCATCCATCCCCTCTAGCGCTGACGCAGGCGCGCGCCGGACCGCGCGCGAGGAGTGATCATGCCGGTGAAGGTCTTGCTCGCGGCTTGCGGGCTCCTCGTCGCGGCCAGGGCGGGCGCGCTCCAGCCGCTCGAGGAGTTCCTGGACGGAGCGCGGAAGAGCGGAGTCGACAACGCCGAGGCGCGCGCGCTCCGCAGGCAGGCCGGCGCCGAGGCGCGCGCCGAGCTGGGCCGCGCGCTGCCGCGGCTGTCGCTGCGCGGCGAATACATCCGCAACGAGTTCGAGACGGTGCTGCAGCTCCCCGGCGCGGGAGGGGGGCCGGCCGAGAGGGTGACGGTCACGCCGCGCGACCAGCTCGACGGCACGGCCACCCTCGTGGTGCCGCTCGTCGACCTCGCCAGCTTCGCGCGCATCGGCGCGGCGCGGTCCGGAGCGAGGGCCGCCGAGCGGCAGGAGACCTCCACCGACCTCGCCTCCCAGGCGCGCGTGGTCCAGGACTACTACCAGCTCGTGGCCAACGTCGCGCTCGTGGGGGCCTCGAGCCGAGCGCTCGAGGTGGCTCGGGCCGGCCTGCGCATCGCGGAGGAGCGTCACGACGCCGGCTCCACCGGGCTGCTCGACGTGGATCGCGCGCGGGCCGAGGTGGAGCGCAACGTCCAGCAGCTCGCGAGCGCGGAGCTCCAGGTCTCGCTCGTCGCGCGCGAGCTGCGCTCGCTCACCGGGATCGCCCCCGAGGTCGGTGGCGAGGCGCCGCTCGCGGACGATCTCCACGAGGAGCCCCCGCTCGAGCGGTTCCAGCCGGCGGACGACCAGCTCCCCGCCGTCGCGGCCGCGATCGAGAGCCGCGTCGCCGCGGACCGGCAGGCGAGGGCGCAGCGGTTCGTCCTCGTCCCCAGCCTCGACGCGAGCCTGACGGAGCGGGTCAGCAACGCCGAGGGCCTCGCGGGGAGGGACGCCTACTGGCAGGCCGTCGTCGGCCTGAGCTGGTCCATCGACCTCACCACCCTCGCCGGGATCCGGGCCCAGGAGGCGGCGGCGGACGCCGCGCGCGCGAGGGAGGAGCGCGTCCGCCTCGCGGCGCGAGACGACATCCACCGCGCGTGGGCGAGCGTGCGGACGCACATCGCGCGGAGCCGGTCCGCCCGCACGGAGGCGCAGGTCAGCGGGCGGGCGGCGGAGCTGGCGATGCAGCGATACCAGGCCGGCGCGGCGGCGCAGCTCGATCTCCTGCAGGCGCTGCGCGACGCCTTCAACGCGGACGCCGCGCGCATCCAGGCGGATGCCGACCTGGTCAACGCGCGGGCCCAGCTCCGCCTCGCCGCGGGCGAGAGCCTGCTCCAGCGTTCGGGGAGGGGGGCGCCGTGACGCCCGCTCGTCGTCTCGGCCGGAGCTGCTCAGCGCCTGAGCGATCCGCTCAGGCGATCCGGGCCCGCGGCGGGCGGACGGCGCCAAATCCACGCTGCGGCGCCTGCGGGCCGTGGCCCGCCGCCTGCACGCATCCTGGAGTACTCGCTTCCCCTGGGGGCCGTTCATGAAGAGCAGAACCCGGCAGTGGCTCGTGGTCGTCGTCGGTGTGGTCGTGGTCGTCGGCATCCTGGTCGGGGTGAAGGCGGGGCAGATCGTCGGCATGGTCCGCGCGGGCGAGTCGTTCGTGCCCCCTCCCGAGGCCGTCTCCTCGGCGAAGGTCGAGGCCACCCGCTGGGAGTCGGCGCAGGCGGCGATCGGCTCCCTCGTGGCGGTGCGGGGCGTGGTGCTCGGTGCCGAGCTGCCGGGCACCGTCCGCGAGATCGCGTTCGAGTCCGGGAGCACGGTGAAGCGGGGAGACGTGCTCGTGAAGCTCGACACGTCCGCCGAGGAGGCGCAGCTCGCCGCGGCGCGCGCCGAAGCGACCCTCGCGCGGCTCAGCCTGCGCCGCGCGGCGCGCCTGCGCGAGGGCGAGGCGAACGCGCAGGCCGATCTCGACGCGGCGGAGGCCAGGGCCAAGCAGGCGGAGGCCACCGTCGCGAACCTCACCGCGACCATCGCCAAGAAGACCATCCGCGCCCCCTTCGACGGGCGCATCGCGATCCGGCAGGTCGAGCTCGGGCAGGTGGTGTCGCAGGGCACCCCCATCGCCTCGCTCCAGTCCGTCACGCCGATCCACGCGGACTTCTGGCTGCCCCAGCAGGCCCTCGCGGAGCTCACGGCGGGTCAGCGCGTGCGCATGCGCACGGACGCCTTCCGCGACCAGGAGTGGGACGGCGAGATCACCACCGTCAACCCGGAGGTGGACGCCGCGACGCGCAACGTCCGCGTCCGGGCGACCTTCGAGAACGCCGATGGGCGGCTCCGGCCCGGGATGTTCGCCAAGGTGGACGTGCTCGCCCCGGAGGAGCGCTCCGTGCTGGTCATCCCCGCCACCGCCGTGATCTTCGCGCCCTACGGCGACTCGGTGTTCGCCATCGAGGAGAAGAAGGACCCGGGCGGGAAGACGGTCGCCGTCGCCCGGCAGAAGTTCGTCCGCACGGGGGAGCGGAGGGGCGACCTCGTGGCGGTGGAGGACGGCCTCCAGGCCGGCGAGACGATCGTGAGCTCCGGCGCGTTCAAGCTGCGCAACGGCGCCTCGGTCACCGTGAACAACGCGCTCGCGCCGCGGGCGCAGCTCACCCCGAAGCCGACCGACGAGTGAGGCGGCGGAGGCCCCATGAGATTCACCGACCTGTTCATCCGCCGCCCCGTCATCGCCATCGTCGTGAGCCTCGTCATCGTCATCGCGGGGCTCCAGGCGATGCGCTCGCTCAACGCGAGGCAGTACCCCCGCAGCGAGAACGCCCAGATCATCGTGACCACGAGCTACGTGGGGGCGAACGCGGAGCTCGTGCGCGGCTTCATCACCACGCCGCTCGAGCGCGTGATCTCCTCCGCGGACGGCGTCGACTACATCGAGTCGGAGAGCAAGCAGAACCTCTCCACCATCCGCGCCCGGCTGCGCCTCAACCACGACGCGACCCGGGCGCTCTCCGAGATCAGCGCGAAGGTCGACCAGGTGCGCGGCGACCTCCCGCCCGAGGCGGAGGTCCCCGTCCTGACCGTCGAGTCCGCCGACAGCGAGTTCGCGTCCGCCTACCTCAGCTTCTCCTCGGACATCCTCAAGCAGAACGAGATCACCGACTACCTGGTGCGGGTCATCCAGCCCCGCCTCTCCGCCATCGAGGGCGTGCAGCGGGCCGACATCCTCGGCGCGCGGACCTTCGCGATGCGGATCTGGCTCAAGCCCGACCGCATGGCGTCCCTGAACGTCAGCCCGGCCCAGGTCCGTGAGGCGCTCGCCCGGAACAACTACCAGGCCGCGGTCGGCCAGACGAAGGGCTCGCTCGTCCAGGTCAACCTCACCACGAACACCGACCTGCGCTCGGTCCGGGAGTTCGAGCAGCTGCCCGTGCGGGAGCAGGACGGCGCGATCGTCCGGCTCGGCGACGTGGCGAGCGTGGTGCTCGGCGCGGAGGACTACGACGCCGCGGTGAACTTCACCGGCCAGACCGCGGTCTTCATCGGCGTGTGGGCGCTCCCGAACGCGAACTCGCTGGACGTCATCGAGCGCGTCCGGGCCGAGATGGACTCCCTCCAGAAGGAGATCCCCAGCCAGATCCAGGGGCGGGTCGCGTTCGACGCGACCAGCTACGTCCGGGACGCCATCACCGAGGTGGAGCGGACCCTCGCCGAGACGCTGCTCATCGTGGTGATCGTCATCTTCCTGTTCCTCGGCTCGCTGCGCTCGGTGCTGGTGCCGGTGGTCGCCATCCCCGTCTCGCTCATCGGCGCCGTGTTCCTCATGCAGGCGTTCGGGTTCACCGTGAACCTCCTGACGCTGCTCGCCATCGTGCTCTCGGTCGGGCTCGTGGTGGACGACGCCATCGTCGTCGTCGAGAACGTCGAGCGCCACCTGCGCGAGGGGATGAAACCCGTGGACGCCGCGATCCGGGGCGCGCGCGAGCTCGTCGGCCCCATCATCGCGATGACCATCACGCTCGCCGCCGTCTACACGCCGATCGCCTTCCAGGGCGGGCTCACCGGCGCGCTGTTCCGCGAGTTCGCGCTCACGCTCTCGGGAGCGGTCGCCATCTCGGGCGTCGTCGCGCTGACGCTCTCTCCGGTGATGTCGGCGTTCCTCCTCCGCCAGGGCCGGGAGGAGCGGGGGCTCGCGGGCCGCATCAACCGTGGCTTCGATCGGTTGAGGGCGACGTACTCCCGGCACCTCGACGTCGGCCTCCGCTCCCGCGGGGCCATCTACGCAGCCTGGATCGCGGTGAGCGCCCTCACGCTCCTCATGTTCACCCAGGTCCCCAAGGAGCTCGCTCCGACGGAGGACCAGGGCTACGTGTTCGGCGTCGTCAACACGCCCGCCAACTCGACCCTGGATCAGATCACGCCGTCCACGCGGGAGGTGAACCGGACCGTGATGGCGATGCCGGAATCGGAGTTCACCTTCCAGATCACCTTCCCGAACGGCGGCTTCTGGGGCGTCGTGTTCGAGCCGTGGGAGAAGCGGGATCGCACGGCGTTCGAGCTGCTCCAGGAGATCCAGGGCAGGGTCTCCTCCATCGCCGGCATCCAGACCTTCCCGATCCTGCCGCCCGCCCTCCCGGGAGGCGGCCAGTTCCCGGTCGAGTTCGTCATCGCCTCGACCGCGGAGAGCGCGGAGATCCTGCAGTTCGCCAAGCAGCTGCAGGAGCGGGCCACGGCGAGCGGGATGTTCGCGTTCCCGCCGCTCATCGACGTCAAGCTCGACCAGCCCTCGTCGGAGATCGAGATCGATCGCGAGAAGGTGGCGGAGCTGGGCCTCGACCTGCGCACCGTCGGGCAGGACCTGGGATCGGCGCTCGGGGGGGACTACGTCAACCGCTTCAGCATCGGCGGCCGCAGCTACAAGGTGATCCCGCAGCTCGTGCGCTCCGAGCGCCTCAACCCCGAGCAGCTCAAGGACATCTACGTCACCGGCCCTGCGGGCCAGCTCGTCTCGCTCGCGTCCATCGCCACGCTGCGTGACACCGTCACGCCCCGGACGCTCAACCGCTTCCAGCAGCTCAACGCCGTGAAGATCAGCGGCGTCGCCATCCGCCCGCTGGATCAGGCGCTCGGGTTCCTGGAGGACGAGGCCTCGCGGATCCTCCCCGAGGGCTACACCCTCGACTACACGGGCGAGTCGCGCCAGCTGCGGACGGAGGGGGACCGGTTCCTCCCCGCGTTCCTCCTCGCGGTGGTGCTGATCTTCCTCGTGCTCGCCGCGCAGTTCAACAGCTTCCGCGATCCGTTCGTGATCCTCGCCGGCTCGGTCCCGCTCGGCATGTTCGGCGCGGTCGTCATGATGTTCCTGAAGATGCCGAACCCCAACCTGCCGTTCTTCACCGACGGCTGGACCACCACCCTGAACGTCTACTCGCAGGTGGGCCTCGTGACGCTCATCGGGCTCGTCTCGAAGAACGGCATCCTCATCGTCGAGTTCGCGAACAAGCTCCAGGAGCAGGGGCACACCAAGCTCGACGCGGTCCGCGAGGCGGCGGCCACGCGCCTACGGCCGATCCTCATGACCAGCGTCGCCACGGTCCTCGGCCACTTCCCGCTGACCCTCGTGAGCGGGCCCGGCGCGGAGGCCCGGAACAGCATCGGCCTCGTGCTGGTCGCCGGCATGACCATCGGCACGGCGTTCACGCTGTTCTTCGTGCCCGCCATCTACCTCCTCATCGCCCGGGATCACCGGGCGGACCAGAAGAGCGGCGCGCGCGCGCCCGCCGCCGCGCCGGCGGCCAGCGGAGGCTAGCGGACGTGACGGCCGGCGCCGCCACGCACCGGCAGCGACTGCGCGAGGCGCCTCGCGGCCTCGCGCAGCTCGCGCTCCGCGAGCCGGGCGAACCCCGCGCGCAGCGCGGCCGGGGGCCGGCCGTGGAAGGTGAACTCGCTCGCCGGCCTGAAGCCGACGCCGCGTTCCCGGGCGGCCGCCGCCCAGAGGTCCACGTCGACGTCGGGCGCCGCGCGGCACCACAGCGCCAGGCCGCCCGCCGGCACGGAGAACGCGAGCGCGCCCCCCAGCTCCTCCCGGAGGGCCTCGGCGAGCACGTCGCGGCGGGTCGCGTACGCGCGGCGCATGCGCCACACGTGCTGCTGGATCTCGCCGTCCTCGAGGAGCTCGGCGAGGGCCAGCTCCATCGGCCGGTCTCCCTGCCCGTCGACGTAGCGCCGATGGTCGGCGAGGCAGCGCACGACCTCCTCGGGCGCCTCGACGTAGCCGATGCGCAGCGCGGGTGCGAGCACCTTGGAGAGGGTCCCCACGTACACGACGACGCCGGCGGGGTCGTTGCTGGCGAGCGGCAGCACGGGCCGGCCGTCGTAGTGGAAGTCGCCGTCGTAGTCGTCCTCGACCAGGACGATGCGCTCGGCCGCGGCGAGCTTCAGCAGGGCCAGGCGCCTGCCCGCGGGGAGCGTGGCGGTGGTCGGGAGCTGGTGCTGGGGCGTGAGGTAGACGGCGCGCACGCGCTCGCGCCGGGTGAGCGCCTCGAGGACGTCCACCCGGAGCCCCTCGCCGTCCAGCGGGACCGGCACCAGGCGGGCGCCGACGGCGCGGAACGCCTCCCAGGCGGGCGTGTAGCCGAGCTCCTCCACCGCCACGACGTCGCCGGGCCGCACGAGGGCCCGCGCCACGAGCGCGAGCGCGTGCTGGCTCCCGCGCGTGACGATGAGCCTGGAGGGATCGGGATCCAGGCCGCGGGTGGAGCGGAGCATCGCGCCGAGCGCCACGCGCAGGCGCTCCTCTCCGAACGGCTCGCAGTAGTCGAGGATGCCGGGCCGCCGGAGGGCGCGGCGGTGGGCGCGGGCGATCGCGTGGACCGGGACGAGGTGGAGGTCGGGGACGCCGCCGCTGAGCTCGAGGGCGCCGGGCCCGGCGGGCAGGCGGCGAGCGCGCGGGCGCGGTCCGGGCTCGAAGGCGTAGCCGGCGCGACGGCCGCCGCCGCTCGCCTCGCGGCGGGCGACCCGCGCGCGCAGGGCGACCGGGATCTCGCTCGAGACGTACGTGCCCCGGTTCGGCGAGGCGTCGACCCACCCCTCCGAGGCGAGCTCCCCGTAGGCGGCCAGCACCGTGTTCCGGTGGACGCGTAGCGTGCGCGAGAGCTCGCGCGTGCCGGGGAGTCGCTCCCCGGGGCGCAGCCGCCCGGCGGCGATGTGGGCCGCGATCGCGCGCGCGATCTGGGCCACGACCGGGGCGGCGTCGTCGCGGTCGACGGCGAGGGTCAGGTTCCAGCTCCGCACCGGCACATGCATAAAGTCGGATCCGGTACTTTTTCAAGTACCGGCGCCATCGCATCTTCCCGGCGGATCCACCGGAGGAGAGACGATGGCTCGAGAGGAGTGCTCCCCGCACGAGCACGCGCCCAGCTTCGAGGCGGCGCGTCGTTGGCGCGCCTGGCGGGAGTGGCCGGGCTTCATGGGGCTCGCGACCGGCTTCGCCCTGTGGGCGTTCGTCGTGACCGGCGTGCTCGCGCCGCTCGCGGACGCGCTGGCGCGGTTCCGCTCGCCAGCGCTCGCCCCGCAGCCCGGCTGCGTGGTGCCCGGCGACGCCCCTTTCATGGACGAGCCCTCCTGGGCGCCGCACCCCCGTGCATCCGTGCTCGCCCGGCGCGCAACTTCGTGCATCCCGGCCGCGCCCTCGCGCGACGAAGATCCTTCGCGAGCCGCAGCGCAGCGGCCGAGCCGAGGAAGGCCGACATGACCGGGAACGCCAGGACCACACCGCCCCAGGGCGCCGCCGCTGGGACGAGGGAGCTCGTCGAGAACGGGACCACGAGCTTCCCGCGTCGCAAGGCCCCCGTCGTCGTGCGGGTGGAGCGCGGGACCGTGCTCGTCACGCGCGAGGGGGATCTGGACGACCACGTCCTCGAGGCGGGCGACGAGCTCGTGCTCCCGCCCGGCGGGCTCGCCGTGGGCTGGGCGTTCACGGCCGCCACGATCTCGGTGCGCGAGGACCGCCGCCGCGACCGCGCGCGCCAGGGGAGCGCGCCGGAGCTGCCGCGCGCCTGGGACGTCGAGGCGCTCGGGATGACGGTGGCGCACGAGCTCAAGAACCCGCTCACCGGCGTGAAGGCGCTCGTCCAGCTCGGCCTGCGCAACCCCGCGGAGGCGCGCTCCCACGAGCGCCTCGCGCTGCTCGAGCGGGAGATCACGCGCATGCAACGGATCCTGCAGCGGCACCTCTCGTCGTCGCGGCGTCAGCTCACCCGCGCGCCCGTGGCGCTCGGGCCGCTCGTCGCCGACGCGCTGGCCGTGCTCTCGGCGCGGGCGGACGAGGCGCGCGTTCGCCTGGTCTGGCGCGGGGACGCCACGGTCGAGGCCGATCCGCTCCGGCTCGAGGAGGCCCTCGTGAACCTCGTCGCGAACGCCATCGAGGCGACGCCGCGGGGCGGGGAGGTGGTGGTCGAGGTGCTCCAGCAGGGGGACAGCGCCGAGATCGCGGTCCGCGACACCGGCCGCGGGATGCGGCCCGAGACGCTCCGGCGCGTCGGCACGCCCTTCTTCACCACGCGCGAGGACGGGACGGGGCTCGGCGTGGCGCTGGCGCGCTCCGCCTTCGCCGAGCACGGCGGCTCCCTGCGCTACGAGAGCGCGCCGGGGAAGGGGACGACCGTCAGGGCGACGCTCCCGGCGCGACCGGCGCTGGAGGCGACCGCGGCGTCGTAGCGGCGAGCATCCAGCGGAAGAGGTCCTGGTTCACCTCGGCGCGCGAGACGGCGAGCTCGCGCGCGGCGTGCTCGGCGAGGGCGTCGCATCGCTCCGGCGCTACCGGCTCGCCCGAGGAGGCGTCGAGGCAAGCCGGCGATCCCCAGCGCCGCTCGGCGCCGAGCCACACCAGGGCTTCCGACACGGCGGAGCCGTCCGGGAGGATCACCGGGCGGGCGGGCCCGGACACGAGGCTGCGCCCGTGGAAGAAGGTCCGCTCCCGTGGGAGGCCGAGCAGGTCCGCGATGGTCGGCGCGACGTCCAGCTGACCCGCCGGAGCGTGGCGCACCTCCGCGACCCGCCCGAAGGGGAGGCGCACGAGGAGCGGGACGCGCGCCTCGTGCAGGAGCCACACGTCGGCGCGGGTCTCCGGGAGCCCGAGCAGCGCCGTGCCCGAGGCGCGGCGCGTCACGCCGTGGTGGTCGCCGTAGACCACGAGCACGGAGCGCTCGAGCACGCCGGAGGCGCGCAGCCGGTCGACGAGGGTGCCCAGGGCGGCGTCGGTGAAGCGCGCGGAGTTCAGGTAGTAGCCGACCTCTGTCCCCTCCAGCGCGCCCAGCGCGAGCGTCCGCGGGAGGTTCGGGTCGACGAAAGGGGCGTGGTTCGACAGGGTGACGAGCACGGCGTAGAACGGCTCCGGCAGCGCCGACAGCCGCTCCGCCGCCTGCTCGAAGAAGCGCGCGTCCGAGAGGCCGAGCCCGATCACCGGGCCTCGATCGAAGTCGCGGATGCTGAGGAAGCGCTCGTACCCCATCGCCGGGTACATGCGATCGCGGTTCCAGAAGTTGGGCCAGTTCGCGTGCATCGCCACCGTGGCGTAGCCGGCCTCCCGCAGCAGCTCGGGGAGACACCGGAAGTCCGCGTCGTAGCGCTCGGTGAACACGGCTCCGGTCTCGAGGGGATAGAGCGAGCAGCCCGCGAGCAGCTCCGCGTCCGACGTGGTGCCCTGGCGGATCTGCGAGAAGGCGTGGGTGAAGGTGAGGCTCTCGCGCGCGAGCCGATCCAGGTGCGGGGTCACGAGCGCGCCGCCCACGCGCCGCCCCGTGGCGAACGCCTGGAACGACTCGAGCTGCACCACGATGACGTTCCGGCCGCGCTGCGTCCCGGTCAGCGGGCCCGAGGGCGTCGCCCGCTCGCGGTGGTACGCGAGCGCCTCGGGCAGGGAGGCGCGCCCGGAGCGATCGAGGCGGCGCCGTACGAAGGTGGCGACGTCGAAGAGCTGGTACCCGATCACGTTCAGCTCCGCGGCGACCTCGCCTCGTGACACCCCGAGCCGGCGCGGGCCGGTCAGCGGGCGGTCGAGCAGCGGCAGCGCGGGCAGGGTGAAGAGGAGCGCGCCCGACAGCGCGAGCGCGTTCGCGTGCCGCCGCGAAGCCGGGCGCGGGCCTCCCCGCGCCAGCGCGGCCGCCACCGCGAGCGCCGCGACGTCCGCCCAGAGGAGCACGTCCGAGGGGTGCAACAGCGCCGCGATCGCTCCTCCCACGCGGGTCGCCTGCGCGGCGAACGCGAGCGCGGCCACCGAGGCCAGCTCCGAGAACTGCCGGTGGTAGAGGAGGTGGACGTGGTGGACCGCGGTGAGGGCGCCGTCGGCGAGGGCCAGCGCGACGAGCTGCGCGCGCCCTCGACGCCGGACCGCCACGCCCAGGACGAGCATCGCGACGGCCACGCTCGCCGCGACGGCGCTCCAGCGCACGGGAGCGTCGCCCTGCAGGGGAGGCGACCACAGGAGCTGCTTAGCGACGAGCCAGGCCCCGACCGCCGCCGGCGCGAGGGCGCGGCGAGCGGCGCGAAGGAGCGCGGAGGCGCCCGTCGCGGCGGGAGTCTGCTTCACTCCCGGAGACTAGCCTGAGCAGCCGCCGGCGGCCCGCGCCGTGGCGCTGCACCTCCCGCCGGTGACGGCTCGCCGGTCTCACGCGCCTGCGGCGGCGAGGCGGTCACGCGCTCGCCGGGACCACCGCGACCGCGAGCGGGGACGTCGCCGCGAGCTCCCGCCCGATGCTCGGCAGGAGCATGCGGTCCACCCCGGTGCGCCGCCGCGCGCCGGCGACGATCAGCGGGGAGCGCTCTCGCTCGGCGAACGCGATCGCCTCGTCGATGACGTTCCCCTGCAGCACCGTGGTGGTGTCGGGCCGAAGGCCGGCGGCCGCGACCCAGGCGGCGAGCTCGGGCTCGCCGTATCGCACCTCGTCGAGCCGCGCGCGCTCCAGCGAGGCGCTGGGCATGAACGGCAGCCCTCGTCCCGCGGGGTCGCCCACCACGTGCACGAGCGCCAGCTTCCGTCCCGTGTGCCTCGCCAGCGCGCTCGCGAAGCGGCTCGCCTCGAGGGCGTCGTCGGCGAGGCTCGTGAGGGCCACGATCGGCCCGGGTCCGACGTCTCCGAGCCGGAGGTCGGGTGGGACGACGACGACCGGCGACGGCAGGTTGCGGAGCAGTCGGCGCGCGACGCGGCCGAGCCGGACGATGCGGTGTCCCTCGCGTGCCGCGGCGCGCCCGATGACCATCGCCTCTGCGCCGGCGGCCGCGCGCACGAACTCCAGGCTCCGCTCGGCGTTCACGGCCTGGACGATCTGGAGGTCGCCGAGCCACTCCGCGCGCCCCTCACGCAAGAGCGTGCGCTTCGCCTCCTCGCGCGCGGCGTCGATGACCTCGTCGAGGTGGTGGTAACGCAGCATCGTCCGCAGGTGCTCCTCCTCGAGCACGTGCACGGGCACGAAGCGGTCCGCGCCCCCGGCGCCAGCGTTCGCCGCGAGCCACGCGGCGAACTGCAGGGCGCCGTGGCTCAGGGGGCGAAGGTCGATCCCGACGATCCAGTTCATGGCGGCACTCCCCGCGGCGCTCGCTCGAACGCGCCGCTCCGCGCGTCGAGGATTGCGCCGTTCGGCTCGAGATCACAGCCGGTCAGATGGGCCGGTCGCCCGAGCCACCGGCCCGCTCAGCGGGGCGTCACCTTCAGCAGGCGCCCATTCCGGTCGTCCGTGAGGAGGTAGAGGGCGCCGTCCGGCCCTTGCACCACCTCGCGGATGCGCGCGTTCTGGTCGGTGAGGAGCCGCTCCTCGCCGACGACCCGATCGCCCTCCACGACGAGCCGCACCAGCGCGCGGCTCGACAGCCCGCCGATGAAGAAGTTGCCGCGCCACTCCGGGAAGAGGTCCCCCGAGTAGATGGTCAGCCCGGAAGGAGAGATCACCGGATCCCAGTAGTACACGGGCTGCTCCATCCCGGGACCCTGCGTGGACTCGTGGATGCGCTCGCCCGAGTACTCCTCGCCGTAGCCGATGGTCGGCCAGCCGTAGTCCTTGCCCCGCTCTATCAGGTTGAGCTCGTCGCCGCCCTGGGGGCCCATCTCGACGATCCACAGCCGGCCTCGCGCGTCCAGGTCCGCCGAGAGGATGTTGCGGTGGCCCGACGTCCAGATCTCGGGGCGAGCACCCGCGCGGCCCGCGAAGGGGTTGTCCTTGGGGACCGAGCCGTCGGGGAGGATACGGACGATCTTGCCCAGGTGGCTGCCCAGATCGCGCGCCTGCACGCGACCCGCCAGGATCGAGCGCTCGCCGAGGGTCACGAACAGCGTGCCGTCGGGCGCGAAGACCAGCCGCCCGCCCGCGTGCGCCGTCGAGTCCAGCGTCGGCTGCATCCGGAACACGATCTGCAGATCCTCGACGCGCGGCTGCGCGCCGTCGACCAGGCGGGCGCGCGCCACGGCGAGCCCGTTGCCGCCGTCGCGCGGCTCGTAATACGTCCAGTAGACGAGCCGGCTCTCCGCGTAGTCGGGGCCGAGCTCCACGTCGAGCAGGCCGCCCTGTCCGCGGCCGTCCACCCTCGGCAACCCCGAGATCGGCGGCGATCTCCTGCCGTCGGGAGCGACGATGTACAGCGCGCCCGAGGGCTTCTCCGTCACCAGCATGCGCCCGTCGGGGAGGAAGGCGATCGCCCACGGCTCGTCGAAGCCGGACGCGATCTCGGTGACCTCGAACGGCGTCTGCGACTTCACGGCGGGGGCGCGGGTCTGGCCGGGGAACGCGGGCTTGAACTCGGGGACGTTGGGGGGCGCGGTCTCGACCGGCGCTCCGCCGGTGGTGGTCGCCGGGACCTTGACCTCACCGTTGCAGCCCACTGGCAGCAGCAGGGCGAGCGCGAGCGCAGCGGCGTCGAGCGGGTGGCGCATGCGGGGGGCTCCTCCGATGACGCGGCGGTCGTGCCGGTCGTGCTCCCTCGCGCCTAACGGCGAGCTCGGGGTCGCGCAGCCGATTGCGCACCGGCGGGCCCCCGCTCAATCGAACGCGTGGCAGGCCAGGCAGAGCGGCTTCGGCGTGACGCGGGTCCCAGGGGGCGGCGCGGCCTGGGGTTCGCCCTCGGCCTCGAACGTCGCTCGATCTGCGGGGTTCACGGCTCGTTTCGGAGTCGCCCCCGGCGGCAGGGCGAGGTGATCCGCCCACGGCGACCGCGGGTCGTGGCAGGTCACGCACTGCACCCTTCCATCCGGCAGGAACACGCCGCGGCGCACGACCTCGACGGCGGGCCGGAGGCTGCCGCCTCTCGCGGCGGCCGCGCCGTAGTCCGCGCCGACGGGGTGCGAGCTCGTGCCGGCATGCCCGGCGCCGTGGCACGAGACGCAATCCGCCACGAGCGCGGCGTCCGCCGCGAGGGTGCTGAGCGCGCAGCCTCCCGCGTCACCGGAAGGTCCAGCCGCTCCCTGGGCGCCCGTCTGTCCGGCGGCAGGGCTTGCCGCCGCCGGGATCTGCGCCGGGGTCCCGGCGAGGGGGACGATCGCCGTCAGGAGGAACGCGAGCGCCGTCACGCAACTCACGACGTAGCCATGGCCGGCCGCGGGCGAACCGGCCCGCCCGGAATCGGCGGCTGGTGGGGGCCCGTGCGGCGCCGTGCCGCCGAGGGCGCCCGGGAGTGCGCGGTATCCCGCGTGGTACGCTCCCCGCCGCCGCGGGAACGCCGGCGGCGAGGCCCCGAGTGCGCGCCCATCGCTTCTCCATCGTGCTCGTGCTGTTCGCGGTGTCCGGCCTGTCCGGCCTGATCTACGAGTCGATCTGGACGCACTACCTGAAGCTCTTCCTCGGCCACGCCGCCCACGCGCAGACGCTCGTGCTCGCGATCTTCATGGGGGGCATGGCGCTCGGCTCGGCGCTCGCCAGCCGGTGGGCAGGGCGATGGCGGGACCCGATGGTGGCGTACGCCTCGATCGAGGCCCTCATCGGCGTCATCGCGCTGGCGTTCCACCCGCTCTTCGTGACGACGACGGACGTGCTCCTCGGCCGCGTGCTGCCGCGCGTGCCGGCGGGCGTGGCCGTCGACGCCGTGAAGTGGACCGCCGCGGCGGCGCTGATCCTGCCGCAGTGCGTCCTCCTCGGGATGACCTTCCCCCTCATGACGGGAGGCGTCCTGCGCCGCTTCGGCGCGCGGCCGGGCAGGTCGATCGCGCTGCTCTACTTCACGAACAGCCTCGGCGCGGCCGCCGGCGTCCTGCTGAGCGGGTTCGTGCTCGTGCCCGCCGCCGGGCTGCCCGGGACGATCGCGATCGCCGGGTTCCTGAACCTCGCGGTCGCCGTGTCGGTCTGGTTCGTCGCCCGCCTCGATCCCACCGTCGCGCCGGTCGCGGCCCCGGAGGCGGCGACGTCCGGGAGGGATCACGCGCTGCCCGCGCTCCTGGCGGTCGCCGCCCTGACCGGCGCCACGTCCTTCATGTACGAGATCGGCTGGATCCGCATGCTGAGCCTCGTGCTCGGGACGTCCACCCACGCCTTCGAGCTGATGCTGAGCGCGTTCATCCTGGGGCTCGCGCTCGGAGGGCTCTGGATCCAGCGGCGCATCGACGGCGCGGCGAGCCCGGTTCGGCTGCTCGGCTGGGTCCAGGTGGCGATGGGCCTGTCCGCGCTGGCGACGCTGCCGGTGTACGGCCTGACGTTCCCCCTCATGCGCTGGATCGTCGAGAGCGCACCCAGGACGGATGGCGGCTACGCGCTGTTCAACCTGTCGAGCAACGGCATCGCGCTCCTCGTCATGCTCCCGGCGACGGTCTGCGCGGGCATGACGCTGCCCCTCGTCACCTACGTGCTGCTCGCGCGAGGTCACGGCGAGCGGGCCGTGGGCGCGGTGTACGCGTCGAACACCGCCGGCGCCATCGCCGGCGTGGTGTTCGCGATCCAGGTGGGGATGCCCGTGCTCGGCCTGAAGGGCCTCGTCACGCTGGGGGCCGCGCTCGACGCGGCGCTGGGCCTCGCGCTCCTCGTCCCTGCCGCCCGCGCCGTCCCGCGCCGCTTCGCCGCCGCCGCGGGCGCGTGCGTGCTCGCGGTGGCCGCGACGCTCCTCTTCGTCCACCTCGACCCGTACCGGATGGCCTCCGGCGTGTACCGCCTCGGGCGCATCATCGACCCGAGCCAGACCCGCGTGCTCTACCACCGCGACGGCAAGACCGCGACGGCGAGCGTCATCGCCGAGGTCGACGGCCGCGTGCTCATCAAGACGAACGGCAAGGCGGACGCGGCGATCAACATGGCCCCCGGAGGCGAGGCGGAGCCGGACGAGGCCACCATGGTGCTCCTCGGAGCCCTGCCGCACGCGGTGCGCCCCGGCGCGAGGACCGCCGCGTGCATCGGGTTCGGCTCCGGCCTCACCACGCACGTGCTGCTCGGCTCGCCGAGCCTCGAGTCGCTCGACACCATCGAGATCGAGCCGCGCATGATCGAGGCGGCCCGCTTCTTCCTGCCCCGGGTCGCCCGCGCGTTCGACGATCCGCGCAGCCAGCTCCACGTGGACGACGCCAAGACCTTCTTCTCCTCGCGGCAGCGGACCTACGACATCATCGTCTCCGAGCCCTCGAACCCCTGGGTGAGCGGGGTGGGCGGGCTGTTCTCCGAGGAGTTCTACCGCCACGTGCGCCGGCACCTCGCGCCGGGGGGCGTGCTCGTGCAGTGGATCCAGCTGTACGAGATCGACCCTGGCCTGGTCGCGTCGATCCTGAAGGCGCTCGACGGCAGCTTCGCGGACTGGACGGCCTTCGCCCCGAGCGACTTCGATCTCGTGGTCCTCGCCTCCGCGGATGGCGCCGTCGCGCCGCTCGCCCCCGGCATCTTCGGCGTGCCGGAGCTGGCGGCCGAGCTCCGCCGGGTCCGCATCCTGGGGCCGCAGGATCTCGAGCTGCGCAGGGTGGGAGATCGCCGCTCCTGGGCGAGGCTCCTGCGCTCGTACCCGACGCCGCCCAACTCCGACTACCACCCGGTCCTCGCCGAGGCCGCCCCGCGCGCGCGGTTCCTCCAGGCCACCGCCGTCGCGCTGGTGCAGGCGGCGCGGTTCCCGCTGCCGGCGCTGGAGGTCCTGTCGGGCGCGGTGCCCGGGTGGAGCGAGACGCGCGTGACGCCGTCGCCGCACTTCACGCCCTCTCGCCGCGCCGACGCCGCCACCGTCCTCCAGCACGCGCTGCGCGACGGCGCGCTGGGCAGGGGCGCGTGGCGGCTGCCCGAGGACCTCCTCGCCTCGTCGCAGGAGCTGCTCGGCTGGGCCACGCGGTGCGGGCCGCTGCCGGGGCAGAGCGCGCAGGACGTGGCCCTCGCCATGTTCCCTGCGCTGACCTCGGCGGAGGCCACGCTCGCCTGGCGGACGATCGTGGAGAGCCCCTGCGCCATGGCGCTGGCGCCCCATGATCGGCTCTGGCTCGAGCTGCTCCGGGCGGTCGCGGCGCGCGAGGGCGGCGCTGCGCACGCGGCGGCGTCGGTGCTGCTGGGCGACCCCGGGCGGCTCTCGCCCCCACAAGCGCGGTACGCGCTCGCCGCGGGCATGCTGGGTGCGCTGGGGGAGGGCGACCGCGAGGCCGCTCACCGGCTGTGGGAGCGTCACGCGGCGGTGGGCGAAGGCGACGACCTGCTGCTGCGCTGGCTCGTGGCCGAGAGCGCGGCGCGAGACGGCGTCGCAGGGGCTCGCCGCCCGCTGAGCCCGCGCGGCCCTCCGCGCGCGGAGCGGCGCGGGGTGGCTGGCGCTCGAGGCCGGGCTCGACGAGCACCCCGCGGCGCCTGCTGACCTGGGGCCTGGCTCGAGCGGCGGCTCGCGGAGTGACCGCTCACGCCGGCGAGGCCGCCGCTTCCTCCCGAGGCGCGGCGATGCTCACCCCCGCCGCCCGGGGGAGCCGCACGGTGAAGGCGGTCCCGCGCTCGGCGGTGGACTCGAACGAGACGGAGCCTCCGTGGGCGCGCACCACGAGATCGACGATGTACAGCCCGAGGCCGAGGCCACGCGCATGAGAGGCGTCCCGCAGGCGGGAGCCGCTGCAGAAGGGCTCGAACAGCACGGGCCTCAGCTCGGGCGGGATGGCCCCCTGGTTCTCGACGGTCACGGCCACCTGCTGGTGGTCGCCTCGCACCGTCACCCGTACCGGCGCTCCGCGGACGCCGTGCTCGAGCGCGTTCGCCACGAGGTTGGACACCACCTGCGCGAGCCGCGCCGGATCCCAGGTGCCGCGGCCGTCGCCCTCCAGCGCGACCTGGATGGTCCGGCGCGGATCGGCGGCGCGGAGCTCGTCGATCACGTCCTGGCAGACCTCGTGGAGATCCGCAGGGACGGGCGCGATGGGCAGCGCCCCCTTGAAGCGGCCGTCCGTGAAGTCGAGCAGCGTCCCGATCATCTCCAGCATGCGCCGCGCGGCGCGGTCGATCTCGCCCAGGCTCGCGTGGGCGCTGGCCGGGACGTCGCCGCGCCGAAGCAGGAGCGACGCCAGCGCGCGCACCGCGCCGAGGGGGTTGCGGAGATCGTGCCCCAGGATCCCCATCACCTGCTCGCGGAAGACCAGCGCGCGCGCCAGCTCCTCCTGCGCCCGCTTCTGATCGGTGATGTCGGTGGCGGCGCCGGTCAGGCCCACGATCGCGCCGGAGGCGTCGCGGAGCGGCTCCTCGGTCACGAGCAGGTGGCGCTGCTCGCCTCCCGGAGCGGTGATCCGCACCTCCTGCTGGACCGCGCGGCCGGACCGCAGCACGGCGTCGTCGAGCGCCTGCAGGCGGGAGGCGTCCTCGCGGGAGAGGAGCTCCGCGTTCGTCCGCCCGAGCACGTCGTCCACCCGATAGCCGAGCGGCGGGTTGTACATCCACCTGTACCGCAGCGACAGGTCCTGCTCGAAGAGCGTGATGCCCGAGTGGGCCAGCGCGACCCGGAACCGCTCCTCGGTCCGCCGGAGCTGGTGGTGGACGCGCGCGCTGTCCACGATCTGCGCCGCGCGCCGCACCAGCTCCTCGGCCAGCGCCAGGTCGTCCTCTCCGTACCTCCGCCCGGACTCGGCGGCGCTCATGACGAAGGTCACCGTCACGCGCGTCGCCGAGAGGCTCACCGGGACGACCATCACCGAGCACGGCTTCATCTGGGCGGCGAGACCGAGGTACTCGCCCTCCGTCTGCTGCTGGAGCTGCTCCTCGCCGTAGTCGCGGAGGAGCAGGGGTCGGCCGGAGCGAAGGGCCTGCGCGGCCGGGAGTCGCCGGCGCGCGGAGTGGTCCAGCGGGAAGGCGCGGAGGGCGGCGGCGAGGGACGCCCTCGCGGGGTCGCGGTGGGCCACCTCCATGCGGCGGATCTCTCCGTCGCCCACCTCGTCGACGATGCACCAGTCCGCCAGCTCCGGGATCGACAGCCGCGCGACCGCGGCGAGCGCCTCCTCGTAGTCGAGGATCCCCGCGAGCGCCCCCATCTTGGAGAAGATGGAGAGCCTCGAGAACGATCGGCAGCTCGTCTCCCCGGCGGAAGGATTCCGCATCCTGCAGCTCCCGGAGGCGCGGTCCGCCGTCCGGGGGCGCCGCGCCAGCCGCACGGTTCGATAGCGGTCCGGGGGTTCCCCGACCACTCAACCGTGGGGGGCCGAGGAAGAGGCTCGGCGCCCGGATGACGCATCGAGGCGGCGGCGAGCAGGCGGCCCGCTCAGGGTCGCGCCTTTCCGTACTGCACCCCGTCGGTGGTGAGGAGCGCCGGGCCCTCCGCGAGCACGCGCGCGTCGACGACCCGGCCGATGCAGAGGAGGTGATCGCCGACCTCGAGCGTCCGCACGACCTCGCAGTCGAGCCACGCGAGCGCGTCGTCGAAGAGCGCTGCGCCGGTGAAGCCCTCGTGCGTGCGGGCCACGTCGAGCTTCTCCTCCCCCAGGAAGCTCTGGCGCGCGAAGTGGCCGGCCAGCTTCCGCTGATCGGTCTTGAGGAGGTTCAAGGCGAAGTTCTTCGTCGACTTGAGGAAGTCGATCGAGAAGTGCTGCCGGTCCACCGCGATGAGGACGTGCGGCGGGTCGAACGACACGGGGCACGCCCACGACACCGTGAGCCCGTTCTCCGCGCCCCCGCGCCCGACGGTGACGACGCTCACCGGCAAGGGAAACCGCTTCAGGACGTCCTCGAATGCCACCGTCTCCGCGCGTGTCGCCATCTGGCCTCCTCCCTCGCGCATCCTGCCTCGGGAGCCTGCGCCGGGCCCTGGCTCCGTCGGGTCCCGAGAGGCGGGCGATCGCTTGCTCGAGAGGCTGCACGGCCGCCGGAGACGACGGGCGCGGGTGGAATTCCGGACATCCGCCGCCAGTTCCACACATGCCGGAGGTGCAGCGAGCAGGTCCTTCTTCTTCGGCAGAGCGAGAGAACGTGTCCATCGAGACGACGACCGACGTGGAGCAGGAGTTCGTAGGATCCAGGGGCGAGGCCCGCGGGCTCGGTCGCCCCGGGGCCCCCGCCCCTGGCATCGACGGAGAATTTCCGCTCGACTGGTCGAGCACGACCCTCGCGGAGCTGTGTCCAGCGGCGATCGAGGAAGTCGGCGCGAGCGAGGATGGCGCGATCGAGTACACCCCGGATCAGGGTCGCGAGGGCTCGGGCGAGTGGGACGCGAGGCGCGTCGCGTACGCCGTCACCATCCTCCTCGAGGACGCCGTCAAGCGGAGCGGCGGCGCCGGGCCGGTGTCGCTGCGCTGGCGCGAGTACGAGGACGAGGTGGTCCTCCGCGTCCAGTTCCCGCGTCCGCTCGAGCGCGGCGATCGCTTCGTCACCTACTTCGAGGAAGGCGTCCGGCCCGACGGCGCCGACGACAAGGTTGGTACGCTCCGCCTCGTCGTCGCGCGGAAGATCGTGCTGCAGCACGGGGGGCACCTCGCGCGCGTGCGCACACGCGCCGGGACCGCCTACGTCGCGACGCTGCCGCGGACCCGCGCCGCCGCGGGCCGCGCGGAACCCGGCCTCGAGCTCGAGTAACCGCCGGACCGCGTAGGCTCCCCCCGTACACGACGTCCTGTCGCGCCGCGGCCCGGCCGCGCTCCGCCACCTGGAGCGCTGCCGGGCCGTGGTCGTCCGGCGCCGAGCGAGGCGGGAACCCTCGCCGTCGCCAGCGAGGTCGCGCGGGGCGACGAAGGCGAGAGCCTCGGGGCCCGCGTGTGCCGCGGCTCGCCGAGGCGGCCGCAGCACATGACATCCGGGCCGAGAGATGATTCCGCGCTGACGTCACTCATCGTGTAAGTGTCGCGTCTACGCGGTCGGGCCGTGAGCTGCGCAGCCCGGGTGAGCACCTTGCCAAGGAAGTATGCAGCTCGCCCGCGTGACCGCTCCTGCGGCAGGCGGAGCCGGGAGTGGGGGCACCCATGCAAACGGGGCCTGACGCCTCGGTGCATCGGGGGGCCTGCGTGGCGGCCGGCGGATGGAACGTCGCGTGCAAGCTGTCCGCGCATGAAGGTCGCATTCGCCACCCGGGACGGCGAGCACGTGAACGAGCAGCTCCGCCGCGCACCCCAGCTCGTGGTCTTCGAGGTGACCGCGGCGGGGCATCGGCTCGAGCGGGTGTCCCCGTTCGAGCCCGACGGCCGGTACGGCACGGACGAGCGCATCCGCGCGATCGCCGGCTGCTCGATCGTGTACGTCTCCGCCATCGGCCCGTCCTCCGCCGCCCGGCTCGCCACGCGCGGGATCCGCGCGGCCACCGCGCCGGAGGGGACGCCGATCCAGGAGCTCCTCGCCGCGCTGCGCAGGTTGCTCACGTCGCCTGATCGCCTCGACCGATCGAGCGCGGCGCCGGGACGTAAGCTCTCCGGCCACGGCTGAGGGTGAGTCCGCGGACTCTTTCAGCAGCGACGGGAGCGGATCGCTCCAAGCTCGAGGAACGCCCGTACTCGGTCGCCGGTGATGCGGCTCGCACGGGCTCGCCGCCACGCAGGCCGAGACCTTCAACGCCGTGTGATGGCTGCGAGGTGCTCCGGCGGGGACTCGATCGGGAACGCCGGGATGCGCTCGACCAGCTCGTCGTCGACGTAGCACCAGGCCCAGTCCTCCCCCGGCTCGAAGGACTTCACCACGGGGTGCCCGAGCGTCTCGAAGTGTGAGGTGGCATGCCGGTTCTTCGAGTCGTCGCAGCACCCCACGTGTCCGCAGGTCATGCAGAGCCGGAGATGGACCCAGGCGTCTCCGCTCTCGAGGCACTCCTCGCAGCCCAGCGCGCTCGGCGTCACTGGGCTCGACCGGAGGCTGAGAAGGTCACTCAGGTGTCCGCACATTCGTTGGCTCCGTGGTCAATGGGCTCCGGGAGCCGGCGACGAAGCGTCGTGCAGCTTCGAGCGGATCCGCGGCAGCCTGGAACCGTGATTCCGTGTCTCGAGCCGCCGGCGTGTGCCGTGACGTTTCGGAGGACGATTGGGTAGTCGAGCGCAGGTGCACGCGCTCGCCAGCGCGCGGCGAGCTCCGGCCGGAGGGCCGCGGAGCCGATGCGCGCGCGTTTGCAGGGTCGGCTCCCCTCATCCCCGGAGCGCCCGTTCGCACGGCGCGGCGCTCGCCGGACAGCGTCTCGGCGCGCAGCGCTGCCGCGGAGCGAACGTCACATCGTCTCGGGCGAGCCGCCGACTTCGGTGGCTGCGGCGCCGATCTTCGTGGCGACGATGGGATCCTGCTCCGCGGTCCTCCACGGCACCGCCGGCCACCACGCCGCCGTCGGTGACGCGGGTGGCTCGATGCTCTCGCCCGGCATGGGGAGGGCCACCGTCACGTTGGCCTTCCGGGCCGCCACGAGCACGCGTTCGACCGGTTCGGTCCACGCGTGGAACGCCAGGTTGAAGAGGCCCCAGTGAACCGGCAGAAGCACCCTGGCCCGGACCAGCTGGCTCGCGCGAACCGCCTGCTCCGGCCCGAGGTGCCAGTCGGGCCACGAGCGGCCGTAGGCGCCCGCCTCGATCATGGCGAGGTCGAACGGCCCGAGGCGGGCCCCGACGTCGTCGAGTCCGGGGAAGAGCCCCGTGTCGCCCGAGTAGTACGCTCGGTGGACCGGCCCGATGAACGCGAACCCTGCCCAGAGGGTCTGGTTCTGCCGCGAGAAGGGTGACCGGCCCGAGGCGTGGCGCGCCGGCGTGGCGACGACCTCGACGTCGCCGAGCCGGGTCCGTTCCCACCAGTCGAGCTCCACGATGCGGTCCATGGGGATGCCCCAGGACTCGAGGTGAGCTCCGACGCCGAGCGGCACGATGAACGTGGTCTCCCAGTCCTTCATGGCCTGGATCGTGGGCCTGTCGAGGTGGTCGTAGTGGTCGTGCGAGACGACCACCGCGTCGACTGGCGGCAGCTGGTCGAGCGGCAGGAGCGGGTCGTAGAAGCGGCGCGGGCCGACCCAGGAGAACGGGGAAGCCCGCTCGCCCCAGACCGGATCGATCAGCACGCGCCGCCCGTCCACCTCGACGAGGAGCGTGGAGTGGCCGAGCCAGGTGACGCGCAGCCCGGTCGACGGCGGCCGCGCGAACCGGGTCCGGTCCACCGGCCGGGTGGGCACCGGTCCCTTCGGTCGCCGCTCGCCGCTCGCTCCGAACCAGTCGAGCAGCGCCCGCGTCATGTCGTTGTGAAGGGGTTGCGGGTTCTCGAAGCGCCCGTTCTTCCACTGCGGCGACCGCTCCATCCGCGCCCGTCGCCCGCCCGCCGGCTGCTCGCCGTGGGCGCCGCCGCCTACCGTTGCCACGCCAACCGTTGCGACTGCCAAGAAGCCTCCCAGGAGCCAGTAGCCGCGCTTCGGGCGACGCCCTCTCTTGAGCATGTAATCACTCATTCATCGGTCCCAAAAAAACTACGCCCTCGCGACCGCGTTCCAGAACGCCTCGAACCCGGCGGCGCTGTACCGCTCCGCCCGCTTCGGCTCCCGGGCGATGAAGTCCATGGTCGTCTCCGCGAGCGACCCCATGATCGCCGCGGCGAACGCCGGCGGATGATCGCGGAGCGCGCCGTGGGCCGTGCTCTCGCGCAGGAGCGCGTCCACCTCGGCGAAGGCCTCCAGGGCCTCCGCCCGGGTCCGCTCGTAGATCCTGTCCGACACGGCGAGCTGGGTCATCGCCTTGCGCTTGTCCGGATTCGAGACGCCCCACTCGAGGTACTTCCGCCAGGCATGGCGGGCGCGATTCTTCACGCTCTCGGCCTTGGGATAGTTCGGGAGCATGACGTCCCGCAGCTCGGCCTTGAGCGCGAGATACAGCTCGTTGAGGAGCTCGTCCTTGGTGCGGAAGTAGGTGAAGAGCGTGCCTTCCGCCACTCCCGCGAGCTGGGCGATCCGGGCTGTGGGCGCGCTCACGCCGAGCTCCGCGATCACCTGCGCGGCGGCGGTGAGGAGGGCGTTGCGCTTGTCTTCGCTCCTGGGACGGGCCATGAGTGACCACTCACTCATAGCCTCGCCGTGGGCTTCTCGCAAGGGCCCGCCAGCGGGCTCGATGAGCCGGGGCGAGGAGGGCGTGGTCCTCACGACCCGCCGCGCACAAGCGGTCATGAACGTGCGAGCGCCGACCGGAGGGCGGCCTCGACGAGCTTTCGCGGGGGCACGCCCGCGAGACCGTACAGCCGTCAGCCCAGGCCGACGCCCGTCGGCGGGTATGGGTCGATGTCGACGCCGTCCACGCGGACGGTCGGCGACCCCGGAAACGACCACCGGGCAGCGTCCTCGACGGTCGCGACGGTGATCGTCTCGATCTCGGCCCGGGGCGCCCGAGGGCGGCGACGTCCGCCACCGCTCGAGCGCCCGAACGCCGTGCCCGCAGCCGGGACTCATGAGTACCTGGATCTTCATCCCGCCTGAACGCTACCACCCAGCCGGCCGGCGTCGGCACGTTCAGACTCCCGCGGTATGGGAGCGCGCCAACAAGACCGCGGGGACGCGGTGGACGGCGTGCCGTCGAGGCGCGTGACAACGCATGCAGGCGGGCGCCGTTCCACCGGGCGCCAGCTCGCCCTGACGGGGGCCACGGCGTCCGGGCGGTGTGTGTACTAGCGTACATCCGTATGGACCGCGCCGTTCATTCGTTCCTGCGACGGCACAAGGACGACATCCTGGGGACGTGGCAATCGCGCGTCACCGGGGAAGAGCGCGACGTCGAGCTGGTCGGCAGCGCGCTACGGAACGACGTCCCCTCGTTGCTGGACGCGCTCGCCGATTGGCTGGAGAGCGATCAGCCGCCCGAACGCTCGCCAGTCGTCATCGAGGCATTGAAGCACGTGATGCAGCGCCTGGACGAGGGCTTGTCGCTCGAGCAGGTTTTCCGCGAGTACCGCCTGTTGCGCGAGACCATCATCGAGGCGGTCCTCGGAGCCGAAGCCGACGAGCAGGACCGCAGAGGCGCTTCGGGCGAACAGGGTCGCATCGAGCGGATCAAGGGCCTCGCACGCCTGAATGCCGGGCTCGACGTCGTGCTGTCGCAGTCCATCGTGGAGTTCGTCGCGGAGCGCGATCGGCGTGCCGCCGACGAACGAGCCCGCGCCCAACGCGATGTGCGGGATTCCGAGGAGAGATACCGTACGCTCTTCGAGACCATCGACGAGGGCTTCTGCATCGTCGACGTGCTGTTCGACGAGGCGGGGAAGCCGAACGACTGCCGCTTCGTCGAGGTGAACCCCGCGTTCGAGCAGCACACCGGACTCGCGAACGCCAGGGGCAAGCGCATCCGCGAGCTGGTCCCGCAGCTCGATGAGCGCTGGTACGAGGCCTACGGCAGGGTCGCCACGACCGGCGAGTCGATCCGCTTCTCGCACCGCGCCGAAGCCCTGAGCCGGGACTACGACGTGTACGCCTTCCGGGTGGGCGCACCGGAGATGCGGAGAGTCGGCGTCCTGTTCAGCGACGTGTCGGAACGCAAGCGCGCGGAGGAGTCGCTGCGCGAAGTGAACCGCCAGCTCCGCGAAAGCGACCGGCGCAAGTCCGAGTTCCTGGCGATGCTCTCACACGAGCTCCGAAACCCGCTCGCGCCCATCCGCAACAGCATCTACCTCCTGGAGCGCGCCGCGGCCGACAGTGAGCAGGCGACGCGCGCCAGGGAGGTCGTCCGCCGCCAGACGGAGCACCTGACCCGCCTCATCGACGACCTGCTGGACGTCACGCGCATCTCGCACGGCAAGATCCCGCTGGAGCGCAGCAGGGTGGACTTGCGAGAGATCGTCCGGAAGACCACGGATGATCTCTACTCCGTATTTACGCAGGGTGGCGTTCGCCTGCGGGTCGACCACGTCACCGCGGGCCCGATGTGGATCGAGGCGGACTCCACGCGCATGGCGCAGGTCCTCACGAACCTGCTGAACAACTCGATGAAGTTCACCCCGAGCGGGGGCGCCGTTCGCGTCAGTGTCGCCGCACGCGAGGGCGGCGCCGAGCTCTGCGTCACCGACGACGGGGTCGGGATGGATCCGAAGCAGATCGAGCACATGTTCGAGCCGTTCGCGCAGGCCGATCACTCGTTGGCGCGAACGAAGGGAGGCCTCGGCCTCGGGCTCGCGCTCGTGAAGAGCATCGTCGAGCTTCACGGCGGGACCGTCGCGGCGCACAGTGACGGACCCGGCCGAGGCGCCGAGTTCCTGGTCCGGATCCCTCTCGCAGACGCGGCAGCAGAATCGGAGAAGGCGCGCCACCGCAGCACTGGCACGCCGCCGCGATCCATCCTCATCATCGAGGACAACGTCGACGGAGCGCAGAGCCTCGCCGAGATCCTGGAGCTCCATGGTCATCGCGTGCGCATCGCTCGTGACGGCAGCTCCGGGATTGCGCTCGCGAGGAAGGTCCAGCCGGACGTCATCCTCTGCGACATCGGGTTGCCCGACGTGGACGGGTACGAAGTCGCGCGCACCCTCCGGAGCGATGGGCCGCTCCGGGACACGCGACTCGTGGCCTTGAGCGGCTACGCGCAGCAAGAGGATCGACAGCGGGCGCGGGATGCCGGGTTCGACGCACATCTGGCGAAGCCCGTAGACCTCGAGGCGTTGATGAGCACGCTGGCGAAGGACAGCTGAGAGCATCTTCGGCGCGTCGTTTCAGAGAGACATGGCGCGAGATCGGGTGCCTTCGCCCAGGCGCTGGGCAGGGAGAACTACTCTGGGTCGGGACGCTAGCTGGGTCGGGACGCTAGGACGCTAGGTGAGGAGCTTTGCGACGCGCCCGAGCGCATCCTGGCGGCAGGCGATGAACAGCGAGTCTCCCGGCTGCAGGACCGTGGTCCCGGACGGGATGAACACGTCCTCGCCGCGGATCACCGCCGCCACCAGGGCACCCTCCGGGAAGTGCACCTCGCGGAGCGGCTTCTCGACGAGATCCGCCCGCTCGGGCTTCTCGGGGACCCTGAACTCGATGATCTCGGCCTCGTGGTCCCCGAGCACCAGGCTCGACTCCACCTTCCCGCGCCAGACGTACCTCAGGATGGCATCCGTCATGGCGCGCTTCGGGCTGATCATCGCGTCCACCCCGAGCTGGTTCGCGAGGTGCGCGTACGCCGGCTTGTCGCAGCGGACGATGACCTTCCGGGCGCCGAGCGACTTCGCGAAGATGCCGATCAGCACGGACTTCTCGGGGTCCTCGAGCAGCACCAGCACCGCGTCGATCTTGGCTTCCTCGAGGTGCGTCCGGAGGTAGTCGGGATCCGAGCCGTCGCCGTTCAGCACGAGCGACCGCGGGAGCAGGCCCGCCACGAGCTCCGCGCGCTCCTGGTCCCTCTCGAGGATGGTCGCGGCGAGCCCGCGTGCCTCGAGCTCGCGGGCCACCGCGAGGCCCGTGTTCCCGCAGCCGACGATGAGGATCCGCTTCACGCGGAACCAGGGCTGCCCCGAGAGGATGGTGAGCTCCGTCAGATCCTGAGGGCGCGTGAGGACGAACGCGCGCTCGTCGACCCTGAGTCGATCCCCGCCGGTCGGGATGCGGAGACCGTCGCGGCTCTGCACCGCGACGACCAGCGACTGCTTCGGCAGGTCGCCGCGGAGCGCTGCGAGCGTGTCGTGCACCAGGGGGGAGTCCGGCGACAGCACCATCCCTACGAGCACCAGCTTGCCCCCCGGCAGCTCCCGAAGCTCCCCGCTCCCGGTGTAGCGAAGCATCTCGATCACCGCTCTGGCGATGGACTGCTCCGGGCTCACGAGCGCGTCGAGGCCGAGGTCCTCCGCGCTGAGCGCCTCCCCGCGGGCGACCTGCTGCGACTGGCGTACCCGCGCGACCACCCGGAGCCTCTTCCCTCCGTGCTTCCGCGCGGTCATGCACGCGATGAGGTTCACCTCGTCGATGGCGGTGACGGCCATCAAGAGGTCGGCCCTCTCGATCCCGGCGCTCTTGAGCACGTTCGTGTTCAGGCCCGAGCCGTGCACCACGAGGGCGTTCAGGGACGCATCGAGCCGGCGCGCCAGCGCCTCGTTGACATCGATGACCGCCACCTCGTGCCCCTCCTCCACGAGGATGCGCGCCACGTAGCTCCCGACCTCACCGGCACCGACGATGACGACGTACATGGGATCAGCGCCTCAGCATCCACGAGAGCAGCGCGCTCAGCAGCACGAGCACGGGGAAGATCTCCAGCCGGCCCACCCACATCTGGAAGATGAACACGATCTCGACCACGATCGGCATGCCGGGATCGGTGATGCCCGAGGAGAGCCCGACGGTGCTCTGCGCCGAGACGCACTCGAAGATGACGTCGGCGAGGCTGAAGTCTCCGCCCACGTAGTGCGAGACGAGGATGGTCGCGACGCCCAGCACGAGCAGGTACAGGAACGTGAAGACCGAGGCGTCCGTCACCTCCCGCTGCATCGCCTCGGACGGGAGGTTGCGATCGCCGAGCCGGAACGGGATCACGGCGTCGCCGGGCAGGAAGACCTTCCGGATGCGCCACCGCGCCGCGCCGAGGAGGAGGTAGGCGCGGATGAGCTTGATGCCGCCGACGGTGGCGCCGGCTGCCCCTCCGGTGATCATCGTCCCCCACGCGAGCAGCATCACCGCCGCGTCGTCCCAGGCGCCGATGTTCGAGGTCTGCCAGCCGGTGGTGGAGACGGCGCTGACGACCTGGAAGAGCCCCTCGCGAAAGGGATCGGCGACCGCCTCGGCGCCGACGAGGAGCAGGACCTGCGCCGGGATGGTGATCCCGAAGACGAGGATCATGGTGCGGAACTGCGCGTCCCGCCAGAACACGCGGAGCGAGCGGGCGCGCAGGAACGCGTAGTACAGCGGGAGCGAGATCGCGCCGAGGACCATCGGAGGTACGTGGACGAGGTCCATCGCGTAGGAGCGGTACCCCGCGATGCTGTCGTCGAGGGTGCTGAACCCGCCGGTGGACTGGGCCGTCATGGCGTGGTTGACCGCGTCGAACAGGCTCGGCCCGACGCCGTACCCGGGGAGGACGATCAGCGTCGCGGCGAAGAGGTACACGGCGACGAGCAGCGTGACCACGCTGTAGACCTTCCAGATGGCGCGCGCCGTGCCCAGGATGCTCGGCCGGAGCTTCGTCCCCGCCGCCTCGGACTGGTAGAGCTCCAGCTCGCCGACGACGTGGGGCCTCGGGATGATCGCGAGGGAGAGGACGATGACGCCGGCGCCGCCGATCCACTGCGCCAGCGAGCGGTAGAAGAGGAGGCCGTGGCCGATGGACGGCTCGTGCACGGCCATGGTGAGCCCGGTCGTGGTGTACGCGCTCATGCTCTCGAAGAGCGCGTGCAGCGGGTTCCGGAAGTACGCGAGGCTCGAGCCGTAGCTCTCGCCCGCCGGGACGAACCCCTGGGCGACCTCTGGCGGGGTCCAGTAGGCGGCGAAGAGGAACGGGAGCGCGCCGAAGACGGCGCTGACGAACCAGCCGCCACCCGCGATGATCATGGCGTGGCGGCGCTTCGGCTCGTCGGCGTCGCGGCCGGCCCGATGGGCCAGGGCCCCGAACGCCGCCGTCACGGCAGCGGCACCGAGGAAGCTCAGCGCGCTGTGGACCTCTCCGTAGAGGAGGCTCACGAGCAGCGACAGGAGCATCCCCACGCTGAGGAGCACCTGGAGCGCCCCGACGTCCCGGCCGACGATACGGAGGGCCGAGCGGCGGCGTTCGCCCTCGGCGTTCAAGGGCGAGTGGAGGTGCACGTCACCATCCCGTGGACGGGTCGCCGTCCCGCGCCTGCGTGGACCAGCCAGGAGACGTCGCTGCATACCCGATGGAGCCATCAGGGCGGCGTAAGAACCGGCCGTCCACGCATCAGGAAAGCGTAAAGGGCGATTCGCCCCCCTCGAGGTCGGCTCGACGGCGACGAGCGCAGGTCGACCCGCGCCCGAGGGTGAAGCGCCTACGTGTCGCGGTGCGACGCTGCCAGAGCGACCCTACGGTCGATGCTCCGGGCGCGAGAGCCGGCCTCGCCGGGTCACGCGATCGCTCTCCCCTCGCCGGCCTCCTCCTCGGTGCGCCCGTCGCGGATATGGTAGATGCGCCGGAACGTCGGGATGATCTTCTCGTCGTGCGTCACGACGATCACCGCCGTCTCGAACCGGCGCGCCATGTCGTTGAGGATGCGGATGACGCCGAGCGCGCGAGTGCTGTCGAGCGGAGCGGTGGGCTCGTCGGCCAGGATCACCGGCGGGTGGTTCACCAGGGCCCGCGCGATGGCGACGCGCTGCTGCTCGCCACCCGAGAGCCGCGACGGCATGGCGCCGGCGCGGTGGCCGACCTCGAGCGCCTCGAGCAGCTCCTTGGCGCGCGCGCGCGCCTCGCCGTCCGGACGCCCGGCGAGCATCGGCAACAGCGCCACGTTCTCGATCACGTCGAGGAACGGGATGAGGTACGGCGCCTGGAAGACGAAGCCGATGCGATCGCGCCGCAGCGCGCGCAGGTCGGGGATGCGCCAGCCGCCGTCGTAAACGGTCTCGCCGCCGAGCAGGATCCGGCCGGCGGTCGGCTCGATCACCGCGCCGAGGCACTTGAGGAGCGTGCTCTTCCCGGAGCCGGAGGGGCCTATGAGGCCGATCACCTCGCCGGGCTCGACGCGCATGTCCACGCCTTTCAGCGCGTCGACGGCGGTGTCGCCCTCGCCGTACCTCTTTCGGACGCCGTGGACCTCGATGCCGTGCACGTCAGCCTCCCACCGCGTCGGCCGGGTCCACCGCCAGCGCCGCGCGGATCGCGACGCCGCTGGCGAGGACGCAGATCACCATGACCGCTGCGAAGCCCCGCACGGCGTCCCCTGGGAGCAGCAGGACGTACTTCGGGAAGACCGGCGCCCATGCGGTCGCCGCGAGCTTGCCCACGACGAACGCGATCGCGCCGAGGGCGAGCGCCTGCTGCACGATCATCGCGGCGATGGTGCGATTCCGCGCGCCGATGAGCTTCAGCACCGCGATCTCGCGGATCTTGCCGGCCGTCATCGTGTAGATGATGAACGCCACCACCGCGGCGCTCACCACGGAGAGGATGACGAGGAACATCGCGATCTGCCGCGCCGAGGTCGCGATGAGCTTCCCGACGAGGATCTCC
This sequence comes from Anaeromyxobacter sp. Fw109-5, assembly GCF_000017505.1. Lineage (NCBI taxonomy): Bacteria > Pseudomonadati > Myxococcota > Myxococcia > Myxococcales > Anaeromyxobacteraceae > Anaeromyxobacter > Anaeromyxobacter sp. Fw109-5. The sequence goes on from NC_009675.1 coordinate 1,187,495, forward strand.
TCGACCTGCGGGCGCGTATAGACCTGCAGCCGCTTCCAGCGCTGGATGTCGGCCGCGACCGCCGCCGGCTCGTACCCGGGTTCCACCTGTACGAGCACGGCGTTCACGTAGGGGCTCTTGGTCTGCGACGCGACCACCGCCCCCACGACACCGGGGGCGCCGGGCGGGTTCAGCGAAGCGTTCGCGGCGGTCCGGCGGCGCTGCTGCACGATCGCGTCCGCGTCCTTCAGGAACTGCGCCTCCTGCGCGTCCTTCAGCGGCACGAACACCATCGGGTCGCCGCTCGAGGACACCGCGCGACGGGTGAGCCCGACGACGGCGTACTCGGTGCGGCGGATGCGGATGCGGTCTCCCACGCGGAAGCCCGTCGCGACGTCCACGACGGCCTCGTAGTGACCGCGGGTGATGTGCCGGCCCGCGACGAGGTGGCCGGGCTGGCCGGGCTCTCCGGGGCCGCCGGGCACGATGCCCACGACCATGGCGCGCACGTCGCGGTCGCCGAGCCGCACCTGCATGGTGAGGTAGGTCACGTTCGACGCCCGGGCGACGCCGGGCATCGCGAGCACCCCGCGGTACGCGTCGTCGTACACGCTCGAGGGCTCGGCGTACGGCCCGAGCGTGCCCTGCTGCACGACCCACAGATCGGCCCCGCTGTTGTCGAGCAGCACCTGCGCGTCGTCGACCATCCCGCGGTAGATGCCGGCCATCGAGAGCGTCACGCCGACGAGCAGGCCGAGGCCCACGCCGGTGAACACGAACTTTCCCCAGGCGTGCAGGATGTCGCGGCCAGCGAGGCTGATCACGGCGACGCTCCCGGGATCCGCTCCACCACCTCGACGCGGGTGCGAGCCCGGAGCGCGCGCTGGCTGTAGACCACGACGCGCTCGCCGCCCTGGAGCCCCTCGACCACCTGGACACGGCCGTCGAGGTCGTTGGCGCCGGTCTTCACCGGCGTGAACTGCAGCTCACCGTCGGCGACGGTCCACACGCCGAGCCGCCCCGCGACGCGCTGCACGCTCGCGTTCGCCACGACCGGCGCCGGCGGCGATCGCGGCAGCGCGACGGTGACCTCGGCCAGCTCGCCCACGGCGGGCAGCGGCTCGGGCGGGACCGCGAAGACGACCTTCGCGACGAGCTCCTCGGTGATGGGGTCGGCGACGGGCTCCACGCGCAGCAGGCGCCCCTTGACCGCCTCACCCGTTCGCGACCGCAGCGCGATCCGGGCGGGAAGCCCGGCGCGCAGCCCCGCCGCCCGGAGCTGGTCGAACCGCACGTTGATCCACAGCGTCGTGGGGTCGATCACCTCGATCACCGGCTGCCCCGCGACGACCGTGCTGCCGGGGTCGGCGCCGCGAGCGCTCACGAGGCCGTCCACCGGCGCGACGAGCCGCAGGCTCGAGCGCTGCCGTCCGATGGCATTCGCGTCGGCGCGAGCGCGCGCCAGCTCCTCGCGAGCCGCCTCGAGCCCGGCCCGCGCGGACGCGACAGCGGCCTCGCTGACGAGCAGCTCCTGCCGCTTCGTGTCCGAGACCTCCTCGCTGGCGGCGCCCTGCCGCGAGAGCTCACCGTAACGCCTCGCCTGCGTGGCGGCGTGCGCCGCTCGCGCGCCCGCGTCGCTCAGCTGTGCATCTGCGGCGTCGACGTTCGCCTCGGCTCGTGCGAGCGCGGCCTGCTGCGCGGTGAGGCGCGCGTCGAGGTCCACCGGATCGATCTCCGCGAGGAGCTGCCCCGCCCGTACGCGCTCGCCGACGTCGACCTCGACGCGCAGCACGCGCCCGGCGCTGGTGGGGCCGACCCGGTGCGTGTAGCGCGCCTCCACCGTGCCGATCCCGTGCAGCGCCGGCTCGAGCGGCTTCGTCTCGACCGTCGCGACCGTGACCGGCACGGGAGCGAGCGGGCCCGAGCGGGCGGCCACGTAGGCGAAGGCGGCGCCGAGCGGGACGAGGAGGGCGGCGAGGACCATCCAGCGACGGCTCTTCCACGGCAGCTTCATGAGGTGCTCCCGATGCCGCGCCGATAGATCGAGAACGCCCCTGGTGCCGCGGCGCGGAGCCGCGCGGGGCGTCCGCTGATCAGAGACGACAGCACGAGCCCCTGGATCGTGCCGATGAAGAGGGTGGCCGCCGCGGTCGCGTCGGTGACGGCCGCGACCTCGCCGCGCTCCTTCCCCTCCTCGATGAGCGACCGGATGCGCTCACCGTAGCGGCGGAGCAGGCCGTGCACGGTGCGCTTCGCGGCGGTGTCCTCCGCACGTTGCAGCTCGGCCAGCAAGACCCGCGGCACGCCGGGGTGACGGGCCACGAACTCGACGTGGCCCATGAACGTGGCCTCGAGGGCCGCGAGCGGGGAGGCCGTCGACGCGGTGCAGCGGTCCACGTTCGCGAGCAGCCGCTCCGCGACCCACTCCATCACCCCCGCCCAGATCGCGTCCTTGGTCGCGAAGTGCCGGAAGAGCGCGGGCTGCGTGACGCCCATGGCCTGGGCGATGGCGCCGGTGGTCACGTCGCTGGGGTTCTGCTCCCCCGCGAGCTGGACGGCCGCCTCGATGGTGGCGATGCGGCGCTGATCCGCGGGAAGGTGTCGAGCGGCAGGCATCCTCTGTCCTCTGAAAGTGAGTTATCAATAACTAACTGCGGGGGGCCGCCAGGTCAACCGGGCGCCCCCAGCTGCCGCGCGCTGGGGTCGAAGTACCCCGTCGAGCCCCGCTTCAAGGCTGCACCGATCGCTGGGTCGCCGGCTCGAAGCAGGAGAATGGGTCAGCCCCGGGGTACGACCTCGCATCGCGGAGGAACATCATGCTGACCATCCCCATCCCCGGATTCGGCGAGCTGCGCCTCGTGCATCTGGTTTCCGACTTCAATGGAACCCTCGCTCGAGACGGGCGGCTCGTTCCCGGGATGCGCGAGGTGCTCGCAGACCTCGCGCGGGACCTGCGCATCCACGTCGTCACGGCCGACACGCACGGCGGCGCCGCGGAGGAGCTCGATGGCCTACCGGTGTCCGTCGAGATCATCCCGCCCGGCGGTCAGGGAAGGGCGAAGCGCGCCTTCGTCGACCGCCTCGGCGCGGAAACGGTCGTGGCGCTCGGGAACGGCCTGAACGATCGGGAGATGCTCGCGGCCGCGGCCCTGGGAATCGCGGTGGTGCAGGGCGAGGGCGCCGCCGCGGCGACGCTCGCCAGCGCGGACGTGGTCGTCACGGCTGCGAGCGACGCGCTCGACCTGCTCCGGCACCCGAGGCGCCTCGTGGCCACCCTGCGGGACTGAGGACGCGAAGCCTCCGAGAGGAACGACCGCATGGCCCAGCCGCGCACCCCCGCAGACGTCGCCGCCGACCTCCGCTCGCTCGACGAGGAGGAGCTGGTCCGGATCGTGATGGACGACGCCAAGAACTGGCTCGCGCACGATGGGCTCTGGTTCCAGGCGGTGGAGGCGGCGCACGGTGTTCGCGCGGACCGTCGACCCGAGAATCCGGACGCGGTGCCTCGCGTGCCCGCCCGACGACCACCCGGACGAGCTCTGGTGCGCGTGGGAGTTCACGATCGGGAGCTCCCCGGGCTCAGACCCAGAGTAAGTGATCGCTCGCCCGGCGCCCCCCTCGAGCACCTCCAGGCCGGCCGTCCAGCGCGTGATCGGGTAGTCGCCTGCCCTCGCCGAGGCCATGAGCGCAGGCGGCGGCGCTCGCGCAGGCTAGAAGCCACACATGACGAAGGGGAGCCGCCCGGCTCGCGCCGGCGATCGCCGGAGAGGAGATAGCGATGGCTCATGTCTCGGTGGACAAAGACACCACGCTCCCAGCGCAAGCCGTCATCGGCGCGCTCACCGACTTCACGGAGAGGCGGGTCGAGCTCTGGCCCAACATCGATCGCAAGTACTACAAGGTGCACGACGTCGCCCAGACCTCGGCCGAGGTGACGGAGGGATCCCGCGGCGTGTGGGAGAGGACGCGCTACGACTGGTCGGAGGCGGGGAAGGTGCGCATCCAGGTGCAGGACTCGAACGCGTTTCGTCCGGGGAGCTGGTGGCTCTACACCGTCCAGCCACGACCGGAGGGCGGCAGCCACGTACACCTGGAGTTCCAGCGAAGGGCACAGAACGTGAAGGGGCTGCTCCTGAGCGGGCTGCTCACGCTCGCCGGAAGGAGGATCTTCGGAGACTTCCTCGCGGAGACGCTCCGGCGACTGGAGAGGCGCGGGCAGGTGGGCGCACAGGAAGCTGCGCCGCGGCACGCACCTTCTTCCTAGCGGCCGCGCGCCGGGTCTGAACGAACCTCGGCCCCGGGCCGCGCCCCGCGGAGCCGGACTCCGCGGCAGCGTGCCGGAGGCTCGGCAAATGCCGACCGTTCGGCGTGCTCCTGCGAGCCCACGTCCGGCGGACCTCGAGCGGGCGCCGAGCCGAAGTGGTGGTGGTCGTACGCCGAGAGGATCGCACGTCATCCCGGTTCGGAGGCGCACTGGCGGGCACTCCTCTTGCTGTCACCACGATGCACGGCGACTCCGCAGGAGGAGCGAAACGTTCATCACGAGGGCATGTCTTCGAGAGTAGTTGCCGCGGCGGCTACGGTGGCGGAGGAGGCGATCTGAAATGGCGAAGACGACCATGAAGGCGATCCGTATCCACCGCCGGGGAGGCCCGGAAGCGCTCGTCTACGAGGATGCCCCCATTCCCGCGCTCCGGCCGGGCGACGCGCTGGTCCGCGTCCATGCCGCCGGGATCTCCCCGGCCGAGTTCACCTGGCACATCTGGGAGACGCCCGACGGCCGCAGCCGGCTTCCGTTGATTCCCTCCCACGAAGTCTCCGGCGTCGTCGCGGCTGTCGCACCGGAGGTGCGAGAGGTGGAGGTCGGCGGGGCCGTCTACGGGCTCACTGACTTCTTTCGGGACGGAGGAGCGGCCGAGTACTTAGCGGTGCGCGCTGCCGAGCTCGCCCCGAAACCCCGCAGTCTCGACCATGGGAGCGCCGCGGCAACCCCGCTCTCCGCCCTGACCGCGTGGCAGGCTCTCTTCGACCACGCGCGGCTTGCGCCCGGGCAACGGGTGCTGATTCATGGTGCGGCGGGCGGGGTTGGCAGCTTCGCCGCCCAACTCGCCCGCTGGCGCGGGGCTCACGTCATCGGGACGGCCTCCGCCCGCAACGTGGACTTCGTGCGCAAGCTCGGCGCCGACGAGGTCATCGACTATGGCGCAACGCCGTTCGAGACCGTGGTGCGGGATGTCGACGTGGTTCTCGACACGATCGGCGGCACGACTACGGAGAAGTCCTGGTCCGTCCTGCGGCGGAACGGGCTGCTCGTCACCATCGTCAGGCAGCCATCGGCGGAGTGGACGGCGGGTCGCGCGGCGAGAGGATTGTTCTTCATCGTAGAATCGAGCCGCACGCAACTGAACGAGCTGTCTCGCCTGATCGACGCCGGGGTGATCCGACCGATTGTCGAGGCGGTCCTGCCGCTCCACCAGGCCCGCGAGGCCTATGAGCGCGGGATCAGGGATCACCCCCGAGGAAAACTGGTCCTTTCGGCCGTGGGCGAGGACGGAGGAAGCGGGTGAGGTGCACGCCCCTCGGCGTCCGTCAGGCGCGTTCGGGCGCGTCCGGAACCGCGACCTCCGGCGGCGGCGGGCGCCGCAGCTCGTGCTCGAATCGGCACTGCTCGGCGGTCTCGGTGATGACGCGCGCCTCGCGGGTGAACGTGGCGTAGGACCAGGCCCACTCGAGCAGCACGGCGACCCGGTTCCGGAAGCCGATGAGGAACGCGATGTGCACGCCGAGCCACGCGAGCCAGGCGGGGAGCCCCGTCAGCTCGACGTGGCGCACGCGCCCGACGGCCGCCGCCCTCCCGATCGTCGCGAGCATCCCGCGATCGAAGTAACGGAAGCGGAGCGTACGCCGGCCCTGGACTCGGCGGAGCGCGTTGCGCGCCGAGCGGCGCCCCGCCTGGATGGCCGCGGGCGCGATGCCCGGCACCAGCTCGCCGTCCTGGACGACGCGCGCGAGGTCGCCTGCCACGAAGACCTCGGGCCTCCCCGGGACAGAGAGGTCCGGCAGCACCTCGACGCGGCCGCTGCGGTCGAGCGGGACCCCGAGCGACCGCGCGAGGGGCGACGCGGCGACGCCAGCGCTCCAGAGCACGGTGCGGCTCCAGATCCGCTCGCGGCCGACGTGGACGCCGTGATCGTCGATGCCCGTCACCGTCGCTCCCGTCTGCACCTCGACCCCGATTCGCTCGAGCTGGGAGCGCGCCGCCTCCGAGAGGCGCTCCGAGTACGTGGGGAGGACGTGGGGCGATGCCTCGACGAGCACGACCCGGGCGCTCTCCGGCGCGATGTGGCGGAAGTCCCTCGCGAGCGTGTTGCGGGCGATCTCCGCGAGGGCGCCGGCCAGCTCGACGCCGGTCGCCCCGCCGCCCACGACGACGAACGTCATCAGGGCGCGCCGCACGTCGGGATCGCTCTCCCGCTCGGCCAGCTCGTACGCGGTGAGGACGCGTCGGCGGATCTCCAGCGCGTCCTCCAGGGTCTTCAGCCCCGGGGCGAGCGGCTCCCACTCCGGGTGGCCGAAATACGAGTGGGTCGCGCCGGTCGCGACGACGAGCGCGTCGTAGGGGACGACGGCCCCGTCGGAGAGGTGGAGCACCCGGGCGGCGGCGTCCACCCGCTCGACGTCGCCCAGGATCACCTCCGTGTTCCGCTGGTGGCGGAGCACGTGGCGGATGGGCGCGGCGATGTCCGCGGGCGAGAGCGCGGCGGTGGCGACCTGGTACAGGAGCGGCTGGAAGAGGTGGTGGTTGCGCCGGTCCACGACCAGGACCCGGACCGGCTGCCCCGCGAGCGCCCGCGCGGCGTTGAGGCCGGCGAACCCCGCGCCGACGATGACCACGCGGGGACCCGCGTCCGGCGCGGGCCGGCTTCGTGCGGTCCGGCGCGCGCGCCACGTCTCCACCGCCGCGATCGCGACCGCCGCCGTCCCGAGGATGACCCCGACCCGCGCCCGCACCGGGCAAAGGTAACACGCACCCCCCGCGGCTGCCGGCGCGCGCGGCCGCCCGCGCCCTCGCCCGAGGCGCGAGCGCCGGGCGACAGGTTCCGAGCCGAAGCGCTGCCAGGCGTCGTCCGCGAAGCCCGAAATCGCCGTCCGATTCTTGCACGCTCAGGTCGTTGAATCTCGAGTGCCGGCTGTCCCCGAGCGACGAATCGCCGAGCGCGCGCTCCCATCAGGAACCGCTTCGGCGACCCTACGGTCGGTCAGTCGTCGCGACGATCGGAGAAACGCGATGCCCCCGAGCTTCGGCGAGATCTGCGCTGTCCTTGCCTGGGGTGCGGTCTCCTCGGTCGGGCTGGTGGTCGGAGCCGTCGCCGGGTCCTTCTCCCGGCTGTCCCATCAGAAGATCGCTCTGGGCATGTCGGTGGGTGCGGGCCTGCTGCTCGCCGCAGCATCGCTGGAACTCGCGGCCGAGGCGATCCGGATCGCCGGTCCCGTCCCAGCCGTCATGTCGCTGCTGCTCGGGGCAGCCGTCTTGAGCGCGGCCAACGCGCTCCTGGCCCGTTTCGGCGCCGCCCACCGCAAGCGCTGCGGGGAATGCACGCGGCAGCCATCGGAGTCCTCCTCCTGGTCGACGCTGCCACGCACTAGCGAACGCGTCGGCGTAGTGCGTTCACCCTTCGCCTGCGCCGAAGGGCCGGACGTGCATGACGGCGTGCAACTCGATGAAGTGCCCCGTCGGCCCGCTCGTGACGCGGAGCACGAGCGCCTCGCAGCTCGGGCAGCGCAACACGGAACCCAGCGCTCCGCCGTAGAGGTGAAGCCCGCCGACGGCGGAGATCCGACCGCAGTCCAGGCACGTGCACGACGCGGTCGTCATCTCGACCGCGAAGACCTCTCGCAGGAGACCTGCGGCTGCGTTCCCGTCGAGGTGAGTGCGTTCGTTGCTTGCGCCGCCGGTCATCGTGCGCCTCCCGTGGGCCCGAACCGCTCGGTCCGGATCCGGTCCGGCGCGTGCCCGAGCGACACGAGCAGCGTCGCCACGGATTCGACCATCGCCGTCGGACCGCAGACGTACGAGAGCGGCCGCGCGTCCGGTCCGGGCAGGCGCTCCGAGAGCATCTCACGGTCGATCCGGCGCGTGAGACCTCGCCAGTCCACAGGCGCGCGCCGAGTCAATGTGTGCGTCACCTCGAGGCCGTCCGCCTGCGCCGCGAGACGGGCGAGCTCGTCGCGGTAGATGACGTCGTCCGCCGTTCGCCAGGAGCACAGGACGTGCGTCGGGACGTGGCTCCCTCGCGCCGCACGGTGGCGGATCATCGCCATGAGCGGCACGATCCCGCTTCCCCCGGCCACGAGCGCGAGCGGACCACGTCGAGCCGCGGTCCAGGTGAAGTACCCCCCGAGCGGCCCTCGCAACTCGAGGCGATCGCCGGCCCGCAGCTCGTCCGTCAGGAACGTGGAGACCTCGCCGTCGTCGAGGCGCTCGACCGTGAGCGCGATCCCATCCTCCTCGGGCGGCGAGGAGATCGAGTAGCTCCGCTGCGCCTGGTAGCCGTCCTCCGCCGTGAGTCGCACGTCCACGTGCTGGCCCGGGAGATGCCCGGGCCAACCCGGGACCTCCAGGCGGATCGTCTTCGCGCGTGGCGTCTCCACCACGATCTCCCGCACTTCCGCGGAGCGCCACGCGATCGGTGCCGTCGGCATGGCTCAGTCTCCCGCGTACCGCTCCTCTTTCCAGGGATCTCCGCGGAGGTGGTAACCATGAGTCTCCCAGAAGCCGGGCTCGTCCTCCTCCATGAACTGAAGCCCGCGCACCCACTTCGCGGACTTCCAGAAGTACAGGTGCGGGACGAGCAGCCTCGCGGGGCCTCCGTGCTCGGGCTCGATGGGTGCCCCGTCGAACTCGTAGGCGACCATGCCTCGTCCGTCGAGGAGATCCTCGACCGCCAGGTTCGTCGTGTACCCGCCGTCGCAGAAGGCCGTGACGTAAGGTGCAGGCGGATCGAGGCCTGCGGCCTCGAGGAGAGCGTCGATGGTGACCCCTCTCCAGCGCGTATCGAGCTTCGACCAGCTCGTCACGCAATGGATGTCGACCGCGATCGGGGTCGAGGGCAGCGCGAGGAACTCCTTCCAGCCCCAGGTCGCGAGCTCGCCATCTCCGTCGACGTCCCGCAGCGCGAACGACCAGTCGTCGAGTGACGTACGCGGGGTAGGGCCGGCCGACAGGACGGGGAAGTCGCTCGTGACGTACTGACCGGGCGGAACTCGGGATGGGTCGGGGCGCTGTCGCTTGTTCCTGAATCCTCGCGTGATCACGACGGGCCTTCTTGCCCCCCGACGGCAAGGGGCGGTTTGCGGGAGACGGTGGTACCGACTCAGCGCTGCGCAAGCCCCCGCCGGCCACCTCGACGCCGGAGAGGTTGGCTGGAGGCGGCGGGCGGGCGGCAACTCCTCAGGCACGGCCATAAACAGGGATCACGGCTCCGCTCACATCGCGCGCCGCGTCCGAGAGCAGGAACTCCGATGACCGCGGCGAGCGACTCGGGCTGGACCCAGCGCGCCGCGTCGCCGTCCGGCATGGCACGGCGGTTCGCGGCAGTGTCGATCGTGCTCGGCAGGACGGCGTTCACGCGTACGCCCGCATCGAGGACCTCGACAGCGAGCGCGCGGGCGAGCGCGACGACGGCGGTCTTCGCGACCGTGTACGCTGCGGCGGGTGCACGCCGCGAGGACGAACACGAGGAGCTCTGCATCTCCACGCCCGCTCGCCGCGAACTCCAGCGCGGGCCTCATTCGTGCCCACCGTCGCGGCGCGTGGCACGTGGCCGTTCACCGTGAGATCCCCGCGAGCTACCTGCAGCCACGCCGCCCGGCCAGGCGGGATCTCGTGATGGACCTGCTCTGCGCTCGAGAGGTCCGCGCTCGCGAGCGTGAATCATCGGGGAAGAACATGATGGACCTCTTCCATGTAGCGGTCGGCGGCGGCGCCTGCATCCTCCGGACTGCTGCCGTTCTGACGGGCGCCGAGGTAGGGCGCGTACCAGTCCCACCAGCGGTGCTCGGCGTGCGTCTTCTCGTAGCGGTCGTGGTGCTCTGCCGTCTCGCGGAGGAGCTCTGCGAGGTTTGCGACGTCCGAAGCTCCCGCTCGCGTCGACTTCCACTCGCGGCCGGGGAGCCGCGTCCGGATCTCCTGGAGGAGCCAGCAGTTCCCGTCCGGATCCTCGAACGAGGCAAACGAGAGGTAGGGACGACCTTGCGGGTCGCGCCCGCGGACGCGCGGGTTCTCCAGGGTGTTGTTGAAGGGGCCGCCGGCGTAGTGGAAGACCTCGCTCACGTCGACGCCGCGAGCGATCAGGTCGGCGCGGGCGGCGTCGATGTCGCTCACGGCGAGGACCAGGCTCTCCGCCGAGCCAGCGTTGGTCGCCGTGACTCCCTTGCCGATGATGATCGAGGCTTCGGAGTTGTGCGGCGTCAGCTGCACGCCGCGGAAGCCGCCCGCCGCGACGTCGATGTCCAGCCGCCAGCCGAGCTTCTCGTAGAACGCCTTCGCACGGTCGACGTCGGAGACGGCGATCAAGATGACTTCGAGCTTCATGTCGACTTGTGGTTCGGTCATCGTGTGTTCTCCTCCAGACAGCACGTACCGCGGAGCCACGGGTGGACCAGCACGACCTCTCCTACGGGTTCGTGGAGGGCGCCGGTGCCGGTGACGTGGGCGGCCGCCGCACTTTCGGTGGGTCGTCTCCCTTTTGCGCGGAGCGCAGTGACCGGAACGCAGCGCGGAGCTCGGACGAGAACAGGTCCGGGTGTTCCCACGCCGCGAAGTGTCCGCCCTCGTCGACCTCGTGGAAGTAGATCAGGTTGGGATAGGCGCGCCGGGCCCACGTCTCAGGGGTTCGATAGACTTCCTCGGGGAATACCGTGATGGCCACCGGCAGCGAGATCTCGGCGGTCCTCTGTCCGGTCGCGCTCGTGACGCTGCGTCCGCCGTTCTCCCAATACAGCCGCGCCGACGACGCCGAGCTGTTCGTCAGCCAGTAGAGCGTGATGTCGTCCAGCACCTCGTCTCGCGTCGGGGACTCCTCGGGATCGTCGCCGTACGTCCACCGCGCGAAGCCGGGATGCACGAGAATCCACGCCGCGAGGCCGGCCGGGGAGTCCGTCAGCCCGTACCCGACGGCCTGCGGCCGCGCGGACATCAGGACGAAGTAGGCCGAGCTCCCCGTCTTGCGGTACGTATTGAGCGCCTCGAACACCGCGCGTTCCTTCTCGGAGAGTCCCGTGGGCGCGGGCCCGCCGCCGGCGAGCGCCGCCTCCACCTCGAGCGGTACCGTTGCCGGTAAGTTGACGTGGATGCCGAGCAATCCTGCCGCCGCCTGGCGCGCCATCGCGCTCGCGACGGGGGCGCCCCAGTCGCCGCCCTGGGCGACGTAGCGGGGGTAGCCGAGGCGCTTCATGAGCTCCGTCCAGGCTCGCGCGATGCGGTCGGGGCCCCAGCCGATGCCAGTCGGCTTGCCGGAGAACCCGAAGCCCGGCAACGACGGGATCACGACATCGAAGGCGTCCTCGGCGCTCCCTCCGTGCGCGGTGGGATCCGTGAGCGGACCGATGAGCTTGGTGAGCTCGAGCACGGAGCCCGGCCAGCCGTGCGTGATGATCACCGGAAGGGCGTTCTCGTGACGAGAGCGGACGTGGATGAAGTGAACGTCGAGCCCATCGATCTTGGTCGTGAATTGCGGCAAGGCATTCAGCTTCGCCTCCGCCTTGCGCCAGTCGTAGGTCGTCCCCCAGTAGCGAACGAGCTCCTGTAGCTTCGCCAGCTGCGCGCCCTGGGATCGATCGTCGACCGTCTCTCGATCCGGCCACCGTGTGGCGGCGATGCGTCGACGGAGGTCGACGAGGGAAGCGTCCGGAACGTCGACGCGGAAGGGACGGATTTCACCTGTGTCCGCTTTCCGCTGGCTGGGGTCGGGGATGTGCTCGGCGGCCACCGCGATCGCGCCGTACGAGGAGGCGGCGAGCAGGATGAGGCAGAGGGCGCTCGCAGCCGCCGAGGTGGCGAGAAGGGCGCACCGGAACGTCGACGACGATGCTGCGGACATGATGGCCTCGGAATGGGTCTCATTGCCCGGGGCGACAGCAGGCGGGAAGGCGGCGCGACGGCGGAGACCCCCACGCCGCGCGGGAGCAGCAAACGGCATGCCCTCCGGACGCGACACGGATCCCGGATCACGTGAGCCTCGCGGCAGACGGCACCGAGGCGGATGGTCCGTTCGGCGCCGCTCGAGAGGAGGGCGCCTGGTGGGCTCGCACGCGCACGCCGAGAACCGGGCAATTGCCGAGCTTCGGGCAGCGGGCGTGGAGGAGCTCTCCTGCGCGAAGGTCAATAACGATCGACCTCGACGACCGCGTCGGCGAACGCCTCCGGTGCCTCCTGAGGGAGGTTGTGGCCGACGCCCTTCACGACGCGGTGCGTGCGCTTCCCGGAGAACTTCCGGGCATAGGACGTCCCGTCCGAGGCAGGGGCGACGCCGTCGGAGTCGCCGTCCAGGGTGATCGTCGGCACGCCGATCACGGGACCCTGTGCGAGTCGCCGTTCCAGCTCGTCGTACCGAGGGTCGCCTTCGGCCAGGCTCAGCCGCCAGCGGTAGTTGTGGATGACGATGCTGACGTGATCCGGGTTGTCGAAGGACGCCGCGGTGCGATCCAGCGTCGCTTCCGAGAAGTTCCACCTGGGGGAGTTCACCTTCCAGACGACCTTCGCGAAGTCGCGCCGATATGCCTCGTAGCCGGCGCGGCCGCGCTCGGTCGCGAAGTAGTACTGGTACCACCAGCCGTGCTCGGCGCACGGCGGCAAGGGCCGCTTGTCGCGTTCGCGGTCGTTGATCAGGTACCCGTTCACCGACACCATGGCCTTGCAGCGCTCAGGCCAGAGCGCCGCGATGATGTTGGCCGTTCGCGCTCCCCAATCGTAACCTGCGAGGATCGCCTTCTCGAGGCCGAGCGCATCCATCAAGGCGACGGTGTCGAGCGCGACGACGGACTGCTGCGCGTTCCGGAAGGCGTCGCTCGCGAGGAAGCGTGTCGTCCCGTGGCCGCGCAGATGAGGCACGATCACCCGGTAGCCCGCCGCGGCCAGCAGGGGCGCGACGTCGACGAAGCTGTGGATGTCGTAGGGCCAGCCGTGCGGGAGAAGGACCGCGGGCCCGCCGACGGGACCGGCCTCGGCGTATCCCACGTTCAGCTCGCCGGCGTCGATCTGCTTCAGCGAGGCGAACGAGGTCGCGGGCCCGGACGCGCGCCGGCGCGGCGCCCGCGTCTTCCCTGGCTCCGCCGCGCGTGCAGCGCCGATGGGGCCGATCCGGGCGGCCGCGAGGGTTCCGACCGCCGCGCCGAGGAAGCGGCGACGATCACGGCTGATGTCCTCGGACAGGTGGCTCTCGCGCATGACCACGCACTCCGGCGCTCCCGCCCTGCGTCCAGGCGGCGAACCTGTCGTACTGGCGACGTCGACGGCGCGCTCCATGCACCAGCGCAAGTCGATTCTTGCGCCCCGAGGGGTCCATGACGTTTCGAATCGACGAGACGCGTGAGCGGCGCCGGGTGTCGTTCCGGTTGATCGGTCGGCTCCGGGGCGAGAATCTTCGCGAGGTCGGCCAGCAGATCGCCGGCGGGGGCGGGTCGGTCGTTCTGGACCTCGACGATCTGACGCTCGTCGACCTCGAGGTCGTCCGTTTCCTGAACGACGCCGAAGGGGCGGGCATCGAGCTACGCAACTGCCCTCCCTTCATCCGGGCGTGGATCGACAGGGAGCGGGACGGCGGACGCTGACACGCGAGCCCGCGTCGACTTTCTCGACACCGCCCGCCGAAGGCCTCCGGTGCGTGCCCGGACTCCCGCGCTCAAGCGGCCGATGGGCTTGCGCTCGGATAGCCGGTCCTCCCCATCGGGTGAACTGCCGTCACGCAGCCCTCCGCCCGCGCCGCTTGTAAGCCTCAACGCGCACGGGGCGCGGCTCAGCGACGTGCCACGAGACTGCGACGGTGAGCGGAGCGGAACATGATGCAGCAGACGACCGACGACGTCAGGCGTTTGCAGGGCTCCATTGACGACTTGATCGGTGTCCTCGCGCCGCTCGCGCTGTGGAGCGGCCAGGCCCCGGCGCACCTCGTCGACAGGCTGATCGAGGTCCTGGCGCGACTGCTGCGCCTGGACTTTGCGTATGCGCTGCCGGAGGACGAGGGCGGCGCGCCGCACGTCGAGTGGGCGCGGCTCGCGCCGGCTGGAGGGTCGACGTGCTCGCGCGACGTGGCGGCGAATCAGGCCGCGATCGGCCTGCAGGAGACTCGGCACCTGGGCGAGCAGGAGCGAGTCGCGAGGGAGCTCGACCACCGCGTCGCGCAGCGGACCCGAGAGCTCGCCGCCGCCAACGAGGAGCTGAGGAGGGAGATCGGCGAACGCAGACGGATGGAGGAGAAGCTCCGTCAGGACGAACGAGAGCTCCGTCGCATCACCGACGTCATCCCGCAGGCGATCATCGTCCTGGCCCCGGACGGAACCATGCTCCACGCGAATGCTTTCGTGCTCGAGTACACGGGCCTCTCCCTGGGAGACATCAAGGCCGCTGGTGCTCGAGGCAGCATCTTCCACCCGGACGACGTGGAGAAGCTCTGGGACGAGCGCCAGAGAGCGCTCTCACGCGGTGAGCCCTTCGAGCTCGAGCTGCGCGCGCGACGGAAAGACGGACGGTATCGCTGGTTCCTGGTGCGGTATGTCCCGTTTCGCGACGAGCGCGGGAGGCTGACGCGCTGGTACGCAACGGGAACCGACATCGAAGATCGGAAGCGAGCCGAGGAGAAGGTGCGGAACGAGAACCTGGCGTTGCGCGGGGAGATCGACGGGTCGTCGATGTTCGAGGAGATCGTCGGTTCCTCCGAAGGGCTCCGGCGGGTGCTGGCGCAAGTGGCGAAGGTCGCCCCGACGGACTCGACGGTCCTCATCCTGGGCGAGACGGGAACGGGGAAAGAGCTGATCGCGCGCGCGATTCACCGGCAGTCCTCCCGCTCGACGCAGGCCTTCATCCGCGTCAATTGCGCGGCGATCCCGTCGTCGCTGATCACCTCCGAGCTGTTCGGTCACGAGAAGGGTGCCTTCACCGGCGCGGTGCAACGGCGCACGGGGCGGTTCGAGTCGGCGAACGGCGGCACGATCTTCCTGGACGAGGTCGGCGATCTCACGGCAGAAACGCAGATCGCGTTGCTTCGAGTGCTCCAGGAGCGAGAGTTCGAGCGCATCGGCAGTAGCCGGCCGATATCCGTGGACGTGCGCGTCCTGGCGGCGACCCACCGCGATCTGGAGGCGGCCGTGGAAGCGGGTACGTTCCGGCAGGACCTCTTCTATCGCTTGAACGTCTTCCCGCTCCAGATACCACCCTTGCGCGAGCGGCGGGACGACATCCCTCTGCTCGCCGAGTACCTGATCGCGCGCTACGCCCGCACCGCGGGGAAGAGCATCCGGAACATCGGCAAGCGGACGCTCGAGTCGTTTCGCGCTTACGACTGGCCCGGAAACGTGCGGGAGCTCCAGAACGTCGTCGAGCGTGCCGTGATCCTGTGCGACGGAGAGACCTTCGCGGTCGACGAGACCTGGTTGACGCGGGAGACGAGCGCGCCGGCAGGGCGGAGCGTGTCGCTCGCCGGTTCGCTCGCCGACAGCGAACGGCAGATGATCGAGGCCGCTCTGGCAGCGTCCCGCGGGCGCGTGTCGGGTCCGTCCGGGGCGGCGATCCGGCTGGGAATCGCTCGTCAGACGCTCGAGTCGAGGATCCAGGCCCTCCACATCGACAAGTATCGCTTCAAGTCCCCCTCTTGAAGGCGCGCCCGTCGAGGAGGATGCGCGAGCAGCGCTTTCACGGCCGCGCTACGGGGTCCAGCCGGGCAGCCGCGATGCCTGCCGGATCCAGCTCGTCACGAGCTGCTCGTCGAGCTCGTCGTGCTCGCGGAGGTCCAGGTGGCGCACGTCCTCGTGCTTGGATTCGCCGGGCGGTAGAGGACGCAGTGACGCACCGTGGAAGAACGTCACCTTGACGTACTTCGTGAAGCAGTGAAAGGAGAGGAACCAGCCCTGGCCCTCGAGGCCGTAGAACGGCGAGTTCCACTTGACCGCCTTTCGTACGCCGGGGACGGTGCGGACGACGAGCGCGTCGAGGCGGCGCCCGACCTCGCGTTTCCAGCCCGGGATCGCCGCGATGTAGGCCTGCACGGGCGCGTCGCCGTCCGCCTTCGCGATCTGGGGATTGCCGCCGGAGAGGAGAGCCGGCCTGGGGGCCGCCGACGGGTCCTTGCTCCTCGTGATGGCTCGCTCACCCTTGCGCGCCGTCGCGCCGGCCCTGGCCGCGGCGGGCTTCCCCTTCGCGGCGCGCCCTGTGTTCAGGGCGACGGCGGCTCGGACCAGCGCCTTCAGGCCGTCCTCGTCGAGGACATCGCCCTCGCGCAAGTCGATGGCGCGCCTGGTGTGGCCCTCGAGGCTCGCGTTGAACAGGCCTGAAGGGTCCTCGAGCGAGGCGCCTCTGGCGAACGTGAGCTTCACCTTGTCCCTGTAAACCTCCCCGGTGCAGATCAACCCGTCGTGAGACCACACGGGGACCCCGGGCGACGAGGGCTTCACCCACTTCCACTCCTCGACCGCATCCGGGTCGGCTTTCCTGATCAGCGCGCGGACGCGCGAGAGCGTCTTGCCCCGCCAGTCGCCCAGCTCCTCGACCCTGGCTCGAATCCGTTCGGAAGGAGACGGAGCTCCTGCCTCGTTCACGGCGCTCTTCTTCATGGTTCCGCCCTGCGGTTGGAGTTCGGTCGATCGCCCCTCGTCTTCAGCTGCCGCCTCCGGGCTGCACGCGGCGCCAGGTGACGTACGACACGCCCCAGGCCTCCGGACCATCGCCCGACCGGGAGGTGCGCGACGACCGCCGAGGCGAGGTCGACGGCGAAGCCGGCGCAGGACCACTCCTTGAGCCGCGCCGGCACCGGCGCAAGCAAAAGCACCACGCCGAGGAGCTTCGCCCACGAGAGCGGTTCCATCCTGCTCCGCCCTTCAGCGCTTCGGTTGTTCAGCCGGCCCACCGGAGGTCTCGAGCCCGAACTGCTCCGCGTACTCGGCGGTCAGTCGCTGCCAGCCGTCGAACTTCAACGCGTCCGCGCCGACGATGCGTCCGATCGGCTCGCCCGCGAGAAGGCGATCGAGGACGTCGAGGCAGATGTGCCATCCCGCGGCGCCCCACGAGATGAAGCGGCGATCGATGCCGTGCCAGAGCGTCAGGCGCGTGCCGCCGCCGAGCGGCTCGAGCTCCCACCTGAGGTCGCTGCCTCCCCAGCTGAGCTCGAGCAGCCTCGGCGCCTCGGCCCGCCTCACGACGGACTCTGAGACCTGCGGCGTCGGCGTCCCGACCGTGGAGAGCCTCACCGGTCCCACTGCGCTCAGGTTTCGATCGGCGTCGAACGGCGCCCATTCGGACAGGTGTGCAGGATCGGTCAGCGCCTGCCAGACCATCGCGGGCGGATGACGGAGATCTCGGACGAGGACGAGCGTCCACGTCTCGCCGCCCTTCTGGACCTCGGCTCCGGTTGCGGCGCCGGGCTCGTACCTCTCGCGGTCGCTCATCGGTTCCTCTCCTTCCTTCGTTCCTGTGCCATTCGATCGAGATGGCGTTCGAGCGCGTCGACATGGGCCGTCCAGAGGCGCCGGAACGGGGCGAGCCACTCGTCGAGCTCCACGAGCGGCTCGGGTCGGATCCGGTACACGCGCCGCTGGGCCTCGACCCGAGCCTCGACGAACCCGGCCTCGCGCAGCACGCGGAGGTGTTTGGAGACCGAGGTCTGGGGCATCCGCAGCCGGCGCTCGATCTCGCCGACGGATTGCTCGGAGGCCGCGAGCAGGCTCAAGATGGCCCGCCGGTTCGGCTCCGCGATGATGGCGAACGACGATTCCATGTAAGCGTATATGCGCATCGGGTCATATGCCCGGCAAGTCACATGAGGGGGCCCCGCGGGCGTCGCGTGATTCACGCGCTCGTGAAGCAGGTCGCGCGGGAGCGCGCGGTGGCGTCGTTCCCGGCTTCCGGGCGCGAGCGGATGGCGCGGGAGATCGCAGGTGAGCTCGCGGATCACCGCCGCACGGTCGAAGCGATCGAGGCGTTACGCCTCTGGCTCCTCTCGGTGTTTCTCGGGACGTGACACACTCACCATCCGTCCGACCGCGGTGGCGCGACGAGAATGACCGTGGCTGGCGTCGCCGACGCGCCGCGGGATCTCGGGCGCGAGCCGCGGGGCGGGTCGCCGGCGAGCTCAGCGAGCGCCGTTCACCGGCATGTCGCGACGCTCGCGCCTTCACCGTCGTCGCTGCATACGAGCACCTTGGACACGAATCCACTCCAGGGCGAAGGCAGGCCGGCGAAACTCCACGTGCCGGGATCGGCTCCGGCGTTGTTGCCGATCGCGACGTGCCCGCCGAGGAGATCCGGGGCCGGGGCGACGCCGGATACCGTGCTCCCTACCTGAACGTCGTCGGCGAACAGCCTCATCTGCCCCGTGCTCGAGACGCACCCCTTGAGATTGTGCTTGGAACCGGCGGACCACGTCGGGCGCCAGCACGTCGGACCGCTCGCTCCGGTCACCCAGAAACAGAGCTCGCTCGACGGACCGCCCGTGGCGTACAGCTGCGCGGTCGACCGTTGCTGTTCATTCAACCAGGCGACGAGCCCACGGGGATTCACGAACGGCGCCTCCCAGCCGAGCCCTTCGGATGGCTGCGCGTCGACGGACAAGCAGAACCCCGTCGAAGCCGTACTGACAGGCACCGGCGGAAGCTCGAGGACGTCGATCAGGTATTCCGGATCGTCCTGCACGCGGTACAGCTGACCGATGCGGGCCCCCGCCGCGCGCGGCGCCGGGGCGCTCCAGTCGTACATCGCGGGCCCCGGATCGAAAGCGCCGAGGTCGCCCCCGCCCCCAATCTGCGTGAGGTCTGCCCCCCAGGCATAGAACGCGACGGGAGCTTGATTGTTTGCCGCCGCGCTCAGCGTGAGCGTGCCGCTGGCGCCATCCGTCGTGAGCTCCTTGAGCCAGACACGCGTCCAGACGTTGGGCGCCAGAGTGCCGAGATCGACGACGTGCTCGCTGGTTCCGCGGACACCGCCGACGACGGCAGGGTTGCTCGTCGCGAGAACGATCCTACCCGTGGTCGCCGCCGGCACCCGGATCCAGATCTGGCCGTGAACGACCCCGGGCGAGTCGAACGCTCCGAGAGCGGTGGACAGCGAGGCGCCTGGCGAGAGCTCCACGAGCTCCGCGGAGGGCCTCTCGCTGTCGCCCGGCGGCTCGAGCTGGTCCTTCTGGACCGTTGCGCCGGCGCCTGCGGTCCAGAGGTCCAGCGCCTCGCCAGCTGCCACGACGAGGGTGGCGGTCGGATCGGTGCACGCCACCGGGGCCCCCTCGTCGGTCGTGCAGTAGCTGGCCCGGTTCCAGCCCTGGAGGCCGAAGAGGAACCCCTTCGTCGGATCGATGCGCGGTCCATGACGCCAGGTCGAGTGATACTGACCGTCGCGCCCGATGAATGGGCCCTCCCGGTTGCGCGTGTAAGCTGGGACGGCGGGGTCGCCGGCGCCGAGCCCGAGGCCCAGCACCGCGAGCTTGGCCTGGATGTTCTCACGCGTCGCGGGCTCGTCCCACACCGCGATCTCGTAGATCCTGCCCCCGAAGACGTGGTCCGTGCCGGTGTCGTAACCGCCGATGGTCGCGCGGTGACCGCCGCTCGAGTCGAGCACGATCGCACCGTCCCCGAGATGGTGCATGTTGAAATCGGTCGCGACGACATTGTTGGCGCCAATGCGAATGTCGTTGCCGCTTCGGCCCGCGCAGATCGCGACGTAGGACGGGTTCAGTGGACCGTTGTCAGGGATGTTCTGGTCCGCAAAGAACGTGGGCGTGTACGCCATCGACATGCGGCTGGTGTTCGTCTCGTCGAGCCACTCGTAGTGGAAGCAGAACTGGGCGTGCATCTGCATCAGGACCCAGCCACCGCCGGGCTCGGGCTGCTGCCCCAACGCGAAGCCCTTGGCGACGATCGGCTTCTCCATGGTGTCGCCGAGGTACGTGGGGTCGTAGTCGGGCTTGACGATGGCGCAGACGAGCATGTCTCGCGGGAGATCGAGCGCGTCGTCCCCGACGGTCGCTTGGTATCTCGTTCCGTTGAAAGGGCCTGCGCCCCAGCGCGTGCGGGAGGGAAACCCTTCGAACCTCTTCGGCGGCGGCAGTGGCCCGTTCACGAGCTCCCAGCCGATACCGGTCTGCTCGAGGATGTCCGTGGCGTTGCCGTCCGCGGATCCGAAATAGGCGTGCTGCACCATGTGCCCGTCGTCCTGCCAGACCGGTCCCCACGTGACCGGCGCTTGCCACCGCTGAACGACCGTGGCGGCCAGCTCGCACCCCACAACCAATGACATCACGTCTCCGCCGTGGACCGTCCCGCCCCCGTGCCCGTCGTCACCGCCAGTCACAGAACAGAGCTGAGGAGGCGTCGTCGGTTGCTGCGCCGCCGTGACCTCGTAGGGGGTGCCATCCGCGGCACGCACGGAGAACGCGAAGGGACCATCCGCGGTGATCGACAGGTCCTCACCGAGGTTGCTGTGGAGGACGAGCGTCGAACCGTGCAGGCCCGTGACGGTTCCACCAATCGTGTACTTCGTGGCGACCAGCTCGCACCTCACGACCAGTGACATCACGTTTCCGCCGTGGACCGTCCCGCTCCCGTGCCCGTCGTCGCCGCCAGTCACGGAACAGAGCTGAGGAGGCGTCGTCGGCTGCTGCGTCGCCGTGACCTCGTAGGGGGTGCCGTCCACGGCACGAACGGAGAACGCGAAGGGACCATCCGCGGTGATCGACAGGTCCTCACCGAGGTTGCTGTGGAGGACGAGCGTCGAACCGTGCAGGCCCGTGACGGTTCCACCGATCGTGTATTTGGGATGCCGGTCGTTGCATGAAGTGGTCGTCATCGAGAGCGCGGCCATGGCGACGACCACCACGAGCTGGTTCAGGTTCACGAGCGAACCCCCATTCGGGCAGAGCGAGCAGAGCTAAGCTAGGCATCGTTTCACCGCCCGCGCGTGGCATGTGCGAACGCTTGCCGGCCCGGCGATCCCGAGCGGGGCGAATGAACGCTGCAACCGGACGAGGACACCGCTACGGTGCGACGACGCGTACGACCGGACTTCCTCCTGTGGTCGCCACAATTCGCAAAGACCTCCCCAGATCGGGCCGTGCGTCCCGAGGTCGTCGGGCCGCAGGAGCCTGGCAGTCCGTCGCGCGACTTGGCCTACGCGGCCGCGCGCCAGGCAGTAGCGATGGTGTAGCCCACCGACCCGAACTACGAAGCGGGCGGTGATGTCGGCGCCGAGCCTCGCATGTGTCGACGATGAAGGTGCCTCCTGGGCACGGGAGCTATTCGAATGTCGTCAGACTCCAACAAGCTGACTTTGGAGAGAGCCAACGCGGCCATCGTCAAAGGTGACTACGAAGGGTTCTTGGGCCAGTGCACCGAGGACACGGAATGGGTCTTCGAGGGGGACAGGACGCTGAAGGGCAAGGAAGCTGTTCGCCAATGGATGGCAAGCGCGTACAGCGAGGCACCCAAGTTCGACGTTCATCGCATGATCGCCGAGGGCGAGTTCGTCGTGGCGCTGGGCGAGATCATGCTGAAGGACGAGCAGGGAACACCGACCCGCCATTCGTATTGCGACGTCTGGCGCTTCGATGACGGCCGGATGGCTGAACTGCGCGCCTTCGTGATCAAATCATAGGCGAAGTGCGGGGTCGGGCGCTTTCACGCGCAAGCTGCCGCGCCCCGCTCTGAGGACGATTCCAGCCGGGCAGATCGAGGCGAGGAAGGCCAGACACGTGACCTCTGAGGTGCAAGCGAAGCTCGAGGCGCTGACGAAGTTGCGAGCCCGCGGAAAGTGCTGCCCCCTGCGCCGATCAGTCAGACGGGTCCAACGGCATGGCCGCGACCTCGTCGCCGGGCCGCGAGTGCGCGCGTCCCGTGCGTGGGCGCAGCCCCTTGTCCGGTGACTATGAACCCGACGAGAACGCAACCTCGGCGCAACCTTGGTGCAGGCGCGACCGAAAAGTCGAAGGCCCTGAAGCCCCTCTATTCCGAGGAACCTCAGGGCCTTCCGTTGTCGGGGCGACTGGATTTGAACCAGCGACCACTTGCACCCCAAGCGAACATGGGCCGAATGGACGGGGTGGCAACGCGTGGCAGCGCCTCGCACCCCCGCGATATAGTTCAGCCTCGCGTCGGGCCCGGATCCCACGGCGTGGCACCGATCGCACCCCGTGGCACGGTAAACGGTGCGCCGGCGGTGCGCGACGCTCAGTCCGTGTCGGCTCTCCTCACCGTCGCCGAGGTCGCCCGGCGCCTATCCGTCTGCCGCGCGACCGTGTACCGGCTGTGCCGGGAGGGACGGCTCCGGCACGTCCGCGTCTCGAATGCCATCCGGGTGCCCGAGCCGTCGCTTGCGGAGTACCTGCGCCGCGGCGGGGAGTGAACCGCGGGGCTCGCTGACGAGGGGGGAGCGGAGCCGGGCCCGGGGTCTACTCGTCGTACTCCGGGAGTTCCGGGCGCCGGTGCTCGAGGTTCGTGAAGTAGATCGGCTCGGTCCCGACCTTCTGGAACTGCAAGTAGCGCAGCGCCCGCTCGAGGCGGACGTCGGGCATTTCCTGGACGCCACGGAAGTAGACGGCACCGAAGCACCCGGAGGAGTGGTGCCGGATGACGTGCTCCATGAGCTCGACCGCCATCGCGTACGTGTCCTGGGCCGGCGCGACCTCGATCGCGTCGATGTAGAGCAGCGAGCTGCCGAAGCCGGGCTCGCCGAGCGTCGGTCGGAGCTCCTCCTTGAGCATTCCAGCGTCGTCGAGCAGCACGAAGCCGAGGTGGCCGAGGTCCGCATCCACGTCGTCGGCGAAGACGAGCGGGTTCTCACCGCCGTTGACCAGGACGTCGTACCGCAGCAGTTGCCACCGCACGTGGGCGACCGCCTCGGCCGTGTCGGGACGCTCCTCCGGCCACTCGTCTTCCCCCACCAGGAACACGTGCGCTTCGAAGAACTGTCGGAACTGGTCCGCCAGGTCCTCGGTCCGGAGCGGCCGTGGATGAAGCGTGGGCCAGACCATCATGTGGTGCGGATCGAACGATCGCTTCGACTCGACGGCGGGTCGTCTTCCGCGGCCCTTCGGAGTGGTCGACATCGCTTCGCGCTCCGCACTCGTCTCTAGGTGAAGTCCCATGTCCACGAGCCGGGATCCCAGCTTCCGTGTGCGTCGGAGCCGAGCACCGGGTCGAGGAACCCCCGGGCCGCCGCCACGACGTCGTCGAGCGTGGTCCAGGGGAGCGCATCTTCCTCGGCGATCGCCGCGTACGGCTCTCTCCAGTCCGTCGGCGGATCGGGGAGGCGCGACGGCGCAGGGTGCGTGGCGCGGAACCCGAAGGTCTGCTCCAGCGCAGCTCGGACCCGCCGCGCGTCCCGCGGACCGATCTGCCCGAGCAGCGCTAGGTCCGGCAGGTCCTTCACGCGCGTGCTCGGTGTCGCCCGTGGAAGCGTGTAGGCGTGGAGCTTCTCCGCGACGTGCGTCTCGACCGGATACACCCGCAGCTCGGGTGCGGCGATGCCGGCGAACGCCAGGAGGTCGTCGCCGGTGATCAACTCCGGCCCGCCGAGAATGGGATCGCCGAACGCGACGTCGACGCCGAAGGGCTGACCGTAGAGCATGCCGGCGAGACGGCACTCCGCCCGGAACCGCTGACCCTCGTACTGGACGCCGGGTCCGGCGATGTCGGGGTGGCGGGTGTCGACCGTGACCTCGAAGAACATGAAGTCGCCGAGGTCGAGCCTGCCCGCCCGCTGGAGGCGCGCGAGCAAGCCATCGGGCGATCCGACCAGGCGGAGGTCGATATCGCGGGTGGTCCGCGCCCGCTCGAGGCGCAGCTCGAGCACGAGGCCGCCTTTGAGGATGGCCGCGTCGCCGAGGACGCGCACGAGTCGCGCGAGGTACCGATCGAACACGAGCAGCTGCCGCCTCCGCGCGATGCCGCCCGGCTCCGCGACGTTCCGCAGCCGCTGGTCGAGCGCCGCCTTGAACGCCGCCGGTGTCGCGTACGCGCGGGGCTTCATCCTGGCACCTCACGCAACCCCGCGGCCCGCGAGACCTCCGCGAGCCGTTCCGGCGACACGAGCCCCCGGGACCGCGCTTGCTGGAAGGCCTGGGCGAGCAGCTCCGGGGAGAGGTGTGCCATCGCACAGTCGAGGAGGGTTCGGCCCGGCTCGGTCACGGGGACGGCGCCGAACCACGATCGTTCGTCCGCGCGAACCGTAGCGGGGTGAAGCACCACTCCACGGGGAATCTTGAGGCGTCTCCCCCGCCAGTCCGCCGGAACCGTGAGATGGAGGCGCTTCGGGAGGACGTCGGAGAGCCCGTGCAGCGAGAGCGCCGTCTCGTGCGAGAAGACCCCGGCCTGCTTCGACCAGAGCCAGACCTCGGCGAGCTCCTCGTGATCGCCGGCCGGATAGTGAACGAGCCGGTAGATCCCGCGGCGGACCCGTCTGACGCGACCGAACTCGACGTACCGTTTGAGGAGCTGGTGGTAGTAGCCCGCCTCCGCGGCCTGTTCGGTCGTGAAGAGGCCGTCCTGACCGGAAGCTGTCGCGAAGAGCTTGTCCCAGCTCGGCTTTTCGGCTGGACGCGCCACCGCACGAATCTAAACGTTACGTTGCCTTTTCTGCAAGCGCGCGGCTGTGCCCGGGCGCCGATCCGCTGCGGGGGGGGACTCGCAGTCGAGCTTCAGCGACTCCGTGTCCGCCCCGTTTGCTACGGTGAAGGCGGGGGGTTCTGCGCCGATCGCGAGGATGGCGCCGCGGTGCACCCTCGCACGCATGGCGATCCGGGACGACACGACAACTGAGTCGCTCGTCGCGTCGGTCACCGACGCGCGGACGGCGCTGGTCTACCTCGTCGTCCGCGAGTCCGATCAGTACGTCGCGGTCATGGATGCGCTCGAGTCGTCGATCACCGACCTCACCCCGCGCGAGGTCGGCTCGCGGGTCCGGGCGGCGACGGGCCTCGCGCTCGAGGACGCGGTGGTGGAAGCTCGCCTCGACAAGCTCCGGGACTGGGGAGCAGTGTCGGCCCGGACCGACGCCTCCCGGATCCTGAGGCACGCGGACCTGCTCGCCCGGAACTGGCGCTACACGGCGACGCCCGTCGGACGCCAGGTCCAGCGGTTCTACCGGGAGGTCCTCGCCGGTACGCCGACCGTTCGCGAGATCCCGCTCTCGAGCCTCGCCCGCGTCGTCGAGACGGCCGAGGCGCTCGTCGGATCCACCCAGCTCGGCCCGGACACGGCGGGGCTCGTCGGGCAGCTTTTCGTCAACCACGACGACCTCGACTCGGCGCTCGTCGGCGCCGAGGACAACCTTGCCGCCCTCGTCGACCGGTTCGACCTGGACGAGGAGTCGACCGCCGAGCTCAAGTCGCTCCTGGTCGGGTACGCCACGCACGTGGCCGTCGAGCTGGGACGTGGCTCGGCGCGCGCGCACCGCGCGCTCGTCGCGCTGCGCGGCCGGTTCCCCGAGCTCGCCGCTGCGGCGGTCCGTGCTTCGGATGCGCGTGCGCTGATCGAGCGCGGTGCGATCGGAGCGTCGCGCGGTGGCACCGTCGAGGACTGGAGCGCGCTCCTCGCGTGGTTAGATCCCGACTCCGGACGCTCGGAACGTTTCGCCCTGAGGCTCGTGCGCGCCCTGCCGGGCATGCACGTCAACCTGCGCCGGCTCCACACGTCGTCTGGAACCGCGACGAACCGCAGCCGTGCGCTCGCGCTCGCGCGTGCCTGTGCGCACCCGACGCTGGGCACGGCGGTTCTCCTCGCCGCGCTCGGCGACCACCCGTGGCGAAAGCTGTACGCCGAGGCGCCGGACGCCGATCTCCCTCGCGTGCGCTCGTGGCGCGACAGCCCGCGGGTCGACGTGCCGGAGCTCCTCCGGCTCACCGGGCGCGCCGGGGCTCGCGGGCGCGCGCCCGCCGCCCGCGACGACGCTGCGGCGCGGAGCGCGGTGGCCCAGGCACGTGCGAAACGAATGGCCGAGCACGCCGCGGCCATCGAGGAAGTGCTGATCGCGGGGGCGGGAGCGTCGCTCTCCGAGCGGGCGGCTCGGGTCGCGCTGGCGGCGCTCACCGCCGCCGCGAGGGCGAGGAGCGACGGCGGGCGCCGGGTCGCGGTCCACGACGGGCTCGGATGCACGCTCTTCCACACCGGCGCCGGCCTGGGGTGTGTCGTCGCACCGACGTGGCGCGTCCTCACGCCGGGACGCGTTCCGGTGTTTCATCTTCCGACCGAGACCGCCCGCGCGCCCGAGGTGGCCGTGCGCCACGAAGACGACCAGCCGCGGATCGTGCTCGCGGGCGGTGCGACATGAGCGAATCGGATCGCCTCGACGTCGCGGGGGGAGCGAACGGTGGCCCCGATGACGAGCCGCGCTCGAGCGAGCACTCCCGGCGCCGGCGCTGGGCGCCGGAGGCCAGCACCGAGACGGCCGCGGTGCTTCGGCTGCTCGCCGTGCGGCCCTGGCTTGTGTCGGGACGCGACGACGAAGGGATCGCGGCCGTCCGACGGAACCTCCCGGCCGTCCGCGATGCGCTTTCGCGGCTCGGGTGGGTTCTCGTCGTCGAGCGCGACCTCGTGCGCCTGCGCAAGTCGCCGCCGGCGCGCCTCGGAGCGTGGGCGGCGGATGGTCCGACGCCGCTCCAAGCGTCCTGGTTCTTCCTGCTCGTCGCCGGTGCCGAGTCCGTCGCGCCGCGCGTCGGACTCGCGCAGCTCGTGGCCGCCGCGCGCGCCGCAGCGGCCGAAGCCGGCCTTCCCGTGACGCACGACATCGCGGAGCGTCGAGCGATCGTGCGCGCCCTGCGCATGCTCGACGAACGCGCCGTCGTCGTGCAGGTGGACGGTGAGCTCGATGGCTTCATCGAGGACGAGGACGCGCCCGTGCTGCTCGCCGTCCATCACGCGCGGCTCGCGCACGTCATCGCGAACTTCGGCCCGGGAGATCCCGCGGAGGACCCCGCGGCGTGGCTCGAGCGAGTCGAGCGCGAGCCGGACCCCGCCCGCAGGATGCGCAGGCGGCTCGTCGACGACGCCGTCGTGCACGTCGTCGATCTAGACCCCGCCGAGTCGGACTGGCTGTCACGGCGCGTGCGTGGCGACGACGGCGCGCCGCTCGCGATGGCGTTCGGCCTCAGGGTGGAACGGCGGGCCGAGGGCGCTGCGTTCGTGGTTCCCGAGGAGGCGTTCCGGCATCTCCACGAGCTCGGGCCCGTCGCGTTCCCCGCTCCCGGAACCGTGCCTCACGCGGCCCTCCTGCTCTCGCAGGCCGCCTCGCTGAAGGGGGCGCTCGGCTCCACGACGGAAGGGCCGGGACCGGGCTGGAGAGGGCTCCGCGAGGACGACGTCGTCGAGGAGCTCCGGCGTCTCGCGGGGTCGCGCGCCGACGGTCGCGGTGGCTGGCGGCGCGAGCTGGCGGACGATCCGCGGCGGCTCGCGGAAGCGGTGCAGGGTCTCCTCTGGGCCCTCGATCTCGTCCGCCTGGGCGCGAACGGCGGAGGCGGCACGTGGTGGTGGTTCTCGCCGGCGACCGCGCGGTGGTCCGCGCCACCGGACCCGAAGGCGAGCAAGCGCGCGGAGGCGCTCGCGTTCGACTTCGATACCGATGGGAGCTCGGAATGAACGCTGCGCCGCAGATGCCGGAGGTCGCCGCGCCGAAGGGGCAGGCGGGCGCGCCGGACAGGTTCGGGCGCCGGTGGCGTCTCGTCGGCGCTGGCCTGAGCAACGTCTGGCGCTTCGGAGATCTCGAGCTGCCGGCAGCGAGCGGGCGGCTCCTGCTCCGCGGGTTGAACGGGACCGGGAAGACGACCGCGCTCGAGGCGCTCTGGCCGTACCTGCTCGACCTGAACGCGACGCGGCTCGCGGCGGGCAAGGCGCGGCCGACGAGCCTCTCGTCGCTCATGCGAGAGGGGGCGGCCGGCAAGCGCCGGTTCGGGTACGCATGGCTGACGCTCTGCGGTCCCGGGGACGAGGGCGTCTGGTCGTACGGCGTGAGGCTCCAGTTCTCCGAAGGCGGATCGCCGCCCGTCCGCGTCGTCCCGTTCGCGGTGCCGGGCCGCCCGCTTCACGACCTCGCGCTCTACGTCGAGGGGAGGACGCCGCTCACGGCGGAGCAGTTCGAGCACGAGGTCATCCGCTGCCGCGGGCAGGTCTTCGCGGACGAGGACGCGTACGTGGCGCACCTCTCCGCCCGCCTGTTCGCCGTGGCAAACACCGAGCCGGTGATCACGCTCGCGACACGGCTCCGGCAGGTACGCAACCCGACGTTGCTCGGGGAGGTGTCACCGCAGGCCGCGGCGGACGCCCTCCGCGAGTCGCTGCCCGGCGTGGCGGACGAAGTCGTCGCCGCGACCGCCGAAGCGCTGGCCGAGTCGGAGTCGACACGGCAGGCGTTCGCGAAGGACCGGGAGGCGTCGGAGCTGCTCGGCGAGTTCGGTGCGGCGTGGTGCGCGCACGCGGCGGAGGTCGTCACGGGCGCGCACTCCGCGGCGCTCGAGGCCGCGAAGAAGGTGCGCGCGTGTCAGGGGCAGCTCAAGACGCGCGGCACCGAACACGAGAAGGCGCACGCCGAGCTCGAGACGGCCGCGTCGGCCGTCCGGCGCCTCGAAGGCGCCGTGGCGGACGCGGAGGCCGAGGTCCGAGCGCTCGAGGCCCACCAGGCGTACCAGGATGCGGGGCGGCTCGCCGACCTCAGGACCACGCTCGACGTCCGCGCTCGGGCGAGCGACGCCGCGGCCAGAGCGATGCAGGGAGCGGCGCGGGCCGCCGTGTCGCGAGGCGAGTCGCTCCGCCGCGAGCTCGACAACCTCATCGAGGACGTGAACGAGTGCGTGGCCGACGCGGTCGAGGGGGGGAGCACGCGCCGGCCGCCGATCCTGTCGTGGACCGACGCTCCACGGCCGGTGCTTCGCGCGGGTGCGGTGACGGCGGACGCGGGTCCCGAGCTCGTGATCCACGGCACTCCGGATCTCCTGAAGACCACCGCCGCCTCCTGGAACGAGACCGCCGACGCCCGCGCGCGAGAGTCGGACGCGGCGGCGCTCGCGCTCTCCGACCGCAGGACGGCGCAAGTGGCCGAGGCGGCGGCCGTGGAAGCGGACCGCGCCGCGCGTGAGGCCGCGGCGACCGCGGACGCGGCCGTCGCAAGGGCGGAACGCGCGGGCGCAGCGGCGCGCGAGGAGAGCGCGGCGCTCCTGACCGCGGTCGCGGCGTGGACGCAGGCGAACTCGCGCCTCGCGATGCCGGCTGGCATCGCTGGCGGCGAGGAGCGGCCGGAGGAGGCGCAGGACGAGGGATGGTTGCGGTCGGACGTCGACGAGCTCGCGACCGCGGAGCCGGGACAGGTGCTCGCGACCTGCGAAGGATGGCAGAGGGAGGCGCAGCAACGCGCCGAGGCAATGGCTGCCGAGCTCCGCAGCCGGTCGCAGGCGGAGGCCGGCGCGGCGCGCGACCTTCGCCGCGACGCGGCGGCGCTCCGCGCCGAGGCGCGCGAGCTTCGGCAGGGTCGGCTGCTGCCGCTTCCGAGGCCGGAGTGGGCGGGCGCCGGTGATGACGAGGTCGCCCTCGGCTCGGCGCTCGAGTGGCAGCCCACGTTCGGCGACGAGCGGGAGCGAGCGCTCCTCGAGGAGGTCTTCGCTTCCGCGGGGCTCCTCGGCGCGACGCTGAGCCCCGGCGGCGCCTCCTCGCCGGCGTGGCGGGTCGACGCCCTGGGGCGCGAGGTCGCCCCGAGCCTCGCGAATGTCGTCGCCGTGGATCCGGAGCACCCCCTCTCCGGCGCGGCGGCCGCCGTCCTCGCGCGCATCGCGCTCGCGCCCACTGCCGACGTGCCCTCGTGCGACGAGGCGGGCTTGATCGTCGGACGCGACGGCACCTTCCGCGCGGGTGTCCTCCATGGGCGTGTTCCAGGCGCGGCCGATCCGGCGAAGCTGGTTTCATCCCGGCATGTCGGCGCGCGCCGGCGGAGGGCGGCCGCGCTCCGGAAGGCGGAGGAGCTCGACGCGCAGGCGGTCGAGATCGAGCGACAGGCCGCCGAGCGGGAGGGGCGCTCGACTCAGCTCCGAGCGGAGGCGGACGGGATCTCGACCTCCTCCCGGAGGTTTCCGCCGACGGCCCACCTCCGCGCCGCCGAGTCGAAGCGTGCGGCGCTCGTGAGCGCCGCGCGCGAGGCGCAGGACCACGCGAGCGAGGCTCGGACCCGCGGCGACGAAGCGCATGCGAATGCGCGCCAGGAGCTCGCGGCGTGGGTCGAGCGGACTCGCGCCGTCGGGCTCCCGGCCGAGCTGCCCCGCCTCGAGCGGATGCGCGATGGAGGAGCCGCTGCGGCAAGCCGCCTGCGACTCGGCGCGACGCGCCTCGCGAAACTCGCGGACCGGCTCGCCGGCGTCATCGCCCGGCGGCCCGTCGGGGAGGTGGAGGACCTCGAGCGATTCGAGGCCGTCGCGTGCGAGGCGTTTAGAGAGGCCGCAGACACGAGAACGGCCGTCGAGGTTCTCGAGCAGACCGCGGGCGCCGCGATCGCGGACGTTCTCGCGCGGCACGAGGCCGCGCAGAAGCGGCTCGCACCGCTGCGGCTCGAGCTCAACCCGGCGCGCAAGACTCAGCTCGAGGCCGTGCAGCGAGAGACCGCGGCGCGGCACGCGCTCGATGAGGCCGGGCGCAAGCTGCGCGACGCGGAGCCCGGGGCGGCGGAGGCGCTCGGCGCCCTGCGTGCGCTGCTCGAGGTTCCCGGCGTCGCGGACGCGGTCCTCGATGGCGAGCCGCCCAGGAACGACGAGTCGCTTCTCCGACAGGTGGAGTCCAAGCTTCGGGACCGCCGGACGATCACGAAGAAGACGCTCCGCGAGCGCGCCGACACCGTTCGAGCTGGGCTCGCGGGGACGTGGTCGCTCGATCCGGGCGAGGACCACGGTGAGCTGCTCACGTGGGTCCTCACGCATCGCGACGAATCGTACACGCCGACGCAGGCGGCCGCGCACGCCGCGACCCTGCGCCGCCGCGCCGAGCAGGCCCTCCAGGCGACGGAGGAGAGGGCGCTCCGGGAGTTCGTCCTCGGTCGCCTTCCGGGAGCGATCGGCACGGCCTGGACACGGCTCCACGACTGGGTGTCCGAGGTGAACCGGAAGATGCGCTCCGCGTCGGCGTCGTCGGGCGTCGGCGTGCAGGTTCGGGTGCCGCGGCGCGGCGGCGACGATCTCTCGGCCGCCTCGAAAACCGTGCTCGAGCTCGCCTGCGAGGTGTCCGACGCGGAGCGCACGCCCGACCAGCAGCGGTGCCTCGGGGAGGCGCTGCAGGCGCTCCTCGCCGCGGCGCCGGGCGAGACGATGCAGCAGCGCGTCGCCTCGGCCGTGGACGTCCGGGAGTGGGTGGACCTCGAGTACGAGATCACCCGGCCCGGCGGCAAGTCGCAGCGCTGGAACTCGAAGACCGGTTTGTCCGGAGGTGAGCGCCGCCTCGTCGTGCTCGCCCCCATGCTGGCGGCCATCGCGGCGGCGTACGATCGGTTCGGACCGCAGGTGCTGCGCATCGTTCCGCTCGACGAGGTTCCGGCGGAAGTCGATGAGCGCGGGCGCGAAGGCCTGGCGCGGTACATCGCCGCGCTCGACCTCGATCTCGTCTGTACGAGCTATCTGTGGGACGGGTGTCCCGGGGCGTGGGACGGGATCGACGCCCACGACCTGGAAGCGGGACCGGACGGCACGGTCGTCGCCTTCCCGATGCTCGTGCGCGGACTCGCCGCGATCCCGGAGCTGGGACGGACGCCCGCGCCGGAGCGGCGGTCATGAACGGCTGCCGCCTGTGCGGCGGCGCGTGCGTCGGTGCCGACCTCGGGCCGCTGTTGGTCCCGCGCCTCGCGTGGCTGTGGGAGCAGGTCGCGGCGGCGGCGGATCGGCGTGGCGACCCGGCGCTCGCGTCTGGGATCCTGGACATCCGCGCGCCGACTGAGCCGGACCCGCGCGCCGCCGCCGGCGGACTCCTTGGAGGACGCGGGCTCAGGGCCGGTCAGTCGCGGCGAGTGGACCTGTCGGATCTCGCTGACAGGCTGCGCGTGCGGGGCCCGCTCCTCACCCCCGGTGCCGTCGCCGCGCACGCGATGGGGCGCGCGCTCGCCACGCGGGCGAGGGCGGAAGCGGACCGGACCGACGGCGAGCGGCGCCTTTACGAGGCGTTCGTGGAGACGCTGTCGGCGAAGTCGCCGCGCGTCGCGGGTGGCCTTGACCGCGAGGTCGTCTGGGCGGCCCTGCGGCGCAACGGCTGGGTCGCGAGGCTCCTCTCCGCGCCGGACGCGTCCTCGCTGCTCCAGCGCGTGAACGGCGTGTTGGCGGCCCTCCCTCCGGACACGGCTTGCGTCGATCGCCGCAGGCTCGCGTCCGACGTGACCGGAGATCCTCACGGCCTCGACGGTGGGACCCCGTTGGCTGGCCTGACGCTCGCGATCCTGGCGGCGAGCGGAACAATAATGCCACGGCAGCGACCGCGTTCCGCGTGGGCCGAAATCGGCGTGGAGTGCGACGACGTAACGGGTGGTCTTGTCGCCGTTGGGATGATCCCGGAGGGCTGGAACGTACCCGCTGGTGCGGCGATCACACTCTCGCCGCGTGTTCTGAGTCGCTGCGAGTGGCCGCGAACGGGGGAGGGCGAGCGATGGGTCTTCGTTACCGAGAACCCGTCCGTCGCTGCGGCGGCTGCGGATTTGGCGGACGACTGTGACGTCCGGCTTCTCTGTACGGACGGTACTCCGTCGCGACGCGAGATCGACGCCATCGCTCGACTCGCGGCTGCCGGGTGGCGCGTCGCCGTGCGAGCGGACTTCGACGAGGCAGGCCTCGGACACGTCGCGGCGGTGCTCGCGGCGGTTCCCGCGGCGACGCCATGGAGGATGGCGGCCGGGGACTATCTCTCAAGCGTTCCGGCGGACGTCGCCGCTGGCACCAGGCTCGATGTTGATCGCTTGCCCGAGGCGCCGTGGGACGCACGCCTCACCGAGACGATGCGCGCGACAGGCGCGGCAGCGTACGAGGAGGCGCTCCTTCCTTTATTGATGCAAGACCTCCGCGTCGGAGCGCCACCGGCGATGGACGGCGCCGAAGCTCCGGCGATAACGGCGGCGCCGACTCCGTAGTCAGGGCGTCAGCTGTAGCCGCCTTCATTCCGCATGCGCGAGGCGCAGAAGGCTCTGGACAGTCTGTACAAGGCGTTCGAGAAGTTCGGGCGATAGTCGGCTTTCCGCAGGCTGGTGCAGGCCAGGCGGGCGCCCGGAATGCCGTCGCGTTCGTGTCCCTAAGATTGTGTGAAACGGAAAGTCGCGGAGGGTGAAGAGAGAAGGGAAGCTCCTCGAAACCAGTAGTGAACAGGGCCTCGCTTGGCGGCGAGGTCGAGGAGCCTTCCCATGAACGAGGTTGCCGAGCTTGAGCTGCCCACGCAAGAGAACGTCCAGGCCGATCTGCGAACCGTCTTCCAGGGGGCCGTCCGGCTCGCGCTGGAGACGGTGCTGGAAGAGGTCGTCCGGGACATGATCGGCGCCCGCCGCTGGCAGCGTCTCGGCTCGCGAAAGGACTTGCGGAACGGCACGTACCTGCGGCGCCTGCTCACGACCATGGGCGCGATCGACCTGGCGGTGCCGAGGACCCGCGAGAACGGCTCGCCGATCGACGTAGTCGGTCGCTACCGCCGGCGCGCCGCCGAGGTCGACGCCGGCATCGTGAGCGCCTACGTCTCCGGCGCGTCGACCCGCGACGTCGGCAGGATCACCGAGGCGCTGATGGGCGAGCAGGTGAGCCGCTCGACCGTGAGCCGGGTGACGAAGACGCTGGACGAGAAGGTGAACGAGCTCCGCAAGGCGCCGATCGCTGGCCCGATCCCGTACCTGTTCCTCGACGCCACCTTCCTCGACGCCCGCTGGGCGCGGACGGTCGAGAACGTCTCTGCGCTCGTCGCGTACGGCATCGGCCTGGACGGCAAGCGGCAGCTTCTCGCCGTGACCATCGGCGCGGAGGAGTCCGAGGACTCGTGGAGCGACCTCCTGGCGCAGCTCACCGAGCGGGGCCTCTCGGGCGTCCACCTCGTCGTCGCGGACGCCCACGCCGGCCTCGCGAAGGCGGTCCGCAAGCACATCCCCGAGGCGCCGCTCCAGCGGTGCACGGTCCACCTCCAGCGGAACGTGCTCGCGAAGGCGCCCCAGCGCCTCCGAGCGCGGCTGGCGAAGGCCGTCACGCACGTATTCGAGGCACCGAGCAAGGCGGAGGCGAAGAAGCGGGTCGAGGCGCTCGCCGCTGGCCTTGGCAGGCAGGTGCCGGAGGCGATCGCGTGCCTCGAGGCCGGCTTCGAGGCGGCGACTCACTTCTACGCCTTCCCCCGCGAGCACTGGCACCGCATACGCTCGACGAACGGGCTTGAGCGGCTCCACGGCGAGATCAAGCGCCGCACGCGGGCGGTGGGCGCCTTCCCGGACCGGGCCAGCGCCCTCCGGCTCGTCACCGCCGTCGCGCTCCAGGTCACCGCCATCTGGAGCGACCGCCGCTACCTCGACATGGACCTGCTCCCGGAATCGATGCAGTTTGCGGCGTGACCCAGTACGCGAGGCGCTACATGAGCATTGCCGAAACCGACTCCATCGACATCGTCGCCGCACGTCCAGACAGCGACGTCGTGCAGTTGGTGATCGCAGATCACCTCGCGTGGGACGACATCGACGCCCACACTCGCCAGCTCCAAGCAAAGATCAACACGTACATCGCCTTCGTCGAGTCGGGCCAGCTGTCCAGGCTGAAGGAGCCAGCCATCCCGCCGTCACCCATCATCCGCATCGTGATCGCGGCGCAGCACACGCCACCGACGGCCGCCTCAGACTTCCTGGACCGCGCACGCGCGTTCCTGGCCGGAATCAACATCGGGCTGGAGGTGAACGCGAAGTACAGCGGGGAGTAGGGCTGCACCGAAGCGAGCGAGGAGCTTCACCGCGCGTACGTCTTACACATCACTCGGGACTTGACCAGCGTCGCAGCGCAGCACGCCTTTTCAGTCAGGTCGTTCAGGTAGTCTGAGACCATGAACGCCACCGAACAGCTTCGCCGAGACATCCTCCGCGAGTACGCCGCCAGCGTCGGCCTGCCCGCAAACGCGAACTACATCAGCGGTGCGCCGCTCCGCCCGGTGGTGCCGCTCGACACCGGCAGCGAGGTCTTCATCATCGGCGCGTACCCTTCCGCGCGGTTCGGCGTGATGAACGGCGAGCGCGACGTCCCCATGGCCGACAATCTCGGGCCGTTCGAGCCGGAGCGGTACTACGACGGTGAGCGCGTGCGGGAGCAGAACTCGGCGGCAGAACTGGAGAAGGGCTACCTCGCGCCCCTCGGGATCGAGCGCGACAGGTGCTGGGTCACGGACCTGGTGAAGGTCTTCCTGTTCAAGGAGGGCCACCGCGACAAGTACGCCAGGCTCGGTGGCACGCCGCCCGCGGGCTACGAGCGCGAGAAGTTCGAGGAGCTCGGGGACAAGTCTCTCCGCTGGATCGAGGACGAACTGAAGCTGTCGAAGCCGAAGCTCGTCATCACGCTAGGCGCCGAGGTGGCGGGCATCGTCACGAGGACCAGCGGCGTCGCCGCACGGACTCGGCTCCTCGGTGGAGACGTTCGACGCCTGCGGATCGGCGACGTGGAGGTCGACGTCGCCCACCTCCCGCACCCCGGCATCGTCATGCGCGAGGCGAAGGACGCCGGCGCGGCGACGAACCCGTGGCCCGAGCGGAACAAGGGGTTCGTGGCCGTTCTTGGTACCTGGCTACGTGACCAAGGGTGCTGACGCCAGCGGAAGCGGGCAACTTGGAGCACCGCGTTCCGGGCTTCTAGTCTAAGTCGAGTCTCCGCCCTGGAGCCAGGTTGCGCCGCGTATCGACCGTAGGCGAGCGACGCGCTGGAGGCGCGCGGGCCGGGCGAGACTCAGGCGGAGGAACGGGCTCGATATCCGGAGGCGGGGCTCCCGTCGTGATCGTGCGTAGGAGCCACGTCCTCGGCTCCCACCGATGTTGGCACGAGGCGCACCGGAACCAGGGGCGCGTCGGAACCCCCTGACCATCGACTACCAACATCCCGCGGCGTCCATCGAATCCCTCGGCAAGGTTGTAGCTGTACGTGATGTTCACCTGGAGGGCTTCGTGGCGGCACTTCGGGCAGCGGGGCATCCCCACCGTCTACCAGACCACCGCCCAAGGCGCTCCATCTCGCACTGGGACTGCGGTTCGCGTCTACTCCTCGTCGCCGGCGTGGAACACGACGCGGATCCGGACGGTGCGTGTTTTGATCATCGGCGTGGAGGTCACGCGCGAACGCCGACATGGCGCCGCCGCGGGTAGGCGCGTGCTGTGTGAGAAGGCGAAGTTGGCACGGGGGAAATGGCAACCCCAGGGCAACTTTCGGCTCGCGGCGGCTCAAAGAAGAAGCCCCCGAAGCAGCCGCTTTCGCGAGCAACCTCGGGGGCTTCCGTTGTCGGGGCGACTGGATTTGAACCAGCGACCACTTGCACCCCAAGCCCGACGTCGCCCAACGAGCAAAGGCCGTCCCTGCTGAGGTCGGTGCGCTTTCGCTGAATCCACAGCGTTTCCACGCGTGTTCCACATTGCCTCACGATGTCTCGTCGTGCTAGCCGGGACGCACCACAAGCGCACCACGAGCGCACCACGCGACGAGGCGGGCATGAAGCACATCGAGCTGACGAGCGAATGGCTCGACAACTGGCGACCGGCGCGCATCCAGGAAGTCGCCGACCGGGGCACGAGGGGCCTCTCCGTGCGATGCGGCCCGACCGGGAAGAAGGTCTTCTACACCTGGGTGAACGAGCTCGCCGACCCCGCCGCCATCACGAGGAAGGACGGGGCGGCGCCGCGCCGGTACCGCCGCCGCCGCCTGCCGCTCGGAGAGTTCCCGATGCTCTCGCTCGCGGGCGCGCGCAAGATGCTCCACGACCGCCGGGAGACGCGCGCGCAGGCGACGTACAACGCGACGGTCGGAAGGCTGCTCGACCTCTTCATCGAGCGCGGGCAGGCGTCGGAGTACACGGCGGACCTCCTCAAGAAGCACGTCGCGCCGATCCGGTCCCTCGTCGCCGTCACCCTCCCGCCCCCGACGTTGCCCGACCTCGTCGCGAAGGTGCAGAAGGGCTACGTGGACGAGAAGGGACGCGCGGTGGGCGGCCCCGCTGTGGCGGACAAGGTCCGCGGCGGGCTGCGGAGCCTGTTCGGCTGGGCGCAGCGGCAGGGGCACTTCCCGGCCGATCGGCCCCTCCCGACCCTCGGCCTCGTCCGCGAGGACTTCAAGGGGATCGGCTGGCAGGCTCGCGAGCGCAGCCCGTCGGAGGGCGAGCTGCACCGGCTGTTCGCCGCGCTCGGCATCGGAGCCGCGGAGCACCTTGAGATCGACCTCGCGGTGAGCCCGCGTATCCCGCTCGCATCGCGGCTCGCGGTTCTCCTGCTCATGCACGTTCCCGTCCGCAGCGGGGTCGGCCTCCTCGCGCAGCCGGCGGACGCCGCGGACTTGGACCGCGGCGTCCTGCGCTGGGCCACGCACAAGGGCAAGCGCGACGACACGATCGAGACCCCTCTCAGCGCGACCGCAAAGGAGATCGTCCAGCGGCTGCGGAAGCTCCCCGGTGGCGCGACCTGGCTCATTCCGAGCCCGGAGGATCCGACGCAGCCGATCGATACGAAGGCCCTGGCCCGCCTCTTCGCTCGCCTCCAGGCGCCCGGACGCGACGGGAAGCCGCCCCGCGTCGCCCCGGACAAGGGGAAGGAGCCCTTCGTGCCGCACACGCTCCGGGCCCTGTGGTCGTCGCTCGCGGGCGATCTCGGGATCCACGACGGCGTCGCGGTGCGGGTCATCGGTCACAAGCCGGAGGGGGCGTCGGCGGCGCAGAGGTTCTACGACCACTCCCTCCGGCTCGACCTCCAGCGCGAGGCCGTCGAGCGCGTGAGCGCGGAGCTGGAGCGGATCCGCAGGCGCGAGGTCGCGAAGACGGCCGCCGCGCTTCCGCTCCGCCGTCACGCGGTCGGAGCCGGATAGCGCGTCGCAACGGCGACCCTGCGGTCGTTCACCATGCCCCGGCACGCAGTAATTGGGGTGGTGTCACACCATTGTTGTATCCATTGCAGAGCGGAGGCAGAGCAGGGCGCGGGCCCGATTCGTCCGGTCGGATTACTCGCGAGCACGCAGGTGGACGGGACATAGCAGGACGCGGGCCCAGCTCTCCGGCTGGACTACTCGCGGGCACGAGGATCCCACCGGGATCCTCCATCGCCCGCGGGTTGCGGGCGGAGAGGCAGAAATGGCTCGCAAGACCCAGCCGCAGGGTAAGCAGCAGCACGCGGCGACCATCCTCATCGACTCCGAGCTGAGGCGGCGTGCCCGCTACTTCCAGGCGGAGCGCGGCGTCTCGTTCGCGACGGTCGTCCGGCTCGCGCTGACCGAGTACCTCGGCCGCGCGGGCAACGAGGTGCGCTCGTGATGGCGAACCGCTCGGCTGCGGCGGCGCCCCGTCACTACCTGACGCGGGCCGACGTGTGCCGTCGCTGGAACATCTCCCGCGCGACGTCCTACCGGATGCAGGCGGACGGCTACCTCCGTCCGCCCGTGAAGCTCGGCCCCGGCATCGCGCGGTGGTCGCTCGCCGAGATCGAGGAGATCGAGGCGCGAGCCGCCGAGGACCGCTCGGCGGGCGTGGCGAACGCCGCGCCCGCCACGGAGCGCGAGTGATGGCGCTCGGTCACGCCGGCCGGAACCGCGCCGGCTTCCTCGCGATCCCCCGCGAGTGGTTCTCGGCCGTCGCGCGCGGCGACATCACGGTCGAGCAGCTCGGGATCCTCGTCCTGGTGGCGAGCGAAGGGAACTGGGCCGCCGCGACGACGGTGTTGGCGAAGGACGGCACCCGCTACGGCGTCGGCATCGGCGAGACGCTGCTCGGCCGCCGAAAGTTCGCCGCGCGCTACGGTCTCGGGAAGGGCGGCAGAGAGCGGGTGACGCGCGCGCTCCGCCGGGGCGAGGCGCTCGGGATCATGTCCATCACCGCGGCCGAGCCCGCGCCACCCGCAGCCCCTAGCTCCACGCCACCCGGTGCGCCACCCGCCGCACCACCCCCGACGCTCGTCAAGTTCAGGAACGACGCGGAGATCCTGTTCCCTGCCATCGAGCCGGCACCACTCTTCGCACCGCCGCCCGCGCCTCTCCCCGCACCTGCGTCCACCCCGATCCAAGAAGGGAACAACGGAACAACGAACATCCCGTCGCCGTCGCCTGCGGCTCGCGGCACCAGGAGCACCACTAAGGCGCGGAAGGAACCCGACCCGCGCCACCGCGCGCTCACCGACCGGCTCGTCGCCGTCTTCGCGGAGCTGCGCGGCGTCCCCTACGGCTTTCACGGGGGCAAGGACGGCAGGGCCGTCGCCGAGCTGCTCCGACTCTCGGGCGGCGACCCCGGCGCCGTCGAGGCCCGGTGGCGACGCGCCCTCGCGATGGGCGACCGCTTCCCTGGGTGCGGGTCGCTCTCGGCCCTCGCGAGCCGCTGGAACGACCTCGCGACGGCCGGCGCCGCTCGGCCGAGCGGAATCGCAAGCCGCAACGCCCCCCAGCCGCCCAGCACCCAGTTCACCACCACGTTCGCGGAGGTCAGCTAGATGGCCGAGCACACCTTCATGAACCCGGAGATCGGGGAGTGGGCCAAGCGCGTCATGGCGCGCGCCGAGGACCCGCAGTACCAAGAGAACGTCCGCCGTCTCGCCGCGGAAGACGCCGAGATCGCCGAGGCCCACGCCGACTTCGCGCGGCGGCGCAGGTTCGTCGAGGGCAGCGTCCCGCAGGCCTTCTGGGAGTCCGTGCAGAACCCCGACAACACGGAGGCGCTCGCGGCCGTGAGGCACCACCTCGCAGTCGCCCCGCCGGAGTGCGTCTTCCTCTCGCTGGCCGGCCCGCGCGGGCGCGGGAAGTCGACGGCGCTCGCATGGGCCGTGACCGAGCACGGCGGCCTGTTCGTCGAGGCCCACGCGCTCGTACGCCTCGGGATGTTCGATCGGATCTGGCGCGACGCCCCGGACGTTCCTGTTCTCGCCCTGGACGAGATCGGCGCCGAGTACCTGAACGACGGCTACCGGGCCTCGCTGTACGAGCTGCTCAACAGGCGGTTCTCGAACAACCGCAAGACGATCATCGCGACGAACCTGGACGCCGCCGCGTTCAAGGCGCGGTACTGCCCGGACGCGAACGATCGGCTCGCCGAGCGGATCGCCAAGGGCGGGCGCTGGGTCAACCTGCCCGGTGAGTCGATGCGCCGGAACTGGCGGGAGGTCTAGGTTCGCGGCGGTGACGCCAGCCAAGGGCGCCGCCCCACATTCGTTATAAGCTATTAGTGAAAATTCGGAGAATCGTAGCGAACGGCCGCGGTGCGAGCAGCTCAGCGCGGTCGGGGCGGCCGCCCAGTTTCCGGGGGGGGGGGGGACTGGGGGCCGACGGGGGGGGGGGCGTGTCGTCCCCGCTCACGCTGGCCGAGCCCGGTCCGGGCGGCGCCGGCTACGAACTGGGCCGGGAGGCTGCCCGGCGGGGTGGTGGAAGGGGAAGGTGTGGGAACGGAGGCCGCTGCTGCGCGCGAGGCCCAGCCCCGCCCGGCCGCCGCCGGCTACTCCTCGGAGAAGTAGTCGCTGTCGACGCGCTTCACCGCGTACGTCTCGACCGTGTTCACGCCGACGTCGTGGTCCACCATGAGGCCGGCCAGGGTCGCGCCGTCGATGAGGATGATCTTCGCCTCGATCTGCCCCACGTACTCCCGAGCCTCCTTCGAGAACGCCGATGTCGTGATGAAGACGCCCTTTCGCCCGCGCCGGCCGAGGAGGCTGCCCGCGAACCCCTGGATGTCGGGCCGGCCCACGGTGTTCTGCCACCGCTTCGCCTGGACGTAGATTGCGTCCAGGCCGAGCTTGTCCTCCTTGATGACGCCGTCGATCCCGCCGTCGCCCGTCCGCCCGAGCGCCTCTCCGGCATCCGCGATGGTGCCGCCGTAGCCCATCTTGACGAGCAGCTCGATCACGAGCTTCTCGAAGAACTGCGGCGAGGCGGTCTTCACGGCCGCGAGCACGTCGGCCTCGGTCTTCTGCCGGATGCGCCGGTAGGCGACTTCGAGTTGCTCCTCGGGCGTCTCGGTCGGGTCCGTCGAGGGCGAGAAGCTGCTCTCGTCGACGTCGCCGTTGTGGCGCAGGGTGAGGAACTCGCGGAACGGCTCGAACCGCTCCAAGTAGCTCTTCGTGATCTCCCTCGGGCGCTCCGTCAGGACGGAGCGGCCCTCCTTGGTGATCTGGTACACGCCGCGCCTCACGGAGGAGATGAGGCCGGCCTTGTCGAGGTACGTCTTCGCCCAGCCGACGCGATTGTCGAACACGCTCTGCTTGCCGCTCGGCAGCATCTCCGCGCGCTCCTGGGCGGTGAGGTTGAACTCCGCCGCGAGGCGATCTCGGACGTCGCGAACGTGGTGTTCGTCGCCGTCGCCGACGGCTCGCAGCAGGGGCAGCATGAACGACTCGTAGTCCGGTACCGGCATGGGACGACTCTAGCGCACGCCGGCGGAGGCACGCCTGTCGGGATACGAGCCATCCGCCCTGTGCGCACCGTTGCCGTCGCCCGGCACGGTGATGGCGATCGTGGTCGCGTTGCTGTGGCGGCGAGGTCTGCGCCGCGATGCACGGCAAGCGCATCGCGCGGTTCCGACCTGTTAACGTGTGGATCGACCACTTGCTCACCAGGCAGGTGACGCGGTAACTGGGCCGTGTTTTTGTGGGTTTAGCTGCTCGTGGTGCGCCGCGTGGTGCGTTCGCAGGTGAGGAAAGGTTAGCAGCCGGCGGGGGACCTTGGTGACGTGCCGCAGCAGCTCGTTCGCGGGCGCGCCGCTCGTGGACGGGTGCGGTCCCGGCGCCGACCGGAGGCCAGCACGGCCCGATCTAGAATCGCGCCGTGCTGATCC
This sequence comes from Anaeromyxobacter sp. Fw109-5, assembly GCF_000017505.1. NCBI lineage: Bacteria > Pseudomonadati > Myxococcota > Myxococcia > Myxococcales > Anaeromyxobacteraceae > Anaeromyxobacter > Anaeromyxobacter sp. Fw109-5. Next base: position 1,229,660 of record NC_009675.1, read on the forward strand.
TCTACGCGCGGCCCGGCCTGGAAGGGATCGCAGAGCTACTTCCGGCTGGCGACGGTTCGGTTCGTCGGGATCACGTTCCGGCGAACGCTGTGCGCCTCCTGACCGCTCGCGGCGATCGCATGGCGGCCCAGGTTCTCACGAGTGTGCCGTTCGAGGTCAGGGACGCGATCGACGTGTTCGGCGAGACCGTCCCCTTGCTGTACGCGGTCGCGCCCGTGGCGGCATATGAACGGCTGCGCCGAGCTGCCGAGACGCCTTCGGGGGCTCTCGCTTTTCGGCTCATCGCCCAGGTGGCGTGCGAGCTGGGGGTAGACGTCCACTTCGTCGCCGCCGACGTCATGGCCCAGACCGCGGCCGACCTCGCGGAAGCGTCGCGCGCGCTGGCGCCGCTCGAGATCAAGCGGCTCGTGAACCAATGGATCGGCGTCGCCGGGGGCTACCTCGGGGACTTCTCATACAGCACGCACGAGGCGTTCTACGCCGACCTCGGGTTGCCGATCGAGCCGTCGGGCATGGAGGGGACGACGCGCTCGAGGTTCATGCAGATCCTCGCGGCGAACGACCCGCGGACGCAGGCGAAGATCCTCGAGGGGATCCTGGCGAAGTATCCGCCGGGCAGCCCCGTCCCGGACGGAAGCAGCGCGGCCCGCACCCCCGAGATGCACTCCGAGCTCCTCGGCTGGATCTCGCGCCTGCGCGGAACCGATCCGGTTCCGGCTCCTCGCTTGGCGACCACGAGCGCCGTGGTGGAGCGGGCGCTGCGCGACGCCGAGGAGCTGCTCAATCGCAACGGGCCGACGAGCTGCGTGGACCGCGTGCATACGGCCTTGCACGGCTACCTCCGGGAGGTCTGCGGCTCCGCGGGCCTGGACGCACCCGCAGACGCTTCCCTGCCGCTCCTCCTGAAAACTCTGCGGGAGCGACACCCGTCGTTCACGGCGCCTAGCCCGAGGTTCGACGACATCTCGGCGGTGCTCCGGTCGCTCGGGTCGATCGTGGACAAGCTCAACCCGATTCGGAACAACGCGACCGTCGCGCACCCGAACGCCGAGTTGCTGCCGCCGGCCGAGGCGATGCTCGTGGTCAACGCCGTGCGCACCATCCTCCACTACGTCGAGGCCAAGCTCGCGCCGATCGCGTAGTCGTTCGCGGGCGCATCCTGGTGAACGGGGGCGCCGGGTGCGCCGGCAAGCGCGCGCCGTCCCGAGCGCCAGCGATGGGGGGTGCGCTGGCCGGTTCTTTCTAGCAGGCGCGCGCGAAGAACACCGGCGCCGCGCCTCGCCCGGAGGCGAGTATCGTTCGACCATGCCGATCAAGCTCATCGACTCGACGCAGTACCACCTCTGGGCCGATGCGCTTCACGCGCGCCAGCTCGCGCGGACGACGAAGGACGAGTGGGATCGCGGTGCTTACGTCCGCTGGGCTGTGAACACCGCCTGGACGGCGTTCGAGAACTATGCGACCGACCTGCTGTCCGCGCAGGGGCTCGGTATGCGATTCAAGAAGCGGTTCGATGACGCCCTCGCCGCCAACAGGCTGCCGAAGGTCAACTGGGGCAGCGGGGTTTGGCAGCGCGCGCTGGCGGTGTACCAGTTGCGCAAGGACTTCACCCACGTCGCGGCGATCACGAACTCGGCTGTCCTGCGCCCTCCGATTGCGGACGCCGAGAAGGCCATCGAGACGATGAGGGAAGCGGTGAAGGCGCTTGCGGCACACGCGGGTGCTGCCTCTCCTCCGTGGGTCGAGGACGATGGCGCGGCCGGGTTCGGCTCGCGCACCGGCGATTACGCGATCGGCGTGCTCACGATGGCCGGCGCCGATCCCGAGCATCCTGAAACCGTCCGCATCACCTATGTCTGGGAGGGGAAGGAGTACGTCGACCTTTACGCGCCACCCGGCACCGCGTGGGAGCCGCTGCTCGATCGGCTCCAGGGCGCGCTGAACGTCCCCGCGACGGCGATCCGCGCGTACCGCGGGCAGACGCTCCTAAGCGAAAGGCTGCTCAACGCTCGCCGCTCGGAGTAGCGGGCACGACTCCCCCCGCGGTTTCGGGCGGACGAGGCCGGCGCTAGGGTGGTGTCGGCCTACGCCGTCGTGCTCATCGCCCGCGCCGCGGCGTCCGCGTCGATCGCGTCGAACTGCTCCTGCCACCACGCGATCGCCTCGGCGATGACCTCACGCTGATCGCGCCCGACGAACGGCCCGCGCGTCATCGGGTACGAGTACTCGGTCGGAGGTCGCACCGGTACTGTGGAGGGGCGCTCGTCCTCCGTGCCCCACATGGACTTGGGGGAGAACGGCAGCGGATGGATCGTAACGCTCTGGCCCGCGTGCAGGACGTACTCCTTGAGCGCGTCGTTGCGGGCGGCGTGGATGAAGTCCCAGAAGATCACCGGGCACGGCTTCGACGCGAGGATCCCGCGCCACCACGCCTCGATCGCGGCGGCGAGTTCCGGGGACGCGGTGCGGCGCTCGGAGTGAAGGACGTGCCCGACTGCCCGAAGCAGGGCGGAGATCGCGACCCATCGCCAGCGCCACGCCGAGCCGCTGATCCCGTCCGTCAGCTCCGACGCGGCGGTCTTGCAGTCCTCAAGCACCGTCCGCGACGCCTGTGTCTTTTCGATCATCCCGGCCCCCCTCGAGACGCACCACGAAGCGCACCATGCCGGCCGGAAAAGGAACGGCCCGTCACCGAAAACCTACGTGGTGACGGGCCGTTAGGTGTCGGGGCGACTGGATTTGAACCAGCGACCACTTGCACCCCAAGCAAGTGCGCTACCAGGCTGCGCTACGCCCCGGGAACTGCGGGGAGCGGATACGTAGCACCGCGACCGGACAGGGTCAACGGGGGAACGGTGGCGCCCGGCGGGCCGCCCGCTCCGTCGAGCCGCCGGTTCCGCTCGCCCTTCGACAGGCTCAGGGCGAGCGGGGCCTTGGACCGCGCCCTTCGACAGCTCAGGGGGACAGGCCTGGGACCTCACCCTTCGACAGGCTCAGGGTGAGCGGGCGGGCTCGACCAGGGTGGGCGTGCTGGACTTCGGGTGAGTGTGCTGGACTTCGGGTGAGCGGGCTGGACTTCGGCCAGGGCGAGCGGCCGGCGCTCACTTCACGAGCGGCGCCACCTTCCGGAACTCCGGCGTCGCGGCCTCGTGAAGGAGGTCGAAGATCGCGGTCTCCGCGGTGGTCACGATGGCGCCCACCTCCCGGCAGAGCTCGAGGCCGACGCGGCGGTGCTCCTCGGTCCGGCTCGACACGGCGTCCGCGCAGACGTGGACCTCGTAGCCCATCGCCACGAGATCGCGGGTGGTCTGGAACACGCAGACGTGCGTCTCCATCCCGACGATGATGACCTGCCGCCGCCCGGTGCTCTCCAGCGCGGCGGCGAAGCCGGGGTCGGCGCCGCAGGAGAAGCGGGTCTTCTCGAGGGGCGGGGAGGGCAAGAGCTCGCGCAGCTCGGGGAGGGTCCGCCCGAGGCCCTTGGGGTACTGCTCGGTGGCGAGCACCGGCAGCCCCAGCTCCTTCGCCGCGCCGATCATGGCGCGCGCGTACTTCACGAGCCGGGCGAGCGTCTCCTCCGGCATCGCCGGGGTGAGCCTGTCCTGCACGTCCACCACGAGCACCGCGGCCGTGGCCCGGTCCAGCTTCACCTTGCGTCCCATCGCGTCACCTCCGCCGTGCCGCCGCGGGCGCGGCGGACCTTGGTTGGAAACCGAGCCCTAGATCGCGTACCCCGCCGCCCCGCTCGCCGCCGCCGCCTCGGGGTCGATCGCCACGTCCACGCAGTAGACCGTCCCGGACGCGAACGCGCGCTCGAGGGCGGGCACGAGGTCGGCCGGATCCTCCACGTGCTCCCCCTCGCCGCCGAACGCCTCCACCACGCGATCGTAGCGGGTGGGCGCGAGCTTCGTCGCCACGGCGTGGTCGTCGCCGTACAGGCCGCGCTGCGGGACCAGGATCTGTCCCCAGGCGGCGTCGTTGCCGACCACCACCACCATCGGCAGCCCGAAGCGCACCGCGGTCTCGAAGTCGAAGCCGTTCAGGCCGAACGCCCCGTCGCCCTGGATCACGCACACCGGGCGCTCCGGCGCGAGCAGCTTCGCCGCGATCGCGAACGGCGCGCCGACCCCGAGGCAGCCGAGCGGACCGGGGTCGAGCCAGCGCCCGGGCTTCTTCACCTTCAGGACCTTCGCCGCCACCGCGACCACGTTGCCGCCGTCGCCGACGAACGTGACGTCGCCCGCGCGCGACGCGACGGTGTCGAGCGCCTTCGCGAGCCGGAAGTGGTGGATGGGCCGCTGGTCGCTCTCCTCGTACCCCCGCTGCTTCTCGGCGCGCGACGTCTCCTGCTGCCGGAGGAACGCGCGCCACGCCTCGGCGGCGGGCGCGAGCCTCGCGCCCGCCTCGAGCTGCTCGAGCACGCTCCGGGCGTCCCCGACGATGCCCACGTCGATGGGCCGGTTCCGCCCGATCTCGGCGCCGTCCACGTCCACCTGCACGACGCGCGCGCCGGGGGCGAAGGTGGGCTCGGTGCCGTAGCCCACGCGGAAGTCGAGCGGCGTGCCGACGACGACGACCACGTCCGCCTGCGCGAGCGCCTCCTTGCGCGAGAGCTGGAGCGCGGAGGGGTGATCCGGCGGGAGGCAGCCGCGGCCCATCCCGTTCAGGTAGACCGGGATGCCGGTGCGGTCGGCGAGCCGCGCGAGCGCGTCCACGCCGCCGTCCCACCAGACCGAGGAGCCGCCGAGCAGCACCGGCCGCTCCGCGCGAGCGAGGAGCGCGAGCGCCTCCTCGATCTTGCGCGGGTCGCCGGGCATCCGCGCGTCGGTGCGGTAGGAAGCCTGCGCCTCGGCGAGCGCCTCGTCGGCGCCGTTCGAGAGGACGTCCCAGGGGATCTCGAGGAAGACCGGGCCCGGCCGGCCCGCCCGCGCGACGCGGAAGGCCTTCGCGAGGAAGCTCGGCACGAGCTCGGGGGAGGGGATGCGGTCCGACCACTTGGTGATGCCCGCGAAGAGCTGGACCTGCGGCATCTCCTGCAACGAGCCGCGCCCCTGGTTGAACGAGGGCGCGGCGCCGCCGAGGAGCACGAGCGGCACGTTCGCCGCCCAGGCGTTCGCCACGCCGGTCACGGCGTCGGTGACGCCCGGGCCGGCGGTGACGATGGCCACGCCCACGCCGCGGGTGAGCCGGGCCCACGCGTCGGCCGCGTGCGCGGCGGCCTGTTCGTGGCGGGTATCCACGAGCCGAATGCCCTCGTCCACGCAGCCGGCGTAGATCGGCGCGACGTGCAGGCCGGAGAGCGTGAACGCGGTGGTGACGCCCTCCTTGCGCAGCATGCGCGCCACGAGCCGGCCGCCGGTGAGCGTCTCCATCGGTTCTCCCTCGGGAGGATCCACCTAAGACGACGGCGCCCCGCGCGCTGCGAGGGCGGGCGGGGCGCTCTGGACCACAGGCCGGACCGGCCGGGCTACTTGCGGAAGCGCGACAGCTCCGCGGTGAGCTCGGCGAGCGGCGGGAACTGCTTGTCCGGGTGGATGGTCGCGAGGCGCGCGTAGAGCACCTCCTCGGTCTCGCCCTTCTCCTCGTCCGGGATGCAGCAGTCCACCGGGCACACCGCCTGGCACGCCTCCTCGCCGTGGAAGCCGACGCACTCGGTGCAGAGGTTCGGGTCGATGACGTAGATGTCCTCGCCCTGGGTGATCGCGCTGTTCGGGCACTCGGGCTCGCACGCGCCGCAGTTGATGCACTCGTCCGTGATCTTGGTCGCCATCTGATGCTCCTGAGGATGCGGCGCGGGGGCAGCCGCTCTCCGGTCTCATGCCGTCGGGTGCCCGACAGGATACGCGATGCGCCCTCGCTGTCCTGACACCCGGCCGGGCCGTCCCACGAAAAGCGAAGCGCCGGCTCGTCCCCTGGGGACGGCCGGCGCGGGAGTCACCGCCCGAGTCCGCTTACGCGGCGACGCAGCAGTCGACCGGGCAGACCGCGGCGCACGCCGGCGTGTCGTTCTGGCCCTTGCACTCGGTGCACTTCGCAGCCTCGATGACGTACAGGTCATCGGCCTGCGTGATGGCGGTGTTCGGGCACTCGGGCTCGCACGCGCCGCAGTTGATGCACTCTTCCGTGATCTTCAGGGCCATCTCTTCGATCCTCTCGTTTCGCCGTTAGCGAGGCGGTGGGTTGCAGCGACCTTATGCCCTGGCCGCCGCCGCCGAGTCAAGCGTGGCCCCGCGAAATTGTTGGGGAAAATCCAGACCTTTCCAATCGACATTTGCCGCAGGTCAGGACCGATCCGGTCCGCGTTCGGCGCCCGGCCCGACGTGCAGGTGGTCCGATTCGACCTCCTGGGCGAGGCGCGAGAGCACGCGCCCGGCGGCGTAAACGAGCGCAACGCCGGCGATCGCGAGGGCTCCGAGGAGCCGGTCGCGGCGGGCGCGCGCGAGGGCCAGGGCGACCTCCCGGCGGCGGTCGAGCGCGAGCCGCTGCCGCTCGGCGTGCTCCCCGCGGAGCGTCTCGACGAACGAGGCGCCTTCCGCTTGCCCGGTCCTCAGCGCGGCCTTGACCTGCTGATCGAGGACCCGCACGCGCAGGGTCGAGCGGACGGAGACGGCCAGCCCGGCGAGGGCGACGGCGCAGAGCACGGCGGTCTTGGTGCGGGACATGTCGGCTTGACTGCTCTGCGGGAGCGCGCAGGATACCCGCCGCCGCCGGGGGGCGGCAAATCGAGCGCCATGGCCAAGCCCTACGATCCCAAGGACTTCTACTACCGCAAGGCGAAGAAGGAAGGGCTGCGCGCCCGCTCCGCCTTCAAGATCGACGAGATCCTCCGGCGCCACCGACTGCTGAGGAAGGGGCAGGCGGTCCTCGATCTCGGCGCCGCGCCGGGCGGCTTCCTCCAGATCCTGGCGGACGAGGTGGGAGAGACGGGCGTCGCCGTCGGGGTGGACCTCGAGCCCGTCCGCCGCCTGGGCAAGCCGTGGGTGAAGACCGCCATCGTGGACCTGCTCTCGCCCGGCGCGCTCGACCAGATCCGCACCCTGCACGCCGGTCCCTTCCAGCTCGTCACGAGCGACATGGCCCCGAAGACCATCGGGGTGAAGATCACCGACGAGGCGCGCTCGCTCGAGCTCGTGCGGATGGCGCTCGACGTCGCCGAGAAGACGCTCGCGCCGGGCGGCGCCTTCGTGGCGAAGGTCTTCATGGGCGGCGAGTTCCCGGTGCTCAAGAAGGAGCTCCAGGCGCGCTTCGACGAGGTGCACGTCATCCGTCCCGAGGCCGTGCGCGAGTCGAGCTACGAGGTGTACGTGCTGGGGAAGGGGCTCCGGCGGGCGGCCGCGCGCGCTGCCCCGACCGCGAACGCGACCCCGACCCCGACCTCGACCTCGACCTCGACCCCGACCTCGACCTCGACCCCGACCTCGACCTCGACCTCGACCCCGGCCCCGACCCTGACCCAGACCCAGACCCAGACCCCGAAGAAGCCCGCGCGGCGCGCGCCGGCGAAGGCCTCCACCGCCGGGAAGGCGAAGGCGAAGACGGGCGCCTCGCGCCGCACGCGCTGACCCGCCCCCCTAGGGGGCCGATGAGCGCGCCGCGCCCCGGCGGTCCTGGATCCCAAGCCGGCGCCTCCGCGCCGTGGAGGAGGATCGATGCGGCTCTTCGGCTCCGGCGCGGTGGCGGCGGCGTTCACCCTCGCCGGCACCCGCACCACGCGCAGCGGGGTGGTGATCGCCACCTGCCGCGCCGCCGGGGAGCCGAGGTACGGGAGGTACAGCGCCGACGGCACCTAGGCCAGCTTGAGCCGCACGAAGCGGCGCTTGCCCACCTTCACGAGCCACTCGCCCGCGCCCAGCGTCGCCTTCTCGTCCGAGACGCGCTCGCCGTTCACCGAGACGCCGCCCTGGGCGATGAGCCGGCGCGCCTCGCTGCCCGAGGCGACCACCTTGGCGTCGGCGAGGAGCCGCGCGAGAGGCAGGGCGGCCTGGCCGTCGAGCGCGACGGCGCGCTCCTCCACCTCGTCGGGCACCTCGCGGCGGGCGTGCACCTGGGCGAAGTGCTCCTCCGCGCGCGTGGCCGCGTCGGCGCCGTGGAAGCGGGTGACGATCTCCTTGGCCAGCGCGATCTTCGCGTCCTTCGGGTGGCCGGCGCGCAGCGCCGCGATCTCCGCGCTGGTGCGGTCGGAGAGGAGCTCGTAGTAGCGCCACATGAGGTCGTCGCTGACGCTCATGAGCTTTCCGAACTGCTCCTCCGGCGCCTCGGCGACCCCCACGTAGTTGCCGAGCGACTTCGACATCTTGTTGCCGACGATCCGCCGGGACTCCGGATCGAGCTTGGCGTCCAGCCCCTCGAGGATGGGGCCGGTGAGCACGATCTGCGGGGTGAGCTGGTAGTCCGGCATGATGGCGCGGCCGACGAGCAGGTTGAAGAGCTGGTCGGAGGAGCCGAGCTCCACGTCGGCCTTCAGCGCCACCGAGTCGTACGCCTGCGCGAGCGGGTAGAGGAACTCGTGGACGCTGATGGGGACGTTGCCGGTGTAGCGCTTCTTGAAGTCGTCGCGCTCGAGCATGCGCGCGACGGTGTAGCGCGAGGCGAGCCGGATGACGTCGGCGAAGCCCATCGCGCCGAGCCACTCGGAGTTGTAGCGGACCTCCGTCGCGGCCGGGTCGAGGATCTTGAACACCTGCTTCTTGTAGGTCTCCGCGTTCTGCGCGATCTGCTCGGGCGTGAGCGGCGGCCGCGTGGAGTTGCGGCCGGTGGGATCGCCGATGAGCCCCGTGAAGTCGCCGATGAGGAAGATGACGGTGTGCCCGAACTGCTGGAAGCGGCGCATCCGGGAGAGGAGCACCGTGTGGCCGAGGTGCAGGTCCGGGGCGGTCGGATCGAAGCCCGCCTTCACGCGCAGCGGCACGCCCGTGTCGTAGGCCTTCTGCAGCCGCGCGCGGAGATCCTTCTCGACGTGCAGGTCCACCGCGGCGCGGGTGACCTCCTGGAACTGCTCCTCCGGGGTCGCGCTCCTCAGCTTCGCGGTCGAGTCCATCGCTAGCTCTCCTCCAGCCTCTCCTGCACGCGCGCGATCGCCCGCGCGCGGCCGGTCTCGTCGTCGATCTCCACGACGGCGCCCTGCAGCCACACGTCGCGCTTCGCCGGCTCGAACGGCACCGGCCGCGCGGTGAGGAAGCGCTCGACGACGAGCTCCTTCTTCACGCCGATGACGGAGTCCCAGGGGCCGCACATGCCGACGTCCGTCATGAAGGCGGTGCCGCCGGCGAGGACGCGCGCGTCGGCGGTCTGCACGTGGGTGTGCGTCCCGAGCACCGCCGAGACCCGCCCGTCGAGGAAGTGGCCCATGGCGTTCTTCTCGCTCGTCGCCTCGCAGTGCATGTCGACGAGGATGGCCTTCACGCCCTCGGCGCGGAGCGCGGCGATCTCCGCCTCCGCCGCGCGGAACGGGTCCTCCAGCGAGCGCATGAACACCCGTCCCTCGAGGTTCACGACGCCGAGGCGGCGCCCGTCCGGGGTCGTGGCGACCGCGCGGCCCCGCCCCGGCGTGCCCGGGGGGTAGTTGGCCGGGCGGAGCAGGCGGCTGCCCGGACGCTCGAGGTAGGGGACGATCTCGCGCTTCGACCAGATGTGGTTGCCGCTGGTGAGGAGGTCGACCTCCGCCGCGAGGAGCTCGTCGGCGGTGTCGGGCGTCACGCCGATCCCCGACGCCGAGTTCTCGGCGTTGGCGATCACGAGATCGAGCCCTTCGCGCGCGATGAGCCGCGGGACGAGCCGCTGCACCGCCTGCCGGCCGGGCTTTCCGAACACGTCTCCGAGGAACAGGACCTTCAAGGCACCGGAGGTGTCGCAAGCGGGAGGGGCTTCCGTCAACGGGATTCTCGGCGGAACAGGAGCACCCTCGCCTCCGTCACGAGCGCGTCGAGGCGCGCGTCGTGCCCCTCCGCGGGCAGCGCCGGCACGAGCTGGAGATCGAAGGCGAGGCCGACGCGCGCCGCGCGCGGCATCGCCTCGAGGGTGGCGTCGTAGTAGCCGCCGCCGCGCCCGAGCCGATGGCCGTCGGGAGAGAACGCGACGCCCGGCATGAGCACGCAGTCGACCGCGTCGCGCGGAACGGGCGGAGCCTCGGCGGGCGGCTCGAGCGCGCCCATCGGGCCGCGCACCAGGGCCTCGGGCGCACAGCGCGCGAAGGCGAGCCGGCGGTCGCCGGGGACGATGCGAGGGTAGACGAGCAGGACGCCGCGCGAGGCGGCGCCGGCGGCGATCCCGCTCGCGTCGACCTCCGCGCCGAGCGCGGCGTAGAGCGCGAGCGTGCGTGCGTCGCGGAAGCAGGGGACCTCCTCGAGTCGCTGCGCGATGGCGTGCGATCGCTCGAGACGGTCGGCGGCGGGAAGGGCGCTGCGGGCGGCGAGCACGGCGGCGCGGAGGGCGCGCTTCTCCTCGACCGGCGTGAGGCCCGTCGCGCTCAGGATCGCCTCCCCGGGCAAAAAAAGAGCCCCCGCGTGGAGCCGTGTGGCCCGGTTGCTTGGACCTGTATTTCTACAGGTGGGGCACCCGAAGACCCAGCGTCCGTAGGCTTCTCCCTCGCAGCTGGGAGCTTGCTCATGGACGTGGGCGGGCGCTCCGCTTTGGACAAAGTCGGCCCAAACGACGCGGGGCCCAATCACGAGCTCGGCAGGGGCAGATTTAGATCAAGAAAAAAGAGCTAACACCGCAGAACGCGCGGCGTTTTTACGAGTCAATCGTAGGCGGGCGGGCGGGGACTGTCAAGCGATGACGTCAGCCTCCACGGGTAGAGTCCCCCCGTGCGGGCACCCTTTCGTACGCTCGGCTACACCCCCACCGGCGCGGCGCCGTTCGGCGCACGGACGGCCGCGTGAGCGTTCCCGAGCTGGCGGGCTACGCCCTCGAGGCGCTCGTCGGGCGCGGGGGCATGGCGGAGGTGTTTCGCGCGGTCGCCCGGCACGGCCCGCACGCCGGGAGGACCGCCGCGGTGAAGCGGCTCCTGCCCGAGCTGGCGCGCGACCCGGAGCACGTCGCGCTCCTCGCGGAGGAGGCGGCCGTCACGCGCCGGCTCCGGCATCCGGCGATCGTCGAGGTGCTCGAGACCGGCGTCGCCGACGGCGTTCCGTTCCTCGTGATGGAGTACGTGGACGGGCGGAACCTGCGCGAGGTGCTCGCTCGGTGCGCGGCGCGCCGCATCCTGCTCCCGGTGGACTTCGGCTGCTACGTCGGCCACGTCGTCGCCGGCGCGCTCGCACACGCGCACGAGGGGCGCGACGAGGCCGGGGCGCCGCTCGGCATCGTCCACTGCGACGTCTCCCCCTCGAACGTGTTCGTCTCCCGGCTCGGCGCCGTGAAGCTGGGCGACTTCGGCGTGGCGCGAGCGGCGGGTGCGGCGGGCCGGGCGCCCGGCGCGTTCGGGAAGGTCCAGTACCTCGCCCCGGAGCTCATCCGCGGTGAGCCGCCCACCCCGCGGACGGACGTCTTCGCGCTCGGCGCGGTGCTCTTCGAGCTGCTCACGAACACGCGCGCCTTCCCCGGCCGCGACGTGAACGAGGTCGGGCAGCGGATCCTGGCCGGCCGCCTGCGCGCGCCCTCGGAGGTCCGCCCGGAGCTGCCCTTCGAGCTCGACGCGCTGGTGCTGCGCTGCCTCGCCCCCGATCCGCGCGATCGCTGGCCCAGCGCGGCGGACGTCGCCCGCGAGGTCGCCGGCCTCTACGATCCCGCGGTGGGGACCGAGCTCGCCATCGCCGCCGTGGTGCGGGGGCTGTTCGGCGCGGAGTGACGCCGGGCAGGCCCCCGGACGCGGGAGGGCGAGCGCGCGCCCGCCGGCCTCGTGGCAGCGGCGCGCGCCCGTCGCGACTCGCGAAGGCGAGCTCGGCGCGCGTGCCTGAGGAGACCGTCAGGCCGGGATGGCGCGCCGCACCCGCTCCACGAGCGGAGGGACGATCCGCAGCGCGAGGTCCACCTCCTCGGCGGTGGAGGTCCAGCCGAGGGAGAAGCGGATCGTGCTCCGGGCCTCGGCCTCGGTGAGGCCGAGGGCGAGGAGCACGCCGGAGGGCTTCGTCGAGCCGGAGTGGCAGGCCGAGCCCGCGCTCGCGCAGAGGCCGTCCACGTCCATCGCCATCAGCAGCGCCTCGGCGTCGCAGCCCTCGAACGTCACCGAGGCCGTCCCGGGCAGGCGCGGCGCGCCCGCGCCGTTGACGCGGGCGCCCGGCACGCGCGCGAGGAGCCCAGCCTCCAGCCGATCGCGGAGCTCCGCCACGCGCGCCGACTCCTCCTCCCGGCGCGCGCACGCGGCCATCAGGGCCGCGCCGAGGCCGGCGATGCCGGGCAGGTTCTCGGTCCCCGGCCGGCGCCCGCGCTCCTGCTCGCCGCCCGCGAGCGGCGCGAGCGGGAGGCCCGGGGTGACCCACAGCACGCCCGCGCCGCGCGGGCCGCCGAACTTCTGGGCGGTGAGCGCGACGAGGTCCGCTCCGAGCGTGCGGACGTCCAGCGGGATCTTGCCGGCTGCCTGCACCGCGTCGCAGAAGAAGAGGGCGCCGGCCTCGCGCGCCGCCGCCGCCAGCTCGGGGACGGGCAGGAGGACGCCGGTCTCGTTGTTCGCCCGCATCGCGCAGGCGAGGGCGACGTCCGGCCCGAGCGCGGCGCGGAAGCGCTGCGGCTCGATCAGCCCGCGCCGATCGACCGGCACGACCGTGAGCGGCGTCCCCCCCCGCTCGAGCGCGCGCGCGAGGGAGAGCACGCAAGGATGCTCCACCGCGGTGACCACGAGCCGGCGCCGTCCGGCGGGCGCCCCCGCGAGCGCGCCGCGCAGCGCGAGGGCGGCGGACTCGGTCGCCCCGCTCGTGAAGACGACGTCGGCCGCCGCGGCGCCGATCGCCGAGGCCACCTGCGCGCGGGCGCCGTCGAGGAGGTCGCGCGCCGCCCGGCCGGCGGCGTGGACGGAGCTCGGGTTCCCGAACACCTCGAGCGCGGCCCGCACGGCCGCGATCGACTCCGGCCGCATCGGCGTGATGGCGTTGTGGTCCAGGTAGATCACGCGACCCCCTCCGCCGCCCGGCGGTCCGGTGGGCGCGGCGCCGCCGAGCTCAAACGAGCTTCCGGACCTTGCGCGCGTTGACGCCGAACGCGTCGAGGAAGCTGCGCACGACCTCGTCGCGCAGCCGCTTGCGGGCGGCGACGGAGAGGCCCTTCATCGGCAGCCGGGCCCCCGCCATGGTCCCATGCCCGCCGGCCGAGCCGCCCTTCGCCTCGATCACCTCGCGGATGAGCCTGCCGGCGTTCATCCGCCGGTCGCCGGTGCGGACCGAGAAGTAGAGCTGGTCCTCGTACTCGGCGAAGGCGAGCGACCAGCGCATGCCCTCGAGGTACATGAAGCGCTCGGCGATCTCCGCGACCATGTCGGGCGTGTAGATCTCGCCGAGGTCGCAGATCACGACCTCGTCCTCGTACACGTGGGCCTTCTCGATCGCCACGTGGTAGAGGCGGAAGTAGTCCTCGGGGAGCTTCGGGTGCTCGATGTCGCCGAGGGCGTCCTTGTCCGCCATCGGGAAGAGCCAGAGGTACGCCTCGACGTCCTGGTCCGTGGTCTGCCGGCCGAGGTCGCGCGTGTCCGCCTTGATCCCGTAGAAGAGCGCGGTCGCCAGATCGGGCGGCATCTTCAGGCCGCTCGCGCGGAAGTACTCCGCGAGCACGGTCGACGTGGCGCCCAGGGGACCGCCGACGTCCGCGATGGGCGCGAGGTGCGAGTCGGGCCGCTCCGGGTGGTGATCGATGACGACGTCCGGGAAGTGGCGCGCGGGCAGCGAGTGGTTTCCCTGCTCCGGCTGGGTGTCGACCATGCAGATGAGGTCGTACTCGTCGAACACCACGCGCGAGATGGGGACCACCGGCAGCTTGAGCACGCGGATCAGCGCCCGGTTCTCGGCGCGGCCCACGATGCCGCCGTAGGCGACGATGGCCTCGACGCCCGCGAGCTTGTCGAGGAGGTAGGCGAGCGCGACGCCCGCCGCGATGGAGTCGGGATCCGGGTTGTCGTGGGTGAGGATGAGCCCCCGCTTGTGGGAGCGGGCGTACTCGATCAGCCGATCGAGCTTCGCCTTCGTGCCCGCGACGTGGCGCGGGTAGAGCGACATCCGCGTGGAGCGGACCGGTGGCCGCGCGCGCGATCGCGCGGGCTCTTCGTTCGGGTGGCGCATGGGATTGGGTGCCTTCATCGGCGTCGCACGAGGCCGCGGAGCACCTCGATGTTCTCCTTCCAGCGCGATTCGGTCTCCACGAACCCGGGCAGCTCCGCGAACCGGGCGTCGTTCACGAGGAAGCGAAACGGGGTGATCCCCATCGCGCCCTCTCCGATGTGCTCGTGCCGGTCGACCCGGCACCCGAGCGGCTTCTTCGAGTCGTTGAGGTGGAACGCGCGGACGTTCGCGAGGCCGACCACCCGGTCGAGCTCCTCGATCGTGCGGTGATAGCCCGCCTCGTGGGTGATGTCGTAGCCGGCCGCGAACACGTGGCAGGTGTCGACGCAGACGCCGACGCGCCGGCGCTTGGCGGCCGGGACGGCGTCGCGGATGGCCGCGACGTGCTCGAAGCGCCAGCCGAGGCTGCTCCCCTGGCCGGCGGTGGTCTCGACGAGGAGCCGCGCCTTCCCGGGCACCGCGTCCAGCGCCCGCTCCATCGCCTCGGCGACGAGCCGGATCCCCTCGGCCTCGTCGCAGTGGCTGCCCGGGTGGAAGATCAGGGACGGGATGCCGAGCGCCTCGCAGCGGCCGAGCTCGTCGGCGAGGCCGGCCCAGCTCTTGCGACGGATGTCGGCGTCCTCGGAGCAGCAGTTGATGAGGTAGGAGGAGTGGGCCGCGGTGGGCAGCTTCGTCCGCTTCGCCTCGCCCTTGAAGCGGGCGATCTCCTCGGCCTCGAGAGGCTTCGCCGCCCACCCCCGCGCGTTGCGGGTGAAGATCTGTAGGCAGTCCGCCCCGTCCGCCTCGGCGCGGGTGAAGGCGGTCGAGACTCCGCCGGCGATGCCTTCATGGGCTCCCAGGAGCATACGGGCGCGCATCTATACAATAGGCGGACGCCACCCCGCCATGCTCGCTCCTTCCGCCCCGCGGGGGGCGGAAAGCCCAAGAAACGCGCACGCTTGTCCGTCGTGCGAGCCCGCGCTGGAGCGCGCAGGGGCACGCTGCATGACCCTAGATGACGAAAAAGCACCCGTCCGGAGCGACTCGGACGGGTGCCATTTTGTCGCGGGAGGCGCTGCTCGACCGCTCAGCGAGCGGCCTTGCGGGTCCTCATGCTCGCGCCAGCGAAGTGCTTCTCCGCCTGGGTGAGTGCGTTGTCGAGCGCCTCGATCGACAGGTCCCGCAGCGAGGACTCGGTGAGCCGGAGCGACTCGTAGTAGCGCTGCCGATCCGTCGAGTGGACGATGAGCAGGAGCGGGTAGCCGGCGTGCACGAGGAGCAGGTTCGCGAGCAGGCGGGCGATGCGGCCGGACTGATCGGTGTACGGGAACACCTGCATGAACCCGTGCTGCAGGCGCGCGATCTGCTGGACGGGGTGGAGGTGGCGGAACTCCGGGGACTCCGTCGCCTCGAGCACCTTCTCGAGCAGCGCGGGGATCTTGGCGGGCTGCGCGATCTCATGGAAGTACGCCCGGTGAAGGGGCATGTCCTTGCGGAAGTCGGGCGGTGTCTTCTCGGGCCCGCCGCAGAGCGTCTCGTTGAGCCGCTTCACCAGCGCCACGGTGAGCTTGGGCCTCTTCGCCTTCGCCTCCTCGCGGGCGAGGTCGAGCGCCGTCTTGTGGTTCCGCAGCGCGGTGAGGGCGGAGACGAACGTCGCGTCGGCGAGCGGCTGGTTCGCGAGCGCCGTGGCGAGCTCCTGGGGCGTGTAGACGACGCCCTCGAGCGCGTTCTCGTGGTACAGCCACGACAGCTCGTACTTCTGGAGGAAGTCCGCCGCCAAGTCCGGAGCGGCGCGCATCCGGTCGGCGAGGTCCTCCATGCGATCGTCGATGTCGACGTATCGGGTCCGCATCTTTCGTGCTCCTCGAGCCCCGGCGGTCCTCGCGGGGAACCTCACCCGGTGACCAGCCTCAAGTTCATGTTTTCTGGGGTGATTCTCAGGTCATCCTGAGCGGAAACGGGGCGCAATCTAGCCGAACGCTTCGCGAATCGTCAACCGCCTAGCGCCTCCGGCCGATGAAACGGGCACTCGCACGGTTTTGTTCCACCCGCTCGCCTGGTCGTGTGGGCCCGGGGCGGCCGAGCGTAGATGTCGCCGAGGTTTCGCGGAGTTGCGTCGTGGGCGGCAGGACACGCCGCGTCGATGGCGTCCCCGCGGGCATGAACGAGCGAGGGCGCGCGCCCCAAAAGGGAAACGCCGCCGGCGCCCGAGCGCTCGGCGGCGTGTGCCCTCGCGCGGTACCCCGAGGGCCCGCGAGAGCCGTACGACTCAGTACGTCGTGAGCCACTCCCGGTAGCGCTGCTCCTCGCCGCGCACGGCCCGGAAGAAGGTGTCCTGGATCTTCTTGGTCACCGGCCCCGGCTCGCCCCGCCCGATGCGGCGGCCGTCCACCTCGCGCACCGGGGTGACCTCGGCGGCGGTGCCGGTCATGAAGAGCTCGTCGGCGAGGTACATGGTGTCCCGCGTGAACTTCTCCTCGCGGATGGGGACGCCCAGGTCGCGCGCGATGCGCAGCACGGTGTCCCGCGTGATGCCGGCGAGGATGGGAGAGGAGAGCGACGGCGTCTGGAGCACGCCGTTCTTCACGATGAAGAGATTCTCGCCCGAGCCCTCCGCGACGTAGCCCTCGGTGTCGAGGAGGATCGCCTCGTCGAACCCGCTCAGCGCCGCCTCGCGGTTCGCGAGGAACGAGTTCACGTACTGGCCCGAGATCTTGGCGCGGACCAGGTTCACGTTCACGTGCATGCGCGTGAAGGAGGAGACCTTCGCGCGGATGCCGCGCTTCAGCCCGTCCTCGGACAGGTACGCGCCCCAGGGCCAGGCGGCGACCATCACCTGCACCGGGTTCACCGCGCCGACGCCCATGGACCCCGCGCCGAAGAAGGCGAGCGGGCGGAGGTAGCCGGCGTCGAGCTTGTTCGCCTTGAGCGTCGCGATGCACGCCTGCTCGATCTGCTCGATCGAGTACGGGATCTCCATCAGCACGATGTGCGCGGAGTCGAAGAGCCGCTGGACGTGCTCGCGCAGGCGGAATACGGCGGGGCGGCCGTCGGCGCCGCGGTAGGCGCGGATGCCCTCGAACACGCCGATGCCGTAGTGCAGCGCGTGCGTGAGGGTGTGGACCTTCGCCTCGTCGAAGGCGACCAGCTTGCCGTCGAGCCAGATCTCGTCCGCCTTGATCATTCCGGCCTTCCCGCTTTCTAGGGTGTGGGCGTCGAACATGCCCCACGGCGGCAGGGGTTTCAAGGGCCGGGCGCCCCTCACGCGGGAAGGGGAGGGAAGCGCCGGCACATCCGCGAGATGAACGGCATGTCCGGGTGGAGCTCCGCCTTGCCCGCCTGGATGGCGCGCTGGAGCGCGCGCTCGGACGGCACGACGTCGATCGGCGAGAGCACCCGCTGGAACGATCGGTGGTGGTGCACGAAGGGGCGGTTGCGCGCGACGTTCTGCGCGGCGAGCTGCTCGAGGCCGAACCACAGCGGCTGCGTGAGCTTGGGCCCGAAGCCTTCGAGCGCCAGCACGAAGGCGTTGCGGGTGCCGATCCCGCCGCGCTGGACCGTGGCCCACGCCTCGCGGGCGGGGAGGTTGTCCACGAGGCCGCCGTCCACCAGCCGGAACACGTCGTGCCGCTCGAACAGCTCCGCGAGCAGCCCGTGCATGCGCTCGTCCTGGCGCAGGACGTCGTAGTGGATGACGCCCGGCAGCGCGGACGAGAAGCCGACCGCGTCGATGGCGTCGAAGGCGCGGGTGGCGTCGTCCGCGCCGAGGTAGACGCGCGCGAAGCGATCGCGCTGCGCGATGAGCTCGCCCACCGCCTCCAGGGCCTCCGACATCATCCGCTTCACGACGTGCGGGCGGGGGGCGCGGCCGTGCAGGTCGAGGAGGTGCTCGTAGTAGCTGGGATCGCGGGGCAGCGCGCCGTTGCGGATGCCGGTCACCGCGACCAGCAGCGGGATGGCGAGCTGGCCGAGGGTGAGCGGGTGGCCGTCGGGCCCGCGCAGGAACTCCCCGATGGCGGCGCGCAGGTAGAGCCGCATCGCGGCGGGCAGGCCGTAGCGCGAGCCGGTCTGGAGGAACCGGAAGATCGTGCGGAACGACAGCGAGCGCATCGCCTCGTCCACGTCGCCGGCCTGCCAGCGGATGCGGCGCGCGCGGAACAGCAGGAGCACCGCGCCCATGCTCGTGCCGGCGAGGAGCCGCGGCACGAGGCCGTACTGCTCGAGGAGGGCGAACGCCCCGAGGTAGGACCAGGTCACGCCCCCGCCGCCCCCGGCGACGAGGACGAGCGCCTTCTCGCAGACCTCGCGGTCGATGGCCTCCGGCGTCACCCGGCCCGCCAGCGCCGCCGCGGCCCGCCCGCGCCACGCGCGCGCGTGGAGCGCGAGGTCGGGGACGACGCGGCACAGCTCGGCGCGGTCCGGTCCGCGCGCGCCGAGCAGGGCGGGGAGCGCGAGCTCGCGGACGTCCTCGCGGAACGGCGCGAGCAGGCCGCCGAGGTCGACGTCCGAGCCGTCCGGCGCGCGGACGACCGTGGTCCGGGCGAGGTTCAGCGCGTAGCGGAGGGCGGCCTCGTCCTGCTCCGACAGCCAGGGAGGGCTGGAGACCACGTCGCGGACGAGGGCGGCCTCGGCGTCCGAGAAGGGGCGCAGCTCCTGGTGCAGGGCGTCGAGCGGTTCGTCGGGGGGCAAGCCGGCCGGATTGTAGACGAGACGGCTCGCCCCACCTATCGCACCACGGCGTCGAACGCGGCGCGCACCGCCGCGGTGGTCCGCGCGTAGTCCGCGAGGAAGCGATCGCCGGGCGACGGGCCGTAGTACCCGAGCCGGCGCGCGAGCTGCTGCAGCGCCGGGCCGCGCTCGGGGAGGTGATCGATGGCGAAGTCGTGGACGATGCGGAGCCGAAGCTCCACGCGCCGCAGGAACTCGTACCCGCGCGCGAGCGCCTCGTGGTCCGCTTCGCGCAGGAGCCCGTGGGCGCGGAGCCGCTCGAGCGCCAGGGGCGTCGAGCCGGTGCGGATCTGGGGGTGGTCGTATCCGTGCAGGAGCTGGAGGAACTGCGCCGCGAACTCGACGTCCACGAGGCCGCCGTGGCCGGTCTTGGGGTTCTTCCCCCGCGAGGCCTCCTTCGCGAGCTCGGTCTCCATCCGCTCCCGCATGCGGCGGATCTCGGCCGCGAGCGGGGCGCGGTCCTCGCGGCGCCCGTACACCACCGGCAGGATCACCTGCGCCTCGATCTCGACGAACGGCGCGGGGTCGCCCGCGACGTGCCTCGCCCGCAGGAGCGCCTGCCGCTCCCAGAGCTGGCTGCGCACCTCGCCGGTCGCGCCGGCGCCCGCGCCGCCCGGGAGCGCCTCGCCCATGTGGTAGCGCTTGAACCCCTCCGTGCCGATGACGAGCGCGCCCTGGTTGCCCGAGGGGCGGAGCCGCGTGTCGATGGCGAACAGGCGCCCCTCGCGCAGGGGCATCTGCAGGAACGACATGAAGCGCTGGGCGAGCCGCGCGTAGGCGGCGTGGTGCTCGCCGCCGCCCCCGCGGTAGAGGAACACGAGGTCGAGATCGGAGTGGTAGCCGAGCTCGCGCCCGCCGAGCTTGCCCATCCCCACCACGCAGAGCCGCTGGGGCGGCAGCGCGCCCTTCGCGCGCGCCTCCCCCTCGGCCAGCTCCAGGCAGCGCTCGAGGCACACCTCGGCGAGGTCCGAGAGCTGGCGCGCGATGACGGGCACGTCGATCGTGCCCGCGATGTCGTGGATCGCGACGCGCAGCACCTCCTCGTTCTTGAAGCGCCTGAGCTCGCCGAGCTGGCGCTCGAGGAGATCGTCGGGCGCGAGGTCCGCGGGGATCGCCGCGAGCCGCTCCTCGAGATCGGCGCGGAAGCGCGCGACGTCCTTCTCGAGCAGGACCTGATCCTGCCGGAGCAGCATGTCGATGAGCTCGGGGTGGCGCAGGAAGCGCTTCGAGAGGAAGTCGGAGGTGCCGAACAGCGACAGGAGCAGCCGCGCCACCCGCCGGTGCTCGGCGAGCATGCGGAAGTAGGGCTCGGGGTTCGCGAGCGCCGCCGCGAAGTCGGCGAGGTGCGAGAGGGCCTGGTCGGGGTCGGGCGTGCCGAGCGCGTCGCCGAGGAGCGCGACGGCGGCGGCGGGATCGCCGTGCGGCGAGAAGGGGGTGCGCCGCCGCGCCATCGCGTCGATGGCGGCGAGCACGCGGTCCGGGTCCATGAGGCCGCGCCGCGCGGCGATCTCGGCGCGGCGCTCCCGCGGGACCTCCGGGTCGGCGAGGAGCGCGAGCTCGGGGTCGAGGGGGGGCGCCTCCTCGGCGGCCGTCCCCAGCAGCCCGGCGAACAGCGCCGCCACCCGCTCCCGGTGCGCCGCCAGGGCCGCCTCGAACGCCGCCTCCGTGGCGAAGCCCATGGCGCGCGCGAGGCCGAGCCGCTCGCCGGCGGGGGGGAGCCGGTGCGTCTGCGCGCCCTCCACCATCTGGACGCGGTGCTCCGCGCGCCGCAGGAAGAGGTAGGCGTCCGCGAGCCCGTCGCCGTCCCTGGCCGGGACCACGCCCGCGAAGATGAGCCGCTCGAGGGCGGGGAGCACCGCGCGCTCCCGCAGCGGCTTCCCCTCCTGCCGCCCTCCGTGCAGCAGCTGCAGCGCCGACACGAAGAACTCCGCCTCGCGGATGCCGCCCTTGCCCAGCTTCAGGTCGTCCTTCCCCTCCGCGCCGGCGCGCGCGTCGATGCGCGCCTTCATCGCCTGGATCTCGGCGAGCACGTCGAGGTCCAGGCTGCGCCGCCAGACGAACGGCTCGAGCTGGCGCATCAGCTCCTCGCCCGCGGCGAGATCCCCCGCGGCGGGCCGCGCCTTCACGAGCGCGTTCCGCTCCCAGGTGCGCCCGAACGACTGGTAGTAGAGCTCGGCCGCGCGGACGCTGTTCACGATGGGCCCGTTCTGCCCGTCGGGCCGCAGGTTCAGGTCCACGCGGAAGACGAACCCGTCCTCGGTCGGCTTGGCGATCGCCTCGGTCACGAGCTCCGCGAGCTTCGCGTAGTAGGCGAAGTGCGTGACCGGCTTCTCGCCGCGCGTCTGGCCGTCCCGCTCGTAGACGTAGACGAGGTCCACGTCGGACGAGAAGTTGAGCTCGCGCGCGCCGAGCTTGCCCATGGCGATCGCGCAGAAGCCCGCGCCCGGCTCGCGGCCCTCCATCCCCTCGGGGGGCCCGTGCCTCGTGCGCAGCCGCCGGTCGTGGAAGCGGATCGCCGCGTCGAGGCAGGCGGTGGCGAGGGAGGAGAGCTCGGCGGTCACCTCCTTCACGCGCGCGCGCCCGAGATCGCGCAGCGCGATCCGGACGATCTCCCGGGCGCGGACGCGGCGCAGGAGGCTCAGGAAGCCGGGGACGTCCTCCGGGTCGAGCCGGCGCACCGCGCGGGCGAGCAGCCCGCGCAGGTCGGCCTCGGCGCGCGGCTGGTCCACGAACGGGGAGCGGGCGGCGCGGCGCAGGAGGCGCGGATCGCGGGCGAGGAGCGCGGCGACCATGCGCGACGAGCCGGCGAGCAGCACGAGGGCCTGGAGCAGGTCGCGCTCGGCGGGGAGCTCGCCCGCGCCGTCCACGTAGCGCTCGACGCCGGCGAGGGCGAGGTCGGGATCGGCGGACAGCCGGCACGCCGCGAGCACCTCCTCGAACCGGGCGGGGAAGCGGCTTCGGAGGCGCGCCAGGCGCTCTTGGGAGTCGGGCGCGCGCGGCTCCTCCGGCCCGAGGCCGGGGATCGCGTGGGCGGGGCGCATGGGGACCCTCATGGCGCCGCCCACTTGCGTTGAGCGTCGCGAGGCGCACGGAGCCGTCGCCGAGCGGGGCACACGACGACCGAGCAGCGCAGGCGTGCCTGGAAGGCACGTCGAGCAGCGCAGGGAGGAGTCTGCCCCGCGCAGGCAGGCAGCGTGCGCCGCAGCAGCTCAATGCGGGTGGGTGTCGCCATCAAGCCTCGTCGCCGTCGGGATCGGCGGGGACCGGGCCGCCCCGTCCCGCGCGCGACAGGCCGTGCTGCTTGATCTTCTTGTGCAGGTTCGTGCGCTCGACCCCCAGCGCCTGCGCGGCCTGCGTGATGTTCCAGTCGTGCTCCTCGAGCTTCTTGAGGATGTAGTCGCGCTCGACGAGGTCGCGCAGCTCGCGGAGCGGGACCTCGCCGTAGCGAGAGAGGTCGGAGCCGCCCGCGGCGGGTGGCGCGGCGGGCCGGGCGCCGACGGTCTCCGGCACGTCCGCGGCGGTGATCCGGTCGCCGCTCATGATCACCATGCGCTCGCACACGTTCCGCAGCTCGCGCACGTTCCCGGGCCAGCGGTACGCGCGCAGGCGGTCGTAGACCTCGGGATCGACGGCCTTGGGGCGGGTGCCGTTCTCCCGCGCGGCGAGCTGGAAGAAGCGCTCGGCGAGGAGCGGCACGTCCTCGAGCCGCTCGCGGAGCGGCGGCGAGACGAGCGGCACGACGTTCAGGCGGAAGTAGAGGTCCTCGCGGAACGTCCCCTCGCGCACCTCCGCCTCGAGGTCCTTGTTCGTCGCGGCGATGACGCGCACGTCGACGTTGAGGGCGCGCTCGCTGCCGACCCGCACGATCTCCCCGGTCTGCAGGGCGCGGAGCACCTTCGCCTGCGCCGACAGGCTCATGTCGCCGATCTCGTCCAGGAACAGGGTCCCGCCGTGGGCGACCTCGAACTGGCCGCGCCGGCGCGACGCCGCCCCGGAGAAGCTGCCCTTCTCGTGGCCGAAGAGCTCGCTCTCGATGAGCTCGGAGGGGATGGCCGCGCAGTTCACCTTCACGAACGGCCCCTGCGCCCGCTTCGATTGACGGTGGATCTCCGCGGCGACGAGCTCCTTGCCGGTGCCGGACTCGCCCAGCACGAGCACCCGCCCGCTCGTGGGGGCGACCTTGGCGATGTCCTCGCGCAGCCGCCGCATCGCCGGGCTCTCGCCGAGCATCTCGTCCTGGAACTTCCGCTCGCGCGCCGCGAGGACCTGGACCTTCTCCTCGAGCGAGCGGCGGGCGAGCGCGTTCCGCACCGAGACGAGCACCCGGTCGCGGTCGACCGGCTTCGAGAAGAAGTCGGTCGCGCCGCGCTTCACCGCGTCGACGACGTCGCTCGTGTCGGCGTGGCCGCTGATGACCACGACCGGCAGGTCCCGCCACAGCTCGCGCGCGCGGGAGAGCAGGGCCAGGCCGTCCATGCCCGGCAGGCGGATGTCGAAGATGCCGAGGTCGACCGGCTCGCCCTCGAGGATCTTGAGCGCGTCCTCCGCGCTCTCCGCCTCGGAGACGGCGTAGCCCTCCGCCTCGAGGACCATGCGCAGCGTGCGGCGGATGTTGCGCTCGTCGTCCACCACGAGCACGGTTGGCTTCGTCGCGTCCATGGGGCGGGGATTATAGGGAATCGGCGCGGGGTTCGCGCGTCCCCGGACGCGTTCGCCGGCGAGGCCTCAGCGGTCGGCCGGGCGGGAGAGGATCACGAGGGAGCGCGCCTCCAGCGGCACCGACCCGCGGGCGGCCACGTGCTCGCGCTTCTGCTCCAGCTCGCCGGCCGTGTCGACGAGCACCTCCCACTCCCGCCCCCAGTCCACGTCGGGGAGGACGTAGGTGACCCGCTCGTGCGAGGCGTTGAGCAGGACGAGCAGCGAGTCGCCCACGATCCGTTCGCCCCGCTCGTCGGGCGTCGCGATCTGGTCGCCGCCGAGCAGGAAGGCCACGGACTTCGCGAAGGGCCTCTGCCAGTCCTCCTCGGTCATCTCGACGCCGTCGGGCCGGAACCAGGCCAGGTCCTTGAGCGACGAGTCCCAGGGCCGGCCGCCGCGGAAGAAGCGTCGCCGCTGCAGGACCGGCTGGTCCAGGCGGAGCTGGATCATCCGCCGCACGAAGGCCAGGAACGCGCGGCGGCCGTCGTCGAGGTTCCAGTCGAGCCAGCTGAGCTCGTCGTCGTGGCAGTAGGCGTTGTTGTTGCCGCGCTGGGTCTTCCCCAACTCGTCGCCCGCGGTGATCATCGGGACGCCCTGCGAGACCAGCAGCGTCGCCATGAGGTTCCGCATCTGGCGCTCGCGGAGCGCGAGGATCGCCGGGTCGTCCGTCTCGCCCTCGGCGCCGCAGTTCCAGGAGTGGTTGTCGTCCGCCCCGTCGCGGTTGTCCTCGAGGTTCGCCTCGTTGTGCTTGCGGTCGTAGCTCACGAGATCGCGCAGCGTGAAGCCGTCGTGCGCGGTGACGAAGTTCACGCTCGCGTAGATCTTCCGGCCCGCCGCCTCGTAGAGGTCGGCGGAGCCGGTGAGCCGGTAGCCCATCTCGCCGGCCAGGTTCTCGTCGCCCTTCCAGAAGCGCCGCACGACGTCGCGGTACTTCCCGTTCCACTCGGACCAGCGCACCGGGAAGGCGCCGACCTGGTAGCCGCCAGGGGCGACGTCCCAGGGCTCCGCGATGAGCTTCACCCTCTCCAGGACCGGGTCCTGGTGCACGGCGGCCAGGAAGCGGGACGCCTCCGCGAACTGCTCCGGATCGCGGGCGAGGGTGACGGCGAGGTCGAACCGGAAGCCGTCGACGTGCATCTCCTCGACCCAGTAGCGCAGCGAGTCCATCACGAGCTTCAGCGCCTGCGGGTTCGTGGTGTCGAGCGAGTTCCCGCAGCCGGTGGAGTCCCAGAAGTAGCGCGGGGACTCCGCCACCAGGCGGTAGTAGGTGCGGTTGTCGAGCCCCTTCAGCGAGAGCGTCGGGCCGAGGTGGTTCCCCTCGCAGGTGTGGTTGTAGACGACGTCGAGGATGACCTCGATGCCCGCCGCGTGCAGCGCCCTCACCATGGCGCGGAACTCCGTCACCTGCTCGCCGCGCGAGCCGCGGGCGTACTTCTGCTCGGGCGCGAAGAAGCCCAGGGTGGAGTAGCCCCAGTAGTTGGTGAGGCCCTTCGAGCGGAGGAACGGGTCGTCGAGGTACTCGTGGACGGGGAGGAGCTCGACGGCGGTCACGCCGAGGCGCTGGAGGTGGGCGATCGCCGGGGGCGAGCCGAAGCCCGCGTAGGTGCCGCGCAGCTCCGGCGGCACCTCCGGGTGACGCGCCGTGAACCCCTTCACGTGCACCTCGTAGATCACGCTGCGGTGCAGCGGGGTGCGCGGCGGCCGATCGCCGCGCCAGTCGAAGTGGTTCCCCACCACGACGGATCTCGGCACCGCCGCGGCGCTGTCGCGGTCGTCGAGCGCGAGGTCCTGCTCCGGCGCGTCGTGCCGATACGAGAAGATCGGGCCCTCGAGGTCCACCTCGCCGGAGATGGCGCGCGCGTACGGATCGACGAGCAGCTTCGCGCCGTTGAAGCGGAGGCCGGCCTCGGGCTCGTACGGTCCGTGCGCGCGGTACCCGTAGGGCGTCCCCGCGCCGACGCCCGGCAGGTACGCGTGCCAGACGTGGCCGGTCCGCTCGGAGAGCCGGACGCGGCGCAGCTCGCGCGACGGATCGTCGGCCGCGAAGAGGCAGAGGTCGATCGCGTCCGCCTCGCGCGCGTAGACGGCGAAGTTGGTCCCTTCGTCGTCGTTGGTCGCGCCGAGGGGGTAGGGCCGCCCGGGCCAGATGGCGTCGGATGTCATCCTGGTGCCCGCTCCGTGCCGGGCTCACCAGAATCTGCTGACGGGCCGCCCGGGCGGCCATCGAGCAGGTGCCCGACCGCCAGGGGCGGCAGGGCGGCGCCCACCTCGGCAGGAGTCGCAGCCGTCCGACCGCGCCGGGCGGGCGGCCGCTTCGACCCCGACGTGGAGCGGATCGCGGGGCGTCCCGCCGGATATACGCTCGCGGATGAAGGTCCTCCTCGTCGCCGACGCCGTGGGTGGCGTCTTCACCTACGCGGTCGAGCTGTCGCGCGCGCTCACCTCTCGCGGGGTGGGCGTCGTGCTCGCCACCGAGGGGGCCCTCCTCGCTGCCGAGCAGCGCCGCGCGCTGGCCGGGATCGCCGGGCTCGCGCACGAGGAGCGCCCGTTCCGGCTCGAGTGGATGGAGGACCCGTGGGACGACGTCGCGGCCGCGGGCCGCTGGCTCCTCGAGCTCGAGGAGCGCGAGCGGCCCGATGTCGTCCACACCAACTCCTTCGCGCACGGCGCCCTGCCGTTCCGCGCGCCGAAGCTGGTCGTCGGCCACTCCGACGTCGTCTCCTGGTTCGAGGCCGTGAAGCGCGCGCCGCCGCCGCCCTCCTGGGACCGGTACCGCGCGGCGGTGACGGCGGGTCTCCACGGCGCCGACGCGGTCGCGGCGCCGAGCGCGGCGATGGCGGCGGCGCTCGTCCGTCACTACGGCCCCCTCCCGCGCCCGGCGGTCATCCCGAACGGCCGCGACCCTTCGCGCTTCCCGCCCCGGCCGAAGCGGGAGCTCGTGCTCGGCGCCGGGGGGCTCTCGGACGAGGCGAAGAACGCCCTCGCGCTCGCGCGCGTCGCCCCGCGCTTGACGTGGCCGGTCTACATCGCCGGCGAGACGCCGGCCTCCGGCCGCAAGACCGCACGAGCGAGCGAGTCCGCGGGCACCGCGGGCGGCGAGGCCACGCTGCTCGGCCGCCTCGAGGAGGACGCGCTGTCCCGCTGGATGGGAGAGGCGGCGATCTTCGCCCACCCGGCACGCTACGAGCCGTTCGGGCTCTCGGTGCTGGAGGCGGGGCTCGCGGGGTGTGCGCTCGTGCTCGGCGACATCCCCAGCCTGCGCGAGAGCTGGTCGGGCGCCGCCGCCTTCGTGCCGCCGGACGAGGACGACGCCCTGGCCGCCGCGCTGGGGGCGCTCGCCCGGGACCCTGATCGACGCGCGATCCTCGCCGGCCGCGCCCGGGCGCGCGCCCGGCGATTCGGCGCGGGGCGGATGGCAGAGCGCACGCTCGCCCTCTACCGGACGCTCGTGTCCCGCGCCGCGTCGCTCGGAGCCCCGACCTAGGAAGAAGAGATTGGCGCTCCAACGGGAGTGGATGTCCGCGGCCGCCCGCCCGGCCGAGCGGCGCCCGTCCGAACGAGCGACCCTCCGCCCTGTAGGATCGCCAGGGACCTCCGCGCCGAGAGAGGGCGCGCGAGCGAGCGCCACCGCTGCCGGCGGCGATGCACGCCCGCGAGTGGCCGTCCCTGTCGCGCTTACCGATCTCGGATCGGGCGGCCTCGCTCCTTCTTACAGGATGCGTCCTGCGGTGCGGCGCGCCCACCCCCGGTTTTGCGCCCAAATCACGGGACTGCCCCGGTCGGCATGCCCATTGCTCGAGCACAGGGGGACTTCAGCACGACGGCCCATCACGACGCTCCAGGAGGCAGCCCGATGAATCGTTCGACCGGCGCGAGCAGCACCCTCGACCAGTACCTGCGCGAGATCAACAAGGTCGCGCTCCTCACCGTCGAAGAGGAGCGGCGCCTGGCGCGTGAGTTCCGGGACGAGGGCAAGACCCGCGCCGCCCACAAGCTCGTCGAGGCGAACCTCCGCTTCGTCGTGAAGGTGGCGTTCGAGTACCGCTCCTACGGGCTGAGGATGGCGGACCTCATCCAGGAAGGGAACATCGGCCTGATGAAGGCCGTCCAGAAGTTCGACCCCGACAAGGAGATCCGGCTCATCTCCTACGCGGTCTGGTGGATCCGCGCGTACATCCAGAACCACATCCTGAAGTCCTGGTCGCTCGTGAAGATCGGGACCACGCAGGCGCAGCGGAAGCTGTTCTTCTCGCTCGCCCGCACCCGGCACGAGATCGAGCGCGTGACCCCCGGCGCCGGCCTCGACTCCGAGGGCATCGACGTGAACCTCGTCGCCAAGAAGCTCCGCGTCCGGGCGAGCGACGTGGTGGAGATGCAGCAGCGCATGGAGGGGCGGGACCTCTCGCTCGACGCGCCGGTCGCCGACGGCACGAGCACGCACCTGGAGTTCACCCCGTCCGACGCCGATCCGCAGGACGACGAGCTCGCCCGCGCCGAGGAGGACGCGATCGTGAACCGCCGCGTCAACGACGCCATGAGCCGGCTCGACCCGCGCGAGCGGCACATCGTCGAGGCGCGCATCATGGGCGACGGCAAGGAGACGCTGCGCGATCTCGGGCAGCACTTCGGCTTCTCGCGGGAGCGCGCGCGCCAGCTCGAGATCCGCGCCCTGGAGAAGCTGCGCCGGGAGCTGCAGCCGCTCGCCGACGAGATCGGCTACCCGGCGACGCAGGGGGTCGAGGCGGTCGAGTAGCGGAGCGACGGGCGAGAGGGACGGCGCGGCGCCGCCGGCGGGATCCGCCGGACGGCGCCGTCCTCGTCTCCTGCCGGGCTACCTCCGCGACACCGCGAACGGGGCGAACGCCTGCTGGACCGGCATGAGCTCCATCGTGTTCACGTTCACGTGCGCCGGGCGGGTGACCGCCCACAGGATCGCGTCGGCGACGTCCTCTCCGGAGAGCGGCGTGACGCCCTCGTAGACCTTCTTCGCCTTCTCGGGGTCGCCGCTGAACCGGACGAGCGAGAACTCGGTCTCGGCCATGCCCGGCTCGATGGACGTGACCCGGAGGGCCGTGCCGAGCAGGTCGGAGCGCAGGTTGAGCGAGAACTGCCGCACGAACGCCTTCGTCGCGCCGTACACGTTGCCGCCCGGGTAGGGGTAGCTGCCCGCCACGGAGCCGATGTTCACGACGTGGCCCCGGTTCCGCTCCACCATGCCGGGCAGCACCGCGCGCGTGACCGTGACGAGCCCCGTGCAGTTCGTGGCGATCATCGTCTCCCACTCGTCGAGGGAGGCGCGCTGCGCCGGCTCGAGGCCGAGCGCGAGCCCCGCGTTGTTCACCAGCACGTCCACCGCCGCGAACGCCGCGGGCAGCCCCGCGATGGCGCGCTCCACCGCGGCGCGATCCCGGACGTCGAGCGCGACCGCGTGGACCCGGTCTCCGCCGGTGGCCGCGAGCGCCCGCAGGCGGTCCTCGCGCCGTCCGGCGGCGATCACCTTCGCCCCAGCGCGCAGCAGCGCCTCCGCGCACGCCGCGCCGAACCCCGAGGTCGCGCCCGTCACGAGCGCGACCCTGCCGCCGAGATCGTATGCCATGCGCCCGATGCTAGCACCGAGGGCGCGCGCGGCACGGCCCGGGTGGGCGCCAGGAGGCCTGGGACGGCTACGGCTGCCCGAGCGCGGCCGCTGCCGCCGCGCACGGCGGCGCGCCGATCACGCGGCGCTGAGCGCCTCCGGGGCGAGGGGCAGGGCGATCGAGAACGACGCCCCGCCGCCGGGGCGGTCTCCCACCTGGAGCTCCCCGCCGTGCTGCAGCACGATCTTCTTCGCGATGGCGAGGCCGAGCCCGGTGCCCCCGCTGCCCTTCGTCGTGAAGTAGGGGTCGAAGATCCGGTCCCACAGCTCCCGGTCGATGCCGGGCCCCTCGTCCGCGAGCGTGAGCACGGCCCGCTGCCGGGTGCGCGCGACGCCGAGGTGGATGCGGGCGCGCGCCGGACGGGCGGCGTCGATGGCGTTCTGGCAGAGGTTCGTGAGGACGCGCCGCATGAGCTGGCGGTCGAGCGCGACCGGGCAGGAACCGCTCGCCTTCACCACGTCCACGTCGGCCGCCGCGCCGATCTGCTTGCTCGTGCGGACGAACTCGTCCACGAACGCGCCGAGCTCCGCCGGCTCGGGCCGCACCTCCGGGAGCTTCGCGAACCCCGAGAACTCGTCCACGAGCCGCTGCAGCGTCCCGATCTCCTCGCGCACGATCTCGCCCGCCTCGCCGAGGAGCTTCCCGAAGGCCGGGTCCTTCATGGGGGTCGCCTTCCAGCGGGCCTCCAGCTGCTGGAAGGCCAGCTTCATCGGCGTGAGCGGGTTCTTGATCTCGTGGGCCAGCCGGCGCGCGACGTCCTGCCAGCCGGAGATCTTCTCGAGGTACACGATCCGGTCGCGCCCCTCCTTCACCTCCCGCACCATGGCGTTGAAGGCCCGGGCGAGCCCGGCGACCTCGTCGTTCGCGCGGCCCGGATCCACCTGCACGGACAGGTCGCCCGCGGCGAGCCGGCGGACCGCCTCCACGAGCCGCGTCACGCGCCGGGTGGTGCGGCGCGCGAGCAGGATGCCGATGGCCGCGGCCCCCGCCGCCCAGGCGACGAGGAGCAGCGCGAAGGCGCGGACGTAGCTGCGGCGGATCTCCGCCCGCAGCGCGTCGACTCCCTGCACGAGCTCGGCGACCTGGCGCACCTCGCCCAGCTCGGCGAAGTAGCGCGCCTCGATGGCGAACGTGCAGTCCAGCCGGCCGCCGCCGGGCAGGGACACCCGCGCCGGCGCCTCGCGCCACTCGCCCTCGGGGTTCTCCCCGTGCGCCTCCGCCTCGGCGACCACCTCCCCGCTCGCGGAGACGAGGGTCGCGCGGCGGAGCCGCGGGGTCTCGTCGACCGCCGCCCGCAGGAAGGCCTGCGCCTTCTTGCGCTCCGTGGGCAGCCGGCGGGCGAGCGCGCGCGCCTGCTCCGCGTAGAGCTGCTTGCGCGCCTGGAACAGATCGCCGTAGAGCCCCGGGACGGCCTCGAGCCGCTCGACGACCCGCGGGTCGAGCCCGAGCGCGAGGTTCTCCTCCGCGAGGCGGCCGGCGAGCACCAGCGCGCCGAGGAGCGGCAGCGTGGCGGCCACGACGAGCGCGACCGCGATCTTGACCTCGAAGCGCGAGACCCGCAGCGCGCCGAGGGCGCGGCGGAGCAGGGGCGGGGCGGGCGTCACCGGCGCCCCCCCGCCGGCGCGTTGCCGGTGAACGTGCGGGAGCGGAACAGGTGGACGTCGCTGCCGGCGTCGGGCTCGCGCAGGAGGAAGCTCGCGACGGCGCCGAGCACGCTGCGGGTCGCCCCCGCGGTGCGCGTGCCCGCCGACGGGTTCGCGATGTACTCGCGGGTGCGCTGGAGCTGCTCGCGCGAGACCGGGTTCACCTCGACGCGCGCCTCGAGCCGGTACGCCGAGGCGGGGAGCGACTGGGACGGCCCGAGGTCGACGCCGCGGACGTCCGAGAGGAAGCGGCGCAGGGCCGCGAAGTCCGGGAGCACGTGGCGGACGCCCCAGGGAGCGCGCGGGTCCTTCACCGTCACCGTGTAGGTCTCCTCCCACACGTCGAAGAGGATCTCCACGATCCGGCCGTACAGCGCAACCGGCGCGCGGGAGCCCTCGGGGACGACGGACACGTAGATCGCCACGACGTTGGTGAGGCCGTTTCCGAACTCGTCCTCCGCGGACGCCGGGAACGCCGGGGAGATGTCCACCGTCGCCTCCGCCCGGCCGGCGCGCGTCGCCAGCAGGGCCGGGAGCGGCGCGGGCGTGGCCGCCTCGGCGCCGAGCGCGATCGCCGCGGCGATCGCGGCGAGCAGGAGGCGGGCCGTCGGCCGCCGCTGGGGGAGCGCGCGCGTCACAGCAGGTTGTCCACCAGGTAGCCGAGCGAGGCGTTGAACACGCCCACGGGCGTGTCGAGGCGGAGCGCCACCTCGGCCGACACGGGCGAGCGCGAGAAGTGGGTGCGCGCGCCGCCCAGGGTCTCCGTCGAGTACACGCCGCGCAGGCCGAGCGCGAGGTAGCCCCGCCGGAAGAACACCTGGCGCTGCCAGAGCGGCACCGCGTACTCGACCCCGGCCATCGCGACGAAGGCGTCGTAGCGGGAGTCGGTGGAGAAGTTGAGCTCGAGCGAGCGCGCCAGCGCGGGACCGACCGCGAAGTAGGAGAAGTCGGCCGGGTAGAACCGCTCGAAGAACGGCGCGCTGCCCTGCGCGGCGCCCAGCGCGGTCTGCAGCCGGAGCGGCTGGCCCAGCAGGCCGTAGGCCGTCTCGAGCTGCAAGAGATAGCGGCTGTACTCGTAGTCGCTGCCGAGCAGCTTCGAGCCGAACGTCACCTGGGCGAGGGCGCGGAGCCCGTCGCGGGGCAGGAAGAAGTCGTCGCGGGTGTCGAGCTCGTAGGTCCCCGTGAGCGCCGACAGGCGCGAGGTCCCCGGGAGCAGGGCGGGCGCGTCCCCCGGCTCGGCCGGGACGCCCGCGGCGAGCTCGCGGAGCCGCTCGAACCGGTAGCTCGCGAGGAGCCGCTCGAAGGCCCCCGGCCGGATCCCGATCGTGCCCTCGAACGAGGCGCGCTGGTAGCGCAGTCGCGGCGCCGCGCCGTAGTCGTCGCCGTAGAGGTCGCAGTCGGGGTCCCCGCAGGCGAGCTCCTCGCCGCGCACGAGCAGGATCGTCGCCCCGAGCACGAGGCCGCGCGGGCCGCGCCCGAGCGGCAGGTCCGGGGCGAAGAAGCTCCCGCGCAACGCGAAGCGATCGGGGTCCTGCGGCCTCC
The DNA here is from genome assembly GCF_000017505.1 of Anaeromyxobacter sp. Fw109-5. Lineage (NCBI taxonomy): Bacteria > Pseudomonadati > Myxococcota > Myxococcia > Myxococcales > Anaeromyxobacteraceae > Anaeromyxobacter > Anaeromyxobacter sp. Fw109-5. The sequence goes on from NC_009675.1 coordinate 1,262,087, forward strand.
CCGCCGGCGAGCCGCCGTAGACGAACGCGCCGGAGAGCCCGAACCCGCGGCCCAGGAAGTTCTGCTGCGAGAGCCCGAGGCCGCCGTAGATGGGCTGCGGCCCGGTCGAGCCGAGGACCAGGTCCGTCACGAGGAGCGTGTTGCGCTCCGAGACGTCGAAGACGAGCACCACGAGCCCGCGCTCGCTGCCGCGCTCCACCCGCGTGTCCACCCGGGAGAACCAGCCGAGCTGGAGCAGCCGGAGCCGCGACAGGAAGACGCGCTCCTCGTCGAGGAGGTCGCCCTCCACGACGAGCAGGTGCCGCCGCACCTCCGCCTCGCGCGCGTGGTGGAGCCCGGTGACGGCGATGCGCTCGACCGTGTAACGCCGGGTGACCGGCAACGGGAGGGCCTCGGGAGCGGCGGCGGCGTGCGCCAGCGACGGGTCGGGAGGCGCGGCGTCGCCTGCCGCTCGAGCGAGGGTGATCGCCAGGACGGCGGGGAGGAGCGCGTTCATCGGCGGGCGATTGTAGGCGAAGAGCGGCCCGCTGGCCTGGACGCTGCGCTCGGTGGATGTATTCAGCGCCCGGGCGAGGGGGAGACGGCGCGCCGCAGGGCGAGGTAGGCCTCGAGCGTCGCGACGTGGAGCGGATCGGCCGCCAGCGCCGCCTCGTACGCGGCGAGCGCCGCGCCCGAGTTGCCCAGCTTGCGGGCCACCTCGGCCCGCGACCGCTGCCGGCTCGCCTCGGCCTCGCGCCCCGGGGTGGCCGCGAGCAGCTGCGCGCGGCGGGCGTCCACGAGCGCCCGCGGGACGCCGGCCGCGAGGCAGCGCGCGACCCCGAGCGCGTTCCCGCGCTCGCCGTCGTGGGCGAGCCGGGCGGTGGGCGTCGCGAGCGCGGCCTGGGCGGCGTCGAGCCGCACGAGGAGCGCCGTCGCGCGCGCGGGGTGGTCGGCGGCGCCCGGCCGGGTCCGGGCGGCCTCGAGCGCCTCCCGCACCCCGCGCACCGCCCGCCGCACGTCCGCGAACTCCGCCTCGGGAGGGACGCCCAGGAACCCGTAGTGATCGGCCCCGGCGCGCCCCTCGAGGTCGCGCAGCAGCGGCTCGCCGCCCGGCGCGGGCGACTCCGGGGGGGCGGGGCGCTGGGCGTCCGCGAGCGTCGCGATCGCGGCGCGCGCCTCCGGGGCCAGGTCGACGAACTGGACGGCGAACCCCGGCTCCATCCGCCAGCCCTCCGCCTCGGCCGGCGAGACGTGGCGCACCACCTCGGCGGCGACCGCGAGCGGCGCTCGCAGCGCGGAGTGCGAGAGGGAGAGGCGGAGGCGCGACAGGAGCGGAGGGAGCCCGCCGTCCGCGCGGAGGAAGGCGCCGCTGCGGGTGAGCTCGCGGAGCGGCAGCCTCGCCGGCACGCCGGAGCCGAAGCGCACCTCCGCCTCGAGCGCGGGCCGTGCGGGATCGCGCTTCTGGCTCCCGGCCCCGCCCGCGGGGAGCCTTGGCGGCGAGGGAGGGGGCGTGCGCAGCGGGAGGTCCCCCCGCGCCCCCCGGAGCGCCGCGGAGAAGGCGGCCATGTCCGCGAAGCGGGCGCAGGGATCCTTCTCGAGCGCGCGGAGGATCGCGCGCTCCAGCGCCGGGGAGACCGGTGCGAGCTCGGACGGCCGGGGCGGAGCGGTCTTCAGGTGCGCGAGCAGCAGCGGCGCGATGCCGCGCCCGGTGAACGGGAGGCGCCCGGTCGCGAGCTCGAAGGCGATCACGCCGAGGGCGTACACGTCGGTGCGCGCGTCGATGGGCCCGTCCTCGCACTGCTCGGGCGCCATGTACTCGGGCGTGCCGACGATCACCCCGGACTCGGTGCGCCCCGCCGCGCGCGCCCCGCGCAGCTTGGCGATCCCGAAGTCCACGAGCTTCACGAAGTCGCGCCGGCCCCGGCGCTGCACGAGGAAGACGTTCTCCGGCTTGAGATCGCGATGGACGACCCCGTGGTCGTGCGCGCACTGGAGCGCGTCGCACAGCTGGAGGAGCACGTCGAGGGCGAGCTCCGGCGCGAGCGGGCCGCCGCGGACCCGTTCGGCCAGCGTCTCGCCGTCCAGGTACTCCATCACGTAGTAGTACCGGTGCGGCGGCAGCGCCGAGAGGTCGTAGATCCCGACGATGTTCTCGTGGCCGATGAGGTTGACCGCGCGCGCCTCGTCGTAGAAGCGCGACACCCCCTGAGCGTCGGTGGCCATCGTCTCGTGCAGGAACTTCACCGCGACGCGGCTCCCGATGACGGGGTGCTCGGCCAGGTACACCGTCCCCATCCCGCCGCGGCCGAGAAGCTTCAAGATCTGAAAGCTGCCGACCAGCGTCCCGACGAGCGGATCCACGAGGGGGCCCGGGCGGTCGGGCTCGGCGCCGGCAGCGGCGGGGCCGAAGGCGAGCGTGGGGAGGGGGGACGAGCAGGGCACGCCTTCCCGATGCCCGGCGCCGCACCTCGGGCAGACGGTGGATCCCCCCGTGTTCGACGTTGCCGTACGGTGCACCGTGCCCCCACCGTTGCGAGATTCCAGCCTACCAGAGGCTCCCCGTCGCCCCAGCCCCGCGCAGGGGGGACACGCACCACGTCACGGCGTCGCTGCGGCGAGGTGGCGCCCCGGGAAACCCCTTGCGAACCAAGGCGAACCCGGACTTTTCTCTCCCACACAGCCATGGCCGATCTCAGGAAGATGACCGTCGAGAGCTTGCGCGAGCTCGCCCGGAAGGTGCTCGGTCCGGGGCAGTCCCGGAAGACGAAGAAGGAGCTCGTCGCCGCGCTCGAGGCGGCGGAGCGGAAGGCAGCCCCCGAGGCGAAGCGCACCACCGGCGCGAAGGCGCGCGCGGCGGCGAGCCGCGCCGCCGAGACCACGGGCAAGGCCGTCCGTGCCGCGAAGAAGGCCGGGAAGGCGGCGAAGGAGGGCGCGCGCGCGGCGGCCCGCGCCAGCAAGACGGCGGCAGCCAGCGTCTCCGGGGGAATGCGCGACGCCGCCAAGGGGGTCAGGCCGCCCAAGGCGAAGGTCGCGAAGGTCGCCGCGGCGATCGCGGGCGCCGCGGCAGGCGCCGCGGCCGGCGCGATGGCCGGCGTGGCGGCGGGCGTCTCCGCCGCCCGCGCGAGGCGCCGGAAGATCGGCAACGGGAAGCCCGGCGGCATCGCGCCGGATCCCGAGGGGTACTTCGTGGCGCGCGTGCGCGGCGAGGAGGCGGTGCGCGAGGCGCCTTACCCGATGACCGAGACCACCGCGGACGTGCCGGAGGCGTTCCGCGCCGTCGAGCTCGCCGAGGAGGGCTTCGAGGGCGGCGAGGTCTACGAGGAGCAGCTCGGGGAGCTGCCCTGGGGATACGGCGACGACGCGTTCGTCGCCCTGCCGCGCGATCCGCGGACCCTCTTCCTCTACTGGGACTTCGCGCAGGAGACCGCGCGGGGCGCGTTCGCAGGCCTGGAGCACCCGCGCGTCGAGCTGCGCGTCTTCGCGCGCGACGGCGGCGGATGGGAGCCGGTGCGCACGGTCGAGTTCGCCCTCGAGTCGCGCGGGTACTACGTGCACGACCTCACGCCGGGTCGCGTCTACCGCGCCGAGATCCACGCGGTGGACCGCCGCGGCCAGCAGCGCCAGCTCGGCCGTGGCTCGAACGAGATGATGCTGCCGCCGCTCGGGCCCTCCGCGGTGATCGACGATCGCTTCATCCGCATCCCGTGGGAGGTGCCGCTCGGGCGGCTGCTCGGGCCCGGCCACGCGGGCGGCCCGTTCTCGGCGGAGGCGCGCGCGCTGCTCGCGCGGCTCAGCGACTGGTCGCGCTTCGCCGGCCGCCCCGGCGGCGGCAGCGCCGGCGGCGTGGGTGGCCGGCCGACCTCGCCGGCGGTGTCGTCGCCGAGCTCTCCCTTCGGAGGCTTCGGGCCCGGGGAGGGCGCGTAGATGGCGCACGAGGTCCTCGGCTACGTCGTCCTCCACCTGCACGCCCACCTGCCGTTCGTTCGTCACCCCGAGTACGACGAGTTCCTCGAGGAAGACTGGCTCTACGAGGCGATCAGCGAGACGTACCTGCCGCTGCTCAAGATCTTCGATCGGGCGACGGACGAGGGGATCCCGTTCCGGATCTCGATGACCATGACGCCGCCGCTCGTCGCCATGCTCCGCGACGAGCTGCTCATGGCGCGCTACGCGCGCCGGCTCGACACGCTGTGCGAGCTCGCGGACAAGGAGGTCCACCGCACCCGGAACGACGGGACGTTCCACGGCCTCGCCCTCCACTACCAGCGGGAGTTCCGCGAGCTGCGCGAGCTCTTCAACGATCGCTACCGCCGCGACCTGGTCGGCGCGTTCCGGCGGCTCGAGGAGGCGGGCCGGCTCGAGATCGTCACCTGCGGCGCGACGCACGGGTTCCTGCCGCTCATGCAGCCGTACCCGGAGGCGGTGCGGGCGCAGATCGCGGTGGCCGCCCGCCACCACCGCCGCCACTTCGGCAAGGATCCCGTGGGGATCTGGCTGCCCGAGTGCGGCTACTTCCCGGGCGCCGACGCGTTCCTCGCCGAGGAGAACATCCGCTACTTCTTCGTGGACACGCACGGGGTCACGGACGCGACGCCGCGGCCGCGCTACGGCGTGTACGCCCCCATCTACACCCCCACCGGCCCGGCCGCCTTCGGACGCGACGCCGAGTCGTCGATGCAGGTGTGGAGCTCCGAGTCGGGCTACCCGGGCGACCCCGACTACCGGGAGTTCTACCGGGACGTCGGCTGGGACCTCGACTACGAGTACGTGAAGCCGTACATCCAGCCCACCGGCCAGCGCAAGAACGTCGGCATCAAGTACTTCCGCATCACCGGCAAGACCGCCCACAAGGAGCCGTACGACCCGGTCCGCGCGCGCGAGCGGGCCGCCCAGCACGCGGGGAACTTCATGTTCAACCGCGAGCGGCAGATCGAGCACCTCGCCTCGCGCATGGGCGGGGTGAGGCCGATCGTGGTCTCGCCGTACGACGCGGAGCTCTACGGCCACTGGTGGTACGAGGGGCCGCTCTTCATCGACTTCCTCATCCGCAAGATCGCCTTCGACCAGCGCATCTTCCGGCTCGCCACGCCCAGCGACTACCTGCGCGAGAACCCGGAGCAGCAGCTCGCCACCCCGCCGCTCTGCTCCTGGGGCGCGGGGGGCTACGCGGGCGTGTGGCTCGACGGCTCGAACGACTGGATCTACCGGCACCTGCACAAGGCCGCGGAGCGGATGATCGCCCTCGCCCGCGACTACCGCGAACCGAGCGAGCTCGAGCGGCGCGCGCTCGACCAGGCCGCGCGCGAGCTGCTCCTCGCCCAGTCCTCGGACTGGGCCTTCATCATGAAGACCGGGACGATGGTGGACTACGCGATCCGCCGCACGAAGGAGCACGTGCTCCGCTTCACGAAGCTGCACGACCAGCTCCGCGCCGGCCAGATCGATCCGGAGTGGCTGGCCCACGCGGAGTCGAGAGACAACCTCTTCCCCGAGATCGACTACCGGCTGTACGCCCCGCGGTAGAGGCGCGGCCCGCCCGCCTGTCCCACGAGCACCCTCTTGCGCGCATGTCCGCTTCCGGCGGACGGTGTGCGGAAAGGGGAGTTCATGCTCGCACACCGTCTCACCTGTCTTTCCCGCCTCGCCCTCGTCGGAGCCGTCCTGGTCGCCGGCTGCTCCGAGCGGGCGCCCAGCGCAGCAGCACGAGACGACCAGGGCGATCCGCCGGGCGCGGTGGGCGGAGGCGAGCTGGGCGGTGGGGTCGGCGGTGACACCGGCGATGGCGTCGGCGACGACAGCGGCGGCGATGGCGATGGCGGTGGTGACGACGGGGGCGGCGGTGGCGACGACGACGGCGGCGGTGGCGACGACGGCGGCGGCTCCGTGCTGCGCGTCGGCATCGACGTGAAGCCGGGCACCGCCGGCGCGGCGCCGATCCAGCTCGGCGCGGGGGGAAAGGTCCCGGTGGCGATCCTCGGCGCACCTGCGTTCGACGTCACCGCGATCGAGCTCACGTCGATCCGCTTCGCGGGCGCCCCCCTCGCGCGCCGCGGGCGCGCCGGGCCGATGGCCGCGCTCGAGGACGTGGACGGCGACGGGCGCGAGGATCTCGTCTGCCACTTCGAGGTGGCGGAGCTCGAGCTCTCGGGGACGGCGACCGTCGCCGGGCTGGAGGGAAGCACCGGCGACGGCGCGCGCTTCGCGGGGGAGGACGCGATCCGCACCGTCCCGTAGCGGCGGTCTCGCGTCGCGGCGCCGCGGGGAAGCGCGCGCCTCCGCCGGCGTTCTCGCGTTGACGGGGCGGGCCGGCCCGACTAGCCTCGCCGCACGCTTTTCCCCGTCGAAACCGAGACATGCGAGACTCCAACGACCCCCGCGGCGATGACCTCGGCGCGACCGAGCGCGAGATCATCGCGCACCGCGCCAAGAAGGCCGAGGCGCTCCGCGCGCTCGGCGTGAACCCCTACGGCAACGGCCACCAGCCCGAGCACCTCTCCAAGGACCTGCGCGACCGGTACGGAGACGCTCCCGCCGAGGAGATCGCCAAGGCGCCCGGCGCCTGGTCGATCGCCGGCCGGGTGCTGGCGGTCCGCCCGTTCGGCAAGGCCGCCTTCCTCAAGGTCCGCGACGCCGCGGGCGAGCTGCAGGTCTGGCTCAAGAAGGACCGGCTCCCGGAGCGGGACTTCGAGATCTACAAGCAGCTCGACATCGGCGACATCGTCGCCGCGCAGGGCGGCGCCACCCGCACCAAGACGGGCGAGCTGACGCTCGAGGCGAGCGGGTTCACCATCCTCACCAAGTCGATGCGCCCTCTGCCCGAGAAGTGGCACGGGCTCACCGACGTCGAGCAGCGCTACCGGCAGCGGTACCTCGATCTCGTGGCCACCCCGGGCGTCCGCGACACGTTCGTGAAGCGGGCGCGCATCGTCTCCACCATCCGCCGCTTCCTGGACGGACGCGGCTACCTCGAGGTGGAGACGCCCACGCTCCACAAGCCGGAGGAGGCCGGCGGGGCGGCGGCCCGCCCGTTCGAGACGCACCACAACGCGCTCGACCTGGACCTGAAGCTCCGCATCGCGACCGAGCTCCACCTGAAGCGCCTGGTGGTGGGCGGGTTCGATCGCGTCTACGAGATCGGCCGCATCTGGCGGAACGAGGGGATCGACCGGCGCCACAACCCGGAGTTCACCAGCATCGAGTTCTACCAGGCGTACGCCACCGCCGAAGACCTGATGCGCCTCACGGAGGAGCTCTTCCACGCGCTCGCCGTGGAGGTGACCGGCGCGCCGGTGGTGACCTTCCAGGGCCAGGCCATCGACCTCACGCCGCCGTACCCGCGGGTGTCGCTCGTCCAGGAGGCGGCGCGCGAGCTCGGCCTGTCGGTCGAGGACGCCCTCTCCGGCCGCGGCCTCGCCGAGGCGCTGGCCCGCGCGGCCGCGCGCGAGAACGAGTCCGAGGACGCCTGGAAGCTGGAGCAGGCGGCGAAGCGATCTCCCGGCGAGGCGCTCGCCGCGGTGTTCGAGGTCTTCGGCGAGCCTCGGTTGGCGAAGGACCGGCCGTCCTTCGTGGTCGACTGGCCGATCGAGACCAGCCCGCTCTCGAGGCGCCGGGACTCCGACCCGCGGCTCGTCGATCGCTTCGAGCTGTTCGCCGGCGGCATGGAGTGCGCGAACGCGTTCTCGGAGCTGAACGATCCCGTCGATCAGCGCGCGCGCTTCGAGGCGCAGGTGAACGCGCGCGCCGCCGGCGACGAGGAGGCGATGCCGTACGACGAGGACTTCGTGCGCGCCCTCGAGCACGGCATGCCGCCCACGGCAGGAGAGGGGATCGGCATCGACCGGGTGGCGATGCTGCTCACCGACTCGGCGTCGATCCGGGACGTGATCCTGTTCCCGCTGCTCAAGACCCGGGAGTGACGTGAGCGAGAAGCGCATGCACGAGCGCGCCGTCGCCGGCGGCGAGGCCGCTGCGGAGCGGAGCGCGCTCGCCGCCCGGCCGAGGGCGCCCGAGGGCGCCGGCGGCGGTCACCCCGCGGCGCCCGTCTTCTCCGTGCCCGCCTTCGCGCTCGTCCTGCTCGGGCTCATGGTCTCGGCGGCGCTGGCGCCGCTCGCCACCGCCTTCTTCGGCGATCGGCTCTCGCTCCCGGGCCCGCTCGCGACCGGCCTGGCCGCGCTCACCGCCGCGCTCGCGGGCGCGGCCCTCGGCGTCGCCGCGGCGTGGGTGGGGCGGCGCATCGCGTTCTACGAGCTCGCCGCCGCGTTCCTCCTCTGGGCGGCCGGCGTGGCGGTGGTGGTCGCCTTCCTGCCGGGCGTGCGGGAGCGCTCCGCGGCGCTCCAGGCGCTCGAGGCGCAGGGGACGCTCGTGCTCGTCCTCGGGCTGCTCGGGGCCGGGCTCCTCTCGGCGACCGCCGTGTTCGTCGGCTCGACCCTGGCCTACCTCGCGGTCGGGACCGGCCGCCTCGACGCGTCGCTCTCCTACGAGCTGTTCGTCGCGCGGAGCCACCTGCGGCTCAGCCCGCGCACGCTCGCCGCCCTCTTCGCCCTCGTCGTGACGGGGCTCGTCCCGGGCATCGTCCTCGGCCTCGCCTGGTCTCTCCTGCGCGACGCGCGCGAGCGCCGCGCCTACCGCCGCGGCGAGCTCTTCGTCCGCCCGCGCATGCCGGCGACGCTGCTCATGACGCTCATCTCCATCGGCGGCGTCGCCATCGGCGTGTGGGCGCTCACCGTGGTCCTCTCGGTGATGAGCGGCTTCGAGGCCGACCTGAAGCAGAAGATCCTGGGCCAGAACGCCCACGGCATGCTGCTCACCTACGGCCAGGACGAGCTCACCGACTGGCGCGCCACGCGCCAGCGCGTGCTCGTCGTCCCGGGGGTCGAGGGCGCGACGCCCATCCTCTACAACGAGGTGATGCTGTCGGCGGGGCAGAACCTCACCGGCGCCATCGTGAAGGGCATCGACGTCGCGTCGGTCGGCACCGTCACCGAGCTGCCGCGGTCGATCGAGGAGGGGAAGCTCGAGTGGCTCGAGCAGCCCGGGCGGATCCCGCTGCCGGGCCGCGACGAGCGCGCCGCGGAGGGCGAGGGGCGCCCCCCCGCCCGCGCCGGGAAGACCCTGCCCGGCATCGTCGTCGGGCGCGAGCTCGCCCGGGCGCTGCGCGTGTTCGTGGGCGATCAGGTGAACGTGGTCTCGCCGTTCGGAGACCTCGGCCCGGCGGGCCCCCAGCCGAAGAGCCGGCCGTTCCGCGTCGCCGCCATCTTCCACAGCGGGATGTTCGAGTACGACTCGAAGTTCGCCTACGTCGACCTCGCGGAGGGCCAGCGCTTCTTCGGCACCGGCGACTCCATCACGGCGTTCGAGCTGAAGGTGCACGACCCGGACGCCGCGCGGGCCGTCATGGGGCGGGTGGTGTTCGAGCTCGGCGGGTGGCCCTACCGGGCCCGCGACTGGACCGAGCTGAACCGGAGCCTCTTCTCCGCCCTCCAGACCGAGAAGGTCGTGATGGCGGTGATCCTCGGCTTCATCGTGCTCGTCGCGACGTTCACGATCGTCGCGACCCTCGTCATGCTCGTCCTCGAGAAGCGCAAGGAGATCGGCGTCCTCAAGTCCATGGGGGCCGGGGTGCCGAGCATCATGAAGATCTTCATGGCCGAGGGCGTCATCATCGGCGGGGTCGGGACCGCGTTCGGCCTGCTGCTCGGCTACGGCACCTGCCTGCTCGTGGACAAGGTCGGCATCCCGCTCGACCCGGAGGTCTACTACATCTCCAACCTGCCGGTGGTGATCGACCCTTCGCAGTTCGCGCTCGTCGCGCTCGCCGCGCTCGCGCTGTCGTACCTCGCGACGCTCTACCCGGCGACGAAGGCGGCCCGCCTCAACCCGGTCGACGGGCTGCGGAGCGAGTGATGACCTCCCCGTTCGTGCGCATCGAGGGGCTCACCAAGACCTACCTCATGGGCGACAAGCGGCTCGAGGTGCTGCGCGGCATCGACCTCGAGATCGCGGCGGGAGAGCTCGTCGCGCTCACCGGGCCGTCCGGGGCGGGGAAGAGCACCTTCCTCCATCTCCTGGGCACCCTCGACGTGCCGACCGGCGGCCGGATCCTCTTCGACGACGAGGATCCCTTCGAGCGTGGCGAGGAGGGTCTCGCCGGGTTCCGCAACCAGACGGTGGGGTTCGTGTTCCAGAGCCACCACCTGCTCCCGGAGTTCACCGCGCTCGAGAACGCCATGATGCCGGCCCTCATCCGCCGCGTGCCGCGGTCGGAGGCGCGGCGCCGCGCGACCGAGATGCTCTCCCTGGTCGGCCTCGCCGAGCGGGCCGAGCACCACCCCGGGGAGCTGTCCGGCGGCGAGCAGCAGCGCGTGGCGCTCGCGCGCGCGCTCTGCCTGCGGCCGCGGCTGCTCCTCGCCGACGAGCCGACCGGCAACCTCGACCCGGCGACGGCGGAGGGCATCCACGCGCTCATCGCCGATCTCAACGCGCGGATGGGCATCACGGCGGTGGTCGTCACGCACAACGAGCGGCTCGCCTCGTCGCTGCCGCGACGGCTCCGGCTCGAGCGAGGGCGGCTCGCGTGAGCTTTCCGGCGCGCGTCGTCCGGGGGCCGCGTCCGCGGCCGGAAGGAAGACGTTTGAGCTTTTCGGGGCATCGGTTTAGATTCCGCGGCTCCGTGAAGGGACCGACCGACCACGCGGCCGCGCTCGCCGCGCTCCTCATCGCCAGCGGTGCCGTCCTCTTCCCGGTCCTCGCGACCGCTCAGGACGCGCCGCCGCCCGCCGTGGCCGCGCAGGGCGCCACCGTCGCCGACGTCAAGATCGAGGGGAACCGGCGCGTCGAGGTGGACGCGATCCGGAGCGCGATCACGCAGCGCAAGGGGCAGCCCCTCGACCCGCGCGGCGTCGCCAAGGACATCCGGGCGGTGATGAAGCTCGGCTTCTTCTCGGACGTCGTCGTCGAGCTGCAGGGCACGCCCGACGCGCCCGTCCTCGTGTACCGGGTGACGGAGCGCCCCACCGTCCGCGAGACGCGCATCGAGGGGAACGACGAGCTGTCCAAGGACGACCTCAAGGACACCGTCGAGCTGAAGGCGTTCTCGATCCTCGATCTCGTGGCCGTCCGCAAGGACGTGAAGAAGATCAAGGAGAAGTACGCCGAGAAGGGCTACTACCTCGCCGAGGTCACGCACCGCATCGACGAGCGGCCCGACAACCAGGTCGACGTCGTCTACGTCATCGACGAGCGCGCGAAGGTGCAGGTGAAGGAGGTGCGCTTCCTCGGCAACGCGCACGTGGCGGACGGCGAGCTCCTCGCGGTCATGCAGACGCGGCCCGGCGGGTACCTCTCCCTGCTGAGCTCGATGGGCACGTACCGGGAGGAGGCGTTCCAGCACGACCTCCAGGGCGTCCAGGCCGTCTACCTCGACCGCGGCTACGTGAACGTGAAGGTCGGGAACCCGTCCATCGCGCTCTCGCCCGACAAGCGGTTCCTGCACATCACCATCCCGGTCGAGGAGGGCGAGCAGTACAAGATCGGCAGCATCGCCTTCACCGGCCAGCTCCTCGATCGCGAGCCGGCGCTGCGCCGCATCGTGCGCGCCAAGCAGGGCGAGATCTTCTCGCGCTCCAAGATCCAGCAGGACCTGTTCGCCGTCGGGGACGTGTTCCGCGACCTGGGGTACGCCTACGCGAACGTCACCCCGCTGACGCAGACCGACCCGGCCGCGCGCACCCTCGATCTCACCTACGAGATCCAGCCGGGGCCGAAGGTCCGCTTCGAGCGCATCGACATCATCGGCAACGACAAGACGCGCGACAAGGTCATCCGCCGCGAGCTGCGCATCTACGAGGGCGAGCTGTACTCGGGCACCGGCCTGCGCGCCTCCCGCCAGCGCGTGAACGCCCTCGGCTTCTTCGAGACCGTCGACATCACGACGAAGCAGGGCAGCTCCGAGGACACCATCGTCGCCGTCGTCGAGGTGAAGGAGCGCGCCACCGGCACCTTCCAGGTCGGGGCCGGGTTCTCGTCGTACGAGAACTTCATCCTCACCGGGCAGATCTCGCAGAACAACTTCTTCGGGTGGGGGCAGACGCTCTCCCTGCAGGTGCAGTGGTCCTCCGTCCGCCAGCTCGGGCAGATCCAGTTCGTCGAGCCGTACTTCCTCGACACGAAGTGGACCTTCGCCTTCGACCTGTACGCGACCGAGGGCATCTACACCACGTTCACGCGGCGCGCGGTCGGCGGCTCGATGACGTGGGGCTACGAGCTGAACGGCCTCGCGCCCTACTGGTCGTTCGCCCGCCACCTCGAGGACATGCGGCTCTTCGCGACGTACACGAACGAGCGCGTGGACGTGAGCGCGTCGGGGCTCGCGGCGCAATCCGTCCAGCAGTTCAAGGACGGCACGACCAGCGCGCTGCGCCTGTCCCTCCAGTGGGACCGCCGCGACAACCGGCTCTTCCCGACGCGGGGCTTCTTCCTGTCCGGCAGCGCCGAGGTGGCGCCGCCGCTCCTCGCGCCCGAGTCGCTCTTCGGCGACGTGATCCTCTTCACGCGGTACGCCGTCGACGCGCGGGCGTACCGGCCCATCTGGCTGGGGCTGGTGGGCCGCGCCAAGCTGACGCTCGGCTACATCCGCGACTGGGACTCCCAGCATCGGGTCCCGATCTCCGAGAAGTACTACGTCGGCGGCATCAACTCCGTGCGCGGCTACCGCTACCTGTCCATCTCCCCCGTGGAGTTCGTGCCGACCTGGCAGGATCCCAGCGCGCGGCGCGGCGCCCTCTACGTCGGCGGCGACAAGCAGGTGGTCCTGAACCTCGAGCTCGAGTTCCCGCTCTTCAAGGCGGTCGGCGTGCGCGGCGTCGTGTTCAGCGACTTCGGGAACGCCTTCGCCCCCGGCGAGTTCAGCGACCCGAACGTGCCGTACTCGCTCTACAAGTCGGTCGGCTTCGGCTTCCGCTGGCAGAGCCCGATCGGCCCGCTCCGGTTCGAGTGGGGCATCCCCCTCGACCGCCGCCGCGAGGATCCCGTGAACGGGGGCGACTACATCGATCAGGCCGTCGACTTCCAGTTCACGATCGGCAACTTCTTCTGATCGCCGAAGGAAAGGAGCACCCGATGCGACTCGCCCTGCGCCTCACCGCCGTCCTCGCCCTCCTGGCGTCCACCGCCGCCCGCGCCGAGACCAAGCTCGGCTTCGTGGACCTGCAGCGCGCCCTGAACGAGATCGAGGAGGGCAAGTCCGCCAAGGCCACCCTCAAGAAGGACTTCGACGAGAAGCAGAAGCAGCTCGACGCGAAGAAGGCCGAGTTCGACAAGCTGCGCCAGGAGTTCGAGAAGCAGGCGGTCGTGATGGCCGAGCAGGCGCGGCGCGACAAGGCCGCGGAGCTCGACCGCAAGGCGAACGACCTGCAGCAGTTCTGGGGACAGCTCCAGAAGGACCTGTCCGAGCGCGAGCGCGAGGTGACGCGCGGCATCTTCGACAAGATGGCCGCCATCGTGCGCGGGATCGCCGAGGCCGACGGGTTCACGATGGTGCTGGAGCGCACCGACTCCGGGCTCGTGTTCGCGGCCCCGGCGCTCGATCTCACGAACGAGCTCATCCGCAAGTACAACGCGAAGTACCCCGCCGGCGCCGCCAAGAAGCCCGCCGCGGCGAAGCCGGCCGCCCCGGCGAAGAAGTGAGGTGACCGTGACGTTCACGCTCGCGGAGCTCGCCTCCCGGGTCGGCGGCGAGGTCGTCGGCGACGGGGCGCTGGTGGTGGAGGGCGTCGCGCCGCTCGAGGACGCGGGCCCGCACGACGTCTCGTTCTTCTCGAACCGGAAGTACCGGAAGGCCTTCGAGGCCTCGCGGGCCGGCGTGGTGGTGGTGGAGCCGGACGCCGAGATCCCTGCGGGCCGGACGGTGCTGCGGGCACGGAACGCCTACCTCGCGTTCGCCAAGATCTCGACCCTCTTCCACCCGCCCCAGGAGCCGCTCCCCGAGATCGCCCCCGAGGCGGTCATCCACCCGAGCGCGCGGGTGCACCCGAGCGCGCAGGTGATGCCGCTCGCCTCGATCGGCCCCGACGCCGTGATCGGCGCGCGCACCATCGTCCACCCCGGCGTGCACGTCTGCGAGGGCGCGCGCGTCGGCGAGGACTGCCTGCTGTACCCGAACGTCGTGATCCGCGAGCGCTGCGTGGTGGGGAACCGCGTCATCCTGCAGCCCGGCTGCGTCATCGGCTCGGACGGCTTCGGCTTCGCCTTCGATCCGGACGGCGAGGGGCACGGGCCGCGCCACTTCAAGGTGCCGCAGGCCGGGATCGCCGTCGTCGAGGACGACGTGGAGATCGGCGCGAACGCCTGCATCGACCGCGCGACCCTCGGCGCGACGCGCGTGGGGCGCGGCACCAAGATCGACAACCTCGTCCAGCTCGGCCACAACGTGGAGCTCGGGCCGCTCTGCCTCATCGTGGCGCAGGTCGGCATCGCCGGCTCGACGAAGCTCGGCATGGGCGTGGTCGCCGCCGGGCAGGTCGGGATCATCGGGCACCTGAACATCGGCGACGGCGTGAAGATGGGCGCCCAGTCCGGCATCGCGGGCGACGTCGCGGCGGGCGACACGGTGAGCGGCACGCCCGCGCAGCCGCACGCGGACTGGCTGCGCTCGCAGGCGGCCCTGCGGCAGCTGCCGGACCTGCGCCGCGAGGTGAAGGAGCTCCGCCGCGAGCTCGACCGGCTGCGCGCCGGCAAGGAGGGGAAGCCATGAGCGCCGAGCGCGCATCCGCCCCGGTGATGGACGTCGAGGCGATCCAGCGGATCCTGCCGCACCGGCCGCCCTTCCTGCTCGTCGACCGGGTCGTCGCGGTCGAGCCGGGCGTCCGGCTCGTCGCCTGGAAGTCGGTGACGATGAACGAGCCGTTCTTCGTCGGTCACTTCCCCGGGAAGCCGGTGATGCCGGGCGTGCTGATCCTCGAGGCGCTCGCGCAGGCCTGCGCGCTCCTCGCGGTCAAGTCGATGGGCCCGGACGAGGACGTGGACGAGAAGATCACCTACCTCATGTCCATCGACGGCGCGAAGTTCCGCCGCCCGGTGGTGCCGGGCGACCGGCTCGAGCTGCACGTCGAGGTGGTGAAGCGCAAGGGCGCCATCTGGCGGCAGAAGGGGACCGCGATCGTGGACGGGCAGACCGTCGCCGAGGCGGACTTCATGGCGATGCTCGCCGACCGCGAGCAGGAGTAACAGGACGGAGGGAGCGAGATGGCCATCCACCCCACCGCCGTCGTCGAGCCGGGCGCCCAGGTCGATCCGTCCGCCGAGATCGGCGCGCTCGCGGTCGTCGGGCCGCACGTGCGCGTGGGCCCGCGCACCGTCGTGGGCCCGCACGCCGTCCTCGCGGGGCGCACCACCCTCGGCGAGGGCAACCGGATCTTCCCCCACGCGGTCGTGGGCGAGGTGCCGCAGGACCTCAAGTACCGGGGCGAGCCGACCGAGCTCGTCGTGGGCGACCGGAACACGTTCCGCGAGGGCGTCACCATCAGCACGGGCACGGTCCAGGGCGGCGGGGTCACGCGCATCGGCTCGGGCTGCCTGTTCATGGCGAACAGCCACGTCGGCCACGACTGCGTGATCGGCGACGGCGCGATCATCGCGAACTCGGTGGCGCTCGCCGGGCACGTCGAGCTCGAGGACCACGTCCACTTCAGCGGCCTCGCGGCCGCGCACCAGTTCTGCCGCATCGGCCGGCTCGCCTTCGTCTCCGGCCTCACCGGCGTCACGATGGACGTCCCGCCGTTCTGCACCGTCGCCGGCCCCCGCGCCGAGCTCGCGGGCCTGAACGCCGTGGGGATGCAGCGCGCCGGGCTGAGCGAGGAGCGCATCGGCCGCGTGAAGCAGGCCTACAAGATCGTGTTCCGCTCCAACCTGGGGCTCGCCGAGGCGATCGCGCAGGTGGAGGCGGAGCTGGGGATGCACGAGGACGTGGCGCACTTCGTCCGCTTCCTGAAGGGCACCCAGCGCGGCATCACGCGGTAAACGACCAACCCATGATTCGCAAACAATCGACGAGCGAAGCGAGCCCGCCGGGGCGCCACCGCGATGGCGGCGAAGCCGCGCGCGGTGGTGCACGGGACCCGGCGAGCCGGGGTGGGGCCCCGACGAGCTTCGCTCGGCGGGGCGGGGGCGCAGCCCCCGTTTAGAGATGGCCATGGCCACCATCGGCCTCATCGCGGGGGGCGGGCGGTTCCCCATCCTGTTCGCGGAGAGCGCCCGCCGCGCGGGCCACCGGGTCGTCGCCGTCGCGCACCGCAGCGAGACCGATCCGGCGCTCGAGGGGGCGGTGGACGCGCTCACCTGGGTGAAGCTCGGGCAGGTCGGACACATCCTCGACGCGCTGCGCGCGGGGGGCGCCACGCAGAGCGTGATGCTCGGCGCGATCACGAAGAAGCGCTTCTTCACCGACGCCATGCTCGACGCGACCGGGCTGCGCGTCCTCGCGCGCGTCGGGATCCGCTCCGACGACAACCTGCTCCGCGCGATGGCGCGCTTCCTCGAAGAGGAGGGCGTGCCCATCACCGATCCCACGCCGTACCTGCGGGACCGGCTCGCGCCGGAGGGCGTGCTGGGGCGGCACCAGCCGACCGACGAGGAGCGCGCCGACGCGGCCTACGGCCTCGAGCTCGCGCGCGGCATCGGGCGGCTCGATCTCGGCCAGACCGTCGTCGTGAAGGAGCGCGTCGCGCTCGCCGTCGAGGCGCTGGAGGGCACCGACGCCTGCATCCGGCGCGGCGGCGAGCTGGCGCGCTCGGGCGGGTTCGTGGTGGCGAAGGCGGTGAAGCCGAACCAGGACCGGCGCTTCGACCTGCCCGCCGTCGGGCCCGACACGGTGGACACGCTGCGCGAGGCGGGCGGGCGGGTGCTCGCGGTGGAGGCGGGCGCCACCCTCGTGATGGACCTCGAGCGCATGGTCGCGCGCGCCGACAAGGCCAGGATCGTGCTGATGGGGATCGCAGGGTGAGCTGGGCGCGGGACGAGGCGGGCGGGGTGGTGCTCGAGCTCCTCGTCCAGCCGCGCGCGTCGCGCACGCGGGTCCTCGGCGAGCACGGCGGGCGGCTCAAGATCCAGCTCGCGGCGCCGCCGGTGGACGGCGCGGCCAACGCCGCCCTCGTGGAGTTCCTCGCGGAGGCCCTCGAGGTCAGGAAGCAGGACGTCGTCCTCGTGCGCGGCGAGACCGGCCGCCGCAAGGCCGTGCGGGTGACCTCCGTGAGCGCCGCCCGCGCCGTCGCGGCGCTCGTCCACTGAGGAGCCCGCAGACCATGGCCCGCGCCCTCCTCGTCCTCGCCGCCGCCCTCCTCGCGATCCCCGGCCTCTTCGTCGTCGCGAAGGGGATCGCCGCGCTCCGCCGTCAGCGCATCTACGTGCAGGGGCGACACCTGGAGGGCGGGCGGGCCCGGACGGCGGGCGCGATGCTGGTCGCCTACGGCCTCGGCATGGTGGCGCTGGGGGCGGTGCTCGCCGCGTTCGCCGCGACGCGGCATTAGGCCCTGGGCTCGACCGCTCCCCCGACTCCGGCCCCGCTCCGCGGGACTTCCACGTCGCGATGGATGGACCGGCCCGAGGCAGGCAGCGTGCCGGGGGGAAGAACGGGGTGTCTCACCCGTGTTCCGGATGGGCGAAGTCGACTAACATGGCGCCCCCCATGACCCACAGATTCCTCGAAGCCTGCCGAAAGCAGCCCGTCGATCGTCTGCCCGTCTGGATGATGCGCCAGGCCGGACGCTACCAGCCGTCCTACCGCGCCGTCCGCGCGAACGTCGGCTTCCTGGAGCTGTGCCGCTCGCCGGAGCTCATCGCGCAGGTGACGGTCGCGCCCATCGACGAGTTCGGCTTCGACGCCGCCATCCTGTTCTCCGACATCCTCGTCCACCTCCCGGCGATGGGGCTCGACCTCTCCTTCGAGAAGGGCGAGAAGGGCAAGGGGGACGGCGGCCCGAAGATCGCGAACCCGGTCCGCACGCGCGCGGACGTGGACGCGCTGAAGGTCCCCGCGCCGAAGAAGGACCTGCCCTACGTGCTCGACGGCGTGCGCGCCATCCGCGCCGCCCTCCGGGACCGCGTGCCGCTCATCGGCTTCGTGGGCGGCCCGTTCACCGTCGCGAGCTACGCGGTGGAGGGCGGCAGCCAGGGCTTCACGCGCCTGAAGACGATGCTGTACGCAGAGCCGCGCACGGCGCACGCGCTCTTCGAGAAGCTCACCCAGGCGGCGATCGTGCAGATCGAGGAGCAGATCGCGGCCGGCGCGCAGGCCGCGCAGATCTTCGAGAGCTGGCTCGGCGAGCTCGACCGCGCCGACCTCGAGGAGTTCGCGTTCCCGTACCTCGCGCGCATCGCGGAGGCCGTGAAGCGCACGGGCGTGCCGTCGATCTTCTTCTCGACCGGGACGACGGCCCACCTCGAGCCGATCTCGAAGCTCGGCTACGACGTCGTCTCCGTGGACTGGCGCATCCCCATCGACGAGGCGCGCCGCCGCGCGCCCGGCGTCGCCATCCAGGGCAACATGGACTCCACCGTCCTCCTCGGGCCGAAGGAGGTCGCGGTCGAGCGCGCGCTGTCCATCGTGCGGGCGGCGGGCCGGGAGCCCGGCTACATCTTCAACCTCGGCCACGGCATCCAGCCCGGTACGCCGACCGAGACCGTGAAGGCCGTCGTGGACGCGGTCCACGCCTTCGCCTGGAAGTGAGGAAAGACGTGATCCAGATCCCGTCCTGGGAGCTCATCAAGAAGTACGATCGCCCCGGCCCGCGCTACACCAGCTACCCCACCGCGCCGGAGTGGTCGGACGCCTTCGGGCCGAAGGACTACGAGGAGCACCTCGCGCGCGCGGACGCGGAGGGCGGGCCGCTCTCGATCTACGTCCACCTCCCGTTCTGCCGCGAGATGTGCCGCTTCTGCGGCTGCAACGTCATCGCGACGCACGACCGGACCCGCGCCGAGTCCTACCTCGAGCTCCTCGAGAAGGAGGTCGAGCTCGTCGCGAAGCGCCTGCCCCGGCGCCGCACCGTCACGCAGCTCCACTGGGGCGGCGGGACGCCCACCTTCCTCGACGAGCGGCAGCTCGAGCAGTGCCACGCCCTCCTGGCGCGCCACTTCGACTTCGCGAAGGACGGCGAGAAGGCCATCGAGATCGACCCCGCCATCACCACGCGCTCGCAGATCGAGACGCTGGCGAGGCTCGGCTTCAACCGGATCTCGATGGGGGTGCAGGACTTCGATCCCCACGTCCAGGAGACGGTCGGCCGCATCCAGGGCGTGAAGGAGACCGCCGAGCTCGTGCAGGCGGCGCGCGACGCCGGCTTCCACGGGGTGAACCTCGACCTCATCTACGGGCTGCCCTTCCAGTCCCGGGACACCTGGCAGAAGACCCTCGACCTCATCCTGCAGATCCACCCCGATCGCCTGGCGGTGTTCGGGTTCGCGTACGTCCCGTGGTCGAAGCCGCACCAGCGGCTCCTCCCGCAGGAGGCGCTCCCCAAGACCGAGCAGCGCGTCGAGCTGTTCCTGCAGGCGGTGGAGGCGTTCACCTCGGGCGGCTACCGCCTCATCGGGCTCGACCACTTCGCGCTCGAGTCGGACGAGCTCACCCGCGCGCAGGACGCCGGCTACCTGTACCGGAACTTCCAGGGGTACACGGTGCGGCCGGCGGCGGACACCGTCGCGTTCGGGATGACGTCGATCTCGGACATCGGCGGCGCTTACGCCCAGAACGCGCACAAGCTCAAGGACTGGGGCGAGAAGGTCGCCCAGGGCGTCATCCCCGTGGAGCGCGGCGCCTCGGTCACCGCCGACGACGTCATGCGCCGCTTCGTCATCAACCGGGTCATGTGCCTGCTCAAGCTCGACCTGCGCGAGGTCGCCGAGAAGTTCGGCCCGGCCGCTCGCAAGACGATCGAGGCTGACCTCGCGAAGGGCGTGGAGGAGCTGCAGGGCGACGGGCTCGTCACGTTCGACGGCGAGCTGCTGCGGGTCACGCCCCTCGGCCAGCTCCTCGTGAGGAACGTGGCCATGCTGTTCGACGCGTACCTCGGGAAGCACGCCGGCGAGAAGCGGCCCACCTTCTCGCGGACGGTCTAGCGCCCCCTCGACTCCGGGAACGCCCACCGGGGGGCCCGGAGCCCGGACCGAGCGGATCCATGGAACACACCGTCCCTCGACTTCGCGCGCCCCTGCGTGGCGCGCTGCGCTCGGGATGAGCGGCCTTATGGACCATACTGCCGTCTTCCTCATGAACCTGGGCGGGCCGCGGAGCCTCGAGGAGGTCGAGCCGTACCTGTACGAGCTCTTCTCGGATCCGCTCCTCATCACCGCGCCGTTCGGGCCGTTCCGCCCGCTCGTCGCGAGGCTCATCTCGCGGCTGCGGGCCCCGTCCTCCGCCGAGAAGTACGCGCTCATCGGCGGGAAGTCCCCCATCGTCGAGGGGACGGAGGCGCAGGCCCGCGCCCTGCAGCGCGCGCTCGGGCCGGGCTGGTCGTGCCACCTCGCCATGCGCTGCGGGCACCCGAGCACGGAGGAGGGCGTGCGTGAGGCGCTCGCCGCCGGGGCCACGCGCGCGGTGGCGCTCCCCCTCTACCCGCAGTACGCGAACGCCACCACCCGGAGCTCGCTGGTCGAGCTCCGCCGGGTCTGGCCGGGGGAGCTGCCGCTCGCCGAGATCTGCACCTGGCACGATCACGAGGGCTACCTCGACGCCTCCGCGGCCGCGCTGCGGGAGACGCTCGAGGCGCTGCCCGCCTCCGACCGCGCCTCGGCGCTCGTGGTGTTCAGCGCGCACGGCCTCCCGATGAGCCAGGTGCGCAAGGGGGATCCGTACCCGGGCTACATCGAGCACTCGGCGCGCGAGACCGCCCGCCGGGCCGGGGCGCAGGAGTTCCGGGTCACCTACCAGAGCCGGGTCGGGCCCGCGAAGTGGCTCGGCCCGGACACGGTCGAGTTCCTCGAGGCGAACGCCCGCGGGCGCGCCGTCGTGACCGTCCCCATCGCCTTCGTCTCCGAGCACCTCGAGACCCTCTACGACCTCGACGTGCTCGCGAAGGAGGCCGCGCTCACGGGCGGGGCGACCGCGTACGTGCGGGTCCCGGCCCTCGGGACGCGGCCGGACTTCATCGCGGCGCTCGCGGACGTCGCCCGCACGGGGCTCGCCGCGGGCCGGCCGGCGGCCTAGCGCCGTCGCGCGCCGGCGCCCCGTCGCCGCCCGGGAAAGGCGGGCGAGCGGTGCGCGCCGGGTGTTATGCTCCCCTCGCCGTCTCGCCCCGCCGATGAAGGATCTTCTCCACCCCCGGCACCGCGCCGCGCTCGCGCGCTTCGTCGACGAGAACACACCGGCGAGGGTGCTCCTCGCGTTCGACTACGACGGCGTGCTCGCCCCCGTCGTGCGCGACCCGCACGGCGCCCCCATGCGCCCGACCACGCGGCGGCTGCTTCGGCGGCTCGCGGAGCTCTATCCGGTGGCCGTGGTCTCCGGGCGCGCGTGGCGGGACGTGGAGCGCTTCGTCGGCGACGCGGTCCCCCTCGTGGTCGGCAACCACGGCTTCGAGCTCGGGGAGCCGGTCGCCGTGCCCGAGCGCGTCCTGCGCCGCGTCCGCGGCTGGCGGCGCAGGCTCGAGGCTGCGCTCGACGGCGTCCCCGGCATCCACTTCGAGGACAAGCGCTCCACGCTCGCGATCCACTACGGGCTGGCGCGCACCTGGCGCGTCTCGGAGCGCGCCGTGTACGAGGCCGCGAACCAGCTGGAGGGGACGCGCCTCATCGCCGGCAAGAAGGTCCTGAACGTCCTGCCGCACGACTTCCCCTCGAAGGGCGACGCCGTGCGCGCGCTCCTCTCCCGCCTCGGCTGCGACGCCGCGCTGTACGCCGGCGACGACGTCACCGACGAGGACGCCTTCGCGGTCGGCGCCCCGCTGGTGTTCGGCGTGCACGTCGGCTCCGGGCAGTCGCTCGCCCCGTGGCGGATCCGGGAGCAGCGCGAGGTGGACGTGCTGCTCGCGCGGCTCGTCGCGCTGGCCGAGGCCGCCCCGGCGGAGGTGGAGCGCGCCCGGCGCCGCGTGCCGGCCGCGGCGGCGGCGCGCCCGCGGGGCGCCGATCGCGCCCGCGCGCGAGGGCGCCGCCGATGAGCCGCCTCCGCCGCCCGGAGCCCGGGACCACCGGCGATCTCTTCGCCGCGCGCGAGCTGCCGCGCCCGTGGTCCGTCGGCGAGCTCACCCGCGCCCTCAAGAACGCGGTGGAGCCGAAGTTCCGCGACGTGTGGGTGGCCGGCGAGGTGGCGAACCTGCGCCGCCAGGCGAGCGGCCACGTGTACTTCTCGCTGAAGGACGCCGACGGCCTCATCGGCGCCGTCGTCTGGGCGTCGCAGGCGCGGCGGGTCAAGTTCGCCGTCGCCGAAGGGCAGGAGGTCCTCGCGCGCGGGTTCGTCGAGATCTACGCGCCGCACGGCAAGTACCAGCTCATCGTGCAGGAGCTCGAGCCGCGCGGCGCGGGCGCCGCCGCCCTCCTGCTGCAGCAGGTGAAGGAGCGCCTCCAGGCGGACGGCCTGCTCGCCCCGGCCCGCAAGCGGCAGCTGCCCTTCCTTCCGCGGCGCATCGGCGTGGCCACCAGCCCGACCGGCGCGGCCGTGCGGGACTTCCTGCGCGTCCTCCACACGCGCTTCCCCTCGATGCCCGTCCTCGTCGCTCCGTGCCGGGTGCAGGGCGACGGCGCCGCCTCGACCGTGGTCTCGGCCGTCCGGGCGCTCTGCCGGGCCGGCGTCGACGTCATCGTGGTCACCCGCGGGGGCGGCTCGCAGGAGGAGCTCGGCGCCTTCGACGACGAGCGGCTCGCCCGCGCGATCGCCGCGTGCCCGGTCCCCGTCGTGTCGGCGGTCGGGCACGAGGTGGACGTGACCGTCGCGGATCTCGTCGCCGACGTGCGCGCGGCCACGCCGACCCACGCCGCGCAGCTCGTCGCGCCCGTCCGCGACGAGCTCGTCGCGCGGCTCTCCGCGCTCCGCGGCCGGCTGGAACGCACGTGGGAGGGCGCCCTGGAGCTCCGCCGGCGCGAGCTGCGCGCGCTCCGCGCCGAGCTCGAGGATCCCGCGCGCGTCCTCTCCGGCGCGCGGCACAGGGTGGACGACCTGCTGCACGCCGCGGCGGCCGCCGCGCGCGATCCGCTCCGCGCACGGCGGACGCGGCTCGACCCGCTGCGCGCGCGCCTGGCCCGCCTGGAGCCGCGCCGGCGCGTCCGTGAGGTCCGGCTGCGCATGGAGGCGAGCGCCCGGCGCCTCGGCGCCTGGCAGGCGGCCACGTTCCGCAGGGAGACGCTGCGCCTGCAGCGCCTCGAGGGCAGGCTCGAGCCCGCGAACATGGCGAAGCTCCTGGCCCGCGGCTTCTCGCTCGTGCTGCGCGACGGCCACGTGATCTCGCGCAGCGGGCAGGTGGCGGAGGGGGACGCCCTGCGCATCGTCCTCGGCGAGGGCTGGCTCGACGCCCGGGCCACCGCCCGGGACGCCGGCGATGACCCGCTGCCGGGGCGGACGGTGCCCGCGCGGGGGGACGACGCCGGCGGCTCCGGCGGGGGCGGGCGTTGACCCCCTTTCGCGGCGTCGTTAATTAGGAGCACCGGAGGTCGCGTGAGCCAGGCGAGCGAGCGGCAAGTGGAGTCCCCGGCAGAGGAGTCTTACGACGCGCTGGTGACGAGGCTCGAGCGCGTCGTCGCGGAGCTCGAGTCCGGCCAGCTCACGCTGGAGCAGTCCATCGAGAAGTTCGCGGAGGGCGTGCGGCTGGCGAAGGACGCGTCCCGCAAGCTCGACGACGCGGAGCGCCGCGTGGAGCTGCTCGTGCGCTCCGCGGACGGCGAGGACGAGGCGGTGGCGTTCGAGCCAGAGGCCGGCCGGAGATCCTGACGACCGATGCCGGCCCAAGAGCGCATGAAGAAGCCCAAGGTCATCATCGTCGACGACGACCGCGACACGCGCGAGATGCTCACGCTCGCGCTCGAGCTGGAGGGGTTCGACGTGGGCCAGGCGGCCAACGGGCTGCGGCTCATCTCGGCCATGCACGTGGACCGGCCGGACGTGATCCTGCTCGACGTGATGATGAGCTGGATCGACGGCTTCGAGCTCTGCCGCGCCATCAAGAAGAACCCGACCTTCGGGGACATCCCCGTCATCTTCATCTCCGCCCGGAAGAGCGCGGAGGACGAGCGGAGCGGCATCGCCGCCGGCGCCATCGACTACTTCTCGAAGCCCCTCGACATGGACCGGCTCATCTCCCGCATCCGGGACATCCTGGACGAGCGCGCCGGAGCGGTCCCCACCCCCGCGTGAACCCGGGTGGCGGCGGCTCCGCCGGAGGCGTGAGACGCCGGGCCGCGGTGTGCTACAAGGCTGCGCGGTGCCCCCCGACGTGGACATCCAGTCTTATCTGCGCTCCGTGACCGAGCGCCTCGAGCCGCGCCTCGCGGCGCTCGCCGACGAGCGGCGCGGGCAGGGGCCGGAGCGGCTGGTGGAGGCCATCCGTTACGCGCTCCTCGGCGGGGGCAAGCGGCTGCGTCCCGCCCTCGTCCTCGCCGCCTGCGAGGCCCACGGCGGCGACGCCTCCGACGGCTCGCTCGCCATGCGCTTCGCGGTGGCCCTCGAGGCGGTGCACACCTACTCCCTCGTGCACGACGATCTCCCCGCGATGGACGACGACGACCTGCGTCGCGGGCGGCCCACGGTGCACAAGGCGTACGACGAGGCCACCGCCGTGCTCGTCGGCGACGCGCTGCAGTCGCTGGCCTTCCGCCACCTGCTGGCCGCTCCCCAGCCCACCGCCGCGGCGCTCGCCCGCCTCCTCGCCGAGAACGCCTACCTCATGGTGGAGGGCCAGGCGCGCGACATCCAGGGGGAGCACGCGCGGCTCGCCGAGGCCGAGGTGCTGGAGCTCATGCGCACCAAGACGGGCGCGCTGCTCGCGAGCGCCGTCGCCGGCGGCGCGGCCTGCGCCGGGGCCGCGGTGGAGGCGGTCTACCCGATCGGCCTGAAGCTCGGGCTGGCGTTCCAGATCGCCGACGATCTCCTCGACCTCACGGCGGACACGCAGACGCTCGGGAAGCGCGCCGGCAAGGACGCAGACGCCGGGAAGTCGACGCTCCCGGCGCTCGTCGGGATCGAGGAGGCGCGGCGCCGCGCGGCTGCGCTCCTCGACGAGGCGCTCGCCGCCCTCGCGCCGCTGGGCGCGCGGGCCGAGCCGCTCCGCGCCGTGGCGCGGTACGTCGTCGCACGCAAGAAGTAGAACGGAGGTTGCGAATGGGACGCCTGCTCGACAGCATCGACTCGCCGCTCGACCTGAAGCGCCTGCCGGTCGACGACCTGCCGCGCCTCTGCGAGGAGATCCGCGAGGAGATCATCCAGACCTGCGCGAAGAACGGCGGCCACCTCGGCTCGTCGCTCGGCGCCGTCGAGCTCAACGTGGCGCTCCACTACGTGTACTCGTCGCCCACCGACAAGCTCGTGTGGGACGTGGGGCACCAGGCGTACGCGCACAAGCTCCTCACCGGGCGCCGCGAGCGGTTCCGCACCATCCGCACGGAGGGTGGCCTCGCCGGCTTCCCCGAGCGTCACGAGTCGGAGCACGACGCCTTCGGCGTCGGCCACGCCTCCACCGCGATCAGCGCCGCGCTCGGCATGCTCGAGGCGAAGCGGCTCTCCGGCGCCCCGGGCAAGGTCGTCGCCCTGGTGGGGGACGGCGCCATGACGGGCGGCGTCGCGTTCGAAGGGCTGAACCAGGCCGGGTATCTCGGCCGCGACCTCGTGGTCGTGCTGAACGACAACGAGATGTCGATCTCGCCCAACGTGGGCGCGCTCTCGGAGTGGTTCTCCAAGAAGTTCGCCTCGCGGACCT
This sequence comes from Anaeromyxobacter sp. Fw109-5, assembly GCF_000017505.1. NCBI lineage: Bacteria > Pseudomonadati > Myxococcota > Myxococcia > Myxococcales > Anaeromyxobacteraceae > Anaeromyxobacter > Anaeromyxobacter sp. Fw109-5. The sequence goes on from NC_009675.1 coordinate 1,287,955, forward strand.
ACAACCGCTGGCGGCGCGCGGTGAAGGACTTCCTCTCGCACGTGCCGAAGGGGCCCGAGGCGATAGACATGATCCGCCACGGCATCAACGCGACGAAGGCGCTCGTCACGCCCGGCATCCTCTTCGAGGGGCTCGGCTTCCACTACGTCGGGCCCGTGGACGGGCACGACGTGCGGAGCCTGGTCGAGACGCTGCAGAAGCTCGTGATCTTCGACGGCCCGGTGCTGCTGCACGCCATCACCACGAAGGGCAAGGGCTACCAGCCGGCGGAGTCCGACAAGGCCACGCGCGGGCACGGCCTGTCGTTCTTCGACGTCGCGACCGGCAAGCCGGTGAAGAAGGCGGCGGCCAAGGCCTACACCGATCTGTTCGCGGAGGCGCTCTGCGAGGAGATGGAGCGGGATCCGCGCGTGGTGGCGATCACCGCCGCGATGCTCGAGGGCACCGGCCTCATCAAGGCGAAGCAGCGCTTCCCCGAGCGCACGTACGACGTCGGCATCGCCGAGCAGCACGCGGTGACCTTCGCCGCCGGCCTCGCGTGCGAGGGCGTGCGCCCGGTGGTCGCCATCTACTCCACCTTCCTGCAGCGCGCGTACGACGAGATCATCCACGACGTGGCGCTGCAGCGGCTGCCCGTCACGTTCGCCCTCGACCGCGGCGGCCTGGTCGGCGCCGACGGCAAGACGCACCAGGGCGCGTTCGACGTCGCCTACCTGCGCTGCGTGCCGAACCTGGTGGTGATGGCTCCGTCGGACGAGAACGAGCTCCGGCACATGCTCCACACCGCGCTCCACCACGACGGGCCGGCGGCGTTCCGCTTCCCGCGCGGCGCCGGCGAGGGCGTGGCGCTCGAGGCGCCGCAGGTGCTGCCCATCGGCAAGGGTCGCCTCGCGCGGGCCGTCCCGGGCAAGCCGGACGTGTGCGTCGTCGCGCTCGGCACGACGCTGCACGCCGCGCTCGCCGCCGCGGAGGCGCTCGCCAAGGACGGCGTCGCCGCGTCCGTCGTGGACGCTCGCTTCGCCAAGCCGCTCGACGAGGAGCTCATCGCGGGCGAGGCGGAGCGCGCGCGGTGCGTCGTGACCATCGAGGAGGGCTGCCTGCCGGGCGGCTTCGGCGCCGCCTGCCTCGAGCTGTTCGAGCGCCGCGGTCTCGTCGCGGAGGGGCTGCGCGTGAAGCGGCTCGGCCTCCCCGACGAGTTCGTGACGCACGGCGATCAGGGCAGGCAGCGCGCCCAGCTCGGCCTCGACGCCGACGGGATCGCGCGGGCGTGCCGCGCGATCGTCGGCGAGCGGGCGAAGCGCGGCGCCGCCTAGGTCCGCCGCCGCAGCCCCGTCATGCCATCGCGCAGGCAGCGCATCGACGTCGTGCTCGTCGCCCGCGGGCTCGCCGAGTCGCGCGCGAAGGCCCAGGCGCTGGTGATGGCGGGCGCCGTCGTCGTGGGCGAGGCGCGCGTCGACAAGCCGGGCGCGCTCGTGGACGCCGACGCGCCCGTCCGGCTGAAGGAGGGCGCCGCGCCGCAGCGCTACGTGTCGCGCGGCGCGCTCAAGCTGGAGAAGGCGCTCGACGTCTTCCCCGTCGATCCGGCCGGGAAGATCTGCGCCGATCTGGGGGCGTCCACCGGCGGGTTCACCGACGTGCTCCTGCAGCGCGGCGCCGCGCGCGTCTACGCCGTGGACGTGGGGTACGGGCAGCTGCACCCGAAGCTGCGCGGTGATCCCCGCGTCGTGGTGCGCGAGCGCGAGAACGCCCGGGCGCTGACGGCGGAGGCGCTCGGCACCCGGGTCGAGCTCGTCACCGGCGATCTGTCCTTCATCTCGCTCCGGCTCGTCCTCCCGGCCGTGCGATCGATCCTCCGCCCGGGGGGCCACGCGGTGCTGCTCGTGAAGCCGCAGTTCGAGGTGGGCAAGGGCGAGGTGGGCAAGGGGGGCGTCGTGCGCGACGAGGCGAAGCGCCTGGCCGCGCTGGAGGGCATCGCGGCCGCGGCTCGCGAGCTCGGGTTCGAGGTGCTCGGGCACGCCGAGTCCCCCATCGAGGGCCCGGCCGGGAACCGGGAGTGGCTGCTCGCGCTCCGGCTCCCGCCCGGCGAGGCGTGATCGCGAGGATGCGCTTCCGGCGGGCGGACGAGGAGACGGCCGGACGGCCCGGTCGTCCTTGACCCCACGCACACGGTCTGTTACTGACACCGCGACATTTTCGCGCCCGGGAGAACCGGGCTCCGAAAGTGGGCCGCTCGCCCACTTTTCGTTTTTTTTGGGGTCGATGCCAGGGATCGCAGAAGAGTCCATCGCCGAGCGTACGCGCCGGGTGCTCGAGCCCGTGCTCGCGCGCGACGGCTATGAGCTCGTCGAGGTGGAGTGGCTGCGCCAGGGGAGCCGCTGGACGCTCCGGCTCTTCGTGGACAAGCCCGGCGGCGTGGGGATCGAGGACTGCCAGGCCGTGTCGCGGCTGGTCGATCCGATCCTCGACGTCGAGGACTTCATCGAGCCGGCCTACGACCTGGAGGTCTCGTCGCCCGGGCTCGACAGGCCGCTCCGCAAGCCGGCCGACTTCGACCGCTACGCGGGCCAGCGCGCGCACGTGAAGGCGTACGGCCCGGTCGCCGGCACGGCGCCCGGCTCGCCGGCGCGCAAGAACTGGACGGGCGTCCTCGTGGGCTACCGCGACGGCGCCGTCGAGATCGACGTGGACGGGGTCGTCCACCGCGTCCCCCACGATCAGATCGCGAAGGCCCACCTCGAGTACGACTTCGAGGCCGACCTTCGAAGGAAGGACTGACCGATGCAGCAGAACGTGAACCTGAACCTCATCCTCGACCAGGTCGCCAAGGACAAGGGCATCGACCGCACGCGCCTCGTCGAGATCCTCGAGGAGGCGATCGGCAGCGCCGCGAAGCGCCACTTCGGGATGGAGCGGAACCTGAAGGCCCGCTACGACGAGGAGAAGGGCCAGGTCGATCTCTTCCAGGTCCTCACCATCGTCACGGACCCGACCGAGGAGACCCCCCTCGCCGACCCGGTGAACATGATCCCGGTGTCGGTCGCGCACGAGAAGGGCATCGAGGTGGAGCCGGGCGACGAGCTCGACTTCCCCATCTACTACCGCACCGAGGACGAGGCGGAGGCGCGCGCCCAGGACGAGCAGTGGGGCGACCTGCTCAAGCTGAAGACCTACCGCCGCTCCTTCGGCCGCATCGCGGCGCAGACCGCGAAGCAGGTGATGATCCAGGGCACCCGCAACGCCGAGCGCGAGAACGTCTTCAACGAGTACAAGGACCGCAAGGGCGAGGTCATCACCGGCATCGTGCGGCGCTTCGAGCGCGGTAACGTCATCGTCGACCTCGGCCGCGCCGAGGCGGTGCTGCCGGTGCGCGAGCAGGTGCCGCGGGAGAGCTACCGGGCCGGCGACCGGATCCAGGCCTACGTGATGGACGTGCTGCGCGAGTCCAAGGGGCCGCAGATCATCCTCTCGCGCGCGTCCGTCGATCTCCTCCGGAAGCTCTTCGAGATGGAGGTGCCGGAGATCGCCGAGGGGGTGGTGGTGATCGAGGCCGCGGCCCGCGAGCCGGGCGGGCGGGCGAAGATCGCGGTCTCCTCGCGCGACTCGGACGTGGATCCCGTCGGCGCCTGCGTCGGCATGAAGGGCAGCCGGGTCCAGGCGGTCGTGCAGGAGCTCCGCGGCGAGAAGATCGACATCGTGCCGTGGGACGACGACTACGCCCGCTTCGTGTGCAACGCGCTCGCGCCGGCCGAGGTCTCCCGCGTCCTCCTCGACGAGCAGAACAAGGCGATGGAGATCATCGTCCCCGACGACCAGCTCTCGCTCGCCATCGGGCGCCGCGGCCAGAACGTGCGGCTCGCCTCGCAGCTCACCGGCTGGAAGCTCGACATCAACTCCGAGTCGCGCGTGAAGGAGATGCGCGAGTTCGCGACCGAGAGCTTCGGCGCCATCGGCATCCCCGAGGCCACGCAGGAGATGCTGTACGCGCACGGCTTCCGCAAGGCGCAGGACGTGGCGAACGCCGCCTCCGAGATGCTCACCCAGTTCCCGGGCTTCACGATGGACATGATCCCGGAGCTGCAGAAGCGCGCCCGCGAGCAGTCGATCGTCGACGCGGAGAAGGAGATGCGGCTCGAGCAGGAGCGCGAGGCCGCCCGCATCGCCGAGGCGCGGCGCCACCCCGACGAGCTCACGCAGGAGGAGCGCTTCGCGCGCGTCCGCGGCGTCGGCGAGAAGACCATCGAGCAGCTGAAGGTCGCCGGCTACGGCAGCGTCGAGGCCGTCCACAACGAGTCGGACGTGATGCGGCTCGCCGAGTCGAGCGGGCTCGGCATCAAGAAGGCCCGCCAGCTCAAGCACGCGGTGGGCGTCTACCTCGAGGAGGAGGTCAAGCTCCGCGCCGAGCTCGACGCCGAGCGGGCGAAGGCCGCGCAGGGGGGCGCCGGCGCTTGAGCGAGCCCGTCCGCACCTGCGTCGGCTGCGGGGAGCGGGCGTCGCAGCGGCAGCTCGTACGGCTCACGACGGAAGGTGAACGGGTGATCGTCGATCGACAGCGCAGCGGAGGACGTGGAGCGTGGCTCCACCCGAGCGCAGGGTGCCTGGAGAAGGCGCTCCGGCGCCGCGCCTTTACGCGGGCGCTCCGCTGCGGGGAGGCGGTAGTCGACGCCGCCGCGCTGCGCGTCGAGTTGACGGGAAACGCCCGTAAGGATTAGGAGTCTACGCAATGTCCAAGAAGCGGGTCCACGAGCTCGGCAAGCAGTTGAAGGAGCAGGGCATCGAGCTCTCCAACCAGGAGCTCGTCGAGAAGCTCCTCCACCTCGGGTACGACGTGAAGAGCCACTCCTCCTCGCTGGAGGACGATCAGGCCCACGCGGCGTACGAGAAGATCCTCGCCGAGCGGAAGCCCAAGGCGGCGCCCGCGCGCCCGTCGGGCCCGGGCTTCGTCGTCCGCAAGCGCGCCCACGTCGAGCCGCCGCCGGTGCAGGAGGCGCAGCCCGTCGAGGCGCAGCCGTCCTACGAGGAGCAGCCGTCCTACGAGGAGCAGCCCTCCTACGAGGAGCAGCCGAGCCTCGAGGAGCCCGCCGAGGTCGCCGCCGAGGCCGCGCCGGAGCCGGTCGAGGAGCCCGCGTCCTCGCCCGAGGGCGGCGCACCGGCAGGAGGCGCCGAGCCGCAGCCGGCTCCGGAGGCTCCTCCGCCCTCCGCCGCGCCCGCGATGCCGGCTGCGCCGTCGGCGCCGCCGTCGCCGGCCGTCCGTCCGCCGGCCCCGTCCGTGCCCGCCGGCGCCCAGCCGCCCGGCGCGCCCGTGCGGCCCGCCGCGCCCGGCGTGCGGCCCGCCGCCCCCGGCGTGCGCCCCGCCGCCCCCGGCGTCCGCCCCACCGGCCCCGGCGTCCGGCCCTCCGTGCCGGGCGGACCGCGCGCCCCGGGCCAGCCGACGGCGCCCATGGCCGCGGCTCCGCACGGGCCCGGCGCTCAGCCTGGCCAGCCGGCGGCTCCGGGCCCCGACCCGCGCACGCTCCGTCCGACCGCCACGCAGGCCGTCGTCATCTCCCGCCCGCTCGTCCCCGTGCGCCGCGTGACGCCGCCGACGGGCGCGCGCACGCAGTTCCCGGCGGCGCCCGGCCCGCGGGCGCTCGGCGAGGTCCGCGAGCTCAAGGTGGTGCCGGGCTCGCTCGGCCGCGAGCGCGAGTTCATCGACGTCTCCCGCGACAAGCGCCGGGGCCGCACCCCCGGCCGGCCGATGTCGGAGGAGCAGGCGAAGAGCCTCTCTGGCAAGGAGCTCCTCCAGGCCGCGATCACCGATCGCGCCTACATCCCGATCCGCGGCAAGAAGAAGAAGCCTACGAAGAAGGGGGCGAAGACGCAGATCACCGAGAAGGCCGAGCACAAGAAGGTCATCCGGGTGGAGGAGTCCATCTCCGTCTCGGAGCTGTCCCAGGCCATGGGCGTCAAGGCGTCCGACCTCATCCGCAAGCTGATGCAGGCCGGCACGATGGCGACCATCAACCAGCAGATCGACGCGGACACGGCCGCGTTCCTCGCGACGGAGTTCGGCTACACCCTCGAGAAGAAGGGCTTCGAGGTCGAGGAGTACATCCCCGAGGTCGAGGTCGACGAGTCGAAGCTGGTCATCCGTCCGCCGGTCGTGACCGTGATGGGCCACGTGGACCACGGCAAGACGTCGCTGCTCGACGCCATCCGGCAGGCCGACGTCGCCGCGGGCGAGGCGGGCGGCATCACCCAGCACATCGGCGCCTACGCGGTCCAGACGCCGCAGGGCCCCATCACCTTCCTCGACACCCCCGGCCACGAGGCGTTCACGGCGATGCGCCAGCGCGGCGCGCAGGTCACCGACCTCGTCGTGCTGGTCGTCGCCGCCGACGACGGCGTGATGCCGCAGACGGTGGAGTCGATCAAGGCGGCGAAGGCCGCCGGCGTGACGATCCTCGTCGCCATCAACAAGATCGACAAGCCGGGCGCGACGCCCGAGCGCGTGATGCAGCAGCTCACCGAGTACGAGCTCGTCGCCGAGCAGTGGGGCGGCTCGACGATCATGCTGCCCGTCTCGGCGCGCACGAAGCAGGGCATCCCGGAGCTGCTCGAGTACATCGCGCTGCAGTCCGAGGTGCTCGAGCTGAAGGCCAACCCGGAGATGCTCGCCTCCGGCCGCGTCATCGAGGCGAAGCTCGAGAAGGGCCGCGGGCCGGTCGCGACCGTGCTCGTCGAGGAGGGCACCCTCCGCGTCGGCGACGCGCTGGTCACCGGCATCCACTACGGCCGGGTCCGCGCGATGATGAACGAGCGCGGCGAGCAGGTGAAGGAGGTCCCGCCCGGCTATCCGGTCGAGGTCCTCGGCCTCTCCGGCGTGCCCGTCGCGGGCGACGAGTTCGACGTCGTCCAGGACGAGAAGGCGGCGAAGGAGGTCGCGGAGCACCGCGCCGAGAAGCAGCGCAAGAAGGAGCTCGGCGCGAGCCGCAAGGCGACGCTCGAGGACCTCTTCGCGAAGGCCAAGAGCGGCGGCGGGAAGGTGCTGAACGTCGTCGTGAAGGCGGACGTGCAGGGCTCCTCGGAGGCCGTGACGCAGGCGCTCCAGAAGGCCGCCACGAAGAAGGTCGGGGTGAAGATCCTCGACTCCGGCGTGGGCGCCATCACCAAGTCCGACGTCCTCACGGCGGCGGCGGGCAACGGCATCATCGTCGGCTTCAACACCAAGCCGGAGAGCGAGATCGAGTCGATCGCCAGCCAGCAGGGCGTGAAGATCCTGCTCTTCGACATCATCTACGAGGCCGTCGACAAGATCCGCGAGGAGATGGCCGGGCTGCTCGAGCCGATCATCCGCGAGAAGCCGCTCGGCAAGGCCGAGGTGCGGGCCCTGTTCAGCATCCCGAAGCTCGGCAACATCGCCGGCTCTGCCGTCACCGAGGGCGTCATCAAGCGCGCCGCGAACGTGCGGGTGCTCCGCGATCGCAAGGTGGTCTACAGCGGCAAGATCGGCTCGCTGAAGCGGCTCAAGGACGACGTGCGCGAGGTGCAGACCGGCTTCGAGTGCGGCATCGGCATCGAGGGCTTCAGCGACGTGAAGCCGGGCGACGTCATCGAGGCGTACGAGCTCGAGGAGATCCGCCAGTCCCTCGACTAGTACGACGCAGGATCCCGGCCGAGCTCGGGCGGGCTCGTCGCTGTGCTGCTCGCCCCTCGACTCCGGCGCCCCTGGGCGAGCCAGGGGCGCCTACGCTCGGGGGGAGCGGGTCTTCGAGGAGGCTGCGCTGCTCGCTCCTCACGCGCCCGACCTCGGCTCGGGCGTCGGCGTCTGACCCGCCGGCGGCGCGGCCGGCTCGGGCGAGCCCCTTGGAGGCCGTTGGGTAAGCGGGCACTCGGCAGGCCGGAGGTCGGAAGCGATGTTCGTCGGAGTGCTCAGGCTGACCCTGCACCTCCCGGCGCCGGGGTCGCTGAAGTCGAAGCGCCACCTCGTGCGGTCGGCGATCGACCGGGTGAAGGCGAAGTTCAACGTGTCGATCGCCGAGGTCGGCGAGAACGACCTCTGGCAGCGGAGCGTCATCGGGGTCACCGCGGTCGGCAACGACCACGGCTTCGTCAACGAGACGCTCGACAAGGTCGCGGACTTCGTCGGCTCGATGCACGGGGGGCAGATCCAGCTCACCGGGCGCGATCTGGAGATCGTCTCCTACGGCGATCACCTGGGCGAGGACGGCGGCCGCACCCTCGCGGACGTGGAGGCGGAGCAGGCCGAGCAGGACGAGGGCTGGACCGAGGACGGCGGCGACGAGGACGAGGAGGAGACCCGATGAGCACCCACAGCCGTCCGGCCCGCGTCGCGGAGGAGTTCCGTCACGGGCTCGCGGACGTGATCGCCCGCGGCCTCAAGGACCCCCGGGTCACGGGCTTCATCACCGTGACCGGCGCCAAGATGTCGCCCGACCTGAAGGAGGTCACGGCGTACGTCTCGATCCACGCCGAGGACGCGGAGCGCGAGCGCACGCTCGAGGGGCTGAAGGCCGCCTCGACCTTCCTGCAGCGCGAGGTCGCGCGGAGCCTGCGGCTGCGGCACACCCCGCACCTGCGCTTCGTCTACGACGAGTCGGTCGCGCGCGGCGATCGCATCGAGCGGCTCCTCAAGGAGGCGCGCGAGAAGGACTCGCACGGCGAGTCGTGACGATCGCGGGCGTCCTCGTCGTCGACAAGCCGGCCGGGCCGACCAGCTTCGACGTCGTGCAGCGGGTCCGGCGGATCCTGCGCGCGCCGCGGGCCGGCCACGCCGGCACGCTCGATCCCGCCGCCACCGGGGTCCTCGCGATCTGCGTCGGGGACGCCGTGAAGCTCCAGCAGTACCTCTCCGACGCGGACAAGGCCTACGAGGCGACGGTCGCCTTCGGCGCCGCCACGGACACCGAGGACGCCGAGGGGCGCGTCGTCGAGCGCGGCGATCCCTCGCGGCTCACCGCCGAGGAGCTCCGCGCCGTGCTCCCGCGGTTCCGCGGCGACATCTCCCAGGTCCCGCCCATGTACTCCGCGGTGCGGGTCGGCGGCCGCCGCCTGCACGAGGCCGCCCGCGCGGGCGAGTCGGTCGAGCGCGCGCCGCGCCAGGTGCGGGTGGACGCGCTGGAGCTCCTGGAGCTCCTCCCCCTCGAACCGCCCCAGGATCGCGTCGAGGCAGCGCCCGTGCGCCTCGCCCGGTTCACGGTGCGCTGCGGGAAGGGCACCTACGTGCGCACGCTCGCGGCGGACCTCGGCCGCGCGCTCGGGGTCCCCGCCCACCTCGCCGCCCTGCGCCGGACCGAGGCGAGCGGCTTCCGCGCGGAGGAGGCCGTGACGCTCGAGGAGGCAGAGCGGCTCGGGCGGGAGGCGCTCCTCGCCCGCCTCGTCCCCCTCGGAGACGCGCTGAGGACGTTCCCGGTCCTCGAGGTCTCGTGGGCGGAGGCGCGGGACCTCGCCCACGGGCGCGCCCTGCGGCGCGAGCTGGCGCCCGGTAAGGCGGCGGCGCGGGCGCCCGACGGGCGGCTCGTGGCCGTCTGCGCTGCGGGCGACCGGGGGCTTTGCCCCGAACGCGTCCTGCTCGGGCCGGGAGACCTGGGCCGGGCCGGCGCCGAGGAACGTTGACTCGCCCGGACGGATGGCTTAAGACCCCGCTTTCACACGAACGCCCACTGTGGCCCGAGGCGCGCGCCTTCGCCCTCGCCGCGGTGGACGGTACCCGAGAAAGGAAGTCCTTATGGCGCTGGTGCAGGAGCGGAAGCAGGAGCTGGTGACGAAGTACAAGCGGCACGAGAAGGACACCGGCTCGCCCGAGGTGCAGGTGGCCCTGCTGACGGAGCGGATCGCCTACCTCACGGAGCACTTCAAGACGCACAAGAAGGATCACCACAGCCGCCGCGGCCTGCTGAAGCTGGTCGGCCAGCGCCGGCGCCTGCTCGACTACCTCCGCTCGATCGACCAGGGGCGCTACAAGACCCTGATCGATCAGCTCGGCATCCGGAAGTAGGCGGTGGGACGAAGCGCCTCGGCAAACGCCGGGGCGCTCGCGCTTCCGGCGTTCGGAGGCGCGAACGAAGGCAACGCGCCCGCACGGGCCGGGGCCGCGACGAGAGCGCGAGGTCGCTTCCGTTTCCGACTGGACCGTCCCTCCACCGAGGGGTGGCCGAGTGAGGAACAGAGGCACCTCCCGAACCCGGCGGCGGCAGCGGCGCGCGCGGGACAACGCGGCGAGGGACGCCAGCGGCGTCCCCGCCCGCAAGGAAGGTGCACATGACCCCGATCCAGAAGACCGCTCGCGTCGGCGCGCAGGAGATCCTGCTCGAGACCGGCAAGGTCGCGAAGCAGGCTCACGGCTCCGTGTGGGTGCGGATGGGCGACTCGATCGTGCTCGTCACGGTCGTCTCGGCCGCCGAGAAGAAGGAAGGCATCGACTTCTTCCCGCTCACCGTCGACTACCAGGAGAAGCTCTTCGCGGCGGGCCGCGTCCCCGGCAGCTTCTTCCGCCGCGAGGGCCGGCCGACGGAGAAGGAGACCCTGACCTCCCGCATCGTCGACCGCTCCTGCCGGCCGCTGTTCGCCGAGGGCTACCCGAACGAGACGCAGATCATCGCGACCGTCATCTCCTTCGACCAGGAGAACGACACGGACGTCCTCGCGCTCACCGGCGCGTCGGCCGCGCTGCACCTCTCGGACATCCCCTTCAACGGCCCCATCGCCGGCGTGCGCGTCGGCCGCGTGAACGGCCAGTTCGTCGCGAACCCCACGCTCGCGCAGCGCGCCGAGGCCGATCTGGACGTCATCATGGCGGCCTCGCGCGACGCCATCGTGATGGTGGAGGGCGGTGCGAAGGAGGTGTCCGAGCAGGTGATGGTGGACGCGCTCCTCTTCGGCCAGGCGGCGGTGAGGGAGCTGCTCGACGCCCAGGACGCGCTCCGCAAGGCGACCGGCGACAAGCCGCGGCGCGCCTTCGACCCGCCCAAGAACGACGTCGCGCTCCGCGAGAAGGTGAAGGCGCTCACCTGGGAGAAGGTGAAGGAGGCCTACGCCCGCAACGAGAAGCACGACCGCTACGGCCGGCTCTCCGAGATCAAGAAGGAGCTCCTCCAGGCCCTGAAGGAGGAGGCCGCCGGCGACGCCCAGAAGCTCGCCGCGATCGCGCTCCGCGAGAAGGAGATCAAGGGCTACTACGAGGACGTGAAGTACGAGTACATGCGGAAGATGATCACCGACGAGCGCCGTCGCATCGGCGGCCGCGGTGAGGCCGACATCCGCAAGATCACGAGCGAGGTGGGGCTCCTCCCGCGCGTGCACGGCTCGTCGCTCTTCACGCGCGGCGAGACGCAGGCGCTCGTCGCGACCACCCTCGGCACCGCCGAGGACGAGCAGCGCGTCGAGATGCTCACCGGCATGGTGTTCAAGCGGTTCATGCTGCACTACAACTTCCCGCCGTTCTCCGTCGGCGAGGTGAAGTTCCTCCGCTCGCCGGGCCGCCGCGAGATCGGCCACGGCGCCCTCGCCGAGCGCGCGCTGCGCCAGGTGATGCCGCCCGAGGACAAGTTCCCGTACACGGTCCGCATCGTCTCCGACATCATGGAGTCGAACGGCTCGTCCTCGATGGCGTCGGTGTGCGGCGGCTGCCTGTCGCTCATGGACGCGGGCGTGCCCATCAAGGCGCCGGTCGCCGGCATCGCGATGGGGCTCATCAAGGAGGGCGAGAAGATCGCCATCCTCTCCGACATCCTCGGCGACGAGGATCACCTCGGGGACATGGACTTCAAGGTCTGCGGCACCGCCGAGGGCATCACGTCGATCCAGATGGACATCAAGATCGGCGGCGTGACCCGCGAGATCCTCGAGCGCGCGCTGGCGCAGGCGGCCGACGGGCGCAAGCACATCCTCGGCGAGATGGCCAAGGCGATCGCGACGCCGCGCGAGTCGATCAGCGCCTACGCGCCGCGCATCACGACCATCAAGATCCGGCCGGAGCGCATCAAGGACATCATCGGCCCCGGCGGCAAGACCATCAAGGACATCACCGCCCGCACCGGCACCTCGATCAACATCGAGGACGACGGCTCGGTGTCGATCGCGAGCCCGAGCCAGGACAAGGTCGAGGCGGCGATCAAGATGATCCGCTCCCTCACGCAGGAGGCGGAGATCGGGAAGACCTACCTCGGCACGGTCCGCAAGATCGCCGAGTTCGGCGCCTTCGTGGAGCTGTTCCCCGGCACCGACGGCCTCATCCACATCTCCGAGCTCTCGGACAAGCGGGTGAAGAGCGTCTCCGACGTCCTCTCCGAGGGCGAGGAGGTGCTCGTGAAGGTCATCTCCGTCGACCGGGCGGGCAAGATCCGGCTCTCTCGCAAGGAGGCGCTCGCGGAGGCCGCCGGCAAGAAGCCGGAGGGCGCCGCCGAGACGAAGGGCGAGCCCGCGAAGTAGATCGCACCTGAGCCGCGCGCCGGGGCCCCCCGCGGCCCCGCGCCCGCGGGGGAGAAGCCGATGCCGGTGACGGTGAAGGTCCGGCGCGTGGGCCAGCGCGGCCCGCCGCTCGAGCTGCCCCGCTACGAGACCGACGGCGCGGCGGGGCTCGACCTGCGCGCCGACGAGCCGGTGACGCTCGCCCCGGGCGAGCGCCGGCTCGTCCCGACCGGCCTCGCCCTGGAGATCCCGCCCGGCCACGAGGGTCAGGTGCGCCCGCGCTCCGGCCTCGCCGTGCGACACGGGGTGGGGATGGTGAACGCGCCGGGCACGATCGACAGCGACTACCGCGGCGAGGTGGGCGTCGTGCTCGTGAACCACGGGCAGGAGCCCGTGACCTTCGCGCGCGGCGACCGCATCGCCCAGCTCGTCATCGGGCCCGTCGTGCGGGCCGAGCTCGCGCTCGTCGAGGATCTCGCGAGCAGCGGGCGCGGCGGCGGCGGGTTCGGCTCGACCGGACGTTGAACCGGAGGTGACCTCGTGATCCCGCGCTACACCCGGCCCGAGATGGGCCGCATCTGGACCCCGGAGCGGCGCTACCGCATCTGGCTCGACGTCGAGCTCGCCGCCTGCGAGGCGATGGTCCGCCTGGGGGAGGTCCCCCCGGAGGACTTCGAGACGCTCCGCCGCGCGTTCGACGGCCACGAGTTCTCGGCGGCGGACGTGGCGCGCATCGAGGAGATCGAGCGCACCGTCAAGCACGACGTCATCGCCTTCCTCACCTTCGTGGAGGAGAAGGGCGGCCCCGCCGCGCGCCACCTGCACAAGGGGATGACCTCCTCCGACGTGCTCGACACCACGCTCGCGGTGCAGCTGGCCGAGGCCACGGCGCTGCTCCTCGGCGGCGTGGACCGCGTCATGGCGGCGGTGAAGAAGCGCGCCCACGAGCACGCGCGGACGCCGATGATGGGCCGCAGCCACGGCATCCACGCGGAGCCCATCACCTTCGGGCTGAAGCTCGCCGGCTGGTACGACGCGTGGGCGCGGCGCCGCGAGGCGATCGCGCGCGCCGGGCGCACCGTGGCGGTCGGCAAGATCTCCGGGGCGGTCGGGACGTTCGCGAACGTCGATCCGCGCGTCGAGGCGTTCGTGATGGAGCGGCTCGCCCTCGCCGGCGGGGAGGGGGCGGCGACGCAGGTCGTCAACCGCGACCGCCACGCCGACTTCTTCGCCGCGCTCGCCGTCGCCGGCGGGACGCTCGAGCAGCACGCGACCGAGGTGCGCCACCTGCAGCGCACCGAGGTGCGCGAGGCGGAGGAGCCCTTCACCGCCGGCCAGAAGGGCTCGTCGGCGATGCCGCACAAGCGCAACCCCATCCTCTCCGAGAACCTCACCGGCCTCGCGCGCCTGCTCCGCTCCTACGCGCTCGCCGCGCTGGAGGACGTCGCGCTCTGGCACGAGCGCGACATCAGCCACTCCTCCGTGGAGCGGGTGATCGGCCCCGACGCCACCATCGCGCTGGACTTCGCGCTGCACCGCTTCGCCGGGATGATCGAGAACCTGCGCGTCTACCCGGAGCGGATGCTCGAGAACCTCGAGCGGACGGGCGGGCTGTACGAGGCGCAGCGCGTGCTCCTCGCGCTCGTGGGCAAGGGCGTGGCGCGGCAGGAGGGCTACGTCCACGTGCAGCGCAACGCGATGAAGGTCTGGGAGGAGAAGGTGGACTTCCGGACCGCGCTGAAGCGCGATCCCGACGTGAAGCGCGTCCTCTCCGACGAGGAGATCGACGCCTGCTTCGCGCTCGACTACCACCTGAAGCACGTGGACACGATCTTCCGCCGGGTGTTCGGCCCGGCGTAGGCCGCACGTATGGTGCGGGTCGAGCGGAGCCCCGGCGCGCTGACCCTGGTCTCGCGGCTCGCGCGGCCGCGGGCGCTCGGCGTGCTCGCGGTGGCGCTGCTCGCCGGCGCGGCCGCGCTGCGCGGCGCCGCGCCCCGCGCGGCGCTCGCCCTCTTGGCGGCGGCGCTCCTCCTGCTCGTCCTCGGCGGACGTCCCGTGCGCGCGACCTTCGCGCGGGGACGCGTCCGGATCCGGCCGGCGGTGCCCCTGGCGCGCGGCGGCGACCGGGCGCTGGCGGAGTTCGTCGCGGTCCGGCAGGAGACCATCGGCGAGGCGCGGGCCCGGCGCGCCGAGCGCCTCGCGAGCGGCTACAGCGCCCGGAGCGGCGGGGCGGCGGCCCCCAGCTGGCTCGTCCCGCGGCCGGCCCCCGGGACCAACGACCACCTCCGCCGCCTGGTCCTCGTCGCGCGCGAGGGCGAGCCCGTCGCGGTGACGGCGTGGGTGGCGCCGGAGGACGATCTCGAGCCGCTCCGCGGCGAGCTCGCCTCGCTGCTTCGTCAGGGAGGGTGAGGCCCGCGCCGGCGTCTCGACGCCGGGCTCGTGGCGCCCGCCGCCCCGCCGGTGCGCGCGACCGGGGGCCGCGCGGTCCGGGCGGCCAGCTCCTCGATGTGCGCGAGGCAGGCGTGCGGCGCCCGCTGCAGGATCATGTGCGGGGCGTCCACCCGCACGACCTCGGCGTCGGGGCGGAGCGTCAGGATCTCGTCGCCCACGTCGGCGCGGATGAGGCGATCGCGCGCGGGCGCGAGCACCAGCACCGGGACGGCGACCCGGCCCAGGTCGGCGCGCACGTCGGCGCGGAGCGCCTCGAGCGCGCGGTGCGCCATCACCTCCGGCGTGGCGGCCCCCACCGCCGCCTGGACCTCGCGCACCAGGGCGTCCGGCGCGTCCGGCCCCGCCATGAAGTGGCGCACGAGCGCGGCCGGCATCGGGAAGCCGAACAGGCGCGCGCCCACGAGGCCGCGGATCGGATGCAGGAGCGGGTGCAGCGGCCGGTGCAGGAAGGCGGCCGCGAGGACGAGCCCGGCGAGGCCGCGGGGGCGCTCCGCCGCGAGCCGGACGGCGAGCGGGCCCGAGAACGACTCCGCGACGAGGAGGAAGCGCCGGGACGGCAGCGCCGCGCGGACGTGGTCGAGCAGGGCGTCGTAGCCGAGCGGCTCTCCCGGCGGGAAGGAGACGATCTCGGGCGCGAGGTGCCGCGGCCGGGCCGCGAGGAGCGGCGCGAACAGCCGGCCGCTCCCGTCGATGCCGGGCAGCAGGATGGCCGGGGTGGGCGCGCCGCCGGGCATGCCCGCGACGGTCTAGCCGAGGTAGCCCTTCGCCGCGAGGTTGCGCCGGATCCGGTCCTCGACCGAGCCGACCTCCGACGCGAAGGTCTCGCCGGTGAGCCGCTCGAAGACCTCGATGTACTTGCGCGCGAGCATCACCCGCACGTCGTCGGAGAGGGGAGGCGGCGCGCCGTGGCCGGAGAACCCGTGCTCCTTGATGAGCCACTGCCGGATGTTCTCCTTGTCGAGCATCTCCTGCTCGGCGCCGCGCGCGAAGCGGTCCTCGTAGCCGTCCGCGACCCAGTAGCGGGAGCTGTCCGGCGTGTGGATCTCGTCGATGACCACGAGCTTCCCGTCCACCACCCCCATCTCGTACTTCGTGTCCACGAGGATGAGGCCGCGGCTGAGCGCCCACTCCTGGCCGCGGGCGAAGAGCCGCTCCGCGACCGCGGTCGCCTCCCGCCACAGCTCGGGCGCGACGAGGCCCTGGGAGAGGAGCTCCTGCTCGCTGATGGGCTCGTCGTGCTTGCCGTACTCCGCCTTGGTGGAGGGCGTGATGATGGGGCGGTCGAAGCGCTGGTCCTTGCGGAGCCCCTTCGGCCACTCGATCCCGTACGCGCCCGCCTTGCCCGCCTGGTAGTCCCGCCAGAGCGAGCCCGTGATGTAGCCCCGGATCACGATCTCGATGGGCAGCGGCTTCGCCCGCTTCACCACCATCACGCTGGGGTCCGGCAGATCCACGACGTGCGTGGGGGCGACGTCCTTCACCTTCTCGAACCAGAAGGCGGTCAGGCGGGAGAGCACCTCTCCCTTGAAGGGGATGGTGCCGAGGACGTGGTCGAAGGCCGAGACCCGATCGGTCGTCACCATCACGATCCGGTCGCCGCGGCTGTAGTTGTCGCGGACCTTGCCGCGGTACAGCTCACCGAGCGAAGGCAAGTCGAGCTGGCGGAGCGTGTGGGGGAGCTGCGCGCGGAGCTTGTCGTCCGGGATCATGGGCGGGGATGTTATACGTGCCGCCCTCACATGGAACCGGGAAAAGTACGGATCGTCCTTCACCGCCCGCAGAGCGCAGACAACGTCGGCGCGGTCGCCCGGGCCATGAAGAACTTCGGCCTGTCCCGGCTCGCCATCGTGGCGCCTCCCTCCTGGGCGGGGCCGCCCCGGAGCGGGGGGCCAGGGACCGCCCAGGAGGACGTCCTCGCGCGTGCCCGCCGGCTCGCGCGCCGGGCCTCGGACGTCCTCGAGGGGGCCGAGATCCACGCCGACCTGAGGGGCGCGCTCGGCCCCGCCGTCTGGGTCTGCGGCACGACCTCGCGGGAGGTGGAGGGGCGGCCGCGGCTCGATCCCGGGGAGCTCGCGGAGGAGGTCCTGCGGCGCAGCGCGCACGGGGAGGTGGCGGTGGTGTTCGGGCAGGAGCGGCGCGGGCTCTCCGACGCGGAGCTCGAGCTCTGCCAGGCGGTGTGCTCCATCCCCACCGCGCCCGCCTACGACTCGATGAACCTGGCGCAGTCGGTGGCGGTGCTCGCCTACGAGATCGGGCGCCCGCGGCAGGTCCGCGCGCCGGCGCCCGCGGCGGCGGAGCCCGCCCGGCACGCGACGCTGGAGGCGCTGTGGGAACGGCTGCAGGCGCTCCTCGGCGAGGCGGGCTACCTGAACCCGCAGAACCCGGAGCACATCCTCGCGGACCTGCGCCGCCTGCTCGCGCGCGCGGAGCCCACGCAGCGCGAGGTCGAGCTCGTCCTCGCCGCGGTGCGCGCGCTCGAGCGGAAGCTGCGCGAGCGCGCGGGGTGAGCGCGGCCGGCGGAGCTAGGCCGCCGACGCGGCCGCGGCCTGGTTCTTCTTGCGGCTCTTCTTCCAGGCCTCGAAGTGCTCCTGGCAGAGGCCGTGCTCGACGACCTTCTTCTTGCAGCCTTCCTTCGAGCACACGTCGTAGCGGCCCGGGCGGCCCTCGAGCTCGTCGCGGCGCCACTTCTTGAAGTGGAAGAAGCAGAGGCCCTTGGCGCGGTAGGGGCGCTTGCAGCCCTGCACGGTGCAGGTCTTGTTGCCGCCGCCCTTCGCGCGAGGGGCGGCCTTCTTCTTGGTGGTCGTCTCGGCCATGGAGCGCGCTAGATACCCGACCCGCGGTCGGATGGCAACTAGCGTCCCTCGTCCACCGCGGCGCGGGCCTGGGCCGCCCGGCGCTCCTCCTGGGCCGGGACCTCGGCGAGTGACACCCGCAGCGAGCGCTCGGGCCCTTCCCCGCGCCGGGTCTTCAGCTCGACCTCGCGCCCCACCCCCGCGGTGGAGACGTACCAGCGCAGTCGCGATGGGGTGCGGATCTCGTGGCCCTGGAACCCGGTGATCACGTCGCCGACCTTCACCCCGGCGGTCGCGGCCGGCCCCCCCGCGGCGACCTCCGTCACGACCACCCCGGCGGCCGGGGCCTCCTCGCCCCTTGTCCGCTCGCGCACCGCGACGCCGAGCCAGCTCCTCACCACGCGGCCGCGGTCGCGGAGCTGCCCCACGATCTCCTTCGCCATGTTGATCGGTACGGCGAAGCCGATGCCCTGGCCCGTCGCGTTCACCGCGGTGGCGATGCCGATGACCTCCCCGCGGAGGTTCACGACGGGCCCTCCGGAGTTGCCCGGGTTGATCGAGGCGTCGGTCTGGATGAAGTCGTACGTCCCCGGGCGACCGAGCGGGGCGATGTCGGTGCGCCCGGTGTGGCTCACGATCCCGAGCGTCACGGTGTGGTCGAGCCCGAAGGGGCTGCCCACCACGAGCACCCACTCGGCGACCACCACGCGGTCGGAGTCGCCGAGCGGCACGACCGGGAGCGGCCGCTTCACGTCCACCTTGAGGAGCGCGACGTCCGACTCCGCGTCGGCTCCGACGACGCGCGCCTTGATCCGCGGCCCGTCGTTCCCGAGGTCGACCTCGATCACCTCCGCGCCCTCGACCACGTGGGCGTTCGTGAGCACCCACCCGTCGCGGTGGATCACGAACCCCGAGCCGATCCCCTTGCGCGGACCCTCGTTCAGCTTCTCGAACAGCTCGCGGAGCTGCTCGTCGCTCGCGCCCGGGGGTGGCGCTTGCGTCGTGACCACCCCGACCACGGCGGGGATCACCGACTCCGCGAGCCTCGACAGCTCCGGCAGCCCCTGCACGCTCGGGGGCGGCGCCGGAGGGGCCTTCGCCTCCGTGTACAGCAGACGCGGCGCGTCGCCCGGTGCCGCCGCCATCCACGCCGCCGCCAAGAGCGCCGCCCACCCCGACATGTGCACCTCCGCCCCCCGACCGCGGGCTCCCCGGCACAAGGTGGGGACCGCGCTGGAGGCGGCGCAAGGAGGCGAAGCTGGGGGGCGCCCCGGCGGTCGTCGCGGGCCCGGGGGCCCGGCGCTACCGGTGCGTCGCGAGCTCGTCGGTGAGGACGCGATCGAGGGCGCGGCGGTCGGAGTCGGTGTGACCCTCGGTGGGCCGGGTGCGCGACCCTCCCGGCGCGCCGCGAGCCTGCGAGCGGGCGGTCGGCCGCCGCGGAGGCGCGTCGTCGCCGGCGAGCTCCTTCCAGCCGCGCTCCAGGAACGACGGGAGGCTGCCGGCGCGCTCCCAGCGCGCCGCCAGCGTGCGGCCGCCGACGGGGACCCACAGCCACAGCGCCGCGAGCACGGCGCCGGCGAGGACGAGCTTCGCGAGCAGGCGGAGCATGGGCACCGGGTAGCACGCTGACCGCGCGCGAGCGAGTTTTCGCCGGCGCCCGGGCGGGCCTGGCGGGGTCGCGGCGCCGCCGGCGGCTAGCGCAGGTACGCGGCGAGCTCGCCCGCGTCGTCGACGAACACGGTGGCGCCCGCCGCGGCGAGCTCCGCGCGCGAGCCGAGGCCCCAGGTCACCGCCACGAGCGCGACACCCGCGGCGCGCGCCGTCGCGGCGTCGATGCGGCTGTCCCCCACGAAGAGCGTGTCCGAGGGGGCGGCGCCCACCCGCGCCATGAGCTCGAGCGTCCCGGCGGGATCGGGCTTGCGCGGCGCCTCGTCCCCTCCGACGACCGCCGCGAACCGCCCCGCGACGCCCAGGCCGGCGAGGATCTTGCGGGCGAGCGCCCCCGGCTTGTTCGTGTGGACGGCCAGCGCGCGGCCGGCGCCGGCGAGCGCGGCCTCCACGCCGGGGAAGAGCCGCGTGCGATCCAGGCAGTGCGCGTCGTAGTGCTCGCGCCACAGCGCGAGCGCCGGCTCGAGCAGCTCGTCCCGCGGGGCGACGGCGCGGGCGAGGAGCAGGCGCGCCCCCTCTCCCACGAACCCGCGGATCTCGTCGCGGCGGCGGGGCGGGAGCCCCAGCGCGGCGAGGGCGTGGTTCACCGAGGCGGCGAGGTCGTCCACCGAGTCGACGAGCGTGCCGTCGAGATCGAAGATGGCGAGCCGGCTCACCGCGCGTCCGCGCCGTCCACGATGGTGAACTCCACGCGGCGGTTCTTGGCGCGCCCGAGCGCGCTCGTGTTCGGCGCGATCGGCCGCTCCTCGCCGTAGCCCGCCGGCACGAGCCGCCCGGGGACGATCCCCTTGCCCGCGAGGTAGCGCACGACCGTGCGGGCGCGGCGATCGGAGAGGTCCTTGTTGTAGGCGTTCGTGCCGACGTCGTCGGTGTGTCCCTCGACGCGCACGCGGCGAAGCTCGGGGTGCGCCGCGAGGATGCCGGAGATCGCGTCGAGCACCGGGAACGACTGCGAGCGCAGGGTGTCGCGGCCGGTGTCGAACTGGATCGCGTCCTTGAGCGAGAGCCGCTCCGTCTCGATCTCGACGAGCGGCTCCTCCTCGGCGACCGGGCAGCCGTCGCGCTGGGGAGGACCGGGTTCGGCCGGGCAGCGGTCCTGCGGGTCCGGGATCTCGTCGGCGTCCGAGTCGGGGCAGCCGTCGAGCTCGACCGGGCCTGGCACCTCGGGGCAGGCGTCCAGGCCGTCCGCCACGCCGTCGCGATCCCGGTCCGGCGCGCCGGACGGCTCGCCGGCGGGTCGCGCGCCGTCGAGGGCGAAGCGAACGCCACCGAAGACGCGCCACGACTCGCGGCCGAAGCCGGCCGCGCCGAGCCCCGTGCCGGCCCCGAGCTCGACCGCCAGCCGGTCGGAGAGGAACGCGCGGAGGCCGGTGCGGGCGGCGAGCGGCGCGCGGTGGCGATCGGTGGCGAGGTCGTTGCCGCGGGGCCATCCGCCGCCCACCTCGGCGATGGCGCGCCAGCGGCGCGCCGCGGCGAGCGGCGGCAGGTCCCACGATCCCCCGAGCGACCAGGTCAGCCCGTCGTTCACCACCAGCTGCGCGTACTGCCCGCGCTCGCGGAGCACGTAGCCGACCTGGGCGTCGAGCCGCGCCCGCCCGAAGGCGCGCGTCGCCACGACGCCGGGGACCGCCATCGGCCCCTCACCGGTGAACGCGGAGCGATCGCCCGTGGGCGCGCGCAGATCGAGGAGCGCGGCGAGCCCGACGCCGTAGGGCGCGCGCGCGGCCTCGAGCAGGGGGAGCTTCGCGACCAGGCGGACGTCGCCGAGCGCGGTGCGCGCCACCGGCGCGACCAGCGGCCCGACCACGCCCCGGCTCTCGAGGAGCGACAGGTCCGAGCGCTGGTAGAGCGCGACGGGCAGGTCGAGGCCGAGCTCGAGGCGCCCGAGCGAGGCCGCGGCGAGGAGGTGCGCGGAGAGCCGCGAGGCGAGGGCGTCCTCGCGCGAGTCGCCGAGGCGCAGCGAGAGCAGCCCCTCCGTCCAGTCGAGGAGGAGCGCGGCGCCGATCCGGCCGCGCGGCGCGGCGGCGGCGGTCTCGAGGGTGAACCCACCGTCGAGCGAGAGCGCGGGCCGCGTCGGGTCCGGATCGAAGCCGCGCGCGGTCGGGTCCTCCGCCGCGACGCCGACGGCGGCGACGAGCGCGGCGAGCGCCAGGGCGAGTCGGACGGTCTGCATCCCGCGAGCTTAGGCGAACGGCGGGAGGAGGCAAGCGGTCGGCCGCGCACATCGACCCACGCCCGGGCGCGGGTGAGCGTCAGGCGGCAGAGCCGGGGTGGGCGTCAGGCTGCGGAGGACTCGCCGCTCGCCGCGGCGCGCCGGCCCAGCACCGCGAGCAGCGCGTCGTGGACCGCCGGGTCGATCTGCGTCCCGCGCAGCTCGGCGAGGAGGGGCAGCGCGTCGCCCGTCGCGAGGGCCGGCTGGTACGGGCGGTTGGAGGTGCAGGCGTCCCAGGTGTCGGCGGCGTTCACGATCCGCGCGACGAGCGGGATCTCCTCGCCGCGCAGCCGGTCGGGGTATCCGTCGCCGTCCCAGCGCTCGTGGTGGCCGCGGATGGCAGGGACCGCCGCGCGCAGGAACTCCACGCCGGCGACGATCTCCGCGCCGGCCGCGGGGTGGGCGTGGACGAGCTCGCGCTCCTCCGGGGTGAGGGCGGCGCGCTTGGAGAGGATCGCGTCCGGCACGCCGATCTTGCCGATGTCGTGCAGGATCCCCCCGTACACGAGCGCGGCGATCGTCTCCCTCGGCTGCCCGAGCTCGCGCCCGATCTCGACGGCGAGCTCCGCGACGCGCTCGGAGTGGCCGCGCGTGTACGGGTCCTTGGCGTCGATGGCCGAGGCGAGGCTCCGCAGCGTGTCGAGGTAGCCCGCCTCGAGGTCGTGGATGAGGCGGCGGTTCTCGCCGTCGTAGCGCGCGAGCTCGCGCGACATGTGGTTGAAGGTGTAGGCGAGATCGCCGAGCTCGTCGCCTGCGCGGACGCGCACCTCGCTGCCGAAGCGGCCGCGGGCGATCTCGAGCGCGCCGCGGACGCACTCGCCGAGCGGGCCCGTGACGCGCCGCGCGACCAGGACGGAGAGCGCCGTCGAGACCACGAAGGAGGCGGCGGCGACGGCGACGCTCGCGGCGTCGAGGCGCGCGTGGCCGCGGGCCAGCAGCCCCACGACCAGCGCCGTCGGGCCGGCGCTGGCGCACACCACGAGGAGCAGGAGCGTCCGCTGCAGCCTCACCGCGGCTCCGAGGCGCGCGCGAGCGCCCGCGCGAGGGCCCTCCGCGAGACCGGCTTCTCGAGCACCACGGCCACCTCCTCGGCGCCCTCCAGCGCGCGCACGCTGCCGTCGGTGATGGCGGTGAGCAGCACCGCCGGCGCGGCGACGCCCGCGGCGCGCATGGCGCGCAGGGCATCGAGGCCGGAGAGGCGCGGCATGAGCAGGTCGAGCACGAGCACGTCCGGGCGCTCGCGGGCGGAGAGCGCCACGGCCTCCGCGCCGTCCTGCGCGGCGACCACGCCGTGGCCCAGCTCGGCGAGGAGGTCGGAGACGATCGCCCGGATGAGCGCGTCGTCGTCGGCGAGGAGCACCTTCACGGGCGGGGGAGGATAGCACGGGGCCGCGTCACGGCCCGAGTCCCACCCACTCCGACCCGTCCTCGAACACCTCGCGCTTCCAGATGGGCACGTCCTGCTTCAGCCGCTCGATGCACGCCTCGCAGGCGCGGAAGGCCGGCGTGCGGTGCGCGGCGGCGCAGGCGATGACCACCGCCGCCTCGCCGGGCGCGAGCACGCCCACGCGGTGGACGATCGCCACCTCCACGCCGTGCGCGCGGGCGACCTCGGCGCCGATCTCGGCGAGCTTCCGCGCCGCCATCGGGCCGTAGGCCTCGTACTCGAGCCGGAGGACCCGCTTGCCGTGCGACTCGCCGCGCACCGCGCCGGTGAAGGTGACGATCCCGCCGCGGCCCGGCGCGGACACCGCGTCCACCACCTCGGCGAGCGCGAGCGGCCGGTCCACCACCTGGAAGCGCGGGTCGCGCTCGGCGTCCGGCGCGCCGCCGGAGACGGGCGGCACGACGGCGACCTCGGCCCCGTCGCGCAGGGGCGCGTCGTCCGGGGCGAACTCCTGATCGACCGCGATGCGGCAGCGCGGCAGGATCCGGGTCAGCGCGGGGTGGGCTTCGGCGAGCGAGGCGCGCAGCTCCGCGACCGTCGCCGGGGCGCGCGCGAGCGTCTCGCGGGAGGTGCCGGCCGCCTCGCGCGCGCCGGCGAAGTAGAGGACGTGGATCGACATCGAGCGAGCTCCTGGCGCCTCACCGGCCGAAGAGCCGCGCGAGGTCGCCGAAGATGGTCACCGCGAGGATGAGGGCGACGAGCGCGACGAAGCCGGCGAGGTGGACGTAGTTCTCCACCTTCTCGTTCACCCTGCGCCGCGTGATCATCTCCCACGCGAGGAACACCAGCCGGCCGCCGTCGAGGGCCGGGATGGGCAGCAGGTTCAGGATCGCGAGGACGATGGAGATCGTCCACACGAGGGCGAGGAAGGGCTCGGCCCCCTGGCGCGCGCCGCGCACCAGCTCCTGGGCGATCCCGACCGGCCCCGAGAGCTCGGCGCGCTGCTTGCCGGAGAACATGCCGCCGAACGCCGCCAGCTGCGCCCCCGCGGCCGCGTTCGTGCGGTCGAGCCCCTCGACCAGCGCCGCGCCGGGCCCGCGGCGCACGACCTGCTGCGCCTGCGCGAACCCGACGCGCCCCACGCCGCCGTCGTCGCGGGGCGTGATGGGCAGCGAGAGCCGCTCGCCGCCGCGCTCGACCTCGAGCTGGATCCGCTCCCCCGGGTGGCGCTGCAGCTCCGCCACGAGCGCGCGGAACGAGTCCACCGGCGCGCCGGCGACGGTCAGGATCCGGTCGCCCGGCTGGAGCCCCGCCGCGGCGGCCGGCATGTCCGGGACGAGCGCGCCGACGCGCGGCGCGGGATCCGGCGCGCGCAGGCCGATGGTGGCGAGCAACGCCGCCGCGACCAGCACGGCGGTCACGTAGTTCATGGCCGGGCCGGCGAGGATGACGGCGAAGCGGCGCCAGGCGGCCTGGTTCGCGTAGGCGCGCCGGTCCGCCGGGTCCACGTCGTCGCCCGGCGACATGCCGGCGATGCGCACGTACCCTCCGAGCGGGAGGGCCGAGACGGCGAACTCCGTCTCGCCGCGCCGGAACGCCGCGACGACGGGGCCGAAGCCCACGCTGAAGCGCTCGACGCGCATGCCGAACGCGCGCGCCGCGAGGTAGTGCCCCGCCTCGTGCAGGACGATGAGGAGCGAGACCGCCAGCACCGCGGCCACGATGGCGAGGGCGGTGCTCACGGCTCTCCCCCCTCGCCGAACTCGTCGGCCTCGAACACCTCGACCTCCGTCTCCGCCTCCTGCCAGGCGCGCGCCGGCAGGCCGGCCTTGAGGCAGCAGCGCGACAGGAAGGTCTCCGCGTCCCAGCCCTGCTCGACGGCGACCTTCGGCAGGAGCGCGCCCCGGTGCCACCCGCGCCGCACGAGGATCCCGTGGGTCCCCACCTTCACGGCGCGCCGGTCGTCGAGGCGGTGCGGCGCCGCGAGGACCGAGACCGCGACGCGCAGGTCGGCGATCTCGTCGGCGCGGAGCGGCGGGAAGCGCGGGTCCTCCTTCGCGGCGCTCACCGCGATGCTCGCGACGGTGCGGGCGAGGGATCCGTCGGGCCGGAACGTGCCGACGCAGCCTCGCAGCGCGGCGCCCACGTGGAGGGTGACGAAGGCGCCCCGGGGCTCGGCGAGCGGGCCGGAGGAGGGGAGCGCCGGGGCCGGCGCGATCCCCAGGTGGCCGAGGATCGCGCCGCGCGCGATCCCGAGGAGCGCGGCGCGCTCGGTGGCGGAGAGAGTGGTCATGGGCGCCGGCGCGCTCCGGTGAGGAGGAACGTCCGCGCGTCCCTCAGGATCTCGGCGTGATCGAAGGCGAGCGGCGACGGGAGCGCGTCCCAGGTGAAGGCGCGGGCCTCGTCCGCGTCGTCCGCGCCCTGCGGCTCGCCGGAGGCTCGCCCCAGGAACACCGCGCTCGTGGTGTGGCGGCGGGGATCGCGGCGCGGGTCGGAGTAGACGTAGAGGAGGTCCTCGAGCCGGACGTCGAGGCCGGTCTCCTCGCGGGCCTCGCGGACGGCGGCCGCCTCGAGCGTCTCGCCCTCGTCGACGAAGCCGCCCGGCAGCGCCCACCCCGGCGGTGGGAACTTGCGGCGGACGAGGACGACGCGATCGCCGGGGAGGAGGACGACCACGTCCACCGTCGGCGAGGGGCTGCGGTGCTCCGGCATGGGCGAGACCTAGCGCGGCGGCGGGTGGAGGGTCAATGCGTCCCTGGGTGCCCGGTCAGCGCGGCGCGACGATGAGCGGCGGGGCGCCGGGCGGGGGCGGGCTCCCCGCGGCCGCAGCGGGCGGGGCGAGCGGGAACGCCTTCTCGACGAGGAGTCGCGCGAAGGGGATGCCGTGGGGCGCCGCTCCCGCGAGCAGGGCGCGCGCGGTCGCGGCCGCCGAGCGCGCGTGCGCGACGTCGCCGCGCGCCTCGAGGTGCTCCGCCACCGCGTGGAGCCGCGCCGCGTGGCGGCGCCGGTGCTCGTCGTCGAAGTAGCCGTCCACCGCGTCGGCCACGACGCGCGCCATCTGCTCGGCCCGCTGCCGGTCGTCGATGTACAGCGGCGACACGGAGACCTCGTCGAGCCGCGCAGCCACCGCGCGGAGGTACGCCTCGTCGGCGAGCCAGCCGCGGAAGAGCGGCAGGTCGTGGAGCTTGCCCGAGGCGGCCACCGCGTCGCGCTCCTCCTCCTCCGGCAGCGGCGCCGACCGCGCGGCGGGATCGGGGAGGGGCGCGGCGGGGCCGAGCTGCGCGAGCCAGAGGTCCGCGCCTTCGGGGACGCGCTGGCCGCTCGCGTCGTTCAGCGCTCGCGCGGCCACGACGAGCGAGCGCACCCGCTCGCGATCCACCTCCCCGACGCCCATGGCGGCCCCGCGCTCGACGAGCCCCTTCGCGAACGCCCGCCACTCCTTCCGGCCGAGCAGGCCCACCTGCAGCTCCACGAGGCCGCGCAGATCGGAGACGATCGCCTGCGCCACCTCGATCCCCTTCCCGGGCACGCTCCGCGCCAGCCACACGGCGCGCTCGCCTTGCCCGTCGATGGCCGATTCGTACGCGGGCAGCGCCGGCTCCGGGGGCGCCGCCCCCGTCGGCGCGGCGGGGCGCGGCAGGTCCGGCACCGCGACGCCGCGGGAGCGGAGGACGTGCAGGCCGCGCTTCGCCTCCTTCGCGATCTCCTTGCCGGAGTGGCCGGCGAGCGCCGCGAGCAGGTCGGTGCGCCCGGCGACGAGGGCGGCGCGGCACAGCGCCGCCGCGAGCGGGGCCGGCAGCGTCGCGACGTCCTCCGGCTTCGCGCGACCGAGGCCCAGCAGCAGCCGCGAGGCGCGCCCGGCCTCCTCGCGAGGCACGCCGGTGAGCGCCGCGATCTCCTGGCTCTCCACGTTCGGATCACGGAGCAGCTGGAGCAGCCGATCGATGTCGAGGTTCGTCATCCGGAGGCCAATCTAGCGGCCGATCGGGGCGCGATCCACCTCGCGGGCGAGCGGCCCGCGCACCGCCCCGACGAGCAGCCCCCCCGCGCCCGACCGCACGGTTGACACCACTCCCGCGCCGTCCGTACGCTGCGCGGGCCGCGGCCGTCCACGCGGTCCGCTCACCCATTGGAGGTTCACACATGATGAAGACCCTGCTCGCGGCGGTGGCCGCGCTGGCCCTCGTCGCGGCTCGCCCGGCGACCGCCTGCGACGGTGACTGCAAGAGCTGCCCGCACCACGCCCAGGCCGCGACCGGCGAGGCGAAGAAGGGCGACAAGGCCGACGCCGCCCACTCGTGCGCCTGCGCGAAGGAGGGCAAGGAGTGCAAGTGCGGCGAAAAGTGCCAGTGCCCGCACTGCGCCGCCCACAAGGGCGCCAAGAAGGCCGACGAGAAGAAGACCTAGTCGCTCGTCAGGCACCGGCGATCCGCGGCCGTCCCGGAGCCCGGGGCGGCCGTCGCGTTTCTCGGCAGGTCGAAAAGCGCCGGCCGGGATTGCCTTGCCGGGGCCGAGCCGCGTAGCTTGTTCGGCCGCCTCGCCCCGGAGCACACATGGCCCTCCTCGACGAGATCCTCGAAGCCAACCGCCGCGCCGAGAGCGACGTGCAGCCCGACCCGGGCTCGTACGTGGCCGCCCGGCACCTCTGCATCGTCACCTGCGTCGATCCGCGCCTCACGCACTTCTTCGGGAGCAAGCTCGGCGTCGAGCGCGGCCACGCGGTGGTGGTCCGGGTGCCCGGCGCGCACCTGCCGAAGGGCTCGGAGATGCTCCGCGCGCTCGCGGCCGCCATCTACGTGAACGACTGCCAGGAGGTGCTCGTCCTTCCGCACACCGACTGCGGCGTCGCCCGCGTCACCGAGGGCGAGCTGAAGCGGGTCATGAAGGCGCGCGGGGTCCTCGGCGAGGACATCCCGGAGGACGCTGCCGCGTTCTTCGGGCTCGTGAAGGACGCGCGCGAGGCCGCGCTCGAGAGCGTCGAGGCGATCCGCAGCGCGCCGTTCCTGCCCCGGCTGCCGGTTCACTGCGCGATGATGGACATCCGCAGCGGCGCGCTCTCGCTCGTCGAGCGAGGCTACGAGGCGGTGTATCGCTGACGATCGGGCTGCCGCCCTCCCTCCCGCTGCGGCCCGGTCGGGACCATGCATGGCGCGCTCGGAAAGAGAATGCTTGAGCGGTGCCGCGCGTCTCCCGCTCGCCCGCCGTCCCCGCCGCCCGCGTCCCCGGGGCTCCGGCGCCTCGCCGCCGCCCGGGCGGTGCGTCGCTGCGGCTGCTCGCCGAGCAGGCGTTCACGCGCGCGGCGGGCGCGCCGCTCGTTGGCGGGAACGCGGTGCGGCTGCTCAGGGACGCCGGGGAGAACTTCCCCGCCTGGCTCGAGGCCATCTCCGGCGCCCGGGAGAGCGTGCTCTTCGAGGCCTACATCTTCGCGGACGATCGGGTGGGCCGGGAGTTCGCCGCGCTCCTGGCCGAGAAGGCGCGCGCGGGCGTCCGCGTGCGCGTCCTCCAGGACTGGCTCGGCGGGCTGGGCGAGGCATCTCGAGGCTTCTGGCGCCGTCTCCAGGACGCGGGCGTCGAGGTGCGCACCTTCAACCCGCCGCGCGTGGACAGCCCGCTCGGATGGGTGGGCCGGGATCACCGCAAGAGCGTGGTGGTCGACGACCGGGTCGGGTTCGTGACGGGGCTCTGCGTCGCCGAGCGCTGGGCGGGGGATCCGGCGCGCGGCGTCGAGCCGTGGCGCGACACCGGGATGGAGGTGCGCGGGCCGGCGGTGGCGGACCTCGCGCGCGCGTTCGCCCAGGTCTGGGACGAGGCGGGGGCGCCGCTCCCGGAGGAGGAGCTGCCCGCTCCGGACCAGATCCCCGCGGCGGGCGAGGTCGCGCTGCGCGTGGTGGCGAGCGAGCCGGCGACGTCGGGGCTCTATCGGCTGGACCACCTCGTGGCGGCGATGGCGCGCCGCTCGCTCTGGATCACCGACGCGTACTTCGTCGGCACCGCCGCGTACGTCCAGGCGCTCCGCGCCGCCGCGCAGGACGCCGTGGACGTGCGCCTGCTCGTGCCGGGCGAGTCGGATCTGGGCCTCGTGAAGCGGCTGTCGGTCGCGGGCTACCGCCCGCTGCTCGAGGCGGGGGTCCGCATCTTCGAGTGGAACGGCGCCATGCTCCACGCGAAGACCGCGGTCGCGGACGGGCGCTGGGCGCGGGTCGGGTCGTCGAACCTGAACCTGTCCTCGTGGCTCGCCAACTGGGAGCTGGACGTCGCCATCGACGACGACGGGTTCGCGCGCCAGCTGGAGGCGGCCTACGAGGAGGACCTCGCGCGCGCGACGGAGATCGTGCTCGACGCGCGCCGGCGCGTCCAGCCCGTGCACCCCCTCCCGAAGCGGCCGCGCCCGCCGCCGCTCGCTCGCCGCCGCCGGCGGGAGGGCTCGGCCGTCGCGGCGGCCGGGGCGCTCCGCATCGGCAACGCCGTCGGCGCCGCGCTCGGTGGGTACCGCGTGCTCGGCCGCGCGGAGGCGCGCCTCCTCGCGATCGCCGCCGCGGTGCTCCTGGCGCTGGCGGTGGTCGGCGCGGCTTGGCCGCGCGTGGTGGCGATGCCGTTCGCCGTGCTCGCCGGTTGGCTCGGGATCTCCCTCGTCGCGCGGGCCTGGCGGCTGCGGCGGCAGGGCGGCGCCGGGACCGCGGTCGAGCGCTCCGGCGAGGCGGTGGCCGAGGCGCGGCGGGAGCTCGCCGGCGAGGGGGAGCCGAAGCCGCCGCGCGCCGGGCCTGGAGCGGAGCGCGGCGCGCGGGGGTAGGGTTGCCTCGTCGGTGAAGCGCGGCACGCCCTGGAGGTTCACGGCGACGCCGCCGACCACCACGAACGGGATGCCAGCCCCGGTCAGGGCCGCGAACACGTCGCGAATAGAACAGCCCGGCCACGGGCGGAGAATAGCAGCCGGCGGCCCAGCCTCGACGCCGGCCGGGGGCCTCGATCACCCGCTCGCGATCGCGTCGTAGCCTCGGCCGGTCATCTGGAGCAGGCAGAGCCCGTGCCCGAAGGGATCGGCGAGGAGCGAGAGGCGGCCCCAGGCGTGCGTCTGGACCTCGCCCTCCTGGGTCGCGCCGGCGGCGAGGGCGCGCGGGAGGGCGGCGTCGAGGTCGGGGACCACCACGTCGAGGTGGACCGGCGTCCAGTGGCGGGCGAAGTCGCGGACCTGCGCGGACCCAGGGTTCGCGCGCGTCCCCGGCTGCTTCACGAGGAGGTCCACGGGACAGGGGCCGCCCAGCAGCTCGACCCCGGCGGCCCCGAAGCGCCGTCCGGGCACGAGCCCGAGCGCGTCCGTGTAGAAGCGCACCGCGCGCTCCAGGTCGGGCACGTCGATGCAGATGCGGAGCTCGATCACCGCCACGATCTAGCGCGAGGCCACCGCGGGCTCACCGTGCCGCACGGGTCCGTCCGCCCCGCGCGAGGAGCGCCTCCATGTCGTCCATCACGCGGTTCATCTCCTCCATCGCCGCGGTGAACGGCGCGGAGGTGGTCATGTCCACGCCGGCGTCCTTCAGGAGGTCGATGGCGTAGCGCGAGCCGCCCGCGGCGAGCATCGCCAGGTAGCGGTCGCGCGCGGCGGTGCCGCCCGCCGTGGCCTCCTCGCGGAGGGTCTTCGCGAGCGACGTCGACGCGACGAGGCTGGTCGCGTACTGGAACACGTAGAAGTCGTAGTGGAAGAAGTGCGGCACCGAGGCCCACTCCACCCCGTACGCCGCGTCCACCCGGCAGATCCCCTGGTCGTGGCCGTAGTACTTGCGGACGAGGTCGAGGTAGAGCGCCGAGAGCGCCTCCCCGGAGAGCGCCTGCCCCTTCTCGGCCCGCTCGTGCGCGGCGAGCTCGAACTCCGCGAACATCGTCTGGCGGAAGAGGGTGGTGCGGAGCGTCTCCAGGTGGCGGCCGAGGAGGAACAGCCGCGTCGCGTCGTCCTTCGTCCGATCGAGGACGCGGTGGAGGAGCAGGTTCTCGTTCAGCGTGGAGGCGACCTCCGCCACGAAGGTCGGGTAGTCGTACTTCGCGAACGGCTGCGCCTTCGCCGCCAGGGCCGAGTGCATGGTGTGGCCGGCCTCGTGGGCGAGGGTCGAGACGTCCTCCCACTGGCCGTTGTAGTTGAGCAGCTGGTAGGGGTGGACCGCGTAGACGCCCATCGAGTACGCCCCGGAGCGCTTCCCGGGGCGCGGCAGGAAGTCGGTCCAGCGGTCGTCGAGCGCGGCCCGCAGGGCGTCGACGTAGGGCGCACCCAGCGGCGCGACCGCCTCCAGCGTGAGCGCGACGCCCTCGGCGGGCGTGTAGCGCTGGTCCACGTCCTTCACGAGCGGCGCGTACAGGTCCTCGTAGCGCAGCGCCTTCAGGCCGAGCATCCGCTGGCGCAGGGCGAGGTAGCGGTGGAGCGTGGGCAGGCTCCGGTTCACGTCGGCGAGGAGCTGGTGGTACACGGCCGGCGGCAGGTTGGCGCCGAAGAGCGAGGACTCGAGCGAGGACCGGAACCCGCGCACGTCCTTCTCGAAGCGGTGGGCCTTCACCTGCGCGTCGAGCGCCGCGCCGAGGGTCCGCTCGTAGGTCTTCACCGCGCCGAAGAACGCGCGGAACACCTTCTCGCGGTCGGCCGGCGACGCGGCGGTGCGTGCCCGCTGGTAGCCGGCGGGGTCGAGGCGGATCTGCTCCCCGGTCGAGAGCCTCACCGTGGGCCACGGGATGTCGGCGTTCGTGAGGACCCCGTGCACCGCCGGCGCCGCGCCGGCGAGCTCTCCCGCCTGGGCGACGATCCGCTCCTCCCGCGCCGTGAGGGTGTGCGGCTTCCAGCGGAGGAGGTCGGCGAGGAAGAAGTCGAAGGCCGCGAGGCGCGGCTCCTCCTTCTGGAAGGCCTGCACGCGCGCCCCCTCGACGGCGAGGACCTCCGGGCGGACGAACGACGTCGCCGCCTCCAGCTCGACGCCGAGCCGCTCCGCCTCCTGCCGCAGCTCGCGGGGGCGCGCGGCCTTGAGGTCGCCGTCGCTCCGCATCATGGCGTAGGCGAACAGCCGCTCGTGCTGCATGCGGAGCTCAGCGAGCTGGACGAGCGCGTCCGCCAGCGCCTTCCCGGAGGACGCCAGCTTGCCCTCGTGCCTCTCGCGGAACTCCGCCACGCGCTTCGCGAGCGCGGACTTGTGCTCGGTCCAGGCGGCGTCGGACGGGTAGAGCGGGGAGAGGTCCCAGCGGAGCGCCTCCGGATCGGCCGCGGACGGCTTCGAGGCCGGCGCGGGCTTCGACGGGCCCGTTCGAGCAGGGGCTGCCGAGGTGGAGACGGCGAAGGCGAGGCAGAGGAGGGCGACGAGGGTGCGCATTTCGCTCCTTTTGCAGCGGACGGGCCGGCAGCGCAAGGAGGCGGCGCGCCGGCGGATGTGACGGGGCAGCGCCGGCGATCTGCGGGACGTTCCCCGAGGGCCGAGGCGCGTCGAGAAGGGCGATGGGCGGTCCTTCGCCACGCGCCGTGATGCGGGGTGCGCTACCGGTTCAGGGTCACGATTCGTGATTCCCAAGCACGTCGGAGGCTCCGAGGCAGGATCCGGCCGAGGCCCACACCATGGCGGAGCCGTCCCGAGCGACCGCCGAGCTCGCCGGGTTCTGGCGCCGTGTCGCCGCGCTGTGCGCGGACGGTGGCCGGATGGCGCGCCGACACGCGCTCGTGAGGGAACCGAGGTGATCCCTCGCCGCCTGACGTGGCGCCGAGAACGTCGCGGCGAGCCCTACGCCCCCACCCGCTGCGCCCCGCGGGTCGCGCCCTGGGGCGAGGCGGCGCGCCGCGCACGCTGGCGGTGGTTCTCGAGCACCTTGGCGAGGAACTGGCCGGTGTAGCTCTCCTCCACCCGCGCCACCTCCTCGGGCGTGCCCTCGGCGATGACGAGGCCGCCGTCCGCGCCGCCCTCCGGGCCGATGTCGATGATCCAGTCGGCGCACTTGATGACGTCGAGGTTGTGCTCGATGACGACGACCGTGTTGCCGGCGTCCACCAGCCGGTCGAGCACGGCGAGCAGCTTCTTCACGTCCTCGAAGTGCAGGCCGGTGGTGGGCTCGTCGAGGATGTAGAGCGTCTTGCCGGTGCCGACGCGGGCCAGCTCGCGCGAGAGCTTGATGCGCTGCGCCTCGCCGCCGGAGAGGGTGGGGGAGGGCTGCCCGAGCTTGATGTAGCCGAGGCCCACGTCCTCGAGGGTGGTGAGGATGCGCGCGATCTCGCGGTGGTGCTCGAAGAGCCCCTTCGCCTCGGCGATGGAGAGGTCGAGCACCTCGGCGATGTTCTTGCCCTTGAAGGTCACCCGCAGCGTCGCCTCGTTGAAGCGCTTGCCGCCGCAGACCTCGCAGGGCACGAGCACGTCGGCGAGGAAGTGCATCTCGACGAGCTTCATGCCGTCGCCCTGGCACGCCTCGCAGCGGCCCCCCTTCACGTTGAAGCTGAAGCGGCCGGGCTGGTACCCGAACGCGCGCGCCTCCGGCGTCTGGGCGAACACCTCGCGGATGGCGTCGAAGACCTTGGTGTAGGTGGCGGGGTTCGACCGCGGCGTGCGGCCGATGGGCTGCTGGTTGATGTCGATGACCTTGTCGATCTTCTCCCAGCCGGTGAGCGCCTGGTGCTTCCCGGGCACCTCGCGCGTGGAGTAGAGGTGGCGCATCAGCGCGGGGCGGAGGATCGCGTTCACGAGCGTGGACTTGCCCGCCCCGGAGACGCCGGTCACCGCCGTGAAGCGGCCGAGCGGGAACGACGCGGTGAGGTCCTTGAGGTTGTTCTCGGTGGCGCCGGAGATGGTGATCGCGCCCTTGTCCTCGGTGCGGCGCCGGTCGGGGACGTAGATCTCCTTCCGCCCCGAGAGGTAGGCGCCGGTGAGCGACGCCGGATCGCGCTTCACCTCGGCCGGCGTCCCCGCGCTGACGATCTCGCCGCCGTGCGCGCCGGCCCCCGGACCGAAGTCCACGAGCCAGTCGGCCTCCTCCATCGTCTCCTCGTCGTGCTCGACGACGATGACCGAGTTGCCGACGTCGCGGAGCCGCTTGAGGGTGGCGAGGAGCTTGCCGTTGTCGCGCTGGTGGAGCCCGATCGACGGCTCGTCGAGGATGTAGATGACGCCGGTGAGCTCCGAGCCCATCTGCGAGGCGAGCCGGATGCGCTGGCTCTCGCCGCCGGAGAGCGACGGGCCGGGGCGATCGAGCGTGAGGTAGCTGAGCCCGACGTCGAGCAGGAACTTGAGCCGGTTCTTGATCTCCTTGAGGAGCTCGTCGGCGATCTTCGCCTCGCTGCCCTTGAGATCGAGCGACCCCAGCCAGGCGTGGGCGTCCTGGATGGTGAGCCGGGAGAGCTCCACGATCCCCTTGCCGCGGATGCGCACCGCGCGGCTCTCCGGCTTGAGCCGCTCGCCGCCGCACGTGTGGCAGGGCTTGTCCGAGAAGTAGCGCATGTAGTAGCGCCGCATCTGCTCGGAGCCCGTCGCCTTCAGCCGGCGGTAGAGCTGGTTCACGACGCCCTCGAACTCGATGCGCCAGGAGCGCCCGCCGTTCGCGACCGCGTCGGTGCCGAGGAGGATCGCGTCGCGGTGCGCCTTCGGGAGCTTCGCCCAGGGCAGGTCGAGGTCGATCTTGAGCGAGCGGGCGAGGTGCTCCACGAACTCGAAGGTCCAGCCCTCGCCCCGCTCCATCCCGCTCGCCCACGGCTCGACCGCGCCCTGGCGGATGGTGAGCGACGGATCGGGGATGATGAGGTCCGGATCCATCTCCGCGCGCGTCCCGAGCCCCTGGCAGTCGGGGCAGGAGCCGAGCGGGGAGTTGAAGGAGAAGCTCTGCGGCGCGAGCTCGCCGAAGCTGAGCCCGCAGGCGTGGCAGGCGTTCAGCTCGGAGAAGAAGCGGTCGTGCGTCTTGTACTCCTCCGGATCGATGCCGGGGCCGACCTTCTGCTCCTTGTCGGCGTCGGCGACGACGAGCGTCCCCTTGCCCTCGCGCAGCGCCGTCTCGACGGAGTCGGTGAGCCGGGAGCGGATCCCCTCCTTCACGACGAGGCGATCGACCACGAGCTCGATGTCGTGCTTCAGCTTCTTGTCGAGGACGAGCCGCTCGGTGAGCTGGTGGATCATCCCGTCCACGCGCACGCGCGCGAAGCCGCGCTTGCCGAGGTCGACGAGGAGGTCCTTGTACTCACCCTTGCGGTTCTGCACGAGGGGGGCGAGCACGAGGATGCGCGCGCCCTCCGGGTACTGGAGGATGGCCTCGACGATCTGCTGGGCCGTCTGCTTCCCGACCGGCCGCCCGCACGAGGGGCAGTGCTGGAGGCCGATCGAGGCGTACAGGACGCGCAGGTAGTCGTGGACCTCGGTGATGGTCCCCACCGTCGAGCGCGGGTTGTTCGACGCCGCCTTCTGCTCGATGGAGATCGTCGGCGACAGCCCGCGGATGGTGTCGTACCTGGGCTTCTCCATCTGCCCGAGGAACTGGCGCGCGTAGGACGAGAGGGACTCGACGTAGCGGCGCTGCCCCTCGGCGTAGAGGGTGTCGAACGCGAGCGAGGACTTCCCCGACCCGGAGACGCCGGTGAACACCACCAGCTTCTTCTTCGGGATCTCGAGGGTGACCGACTTGAGGTTGTGCTCGCGCGCGCCCTTGACGGTGATGGAATCGGGCTCGCTCATGTGGCGCGTTGTCTAACGGAACAGGGCCCCTTTGGCCAGCCGCGTCGCCCCCGGCGAGGCGTCGTGGACCGGAGCCGGCGCCCGGCGGGCCTCCGGCCCGGCGCGGCGGCTTCCCCCTCGCGGGGAGTGGTGGTAGACGCGGGAATCCATGGCCGTTTCCCCCCCGCCGCCCGCCGTCGCCGGTCCCGCCGCCCCCCGCGGCGCCGAGGTGGCGCCCGCGCCGCCGTCCGCCCACCTGGCGAGCGAGCGGGCGTCCGCGCGCGCACGGCTGCTGCTGTTCGGCGCCGGGGTGCTCTTCGGGCTCTCCGCCGTGCTGGCGCGCCTCGCGACGCAGGCGGGGATGAGCGGCGGCCAGGTGACCTTCGCGCGCTTCGTGCTCGGCGTCGGCTTCGTGGGCGGGCTCTTCGTCGCGCGGCCGGGGACGTTCCGTCCGCGGCGCAAGGCGCTGCTCGTCTCGCGCGGCTTCTTCGGCGGCATCGCCGCGCTGCTCTACTTCCTCTCCATCGAGCGCATCCCGGCGGGCGAGGCGACGCTCCTCAACAACACCTTCCCGATCTGGGCGGTGCTCCTCTCGCTGTTCATCCTGAACGAGCGGCCCACCATCCACCTCGGCGTGGGGCTGGCGCTCGCGAGCGCCGGCGTCTTCCTCGTGCTCGGCGGCGGGGGCGTGTCGCTCGGGCTGGGGGTGGGGGAGATCCTCGGCGTCGTCTCGGCCATGTGCGGCGGCGCGGCGGTCACCTCCATCCGCGCGCTGCGGGCGACGGACAACGCCCCGACCATCTTCTTCGCCTTCGCGGTGGGCGGCGTCGCCGCCTCGCTCCCGTATGCCTTCGCGCCGTGGCCGTCCGCCCCGCTCGCCTGGATCGCCGCCCTCGGGGTCGGGGTCGTGGCCTTCCTCGCGCAGCTCCTCATGACCGAGGCGTACGGCGCCCTCTCCGTCCCCGAGGCGGCCCTCTGGCAGCAGCTCACGCCGATCGCGAGCTACCTGTGGGCGCTCACCATCGGCGAGCGGATCGGCGGCTGGACCCTCGTCGGAGTGCTGCTCGGCGTGGCCGGGATCGTGTACGGGTCGGTGCTCGGTCACCGTCCGCGCGAGGCCCGCTCGCCGGAGGCGCGCATCGCCGCCGGGCTCCCGGCGGAGGAGCCGTGAGCGACGTCGCCCGCTCGGCCAAGCTCCGCGCCCGCCTGCTGCTCGTCGCCTCCGCCGCCTCCTTCGGCCTCATGGCCGTGCTGGCGCGGCTCCTCTCGACGCACGGTGGCCCCCGCTTCAGCGCGGGGCAGCTCACCGTGATCCGCTTCGTGGTGGGCGCGGCGGTCTCGCTCGTCGCCTTCCGGCTGCGCCCCGGCCTCTACCGGCCGATGAACCGGCGCCTGCTCTGGACGCGGGGCGTGTCGGGCGGGATCGTGGTCGTGCTGTATTTCCTCGCCCTCGAGCGGATCCCCGCCGGCGAGGCGGGCATGCTCTACAACCTGTTCCCCGTCATCGCGACGGCGCTCTCCATCCGCGCCTTCGGCGAGCGGCCGACGATCCACCTCGCCCTCGCGCTCGTGCTGGCGACGGCGGGGGTGGTGCTGGTGCTCGGCGACGGCTCGCTCGCGCTCGGGGTGGGGACGGGCGAGGCGCTCGCGGTGGGTGCGGCGGTGTTCGCGGCGCTCTCCGCGGTGGTGATCCGCGCCATGCGCGCGACCGACAACGCCGCGACCATCTTCTTCTACTTCAGCCTCGGGGGCCTCCCGGTCGCGCTGCCCTTCGCGCTCGGCCCCTGGCCGGGCTCCCCGGCGCTGTGGGGGATCGCCGTCGTCATGGGCCTCGCCGCCTACGCGGCGCAGGTCCTCATGACCGAGGCGTACGGGGCGCTCAACGTCGGCGAGGCCGCGGTCTGGCTGCAGCTCACCCCGCTCGCGCAGTACCTCCTCGCCGCGCTGCTGCTCGGCGAGCGCGTGAGCGCCGCGGGCGCGGCGGGGATCCTGGTCGGCGTGGCCGGGGTCGCCTACGGGACGGTGCTCGGGCATCGCCCGCGCGCAGCGCCCGCGCCGTCGGGGCCGCCGGATCCCGCATGAGTAGGGCCCGACCGGGAACGCACCCGGTGTGATGCGCCTTGCGAGACTCCGTGGGTCCGCCCGAACTCCGGAGGTCCCCACGATGCGCCCTCGCCTCGCCGTCGCTCTCGTCCTCGCGTCCGCGCTCCTCGCGCCCGGCGCGGCCACCGCCCAGCGCGGCAAGCCCGTGAAGCTCGGCTTCGCGTACATCTTCTCCGGCACGAACGCGATCTACGGCCAGTTCGCCCGGCAGGGCGCGGAGCTCGCCATCGAGGAGGTGAACCGGCAGGGCGGCATCCTCGGGCGACAGGTGGAGGCCCGCTTCGAGGACGAGGCCGGCAAGCCGGACGTGGGCATCCGCGTGGTGCGGAAGCTGGTCTTCGACGACGGCGTCGACGCGGTGATCGGGCTCGACTCCTCCGGGACCGCCGAGGGCGTCGCGCCGGTGATGCCCGAGCTGGAGACGCCGCTCATCATCACCCACGCCGCCACCCCGCACGTCACCGGCGCGCGCTGCAACGCGTGGACCTTCAGGATCTCGCTGTCGCTCCCGCAGAACATCGCCATCGCCTCCACCATCGCCGCGGAGGGCAAGGCGAGACGCTGGACGACGGTGGGCCCGGACTACGCGTTCGGCCACGAGTCGTGGGAGTACTTCAAGAAGGACCTCGCCC
This sequence comes from Anaeromyxobacter sp. Fw109-5, assembly GCF_000017505.1. Lineage (NCBI taxonomy): Bacteria > Pseudomonadati > Myxococcota > Myxococcia > Myxococcales > Anaeromyxobacteraceae > Anaeromyxobacter > Anaeromyxobacter sp. Fw109-5. Next base: position 1,326,252 of record NC_009675.1, read on the forward strand.
GGAAGAAGCCCGGCGTGACGTTCGTCGCGGACGGCGAGGCGGCCTTCCCGCCGTCGAAGACCACGGACTTCTCCCCGTACATCACGAAGGTCATGGCCTCCGACGCGGACGGCGTGCTGGTGTCGCTGTGGGGCGGCAACCTCATCGACTTCGTGAAGCAGGCGAACGAGCTCGGCTTCTTCAAGGGGAAGCGCGAGATCCTCATGACGCTCGGCGCGGCCACCGAGGTGCTCACCGCGCTCGGGGACCGGATGCCGGCGGGCCTGTGGGTCGGGACGCGCTACTGGTTCCAGGGGAGCGCCTCGCCGATGAACAAGGCGTTCGTGGAGGGCTACCGCAAGAAGTTCGGCGTGTACCCGTCGTACAACGCGCACGGCGCCTACGCCGCCGTGCTCGCCTACAAGGCGGCGGCGGAGAAGGCGAAGAGCACCGACAAGGCGGCGGTGGCGAAGGCGCTGGAGGGGCTCGCGGTGGAGGTGCCGCTCGGCAAGATCGTCATCCGCGCCGAGGACCACCAGGCGGTCCAGGACGGCGTGTGGGGGCGGACCGCGGCGGGGAAGGGCTTCGACATCCGCATCCTCGAGCCGATGCGCCGCTTCCCCGGGGACGCGATCACGCCGCCGGTCGCCGAGACCGGTTGCAAGATGACGCGCTGACGGCGGCGGCCGCGACGCTTGGACCTCGCCCTCGTCAACGCGCTGAACGGCCTCTCGTGGGGGATGCTGCTCTTCCTCATCGCGATGGGGCTCACGACGATCTTCGGCGTGGCCGGGGTGCTGAACTTCGCCCACGGCGCCCTCTTCATGCTCGGCGCCTACGCGTGCATGCAGCTCGCGCGCTGGACCGGGTCGTTCTGGGTCGGGCTCGCGACGGCGCCCATCGCCGTCGCGGTGCTCGGCGGCGCGATCGAGGCGGGCCTCCTCCGCCCGGTGTACGGGCGAGACGCGTCCCACCAGCTGCTCCTCACCTTCGCCGTCCTCCTCGTGCTGGAGGACGGCATCCGGCTGCTGTGGGGACCCGGGTACCACGTGGTCGAGCCCCCGGCCCTCCTCGCGGGGACGGTGCCGATCGCGGGCTACTCGTTCCCGGTGTACCGCCTGTTCCTGGTGGCGCTCGGGCCGCTCGTGGGCGCCGGCCTGTGGTCGCTCTTCCGCTTCACGCGCTTCGGCAAGATCGTCCGCGCCGCGGCCTCGGACCGGGAGATGGCGGCCGGGGTGGGGATCCGCGTCCCGCGCCTCTTCACGGGCGTGTTCGTGTTCGGCACCGCGCTCGCCGCCCTGGGCGGCGCGCTGGCGGCGCCGCACCAGAGCGTGGGCCCGGCCATGGGCGAGCGGATCATCATCGAGAGCTTCATCGTGGTGGTGGTCGGCGGGCTCGGCAGCTTCCCGGGGGCGTTCGTGGGCGCGCTCCTGCTCGGGCTCCTCGAGGCGTTCGGGACGCAGGTCCTGCCGCGCGCGCAGATGGCGATCCCGTACCTGCTGCTCACCGCGGTCCTCGTGGTGCGCCCGCGTGGCCTGTTCGGGCAGCCGGAGTGACGGTGCCGGCGCGACTCGGCCCCCGCTCCTCCGGCGCCGCCGCCGCGGCGGCGCTCGCCGCGCTCGCCGCCCTCGCGTTCCTCCTCCCGAGCTACCCGCTCGTCGTCCTCACCGAGATCCTCATCCTCGGCACGTTCGCGCTCGGCTTCAACGTGCTCTTCGGCTACGCGGGGCTCCTCTCCTTCGGGCAGGCCGCGTTCTTCGGCACCGGCGCCTACGCGGCCGGGCTCGTGCTGCTGCACGGCCCGAGGAGCCTGTGGCTCGCGCTGCTCGCCGCGGTGGCCGCGGCGGCGCTCCTGGCGCTGCCGCTCGGCGCGCTGGCGGTGCGGCGGGACGAGATCTTCTTCTCCATCCTCACCCTCGGCCTCGGGATGATGATCCACAGCGCCGCCTTCGGCTGGCGCGAGGTCACCGGCGGCTCCGACGGGCTCACCGGGTTCACCGTCCCGAAGCTCGACCTCCTCGTCACGGCCGTGCCGCTCGTCCGCCCGCGCAACATGTACCTCCTCGCGCTCGCCGCGACCGCGCTCGTCACCCTCGTGCTGCGCCTCGTGGTGCGCTCGCCGTTCGGGCTCCTCCTGCAGGCCTCGCGCGAGAACCGGCAGCGGCTCGCCTTCGCCGGCGGGAACGTCCCCCGGCTGCGGCTCGCGGCCTTCGTGCTGTCGGCCGCGGTCTGCGGCCTCGCGGGCGCGCTCTTCGCGCTGTTCAACCGGATCGCGGCGCCGGACATGCTCCACTGGTCCTTCTCGGCGCGCCCCGTGCTGATGACCATCCTCGGTGGCGCGGGCACGTTCCTCGGGCCGATCGTCGGCGCGGCGGCGTTCTTCGGGCTCGAGCAGCTCGTCACGCGGTGGACGCAGGACTGGATGATCGTGCTCGGCGCGCTGCTCGTGCCCATCGTCATCCTGTTCCCGCGCGGGCTCGTCGGCACCGCCGCGGCCCGGCTCGCGGCGCGGCGGGCCCGCGCGGCGGGGGAGGGCGGGCGGTGAGCCCGGCGCCGCTGCTCAGGGTCGAGCACCTGTCCCGGAGCTTCGGGCGCTTCGCGGCGCTCACCGACGTGTCGCTCACCGTGGAGCGCGGCGTCCTCTCCGCCCTCATCGGCCCGAACGGCGCCGGCAAGACGACCTTCTACAACGTGGTCTCCGGGAGGTTCCCGCCCACCCGCGGCCGAGTCCTCCTCGACGGCGAGGACGTGACCGGGCTCGCGGCGCACCGGCTCGCCGGACGCGGCGTCGCGCGCTCGTTCCAGATCACGAACGTGTTCCCGAACCTGAGCGTGCTCGAGAACGTGGTCGTGCCGCTCGTCCTCCACCGCGGGCGGGCGCGCCGCCTGCTCCGGCCGCTCGCCCGCGAGCGCGACCTGCGCGCGCGCGCCGAGGAGGTGCTCGAGTCGGTCGGCCTGCTCGGGCAGGCGCACCGCCCCGCCGGGACGCTCTCCTACGGGGACAAGCGGCTCGTCGAGCTGGCGATCGTGCTGGCGCGGAGCCCGCGGCTGGTCCTCCTCGACGAGCCGACCGCCGGGATGAACCCCGAGGAGACGGACCGGACGATCGCGCTGGTGCGGCGGCTCGCCGAGCAGCTCGGGACCACGTTCTTCGTGACCGAGCACGACATGCGCGTCGTCTTCGGCCTGGCCCGCCGCATCTTCGTGCTGCACCAGGGGACGCTGCTCGCGGAGGGCTCGCCGGGCGAGATCCGCGCCGACGTCCGCGTGCGCGAGGCGTACCTGGGGGTGGTCGAGTGAGCGCGCCGCCCGCCCTCGAGGTGCGCGACCTGCACGTGTACTACGGCGAGAGCCACGTGCTGCAGGGCGTGTCGCTCACCGTCCGCGAGGGCGAGGTGGTGGCGCTCCTCGGGCGCAACGGCGCCGGGAAGACCACCACCCTGCGCGGCGCGCTCGGGCTCGCCCCGCCGCGGGCGGGCCGCGTCCTGCTCGGCGGCCACGACGTCACCGGGCGGCCGGTGCACGAGAACGTGCGCGCCGGCCTGGCCTGGGTGCCCGAGGATCGCCGGATCTTCCCCGGGCTGACGGTCGAGGAGAACCTGGAGGTGGCGATGCTCCCGCCGCGGGGCGGGCGGCCTTGGACGCCGGAGCGCGTGTTCGCCGAGTTCCCGCTGCTCGCGCCGCTGCGGCGCCGCCGGGGCGGCGCGCTGTCGGGGGGGCAGCAGCAGCTGCTCGCGATCGCGCGCGCCCTCTGCGGGAACCCGCGCGTGCTGCTCCTCGACGAGCCGAGCGAGGGGCTCGCGCCGCTCATCGTCCGCGAGCTCGGCGAGGTGGTGCAGCGCCTGAAGGGCACGCTCCCGGTGCTGCTCGCCGAGCAGAACGCGCGCTTCGCGGTCCGGCTGTGCGACCGCGGCGTCGTGCTGGAGAAGGGGCAGGTCCGGTTCGAGGGCACGCGCGCCGAGCTGGAGGCCGACCCGGAGATCCAGGGGCGGTACCTCTCGGTGTGAGACGCCCCGCGAGGCGCGCTCGGGCTGGCGGGCTCGCCCCTTGCGGGGCCGGGGATCGAGCGGACGGCCCGGGTACAACACGGGTTCACCTCCTCGACACGGAGAGTCAACCATGAAGAAGCTCGTCGCCGCCGCCCTCGCGCTCGCCGTCGCGCTCCCCGCCCACGCGAAGAAGGTCGCCGGAGTGGACTTCCCCGACGCCGTCGAGGTCGGAGGCCAGCAGCTCAAGCTGAACGGCGCCGGGCTGCGGAAGAAGTTCGTGGTCAAGGTGTACGCGGGCGGCCTCTACCTCGCGGCGCCGTCGCGCGACGCCGAGGCGATCGTCGCGGCGGACGCGCCGAAGCGCGTGAGGATGGTGTTCCTTCGCGACGTGAAGAAGGGCCAGATCATGGACGCCTACCGCGACGGCTTCCGCGCGAACTCGCGGGGGCCGAAGCTCGACGCGCTGCTCGAGCAGCTGAAGTCGATCGAGCCGGCCGTCCCGAACATGCGCGAGGGGGCCGAGATGTTCGTGACCTACGTGCCGGGGCAGGGGACCACGGTCAGCGCGGCGGGCGGCGGCCCGCCGGTGACGGTGCCGGGCAAGGACTTCGCAGACGCCATGTTCCGCAACTGGCTCGGCCGCGAGCCGGCGGACGGCGATCTGAAGAAGGCGCTCCTCGGGCGATAGACCGGCGCCGCAGCGGGCCCCCTCGGCGCGCTGGCGGGGCGCCGCCGGTCCGGGTATGCGAGAGCGCATGCCCGGCCTCGACCCGTTCACCGAAGACCACCAGGCCTTCCGGCGCACCGTCCGCGACTTCTGCGAGAAGGAGCTCGCGCCGCACGCGCGCGCCTGGGACGCCGCGGCCACCTTCCCGCGCGAGCTGTTCCGCACCTTCGGCGAGCTCGGCTTCTTCGGCATCCGCCACCCGCCGGAGTGGGGTGGCTCCGGGCTCGACTGGTGGTACGTCGTCGCCTACGCCGAGGAGCTGGTCCGCTGCCGCAACGCCGGGCTCGCCATGGCCATGCTCGTGCACGGGGAGATGGCCATCCCCGTCATCGCCGACCTCGGCACCGAGGAGCAGAAGCGCGAGTTCCTCGCCCCGGCGATCCGCGGCGAGAAGGTCGCCGCGCTCGCCATCTCCGAGCCGGACGCGGGCTCCGACGTGGCGGCGATCCGCACCACCGCCCGCCGCGACGGCGACGCTCTCGTCGTGAACGGCGCCAAGATGTGGATCACGAACGGCGCGCGGGCGGACTTCCTCACCATGGCGGTGCGCACCGGCGGCGAGGGGCACGAGGGGATCTCGCTCCTGCTCTTCCCCACCGACACGCCCGGCTTCCAGGTGTCGCGGACGCTCGAGAAGGTGGGGAACCCCTCGTCCGACACCGCGCTCCTCTTCTTCGAGGACTGCCGGGTCCCGGCGCGCTGGCTCCTCGGCGAGGAGAACCAGGGCTTCTACCACGTGATGGCGAACTTCCAGGGCGAGCGGCTCGTCGCGGCGGTGCAGGCGGTGGCCGGCATGCAGCTCATGGTGGAGGACGCGATGCGCTACGCCGGCGAGCGCAGCGCCTTCGGCCGGCCGCTCGCGCGCATGCAGGTGTGGCGGCACAAGCTCGCCGAGCACCTCACCGCCATCGAGGCGGCGCGCTGGCTCACGTACCGCGCCTGCGATCTGCTCCAGCGCGGGGAGCCGGCCGTGAAGGAGATCTCGATGGCGAAGCTCTTCGCCTGCGAGCTCGCGCAGCGGGTGGCGTACGACTGCATGCAGCTCCACGGCGGCATGGGGTACGTCCTCGAGACCGACGTCGCGCGCGCCTGGCGCGACGTGCGCGTCATGACCATCGCGGGCGGCACGTCGGAGATCATGAAGGAGATCATCTCCCGCGCCGCGGGCCTCTAGCCGGAGCTGCCATGGAAGACGCCCTCGTCGTCCTCGTCACCGCGCCGTCGCCCGAGCAGGCGGCGGAGCTCGCGCGCGCGCTCGTCGAGGAGCGCCTCGCCGCCTGCGGCAACGTCGTCCCCGCCGTGCGCTCGATCTACCGCTGGGAGGGGAAGGTCCACGACGACGCGGAGGCGCTGCTCGTGCTCAAGACGACGCGCGGCCGGTTCGAGGCGCTGCGCGAGCGCGTCCTGGCGCTCCACCCGTACGACGTGCCGGAGGTGCTCGCGCTGCCCGTCGAGGCGGGGAGCGCGCCCTACCTGGCGTGGCTCGCGGACGAGACGCGCTGACCGGCGCCTCGCGGTGACCACGTTAACGCCGGCCCCTTAACGCCGGCGTGAACGTCGCCGTTTACGCTCCGGCGGGCTGGATCGATCTCTCGAGCGCGCGGATTCTGCGTGAGGGCGTACCGACCGTCGCGCTCCGCGCGAGGTCTGCGCGGCATGGGAGTTGCTCGAGGGGGCGCCGCTCGCGTCACTCCGTGCGCGGGTCCAACCAGCTCCGGTTCGTCACGACCAAGGAGACACACTTTGAACGGCAACAAGTCCCTCGCCGCCGTCGCGCTCGGCGCGCTCCTCGCGCTCGCGGGCTGCAGCGACTCCGACGACGACGTCACCCCCAAGCTCACCTGCGCCGACAAGACCTGCGGTCCGTGCGAGACGTGCGACGACTCGAGCGGCACGCCCGTGTGCGAGAGCGCCTGCACCGACGCCCAGATCTGCTTCGAGAACGCCTGCACGACCGGGGCGGCGGTCCACGAGGCGCGCCTCACCGGCCCGTTCGCCGACGGCCCCGCCGTCACGGCCGCCTGCATCGGGTGCCACGAGGCGGAGGCCCAGGCCATGGTGGGGAGCGCCCACTTCAAGTGGTCCGGCCCCACGCCCAACCTCGCCGGCTACGAGGACCAGGCCGGCTTCGGCAAGAAGAACGTCATCAACAACTTCTGCGTGTCGACCCCCTCCAACGAGAAGCGCTGCACGCAGTGCCACGCCGGCTACGGCTCGGACGTCCAGAAGGACGCGAACGGGAACGTCACCGCTCCCGCCGTCATCGCGTACCAGACGAGCGAGCCGGGCCGCGTGGACTGCCTCATCTGCCACGCCGACCTCTCGAAGGGCTACACCAAGGCGCCCGCCGCGTTCGGCGCCGCGGCGAAGGCCGGGTCGGTCCCCGCCGAGACCTCGCTCTCCGACGTGCTCGTCGCCTCCGCGAAGAGCGTCGGCACCCCGAGGCGTGACAACTGCGGCTTCTGCCACTTCAACGCCGGCGGCGGCGACAACGTGAAGATGGGCGATCTCGGCTCGCCGCTGAAGAACCCGTCGCGGGACGCCGACGTCCACATGGGCGGCGCGGAGGCGATGGTCTGCGCCGACTGCCACGCGGCGGAGAACCACCTCATCGGCGGCTCCGGCGTGTCCATCCCGGTGCTCGAGGCGGCGGCGAAGACCTGCACCGACTGCCACCCGCCCGCGCCCCACGCGAACTCCACGTACAACACCCACGCGAAGGCGATCGCCTGCCAGACCTGCCACATCCCCGAGTTCAGCCGGCAGATGGAGACGAAGGTCACCTGGAACTGGGATCTCGCGGGCTACAAGGACTGCAAGTACCCCGGCGCGCCGGCGGAGCTCGTCGCGGCGTGCGTGGGCGGCGCCGCGTCCATCCAGGTTCCCGAGGGACATCTCGAGTACAACTGGATGAAGGGCACGTTCCTGAAGCAGCAGAACGTGAAGCCGGTCTACCGCTGGTACGACGGGAAGGCGTACCACGTGACGCTGAAGGACGCGGTCGACCCGGCCGCCGGAACGCCGGGCAATGAGCCGCTCGTCCTCGCCGAGCCGACCGCCGCTGCCACGGCGGGCGCGAAGATCTACCCCTTCAAGGAGATGAAGGGACACCAGCCGGTGATGGCGGACGGCTCCTTCGTCATCGCCCCGCACGTGTTCGGCCCCGGCGGCTTCTGGGACGGGCCGACGATCCCGAACCCGGTCACCGCGGAGCAGCTCCAGGCCATCTGGAATGACGTGCTCACCGACGGCGCGATCGCCGCGGGCCAGCTCCAGGCGGGCGCGTCGCTCACCGACGCGGACTGGAAGTTTGCCGCCACCCGCATGTACATGAACATCAACCACGAGGTCGCGCCCAAGGCCGAGGCGCTCGTGTGCGCCGACTGCCACTTCGGGGGCACGCGGCTCGACGTCGCGGCGCTCGGCTACGCCTGCGCCGATCCGATGGACTGCGCGAAGCGCCCGAACCCGTAGCGCGCCGCTCCTCGCCCGCCGGGCGAGACGGGGCCGCGGTCCGGACGAGCTCCGGGCCGCGGCCTCTCCCGTTGGCGCGGCGGCTCGCCCGCGCCGCGCCCTCACTTCTTGCGGAACAGCGCCTCCAGCGCGTCGCGCGGGTCGTCGTCCGCCGGCGCGGGTCCCTCGCCGAAGAGGGCCCCGAGCTGGTCGCGCGCCGCCCGCGAGCTCTTGCGCCGCCGCGAGGCGCCGTCCCCGAGCTGGAACAGGTCGCAGGCGTTCGAGGCGATCTTGTCGACGATGTGCTCCGCGTGCGGCTCGCGGCACTCGTGCGCGGAGGACTCGTCGTAGTGCCGGCAGTTGATGCAGGCGTGCAGGTCGGAGTCGCACTCGGGACAGGTGGTCCGGCGTCCCACCGGCCCGTCGATGCGGACTGCCGCCCCGCAGGCGTGGCAGCTCGTGGGCATGCCGCTATGATAGCCCCCGGCGGGGACGAGCGCCCGATTGCGAAAGCCCATCCCATACGGCCGCTACCTGCTGCTCGACCGCATCGCGATCGGCGGCATGGCGGAGGTGTACGTGGCGGCCCGGCGCGACGACGCCTCCGGGCGGCTGTTCGCGCTCAAGCGGATCCTCCCCACCCTCGCGGAGGACGGTGAGTTCATCCAGATGTTCCTCGACGAGGCGCGGCTGGTCGTGCAGCTCGACCACCCCGGCCTCGTCTCCATCCACGAGCTCGGCAAGCACGGGGAGGGGTACTACATCGCGATGGACTACGTGCCCGGGCGCGACCTGCGCGCGCTCGTGGCGCGCGCCCGCGGACGCGGCGAGCGCCTGCCCCTGCCGCTGGCCGCCTACGTCGGCTGGCGCGTGGCGGACGCGCTCGATCACGCCCATCGCAAGCGCGACGCGCGCGGCACTCCGCTCCAGGTGGTGCACCGCGACGTCTCGCCGGCGAACGTGCTGCTCGGCTTCGACGGCTCGGTGCGCGTCATCGACTTCGGCATCGCGCAGGCCGCGCTCCGCACGCGCCGCGACGCCGCCCTCCGCGGGAAGTTCGGCTACATGAGCCCGGAGATGGCCGCGGGCGGGCCGGTGGACCGGCGCTCCGACGTGTTCGCGCTCGGCGTGGTGCTGCACGAGCTGCTCACCGGCCTGCGGCTCTTCTCCGGCCCCTCCGAGCTCGCGGTGCTGGAGCAGGTCCGCCGCGCGGAGGTGGCGCCGCCCTCCCTGGTGAACCCGGCGGTGCCTCGGGGCCTCGACGCCATCGTCCTCAAGGCGCTCGCGCGCGATCCGGCCGATCGCTTCGCCTGGGCGAGCGAGCTGCGCGACGCGCTCGTCCCCTGGACGCACGCGGGCTCGCCGGCCGGCGATCCCCCCGCGCTCGCCCGCTTCATGGCACGCGCGTTCCCCGACGAGCTCCGGGCCGAGCTCGACCGGCTCGAGCGGCTGCGCCACGAGGAGCGGGCGCCCGCCGATCCCTCGCCGCCCGAGGAGACGCAGGTGATCGCGCTGCGGCTCGACGACCTCCCCGCCGCGCCGGCCCCGGCCCCCCTCGGCGCGGTGCGGGCCCTCCGGCGCCGCGGCGGGCGGGCGGCGCTCGCGGGCGGGGTGGTCGCGTCCCTCGCGCTCGCCGCGTCGCTCGTGTTCGCGGCGACCTCGCCCGGTGCGGACGGTCCTGCGGCCCCCGCGCCGCTCGCCGTCCCCGGCGCGACGGGCAGGCTGGTGGTGCAGCCGCGCGCGGCGGCGACGCTGGTCGTGGACGGGGAGCCGCGGCTGCCACCGCTCGCGCCGGACGAGGTGCGGGGGGTCCAGCTCGCGCCGGGGCGGCACCGGATCGAGCTGCGGACGCAGGACGGGCGCGCCGCGGGCGCGACGATCGAGCTCGCGGCCGGCCAGACGGCCGCGCTGCTCGGGATCGAGCTGCGCTAAAAGCGGAGCCCGCTTGGTCTGAGTCGCGTAGCGAGGCGCACGATGGCGTCGGCGAGCCGGGCACACGAGGGCCGAGCAGCGGAGGCGTGCCTGAAAGGCACGTCGAGCAGCGCAGGGCCGAGTCTGCCCGGCGCAGCCAGCCAGCGCGCGCCGCAGTAGCGAATCAGGCCAAGTGGTCTCCGCCCTAGCCCCGCAGCGCGTCGAGGGCCGCGGCGAGCTCCTCGGGCGCGGGCGGGCTCTCGGCGAGGTCCGCGGAGAGCACCGCCACCGTCTCGACGTCGAGCCGGATCCGCTCCCACTCCTCGGGCGGCACCGCCAGGAACGCCTCGACGATGGCCGGGTCGAACTGGGTGCCGTTGCAGCGGGTGATCTCGGCGCGCGCGTGCTCGAACGGCCGGGCGCGCCGGTAGGGCCGGTCGCTCGTGATCGCGTCGAGCGTGTCGACCACGTGGAAGATGCGCGCCCCGATGACGATCTCCTCGGCGCGCAGGCCGGCCGGGTACCCCGTGCCGTCCCACTTCTCCTGGTGCTGGAGGACGATCGAGGACGCCGGCCGCAGGTAGTCCACCCGCTGGAGCAGGGCCCAGCCGAGCTCGGGGTGGCGCTTCATCTCGCTCCACTCGTCGGTCGTGAGCGGCCCGGGCTTCAGCAGCACCCGGTCGCGCACGCCGATCTTGCCGATGTCGTGCAGGAGCGCGCCGTGCTCGATGGTGGTGAGCTCGGGCTCCGCGAGCCCGAGCTGCTGGGCCAGGCGACGCGCGAAGAGCGACACGCGCCGCGAGTGCCACTGCGTCTCGGCGTCGCGGTAGTCGAGCGCGGCGATGAGCCCCTCGAGCAGCGCCTGGGTGCGGACGCGGACCATCTCCTCGAGGCGCGCGTTCATCTCGCGGAGCTGTCCGTTGTGGCGCTGGACCTCCCCGGTGAGCCGCTCGTTCTCGCGCCGCAGCCGGCCCGCCTCGGCCGCCTGGGTGACCGTCGTGACGAGCTCGGCCTGGTGCCAGGGCTTCGAGACGATCCGGTAGACCTCCCCCGAGTTCACCGCCTCGAGGGCGACGCGGAAGTCGTCCGCCGCCGTGCACAGGATGCGGATCGCCCCCGGGTAGCGCGCCCGTGCCTGGTTCAGGAAGGAGACGCCGTCCATCCCCGGCATCATGTAGTCGGAGATGATCACCGCCGGCCGCTCCGCCTCGAGGGCCTCGAGGGCGGCGGCGGGGGAGGAGTAGCAGCGGGGCGCGAACCCCGAGCTCTCCAGGATGCGCGCGAGCGCCTTCAGGATGAGCTCGTCGTCGTCCACGACGAGCACCGCCTCGGGCGCGGGCGGCGGGGCGCAGGTCGGAGCGGGGCGGGGGGGCGCGGCGCGCGAGTCCATCGGGCGCGAATGATAGCGGCTCGCGCGCGGATACGCACGGGCCGCGCCTCCGCTCGCGGAGGGCGGCCCGGCCACGCGCTCAGAAGCTCTGGAGGAACTCGTCGTTCGTCTCGAACTCGGAGAGCTTCTTGAGGAGCCGCTCCATCGCCTCCACCGGCTTCAGGGAGGCGAGGGCGCCGCGCAGGCGGCGGACCTTCTCGATCTCCTTCGGCGAGAAGAGCTTCTCCTCCTTGCGCGTGCCGGAGGCGCCGATGTCGATCGCCGGGAAGATGCGGCGCTCGGCGAGCTGCCGCGAGAGCACGACCTCCATGTTGCCGGTGCCCTTGAACTCCTCGAAGATCACCTCGTCCATGCGCGACCCGGTGTCGATGAGGGCCGTCGCGATGATGGTGAGCGACCCGCCCTCCTCGGCCTTGCGGGCCGAGCCGAACAGCCGCTTGGGCCGCTCGAGCGCGCGGGAGTCGACGCCGCCGGTCAGCGTCCGTCCGGAGGACTCGACCTCCTTGTTGTAGGCGCGCGACAGGCGCGTGATCGAGTCGAGCAGGATGACGACGTCCTTGCCGCCCTCGACCAGCCGCTTGGCGCGCTCGAGCACCATCTCGGCGACGTGGATGTGCTCCTCCGTCGGGCGGTCGTTCGAGGAGCCGACCACCTCGCCCTTGATGTTCCGCTTCATGTCGGTGACCTCCTCGGGCCGCTCGTCCACGAGCAGGACCGTGAGGTGCACGTCCGGGCGGTTGGCGGTGATCGCCTGGGCGATCCGCTGCAGCATGATCGTCTTGCCGGCCTTCGGCGGCGAGGTGATGAGGCCGCGCGCCCCGAGGCCGATGGGCGAGACGAGGTCGAGCACGCGGCCGATCATCTCGTCCGCGCGCGTCTCCATGACGAGCCGCTCGGTCGGATCGGTCGCGGTGAGGTTGTGGAAGTGCGTCCGGCGGGCGACCGCCATCGGGTCGGTGCCCTCGAGCTGGTCGACGCGCGCGAGCACCCGCTTCATGTTTCGGGCGGTGGCCTGCCCCTTCACGAGCAGGCCGGCCTGCAGGTGCATGCGGTCGATGAGCCAGCGCGGCACCTCGACGTCGAACGGCTGCGGCAGGTAGCTGCGCTTCGGATCGCGCAGGTAGCCGTTGCCCTTGCCCTCGAACTGGAGGACGCCCTCGACCTCCTCGGTCACCTCCGGCGCCGCCTGTCCGCCGGGCTGGGCCTGAGGGGCGGGTGCTCCCCCGTTCGGCGCCTGCGCCGTGGCCGGCTGGCCGTTCGGCCCCGCGACCGTCGGGCCACCCTGGCCCGGAGGACCGCCGCGACCGCGGCGGCCGCGACGGCGCCGGCGGCGCCGCCCGCTCTGGCCGGGGGCTCCCCCGGGGCCGGTGGGCTGCGCGCCGCCCTCGGGTTCGGGTGCGGTGCTGGACTGCGGGTTCTGAGGGGCCCCGCTCGCGACCGGAGTCGGGGTCTGCTCGTTGTCACTCATGCTGTCGTCTGCTCCGGCAGCGGGGCGAAGGAATCGCCCTCGCGGCACGACCGTCATGCGTCTGGATCTGGCGCCGTCCGCGGCTCGTTGGCGTTCGGTGGTCCGCGAACCGCCGCCCCCGTCGCGTCGCTCGCAGCGCGCCGCGCGTCACGCGGCACGAACTCGCCAGCAACCTGCCGACCAGGGGCTCGTCTCCCCGCCGCCGAGAAACGTACGGCGCTGGCGGAAGAGAGACAAGTGATCACATAGCAAAAAAGATCCCGAAGCGAAAGCTTCCGTATGGCCCCGTGGGGTCTGTCCCCCCGGCGCGTCCCCGCGCCCGCCCGCTCCCACGTCTACGGCGCCGGTGGCTCGGCCACCCACTCGACCGGCAACGCGAGCACGGTCCCCATCTCCGAGACGAGCGCGAGCGCGCGGAGCTCCGGCACCGCGCCGAGCGCGCGGACGAGCGGGTCGCCCCGCGCGCCCAGGATGCCTGCGGTGAACGGATCCTGGCCGTCTTCCCCTCCCTTCGCCGTCCGGACGAGCACGACGTCGCGCGGCCGGAGCCCTGCGCGCTCGCGGGCGAGCTGGAGGGCGTCTTCCAGGGAGCCGAGCCGATCCACGAGGTGCCGCTCCTGCGCCTGCCGCCCGGTCCAGACTCGCCCGGCGGCGACGGTCTCGACCACCGCGGGGTCGAGCTTGCGTCCCTCCGCGACGCGCGCGACGAAGTGCGCGTAGAACCGGTCGATCTCCCGCTCGACCGCGGCGCGCTCCGGCCCGGCCCACGGCTTGGCGACGCTGGTGAGCTGGGCGTTCTCGCCGCGGGCCGTGGCGTCGCGGCCGACGCCGAGCTTGGAGAGGAGCCCGGAGAGATCCGGCTTGAGCGCGAACACGCCGATCGAGCCGGTGAGGGTGGAGGGCTCGGCGAGGATCTCGTCCGCGCCCACCGCGGCGAGGTAGCCGCCGCTCGCCGCCAGGTCGCCCATGGAGGCGATGACCGGCTTGCGCCGCCGGGCGCGCTGCACCTCGCGCCAGATCCGGTCCGAGGCCACGCCGTCGCCGCCGGGCGAGTCGACGCGGAGCACGATCGCCTTCACGGCCGAGTCGTCGGCGGCGCGGCGGAGCTGGGCCGAGATGGTCTCCGCGCCCGCGATGGCGGGCATCCCGAGCCGATCGCCGCGGCTCTTGCCGCCCGCGATGGCGCCCTCCACGCGGACGATCTCCACGACCGCCGCCGGGCCCCAGCGCTGCGCCTGACGCTCCTCGTCCGGCGCGTAGCCGCTGCTGAGCTGCACGCGCCGGCCGGTCACGCGCCGCGCCCAGCCCTCGAGCTCGTCGGGCCACAGCACCGCGTCGAGGAGGCCCTCCCGCTGCGCATCCTCGGCGCCGAACAGGCCGCGGTCCACGAGGGCGCGGACGCGCTCCTCGGGGAGCCGCCGCGCCGCGGCGACGTCCGCGACGATCCGGGCGTAGAGGTCGTCGAGGACCGAGGCGGTCACCTCTCGCGCCTCGGGCGACGCGTCGCTCCGGACGAGCGGCTCGGGGGCCGTCTTGTACGCGCCGCGCTTCACCACCTCGAACGCCACCCCGAGGCGGGCGAGCGTGTCCTTCACGAACAGCGTCGAGGTGGAGAGCCCGTTCACGAAGAGCGTCGATCCCGGCTGGGCCGCGAGCGCGGTGGCGGCGCTCGCGATCCAGTACTCGGTCGTGCCGCCGCCGGCGAGGTACGCGAGCACCGGCTTCCGCTCGCGGATGCGGGCGAGCGCGCCGCGCAGCTCCTCGGCGCGCCCTGCGCCGAGCCCCAGGCCCTCGATGCGCACGGCGATCGCCGCCACCTCCGGATCGTCGCGCGCCTCTCCGAGGCGCCGGAGGAGCCGGCCGTAGGGATCCGGCTCGCCGAAGGTGAAGAACAGGAAGCGGCGGGGGGGCTCCAGGGCGCGCTCGACGTCGACGGCGGGGACCTCGTGCGCGCTCGCCGCCGAGCGGTAGCGCTCGGACGAGAGCCGCACCCCGGTCATCCAGCCGGTCTGTTCGCTCACGGGGACGGCGCCGCCGATCCAGCCGCCGTGCGGGCCGTTCCAGGAGAGCGCCACGACCCCGGCCGGGCTTTCGCCGGTGGGGAGGTCGCGCAGCGGGACCTGCAACTGGGCGGACAGGGCGAGGCCGCTGCGGAGCTCGATCCCGAGGCCCCCCGCGACGTGCGTGGCCCTCAGCGAGTCGCGCCGGTCGTCGTCGCCGAGCAGATCGAGCGACAGGGTCAGCCCGTCGCGCCACAGCCGCGTGGCGACGCCGACGTCGTAGTGGACCGGGAGCCGCTCGCCGGCGAGCCGCGCGTCGCGATCGCGCATCGCCGCCGCGACGCTCAGCCAGCGCGCCGGGCGCAGCGTGAGCCCCACGTCCCAGCTCGCCAGCTCCTCGAGGGCGTCGTGGTGGGAGCTCCAGCGGTTCCAGGCGAACGCGACGGAGTAGGTGCGCGCGTTCGTGATCGCGAGGGCGAGGGTCGTCTTCCGGTAGCGCGCGCCGTCGCCGTCCCCGGGGTGGACCCACTGCATGCCGAACCCCACGCCGAGCGGCCCGAACCCGTCGGCGGCGTAGAACGCCTCGGCGCGCGACTCGGGGGTGACCTCCCGCTCGTAGAAGCCGTGCACCGCCAGCCGCGGCACGAACCCCACGCCCGCCGGATTCACCGTCAGCGCGGTGGGCTCCTCCGCCGCCGCCGCGCCCAGGACGGGGAGCGAGAGCCCCGCGGGGAGACCTTGCTCGCGGTCGAGCGCGTTCTGGACCTGGGCGTGCGCGGACTGCGCGACGGCGAGCGCCGCGGCGAGCGCGACCTTCACGGCTGGTTTCATGGGAGCTCCGGCCGCGGATTGTACCGGACCGCCACGCCAGCGGCCGGGACCGCCCGGGGCGCAGGCCGCCGAGGCGCGGGCCACCGGGCGGGGCGCTGCACGAGATCTCACGGGGCCTGCCGCCCCCGGCGAGCGCTACTCCTCGTTCCCGGCGTCCTCGACCGTCCGCAGATGCTCCTCGGCGAGTGGGACGAGGTTGCCGGCGCGGTACTCGCGGAACACGTCCAGGAGCTGCTCCTTGTGCGGCCGCACCTTCCCGAGCGGGCACTTCTCCCACTCCTTGCGCGGCTCGTCGCAGTACCCCATCCGCTTGTCGCCGCACTTCGGCTGCAGGTACCCGCCGATCTCCGGGATCGCCTTCATGACCTCGCGCCGCATCAGCGCGACCATGTGGCGGATCTCCCACTGGGCGCGCCAGCACAGCCGGAGGTCGGCGATGTGCAGCAGCTCGGTGAAGTTCACCATCACCTGGAAGTTCGTGGGCGTGGCGTTCGGGAGGACGAAGCGCGCGTCCTCGGCCGGGATCCCCTTGGCGAGGGCGAGCTCGTAGACCCGCGTGATCTCGCGCATGAGCCGGTCGTACTCGTCGGCCATCCCGTGCGCCTCACGCCAGGTCTTCGGCATGACGTAGTCGAGCCGCTCCTCCTTGTAGCGGACGTACCGCTGCGACTGCTGCTCGAAGGAGATGCCGATGCGGTGGCGGACGAACTGGTGCGAGAGCGCCCGCGAGACACCGGAGATCCCGAACCAGAACACCACCTGCTCGAGCGGGGAGGCGTGGCCCGTCTTCAGCCGCTCCTGGATGAACTCGCGGATCGTCTCCGGCGCGATGCGCCCGTCGCGGATCTCGCCCCAGACCTCCCCCGGCGTCTTGGGGGTGTAGCAGGTGCGGTACGCGCCGTAGAGCTTCGTCAGCGGGTCGCGGGCGTGGTCGATGAGGGTCACTTCGAGCGGCATGGGCGGGCTCCGGAGCGGGGGCGGATTCTATAGCGGCCGTCCGACCGTCGGGAAAGGGGGGCGGGCGCTCGCGCCGTCGCGTATAGAGGTCGCCCATGGAGCCCAAGCCCGCCTCCGCCTCGCGCGTCGAGGTCACGCACCTCGTCATGCCGGGGGACGCCAACTCCCTCGGCACCGCCTTCGGCGGCATGGTGATGCAGTGGACCGACCTCGCCGCCGGCATGGCGGCGATGCGCCACGCGCGCCTGCCGGTCGTGACCGCGTCGCTCGACCAGCTCTCCTTCCTCGCCCCGGTGCGCATCGGGCACATGGCGATCCTGGTCGCGCACGTGACCGCGGTCTTCGCGACCTCCATGGAGGTGAACGTCGAGGTGTCCACCGAGGACCCCCGCACGGGCGAGCGGCGCCGCTGCTGCGACGCGTACCTCACCTTCGTCGCCCTCGACGACGCGGGCCGCCCGACGCGCGCTCCGCCGCTCCTGACGGAGAGCGAGGACGAGCGGCGGCGCGAGCGCGAGGCGCGGGTGAGGCGGGCGTCGCGGCTCGCGCTGAGGACCGCGCTGACGGGCGCCTAGAGGTCGCCTCGGACGTCGCCGAGAGATCAGGCCGCGCCGCGCAGGCGAAGGTACAGCGTCGAGGCGTCGTAGAAGGTGAACCTCACCGCGCCGGCCTCGATGCGCGCGCCCGGCTC
This sequence comes from Anaeromyxobacter sp. Fw109-5, assembly GCF_000017505.1. Lineage (NCBI taxonomy): Bacteria > Pseudomonadati > Myxococcota > Myxococcia > Myxococcales > Anaeromyxobacteraceae > Anaeromyxobacter > Anaeromyxobacter sp. Fw109-5. The sequence goes on from NC_009675.1 coordinate 1,343,648, forward strand.
GAGCCGGACCGGGGCCCGGCCCAGCCGCAGGCCGTTCACCCGGCTGCCATTCGACGACCCGGCGTCCTCGATGGTCCACCCGCCGTCACCGGCACGGCGCAGCACGAGGTGGTTGCGCGAGAGGGTGCCGTCGTCCACGACGACGTCGTTCTGGGGCGCCCGCCCGAGCCGCACCGTCGGTCCGCCGTCCCTCGCGCTCAGCGCGATGGCGAGCGACTCGCCCACCGACGCCTGCCGCGCCACCGGGGCGGCGAGCATGGTGTCCCGGCCGGCCGACGGCGGTCGCCACGGTCCGGCCTCCCACACGAGCCAGTCCTCGGGCTGATCGCGCTCGAACCCGGCGAGATCGGCCCCCGAGTACTTCCTCGCGAGCCACGAGAGGAGAAAGCTCTTCACCATGACGCCCCCCGCCGCGCGGTCGCGCGAACGGGGTGAGCACATCACGGGCCGTTCGAGGAGTCGAGCCGCAGGGCCACGGGACGCGCCGGGCGCGTCGCCGATCTCACGGACACGCGCCGCTCAGCCGCGGAGGCCCGCCGCGACCACGGCCGGCAGCGCGGTGAGGCCGCGCGCCTCGAGCCGCGTGAGCCCGCGCCCCAGCGCCTGCGCGGTGCGGTGGCTCGGGAAGTAGGGCGGCTTCGGGAACGTCACCGCCGGATGGCGGACGACGCTCTTCTCCACGCGCTCCAGCATGAGCGCGTTGTGCACGAACCCGCGGCCGCTCTGGATGTCCGTGAGCGTCGCGCCGGGGTAGGCGCCCCACGGCGTCGTGCCGAACGCGAAGCCGTACCCCGCCCAGCAGTTCACCGAGACGGACCCGTAGCGCAGGGCGCGGATGGCGCGCTCGAGCGCGGGCCGCACCGCGGGGTCGGAGGCGGTGCGCGGATGGACGACGATGTGCGCCGCGAGCGTGCCCCACAGCGTCTCGTTGGCGAGGGTCACCGCCGCGTCGAGGTACTCGAGCGGATCGGCGCTGCCGGCAGAGGTCTCCCAGAGCACCGCGCAGAACGGCTCCTGCCGGAACGCCGCGTCGTCGGGGTCCGGCTCCACGCCGGGCACCAGCGCCCAGGGGAGCTCGTCGGGGCGGGCCTCGCCGACCCGCCGGACGCCGGCGCGGCCGTCGAGGAGCCGGTGGTAGCTCGAGGCCGACCCGGGGTACCACGCGCGGCGAGGGGGCACGAGCGCGACGAAGCGCTCGACCGCCGCGAGCAGCTCGTCCCGCTGGCGCCACCCGCGGGCCGTGACGAGCATCTTGCCGGCGATGCAGTTGTAGGACGCGTTGTGCGTGACCATGCCGGCGATGCTCTCCGCCTGGGCCGCCAGCGTCCGCGCGTCCCAGGGGCCGGGCACCACCAGCACCGGCGTGATGTTGCCGAGCTCGCTCGTGATCTCCTTGCGCAGCAGCGGATCGCCCCGCGCCATCCGCGCGGCGCGCTCCGGGCCCGGCGGTCCCCACACGATGAGGTCGTGCGTGCGGTCGGAGCCGGTGATGTGCACCTCGTCCACGCCGGGGTGGTGCGCGAGGTGCCAGCCCTCCTCCGCGCCGCCGTACACGACGGCGAGGAAGCCGCGCGCGATCGCCTCCGCGAACGCCTCCTCCAGGATCGGCCCGAGGTAGGCGTTCACCGGGTTCATCTTGAGGATGCAGACCTTCCCCTCGTTGAAGAGCTTGGTGACGACGTCCGCGGGCGGGATGGCGTTGACGTTCCCGGCGCCGAGCACGAGGCAGACCTGCCCGTCGTGGTCCGGCGCCTTGTGGAAGCGCGCCCTCGTCTCGTGGAGCTCGCGCTCGCCGACGCCCTCCTCGAAGTGCACCTCGGCGTGGACGCCCAGGAACAGCGCGCGATCGGTGGGCGACGCGGGGAACACCCCCACCGTCAGCCGGCCGTCCTCCGTCTCGCCCGTCGCGCCGACGGGCGTGTTCCCGTGGCGCGCGAGCGCCTGCAGCGAGCGGGTGACGAGCCGGAGCTGCCGCAGGACGACGTAGGGCCCGCTCAGCCACTCCTCGCCCGCGAGCGGCGACCCGGGCGCGATCCCCTTGGCCGCGCACGCCGCCGCGACCGCGCGCTCGGCCGTCCGCGCCGTGCCGCGGGCCATCGAGCGTGCCAGCGCGATGCGCTCCGGGAGCGAGGCGCGCGCCCAGATCGGCGCGCCGTCGCGGAGGCGCGCGATGGCCTCGTCGAGGCGGCGCGGATCGGTCGCGGAGGGGGCGGTCGCGGGTCGGCTCATGCGGATCTCCGCGCAGAGCGTAAGGGATCTCTCGCATCCCCGCGCGGTCTTCCGGGTGGCGGGCGCGCTAGGCGGGCTCGGCACGCTGGAGCGTCGCCAGCGTCACCTCGGCGGGGGAGTTCACCCGGACGCGGATGCCGGACATGCCGATGCCGCGGTTCACGTACAGCTGCACGCCGCCGTCGAGCGCGTAGCGGCCGCGCAGGTAAGGCTCGCGGATCACGGTGGCGAGCAGCAGGGGCGTGAAGATGGGGATGTTGATCTGCCCGCCGTGGGTGTGGCCGGAGAGGCACAGGCTCGGGCGCCCGAGCCGCTCGAGGGCCCGCGCCGTCCTGGGCCCATGGGCCAGCACGAGGGGAGTGGGGCCGCCGGTGAGCCCCCGCACCGCGCGGCGGACGTCGTCGCGGTCCGTGAGGTGATCGCCGACGCCGACGACCTGGAACGGGGCACCCCGCAGACGGATCGACGTCCAGGCGTTCTCGAGGACCTCGTAGCCGTGGCCGCGCAGCGCCGCGGCGGCGCCCCTCGGATCCACCCACACGTCGTGGTTCCCGAGCACCGCGATGGTCGGGGCGGTGAGGCCGCCGAGGAGCGCGCGCATGGCCTCGAGCTCGCGCTTGGAGTGGGAAAGGTAATCGCCGGTGAGCACGACGAGATCCGGCGAAAAGGCGTTCGCCTCGTCGATGGCGGCGCGGACCACGTGATCGGGCGTGCGCGGGCCGACGTGCAGGTCCGAGAGCTGCGCCACGCGCAGGCCGTGATGGGCAGGGTCGAGCCCCGGCACCTGGAAGGTCACCCGCTCGGCGGTGGGAGCGGCCTGCCGGGCGGCGGCGCCGGACGGGAACGCGCCGACCGCACCCGCCGCGCTCACCAGCGCCGCGCCCTTCAGGAACCCTCTCCGGCCGAATCTCCGCTCCATCCGCGCTCTGCCCCCGGACCGCAGATATTGTCGGTCCAACCCCGGCGCCCGGGAGAATGGAACTCCCGGGCGCGCGCGGCGATTCCTTGGGCGGGGCGGGTCGGGCGTACGGGCGGACGGCTCACCGCTTCGCGCGCGCCACGCGCAGCAGGTGGTCCAGCACGAGCGCGTCGACGGTGCCGTCCCGGCGGATGCGTCCCTCGAGGTTCTCCCACCCCATGAAGTCCTCGAGCGCGCGCTGGCTCGCCTCGTCCCAGGCGCCGGACGGCTTCGACTTCAGGAACCCGGTCCTGGCGAGGGCGGCCTGCACCCTGCGGGCGCGGCCGGCGTCGAGCGGCAGCGCCTGCCGCGTCTCGCCGAAGTAGTACTGGTGCACGTCCTCGTAGAGCCGGCGCAGCTCGGCGATCGGGCGCGCGTGATCGTCCACCCGCAGATCCACCCACACGTCGCCGGCGCCGCCGTAGCCGCCGCCGGGCTTCACGACGAGGAGCGCGGCGCTCTCCTGCCCGCGTCGATCGCCGCCGGCGCGCTGGCCCGCCTCGAGCGCGAGCAGCAGCCGCTCCGCGAGCGGCTTGCGCGCGTCGCGGGCCGCCTCGTACGCCCGGGCCATCGCCTCCACCACCGCCCGTCCCGCGAGCACGTTCCCCTGCACGGCGAAGCCGTCGCCGGAGAGGCCGCTCGCGTGCGCGAAGCAGCGCGAGCCGGTGAAGGTGGCCGCGCGGCCCTTCGCGTCCACGACGCCGAGCTGCCGGTCCTGCGCGTCCGGATCCGCCTCGACCAGCCGCCGCACGATCTCCTCGGGCGCCACGCCGTCGCCGAGCAACCGGAGGCCCTCCGCCTTCCAGGCGCCGTTGGCGAGCGACTGCGTGGCGATCGCGCCCGCGCCGGCCCGGGCCGCCGGGACGATCGCGCCGACGGCCGGGAACTTCGACTGCACCGCCACGCCGATCTGGCCGGTCGCGGGGTCCGCCGCGACGATGCTGAAGGTCCCCAGGGCGAGCGCGAGCAGGGCAGGCGTCATGCGTGCCGTCATACCGCAGTCGCGCGGCCGGGCGCGCACCGGCGGCGGGCGGGCACGCCGATCCCACGCCCGGCCGGCAGCCCGCTACTCACTCATTGTGAAGGAGACGCGCCGCCGGGCTCGCGCCGCGGGGACCGCCGGGCGGTCACCGCGGGTCGAGGCGCTCCGTCGCGCGGCTCACTTGCCGAGCAGGTTGGCGGGCGGGACGCCCAGCGCCTTGGCCATCTTCTCGATGGTCTCGAGCGGCGGCGAGCGCTGCCCGCGCTCGAGCATGGAGACGTACGAAACGGAGATCCCGACCTTGTCGGCCAGCGCCTTCTGCGAAAGCTTCTTCTTCGCCCGGAGGCGCCGCACGTTACCGGCGAACCGCGTCAGGAGATCCATGAGGAACCCTTAGCAAAGCGACCGATCACACTCATTGTCCTTTTCGGGGTGCCCCCCGGGCGTTCTCGACGCACAGTGACGTACTGATTAACTCGTGTCCTGTCCACGACGAAAGGAGCCACTCGATGGCAGCAAAGCCGAAGCCCGTCTGGCGGCTGGAGGTCGGCGACGAGGCGCCGGACTTCGAGCTGATGGCCACCGGCAACACCGCCGGTAAAGGGGACGCCCGGCGGAAGATCCGCCTGTCGGACTACCGCGGCAAGAAGAACGTGGTGCTGGCGTTCTACCCCGCCGCCTACACCCCCGTCTGAACCGTCCAGATGCCCTCGTACGAGGAGGATCTCTCCGAGTTCGAGCGGCGCAATGCCCAGGTCCTGGGCATCAGCACGGATCAGGTCCACACGAACGAGGCGTGGGCGAAGTCGATGGGCGGGCTGTCGTTCCCGCTCCTGTCCGATCACTGGCCGCACGGCTACGTGGCCGCCCTCTACGGCGTCCTGCGCGGCGAGAGCGGCATCTGCGAGCGCGCCATCTTCGTGGTCGACAAGCAGGGGAAGATCGCCTACGTCGACATCCACGACATCGCCGAGCAGCCGCCCACCGACAAGATCATGGCGGCGCTCGACAAGCTGAAGTGACGGAGGCGAGATGGCCACCGCCGAGCCCAAGCCGCTCGAGCTCTCCCGCTACTGCGTGCCGTTCACGCCCTTCCAGGGAAAGCTCGAGGAGACCTCCATCTGCCTGGTCTCGACGGCGGGGGTGCGGCACCGCGACGACGCGCCGTTCAACACCGAGGGCGACGCCACCTGGCGCGTCATCGGGAGCGACGTCGCGGCGAAGGACCTCCGCTACGACGACACGCACTACGATCACGCCTGCGTGGATCGCGACCTGAACTGCGTGTTCCCGATCGATCGGCTCCACGAGCTCGCGCGCGAGGGGCGCGTGCGCGGGCTCACCGAGCGCCACTTCTCGCTCGGCTTCAGCCAGGCGCTGCGCGAGCTGCGGGAGAAGACCATCCCCGCCCTCGTGCGCGAGGTGGACCGCGAGCGCCCGGGCGCGGTGCTCCTCACCGGCGGCTGACGCCTGTGCCACCGCACGGTGGTCACCGTGCAGCGGGCGATCGAGATGGTGGGCATCCCCACCGTCGTGGTGACCGTCGAGCCCGAGGAGACCCGCCAGGCACGCCCGCCGCGGGCGCTCTGCCCGCGCGGCTTCGTCGTCGGCCACTCCCTCGGGCGGCCCGACGACGCGGCGCTGCAGAAGTGGATCCTGATGGACGCGCTCGGCCTCCTCCTCGCCGATCCGCGGCCGGGCGAGGTCATCGAGCGCGACTACACCAGCGGGGAGTGAAGCCGGCCGCCCTCGCCCGAGGGAGGGCGGCGGCGGCCGGCGCGCGTCACGGACCGTCGTACGCGGTCACGCCCCCCGGCCCGAACTTCGACGCGAGGTGCGCCAGGTAGACGATGCGCGGGCTCGCCCATCGATCGATCTGGATGGAGCGCACCGGCCCCCGCGCCGAGGCGGGCAGCGCGTCCCAGGCGATGTCCCGGATCCACCGGCCGCCCCGGTACCGCGCGAAGCCGCCCCAGGAGAGCCCCACCCACACCCCGCGGTCCAGCGGATCGCACGCGACGGCGAGCACGCCGCCGCCGTCCGGCGGGCTGCCGACCTTGGTGAACGTCGCGTCGCGGCTTCCCCGGAAGGCGAGCCCGTGCGACTCCGAGCCGACCCACATCGTGCCGTCGTCGCAGAAGGCGATCGACTGCACGCCGTCCCGCTTCGAGGCGTCGACCGGATCCGCGTCCTCCTCCCAGATCCACAGGTGCGGCAGGGGCGGCTCCTGGTTCCCCCACCACAGCCCGTGGAGCGCCGTCACCGACGGCCGCGCCATCGACGCGTAGCCGGGGAGGCTCGCCATGCGGAACTGGTTGGCGTACCAGGGGACGTTCGACGTGGGGTCGAACGCGAGCGCCCACGCCTCGCCGGTGAGGAACTGATCGTGGGCGTAGATGGCGGGGTGCTCGTGCTCGAACACGCTCCGCGCGTCCGCCCAGGCGGGATCGCCGCCCGTGAGGTCCTGCCAGCCGCGGTCCTCCGGGTTGGCGACCAGGATCGCGATGGAGGCGTGCGTCCCGCCCAGGAGCGCGTCGCCGTACGAGCGCGGGCGGCGCGCGTCGTGGTTCACCACGATGCGCTGCACCTGCCGCATCTTTCGCCGCCCGCCGACCATGAACGGATCCCAGCCGAAGCACTGCTCGTCGCCCGTGCCCGGGACGAAGAACTCGCAGACGTAGCCGGGCGGCGTGGCGACGCGGACGTGGCGCTCGCGCGCGAGCGTCGTGCCGTCGAAGGTCACGACGTCCGCGCCGCCGGAGTCGACCGCCCAGTCGGCGTCCGTGTCGCCGTCGGTGCCGACGCCCCTGAAGCCGACGATGGCGCGGTTGGGCGTGGCCCCCGCGACCGAGATGACGGGGCACATCACCGCCGGGTCCGCGGGCGCCGGGGTCGCGATCCCCGCCGCGTCGTGGCAGTTCTTCGTGAGCCCCGCGTCGTCCGCGTCGAAGCGCCGGAACTCCTGCGCCGCGCGCGTCTTCGCGTACACCGCCTCGCCCGCCGCCACGTAGACGTTCCCGGCCTCGTCCGCGGAGACGTCGCTCACCTCCCCGACGAGCCCCTGCCCGGCGCTCCAGAAGCGGAACTGGCCGACGACGACGGGCGGGTCGACGGTCGGCGCGACGCCGCCTCCCGCGCCTCCGCCGCCGCCCCCGCCTCCGTCGCCGCCTCCGCCGGTGCCGCCTCCGCCGCCGGTACCGCCCGTTCCGTCGCCGCCGGAGTCATCCGGCGTCTTCGTGCCCCCGCCGCCGCACGCGGCGACGAGGAGCGCGGCGAGCGCAGCCGTCCAGCGCATCCGCCCCATCCCCGTTCTCCTGCGCGCTTGCACGGACGGTGGGCCAGCGGGCCCGAAGCACGCGCCGAAAAGCTGGCCCGGCGGCGCCGGTTCGCCAAGCCGGGGAGCGGGGCGGAACTCCCCGTGGGAGCGGCGATCCGAGCGCGTTCTGGCGCGCGCGGACGCCTCCGGTCACAATCGGGCGATGCTCCAGGCCGATCTCGCGACCTTCCCGCTCGCCGAGCTCTTCCAGTGGCTCGATCAGAGCCGCCGGTCGGGGGTGGTGGAGCTCGACGTCGGGGAGGGGGCGCCCTTCTGGCTGCACGTCGTCGATCGGCGCATCGTGGCGGCCGCACGGCCGCCCGCCGAGCCCGGGGGACTCGGGGCGCTCGCCCGCTGGTCGCACGGCGAGCCCCAGGAGACGCTGTGGCCCGAGGCGTGCGCCGACCGGATCGTCGATCTGTTCCTGACGCCTTCGTCGGGCCGCCTCACCCTCGTCGCGGACGCGGCGGGGTTCGAGGGCGGCGTGCGGATCGATCTCGGGCTCGGGCAGATGGCGCTCGAGGGGCTGCGCCGGCTCGACGAGTGGCCGGAGCTCGAGCGGCGCTACCCGAGCGACTCCGCGGCCCTCGCGGCCGAGCCGGGCGGCTCGCGGCCGCGCACCCCCGGGCAGCGCGCGCTGCTCGAGGCCGCTCGCCAGCGGGCCTCCATCGCGGAGGCGCGCCTCGCGCTCGGCCTCTCCCGCCCGGCGGTGCTCCGGCGGATCGAGGCGCTCCGCGAGCTCGGGCTCGCGCGGGTCGAGGGCGTCTCCTCGCACGCGGATCCGGTGGCGTCGCTCGCGGCGAAGGCGCGGCTGCTCGTGCAGGCGCGGCAGTTCGACGAGGCCGCGATCGTCCTCCACGGTCTCCTGGCGGCCGATCCATCCGACCGCCGCGTGCGCGACCTGCTCCGCGAGGCGGAGCGCGAGCACGTGGCGGCGCTGTACGGAGAGCTCTCGCCGGTCGCGATCCCGGGGCTCGTCTCCGGGCCGGCCTCGCTCGACCTGCCGGCGGCGCGGCGGCTCAGCTCGACCGAGCGGGAGGTCGCGGTTCGCCTGAACGGCGTCTGGGACGTGGCCGGCGTGGCGCTCGCGAGCCCGCTGCGCGAGGTGGAGACGCTGAAGGCGCTCCGGAAGCTCGTGCGGCTGGGGCTGGTGACGCTCCGCGAACGCGGCTGCTAGCGCCGCCCTCGCATCCGCGCCCCGCCGCGCACCGGCCGCGCGCGCTGCCGTGACACGGGGGTGACCTCGCGGCGACAGGATCACCCCGAACCCGGGAGCATCATGATCGACTCCACCGTCTCGACCCCCGCGAAGCCGCTCCTGCGTGGGGTCTCCCACGAGGTCGCGGCCGGGGTGGCGCTCGCCGCCTGGATCGCGCTCGCGCTCGTGGCGCCGTCCGCCCGCGCCCGCGTCGCCGCGAACGTGTACGGCGCCAGCCTCTTCTCGCTCTTCGCGGTGAGCGCGCTCTACCACCGGCCGACCTGGCCGGCGCGCGCGCGGCTCTGGATGCGGCGGCTCGACCACTCGGCGATCTTCCTCCTCGTCGCCGGAACCTACACGCCCTTCTGCCTGGTGCTCGGCGGTGCGCGGGGCGAGGCGCTCCTCGCCGTGGTCTGGGGTGGCGCGGCGATCGGCGTCCTGCAGTCGGTGCTCTGGGTGCGCGCGCCCAAGGCGCTCGTGGCGGCCGTGTACGTCCTGCTCGGCTGGGCGATCCTCCCGGTGCTGCCCGCCCTGAGCGCGCGCCTCGGCCCGGCCGCGGTGGCGCTCCTCGCGGCGGGAGGGATCGCCTACAGCCTCGGCGCGGTCGTCTACGCGCTCCGGCGGCCCGACCCGTTCCCGCGGGTGTTCGGGTACCACGAGGTCTTCCACGCCCTGGTGGTGGTGGCCGCCGGCCTGCACCTCGCCGTGGCGGCGCGCGCGATCCTGGCGCTGTAGCGCGGGCGCTGGCCCGCGCTCAGCTGCGCTCGGCCTTCACCTTCGCCGCGACGAGCAGGTACAGGGCGAAGAGCGCGTCACGCTCCGTGACTGCGGCGTCCGGCTTCGCCGCGATGCGCGAGAGCCGCAAGATCTCGCTCGACGCGAGCCCGAGCCCGGCGGCCGCCGCGCGCCCCTCCTCCGCCGGCACCCGCGCCAGCACGGCGGCGACCCCCTCGGCGGCGAGGCGCGCGGCTTCGCCGTAGGTGCGCTCGCGCAGCGCGTGCTCGGTCGCGGAGATGGCGTCGCCGTCCCCGGGGAAGAGCCGGGCGAACGACAGCGGGACCAGGGCCCCCGGATCCCGGGGCGCGCCGGACGCCTCGGCGGCGGCGGAGAGCTGGGAGGCGAGCTCCGAGCCGCCGCCGGAGAGCTCGAGCGGTCGCGGCGCGGCGCGGGGGGCCGGCTGCCGCGCCCGCAGATCCCTCACGACGAGGCGGGTGATCTCCCTCAGCGCGGCGAGCACGCCCACCCCGCGGCTGGCGATCGACTCGACCTCCGGGACCCGGTGCGGGTTCAGCGCCGCCCGCAGCTCGGGGAGGGGCAGCGCGCCGGGCAGATCGCGCTTGTTGTACTGGTGCACGTGCGGGAACTCGGCGAGCGGGATGCCCAGCTCGGCGAGGTTCGCCTCCAGGTTCGCGAAGGACTCCGCGTTGGAGTCCCGGGCGGCCGGCTGCGAGTCCGCGACGAACACCACGCCGTCCGCGCCGTTCAGGACGAGCTTGCGGGTGGCGTCGTAGAACACCTGGCCCGGCACCGTGTAGAGCTGGAGCCGCAGGGTGAGCCCGCGCACGTGCGCGATCTCCAGCGGCAGGAAGTCGAAGAACAGGGTGCGATCGCCCTCGGTCGCGAGCGACACCAGCTGGCCGCGCGTCTCCGGACGCACGCTCGCGTGGATCTGCTGGAGGCTCGTGGTCTTGCCGGAGAGGCCAGGGCCGTAATAGACGATCTTGGCCGAGATCTCCCGGGCGAGCGGGTTCACCGTGGACACGGCGGCATCATAGCCGCGCGCGATCGGGCAGGCGACTTCGCCGAGCGCCGCGCTCGCGCGGGCCGCGCGAACGCGAGCCGTTCACCGTGCGAGGAGCGCGTCCACCACCGCGACGAGGTCCGGGCCCTGCGCGTCGGGCGGGCCCATCGCCGGGTGGAAGCGCCGCTCGAGCCGCGCGCTCCAGCCGCCCACGAGCCCCGCGCGGCGCGCGCCCTCGACGTCCCAGGCGTGCACCGCGACGAGGGCGAGCCGCGCCGGAGGGTGGCCGAGCGACCGCGCCGCGTGCAGGTAGATCTCGCGCGCCGGCTTGTAGCGCCGGATCTCGTCGACGCCCATGACGCGCGCGACCTGCCCGAGGAGGCCGGCGCGCTCCAGCAGCCCGCGGGTCGCCTCCACGCCGCCGTTCGAGAGCGTCGCGATGGGCACGCCGGCGTCGGCGAGCCGGCGGAACGCGGGCGCGACGTCCGGCGCGGGATCGAGGGTCTCGAAGCCGTCGAGCACCGCCTCGACGGCGGGACGCTCGATCGGCCGGCTCCGCTGCGCGAGCAGCACCTCGAGCGCGCCGCCGGCGATCTCGCGGAAGGGGCGGAAGGTCCCGCTCGCGTCCAGGGCGAAGGCGTCGCGCAGGATGCGCGTGAACCAGGTGTCGAGGTCGATGGGCGCGAGCCCGAGGGCGGCGAGCCGCGGGCGCAGGGGATCGAGCGGGAACAGCGTCTCGATGACGTCGAAGATCACGGCGGCGGGGCGGGCCATGGCCGGTCCCTACGCTCCGCCCCCCGCCGGCGCAAGGCGCCCGCGGGGGCCGGCGAACGAGGCCGGCCGGAGCGGATCGCGGCACGTTGACGCCGCGCCGCGGAACGGCGAAAAGGCGGGCCATGCCGTCCACCTCGCTCACCTTCGCGAGCCGCGCCGAGCACCGCGCCTGGCTCGAGGCGCAGTCTGCCCTGCCCGCGGGCTTCTGCATCGGGACCACGAGCTTCGAGTTCGTCCCGCTCGAGGTCTCGAAGCCCGGCCGGATGAAGCTCACGCTCATCGCGCTCGACCGTCCGACCTCGGCCTTCGCCGCGAAGTTCACCCGGAACGCCTTCCCGGGCGCGCCGGTGATCGTCGGCAAGCGGCGCCTCGAAGGGCCGACGCTGGGCGGCATCGTGGTGAACACCAAGATCGCCAACGTCTGCGCGGCGGGTGGGGTCGAGGCGGCGGAGCGCCTCAGCGCCGAGGCGGCGCGGCTCATCGGGATCGCGCCGGAGGAGATCCTCCCTTCGTCCACCGGCGTCATCGGCTGGCGGCTCCCGGTGGAGCGCATGATCGCGGCGCTCCCCGAGGCCGCGTCCTCGCTCCAGTCGCGCACCATCCTGCCCGCCGCCGAGGCGATCACGACGACCGACCTCTACCCCAAGGTGCGCCGCGCGCCGCTGGGGGAGGGGACGCTCGTCGGCATCGCCAAGGGCGCGGGCATGATCGAGCCGAACCTCGCGACCATGCTCGTATACCTCCTCACCGACGCGGACGTGACGCGCGAGGCGCTGCGCGACGCGCTCGACGCGGCCGTGGAGGTGAGCTTCAACTGCATCTCCGTGGACACGGACACGAGCACCTCCGACTCCGTCGTGCTCGTCTCCTCGCGGCGCAGGCCCGCGCCGCCGCCCGGCGCGCTCGCCGCGGCGCTCGCCCAGGTGTGCGGCGACCTCGCCGAGGACGTGGTGCGGAACGGCGAGGGCGTTCACCACGTGATGCGCGCGAGCGTCACCGGCGCCCGCTCGTTCGAGGAAGCGCGCGCCTTCGGCAAGGCGGTCGTGAACTCCCCGCTCCTCAAGGCGGCGGTCAACGGCAACGACCCGAACGTCGGGCGGCTGCTCTGCGCGGTCGGCAAGCTCGCCGGCGCGGAGGGGATCCCCCTCGACCCGGCGCGCGTCACGATGCGGGTCGGCGACGACGTCGTGCTCGAGGGCGGAGAGATGCGGCTCGATCCCGCCAAGGAGCAGCGCCTCGTCGCCCATCTGAAGTCGGCCGAGATGTACGCGAGCGTGCCGTCGGCCGACGGGCTCTTCCGGCCGCCCGTCGACTACCCGCCGCACGAGCGACGGGTGGAGATCGCGATCGATCTCGCGATGGGCGGCGCTGCGTGCGCGGTCCTCGGCGCGGACCTCACGCACGAGTACGTGACGGAGAACGCGGACTACCGGAGCTGAGCCTCGCGACCGGCCGCCGCGAGGCCCCACCGGACGCGCGACGCCCCGTCGATCTCGCGGTCCTCTCCGCCGTTCGGGCCTCCCGCCGCGGCACCGTGCGTGCACGAGGCCCCGCGCGCGAGCGCGCGCGGGAGGCGACGATGAAGGTGACGGAGAGCTCCGAGACGGCCCGGAACGCGCGCCGCATGGGTGAGGGCCGCTTCGGCGAGGCGCTTCGCGGCGCGCGACACGGCCCCGGCCGGCGCTCGCCAGGAGCGGCGGCGGGCCGTGGCGCCGCCGCTTCGCCCGTCCAGGCGCTGGGGAGCCGCCGGGCGATGGCGGACCGGGCCTCCGGCGTCCTGCGCGAGCGGCGCGGCCTCTTCGGCGACGCCGAGCGCCGAGCGCAGCCGCCGGTCCCGGCCCCGCCTGCTTCGCCGCCGTCCACCGCGCGCGTCGACTCCGCCCCGGAGCTGCGCGCCCTGGTCCGCACCCTCCCGCTCGCCATCGAGGCGGCGCGGGTGCGGGAGGGGGCGCCGCTGTCCCTGGCCCTCGGGCGCGCGCTCTCGGTGGATCTGCGCCGCGGCGCGGAGGGGCTCGAGGTGGTGCTCCGTCCCGACGCCGCGCTCGGGCGCGCAGCGGACGCCGAGCTCCCCGCGCTCGTCGCCGCGCTGCGCGAGCGCGGCATCGCCGTGGCGCGCGCCGAGGTCCGAGCCCAGCCGAACGGCAACCCGCCCGCCAGGCGCCCCCCGCGTTGACGCCGTCCCGGGCCTCCGCTACAAAGGCGCGTCGTCACGGCACCGTCGCCAAGTGGTAAGGCCCGGGTCTGCAAAACCCGTATTCGGCGGTTCGAATCCGCCCGGTGCCTCTCTCGTTTTCGGTGATTACACGCGGCCCTGCGGGACGCGGCAGCGGGTCTCGGGCTCCGAGGCCGACGCCGCTCGATGATTCGTCGCGCAGCGCCTCGGCGGCGTCACGCAGGCTGCGACCGCCGGCGATCTCGCACCGGCTCCGCCGACTCCGCCCCTGGACGTAGAGGGAAGGGCGACGCGAAGGGCCCGACCGGGACTCGCGCGCTCGCCCCACGGGGCGCCACCCGAGCGGCGCATCCACCCGCCATCGGCGCCGGAGCGTAATCTTGCTCGCATGAGCCTCGCTGCCACGGCAAGAGTCGCCGCGAAGTGGTCGACGCTGGAGCCGGACGTCACGAAGACGTACTTCGGGTTTCCTCCACTTCGTCGCCATCTCATCAGCCTCGGATTCGGCGATACGGTCGCGGAGCGGCACAAGGACAACCGGAACTGGGCCGAGGACATCTTCGTCGAGACGTACGCGCCGAGCAGGCCGGTGAAGAGCATCCTGAGCCTGTGCTGCGGGTTTGGAGCGGTCGAGCAGTACTTCGTGCGGCGGCTCGGAACCGTGACTCGCGCGGTGGGGATCGACGTCGCCGTGGGCGCTCTCGAGACCGCCCGGGCACGCGCTGCCGCCGCGGGACTCCAGGACGTCATCACGTACGAGCAGGCCGACCTCAACCGTTACGAGTTTGGCGAGCGCCAGTTCGACCTCGTCATCGCGAACGGAGCGCTCCACCACCTGGTGAACCTCGAGCACGTCCTCACCGGCATCCGGCGGGCTCTCGCGCCAGGCGGGATCCTCTACGCGAACGAGACGGTCGGCCCCTCGTACCAGGATCACCCTCCACGTCAGCTCGAGCTCATCAACGCCGTCGCCTACCTCGTGCCGCCCGATCTTCGCGCGCGAAGACCGTTCATGGCGCACGCGACGTACTCCGCGATCGCGGCGCACCTGATGTTGGACCTCGCCCGAGGTCGAGCGCGGGTCGACGAGACGCATTTCGAGGGGTGGAAACGTCGCGTCGCCGCGATCGTGCGGCGCGTGTCTCCGATGGCATCCACCTTCGACTTTGCGCCGTTGCACAGGTCTCAGAAGAAGCGCCTCGTACGGAAGGACCCCTCGGAAGGAGTGCGCTCGGGCGAGATCATCGATGTGATGCGCCACGTCTTCGGGGAGATCCAGGTGCACCCCTATGGAGGCGCGATCCTCACGTACGCGCTCGACGTCGGCTTCTTCACGCGGTTCGACGCGACGAACGCGGCTCACCGCGAGCTGCTGGACCTTCTGTGCCGGATCGAGGCGACGCTGATGTCGATCGATGCGGTCGGGACGGAGCACGCGATCCTCGTCGCGCGCACGTAACCGCCACGCCCGCGGCGGCTCACCCGGCGATGGGCTTCACCGCCACCACGCACACGCCCGGCGAGACGTTGATCCAGCCGGCGGTGATCCGATCGAGCCATCCCGCCGCCCCGTACACGAGCCGGGAGTAGAGCGGATACCCGCTGCTCGGCGCGGTGGTCGCGCCCGACCGGACCTCCGCCACGCGAAAGCCGATCCGCGTCAGGACGCGCGCGAGCGTGTGCACCGTCATCGAGTGGAACTGGTCCTGCAGCACGTGCGACAGCGCGCGATCCCGGCGCGGCCCCGGCGGCGTGATCGCGCGCAGGATCCCCTCGAGGCGACGCTTGTTGGTGGTGCGTATGGCCAGCGCTCCGCCCGGGTGGAGCAGCTCGAAGGCGCGCTGCAGGTGCCGGAACGGGTGCCACACGTAGTAGAGCACGTCGTTGGAGGCGATCGCGTCGAGTGAGCCAGCGGGCAGGTCCAGCGTCTCGAGCTCCCACCCGAGGTGGGTGACGAAGCCCTTGGCGCGGGTCAGCTCGACGGCGGTCCTGAACGCGTCCGCCCCGACGGCGTTCCACCCGCGGGCGCGCGCCATCTCGAGGAACGTCCCGAAGTTCGATCCGTAGTCGAGCAGCGCCCCCTTGCGCGCCGCGTGCGTCGCGAGCGCGTCGAGCAACGCCTCCTGCGAGGCGACCTTGCGGCGAGCGTAGTCCGCGGCGTGACGGGGATCGTTGTAGCTCGTCGTCTCCCAGTTGCGCGCGATCTGCGCCGGCGTCGGGTGCGGCCAGCCGAACCAGCTCCGGCAGCTGCCGCACTCCCACCACTCGACCTCGACGGCGGCGGCTCCGTGCTGGCGATAACGTTGAGTGAACCCGGCGCTCCTCACGGGGCCGCTCGCGTTGCACACGTGGCAGTCGCGCGAGAGGAGGCGGGTGCTCTCGCGCGATCGGCGCGCGCGCGGCGCGCCACGAAGGGCGTCTCGCCCGGCGACGAGAGGGGCCGACACCGGGATGCGATTGTCCACCCAAGTCTCCCGCATGGACGACAGCCGGCGCCAAATCTAACCGAGGGCCCTCGCCCGCGGAACCCGACTCCTACGGAGCCCTGAAGGCGAGGCCTACCCTTCTCGGACCACGCCGCGGCGACGATTGAGAGTCCGTCCCATGAGAAGGCGGCGCGGGACCGTGGTGCCCGGACGAGGCGATCGGCGGACCGCCAGGCTCACCCCCCCCGTTCACCCGCGGCGGAGGCTCGCGCGCGCAGCGACCGGGATCGCGGCCGCTCGGAGGAGGAGGCCTCGGCCGCTCGGTCGCCGTCGTTGCGGCGCCGCTCTCCCGTTCGCCGCCGACGCCCCCCGGTGCGGGGACGAGCGGATCAGCCGGCGTGGGCGGAGGAGCGTCGCGGCGCCGCGGCGGCGGCCTGCGGTCCGATGGTGCCCCACGTCCCGCCGGCGAGGTGAACTCCGGTGATCAGCTGCTCGATCCGGAACCCCAGCCCGAAGTACGAGTTGAGCGAGGCGACGTTGTCCTTGCTGACGTACGCCTTGCAGATCTGGAACCCCTCCCGCATGGCGACGCTGATCGTCGCGTGATTGACCGTGGGGAAGAGCCCGAGTCCCCTGAAGGCGGGAAAGATGAAGATGTTCTCGATCATCACCTGATGCTCGCTCAGGAGATAGCGCCGGCGCCGGAGGTACTTCTCGAGCAGCGGATTGTCCGCGGGCCGGATCAGCCACTGCAGCGAGACGATCTGCCTCGCCCTGTTCCTCCCGACGTGGCAGCTCGAGAACCCGTGGCGATAGAACAGGAGCCGGGCGACGAGCTCCGTGCGCGAGCGAGCGTCTTGCGCGGGGAGGCCCTGCAGGATCTCCTCGAAGTCGCCCTCCGTCGCCAGCGCGAAGTCGATGTCGGTCCGGATCCGTGGGAAGCGAAGACGGTTCATCGGCACCGTCAGGTAATAGACGTGCTCCACGGAGAGGAGCTTCCTCAGGAGGTGCAGCGCGGGCAGCCTGAGCCCCAGGGTGGAGGCCACGAGCCGGTATTCGTCGAGTGAACGGAGCGGCATGGCAGCACGGCAGCGCGACGTCTCAGCGGCGCCTCTCCGCCCACCTGGAGGTTCCTGAGATCGCGACTACCAGGCTATGGCGGGATCGTGCGCGGGTCGCAATCCAGGCTCGCGATCCCGTCCGGAGCCCGGCCGGATCACCCGACGGCCGCCTGTCGCTTGCGCGCGACGAACGCGGCGATCCTGCCGATCGACTCGAGGTTCTCGGGGGTCATCTCCTCGTCGTCGATGCGGATGGCGAACTCCGTCTCGACGAACGCGATCATCTCGAGCATGCCGGTGGAGTCGATGACGCCGCTGGTCACCAGCAGGCTGTCGTCCGCGAGCTCCGACGGGTCGCTCACGTAGAAGTTCTCGACGATGAACTGCCTCACCCGCTCCCTGACCGTCATCTCGACCTCGTGCGTCCCGCGTCCACGGAAGGGCGCCCTGGGCGACGTTCGGGTCGAGGGACGGAACCGCCCGGGCCTCGGACCGAACTGAGCCACAAGTATCCGTCCCCTTGCGAGTAGGAGGTATCCGGAGAGGAGGGTCGGCGCCAGAAGTGGTCCGGAGCGAAGCTCCGGCGGGGAGGTGGTCACCGGGTCGAGCCCGTCCGGTGCCCCTCTCGAAGCCAGGCTCTCGAGCGGGCACGGTAAACTCATGGGGAGAGCCCAGCGGAGGGGGGGCGGGGACGTCCGTCGCCCAGGCAGGCGATCATCGCGGGTGGAGGTCGGATCCAGGTGCTCCCGAGAGCCGAGCGCGAACGAGTCGCGGGGTCAGGCGATGCCAGCGCGCCGCGCCTCCGGATCGCGGCCGCTGGCCGGCCGTTCGAGGATGCGGGGTGCGCCGGCTGCCGCCACCTCGCGCTGCTGCGCGCGCTACGGCGCGCGGGGCTGGTGCTGCAGGGCGGCCTCGGGTGCGCTCCCCGCGTCGCTCCCGATCCGCAGACGCCGCCCGGGCGAGCCGTGCGCGTCGCGGGTGCGGTCGAGGTACTCGTCCGGGCCGAGGCGCTGGCGGTCGAAGGCCGCGCCGTGGCGCTGCTCGCCGTCGTGGATCGCGGCCCGCATCGCGCTCCGGCCGTGGAGCGCGCGCTGGCGGCGGCAGGAGCACGCGTGCTGCGCGTACCCTCGGATGCGAGCGCGGCGGAAGCCGAGCGGGTCGTGTCCGAGGCCCTCGCGCACTCCCCCGCGGCGCTGGTCGCGCTCGCCGAGTGCGCTCGGCGCGAGCCCCGACGGCCCCCGTTCGCGATCCTCTCCGCTCGCTGCAATCGCTGCGGGCGCTGCCTGGATCTGGGCTGCGCCGCGATCTCCGACCCGGGCGGCGAGGCGCTCGAGGTCGATCGCGCGAGCTGCATCGGCTGCGGCCGGTGCGTCGCGCTCTGCCGTGGCGGCGCCATCCGGCGGCCGGGGTGAATCAGCCGCGCGGCGGAAGCAGGGTCGGCTGGTTCCTGCCACCGTCCCCGAGCGGGGTCCGCTCCTGCTCCGGCTCCGGCCGCGGCTCCTCGCCGGTGCGGCGCTTCTCCGGGTCCGGCGGCGCGCCGGGGTGCTTGTCGGTCTCGGGGGCGTTCGGCTCGGGGTCGACGGGCACGGCTCCCTCCTCGAGGCAAACCTGCGGCCGGCCAGGAAGGGAGGCCAGCCCGGCCGGGCGCAGGGGCGCAGGCGGTGCGGCTTGTCGCGCGACGCCCGGCCGGTTAGGCGAGGAGCGTGGCGACCGAGATCTGCCAGTACTGCGGCGTCGACCTCGACGAGCTCGAGCCGCGGCGCGAGACGGGCTGGGTCTACGGGGTGGAGTGCAGCCGCTGCCCGCCGGAGCTCCGGCGCTCGCAGGTGCTCGCGCGACACGAGCGGACGTCCGAGCTCGCCTGCCCGCAGTGCGGCGCGCGGCTCGCGCCGGCGGAGCAGCACCCTGACGTGCTGGTGGTGAAGGAGCTCACCTACGAGGTGTGCGCCGCGTGCGGCGAGCGCTGCGGCGTCGCGTCGGTGCGCAAGGTGCGGGACGTGTCCGGCGGGACGATGTAGCGGGCGTCAGCGCTCGCCGTCGCGGGGGGCCGGCGCGCCGGCGAGCTCGGCGACCGTCCGGGGCCGGCCGCGCGCGCGGACGTGCTCCTCGAGCCAGCGCACCGTGTCGAACAGCGTCTCCTGCGCGTCGCGGGCGGTGAAGCCGAGCTCGGCCTCCGCCTTCGAGGAGGCGCAGTACCAGAAGTGCTCGCCCATCTCGACGGAGCGCGGGTCGAGCGGCGTCTCGCTGCCGCGCCACGCGTGGAGCCTCTCGAGGAGGCGGGCGCCGACGACGTTCACGTCGGTCGGGAGCCGCACGCGCGGCGCCGAGACGCCCGTGAGCCGCTCGAGCCGGCCGAAGAAGTCGCGGAACGTCATGTTCGCGCCGCCGAGCAGGTAGCGCTCCCCTGGCCGGCCGCGCGAGAGCGCCGCCGCGAACGCGCGCGCGGCGTCGCGCACGTCCACGAACGAGAGGCCGCCCGACGGCATCGCGGGGATGCGGCGCTCCAGGAACTTGAAGACGACGTCGGTCGAGGAGAGGCGCGCGTCGCCCGGTCCGAGGAGGAGCGACGGGTTCAGCACCACGACCGGGAGGCCGGCCTCGGCGTGGAACCGCAGGGCCGCCTTCTCCTGGTAGATCTTCGACAGGTAGTACGGCCAGCCCGCGACCAGCGCGATGGGGTGGTGGTCCGCCTCGGTCGCGACGCGCTCCTCGCGCGAGACGGCGACCGTGCCGGAGGACGAGGCGAGCACCACCCGCTTCGTCCCGGCGGCCACGCACGCCTCGAGGAGGCGTCGGGTCCCCTGCACGTGCAGCTCGTAGAGCGCGCGGGGCTCCGCGGGATCGAAGTCCACCTGGCCCGCGAGGTGGTACACCGCGTCGACGCCGCGGACCGCCTCCCGCACCGCGCCCTCGTCGGCGAGCGAGGCCCGCACGACCTCCGCGCCCAGCCGCTCGGCGCCGGGTGCGGCGGAGCGCTGCAGGAGCCGGAGGCGGTGGCCCTCCGCGGCGAGGAGGGGGACGAGCGTCGCGCCGAGGAAGCCGGTCGCGCCGGTGACGAGGACGTTCACGGTTCCTCCTTTCGGCGCTTCGTGCGGGGTCGCGTGGTCGTGGCGGTCCCTCGACTCCGCGTCTCCGCTGGCGCGAAGACGCTACGCTCGGGATGACCGGCCTCGGGAGATCCAGCCCTTTGACTTCGCGCCGCGGCTGACGCCGAGTCGCTACGCTCGCCGGCCTCAGGAGATTGGGTCGAGGTCGAGGTCGGCGTCGGCGTCGAGCTCGAGGTCGCGCGCGCCCCCCTCGACGCCGCGCGGAGCGCCCGAACGGCGTCCTCGATGACCTGCGTCGCGGCCTTGTAGCCCTCGCTGCGCGCCAGGCCGGCGACGCGGCCCCGCAGCTCCGCGACCGGGATGGGGGGGCCGAAGCGCACCTCCAGATCCGCCGCGCGCGGCACGTTGCGGCCGGGGGGGAGGGCGTCGAAGGTGCCGGCGAGGTGCACCGGGAGCACGTCCACGTTGCACTGGAGGGCGAGGTAGCCCGCGGTCGGGAAGAACGGCTGCAGCTCGCCGTCGCGGCTGCGCGTGCCCTCGGGGAAGATGAGCAGGTGGTAGCCGCGGCGCAGCGCCTCGGCGGCCGCCTTGAGGCTCGCCTTCAGGGACCCCTCCCGCTCCATCGGGATGAGGTTCGTGAAGTTCTCGAAGTAGGCGCGCTTCACGCGCGTGTCGAAGAAGTAGTCGCGCGCGGCGAGCGCGGCGAGGCGGCGTCCCTCCTCGCCGAGCGCCACCTTCACGAGCCCCATGTCCAGGTGGCTCGCGTGGTTCGCGACGACGAGCACGTTCCGGTCGTGCGGGACGTTGGCGGCGCCGACCACCTTCGCGTCGTACAGCCCGTGGTACAGCGCCCGCTGCCCCAGCCCGAGCAGCCGCCGCCCGAGCTTCGCGATCGTCGCGGGGACCGGGATCTCCTCGTCGCTTGCGGGCTGCGCGGCCGGCGCTCGCTCCGGCTCCGGCGCGTGGCGGCGCGCCGCCGAGGCGACCACGCGCGCCAGCTCGCCGACGGTCTGCACGTCCTGCAGGTGCTCGGCCGTGGACGCCGGGACGCCGGTCTCCTCGAGGGCGGCGGCGAGCTCGGTGAGCATCAGGCTGTCGAAGCCGAGGTCCGTCGCCAGGCGCGACTCGTGGGTCACCTCCGACCGCGGGCGGCGCGACACCTCGGCGAGGAGGTCGAGCAGCCAGCCGTCGCCCGCGCCGCGCTCCATCGCCGCCTCGCGCGCGCGCCGCCCCTTCTGCGCGGCGGCCTCGAGCCGGAGCAGCTCCTCGCGCACGAGGCCGCGCTTCACCTTGCGCGTCGCGGTCTTCGGCAGCTCGGCGTCCACGACGTGCCAGACCTTGACGCGCTTCGCGAAGGGGAGCGTCGCCGACACCGCCCGGACGTGCGCCTCGAGGCGGGCGCGCACCTCCTCGCGATCGTCCTCCCCGTACTCGGGCACGAGGATCATGGCGACCTTCTCGCCGGTGCCGTCGGGGAGGCCCACGACGCAGAGCTCCTTCACGAGCTCCGGCTCGCGGTACGCCTCCTCGATCTCGTCGGGATAGACGTTCTTCCCGTTGGCGTCGATGATGACGTCCTTCTTGCGGCCGACGAGGGTGAGGTTCCCCTTCTCGTCCAGCTTCCCGAGGTCGCCGGTCCGGAGCCACCCGCCGTCGAGCACCTGCCCGGTCTGCTCCGGGTCCACCCCCGCGTTCGCGCCGCCGCGCCAGTAGCCGAGCATGACGTTGGGCCCGCGGGCGAGCACCTCGCCGACTCCGTCCGCGTCCGGCTCGGCGATGCGAAGCTCCACCCCAGGCAGGGCCGGGCCGACGCTCCCCTCCGGCGACTCCTCGTGCGGCTGCGACACCGCGAGCACGGGGGCCGCCTCGGTGAGGCCGTAGCCCTCGTAGAGATCGAAGCCCAGCTCGCGGAACGCCTTCTGGACCTCCGGATCGAGCGCGGAGCCGCCGGAGACGAGCAGGCGCAGCCGGCCGCCGAAGCGGCGGTGCACCGGCCAGAAGAGGAGCTTGCCGAGGTTCAGCCCCAGCTCGGAGTCGCGCAGCGCCGCGTTCCCCTTCATGAGCGCGCGGAACGCGCCCTCGACGACGCCGGGCTTCGCCGCCAGCTCCTGCGTGATGCGACGGTGGAGCAGCGACCAGAGCGCCGGCACGCCGATCATCGCGGTGACGCGCCCGGAGGAGAGCGCCTCGGAGATGCGGTCCGAGGTGAGCTCGTCGAGGTACTCGATCTCCGCGCCGCGCGAGAGCGGCACGAGCAGCCCGCAGGTGAACTCGAACGTGTGGTGCAGCGGCAGCACCGACAGCATGCCGTCGCCGGGCCCGAGCTCGAACGTGCCGACGAGCTTCGCGACGAGGCTCGCGAAGTTCCGGTGCGAGAGCATGACGCCCTTGGGCGTGCCCGTCGTCCCGCTCGTGAAGATGAGCGAGGCGAGATCGTCCGGGCCGACCTTCGCGGCGGGGGCGCCCGCGGGCGCCGGTCCCCCCGCGAGGGCCTCGGCGAGCAGCGCCGCGCGCGCGCCCGGGACCGCGGCCGCCGCGAGCGCGGCGAGGCCCGGGCTGCGCTCCGCGGCGTCGTCGGAGAGGAGGGCCAGCCGCGCGCCGGCGGTGCGCCAGAGGTTCGCGAGCTCGCGCTCGGTGAGCTGCGGATCGACCGGCACCGCCGCCGCGCCGGCGCGGAGGATCCCGAAGTAGGCGACCGCCCACTCGGGCCGGTTCTCGCTCGCGAGCAGCACGCGATCGCCCCTGGCGACCCCGGCCGCGCGCAGGAACGCGGCGACCGCGCCGGCGCCGCGGCGCAGCTCGCCGTAGGTGAGCCGCGACTTCGCGGCGCCTTGCATCCGGAGCGCGACGCGGTCTTCCCAGCGCTCGCAGGCGGCGTCGAGGAGCTCGAGCAGATCGCGGTGGGCCTTCGGGGCGTGGACGCGCCTGTCGGACTCCTCCTCGAGTCCGGGGAACACCCACTCCTCCATGCCCTTCATGTGGACGTCGAGCCAGTACCGGCGCCAGTCGAGCGCCTCGGGGTCCCAGGGGATGCGCGCGCGGTCGGCGTCGCCGAGGCGCGCGTACAGCGCCCGGATGGCGGCGCAGCGGAACACGTACCGGTTGTCGCAGACGAACGGCAGGTAGAGCTCCCAGAGGTCCTTCGTCTGCTCGAGCCGGGCCTCGAGCTCGTCGAGGCTGTCGGAGAGCCCCTCGGCCAGGGCGGAGAGCCTCGGCGCGCCCCAGCGCGGCGAGGTCTCGCGCAGGAGCCGCTTCGCGCCGCGCGCGAGCGCGGAGAGGGCGGGGGTGCTCGCCGCCTCGTAGTGCGCGCGAGAGACGGAGTAGGGCTCGAGCCTGGAGAGGAGCCGGTTCCAGGTGCGGTTGCCCTCCTCTCGCTCGCGGAAGAAGCGACGCCGGTAGAGCGCGGTGAGCTCGACCGCCCGCCGCGCCCAGAGCGGGTTCACGTCGCCCGAGGCGAGGTGGTACACGCGGCCCGGGGGGCGCTCCGCGGCGGGGCGGGCCCGCACGGCGTCGCGCCGCTCCACGAGCTCGGCGGTCGCCGCGATCATCGCCGCCGCCACGAGATCGACCGGCACGACGTCGAGGATCGCCTTCTCGGCCGCGGGGAAGCTGCGGTGCCCCTTGAGCGCCATGAAGGCGAGCGGTGCGCTCGTCGTGAAGCCCTCGTTCCAGCCGGGGAACGGGAAGCGCAGCGCGCTCTCCACGATCGACGGGCGGACGATCGACCAGACCACGTCGCTGCCGGCGATGACCTGCTCGCCGAGCGACTTCGTGTACGTGTACGTGTTGGGCCAGCCCCAGTGGCGGGCGCGCGTCATCCCCGCCTCGACGAGCTGACCGGAGAGCCACAGCCGCCGCTCGCGGCCGATGGCGAGCCGGAGCGCCTTCTCGTCGCCCGCGCGGCCCTCGGCGCGGAGCCGCTCGACCGCGCGATCCCGGAACTGGGACTGGAGCACGCGATCGTCGGCGCGGGCCCGGAGCTCCTCGACGCGGCGGGTGGCGTCGGCGAGCTCGCTCTCGACGCCGAAGTCGGCCGCGTCGAGCGTGCCCGCCTTCGGGCGACCCTCCACGCCCTCGCGGCGCGGGAAGTAGCCGACCAGCTCCTCGTCCTCGTGCACGACGCCGTCGCGGTTGCCCGCGACGAAGCAGGTGGACACGTGCAGGAGCGCCGCGCCGGTGCAGCGGCAGAGCTCCACCGCGCCCCGCGGCCCGTGCACGTTCACCGCGAGCGCGAGCTCGAGCGAAGGGTCGAAGTCCACGAGGCCGGCGCTGTTGACGATCGCGTCGAGCCCTTCGAGGCGCGCGAGATCCGCCTCGGAGAGGCCGAGGAGCGGGTCCGTCACGTCGCCGGCGAGGGGGACGCACTTCTCGCGGAGGAACGCGTCGAACCCCGCGCCGTGACGTGCGCGGAGCGTGTCGAACGGCCGGCTCGGCGCCACCTTGTCGAAGAAGCGGGCCTCGGCGGTGCCGCCGGTGCCCGGACGGACCACCACGAACACCCGCCCGACGTCGGGGTAGCGGTCGAGCAGCATCGAGAGCGCGACCTTCCCGACGAAGCCGGTCGTGCCCGTGAGGAGGAGCTTGCGCCCCGCGAGCGCGCGGCCGACCTCGAGGGGAGGGGCGCCCGGCGAGGCGCGCCCGGGGGCGGGCGCGGGCGCGTGGCGGGCGGGGCTGTCGCGGCGCTCGGTCATCCGAGGTTCTGCGTCATGACGATGGGCGGGTGGTGGAGCAGCGCGATCTGCGCGCTGCGGCCGTGGATGGCGCGGGCCATGTCGATCGCCTCGGAGAGCGACTCCGCGTGATCCCAGCCCATCATCCGCGGGACGTGCGCGTTGTCCGCGCCGGCGGCGATCACCTTGCCGACGTGCTGGCGGCCGTTCTCGCCCCAGTACCACATGAAGAACGGGTGCGCGCCGTGGTACGCGTGGCCGGTCCGGTACATGTGCACGTACGTCGGGTTCTCGGCGAGCTCGCGCTCGTAGCGGGCCTCGAGCACCTGCGCGTCACGGGTCTCCGGCAGCAGCCGATGGAAGAACTCGATGTAGCTCGGGTGGTGCTCGGGATCGAACACGTCGGAGCACGGGTGCGTCACGATGAGCGTGCCGCCCTTCTTCACGAGCGGCTTGCCCCGGTAGAAGTTGAAGAAGTACCCGCAGGCCATCACCTGGACGAGCAGCGGGTTCAGGATGGAGTTCACGTTGTACGGCGAGACGTACGGGATCCCGTAGATGAGCACGTCGGCCTGGAAGTCCACGTCGACCGCGTACTGGGCCCAGCTCTTCTCGAGGATCTTCGCGTGCGTGGGCTCGGTCCTCCCCGCGTGCACCGCGATGACGTCGTACGGCGCCGGCACCGCCTGGAAGAGCTTGCGCTTCGCGACGGGCGGCAGCCGCTTGAGGGCCGCGCGCATCCCCGCGAGCTTGAGCCGATCGAGCTCGGTGTAGTCCTCCTCCCGCTTCATGAGGAACTCGAGCGGCCCGTCGAACATCCGGTTGTTGATGGTCGTCTCGATGTGGAAGACGTTCAGGTTCGCGTCGACGTAGCGGCCGATCCGGTCCACCGAGCGGTGCATCTCCGACCGCTCGGGATCCATGTACGAGTGGCTCTTGCGGATGTGGTGCGGCGTGTGGTGCGCCTTCACCCCCTCGTAGTTCGTGAGCCCGGTCGAGACCGACTTGTGGCCGCCGTCCATGGGGACGAGGTTCAGGTTCACGTAGATGAGGAGATCGGACTCCGCGGCGCGGCGGTTCACGATGACCTTCTCGCCGTGGGCGGTGGTGCCGAGGACCACGCAGCCCTCCGGGTCCTCCGCGTCGTGGTTGTAGTAGCGGTCGGGGTAGTAGGCGTCGAAGATGCGATCGCCCACCATGCGCCGCATCTCGTCCTCCGTCATGCGGCGGTGGAGCGCGATGGCGATGACGAGGTGCACGTCGTCGACGCCCGACTCCTCGAGCAGGGGCAGGATGACCTCGAGCACCTGCTGGCGCACGTCCGGCGTCCGCATGGGGGGCAGCGGCAGCGAGATGTCGTCGATGGCGACGGTGACGCGCATGCCGGGCTTCAGGAGGGCGTGGAGCGGGTCGCAGCCCTCCGGACGGTTGATGGCGCTGCGGATCGCCGCCTTCACGTTGGGCAGCCCCTCGAGCGGAGGCTTGGGATAGATGACGCGCGTGCCGACGGGGAGGTCCTCGAGCAGCAGGTCCTCCCCCGAGAAGAGCACCCGCGGCGGCGAGTCCGCGTCGATGGTGACGATCTGCTCGGTGGTCTCGTAGAAGCGCGCGAGGCTCTTCGGGTCACGCATGCTCACGTCTCCGTGGTCCTGAGGACGGGCCACTCGTACGCCCGGGCCACGCGGGCGAGCCGCGCGTCCGGGTTCACCGCGGCCGGATGGCCCACCACCGCGAGCATGGGGTAGTCGGAGAACGAGTCCGAGTAGGCGAAGCTCTTCTCGAGCGCGAGCCCCTCGCGCACGCAGTAGTCGCGGATCGCCAGCGCCTTGTGCGCCCCCTCGATGATGGGGGGGATCACCCGGCCCGTCGCGACGCCCTGCACGAAGCGCATGCGGTTCGCGATGAGGTCGTCGGCGCCGAGGTGCTCGGCCAGCCGCCGCACCGTGAAGTCGAGCGCGCCAGTCACCAGCACGACGCGGCACCCGGCGCGGCGGGTCTCGTCGACGAGGCGCGGCGTGCCCGGGTAGATGGCCGGCCTCAGCACGTCCTCGAAGAGCTCCTCCGCGAGGGTCTCGAGGCGGTCCTCGCTCTGTCCGGTGTAGTACCGGTAGAAGAGCTCGTTGAAGACCTTCCGGTTGACCTTGTCCGCGGCGGCGAAGAGCGGGACCGACAGCACCGTGCGCGCGGTCTGAAAGGCCGTGCCGAGGATCGACCCCTGGTTCATCGCGTAGAACGCGAACGCGTGCACGATGTTCGTGCGCACGAGCGTTCCGTCCACGTCGAAGAACGCGGCCCGCCCCGGTTCCGCCATAGGTCCCGCCTCTGTAGACCGCCACGGTGCGCCTTGGCAAGGCCGACGAGGGGTGGACCGATCGTTCCCCCGCGTCGCGGGTCTCCCCTCAGAGCCAGCCGCGCGCGCGATACCAGGCGACGGCGCGCGCGATCGACTCGGCGAGCGGCGTGGGCGCCTCGAAGCCGAGCCGCTCGCGCGCCTTGCCGGGATCGCACACCCACCCCGGCGCGAGCACCTGCGCCGCGAGCTTGCGGTTGAGCGGGAGGCGGCGCCCCGTGAGGTGGGTGACGAGCTCCGCGACGGCGGCGGCGCCACGGACGGCGAGCGGCGGCAAGTGCACCGCCCGGACCCGCGCGCCGAGCGCGCGGGCGGCCTCCAGCTGGATCGAGAGCGCGTCGGTGGTCTCCGGCGAGGCGAGGAAGAAGGCCTGGCCCACCGCCTCGGGTCGCTGCGCGAGCGCGACGAGCCCGCGCGCGCAGTCGTCCACGTCGATCCAGGAGAGCGGGCGTGGAGCGCCGCGGAACCCGATCGCCACGCCGGCGCGCGCGAGCCGGAAGAAGAACAGGTTCTCGCGGTCGCCCGGGCCCATGATGCGCGGCGGTCGCGCGACGCTCACGGGGAGTCGATCGGCGAACGAGAAGGCGATCCGCTCCGCCTCCGCCTTCGACGCGCCGTACGGCTCGATCGGCTCGAGCGGCTCGTCCTCCCGGCGCGGCGTCCGCGACGGGCCGGCCGCGGCGATCGAGCCAGCGAGCACGAACCGGCCGAGGCCGGGGGCCTCGGCGAGGCAAGCGTCGAGGGCGAGGCGGGTCGAGCCGGCATTCACTCGCAGGAACTCGGCCGGGTCGGTCGCGCGCCGGACGCCCGCCAGGTGGAACACGACCGCGCAACCTCGCACCGCCGCGCGGAGCGAGGCGGCGCTGGTCACGTCGCCGGAGACCACGTCGACGTGGGGCAGCGCCTCGAGCGCGGGCGCGGGGCCGCGGACCAGCGCCCGCACGCGGTCGCCGCGCGCGGACAGGTGGCGCACCAGCGCGGTCCCGAGGAACCCTGCCGCTCCGGTGACGAGGGCGCGCATGGCGGCGGACGGAAGCATGCAGGCAGGCCTCCGTCAACCCCTCCCACCGCAGGGCGCCCCCGGCGCGTGCGACCGTGCGGTGGGATCCCTTGTCCCTCTCGCATGGGAGTCCTTACCGTTTTTTACGAGGACGGGCCGGGTAGGCCCGTAGGGACGGGCCGGACGGCCCGGGGACCGAAGGGGGGAACGGGATGCGGATGGCGAAGGCACTGATGGTGGCGGCGACGCTGCTCGGCTTCGGCGCGGCGAGCGCGGACGAGGTCGTGGCCGTCGAGCGGGAGCACCGCAGCACCGCGGGCATCATCCTGAAGGACACGGTGGCCGGCGGGCTCGTCGGCTCGGCCGTCGCGGGCGGCGTGATCCTCTACAACATGGGGATCGACGGGAACGACGACTACAACTGGGAGCGGACGCTGGCGTGGGGCGCGGTCGCCGGCCTCGGCGCGGGCCTCCTGTTCGGCGTGATCGACGCCGCCTCGGGGCCGGACCACTACGCGGCCGCGCGCGCGCCGGTGCGCGACGGCTACTCGCTCACGATGAACCGGAAGGATCAGAGCAACAAGACGATGATGCCGCTCCTGTCGCGCCGGTTCTAGCGGCGGCGCGGGCGGCGGAAAGGGCGGGGTCGGCCAGGTGCCGGCTCCGCCCTTTTGCTATCTTCCCCCTCGATGACCGCGCTGCGCTCCGTCTGCCCCTTCGACTGTCCCGACGCCTGCGGCCTGCTCGTGGAGGTCGAGGATGGCCGGGCGGTGAAGGTGCGCGGGGACCCCGAGCACCCGTACAGCCAGGGCACCCTCTGCCCGAAGATGAACGCCTACGAGCGGAGCGTGGGATCGCCCGACCGGCTGCTCCACCCGCTCGTGCGGACCGGCGCGAAGGGGGCGGGCGCGTGGCGGCGCGCGAGCTGGGAGGAGGCGATCGCGCTCGTCGCCGACCGCTGGAGGCGGATCGTCCGCGAGGACGGGGCCGAGGCGATCCTGCCGTACTCGTACGCGGGGACGATGGGCGTGGTGCAGCGCAACGCGGGCCACGCCTTCTTCCACCGGCTCGGCGCGTCGCGGCTGGACCGGACGATCTGCTCACCGGCGAAGGGCGCGGGGTGGAGCCAGGTGATGGGGGCCACGCCGGGGCCGGATCCCGACGAGGCGCTCGACTCCGATCTCGTCGTCCTGTGGGGCATCCACGCCGTCGCGACCAACCTGCACTTCGTCCAGCGCGTGAAGGAGGCGCGGCGGCGAGGAGCGAAGGTGCTGCTCCTCGAGGTCTGGCCCAACGAGACGGCCGCGGTCGCGGACCGGACGATCCTGGTCCGGCCGGGGAGCGATGGCGCGCTCGCGCTCGGGCTCGTGCACGTGCTCGCGCGCGACGGGCTCGCCGACGAGGCGTTCCTCGCGGCCGAGACGATCGGGTGGCCGGAGCTGCGGGCGCGGGCGCTCGCCGAGTATCCGCCCGAGGTGGTGAGCCGGCTGACCGGCGTCGCGCCCGCCGACATCGAGGACCTCGCCCGCACGCTCGCGCGGGCGCGCGCCCCCTTCCTCCGGCTCGGCAGCGGGATGTCCCGCTACGCCAACGGCGCCATGACGGTCCGCTGCATCGTCGCGCTGGCGGCGGCGCTGGGCGCGTTCGGCAGGAAGGGCGGGGGCTGCTTCTGCGACGCGAGCTCCGCCCAGGCGTTCGACCTCTCCCCCATCACGCGCGAGGACCTGCAGCCCCGGCCGGCGCGCCTCGTGAACATGAACCAGCTCGGCCGCGCGCTGGCCGAGCTGCGGGATCCGCCCCTCCGCTCCATGATGGTCTACGCGGCGAACCCCGCGGCGGTGGCGCCGGACCAGAACGCGGTGCTCGCCGGCCTCGCCCGGGAGGACCTCTTCCTCGTGGTTCACGAGCGGTTCATGACCGACACCGCGCGTCTGGCGGACGTCGTGCTGCCCGCGACCTACTCGCTCGAGCACGCCGACCTGTACCGCTCCTACGGGCAGTACTGCGTGCAGCGGGTCCGGCCGGTGGTGCCGCCGCCCGGCGAGGCGAAGCCGAACTGGGAGGTGTTCCGCCTGCTCGCGGCGGCGATGGGCTTCGAGGAGCCGGTCTTCCGCCTGACCGAGGACGCGCTCATCGACGCCGTGGTCGAGCGGCTCGCGCCGGGGTGGCGCGACGGGGTGGAGCTGGGGCGGCTCTCCGCGGGGGAAGCGGTGAGGCTCCGGCCGCCCGCAGGTCCGCGCTGGCGCACGCGCTCGGGGAAGATCGAGCTCAGGAACGACGCCCTCGCCGAGCCGCTGCCGCGCCACCTGCCCACGCACGCGGAGCGCGGACCGCCGCTGCGGCTCGTGACCGCGCCCGCGCTCCACACGCTCAACTCCACCTTCATGGAGCGGCCGGAGCTCAGGGAGCGGAACGGGGGCATGTGCCTCCGCCTGTCTCCCGCCGAGGCGACGGCGCGCGGCCTCGCCGACGGCGCGCGCGTGGTCGCCTGGAACGAGCTCGGCGAGGCGACGTTCGCGCTGCGCGTGACGCCGGGCTTGCCGGACGGGGTCGCGGTCGCCGAGGGCGTCTGGTGGCTCGCGCACGCGCCGGGTGCGCGCAACGTGAACGCGCTCACCGCGCAGCGGCTCACCGACTCGGCGGGCGGATCGACGTTCTACGACAACCGGATCGACGTCCGGCCGGAGTAGAGCGGCCCGGACGTCCCCCGGAATCCGGCGCGTGCCGCACCCGTTCGACGCGGGTGTGTGCCCTGATCCCCGTCAGCCGTCCACCCCTCTGCGGTTTTTTACCGCGCCCATCGCCCCACGCGGGACTGAGTGGGTTTTCCAGAGGTTCTCGGTGGTTGCGCTGCCGAGGCCCCGCCCGAGGGGGGGCTGAACGAGCCACTACACTGCGCGGCGCTGGTCCTGTATTCTTGCGCGCGATCAACCCACAGGGGACGTGCAAATGAACGAGTATCGCTACGACCACCAGACGGTCCAGGGGTTCGTCCTCTCGGCCCTTTTCTGGGGCGTCGTGGGCATCGTGATCGGGCTGCTCATCTCGGTCCAGATGTGGCTGCCGGCGGCGAACTTCCCGCCCTACCTCACCTTCGGCCGGCTCCGCCCCGTGCACACGAACGGCCTCGCCTTCGGGCTCGGCGTCGGGGCGATCTTCGGGCTGAGCTACTGGATCGTGATGCGGCTGTGCCGGCGGCCGCTCCTGTTCCCGCGGCTCGCGCGGGTCCAGCTCTGGCTGTTCAACGCCGGCATCGCCCTCGCGGCGGTGACGCTCATGGCGGGCCACACCCAGTCGCTCGAGTACGCCGAGCTCGAGTGGCCGCTCGACCTCGCCATCGTCGTCCTGTGGGTGATGTTCGCGGTGAACGTCTTCGGGACGGTCCTGAAGCGGCGCGAGCAGCAGATGTACGTGTCGCTCTGGTACGTCATCGCGACCGTCATCGCCGTCGCCGTCCTCTACATCGTGAACAACCTCGCGCTGCCGGTGAGCCTCACGAAGAGCTACCCGGTGTTCGCGGGGGTGAACTCGGCGAACGTGCAGTGGTGGTACGGGCACAACGCGGTCGGGTTCGTGTTCACGACCCCGATCCTGGCGATGTTCTACTACTTCCTCCCCAAGGCGACCGGCCTGCCGATCTGGAGCCACCGCCTGTCGATCGTCGCCTTCTGGTCGCTCGTCTTCGCGTACCTGTGGACCGGCGCCCACCACCTCGTCTACACGCCGCTGCCGGACTGGATCCAGACGCTCGCCATCGTGTTCACGCTGTTCCTCATCGCGCCGAGCTGGGGCTCGGTGGTGAACGGCTACTACACGGTGGGCCAGGACTGGTCGAAGATGCGGACGAACTACCTGACCAAGTTCTTCGTCCTCGGGATCACGTTCTACGGCCTGCAGACGGTGCAGGGTCCGACGCAGGCGCTCCGCGTCGTCTCGCAGCTCATCCACTTCACCGACTGGACCCCGGGCCACGTGCACATGGGGACGATGGGCTGGGTGACGCTCGTCATCGCAGGCTCGGTCTACTACGTCATCCCCAAGATCTACGGGATCGAGCTCCACTCCGTGAGGCTCGCGAACGTGCACTTCTGGCTGGCGCTCGTCGGGCAGCTGATCTTCTCGATCACGATGTGGATCACCGGCATCCGGCAGGGCTGGATGTGGAAGGCCACCGACGCCGAGGGCAAGCTCGTCTACCGCAACTTCGTGGACACGGTGGCCGGGAACTATCCCTACTGGCACACGCGCACGCTCGGCGGGATCATCTTCACCGTCGGCATGGGCGTGTTCGTCTACAACGTCCTCATGACCATCCGTAAGGGCAGGGCCCTCGAGCGGCAGGCCGCGCCCGCGGCGCCGGCGGCCAGCGTCACGGCGGCGTAGGAGCGACCATGGCCGGAAAGATCTACTCGAAGCCGATCGTCTTCTCGGTCGCCGTCACGCTGACGGTGCTCGCGGGCTCGATCGCGATGATGGCGTATCCGATGTTCCGCTCCGACATGCACCCCAAGGTGGAGGGGCTCGTGCCGCTCACCGCGCTCGAGCTCGCCGGGCGCCACGTGTACCAGCGCGAGGGCTGCGTGAACTGCCACACGCAGACCGTCCGCCCGCTGCAGAGCGAGGTGGTCCGCTACAAGGGCAACCGCGCGGCGGAGCCGTCGGGCCGGTACTCGCTCGCCGGCGAGTTCGCCTACGACCACCCGTTCCTGTGGGGCTCGAAGCGCACCGGCCCGGACCTCGCCTTCGAGGGATGGCTGAAGAGCGCCGCCTGGCAGTACGCGCACTTCGAGAACCCGCAGGCGGTGGTGCCGAGGTCGAACATGCCGGCCTACGCGTTCCTGAAGGCCCGGTCCGTGGACGCCGAGGAGATGCGCGGCCACATGCGCGCGCTCCGCGGCCTCGGCGTGCCGTACACCGAGGCCGATCTCGCCGGCGCGGAGGAGCAGCTCCGGGGCAAGACGGAGATGGACGCCATCGTCGCGTACATGCTGTCGCTGGGGAAGGCGGTGGACCGCGGCGGGAAGGGCGGCGCCGAGATCGATCTCGAGGAGCAGAACCCCGTCGCGACCGACGTCGCCGCGATCGCCAAGGGCCGCCAGCTCTTCGACGCGCAGGGCTGCGGCGCCTGCCACGGCGACGAGGCGCAGGGCCAGGAGGGCGTCGCGCCGAGCCTCATCGACGACGAGTTCCTCGGCGCGAAGGGCGATCTGCCCGACGCGGCGTACTTCGGGATGATCAAGGGCGGCAGCGACGTGAAGCAGCAGCTCGGGCGGCCCGGGCTCGCGGACGGCGGCATGCAGCCGTTCGGGAGCGACCTGTCGGACGAGGACATCTGGTCGATCGTCGCCTGGCTCCGGAACCAGAAGGGCCACGAGGCCTCCGAGGGGCACCACGACGAGGCGGCGGAGCACGGGAACCGGTAGGGAGGGCGCCATGGCCGAACGGCAGCACATCGATGCGCAGCTCGAGGACGACCTCCACGCGTTCGAGTCTCCGGAGGAGACCGCGCACAAGCTCCCCGTGGGCTGGCTCGTCCTCTTCTTCGGGCTCATCGCCTGGGGCGTCTGGTACCTCTGGGCGTTCACCCCGAGTCTCGGGGGCTGGTCGCAGGCGAAGGAGCTCGAGGGCGGCGCCACGCCGATGAGCGTGAACGTGCTCGTCACGATCGCTTTCACCGCCATCCCGGCGACCGCGGCCGTCCTCCTCATCCTCGCGCAGCGGCGGAAGGGCAAGAAGCAGGCGCCATGAGCCCCCAGACCGCCTACTTCGTCTTCGGGCTCACGCTCACCCTCACGCTCGCCGCGATCGCGGTCTACTACTACGCGCGCAAGCGAAAGCACACGGTGGAGCGCGCCAAGTATCGGATGCTGGAGGATGACGACGAGCGGTAGCTTCCAGCGCTGGCGGAGGCTGGCCGGGGCAGCCCAGGGTCTCCTCTGGCTCGGGCTGCCCTTCGTGTACGTCGGGGGCGAGAGCGCGCTCCGCCTCGACGTGCCGGCCGGGCGGCTGCACGCGCTCGGCGCGTCGTTCGCGATCGACGAGGCGTTCGTGGTGCTCGCCGCGACGCTCCTCCTCACGGCGGCGTTCCTGCTCGTGACGCTGCTCTACGGACGCGTGTGGTGCGGGTGGTCTTGCCCGCAGACGGTGCTCGGGGATCTCACGCGGCTGGTGGAGCGCGCGCGCGGGAGGCGCGGGCGCTGGCGGCGGCCGGCGGGCTTCGCGGTGGTCGCGCTCGTCTCCGCCGTCGCGGCGGCCAGCCTGCTCTGGTACTTCGTCTCGCCGTACGAGTTCTTCCGTCGGCTCGCGGCGGGGACGCTCGGGCCGGTGCTCGGGGGGGGCTGGCTCGCGCTCGCGGCCGTGCTGTTCGCCGACCTGGCCTTCGTGCGCGAGACGTTCTGCGCCACGGTCTGCCCGTACGCGAAGCTGCAGGGGGTGCTCTTCGACCGGCACACGCTGGTCGTCGCGTACGATCGGCGCCGTGCGGCCGACTGCGTGGACTGCGGCGCCTGCGTGCGCGTGTGCCCCACGGGCATCGACATCCGGGCGGGCCCGCAGATGGAGTGCATCGCCTGCGCGGCCTGCGTGGAC
The DNA here is from genome assembly GCF_000017505.1 of Anaeromyxobacter sp. Fw109-5. Lineage (NCBI taxonomy): Bacteria > Pseudomonadati > Myxococcota > Myxococcia > Myxococcales > Anaeromyxobacteraceae > Anaeromyxobacter > Anaeromyxobacter sp. Fw109-5. Next base: position 1,378,161 of record NC_009675.1, read on the forward strand.
GCGTGCGCGCCCATCATGGCGAAGCTGCAGCGGGGACCGAACCTCGTCGGCTACTTCTTCGGCGAGCCCGGCACGCCGCGACGCCTCGCGCGCCCGGGCGTGCTCGCGCTCGCCGGCGCGACGGCCGCCGCGCTCGCGGTCCTGGTCGCGGTCGTGGCGGGGCGCGCCGTGGTGGACGTGAACGCGCTCGCCGAGCCGGCGTTCGCGCCGCGCCGCGCCTCCGACGGGCGAGTGGTGAACGCGTACAGCGTCGCGCTCGAGAACCACGGCCGCGCGCCGGTCACGGTGGGCCTCGCGCTGCGCGCCGGCGCGGCGCTCGTCGCCGTCCGGCCCGAGGTGGTGGAGCTCGGCGCGGGCGAGCGGCGTCAGGTCCGGCTCGTCGCCACGGCGCAGGGGCTCGACGCGCCGGGGCGGGTCGCTGGCGAGCTCGTGGCGGAGGTGCGCCGCGGCGACGACGTCCTCGAGCGCCGCGCGCAGGAGCTCTCGATGGTGGTCCCGGAGGACAGGTGAAGAGGCACGCGACGAAGGTGGCGTTCGCGGCGGTGGTCGCCGCCGGGCTGGGCGCGGTCGTCGGGACGATCTGGATCGGCTCCCAGGTGAAGGAGCAGACGATCGTCGCCGATCCGTACGAGGAGGGGCTCCGCTACGACGCCGAGCGGCACGCGCGCGCCGCCCTCGGCTGGGACGTGCGGCTGCCCCCGCCGCCCGCCGAGCCAGGGGACGTGGCGCTCGCGTTCGCGATCGCCGACGCGCAGGGCGGCCCCGTCGACGGCGCGGCCGTCGCGGTGAGCGTCGGCCGCCCGGACACGAGCCGGGGCGTCACCACCGTCGCCGCGCGGCCGGACGGCCGGGGGCGCTACGCCGCCGAGGTGGAGCTGCCCGCCGCGGGGCCGTGGCTCCTCCGGTTCGACGTACGTCGCGGCGAGGACCGCGTGCGCATCGAGAAGGTCGTGCAGGTGGCCGCGGCGAGCGCGGGCGCCGCGTCCGCGCGGGAGGCCGCCGCGCCGTGCGATCTCGGCCGGGGACCGTGCACGCGCCCGCTCGACGGCGGCGGTGAGCTGGTCGTGGAGCTCCTCCCGAGGCCGCTGCGCACGATGCGCGAGCTCGCCGTCACGGCGGAGCTGCGCGGCGCCGCGGCGCCGGAGGGCGCGGAGGTGAAGGTCTCCTTCGCCATGAAGGGGATGGACATGGGGGACAACACCGCCGCGCTCGCGCCGGTCGGCCCGAGCCGCTGGGCCGGGAAGGCGGTGCTGGTGCGCTGCCCGAGCGGCCGGAAGGACTGGACCGCGGCCGTGACCGTGGCGGCGCCGGGCGCCGCGCCGCGCACGGCGCGCTTCGAGCTCGCGGTGGCCGAGTGACGGACGCGGTCGCGATGGCCTTCGTGACGGGCCTGCTCGGAGGGTTCGGGCACTGCATCGGCATGTGCGGCCCGCTCGTCGGCTCGTTCGCGCTCGCGACCGGCGCCCTCGGCCCGCGCCGCTCGCTCGCGGGGCAGCTCGCCTATCACGGCGGGAGGATCACGACCTACGCCATGCTCGGCGCGGTGATGGGGCTCACCGGCTCCTTCGTGAACGTGGCCGGACGGCTCGCTGGCCTGCAGGACGTCGTCGCGGTGATCGCCGGCGCGCTCATGATCCTGCTCGGCCTGGGCGCCGCGGGCGTCTCGGGGGCGCTGACGCGGCTCGAGGCGCGCGCGTCCGCCCGCGTGGTGCGCTTCGTCCGAGGCGTCCTCTCCGGCGGCGGCCCCGGGCGGCTGTACCCGACCGGCCTCGCCCTCGGCCTGCTCCCCTGCGGCCTCTCCTGGACGATGTTCCTCGGCGCCGCCGGCACGGGGAGCCTGCCGGAGGGGCTCCTCCTCGCGCTCGCCTTCGGGCTCGGGACGGTCCCCGCGCTCCTCGTCGCCGGCGCGGCCGGGACGCTCGTCGGCGCCCGGGCCCGCGGCCTGCTCTACCGCGCGGGCGGGCTCCTCGTGGCCGTCCTCGGCGGCGTGTTCGTCGCGCGCGGGCTCCACCTCTGATCATGCCCGTCTGCGATCACTGCCTGCTCGAGTTCCCCGCGCGCGAGGCGGTCGAGGCGGAGATCGGCGGCGAGCCGCGCCTGTTCTGCTGCGCCGGCTGCCGCGGCGTGTTCGAGCTCGTGCACGGGGAGGGGCTCGGCGCCTACTACGAGACGCGGCGCTGGGACGGCCCGGGCGCGCCGGTGAAGCCCGACGCCTTCGGGCCTGACCTGTCCGCGTTCCGCGAGGCGGTGCGCCACGGCGAGGGGGGCGACGAGGTCGAGGTCTACGTCGACGGCATCCGCTGCGCCTCCTGCGTGTGGCTCAACGAGCGGCTCCTCTCGCGCACGCCCGGCGTCACCTTCGCGCGCGTGAACTACGCGACGCACCGGGCCCGGGTGCGCTGGGATCCCGCCCGCGCGGACCTCGAGACGGTGCTCGGCCGCATCCGCTCCGCGGGCTACGCGCCGAAGCCGTGGTCCGACAGCGAGCAGGCCGCGGCGCGCCGGGCGGAGGAGAAGGACCTCCTCGTCCGGCTGGGGACCGCTGGGTTCCTGGCCTCGCAGCTCATGATCTACCAGGCGGCGCTCTACGCCGGGTACTTCCAGGGGATCGACGCGGGGACGCGCCGGCTCATGGAGTGGATCTCGCTCGGCCTCACGCTGCCGGTCTTCTTCTACGCGGGGGCGTCCTTCCTCCGCGCGACGGCGAGCGGGCTGCGGCACCTGCGCTTCAACATGGACTCGCTCGTCGTGTTCGGGTCCGGCGCGGCGCTCGCCTACTCCGTCTACCAGATGTCCCGAGGCGGCGAGGTGTACTTCGACACCGCGGCCATGATCCCGACGCTCGTCCTCGTCGGGCGCTTCGTCGAGGCGGGCGCGAAGGGGCGGGCCTCGGAGGCGGTGGCGCGGCTCGCCCGCCTCGCGCCGCGCGAGGCGCGCAGGCTCGAGCGTCGCGGCGACGGGCGCGAGGAGCCGCGCAGCGTGCCGGTCGCGGAGCTGCGAGCCGGAGATCGCGTCTCGATCGTGCCGGGCGAGCGCGTCCCCGTCGACGGCTCGGTCCTCGACGGCACCTCCGACGTGGACGAGTCGCTCGTCACGGGGGAGTCGCGGCCGGTCGCGAAGGGGGCGGGCGCGTCGGTCATCGGGGGGACCGTGAACGGCACCGGCTCGCTCGTCGTGGAGGTGACGCGGACCGGGAAGGACACCGTCCTCGCGGGCATCGTCCGCGCCGTCGAGGAGGCCCAGACCGCGAAGCCGCGCATCCAGGCGGTCGCGGACCGGGTGGTGGGAGTCTTCGTGCCGGCCATGCTCGTCCTGGCGGCGGCGACGCTCGCCTACTGGCTGGCGCGCGGCGCGCCCCTGGACCGGGCGATCATGACCGGCATCTCGGTGGTGGTGATCGCCTGCCCCTGCGCGCTCGGGCTCGCCACGCCGATCGCGGTGATCGTCTCCACCGGGCTCGCGACGCAGCGGGGACTCCTCGTGAAGGGCGGCGACGTGGTCGAGCGCGCCGGGCGCGCCACGGACGTGCTGCTCGACAAGACCGGCACCGTCACGCGAGGGCGGCCGGTCCTGCGAGAGGTGGCCGTGCTCGACGCGGCGCTCGCGTCGGAGGACGCGCTGGCGCTCGCGGCGGCGGTGGAGTCGCGGAGCGAGCACCACGTGGGCCGCGCCATCGCCGAGGCCGCCCGGGCGCTGCCCGAGGCGGCCGCCGTGGAGGTGGAGGGGTTCCGGGCGGTGCCGGGGAGGGGAGTGGTCGCGACGGTCCGAGCGACCCCGACCCCGACCCCGACCGCGACCCCGACCGCGACGCCGACCCCGACCCCGACCCCGACCCCGACCCCGACCCCGACCCCGACCCCGACCCCGACCTCGACCTCGACCCCGACCCCGACCCCGACCCCGACCCCGACCGCGACGCCGACCCCGACCCCGACCCCGACCCCGACCCCGACCCCGACCCCGACCCCGACCCCGACCCCGACCCCGACCTCGACCTCGACCTCGACCTCGACCCCGACCCCGACCCCGACCCCGACCTCGACCCCGACCTCGACCCCGACCTCGACCTCGACCTCGACCTCGACCTCGACCTCGACCGCGACCTCGACCTCGACCCCGACCTCGACCTCGACCTCGACCTCGACCGCGACCTCGACCTCGACCTCGCGAGCGGTTCTCATCGGCAACCGCGCCCTCCTCGCGGATCACGGGATCGCCCTGCCGCCGGACGCCGACGCCGCCGGCCGCGCGATCGAGGCGCGCGGCGAGACGGTCGCGTTCCTCGCGATCGACGGCGCGCCCGCCGCGCTCTTCGCGATCGCGGACGTGGTGCGCGACGAGGCGCCGGAGGCGATCGCGCGCCTGCGCGCGCTCGGGCTCCGCGTCGCCATCGTGAGCGGCGACACGCGGGTGACGACCGAGGCCGTGGCGGAGGGGCTCGGCGTCGAGTCCGTCGCAGAGGCCAGCCCCGTGGAGAAGCGCGCGGTCGTGGCGCGGCTCCAGGCGGAGGGTCGCCGCGTGCTCTTCGCCGGCGATGGGATCAACGACGCCCCGGCGCTCACGCAGGCCGACGTGGGCGCGGCGATGGGGCGCGGGACCGACGTGACGATGGAGAGCGCCGACGCGGTGCTGGTCCGCGACGACCTCCGGCTCGTCCCCGATCTCGTCCGGCTCTCGCGCCGGACCTACGCCGTCATCCGGCAGAACGTCTTCTGGGCGTTCTTCTACAACGTGGTGGCGATCCCGCTCGCGATGGCCGGCGTCCTCCACCCCATCGTGGCGGCCGGCGCGATGGCGGCGAGCTCCTTGTTCGTGGTGCTGAACTCGGTGCGCCTGCGCGGGGCGCTGGGCTAGAGGATCGGCGTGTCGATCGGCTTCCTCATCGTCCTCTCGCTCGCCCTCGGCCTCGCCGCGTGGCTCTTCTTCATGTGGACGGTGAAGAGCGGCCAGTACGACGATCCGGAGGGCCCGAAGTACCGGATGCTGGACGACGACGAGGGCGAGGCGCCCCCCGCCGGCAAGCGCGCTCCGGACCGCAAGCCGCCGCGCCCGCGGTGAACGATCTCGGCGGGCACGGACGCGCGCGCTCGCTGCAGGTCCGCCGCCGGCGAGTCGGGTACGATCTCGGGGAGACGTCGTGGGCGACGGCTCGGGCGGCTTCAATCGTGGCCGGCTGCGACGCTCGAGCGAGCGGCGCCGGCCTTCGGCGCGAGCTCCACGAACACGGGCCTGTGGTCGGAGCCCCCGGAGTCGTCGAGGGTTCCTGCCCGCACCGCGACGAAGTGGTCCGAGAAGAACAGATGATCGATCCGGACGAGGGGTACGGTGGGGACCGGGCCGAACGGTGATCGGACGAGCGCGGGATACGTGAAGCCGAACCCGAGTCCACGCTGCGCGTGTGCGTTCGCGAGCGCGCTCGACACCCGCTCGTACAGCTGCGACCGATCGGGCGCGTTGAAGTCTCCCCCCAGGATCACCGGCCCGTCCTCTCGCAGCACGTCCTCGTCCACGAGCGCGGAGATCTGCGTGTAGCGGTGGCGCCATCCGCCGCTCCGCGGCGGGTGGACGTTGAAGACGGTGACGCGAGCCCCCGGCGCGCACAGCACCACCTTCTGGACGTTCCCCTTGCGCGCGAGGCTGGCGGCCGGCTCGATCGCGTACCGGCTCACGATCGCCTGCTCGAGGTCGGGGTCGTAGACGAGGTGGAGCGGCGCGCCGGCGTAGAGCCCGCTCGCCGCTTCGGTGAACCGGCTCAGGACGTCCCCCCGGATCTCCTGGAGGAGGAGGACGTCCGGCCGGTACCGCAGGACCACGCTCGCGATCCTCGTCGCGTCCAGGTTCGTCGCCCACGTGTTGTAGCTCATGACCCTCAGCGCGATCGCCCCGTGGGCCGGCGCGGAGGGACGTGGACGGAACAGGTGAGCTTGAAGCGACACGATCGTCGCAGCGGAGGCGCCCAGGACGGCGGCGAGCGCCCACCGGCGTCTCAGGCACGCCCACGCTGCACCGGGCACGAGCCCGAGGAGCAGCCAGGGCATGAGGTAGCCGGTGTAACGCGTGACGTGGAGCTCGTCGCCTGCCCACGGACGCAGGACGACTCCGGCGAGGACGGTCGAGCCGAACAGCCACCAGGTCGCGGCGAGCACGCGGGGCATCGCGACGAGATTATCCACGGCGTGGAGCGGCAGGCCCCAAGCGCTCAGGAGCGGGGCATGGCTCCCGGCGCATGTACGGGCCCGGCGGCGCTGCGACTCGCCCCCTCCTCGGGATACCACCGGACACCCGGAGGGCGGCTGTCCCGACCCGCACCCAGGGCGCCGCGCCCAGCGGGGCGCGCGCGCACGGATTTCTGGCGGCGAGCCGCTCGAAACCTTGGGGCACCTCGCGCTGAGCGGTTGTGAGATCGCCGTTCGCCTCGCAGGATGCTGAGGTCGCGGAGAAGCGCCGATGAGCCCTTACGTTCGTGCCGCCCTGGTGGGTGCGCTCCTGGCGGGCGCCCCCGCGTTCGCGGAGAACGGGCCGTCCCTGGAGGGTTTCTCGGGGCAGCTCATGACGCCCTCGGCGTGGGTGCAGACCGACGGCACCGCGCAGCTCCTGTTCACGAACGCGCCACGACTCGAGCCGAGCACGACACGCACGTTCGTCGCGAGCTTCGGCTTCCTTCGGTACCTCGAGCTCGCGGGTCGGGTCACCGACGTGTCTTCGCCCAAGGGGCCGCGGGATCTCTCGTTCAACGCGAAGCTGCAGCTGCCCCTCGAGCTGCTCTCGCCCGGGCTGCCGCTGGCGCTCGCGATCGGGACGCAGGACGAGGGCGGCGCGTCGTCGTACTTCCAGACTCGCTACGCCGTCGCGAGCGCCCGCGTCGGGCCCGCGACGTTGTCTGCGGGGTGGGGTACCGGTCCGGATCGAATGGAGGGCGCCTTCGCCGGGGGTGCGCTGCGGTTGCTCCCTGGAGTCGAGGCGCTCGCGGAGTGGGACACGGAGAACGTGAACGCCGGCCTTCGGGTGTCGGTCTCGCTCCGGCGGATCGGGGTTCCCATCCGAGTCGGTGGCATCGGCATGTCCGCGCTCGACAGGGAGCCGCGCACGTTCGAGTGGGGCGCGACGCTGGAGCTGCCGCTCTGGCTCAACGCCGGCCCGGACGGGCGCACGCCGGTGCCGGCGGCCGCCCCGCGAGGAAACGGGGCCGCGCCCGCGAGCGACGCCAAGCTTTCGGCTTCGCCCGGGGCCCGAGACACGGCTCGACCCTCCTCGGTGGGACTCTCCGCAGAGCCCTCGACGGCGCTCCAGGTATCACCTTCCGTGAATGCAGCGCCAGGGGCGGTGGACGCGACCGGGGCGCTTCGCGAGCTCGAGGGCAGGCTGGTCGACCTCGGGTTCGAGGAGGTGCGCGTCGGGCTGGATGGCGAGGCGGTCGTCGTCGAGTACGAGAACACCGTCTTCAACCACGCGGAGGCGGATGGCCTGGAGGTCGTCGCGCGGGAGATCGCGCAGGCCGGACTCGGGGACCGTGACGTGGCCATCGTCCTCAAGCAGAACGGCCTCCGTCTCGCCGAGCTCCGAGCGCCCTCGGGGGAGCCGCGCACGTCCGCGCGGTGGACGCTCGCCCCGTCCGGGCGCCACGCCGCCTGGATCTCCGGCCGGCCGCGCAATCGAAAGACGCTCCACACCGCTCTCGTGCTCGCCCCCGCCCTGCGGACGTTCGTCGCGACCCCGGCCGGCGTGCTCGACTACTCGGTGTCGTTCCGGCCGGACGTGATCGTCCCGTTCTGGCCGGGCGCGACGGGGTTCGTGCGCTTCGACGTCCCTTTCGCCTGGTCCGACGACCTGCGGGAAGGCGGTGCCTTGCGGAGCTACCACGACGATCCGCACGTGGAGTACGCCATGCTGCACCAGGCGTTCCCGATGGCTCGCGGGCTTTGGGGCATGGTGGGGGGCGGCCTCTTCCGGTCGATCGACGCCGGCGGGGTCGCGGAGCTGCTGTGGGCGCCGGGCGACGGCGCGCTCGCGCTCGGCGCCCAGGGCTCGTGGAGCGTGGACGACGCGGGCGACGAGCGGAAGGGGCTCACGGGCTCCGCGCGCCTGGCGGTGGCGCCGCTCGATCTGGTCGCGACCGCGCGCGGCGGCCGCTTCGTCAACGGGGACCTCGGAGGCACGGTGCAGCTCGCGCGCTGGTTCGGAGACACGCAGCTCGGGGTGTTCTTCACGAGCAGCGACGTGTCGATGGCGGGCGCGTTCCTGAGCATTCCGCTGACGCCCAGGCGAGACATGCGGCCCCGCTGGGCGCAGGTACGCGGGCGGCGCTTCGGATACGAGCTCGGGACGGTCGTCGGCGAGGAGCACAACGTCATCAGGACGGACCTCGGGATCCCGCCGCTGGCGCCCTGGAACCTGGAGGCCTCCTACCTCGACGACGCGCGCGTCACGCGCGCGGGGCTCTCGGGCGCGCTGCGCTCGCTGCGCTGAGGAGCGGCGCCTCCTGCCCCCCCGGCCCGAGCCCGTCCCAGCGGCCGGGTCGGCGGCGGCCGGGCGCTTCAAGCCTTGACCAGCCGGCGCGGCCCGCCCGCGGCGGGAAAGCGGATCGACGCGATGAGGTTCCGCGTGTCGACGACGAGCTTGACGCCGGCGTAGAGGGCGGGATCCCTGAAGGCGTCGTGGGCCGTCGCGACGACGACCACGTCGTACCCCGCGAACACCTCGGGGGAGCAGGGCACCGAGGCGAGGCCCACGTCGTGCTTGCGCACCTTCCGCGCGACCGGAAAGTAGGGATCGCAGTAGTCGACTCGCGCGCCGCGCTCCTGCAGGAGCGTGATGATCTCGTACGAGGGCGACTCCCGGTCGTCGTCGATGTTGGCCTTGTAGGACAGCCCGAGCACGAGGGTCCGCGATCCCTTGATCGCCTTGCCGTCCTCGTTCAGCGCCTCGGCCACCTTGTCGGTCACGTACCGCGGCATGCGGGAGTTGATCTCGCCCGCGAGCTCGATGAACCGCGCCCACTCGCCGTGCTCGGCGGCCTTCCACGAGAGGTAGAAGGGATCGAGCGGGATGCAGTGCCCCCCGAGGCCCGGCCCTGGGTAGAAGGCCATGAACCCGAACGGCTTGGTCTCGGCGGCGCGGATGACCTCCCACACGTCGATGCCCATGCTGCCGAAGATCAGCTTCAGCTCGTTCACGAGCGCGACGTTCACGGAGCGAAACACGTTCTCCATGAGCTTCGACGCCTCGGCGACGCGCGAGCTGGACACCGGGACGACACGATCGAGGGCGGCCGAATACAGCGCCGCCGCCGCCTCGGTCGAGGCCGGGTTCACCCCGCCGATCAGCTTCGGGATGGACTTCGTCGTGAAGTCCCTGCGGCCCGGGTCCTCGCGCTCGGGAGAGAACGCGAGCAGGAAGTCGCCCGGAGAGCGGAGCCCGCTCGCCTCGAGCAGGGGGAGCACCTCCTCGTCCGTGGTCCCGGGGTAAGTCGTGGACTCCAGGACGACGAGCTGACCGGGGCGTAGCCGCGCCGCCACCTGGCGCGCCGTCTCGTGGATGAACGAGTTGTCGGGGTCCCGGTGAGCGCCGAGGGGGGTCGGGACGCAGATCAGGATGGCGTCGCAGTCACGGAGGTCGTCGAACTCCGCGGACGGGGTGTACTGTCCGCTCGCCACGGCGGCGGCGACCCGCTCGGGCCCGATGTGCTGGATGTACGACTCGCCTCGCGCGAGGGCGGCCACCTTCGCAGGATCGATGTCGAAGCCGGTGACCGGGAACCCCGCCTCGCGAAACACGAGCGCGAGCGGCAGCCCGACGTAGCCCTGTCCGATGACCCCGACGCGAGCGGTCCGTGCGCGGATCCGCTCCAAGAGTGTCGTCTGCATCGCGTTTCCTCTGAGCGTCCCAGGTGGCGGTCTCTCCGCTGCGCAAGGTTATTTGCGCGGTGCGCGTTCGAGAAGCTCGCCCGGACGATGTTTTCTCGCCGAGCCCACTCCGGACACGGCGCGCCTGCGCGGAACCACGATGGAGCGCCCGCCGCCGGAGGAAGCGCCCCCGCGAAGTGCCGCACCCAACTCTCCTGCCCGAGCGCGGAGCTCCCGGGTGAGCGAGCGCCCCTGCGGCGCCTCGCCCTCGGCGCCGGCCGACGCCTCGCGCGTCACTCCCGGCCGAGCGCCTCCAGGACCTCGGCGTACCGGCGGAGCGCCGCCTCCGCCCCGTACCGTTCCTCGAAGGCGAGGCGCGCCCGGCGGCACATGCCCCGACGCTCCTCCTCGTTCGCGAGCAGCTCCTCGACGCCCTCCGCCAGCGCCTTCGCGTCGCCCGGCGGGACCACGACGCCGCAGCCGGACGACAGGATGGCCTCGGCGGTGTCGCAGTCGACGTCGACGCTCCCGAGGATCGGCCGGCCCGCCGCCATGTACCCGACGACCTTGCTGGGAACGCTCGTCTCGCCACGGCCGGGCGCGAGCGTGACGAGCGACACGTCGGCGGAGGCCTGGACGTCGCAGAGCTCCTCGCGCGGCTGGAAGGGGAGGAACCGCACGTTCGCGAGGCGCGCCGCGCGCGCGGCGTCCTCCAGTTCCTCCTTCACCTGCCCCTCGCCCACGAAGAGGAACAGCACGTCTCGCCGCGCGCGCAGACGCTCGGCAGCCTCGATCACGACGCGTGCACCCGACACCAGCCCGATGGTCCCCGCGTAGAGGACGACCTTCACCTCCGGGCCGATCCCCTGTCGCCTCCGCCATGGGCCGTCGCGATCGCGCGGCGTGATCTCGTTCGTCTCGAGCCACACGGGGATGGTGACGACCTTCTCCGGAGGGACGCCCTTCGCCTCGAGCTTCCTGCGAAACCCCTCGGACAGCACCAGGATGCGATCCGACAGCCGATACTGCGCTCGCTCGACGCGCCTCGCGGCAGCGATGGCGAGGGGGTTCGTGAGCTTTCCGCTCCCGATCACCACGTCCGGGTAGATGTCGTAGATGACGCTCAGGAGGCGTGCCCGATGCGCCTTCGCGATCGCGGCGGAGAGCAGCGGCCCCACGAAGGGCGGTCCGTAGTTCACGACCACGTCCGGCCGAGGGGCGCCCAGCGTGGCGGTGGCCGTGCCGAGCGCCTGGGACACGAGCACGGCTGCGCGCACGGCGATGTGGCGGCTCGGCGAGAGGGCGTGCCATCCCCGGAGCACGCGGATGCCCTCGTGGTCGTGTCTCTCGAACACCCGACGTGACCAGCCGCGCGGTAATCGTCCGGTCGGGTGATGTGGATGACCACAGGCCACCGTGACGTCGTGCCCCCGGCCCGCGAGGAACGCCGCGAGCTGCTGCACCATCACCGCGGTGGGGTGGATCTCGGGCGGGAACACCTGCGTCGTGATGAGGACGTTCATGGGCCTTTCACGCGAGCGCCGTGCCCGGGAGCCGCCTGTTCGTCGGGCCGAAGACGCAGACGTCCGTCTGGCGTTCTACCGCGCAGGCCTCGACGTTGGCGTCGTCCGGGAAGGGGCTCGGGAGTCACGCGTGCGGCGGGCTGCGCCCGCTCGACGGGCCGGCGAGCTCGCCGCGGGTTGCCGCGCGCCGGACACTCCGTAGCGTTCGAGCAGCCCCGCTTCACCGTGCCCGGCCACGAGGCCGGCCGTTCCCGGGGCGGGCGGTGAGCCCGATGGAGCGCGCTCTGACGCGAAAGGACGGCGAGGTGTCCATCCGGCCGATGTCCGCCGCCGACGTCGACCGCGTGACCGACATCCACGTCGGCGCGTTCGCGGGCTTCTTCCTCACCTACCTCGGCCGGCGGTTCGTGCGCCTCTTCTACTCGCAGACGGTGGCGCTCGGAGAGATCGCGCTCGTCGCGGAGAGTGAGGGGGCGATCGTCGGCCTCGTCATGGGCAGCGCCAGCCCAGGTCGCTTCTTCACGCGTTTGCTGCAGAGGAGGGCGTTCGGGTTCGCGGTGGCTGCGGTCCCGGCGGTGGCGCGCCGGCCCAGCACCCTGTTGCGCGTGACGCGCGCGCTCCTGAAGCCCAGGGAGGCGGGGAGGCCGGCGGGCACGGCCACGCTGCTGAGCGTCGCCGTGGCCCCCGAGGCTCAGGGGCTCGGCGCCGGCAAGAAGCTCGTCGTCGCCTTCCTCGAGGAGGCGCGGCGGCGCGGTGCGACGCGCGTCGACCTCACCACCGACAAGGCCTGCAACGACCGCACGAACGCGTTCTACCGCTCGTTGGGGTTCCAGATCGGGCGGGAGATCACGACCCCCGAGAAGAGGATCCTCAACGAGTACGAGCTGCGACTGTCCGATGGTTGACGCGCCGCTGCTCGCGCGACGGCCGGCGGCGGACCTCCTGCCGACCGGGATTCGACGGCGACGGCGTGGCTCCTCGAACGTACCGGCCGACAACGGTTCACTCCGCTCGCTCGAGTCGTGCGCCTGGCGCCCCGCCGGTGACTGCCCGCCCTTCCACGGACGTGGTTTCATCTCCCGCGCGTGGCGGTGCAGGGTCGTCGGAGGGGACGAGCCGTGAATCCCGAGACGTTCGCGGAGTGGCACCGGCGGCAGGGTCGCCGCGTCGTGCGGACGTCGAGCAGCTGGTGGTACGAGGCGAGCCCGCGCGTCTACCAGTCGTTCCCGCTCCACGCGATCGTGCGTCCGCCGGACGACGAGCTGCTCGAGTTCCTCCGTCGCGAGGGTGCCCTCGCGCTGCGCTACTCGACGCCGCTCGACGCGCCCGTGGGACGCGTCAGCTACCACGTCGTCTGCGACGACCCCGACTACGGGCTCCACAAGCTCGACGGGCGCGCGCGCAACGCCGTCCGCACCGGGCTCAAGCGGTGCCGGGTCGAGCGCGTCTCGCTGGAGCGGGTCGCCGACGAGGGCTGGGCGCTCGAGGTGGACACCTGCCGCCGTCAGGGCCGAGACGTGCCGCTCTCGAACCAGGAGTGGCGCCGCCGCTATCTCTCGGCGGCGGAGCTGCCCGGCTTCGAGGCGTGGGGCGCGCTCGTGGACGGTCGACTGGGCGCGGCGCTCCTGTGCGTCCAGATCGGAGATTGGTGCGAGGTCCTCGCGCAGCAGTGCCTGGCAGAGTTCCTGGGGGCGCGCATCAACAACGCCCTCACGTTCGTCTTCACCGAGAGCACGGTGCGGCGCTCCGACGTGCGGTCGATCTTCTACACGCTGCAGTCGCTCGACGCTCCTGCGAGCGTGGACGACTTCAAGTTCCACATGGGCTACGTCGCGAGGCCGGTGCGCCAGAGGGTCGTGTTCCACCCGCGCGCGGAGCATCTCGTCGGCCCGTGGTCACACCGCCTCGTCACCGCCGCGCTTCGACTTCGGCCGAAGAGTCACCTCCTGGCGAAGGCGGAGGGCATGCTCCGATTCCGGCTGCAGGGCGAGCGTCGCGCCGAGGATCAGGAGTGGCCGAGGTGTCTGCAGGCGCCGCAGCGTGAACCGGCGCGGGAGCTCGGATCGCGCAGCAGCAGCGTGTGAGGCGTTCGCCTCGGCCTCGAGGCTGCCCCTCGGGGCGTTCGCGCGGTCGCGGTTGCTGGGTGCGGTCGGTCCCCGTGCGCTGATTCCCGACTCGACTCGCCGTTCAGCAAGCTCCTTCCGTAGTCCCTGATGGGTCGCCCCGTTAGCGGGTGATTCGCTGCGCGTGAGATCCGGGGCAGCAGGCGAGCGCGTGTAGCGCTGAGTCCCACCCACCGTCGAACCCTGCGTCCCTCTTGGGAAAGCGCGCCGCCAGGCAGGCTCTGCCATGCCCTCACGACCGCACCGTTAGTTCATCTGGATCGCCCAAGTATACGGATGTAGGCGTTTTTATCACCGTGGTTCCACCGCGACCTGGGGGTTCCGTCGAACCCGGGAGCGTGGTTCAGTCTCCACGCTGTCCCCTGATCGAGTGTCCCCGGCATCAGGGGGCGGCCAACCGGGTGTTCACACGCCCCCCAGCCAGAGAGGCAACCGGATGAAGAATCGTCGCGCCGTACTCCTCGCTCTGTCGATTCTAGTCGTGACGGGGGCCGCCGCGTGTGGCGGCACCGACGCAGGCGATCCGCTCGCGATCTATCCCCCGTCGACCGAGGTGGACCCGTCGCAGACCGCGAGGTTCGACGCGACAGGCGCGACGGCGGGCTCGAACCTCACCGGCTGGACGGTCGTCGAGAGCGGCGGCGGGTGGATCGATTCGACGGGTCGTTACGTCGCCCCGGGCATCGAGGGGACCTATCACGTCGCCGCCACGAGCAGCACGAGCAGCGCCCAGCAGGTCGCCACCGTCCGCGTCGTGAAGAAGGGGATCCGGGTGAACGTGAGCCCGGCCGCGGCCACCGTCGCGGTGGGGGCGACGCTCACGCTCACCGGGAAGGTCACGGGTACGTCGGGCGATGCGGTCACCTGGTCCGTGGTGGAGCCGGGAGGAGGGACCGTCGTCGGCGGCGTGTACGTGGCTCCTGCGACTCCCGGCACGTATCACGTCTCCGCGACGAGCGTGGTCGATACGGCCCGCAGCGACTTCGCGACCGTGACGGTCCTCCCGGCGCCGCCTCCTCCTCCGCCGGTCGAGGTGAGGGTGACCGTCACCCCCACCAGCGTGTCCGTGGAGACGGGCGCGACCGCGCAGTTCGGCGTGGACGTCGCTGGCTCCGGTGACGCCTCCGTGACCTGGTCCGTGCTCGAGGGGGCCGCCGGCGGCGTCGTCAGCGCGACCGGTCAGTACAGCGCCCCCTCCGCGCCGGGCACGTATCACGTCGTCGCTACCAGCAACGCCGATCCGGCGAAGACCGCCACGGCGACCGTCCTCGTCAGCGCGCCGGCGGAGCCGCCGCCCACCACCAACCCACCCACCGACACGACGCCGCCGCCGGCCATCGACACGGGATGGAGCGTGACGAGGTCGCCCCCCGCGATGACGAACCCGACGACGATCACCCTGCCGGGGAGCTATCTCAGCACGGTGTACAGCTCGTTCTGCAGTGGCCCCGGCTACGTCGTCAATCTCGACGATGGCCAGGACTACATCATCCGCGCGGACGCCCCCTTGCAGTTCCCCGTCCGGATCAGCGGCGGCAACAACGTCCGCATCGTCGGTCTGCAGATCGACCTCTCGTCTGCGGCGAGCTACTGCAACGACAGCGGGGAGACCCCGAACTACGTCCCGGGCTCACACGGCCTGCGCGTGGACAACGTCGGGACGACGTTCTTCGAGGGGCTCTACATGGACGCCGGGAACCACATCCTCGACATGATCGTCGTCCGCAACAAGATCGGCGGCTACGACGCGCTCAGCAAGGGGTACACCGAGGCGCAGGCCCGCGGCGCCCACGACATCGTCCTCCAGAACTCGGTGGTCCGCGGCTACCAGAGCGACGCGGACCCCAATGGTGAGCACGCCGACCTGATCCAGACGCAAGGCCTGTACGAGATCTACCGCGACATCACCCTCGAGAACGTGTCGGTGGACAGCCTGTCCGAAGGAGCCATCTTCCTCGCGCGTGCGGGCTACCATCTCGCGAACACGATCACGATGCGGAACTTCGACTACCGTCTCGACGCGCGCTGGACGCCGGTCACCACGGGCGGGCCGGTCATGCACAACGCGAAGGCGTACAGCTACGAGAACGTCTTCCTCTCGGTGGACGTGGTGCGCCAGTACGATCTGAACACCGGGTGCGGGGGGGGATGCGTGCAGCCCGGCAACGGCAGCGTGGGCGTCTTCTCCCCCGCGACCCCGAGCGCGCTCGGGTTCGCCGACAGGTTCGCGAGCCCCGGAGCCGGGGGCGCGTCGAACGCATGGGTCGGGCTCAACTACGTCTCGCCTCACGACTAGCTGCGCGCGGTGGCGACCCTGGTGACGGGGGTCCGGTGACCGACGCTCACCGCCCCACGGAGACGAGCAGGTGAAGGACGACGCGGGGCGCTCCGGCGCCCCGCGTCGCTTTCGGGGCGGGGTCGGGGCCCGAGCGCCACCGCGATCACGGCTCCGCGTCGACGACCTCGCTGCGCGCCGAGATCGCGCTCGCCATGCCGAGCGCGTAGCCGCTCGCCGCGACGTACACGATCGAGAACTGCATCGCCGGCTCGACGGCGAACGTCGCCAGGAACGACACGCCGAGACCGACGAGCGCGACGCGTACCGGGGACGGCGCCGCGCTACGAACCACCCGCTTGATGGCGGGGAGGTGGCTCGCCTGGAACGCGAGGAGCAGGAGCGCCGGCAGCGCGCCGGCGTCCACCGCGATGTCGAGCCACAGGTTGTGCGCGTAGTTCAGCCCTCCCAGATCGGCCATCCGGCCGCCGAAGGGATGCCGGGGCAAGGAAGCCAGGACCGCGAGCCACGCGCCGTAGCGCTCCGTCTCGACACCGCGCTCCATGAAGCGCTCGGCGAGCCCGTACTCCGGCGCGAGCGCTCGCAGGATCTCGCCCGCCTTCACCGCGAGCGCTACGAGGACCGCCAGGATCGCGGCCGCGGCGACGCGTCGTGGCACCGACGCGCGCTTCACGTACGCCATGAGCACGCCCGTGGCGGCGACCGAGCCGACGAAGGCGAAGATCGGCGTCCGGTTCTGGAGCGCGATGTTCGTGAAGAACCCGAGCACGGCGAGCAGGACGACGAGGCCCCGCCAGGACGCCGAGACGATCGCGTGAGCACCCGAGGGCGCTCGAGCGAAAGCGGCCGGCAGCAGGCACATCGCCAGCGAGGCCAGCGCGCCCAGACCGGTGCCGCCGATGGAAGCGATCGGGCTCCAGGCGCTCGGGGCCTCGCGATCCGCGAGCTCGGCGAGGGCGAAGAGGCCGCGCGACTGGGCGCCCTGGACGCTCAGGAACGCGAAGGTCGTGAACCCGCCCACGAGCGCCAGGAGCTTCCAGGCCTGGATCGACGGAGCCTCACGGCCCGCCGAGTACCCCGCCACGTAGAGCCCGACGATGACGACGAAGAACTTGGCAGGGTCGACGAACCCCCCGTACAGCCCGAACGAGCTCGCGATGATGAAGAAGCTGGCGCAGAAGAGGACGAGGACCCCGAGCCGCGTGGCGAACGCGACGTCGACGACGGGCCTCGCGGACCAGCGCAGGCCCTCCCAGGCGAGCAGCGCGAAGACGGCCGCGATCGACCACTTCTCGCGGTTCAGCGTCGCCGCGAAGAGCAGCGCGAGCTCGAGCGGGACGATCGCGTCTCGAAGAGTCCAGCTCATTCCCAGGGCCGAGCGGGTTCGGGCGGTCGCGACGGTCACCTACGTCCCTCGGCCGGCGCCGGCGCGCTGAACGCGATGCCCAGCTTCGACCCCGGGTACCAGTGGCGGAGGGGCTCGGACCAGAACATCACGTACCTGCGGCCCGTCTCCTGCGCGAGCTGCATGAGCGCATGCGTGTGCCAGACGCTCAGCACCACCGCCCCCGGGGCGAGCTTCTCGCGCAGCAGGCCGAACTCGGCAGCCTCGAGGGCAGGGTCGGCGCTGGTGTCGTGGACGTAGAGGTCGACCGAGGAGGGCTCGAGCTCCGACAGCACGTCCAGGACGTTCCCCACGCGCATCCTGGCGGCGGCCGCGTAGCGATCGCGGAGCAGCCAGCCTGAGCTCGGATCCAGATCGATCGAGACGAGGCTTCCAGGATGGCCGTCGCCGCGGTTCCGGTCGAGCGCCGAGGCGAGGATGCAGGTGCCCAGCCCGCTCGCCGTCCCCGCCTCCACGACGAGCCTCGGCGCGAGCGCGCGAACGAGCGTGTAATACAGCAGCCGCCGGCCCGGCTTGACGCTCGAGTCGGTGGACGCGCGGTTCGGGCTCGAAGGGCCGAGCCGGGCGACGTGCTCGCGGAGACGGACGAGCGCTTCCTCCTCGAACTCCCGGCCGAACGCGTTCGCCGAGTCCCACCCGACGCCCGACACCAGCGCCACGATGTGCGCCGCGTACTGCTTGTTGTCCTCCGTCACGTCGTATTGGAAGTTGCCGGTCTCACGGGACGTGAGCAGCCACCTGGGGATCCTCGACAGCTGGGGCAGGAAGTACGAGGTGGCGTAGTACGCCCGATACGGAATCAGGAACAATCGCCCGACGGGAGAAGTGGCGGCGTAACGATTCACGCGGCTCGTCATTGAACGCTCCAGCGGGAGTCTGCGCGCGACCTCCGGTCCGGCGAACGTGAATCTAGCAAGGCGGTGCCCCCCGGTGGCCGTCGGGACAGGGACGCGCCCCGTCGGTGATCCCCGGGCGCGGCGATCCCACCGCCGCACGACGCCACGCCACGCGGCGGCCCGGCCGACCGCCCCTGTCAGGGCGAGGCGTCGCGTCGGCGCCCGCCGGCTCGGAGGCGGGAGCCTGCGACGAGCGCGGTGACGTCGCCCGCGGCGCCACCGCGCCGGCGACTTCCGGAGCTCGGGGTCGAGGTCGTCTTCAGCGACCTGCGCGCTCTCGTGCCTTCTCGGGAGAGGTGCCGCCGCCTGCCCGTGGCTATGCTGCGCACATGCCAATGGAACCGGACGGGGCGCGGGCGGCGTTGCCGGCGTGGCTCCCGCGATCGTTCCGGACGTCGCTCGAGGCGCGGCCGACGCTCGCCCGCGTCCTCGGGAACGTCGGCTGGCTCGTCGGCGAGCGCTTCGCCACCCTCGCGGCGAGCTTCGTCATCACGGTCTGGTTCGTGCGTTACCTCGGGCCGGAGCGGTACGGGCTCTTCAGCTACGCCGTGAGCCTGGCGGCGGTGTTCGGGATCGCCGCCGATCTGGGGCTCGACACGATCATCGTGCGCGAGCTGACCCGCGCGCCCGACGCGGACGGCGAGATCCTCGGGACGACGCTCTTCATGCGGAGCGCGGGCGCGCTCCTCGCCTGGGCCGGGGCGGTCGTCACCGTGTTCCTGCTCCGCGACGACTGGGTCACGCGGGCCATGGTGACGGTCCTCGCCCTCGGCTGCTTCGGCGTGGCGGCGAACGTGTTCGAGCTCTGGTTCCAGTCCCGCATCGCGGCCCGCAAGGTCGTCGTCGCGCGCACCGCGATCTTCCTCGTCTCGGCGCTGGTGCGGTGCGCGCTCATCGTCCTCGCCGCGTCGCTCCTGCCGTTCGCCGCGCTCCAGGCCGCCACGGTCCTCATCACGGCGAGCGCGCTGTTCTGGCTCTACCGGCGGGCGCGGCGCGTCGCGAAGGTGCGCCTGGCCATCAGCGGCGCCCTGGCGAGGAGGATGGTGGCGGACGCGTGGCCGCTGTTCGTCTGGCACCTCTCGATCATCCTGTACATGAAGATCGATCAGGTGATGCTCACGGCGATGTCGGGAGAGCGCGAGAACGGCATCTACGCCGTGGCCGTCACGCTCTCGGAGGTCTGGTACTTCCTCCCCGTCGCGGTCGCCGCGACCTTGTTTCCGCTCATCGTGAAGGCACACGACGAGCTCGACGCGACCGAATTCGAGGCGCGCATGCAGGCCTTCTACGACGGCATGGCGGCGCTGGGGTACGCGATCGCCGTCCCCATCATGCTGCTGGCTGGGCCGATCGTGCGGCTCCTCTACGGGCAGGAGTACGAGCGCTCCGCCTCCGTGCTGGTCGTCCACGCGGCCTCGTTCGTCTTCGTCTGCCTCGGCGTCGCGCGCAGCAGGTTCCTCCTCGCCGCGAACCTGACGCGGTTCACGATGTTCACCGGCGTCTTCGCCGCGCTCCTCAACATCGGGCTCAACCTGGTGCTCATCCCCCCGCTCGGCGCGTACGGGGCGGCGTGGTCGACGCTCGTCTCCTACGCGGTCGCGAACTACCTCACGGGCTTCCTGTACGGGGGGGTGCGCCGGCAGTCGTGGCTCGTCACGCGCGCGCTGGTGGTGCCGCTCCGCCCGCGTGCGCTCGTGAGCATGCTGACCGGCTGGCAGCCCAGGACGGCCCCGCAGATCGTCCTCGGCGTCACGGAGCAACGCCCGCCCAAGCCGTGAGCGCGCGGGTCAGCGGCGGATGCCGATCTCCTGGAACGGGATGGGCTGCCAGCCGGGGATGGACCAGGCCGGCGAGGTGGGCTGCAGGCCCTTGCGCGGGTCCCGGGGATCGACCCAGCGCGGATCGACCCCGTTGACGCCTCCCTGGTAGTAGTTCCCGACGTTGCCGGAGTAGTCGGCGAAGTGAGGGACGATGAGGTCCGCCCAGCCGTCGACGCCCTCCCAGGCGCGACCGCCCGCGTTGTTCAGGCCGATGAGGTTCCGCCGGAACATCGCGCCCGTGGGGTTCGGGCCGGGGAGGTTGGCGGCGACGTACGCGCCCTTGCTCGGCA
Organism: Anaeromyxobacter sp. Fw109-5; assembly: GCF_000017505.1. NCBI lineage: Bacteria > Pseudomonadati > Myxococcota > Myxococcia > Myxococcales > Anaeromyxobacteraceae > Anaeromyxobacter > Anaeromyxobacter sp. Fw109-5. The sequence continues at coordinate 1,398,356 of NC_009675.1, forward strand.
GCGGGTACTGGTTCCCGCAGCTCTCGATGATGTTGTCCTGGACGATGACCCTGGCGCCGGCGCGCGCCCCGCCGCCGTGGTGGATCCCGTAGTGCGTCACGTTGCGGATGACGTTCCCTTGCACGGTGGCGTCGCTCCACGAGTCGTCCAGGAAGATCCCCGCGTTGTCTGCGACGCCGACGCCATGGACCGCCCACCAGTTCTGGATGTCGTGGATGTAGTTGTGCTGGATGACGTTCCCCGTCCCGTGCCCGAGCCGCTGGTTGGCGTACACCGCGCCGGACTCGTTGGAGTACCAGTTCATGCCGTAGATCTCGTTCTTCTCGACGACGTGGTTGCTCCCGTGGAGCCACACGGCCTGGTCCTGGCCGTCGTGGATCGCGTTGTTCGCCACCCGGTTGCCGTCGCCGAACAGGTACACCGCCGGCCAGTACTGGTTCACCGCCAGCCGCGTGGTGTGGTGGATGTCCGCGTTCCGGACGTAGTTGCCCGAGCCGTCCAGGTACACGCCGTGATCGCCGGGGTGAGCGATCTCGCCGCCGAGCACGCCGTTGTTGCTCGTGCCGGCGCCGATCCGGACCGCCGTCCTTCCGGCGTTCCGCAGCGCGCAGCCCTTCACGACGTCGTACGCGCCGCGCGTCACGCGGACGAGGTCGCTGCGCCCCGCCTCGAGCACGAGCCCGTCGAGCGTCACGTGCGACGCCCCGTCGAAGGTCACGAGCGGCGTCGTCATCACCGAGACGACCGCCTCACGCGCGGTGAGCGCCGCGGGTGGCCAGTAGTAGAGCTCCCCGCTGGTCGTGTCGAGCCAGTACTCGCCCGGGCTGTCCAGCTCCTCGAGCACGTTCTGCACGAAGAACGGGTTGTTCGCCGCGAACGGATAGTAGAACCCCTGCCCGTCGTCGCGGCGGATGGTCAGCGTGCCGCCCGACTTGCGGACGATGCGTGCCGTCAGGCCCGAGTAGCCGTTCGGGACGCCCGTGCAATACGCCTCCCCGCGCGCGATGGCTGCGTCGAGGCTGCCCGGGAGGCTGCCACCCGACCACGTCACGGTGTCGATGCTGCCGCCCGAGGACACGAGCTGTCCGCCCTTGATCCCTCTCCCGCTCGCGCCGGCGTTCGGGAACCGCGCGACCGTCTGCGGGAGGCCGTCGAGGAACAGCTCCGCCGCGAACGTCGCGTCCGGGCTGTTCTGCCCCCACGCCCCGCCGCGCGTCGCGTACGCCCCGAAGTCGCGGATGCCCAGCGCGGCCAGCGAGACCTTGAAGACGTGGCCTCGCCCCGCCGCGCCGATGCGCGCCCAGCGCGCGTCGCTCGAGAGCACCACGCTCCACGATGACGGCGGGAGCACCTTCCCGCCCAGCAGCCTCACCGTCTCCCCGGGGTACGCCCGGTACGTGATCGGGCTCTCCGCGGTGCCCGAGTCCGCCGGGCCCAGCGAGAACGTGGACGAGCGCTCGTAGACCCCGCCCCGCAGCCACACCGTCACCCCGCCCTCCGGCAGCCCCGAGGATCTCAGGGATCGCACCGCCGCCCGCGCGCGCTCGAGCGTCGCGAACGGCTGCTCCGCCGTCCCCGGGCTCGAGTCGCTCCCGCCCGGCGCCACGTACAGGTTGGCCCGGCTCGCCGCCGGGGAGAGCGCTGGCGCCGCGCCCGCGGCGGCGGCGACGTGGAGGACCGCCGCGAACGCGAGGGCGGCGGCGCGATGGGCGCCGCGACCCGCTGGAACGCTCCTGGGCGACCTCACGTCTGCGGAGGATGCGCTCTCACGGCGCGGGTGGGCGCGCCTCGGATGGGTTGGCCTGACGCAGGGACGCGCGTCCCGAAAGGCCCCATCCCTCACCTCGGAACGTGGACGAGGTGGGGTTGTCCTTCGAAACCGCTCGACCCATCCTCGTGCGGAAGGGGCCGTCCGCCATGCCTCGAGCGGAAGTTCCACTGTTCAGCATCCTCACCGTCACGCTGAACGGCGGGGACGGGCTGTGCCGAACGGTCGCGTCCGTCGACGAGCAGGAGCACGGCGATTACGAGCACCTCGTGAAGGACGGCGGCTCGCTCGACGGGAGCCTCGAGCGGGTCCCCGGCAGCTCGCGCCGGCGGGTGGTGACGGCGCCGGACTCCGGCATCTACGACGCGATGAACCAGGCGCTCGCGATGAGCCGCGGCCGGTTCGTCCTGTTCCTGAACGCCGGCGACGTGCTCGCGACCCCGACGGCGCTGCGAGCCGCGGCCGAGGCCCTCCGCGCCGCGCCCGAGACCGAGCTGCTCTACTGCGACTACTTCAGCGAGGAGCGGGGGGCGGTGGTCGCCAGCCCGCCGGCCTTGAGCGAGTTCTTCCTCTACCGGACGATGCTCTGCCACCAGTCGTACCTGTGCCGGTCCGACGTGTATCGCCGCCTCGGCGGGTTCGACACGTCCTTCCGCATCGCGGCGGACTACGAGTTCCTCGCCCGAGCGGTGCTGCGCGGCGGCGTCCGCTCGCGCTACGCCCCGCTGCTCCTGGCGCGTTACCAGGGCGGGGGGTTCTCGACTCGCCGGGACAGCGTCCTCCGGCTGCGGCAGGAGGTGCGAGCGGTGCGCGCGCGCCACCTCCCACGCTCCAAGCGCCTCGTGTTCGGCGCGATGTATGCGCTGACGCTCCCTTCGCTCCGGGGGCGTCTCGCGTCGCACCCCGGCCTCGGCCGCGTCTATACGGGGATCGTGAACGGCTACTACAAGGTGGCGGCGCTCGCGACGAAGCGAGACCGGCTAGGGGACGCGCGGTGATCTTCCACATCGTCATCCCCGTCTTCAACAGGCTCTCGCTGACGCGCGAGTGTCTCGGATCGCTCTGCGCCCAGACCGATCGGGGCTTCCGCGTGGTCGTCGTCGACGATCGCTCGACGGACGGGACGCCGTCCGCCGTCGTCGACGAGTTCGGATCCCGGCTCGACCTCCGGATCGTCCATGGAGACGGAAACCTCTGGTGGGGTGGAGGGATCCGGGCGGGCGTCGAGGAGGTGCTCCGCGATGCCCGCGACGGCGACTACGTCGTCACGCTGAACAACGACGTGACCGTCCCCCCGCGCTTCCTCGAGACCGCGAGGCGCGCCGCCGAGGCTCGTCCCGGGGCCATGTTCGCCGGCATCTCGATCGACCGCTCGAACCCCACGCGCGTCGCCCAGACGGGCTGGCGGATGATCAGCTGGCCCCTCGCCTACACCCAGCGGGTGTGGTGGCCCTCGACCGTCGACGAGCTCGAGAGACGTCCCGAGTTCGCCGAGGTCGACTTCGTGCCGGGCACGGCGACCTTCACCCCGGTCTCCGTCGTGCGGCGCGTCGGCACGATCGACTCGAAGGCGCTCCCGCACTACCACGGGGACAGCGAGTACGCGTATCGCGTGAAGAGGAGCGGTCACGCGGTCCTGCTGTGCCGCGACCTGCTCGTCTACCACGACCTGGACTCGACGGAGACCCTGGGAAACCGGCGCGCCCACCCGACGCTTCGGGCCGTCGTCGCCTCGTTCTTCACGAGGAGATCGGGGAACAGCCTCAGGTACAAATGGCACTTCGCGCGCGCCTGCTGTCCAGGCTGGGCGCTCGTGCCGTTCATGGTGTCCGACACGTTGAAGGTCCTCGTCAGGGCCGGCGGGACGTACGTCGTGGGAGAGCGGGTCGACCGCCTACGGGCCCTCGCCAATCCGGAGTGACCCCGACGCCCCGTCGCGAGGGGCCGCGCGGGGCGCCGGTGACATGGGCCGTGGCGATCGGGACGCGTGCGACGCATCGTGCGAGCGAATGAACCTGGCCCCCATCGCGATCTTCACCTACAAGCGCCCCGAGCACACGCGTCGGCTGCTGTCGTGCCTGCTCGCGAACCCCGAGGCGGCGCACTCCCCGGTCCACGTCTACTCCGACGGTCCGAAGACCGCCGCGGATGCGCCGGCGGTCGAGGCGACCCGCGAGGTCGTCCGGTCGTTCGACATCCCCCACCTCGAGCTCACGGAGCGGCCCAGGAACCTCGGGCTGGCGCGCAACGTCATCGACGGGGTGAGCGCGCTGTGCGCAGCGCACGGGCGGGTCATCGTGCTCGAAGACGATCTCTACCTCTCCCCCACGTTCCTCGCGTTCATGAACCAGGCGCTGGAGCGATACCGCGACACGCGCGAGGTCATGCACGTCTCCGGGTTCATGTATCCGGTGCGTCTGCCCAGGGGAACGCAGGCGGTCTTCCTCCCTTTCCTCAGCTCGTCCGGGTGGGCCACGTGGGAGCGCGCCTGGCGTCACTTCGATCCGGAGGCGAGCGGGTACGCGCGGCTCGCGGCCGATCCCCGGCTGCGGCGCGCCTTCGACGTCGACGGGAGCTTCTACTTCTTTCACATGCTGGAGCTCTATCGGCAGGGGCGCGCCGACTCGTGGGCCATTCGCTGGTACCTGTCGATCTTCATGCGCCAGGGGCTGGCCGTTTACCCGGCGGCGTCGCTCGTCGAGAACCGCGGGTTCGACGCGGACGCGACGCACTCCACCGGGATCGTTCCTCCGCACATGCGCGCGAAGGCGCAGCCGTTCCGGGCGGGCGCGTTGCCCGACCCCATGATCGACGCCGAGGTGCTGCGCGCCGTGACGCGGCTCCTCGGCAAGGAAGGGACGTTCCACTACAAGGTGGTGAACAAGCTCCGGCGGATGTGGCGCGAGCTCACCGAGCGGCCGGTGGCGAGCTCCCCGGGCTGAGGCCGGAGCTCGCGGGGAACGGAGCGCGCTCGTCGCGAGGAGGGTGACGGAGGAGGTCCTGGTAAAGCGCGAGGTACCTCCGCGCCCACGACGCCACGTCCAGCCTGCCCTCGACCGCGCTCCGGCCCGTGCGTCCCATCTCCTCCGCGCGGCCGGGATCGTGGAGGAGGCTGCGCAGCGCCTCGCCCAGCGCGCGGACGTCGAACGGGGGCAGCAGCCACCCGGTGGCGCCGTCGCGCACGAGGTCCGGCATCCCCCCGATCCGGAAGCCGACCACGGGCCGCGCGCACGCCAGCGCCTCCAGCGCCGTGTTCGGGAAGGTCTCCTGCATCGAGGGCACCGCGACGACGTCCGCCGCGGCGATCGCCTCCGCCATCGCCTCGTCGCCCCGGAGCTCGCCGAGCGCGTGCGCCGGGAGCCCCTCGAGCGCGGGGTGACGGTGCAGCGTGGGGCTGCCCGCGACGAGCAGATGAGGGCGCGCTCCGTCCGCGAGCCGCACGGCGGCGAGCGCGGGCGCCAGGAGCTGGAAGCCCTTGTTCGGATCGCGGTCGGCCCACATCGCCGCGAAGAGCACCGTCGGCGCGTCGGCCGTCAGGCCGAGCCGAAGCTTCGCCCGACGCCGGTCCCTGGGCCGGTACACCGAGGTGTCGACTCCATTCGGGATGACCTCGACGCGGCCGTCCCCGAACAGGCTGCTCCGGGCTGCCCGCTCCGCCATCCACCTGCTGGGCGCGACCAGCGTGATGGAGAGCTCGCGCCAGGATCTTCGCTTTCGCGCCCAGACGGCGCGCGAGAGGTCCAGCTCCCGCTCCGAGCCGAGCACGGGGCACGCCCCGCACCGCGCCGTGAACCGCTCGCAGTCCTGGGGCACGTGGCAGCCGCCCGTGAAGGGCCACGAATCGTGCAGGGTCCAGACGATGCGTCCGGGGAGCTGCCCGAGCGCCTCGAGCCGCATGAACGCGTACCCGATCCAGTGGACGTTGACGATCGACGGGCGGAGTGAACGGACGGCCGCCGCGACGCGGTCGGGCACCATGCCCACGTCGAAGGTCGCCCGCGTGCGCCTCCGGTACAGGCGCCAGGGCAGCGAGTCGAGCCGGTCGCGCAGGCGTGGGAAGCGCGGATCGACGAGGCTGTCGTGCTGGATCACGGTCGGGTCGTCGGTCCGGCGCTTGCGGACGAAGAGCAGCGAGTCCACTCCTTCGCCGCGAAGCGCCAGGCTGAGCCGCAGGGCCGATCGCGCCGCACCGCCGCCCGCATCGGCGGTATTGAGATGAACGACCCGCATGATCCCAGCAAGGATAGTGCGCACGTCGCCGGGGCTGGACGCAGGCCGCCCTGCCGATCGGGGGCGGACCCGTCGGGCGTTCCCGCCGCGCGGGCGTTCCGGTTGAACTCTCCGGCCGGCCTCTCGATCATTGCCTGATGGCTGCGGATGCCAGGAGCGTGCTGGAGCGGCTGCGCGGGCTCGCCGGCCCGCTCCGCCGGCTCGCGCTCGTCGCGCCTTCACGGGACGAGCGCGCGCTCTTCCCGTCCGCGGAGGTGCTGACGGCCGCCGAGTGGGATCTCGGGTCGCCGCGCCCGGATCTCCGCTTCGACCTCGTGGTCGCGCCTCGCGTCCTCCACGACCCGCGCGCCCAGGCCGCGCGTCTCCGCAACCTGCTCCGCTCGTGCCGCGCGCTCCTCACGATCGAGCGGCCCCCGTCGAGCGGGGGCGTCTCCCCGGGCGCGGGCGGGACCGTCCCCGCGGCCCTGGCCGATCGGGTGATCGCTCGCGGGCCCCTGGACCGGGGGGCTCACGGTGCGGGCGACACCGTGGTCCTGGTGCGCGGCGAGCTCGACGCGCCGCTCATCCGGATGGACGACTATCCGACGGGCGTGCGACCGATCCTGCCCGATCTCGCGCCGCTCCACGCGATCGTGCGCTCCTTCGACGACCGCGGGTTGCCGGTCGCGCTGGGGATCGTGCCCGCCTTGCTCGACCCCTCCATGGTCGGGTTCCTGAGGAGCCTGCGTCACCTCGTGCCGGCCCTCCACGGGTTCGACCACGGGTACTTCCGGTACGCGCCACGCCTCCGGCGGTCGGGCGATCCGTACAACGAGCGCGGCACCGTCGGGCAGTTCGACGAGTTCCGATGGCAGCGCGCCCGCACCGTCGAGCGCAAGCTGGGCGAGGCGAAGCGCCGGCTCGAGGACGAGCTCGCGCGCCCGGTGACGATCTATGTGCCGCCCTGCAATCGCGTGGACGGGCGCACCGCCCGCGTCCTGCGGCGCGTCGGCTTCGAGCTCTGCCTCTGCGACGGCGCGGTGCCAGCGGACATCATTCCGTGGCGCCGCTCCGACTTCTACGGACGGTCGAGCGAGTTCGGACCGGAGACCGACGCCGAGGTCATCACGCTGCACGCGACGTGGGAGTGGGATGTCCGCCGGACAGGAGACACCCGTTCGCTGTCCCTCATGCTCGAGCTCCTGGTCGGGTCGCTCGCCGCCAAGCGCGCCGCCATCGAGCGGCTGGCGAGCGAGGTGTCCGCCTCGCGGGCGGGCTGAGGCCCTCGAGGCGCCGGCGGGCTCCGCTCGGGGGCCGCGCCCGCGGCGGCGATGTCGCATCGCCGTGCCGCTGCTTAGGATACCGGCTCCTGAAGAGGGAGCGTCCGCGTGAGGACCGACTACCGCACGGCCAAGCGCGCCCTCGACGTCGGGTTCGCCGGGATCGCGCTCGCGGTGCTCTCGCCCCTGATGGCCGCCATCGCAGCGGCGGTGAAGCTGGACTCGGCGGGCCCGGTCCTCTTCCGGCAACGGCGGGTCGGGCTCCGCGGCGTCCCCTTCACGATCCTGAAGTTCCGCTCGATGTTCGAGGGCGCGAGCGGCCCCTCCGTCACGGCGGCTGCGGACGCGCGGGTGACGCGAGTCGGCCGGTTCCTGCGCCGCCACAAGCTCGACGAGCTGCCCCAGCTCTGGAACGTCCTCGTCGGCGACATGAGCCTGGTCGGCCCGCGCCCGGAGGTGGAGCGATACGTGCGCCTCTTCCCGGACGCCTACGCGCGGATCCTGACGGTGCGTCCCGGCCTCACCGACTTCGCGTCGCTCGCGTACCGGAACGAGGAGGCCACGTTGAGCCGCTGGCCCGACGCGGAGGCGGCCTACACCCAGATCGTGCTCCCCGCGAAGATCGCGCTCTACCACCGCTACCTGGACGAGATGTCCCTCAGGACCGACGCCGCGCTGGTCCTGCGGACGCTCGCCGCGCTCGTGCGATGACCTCCGGACCGTTCATCCCCTTCGCGCTGCCCGATCTCACGAGCGCCGAGAGCGACGCCGTCCTCGAGGTCCTGCGGCGCGGCTGGATCACGACCGGGCCGCGCGCGAAGGAGTTCGAGCGCCGCTTCGCGGGCGCGGTGGGCGCTCCCCACTGCGTCGCGGTGAGCTCGTGTACCGCGGCGCTGCACCTCGCCCTCGAGGCCGTGGGCGTGCGGCCGGGCGACGAGGTGATCGTCCCGACCATGACGTTCGCGGCGAGCGCGGAGGTCGTGCGCTACCTCGGCGCGGTCCCCGTGCTCGTGGACGTGAACGCCTCGGACCACAACGTCGCCGTGCCGGCGATCGAGCGGGCGATCACTCCGCGCACGCGCGCGATCGTCCCCGTGCACTTCGGAGGCGTCCCCGCGGACATGGACGAGATCGTCGCCCTCGCGCGGCCGCGCGGCATCGTCGTGGTCGCGGACGCGGCGCACGCCTTCCCCAGCGAATACCGCGGGCGCAACGTCGGGGCGCTGGCCGACGTGACCTGCTTCTCGTTCTACGCCACGAAGACCCTCACCACCGGTGAGGGGGGCGCCGCGGTGACCTCGCGCGCGGAATGGGCCGACCGCATGCGGATCATGTCCCTCCACGGCATCTCGCGCGATGCGTGGAAGCGCTACATGGAGGGAGGAAGCTGGTACTACGAGATCGTCGCGCCCGGGTTCAAGTACAACCTCGGCGACATCGCGGCGGCGCTGGGGCTCGCTCAGCTCGCGCGCGCGGAGGCGATGCGGGCACGGCGCGAGGCGATCGCGAGACGGTACGACGCCGCGTTCGCCGGACGCGAGGCGCTGGAGCTGCTCGCGCCCGCGCCCGACCGGACGAACGCTCACCACCTGTACGTGATCAAGCTGGCTCCGCACCTCCTCGACATCGATCGGAACCGGTTCATCGAGGAGCTGACGGCGCGTGGCGTCGGGGTCTCGGTCCACTTCATCCCGTTGCACGAGCACCCCTACTACCGCGAGACCTTCGGGTACCGCCCCGAGAGCCTGCCGGTGGCGCACGACGCCTACCTCCGCTCGATCTCGCTGCCCATCTACTCCGCGATGACGGACGAGCAGGTCGAGCGGGTGGTCGAGGCGGTCCTGGAGATCGCGGACGGACACCTGCGGGCGAGCGCCACCGCGCGCTAGAGCTGGCGGCGGCGCCTGCCCCGAGGCCGTTCGACGCCGCTGCGTCGTCCGCCGAGTCTCCGGGTCAGCCCGTCTCCAGGGAGAGGCCGCGAGGCCCCGACGACGCCCCCTGCCGCCCGATCGTGCCGAAGGTCCGGCCGGCGAGGTGGTAGCCGGTGATCAACCGCTCGATGCGGAACCCGAGCCCGAGGTACGAGTTCAGCGACGCGACGTTCTCCTTCCCCACGTAGGCCTTGCAGATCTGGAAGCCCTCCCGGCTCGCGACGCCGAGCGTCGCCGCGTTGACCGTCGGGAAGAGCCCGAGCCCTCTGAACGCCGGGAAGATGAAGATGTTCTCGATCATGACCTGATCGTCGGCGAGGAGGTACCGGCGCCGCGCGAGGTGCTTCTCGAGCAGGGGATTGTCCACCGGCCGGATCAGCCACTGCAGCGAGACGATCTGCCGGGCCTTGTTTCGCCCCACGTAGCAGCTCGTGAAGCCGTGCTGGAAGAAGAGGAGCCGCGCGACGAGCTCCGTGCGGGACAGCGGATCGAGCGCCGCGATGCCCGGCAGGATCTCGTCGAAGTCGCCGTCCGTCGCCAGCGAGAACTCGACGTCGGCGCGGAGCCGCGGGAAGCGGAGCCGCTGGATCGGCGCCGTCAGGTAGTAGACGTGCTCCACGGAGCAGAGCTTCCTCAGGACGCGCACCGCCGGCAGCCGGAGACCCAGGCAGGAGGCGACGAGCCTAATCTCTCGCAGTGAACGAAGAGGCATGGGCTGTCCGGATCAGCCGACGGCTGCGCGCCGCTTGTTCGCGACGAACGCCGCGACCCGGCGGATGGACTCCAGGTTCTCGGGGGTCATCTCCTCGTCCTCGATGCGGACGCCGAACTCCGTCTCCACGAACGCGATCAGCTCGAGCATGCCGGTCGAGTCGATGACGCCGGCCGTGACGAGCAGGCTGTCGTCCGCGAGGTCGGCCGGGTCGCTCACGTAGAAGTTCTCGACGATGAACTGCCTCACTCGGTCCTCGATCCTCATCACATCCCCCTGGCGCCCCGAGCGTCGGGTCCGCCGGCCCGTGCAGGCACCCGGTCGACGACGGTGGCGAAATCCATGGCCGCGGCCCTCGCCGGAGCTCGTCGGACGAGCCGCTCGTGCAACAGTCCCGTCGACAGCACGCCGACGAGGGCCATGTTGTCCGCGTTGGAGAACTGCGCTCCCCCGCCGGACGCCTCGCACTTGCGCCACAGGCGCTCGACGCCGCGCGGATCGAACACGCCCGCGTCGGCGACGGCGCGCGGGCTGGTCAGCTCGCCGACCCAGTCCGGCGCGCCGGGGCCGACGAAGCACAGCGCGTCGGGGGCGCGGAAGGGCTGCTTGGACCGGCGGACGATCTCGTCCGGGACGAGGCCTCGCGCCGCGCGCTTGAGGACGTGCTTCTCGTCGAGCCCGCGGAGCTTGAGCGTGGCGGGCAGGCCGTTCGCGAGCTCCACCACGTTGGGGTCGAGGAACGGGAACCGGCCCTCGACCGAGTGAGCCATCAACATCCGGTCTCCCTGCGAGGACAGGAGGTAGCCGGACAGCAGGGTCCGCACCTCGAGGAACTGGTCCTGGGCGAGGTGTGGCCAGCGAGGAAACTCCGCGGGGAGCGAGGCCAGCAGCCGATCGACCACGTCGACGCGCTGCGCCTCGCGCCGGACGTCCGCGCAGAAGAGCCGCTGCAGCGCGGCGGCCGAGCGCCACCGCGTCTGGTGCGCGAACCCCGCGGAGTCCCACCGCTCCCGCCCGGCGCCGAAGAACTCGCGCGCCAGCGCCTGCTGAGCCACGGGCGAGCGCGCGAGGTACGGATACAGGCGCTCGAGGAGTCGCGGGCGGAGCCTCGACGCCGGCTGTCGTCCCCAGAAGCGCCGGACCTTCCCTTCCTTGAAGAGGTCGTAGCCGGCGAACACCTCGTCGGCGCCCTCGCCCGTCAGGACGACCTTGATGCCCGCGTCGCGCACCAGCTTCGAGAGCAGGAAGAGCGGCGCCGGGGCGGTCCGCAGCAGCGGGCGCTCCGCGTGAGCGACCACGTCCGGGAAGACGGCGGCGATGTCCTCCCGACGCACGAGCACCTCCCGGTGCTCGGTCTCGAGGCGCGCCGCGACCGCCCGCTGGAACGGCGTCTCGTCGTACTCGGCGTCCTCGAAGCGCAGCGAGAAGGTGCAGAACTTCTCCCCCTTCACGCGGCGTCCCAGCGCGGCGACCAGCGAGCTGTCCAGCCCGCCGGAGAGGTAGCTCCCCACCGGCACGTCCGCGCGCAGCATGCGCAGCCGGACCGACTCCTCGAGCGCCGCCCGCACGCGCTCCGCGGCCTGGTCGGGGGACTCCCCCGAACCCTCCGGCTCGGTGTACCGGGGCGTCCAGAAGGCGCGATCGTCCGTGCCGGCCCGGGAGATCGTCCGCACGTGACCGGGCTCGAGCTCGGTGACGCCCTGGAACACCGACTGCGGCGCCACGGCGGTCCAGAAGGTGAACGTCTCGGCGAGGCCCGCGGGATCGAGCGCCCGGGGGATGTCGGGGTCGCCGGCGAAGAGCGCCTTGACCTCGCTCGCGAACCACAGCCGGCCGCCGTGCTCGCACAGGTACATCGGCCGGACGCCGAGCCGATCGCGCGCGAGGACGAGCGCCTCACGCGCGGAGCTCCACAGCGCGATGGCGAACTGTCCGTTGAATCGCTCGAACGCCCGCTCCGCCCACGCCTCGTAGGCGTGCACGATGACCTCGGTGTCGCTGCGGGTCCTGAACCGGTGACCCAGCGCGACCAGCTCGGCGCGCAGCTCGAGGTAGTTGAAGATCTCCCCGTTGAACACCACCCACAGCGAGCCATCCTCGTTCGAGAGCGGCTGCTGCCCCGTGGCGAGATCGATGATCGAGAGCCGGGCGTGGCCCAGGCCCGCGCGGCGGTCGCGGTAGAGGCCGAGCTCGTCCGGGCCCCGGTGCCGGATCGCCCCGACCATCGCCCGCAGGTCCTCCAGCGCCGGCGGCGGCAAGCCATCGCGAAGGGCGACGCAACCGGCGATCCCGCACATGCTCAACTCCCCGGGAGCTCGGTCACGAGGAGCGGGGCCTCGTGCAGGTAACGGCTCGCCCGCCGCTTCGCCTCGATGTCGCGGTAGACGCGCTCGACCTGCTCAGCGGTGAGCCCCAGGGCGGCCCCGACCTGCGCCGCCGAAACCTCGTGATCGTGCGCCCAGAGGCAGAGGTCCATCTCCCGGTACGGGAGCGCGAAGAAGAACTCCTCCTGCGTCTGGGACAGCGAGAACGTATCGGTGGTGGGGGGACGCGCCCGGATCTCCCCAGGGACGCCCAGGTGCTCGGCGAGCGCGTAGACCTGGGTCTTGTACAGGTGCGCGATCGGCTTGAAGTCGGCGGCGCCGTCTCCCTGCTTCACGAAGAACCCCTGGTCGTACTCGAGGCGATTCGGGGTGCCGGCGACGGCGAAGTTGAGCCGATCCGCGTGGTAGTACTCCATCATCTTGCGCGCGCGCTGCTTGAAGTTCGTCGCCGCCACGAGCTGGAGATACGCCGCGGCCGACATCCGGGAGCTCCGCTCGCGACCCAGCGGGTCCGCGACCGTGAGGAGCGTCACGTTGAGGCGGTCTCCCGCGAGGAGCGAGGGGAGGGTGAGCTTGCACCGCCATCCCTCCCCGTACTCGGGGACCACCGACCGGATCGCCTCCAGCTGCCGCTCGTAGCAGCCGAGCCCTGCCAGCGCGGGTCCGACGTCCTCGACCAGGTGGCGGATCCCGAGGTGGTCGGCGAGCGAGCGGCCGAGCCTCAGCGCGTCGCTCGAGGAGTCGCGCTCGGGCATGAGCAGCCCGAGCACCCGGTCCGCGCCGAGCGCGCGCGTGCAGAGCGTCGCGACGACGGAGCTGTCGATGCCCCCCGACATCCCGACGACGGCGCCGCGGCGCCGTAGCGTCCCGAGCACCTGGTCACGGATGGCCTGCTCTATCCCTTCGGCTGCCCTCGCCGCGTCGATTCGCAGCACATCCCGCGTGAACATGGCGTGTCGGACAATAGGACGTCTCCGCGCGGGCAACACGCCACGGAATGGGGCGGTCGTTGCGATGAGGAGCTCCCGCCCAATACTTACCCGCACCGTGAACTCGCCGTTCCTGCACGAATGGCTCTTCTTCCACGCCGCCCGCCGGCCCGACGCCCCGGCGGTGGCGACCCCCGCGCTGCGCCTGACCTACGGCGAGCTCGCCACCCGGGTACGCGCGCTGGCCGCGCACCTCGCGGAGCACGGGGTCGCGGCGGGGGACCGGGTCGTGCTCGCCGTGCCGAACACCCCGGCGACCGTCGTCGCCGGGCTCGCCGTGAATGCGCTCGGCGGCACGGCCGTGGAGGTGAACCGGGAGTGGGGCGGAGAGGTGCTCTCCGGGGTCGTCGCCCAGACCGGTGCCCGCCACGCGGTGATCTGGGGGCGCGACCTCCGAACCTGGGCCGGCGTCGCCGCGCGCTCGCGGCTCGACGCCGTCTGGGTGCTCCACGCGGCCGGGCTCCCGGAGGCGCTGCCGGGCGTCGCGTCCACCTCGGTCCTCCTCGAGGACGGCCGGCTGCACGCGGCGGCCCCGGCTTCGCCGCCGCCGTCACCCGAGCTGCGGCCCGACTCGCCGGCGCTCATCCTGTACACGTCCGGGAGCACCGGCCGGCCGCGCGGGGTCGTGCAGACGTTCCGCAACGTCGACGCGAACACCCGATCGATCGTGCAGTACCTCGGACTCGGCGCGGACGACCGCGCCCTGCTGGTCTTGCCGCTCTACTACTGCTACGGCCGCAGCGTGCTGCAGACGCACCTGTTCGCCGGCGGCTCGGTGTTCCTCGACAGCCGCTTCGCGTTCCCCCGGGTGGTCCTGGACGCGCTCGCCTCGGAGCAGTGTACGGGCTTCGCCGGGGTCCCGCTCACGTTCGAGATCATCCGGCGGCAGGTGAACGTGGCGTCGATGGCGTTCCCCAGGCTGCGATACCTCACCCAGGCCGGAGGCGCCATGGCGCCGGAGACCATCGACTGGGTGCGCCGCGCGTTCGAGCCGGCGAAGCTGTTCGTCATGTACGGACAGACCGAGGCGACGGCACGCCTCTCGTACCTGCCGCCCGGCAGGGCGGAGGACAAGCGCGGCTCCATCGGCGTCCCCATCCCCGGGGTCGAGCTGCGCGTGGTCGACGAGCAGGGCCGTGAGCTGGCGCCCGGCGCCGTGGGGCACCTCGTGGCGCGCGGGGGCAACGTGACCCTCGGATACCTCGACGAGCCCGAGGCGACCGCGGAGATCCTGCGCGAAGGGTGGCTCTGGACCGGGGACCTCGCCTACCGAGACTCCGAGGGGTTCCTGTTCCATCAGGGACGCTCGAAGGAGATCCTGAAGGTCGGTGGCCATCGGGTGAGCCCCGTGGAGATCGAGCACGTCATCGCGGACCACCCCGACGTCGCCGAGGCCGCGGTGATCGGGATCCGGCACGACCTCGTGGGCGAGGTCCCCGCCGCGTTCGTCGTCGGCCGGGCGGGCAGGAGCCCGAGCGAGGCGGCCTTGCTCCAGCATTGCCGCGAGCAGCTGCCGCCCTACAAGGTGCCCGTCAAGTTCACCGTCGTCGAGGCGCTCCCGCGCAACGAGGCGGGCAAGCTCCTGCGCGCGGAGCTCGCCCGCCGCGCCTCCGAGTGAACCCCGGCGCCGGGGGCGCGCCGGCTCGGTCCTCGGTGAGGCTCCTCGCCCGTGGAGCGTGCGCTGGGAGGAACGAGCGTGACCCGGATTCTCGGGACGCGCTCGGCGTGCAGACGCTCGCCGTGCCGCCCCCGTGAGATTGCGCCGGCGGGAGGAACCTCTCATGCCGTGGGATCGCAGGACTCGACGTGTGAGATAAGCGCCCTTACCTGAGCGTACGGTTCCAAAGGGCGAGCGCGGTGGGGGGTGAAGATGGCTCACGCTGGGTCCATCCGGGTGGATGGCTGGTTGACGATGCGCTGTCGGGCCGCGGCTGCGTTCGCTGCGGGTACGGCCGCGCTCGCTCACCCCGGCTGGCGGTACGCCGCCATCTTCGCCGTGGACGGCGCCGCCGCCCTCGCCGCTCTGCACGTCGCGTTCTGGCTGCGGTTCGAGGGCGAGCTCCCGCTCTTCTACGGCCGGATGCTCCCGGCGGTGTCGGCCCTCCTCCTCGTGACGCGGCTCTCGTCCAACGGGCTCGCCCGCCTGCACCGATGGTCCTTCCGGCTCGCGGGCCTGGACGAGGCACTCCGGGTCGTCGCGGCTGCCGCGGCGGGTACGGCGGTCTTCCTCGCCGCGACCGTGGTGCTCTCGCTGCGGCTCCCGCTCACCGTCTACGCGCTCGAGCTCTTCCTGTCGGCCACCGCCTTCGGCGCGGTGCGCTTCCTTCCGCGCGCCGGCCTCCAGTGGCTGGGGAACCGGTCCCGGACCCGCGCGGGGGCGCCGCGCGCGCTCGTCATCGGCGGCGGTCACGCGGCGGAGCTGCTGGCGCGCGACCTGCTGCGCGAGCCCGGCGGCCAGTACCAGCTCGTCGGGTTCATCCACGAGGACGGCCACACGGGGTGCGCGCGCATCGACGGGATCCCGATCCTCGGCGGGGTCTCCGATCTGCCTCGCCTCATCTGGCTACACCGCATCACGGCGGTGCTCCTCGCCGATCCGCGCGTCGGCGCGGCGCGGATCAGGGAGATCGTGTCGCTCTGCTCCACCTCCCGCGTGCGGTTCAAGATCGCCCCGTCCTCCTGGTGTCACCTCGAGCAGCGCCTCTCGGGGGCGATGCTCGCGGACATGTCGCCCGAGGACCTGCTGCCGCGCGACGCCGTCGCCTTCGACGAGTCGGAGATCCGTCGGCTCGTCGGCGGACGGCGCGCGCTCGTGACGGGCGCCGGCGGCACCATCGGGGGGGAGCTCTCCCGCCAGCTGGCGCGCAACGGCGTTCGACAGCTCGTGATGGTCGACATGAACGAGAACGAGCTCTACCTGCGCCGCCTCGCGCTCGCCGAGGAATACCCGGACGTCGAGATCCGCTGCGAGGTGGCCGACGTCCGCGAGGCCGCGCCGCTCCTGCGCCTCGGCCAGCGCTACCGGCCGGATGACGTCTTCCACG
This sequence comes from Anaeromyxobacter sp. Fw109-5, assembly GCF_000017505.1. Lineage (NCBI taxonomy): Bacteria > Pseudomonadati > Myxococcota > Myxococcia > Myxococcales > Anaeromyxobacteraceae > Anaeromyxobacter > Anaeromyxobacter sp. Fw109-5. Next base: position 1,414,613 of record NC_009675.1, read on the forward strand.
CGGCGGCGCACAAGCACGTGCCCCTCATGGAGGATGCGCCGGCGGAGGCGGTGAAGAACAACGTCTTCGGGACCTTGAACGCCGCGCGCATGGCGGACGCGTGTGGCGCCGAGCGGTTCGTGCTCATCTCGACGGACAAGGCGGTGAACCCGACGTCCGTGATGGGAGTGACGAAGCGCGTCGCCGAGCTCGTGGTCCGCGACCTCGCTCGCCGCTCGCGCATGCGGGTCACCGCGGTCCGGTTCGGGAACGTGCTCGGCTCCTCCGGCAGCGTCATCCCGATCTTCAAGCGGCAGATCGCGCGCGGCGGCCCCGTGACCGTCACGCACCCGGAGTGCACGCGCTACTTCATGACGATCCCGGAGGCGGTGGGGCTCGTGCTGCTGGCCGGCCTGGGCGGCCACGGCGAGCTGTGCGTCCTCGACATGGGCGAGCCGATCCGGATCGCCGACCTCGCGCGGAGCATGATCACGCTGTCCGGGCACGTGCCCGGAGAGGACGTGGAGATCGTCTACACGGGGCTGCGCCCCGGCGAGAAGCTGACCGAGGAGGTGCTCACCGAGCAGGAGGAGCGCTCCCTCGTCGTGCGCGATCGCATCCGGGTGACGCAGAGCCCTCCGCCGCCCGACGACCTGCAGGCGCGGCTGCGCGAGCTCCGTGCCGTCGCGGATGGGGGTGAGCGCGACGAGCTCCTCGCTGCCCTCGCGGCGCTCGTGCCGACCTACCTGTCGCCGCGCGACCGGTTCACCCACGGGCCGCCGGTCGCGACCACGCCCCCCGCGCACGGGAGCGGCAGGGGCGGGAGCTACGGACCGCCGGGGCTGAGCGTCGTGGGACGCCCCGGTGACGCCGGGGCCCGCCTGTGAGGGTTGCGCGATGCGACGAGATCGGCAGGCAGACGACGCGGTCGTCGAGGTGAACTTCGCGGCGGGAACCCTCAAGGAGGAGTCCCGCCGCCCGGCGACGGAGGAGCTCACGTTCGCGGATCTCGTGCGGGCGCTCTTCGCCGCGCGCTGGCTGGTCGGCGGGTTCGCGCTCGCGGCGCTCGCGCTCGGCTTCGCGTACGTGCTTCACGCGGTCCCGCTGTACGAGACGGCGGCGCTCCTCCAGATCGAGGAGACCAGCCCGACGCTGCACGGGCTCGAGGACCTCTCGGAGATCATCGGCCACACGACCTCGCCCGCGGAGACCGAGATCGAGATCATTCGCTCGCGAACGCTCATCGGCTCCGTCGTCGATGGGCTCCGGCTCGACCTCCGCGCAGAGCCCCGCCGGGCGCCCCTGATCGGCCGCGCGATCGCGCGCCGCTGGAAGGGCGACGGCCCGGCGCCTGCGCGGTTCGGCCTCGGAAAGTACGCCTGGGGTGGCGAGCGCATACGCCTGGCGGAGCTGCGGGTCCCCGATCGCCTGCTCGACCAGCCGCTCGTGCTCACGGCGCTCGAGGGGGGGCGGTACCGGCTCGCCGAGAGGGAGGGGGGCCAGCTGCTCGAGGGGAGGGTGGGGCAGCGGGTGGGCGGCGACGGCGCGGCCGTCGAGATCGACGTCGACGAGCTCGTCGCGCGGCCGGGCACCGAGTTCGTGGTCGTGCGAAGCGAGCGAGGCGGGGTGGTGACGGCCGTCCGCGAGGTGCTCCGGGCGTACGAGACCACACGCAAGTCCGGCGTCCTCGTGGCGCGTTTCCAGGACACGAGCCCGGAGCGCGCCGCGGCGACCTTGAACGCCATCGCCCAGGCGTACCTGCGCCGGAACGTCGAGCGGAAGTCCGCCGAGGCCGCGCAGATGCTCGGATTCCTCGAGTCCCAGCTCCCGCACCTGAAGGAGAACGTCGACAAGGCCGAGCTCGCGATGAACGAGTATCAGCGCGACAAGCGGACCCTCGACCTGTCTCACGAGGCGCAGGGGATGCTCGAGCAGTCCATCCGGATCGAGACCGCGCTGCAGGAGCTGCAGATGCAGGCGACCGATCTGCGGCAGCGCTTCACGTCGAGCCATCCGGCCGTGGTCGCGGCGCAGGAGAAGATCGCGAAGGTGAAGGCGGAGCGCGCCGGCCTCGAGGAGCAGATGCGCGGGCTGCCCAAGCGCGAGCTCGAGTCCGCACGCCTCGCGCGCGACGTGACGGTCGCGTCGGAGCTCTACGTGCTCGTGCTCAACAAGGCGCAGGAGCTCAAGGTCGCGAGGTCGGGCGTCGTGGGCAACGTGACCGTGCTCGATCCGGCGGAGATCCCTCGCAGCCCGGCGCGCCCCCGCCCCCTGCTGGTGCTGTCGCTGGCGCTCCTGCTGGGCCTCGGCGCCGGCGTCGCCGCCGCGCTCGCGCGCAGGGCGCTCACGGAGGGCGCCGACGACCCCGACGAGATCGAGGCCCGCACCGGGCTGCCCGTGTTCGTCATGGTCCCGCACAGCGACACCGAGGGGCGCCTGGATCGCGAGGCGCGCCGCGTGCCGGGCGCGTTCCGCACCGCCCTCGCGGAGGCGGCCCCGGACGATCTCGCCGTCGAGGGGCTGCGCAGCCTCCGCACGGCGCTCCAGTTCGCCCTCGTGGAGGCGCGCAACAACGTCATCGCGCTCGGCGCGCCGGCCCCGGCGGTCGGCAAGTCGTTCGTCTCGGTCAACCTCGCCCACCTCCTCGCCGCCGCGGGGCGCCGCGTGCTGCTCGTCGACGGCGACCTTCGCCGCGGCCGCCTGCACCGCTACTTCTCCCTCGAGCGGACCCCCGGCCTCTCCGACGCGGTGAGCGGCACGGTCCCGCTCGAGCAGGCCCTTCGCCGTACGGGGATCGAGCGCCTGGACGTCCTCTCGACCGGCCGCATCCCCCCCAACCCGGCGGAGCTCCTGGCGAGCCACCGCTTCCAGCAGCTCCTCGCGTCGGTGTCGGAGCGCTACGATCTCGTGCTCGTCGACACGCCGCCCGTGCTCGCCGTGACCGACCCCGCGCTCGTGGCGCGGCTCGCCAGCGTGAACCTCCTCGTCCTGCGGGCGGGGGCGCACTCCATCGCGGAGATCGCGCAGGCCGCGAAGCACCTGGCGCAAGCCGGGGTGAAGCTCCAGGGCGCGATCCTCAACGAGGTCCAGGGAACGCGCGGCGGGCGGTACGGGCGCGGAGGGCGCTACTACCGCTACGACTACCGCTCCGACGCCTCGTAGCGGCGGCGGGGGCGGGCCCGCCGGAGCCGGCGCGCGACTCGGGGCCGCGCAGCGGGACGCCGCCCGCCCGCGCGAAAGTGGACCTCCGGAGTCCCGTAACGACGCGTTCTCCCGAGGTTTTCGGCGCGATCGCGGGGTGACGCCCGCCGACCTGCCGTGCTATACGGCCCGAGCTTTCCCGACCTGCGCCCGCCGTCGGCTCGCCGCCGTTTGGCGCGCGCCACGTTCCGTCGGGAGCGAGGAGCCACCGTGATCGAGGCGTACCTGAAGCACGAGGCGGAGCGGAAGGCGCAGGGGATCCCGCCGAAGCCCCTCGACCCCGAGCAGACGCGCGAGCTCGTGAAGCTGCTCGAGAGCCCGCCCAAGGGGCAGGAGGCGTTCCTCCTGGGGCTGCTGCGCGACCGCGTCTCCCCCGGCGTCGACCCGGCCGCCGAGGTGAAGGCCGCGTTCCTCGCCGAGCTCGTGAAGGGGACGAAGAAGTCGCCGCTCATCTCGAAGAAGGAGGCGGTGCAGCTCCTCGGCACGATGATGGGCGGCTACAACGTCCCGCCGCTCGTCGCGGCGCTCTCCGACGCCACCCTCGCCGACGACGCCGCCAAGGCGCTGTCCGGCATGACCTACGTCTACGGCGCCTTCGACGAGGTCGTCGCGCTCGCGAAGACGAACGCCGCCGCGAAGAAGGTCGTGGAGTCGTGGGCGAAGGCGGAGTGGTTCACGAGCCGCCCCGGCGTCCCCGCGCAGGTGAAGGTGAAGGTCTTCAAGGTCGACGGCGAGATCAACACCGACGACTTCTCGCCCGCGGGCGACGCGTCCACCCGCCCGGACATCCCGCTCCACGCGCTCGCCATGGGCAAGACCCGCTTCAAGGGCGGCCTGCAGACCATCGCCGACTTCCGCGCGCAGGGCTTCCAGGTCGCCTTCGTGGGCGACGTGGTCGGCACCGGCTCCTCGCGCAAGTCCGCCTGCAACAGCGTGCAGTGGCACATCGGCGACGACATCCCGTTCGTCCCCAACAAGAAGCGGGGCGGCGTCATCATCGGAGGCGTCATCGCGCCCATCTTCTTCGCCACCGCGCAGGACTCGGGCGCGCTCCCGATCCGCGCGGACGTGACGAAGCTGAAGACCGGCGACGTCGTGGTGGTCGACTCCGTGAAGGGCGAGATCCGCAGCGAGGCCGGGGAGGTGCTCTCGACGTTCAAGCTCGCCCCGAACACCCTCGCGGACGAGTTCCGCGCCGGCGGCCGCATCCCGCTCACCATCGGCCGCTCCGTCACGGAGAAGGCGCGGCAGGCGCTGGGGCTCCCGGCCACCGACCTCTTCGCGAAGGTGACGAACCCGCAGCCGAAGGCCGGCCAGGGCTACTCGCTCGCCCAGAAGATGGTCGGAAAGGCCTGCGGCATCCCGGGCGCGCTCCCGGGCGGCTACTACGAGCCGAAGATGACCACCGTCGGCTCGCAGGACACCACCGGCCCCATGACCGCGGACGAGCTGAAGGAGCTCGCCTGCCTGCGGTTCCAGTCGCCGATGTTCATGCAGTCGTTCTGCCACACGGCGGCGTACCCGAAGCCGGCCGACGTGAAGATGCACCGCACCCTGCCGCAGTTCGTCCAGGAGCGCGGCGGCGTGCCGCTCCGCCCGGGCGACGGCGTCATCCACTCGTGGCTGAACCGGCTGCTCCTCCCGGACACGGTCGGCACGGGCGGCGACTCGCACACGCGCTTCCCCCTCGGCATCTCCTTCCCGGCGGGCTCGGGCCTCGTGGCGTTCGCCGGCGCGATGGGGTTCATGCCGCTCGACATGCCGGAGTCGGTGCTCGTCCGCTTCAAGGGCAAGCTCAACCCCGGCATCACGCTGCGTGACGTCGTCAACGCCATCCCGTACTGGGCCATCCAGCAGGGCCTGCTGACGGTGCCGAAGAAGAACAAGAAGAACGTCTTCAACGGCCGGATCCTCGAGATGGAGGGGCTGCCCGACCTCACCGTCGAGCAGGCGTTCGAGCTGACCGACGCCGCGGCGGAGCGGAGCGCGGCGGCGGCGGCGGTGAAGCTCTCCGAGAAGAGCGTCGCCGACTACCTGCGCTCGAACGTGGCGCTCATGACGAAGATGATCGAGGACGGCTACGGCGACCGCGAGACGCTGAAGGGCCGCATCGCCGCCGTCGAGGCGTGGCTCGCGAAGCCCGAGCTGCTCTCCGCCGACGCGAACGCCGAGTACGCCGCGGTCATCGAGATCGACCTCGCGCAGATCGCCGAGCCGATCCTCGCCTGCCCGAACGACCCCGACGACGTGAAGAAGCTGTCCGACGTCGCGAACACCAAGATCGACGACGTGTTCCTCGGCTCGTGCATGACGAACATCGGCCACTTCCGCGCGGCCGGCGAGATCTGGAAGGGCCAGAAGTTCAACCCCGGCGTGCGCACCTGGATCTGCCCGCCCACGCGGATGGACCAGCAGCAGCTGAAGGACGAGGCGTACTACTCGACCTACAGCGCGGTCGGCGCCCGCATCGAGATCGCCGGGTGCTCGCTCTGCATGGGCAACCAGGCGCGCGTGCCGGACGGCGTGACGGTCTTCTCGACCTCGACCCGCAACTTCGACGACCGCATCGGCAACGGCGCCAAGGTGTTCCTCGGCTCCGCCGAGCTCGGCGCGGTGTCGGCGAACCTCGGCCGGCTGCCCACGCCGGCGGAGTACTTCGCCGCGTACAACGAGAAGATCGCGCCGAAGGCCGGGCAGGTGTACCGCTACCTCCAGTTCGACGAGCTGGAGGGGTACAAGGGCCTCCGGGTCGTCGCCTAGGCACCCACCCTTTCGCCACGAAAATCGGAGCGGCGCGCCGCGAGCACGGCGCGCCGCTCCGCTGAACAGTTGGCATCGCGAGGCGCAGGAGACCGGAGCCGAGACGGGCACCCGCAGCGAAGAGCGCCGAGGCGTACTGCATCCGTACGCCGCAGGCGCGATGAGCGAGGACGCCCGTCGCAGGCCCGGTATCGTGCGCCGCGGCGCTCAGTGCGCCGCGCCCGCCTGCTCCCGCTCCCAAAGCCGCTGGTCGAGCGCACGCTCGAGCCAGGCGAGGTGCCGCTGCTCGTCGGCGTAGTTGCGACGGACGAGCTCGAGGAGCTCCTCGGGGAAGGGCTTCGCCAGGGCGCGCGCGTACGTGGAGGTGGTGAGCTCCTCGTTGGGCTTCATCGCGCGGAGCGCCTGCTCGGTCCCGAGGCGGGCGCGCAGCCCCGTGACGCTGCCCAGGATCGTGCCCTTCATGTCCGGCTTCGCCCCCGGCGGCCGCACGTTCATGTCGAGCAGCGCCTTCGAGAGCTCGAGGATGTGGCGCTGGTGGTCGAGCCTGAACCGGGCGAGCTCCGTCGCGATCCAGCCGTCGCCGATCGCCTCGATGGCCCGGTCGTAGGCGACGACGGCGTCGACGTCGAGCTGCACCAGGTTCGTCAGCTCCTCCGCGATCTCGTGCACGTTCATCTCTTTCGCTGCCTCCCGGGCACAAGGTGGTGACGCGGCGCGGCGCCCGCACCGGCGCCTCGCGGGAGCGCGCGCGGACCGCGGCCTAGGGGAGCGCGGCGACGGAGGAGGTGTCGAGCCAGATCGCGCGGGCGAGCGCCTCCTCGAGCCACGCGAGGTGCCGCTGCTCGTCGTCGCCCGCCCGCTCGACGAGGGCACGCACGTCCGCAGGGAGGGGCGTCCCGAGCACCTTGCGGTAGACCGCCGTCGTGAGCTGCTCGTTCCAGCGCATCGCCTCGAGGAGCTCCTGGGCGTTCAGGCGGCGCAGCGGAGGCGTGAGGGCCCCGATGACCACGCCCTGCACGTCGGGCTCGACGTCCGGGGCGCGTCCGCCGAGCGCGTGGAGCGCCTCGTGGAGCGCGAGGGCGTGGCGCTGGTGCTCGACCTTGAAGCGCGCGAGCTCGCCGCCGATCGTCGTCCCCGCTCCCCCGACCCAGGCGATCGCCACGTCGTAGGCCTGGAGGGCGTCGATCTCGAGCTCCATCAGGCGCGACAGCTCGGCGATGACGTGCGACTCCTTCATCCGGTCCTCACTGTCGGAAACGTGCTCTTGTCGACCAGTGCGGTCCACGACCCCCTTGCAGGCAAAAGAGAGCCGGGGAGGCGCCCGGGAGGGGGGAGGGCGAGCGGGCGAGCGGGTTCCGCTTGCGCGCGCCCGGATCGGGCGCAGGCTTCCGGGATGCCGAAGGTCGACGCCATCGAGGTCGTGGAGGACTACACGGACCGCGCCCGCTGCGACGAGGGCTTCCTGCGCCTCAAGCGCTACCGGGCACGGAACCGGCGCGCGGACGGCTCCGCCTCACCCGTCTACCCGATCGACGTCATCGACCGGCCGACGCTGGATGCCGTGGCGGTCGTCCTCTGGGCGCGCACGCGTCGCGGGATCGAGGTCCTCACCCGCAGGGGGCTCCGGCCGGCGGCCTACTTCCGCCGCGGAAAGCCCGCGGTGCTCCCCGAGCCCGAGTACCTGCTCGTGGAGGAGATCGTGGCGGGCGTGCTCGAGCCGGGCGAGCGGGGTCTCGACGCGCTGCGCAGGCGCGGCGCCGAGGAGGCTCGGGAGGAGGCGGGCATCGAGCTCGCGCCGGAGGCGCTCGAGCTGCTCGGCGGACCGTTCTTCCCGCTCCCCGGCATCGTCTCGGAGAAGATCCACCTCCTCGCCGGCGAGGTGGCGAGGCCGGACGGGGAGGGGAGCTACGAGGCGCCGCACGAGGGTGACGGCTCCCCGCTCGAGGAGGGCGCGCTGCTGACCTGGCGCGAGCTGGGCGCCGCCGTCGCGGCGTGCGAGTCCGGCGAGATCGAGGACGGCAAGACCGAGCTCGCGCTGCGGAGGCTCGCCGCGCGGCTCACGTGCCGTTGAGCCCCCGCGGGCGCTAGTTGTTCGGCGCGCCCGCCTCGATCCAGCTCAGGATCACCACGCGCTCCGCACCGGTCACGGCGACCGGGAGCGCCGGGTGCCCCGAGAGCAGCCCGGACGCCGCCTGGTAGAGCGGGGCCGACTCGTTCGCCGGCGTCGCGAGGTTCTGCGACTGGATGACGGCGTGGGCCGCGGCCTTGTCGCTCTGCGCGAAGGGCAAGCTGTCGGCGAGCCCCTCGGGCACGTGGCACGCGTTGCACCTCTGGACGAGGATCGGGTGGACCTCGCTGAAGGTGTGGTGGATCTCTCCGGCGCCGCCGGCGTCACCTTCGTCGTCGTCGCCGCAGGCGATCCCCGTCGCGACCACCGCCGCCAGCATCCACGGCCATCTCCTCGAAGGCGTCATCGTCTCCCTCCCGGCGAGAACAGGTTTGGGACGAGGCGAGCGGACGGCGACCTCCGCCCGAGCCGGCTGCCCGTAAGAAACGAGTGCCCGACCGGAGGATCCGGTCGGGCACTCCCGCCCCCGAGGGCTCCACCGATCGGCTACTGCTGGATCGGGTGCGCCTGGTTGAGGTCGAACGCCGTCCCTGGGCCGTGGCACACCGCGCAGCCCGCGTCGGTCGGCTGCGCCCCGCCGGAGTGGAGGCACTCCTCGCTGTTCAGCTCGGCGAGGGTGTTGCACGCCGGCAGCCCCGTCCCCTCGAACCGGGTCTGGTCGTGGCAGGCGGTGCAGACCGCGATCGTGGCCGGGACCTCCGTGTCCGCGCCGAACAGCGTCGTGTCGAAGACCGCGGCGTTGAGCGGCAGGTTCCAGGTGTTCGCCACGTGGCAGATGGCGCAGTTCGCGGTCGTGTTCGGGATCTCACCGGGGAACGTGTGCGGGGTGTTCCCGAAGCCGTAGATGGTGACCTCCTCGCCGCGGATCCCGGCCGCGTGGATCTCGTGGATCATCCGCTTGAAGTCGATCGACTCCGCGGGCGTGCCCGCGCCCGGGCTGCCCGTCCCGCGCCGCCCGGCGTCGGTGGCCCGCGGGTTGTGGCACACCGCGCAGACCTGGATGACGTTGTTGCGGTTGGCCCCGTGCGCGGAGAGGTAGCCGTGGCAGGCGTCGCACTTCTGGACGTCGACCACCTGCCGGCGGTCCGCCGCCGCGCCGCCGCCGACGCCGAAGTTCCGGATGGCGTTCTCGACCGGCATCTCCTCGCCGTTCAGGATCGGGTGACCCTCGAGGTGGACCGACGCGCTCGTGACGTCCGCCGGGATCGCCGCCGTCGCGCGCAGGTCGTACACGCCCGGCTGGCCTGCCACCGGCGTGACGTTGCTGGTCACGGCGGGCGCCGTGCCTCCCGTGGGCGTCGCGACGATGGGGACCCGCAGCGGCTGCCCCGGAGACGTCGCGCCGGAGCCCTGGTTCGTGTAGTCCGTCGTCGGCCACCCGAACATCGCGTTGAGCGACGCGCCCTGCGTGGTGTAGGCGGCGTCGGTCTCGAGCGCGTACGCGGAGTTGTCGGGCTTGCGCACCGCGAACCGCACCACCGGGACTCGATCGTCACCCACGGTGACGTTCATGATGTCGTAGCGGAACGCCTTCGCCTGCTCGGAGAGCGGCACGTGCCGCTGCTGGATGTCCGCCGCGGTGTGGCACCCGGCGCAGTTGGCGGTCGCAGGCTGGCTGAGGATGTGGTTGCACAGCGCGGGCGGCGCCGCCGTCGCCGTGCCGCAGTCGGGCAGCCCGGCCTGGGCGAAGCGGACGTTGTCGTGGCAGGAGGTGCACGCCGCCGCGGACGGCCGCGTGTTCCAGCGCGCCGCGTCCTCGCCCTGGTGGCAGAGCGCGCAGTCGCGCACGTCGTTGATGAAGCCGGCGTCGTAGACGTGCACGCCCGCCGCCGGATCGGTGCTCGTCGCCTGGCGGAAGCCGACGATGGTGTACGGCGCGCCGGCCCCCTGCGCGGACGGGAGGTCGCCGCCCATGTGGATCTTGTGGACCATCACCTTGAAGTCCACGGTGTTGCCGGTGTCCGGATCGGTGGACTGCGGCGAGTGGCAGGTCTGGCAGACCGTCACCCCGAGCCGCTCGTCGTGGGCGTTGACCGCGGGCGCGTGGCACCGGTTGCAGGCCTGCAGGCTCACGACCTCGTCCTTCGCGGCCGTCCCACCGGCGGGGATGAAGTTCACCGTGTCGGTCGACGACGAGGTCGCCGCCTCACCCGCCGCAGTGTGGCGCGTCAGCCAGATGCCGGCCGTGTGCGTCGCGGCGCGGTCGACCTGTGCGCCCGCCGGGAGGGCCGCGAGCGTGTAGCGGTAGACGCCGTCCCCCTGGTGCGTCAGCCGTTGATCGAGCGTCGCGTCCGTGGGCGCCTGATCGAACGTCGCCTGATCCGCGCTGGCCTGGACCGGTTCGTTCACCCCCTCGCCCTCGCGCTGCCACTGGCGGCCAGTCTGCGGGCGCGTGTAGTACGAGGTGTAGTCGCCCGCCTCGGCGTCGAGCTTCGAGAGCGTGATCCGCGGCACGCTCGTCCACGGGAAGGTCTGGGGCGTCGCGGCGCCGTTCTTGATCTCCTGCACGAGGGTGGTCACGGCGGTCGTGCCGTCCGTCACCTTGAACGTGACCGTGGGGGCGCCTCCGCCCTCGGGGATGTCGACCCCCTGGATGTCCACCTTGAGCGCGCCGGTCTGGATGGCGGCGTTGTCGCCCAGGGCTCCGCCTCCTCCTCCTCCTCCGCCGCCGCCACCACCGCCGCCGTCGTCGTCGTCGTCGCCGCAGCCGGCGGCGAGCGCCATCATGATCGCCACGGCGATGCTCCACGCCGCCCCTCGGACACGCCAAGTCATCGTCCGTCCTCCTTCGTGCACCGAGGGTCACGTGCCGCGGAAGATCGCTCTGGACCGAGCGCACACACGTGCCCGCGGCGAAGTTGCCCGCGTTCAGGGCACGGTGCACCACAACCGGGAGAGAAGGCAGGCCCCGCGGCGGGGCGAGACGCATGCGGAGCTACCCGGCGGGCCGCGGCACGGGCGGGCGGACGGGGCAAGGTGTCGCGCGGCAGCGTACGCCTCGTGAATTTACGCGCAGGACGTGCGTGCGCAAGCCGCGCGGCGGCGCCCGCTCGCCCCGCCGCCGGTCGAGCGCCCGCACCGCGCGACGGCGAATTGCGCAGACCGCGGCGAGCCGGGAAGATTCACTGCATGGCAAACGATCGTTCCCGGCGCCGTCGCGGCGCGCGGCGCGCGGCGCCCGCGAATCCGCGGACGCGCGTGGAGAAGGACACCATGGGCGAGATGACGGTGCCCGCCGACGCGCTCTACGGCGCGCAGACGGCCCGCGCCGTCGAGAACTTCCCCATCTCCGGCCTCCGCGCCCACCCGGCGTTCGTCGACGGCACCGTGCGCGTGAAGCTCGCGGCGGCGCGCGTGAACGCCAGGCTGGGGCTCCTGCCCCGCGCGAAGGCGCGGGCCATCGAGGCGGCCGCGCGCGAGGTCCTCCGGGGCGAGCACCGCGAGCACTTCGTGGTGGACGTCTACCAGGCCGGCGCGGGCACCTCGCACAACATGAACGTGAACGAGGTCCTCGCGAGCCGCGCGACGGAGCTCCTGGGCGGGCGGCGCGGGCAGCCGCTCGTCTCCGCGAACGACGACGTCAACATGGCGCAGTCCACGAACGACGTCGTCCCCACCGCCATCCGGCTCGCCGCGCTCGAGCTCGCGCCCGCCACCATCGACGCGCTCGGCACGCTCGCCGGTACGCTCGAGGAGAAGGCGCGCGCGTGGGAGGGCGTCGTGAAGTCCGGGCGCACGCACCTCATGGACGCGACGCCGATCCGGCTCGGGCAGGAGGTCTCCGGCTGGGCCGCCGCCCTCCGCGCCGCCGGAGGGCGGATCCGGGACGCGCTGCCGGAGCTCTCGGTCCTCGGCCTCGGCGGCACCGCCGTCGGCACGGGGCTGAACGCCCATCCGCGCTACGCGAGGCTCGTGGTCGCGGAGCTCGAGGCGCTGACCGGCGTCCCGCTCACCCCGTCGCCGAACCTGTTCTACGCGATGCAGTCGCTCGCTCCGGTCGTGGCGCTCTCCGGCGCGCTCCGCACCGCCGCGCTCGAGCTGCTCCGCATCGGGGGCGACGTCCGGCTCCTGGGCAGCGGCCCGAACACCGGCCTCGGCGAGCTGAGGCTCCCGGCGGTGCAGCCTGGCTCGTCCATCATGCCCGGCAAGGTGAACCCGTCGATGGCCGAGATGCTCGCCATGGTGTCCTACCAGGTGGTCGCGATGGACGCGGGGATCGCCTGGGCCGCGAGCGGCGGGCAGCTCGAGCTGAACGTCATGATGCCGCTCGTCGCGTGGGACCTCTGCCACGCGCTCGAGATCCTCGCGAACGCCGTGCGCGCGTTCGACCTCCGCTGCGCGCGCGGGCTCGAGGCCGACGAGGCGCGGGCCCGTCACTACGCGGAGCGCACGGTGAGCCTCGCGACCGCGCTCGCGCCGCGGCTCGGGTACGCCGCCGCCGCCGAGATCGTGAAGGAGTCGGTGCGGACCGGCCGCTCCATCGTGGAGGTGGCCGTGTCCCGCGGCGGCCTGACGGAGCGGGAGGCCCGGCGGATCCTGGATCCAGGCAAGCTCACGCGGCCTGGCAGGGCTTGATGGCGGTATCATCTGCCCGTGCCACGCCTCGGCGAGCTGCTCGTGCAGGAGGGGACGTGCGATCCGGACGCGATCCGCGGCGCGCTCCGCAACCAGGTCATCTTCGGCGGACGGCTGGGGACGAACCTCCTGGAGATGGGCGCGATCGCCGAGGACGCGCTCGCCGCGGCGCTGGGCCGGCGCCACCGGCTGCCCGCGCTCTGCGGCGAGCTCCCGCTCGAGCCGAAGGCCCTCTCGCTCCTGCGCGCAGAGGTCGCCGACCGCCACGACGTCGTGCCCTACCTCGTCGCGGATCGCCGCCTCGCGATCCTCGCCTGCGATCCCTCGAACCTCCGCATGCTCGACGAGGTCGCCTTCGCCACCGGCAAGCAGGTGCACCCCATCGTCGTGCCGGAGGCGCGCCTCTGGACGCTCCTCAGGCGAGCCTACGGCGTCGCGCGGCAGCTCCGCGGCATCGACGTGGAGTTCGGGTCGCTGAAGGACGGGGGGGCACCCGCGGTCGCGCCGCGCGCCGCCCCCCCTCCGCCCGGCGCCGCCCCGGACCTCCTCGGCGAGGGGGACTTCGAGGCGCTCTACGCGCGGAGGGGCGCGTTCGAGCTCCAGCCGCCCCGGGGACGGGCGATGGGGAGTGGGCCGGACCAGGCCGGTCGCCCTCCGCTCGCCGGCGGGACCGCGGCGCGCGGTCCGGCTCCGGCCGCCGCCGAGCCCGCCGGGGGAGCGGCGCGGGACGAGCCGCCGGACGACATCATCGAGCTCACGGACCTCCTGTGCCCGGACGACGAGGTGCCCCTCGCCGCCGACCTGCTCGCGTCCCTCGCGCGCGTCCCCGGCCACGCGCCGCCCGCCCGCCTCGTCGCGCCCGCCGCGCCGCGCGAGGAGCCCGAGCCGACCCCGCTCCGGTTCGAGGACGCGCTCCGCGCGCTCGAGGGCGTGACCGATCGCGGCGCCATCGCCCGCACCGTGCTGCGGTACGCCCGCTCCCACTTCCGGCGCGCCGTGCTCCTCACCGTGAATCGGGACGTCGCGCAGGGCTGGGCGGGGCTCGGGGAGGGGGTCGGCGCCGACCAGGTGCGCCGCCTCCGCCTCCCGCTCGGCGCGCCCGGCATCGTGGACACCGTGGTGCGGACCCGGGCCCACTTCCTCGGCCCGATCCCCAAGACCGAGGCGAACATCCGGCTCCTCAAGCGGCTCGGCGGCGGCGTGCCCGGAAACGCCTTCCTCGTGCCGATCCTGGCGCTCGGGAGGGTGGTGAACGTCTTCTACGCCGACGACGGCCGCGGCGGGGTCCTGGACGCGGCGGGGGTGGGGGAGCTCCTCATCCTCGCGACCCGGATCGCGAAGAGCTACGAGACGCTCGTCGCCCGCGTGCGGTAGAAGGGGTGCGCTCCATGGCCGCCACCCTCCACTACTTCATGCTCCCCGATGACGAGCGGGCGCTCTTCCGCCACCTCGAGCGCCGCGAGCTCACCGTCTACCCGGAGCTCGTTCCGCCCGGGTGGGAGGCCCCCCGCGTCGCCCCCGAGCTCGTGGACGCGCTGGAGCTGCCTGCCTACTACCTCGCCCTGGAGCGGCTCGGGCCCGTGATCGTCCACCCGGTGAAGCGGGGGAAGGACAGGGGCATGCTCGAGATCGAGGAGATCCCGTCGCCGGTGTTCCATTACGAGCGCTCCGTCCGCAACGAGGAGGGCGAGCTCGTGGCGGGTCGGCTCTGGGCGGAGCTCGACGTCACCGACGACGCGAACACCCGCATCGGCAAGCCGCTCGCCCTGAAGTCGCTCTTCCAGGAGATCCACGACCTCTTCCGCAAGAACTGGCGGCGGAGCGATCCCAAGGGGTTCTGGGTCGGGCCCACGGCGGGGGCGGCGTGGAAGCGCGGCGAGCTGAAGCTGCGCGAGGCCGGTCACAAGGGGCGGCTGGTGGGGGTCTGGCGGTGAGGCGCTCGCAGGCGGCCACGCCGATCTCGGCGGTTGACGCACGCGCCCAGGGCCGGTACACGTGCCGCTTGACTGTGCCCCTCCCGCCTCGCTATAAGGCCGCGCTCGCAGCGGTTCTCCTGACGCTGCCGGGTGTCGCGCTGGCCGAGCGGGTCGCCGGAGCGGTCCTCCCCGACGAGGCGGTAAAGGTCGGAGAGAACCGGTACCGGGTCTCGAAGAGCTACGACGACACGCTGAAGTTCTTCCGGACGGTCTACTCGCCGGGGAAGTTCAGGAGACGGCCGATCGCGGACCAGCCCGCCGTGAAGGCCGTGCACATCGAGAACCCGGAGGCGAAGCCGGGGCAGTGGGAAGGGCTGAACGTCTACGAGCTGAGGGGCGAGACCCGCGTCTTCGTGCTCGTGAAGGGAAAATAGGTTTCTGGGGGATCGTCTAACGGCAGGACGCCAGTCTCTGGATCTGGCTATCTAGGTTCGAATCCTAGTCCCCCAGCCAGCATCAAAAAGAAGCACCGCGAGCGTTGACTGCCGAACCGCTCGCAGATACATAAGCCGCCGTTGATGGCCCGTTAGTCTAGCGGTTAGGACATCGGCCTCTCACGCCGAGAGCATGGGTTCAAGTCCCGTACGGGTCACCATTCGTAGCCCCCGCAACCTTGTCCAGTTGCGGGGGTTTTTTGTTTCTTCGGCCGACGTCGGCGCGCGGAGCGTGGGGTCGCCCGTCAGTCCGTGACCGTCGACTCGATGCGCCGGTCGGGGACGAGCCACATGAGCGCGACCGCCACGTAGATGGCGTCCGCCACCCACTCGCGCACGAAGGCCAGCGGGATGGCGAGGGCGTACAGGACGGGCGAGATCCTGCCCTTCAGATCCTGTCCCACGGCCGCGGCGAGCTTCGAATCCCGGCCCTGGCCCGCGAGGATCACGCCTCGATCCGCGACCCGAGCACCTTCAAGAACTGGCGCATCCACTCCGGGTGCGCCGGCCACGCCGGCGCCGTGACGAGCTTACCGTCGGTGAGCGCGTTCGACGCCGTGGCGTTCACCTCGCCGAAGCGCGCGCCGGCCGCGGCGCACTCCGGGCCGACGGCGGGGTAGGCGATGCACGCCTTGCCCTTCAGGATCCCCGCGGCGGCCAGGATCTGCGGGCCATGGCAGATGGCCGCGATGGGCTTGTCGTCGCGCGCGAAGGTCTGGACGAGCTCGATCACGCGCGGGTCGAGCCGCAGGTACTCCGGCGCGCGCCCGCCGGGGACGACGAGCGCGTCGTAGTCGCCCGGGCGGATCTCCTCGAACGTGGCGGTGACCGCGAAGCGGTGGCCGGGCAGCTCGACGTAGGTCTGGTCGCCCACGAAGTCGTGCACCGCGGTCTTCACCGTGTCGCCCGCCTTCTTGCCGGGGCAGACCGTGTGGACCGTGTGGCCGACCATCGTCAGGATCTGGTACGGCACCATCGCCTCGTAGTCCTCGACGAAGTCGCCGACGAGCATGAGGATCTTCTTCGCGGACATGGACGTCCTCCTCGCGGTGCGGGATGTGGCGAGGATGGCTCGCGCCCTCCCGCGCGGCCCGTTCCAGTTGGGTGCGGATCGGGGACGCGGCATGCCCGGCCAGCCGGGCTATCGCAGCTTCTCCTCCAGGACCTGCCGCACCAGCGCCGCGTCCGCCGCGCCGCCGGTCTCGCGCATCGCCGCGCCGACCAGCACGCCGAACAGCTTCTTCTCTCCGGCGCGGTAACGGTCGGCCTCGGCCCGGCGCGCCTCGAGCGCCCGCGCGACGGCGGCCTCGACCGCGCCGCGGTCCTCCACCTTCTCGAGCCCGAGCGCCTTCATGCGCGCCTCGGGCTCTCCGCCCTTCTCCACGAGCTCGGCGAGGAGCGCCTTGCCCGCCGCGGGCGTGAGGCGGCCGGCGTCGACGAGCGCCACGAGCCGGCCGAAGGCGCCCGGCCCGAGCGGGAGCGATTCGAGCGCGCGATCCCGCG
Organism: Anaeromyxobacter sp. Fw109-5; assembly: GCF_000017505.1. Taxonomy (NCBI): domain Bacteria; kingdom Pseudomonadati; phylum Myxococcota; class Myxococcia; order Myxococcales; family Anaeromyxobacteraceae; genus Anaeromyxobacter; species Anaeromyxobacter sp. Fw109-5. Next base: position 1,431,169 of record NC_009675.1, read on the forward strand.
CGGCGCCGAGGAGGTCGTTCAGCAGCCAGCGCGCCACCGAGCGGGCGCTCGGGTGGACCGCGAGCGCGGCGTCGAACCACGTCGCGAGCGAGGGGTCGCCGGAGAGGAGGTCGGCCTCCTCCTCCGGGAGCGCGAGCGGCCCCGTGTAGCGCGCGTGGCGCGCCGCGAGCTCCGGGTTCGCGGCGCGCGCCTCGGCCCGCAGGTCCGCCCGGCTCCTCCGCGCAGCGGCTCCCTGCTCCGCCGTCGTCGGACCACCGTCGCCCCGCGCGCCGGGAGCGGGCTCGCGGCGGGTGCGTCGCTCCACCGGCTTCGCCGCGGCGGAGCGCGCCGCCCAGGTGTCCTTGAGCGTGATGGTCCGGTTGAACACGGGCGCCCCCGGGCGCGAGTCCACCGGGTCCACGAAGAAGTAGCCCTGCCGCAGGAACTGCCAGCGGGTGCCGGAGGCGGCCGCGGCGAGGGCAGGCTCCACGCGCGCGCCGGCCGTCACCGCCAGCGAGCGAGGGTTGAGGGCCGCGAGGAAGTCCGGCTCCGCGTCGGGCTGCTCGGCGCCGAAGAGCCGGTCGTACAGCCGGACCTCCGCGGGCGCCGAGCGCGTCGCGTGGACCCAGTGGATCGTCCCCGCCACCTTGCGCCGCTCGCCCTCGCCGCGCGAGGCGGGATCGTGCGTGCAGCGGACCGCGGCGATCGCGCCCGACGCGTCGCGCACCACGCCCTCGCAGCGGACCACGTAGCCGCCCGCGAGGCGCACCTCGCGGCCGGGGGCGAGCCGCTTCCAGTCCTTCGGCGGCGCCTCGGAGAAGTCGTCCCGCTCGATGAGGAGCTCGCGGCCGAACGGCACCTTGCGGCTCCCGCCGCGCTGCGGCTCGGCGGGCCACCACGGGACGTCCAGCTCCTCGGTCCGGTCCGCCGGCCAGCTCTCGACGACGAGCGGCAGCGGGTTCAGCACCGCGAGCGCGCGCGGCGTCCGTCCCTCGAGGTCGGCGCGGATGGCGAACTCGAGCTTGCCGATGTCGACGACGCTGTTGTTCTTCGCGACGCCGATGAGCTCGGCGAAGTCGCGGAGCGCCTCGGGCGTCACCCCCCGCCGGCGCATCCCGGCGATGGTGGGCATGCGCGGGTCGTCCCAGCCCGCCACGCGCCGCTCGTTCACGAGCTGGAGGAGCTTCCGCTTCGATAGCACCGTGTAGCCGAGCGCGAGCCGCGCGAACTCGTACTGCCGCGGCCGCGGATCCCACGGGCCGAGGTTGTCGAGCACCCAGTCGTACAGCTCGCGGTTCGACTCGAACTCGAGCGTGCAGATGGAGTGCGTCACGCCCTCGAACGCGTCCTCCAGCGGATGGGCGAAGTCGTACATCGGGTAGATGCACCAGGTGTCGCCCGTGCGGTGGTGGCTCGCGTGCCGGATCCGGTAGAGCAGCGGATCGCGCAGGAGCACGTTCGGGTGTGCCATGTCGATCCGGGCCCGCAGCACCGCCGCGCCGTCCGGGAGCTCACCCCCGCGCATGCGCCGGAGCAGGTCGAGGCTCTCCGCCGGGGGACGGTCACGGAACGGGCTGTTCACGCCCGGCCGCTCGAAGCTGCCGCGCTGCTCGCGGATCTCGTCCTGCGTCTGGGTGTCGACGTACGCCTTGCCGTCTCGGACCAGCCGCTCGGCGCACTCGTACATCCGCTCGAAGAAGCCCGACGCGTAGTAGAGGTGCTCGCCCCACTCGCACCCGAGCCAGCGCACGTCCGCCTGGATGGCCTCGACGTACTCGGTCTCCTCGGTGACCGGGTTCGTGTCGTCGAAGCGCAGGTGGGTGCGGCCGCCGTAGGCCCGGGCGAGGCCGAAGTTGAGGAGGATCGACTTCGCGTGGCCGATGTGGAGGAAGCCGTTCGGCTCGGGCGGGAAGCGCGTGACGACCCGGCCGCCGTTCCTGCCGGCGCGGAGGTCCGCCTCGACGATCTCGGCGAGGAAGTTCTGGGGGCGCGGTGCGTCGCTCATCGTGGCCGATGGTGGTATCCCAGCGCGAAACGCCCCGCAACCTGGTGATGCCGGTGCGCCCTGAGCTCCAGGCTCCAGGCTTCGGGAACCGCGCGACGCCGTCGCCGCAGCCCCCCGCTACCCGATGATCCGGAGCGCGTCGTCGAGCCGCCGCAGCGCCTCGTCCTTCCCGAGGATCTGGAGGACGTCGTACATGCCGGGGGAGGCCGTGCCGCCGGTGAGCGCCACCCGCACCGGCTGCGCGACCTTGCCGAGGCCTAGCCCGCGCTTCGCCGCCTCGTCGTGGAAGAGCTTCTCGAGCGCGGCCGTCTCGAGCGCCTCCAGCGCCGCGATCCCGGCCCGGATGGCCTCGAGGATGGGCCTCGTGTCCTGGGTGAGGAACTTGTCCTTCGCCTTGGGGTCGAGCTGGACGGGGGCGTAGAAGTAGCGGAACTGCTGCACGTACTCGCCGAAGGTGCGGGCGCGCTCGCGGGCCACGGCGCACACGTGGCGCAGCTTGGCGTCGTCCGCGGCGGGGAGCCCCGCGGCCTGGAAGTAGGGCAGCGCCCGCCGCGCGAGCTCCTCGTCGGAGAGCTTCTTCAGCCACTCGTGGTTCACCCAGGCCATCTTGTCCTGGTTGAACACGCCCGCGGTCGCCCCCACGTCCTTGAAGTCGAAGAAGCGGACGAGCTCGTCGCGGGTGAAGAGCTCCTGGTCGCCGTGCGACCAGCCGAGGCGCACGAGGTAGTTCACCACCGCCTCGGGCAGGTAGCCCATGTCGCGATAGGCCGTGACGCTGGTCGCGCCGTGGCGCTTCGAGAGGCGCGTCTTGTCCGCCCCCAGGATCATCGGCAGGTGCGCGAAGCGGGGGGCGGGATACCCGAGCGCCTCGTACATGAGGATCTGACGGGCGGTGTTGTTCACGTGGTCGTCGCCGCGGGCGACGAGGTTGATCGCCATCGTCACGTCGTCGACGACCGCGCCGAAGTTGTAGAGCGGGACGCCGTCGCCGCGGAGGATCACCTCGTCCTGCAGCACCTCGTAGGGCGTCTCGATCGGTCCCTTCACGAGATCGACGAACGTCTTGGAGCCGGTCTGCGGCACCCGGAAGCGGATGACGTGCGGCCGGGACGGGTCGTAGGGGAGCTCCCGGCAGGTGCCGGGATAGCGGAACTGGCGCTTCTCCGCCTCGGCCTGCTTCCGCTGCGCGTCGAGGACGTCCTTCGTGCAATAGCAGGCGTACGCCTTGCCCTCGCGGATGAGCTTCTCCGCGTGGGTCTTGTAGATCTCGAGCCGCTGCGTCTGGAAGTACGGCCCGTGTGGACCGCCGACGTCGGGTCCCTCGTCCCAGTCGAGGCCGAGCCAGCGCAGCCCATCGAAGATCGCGTCCACCGCCGCCTGGGTGGAGCGCTCGCGGTCCGTGTCCTCGATCCGCAAGACGAACGTGCCGCCGTTGCGACGCGCCCACAGCCAGTTGAAGAGCGCGGTGCGCGCCCCCCCGATGTGCAGGTAGCCGGTGGGAGAAGGAGCGAAGCGAACGCGGGGCTTGTCCATGGCGGGCGGAACCTAGCATGGGTAGAATCGCGCGCGTGCCGACACGCGCCGCCCTGCTCCTCCTCGCCTCCCTGCTCGCCGGCGCGCCCCGCCCCGCGAGCCCCGCCACCTTCCTCGAGACGAGCGTCGAGGACGCCGCGCGGACCTCGCACGCGGTCGTGCGCGGCGTGGTCGAGGTTACCCGCGCTCGCTGGGCAGGCTCGCGGATCCTCACCGAGGTCACCGTGCGCGTGACGAGCGCCTGGAAGGGGCAGCCGGGCGAGCAGCTCGTGCTCCTCGTCCCCGGGGGGACGGTGGGCGAGCTGGCGCAGACCGTGGACGCGGCGCCGACCTTCGAGCGGGGCGAGGAGGTGGTGGTGTTCGCCGCGCGACGCGGGCAGCGCTGGCGCGTGAACGGGCTCGCGCTCGGGAAGTACCGCGTCCGGGATGGGATGGCCACACCGGGCACGGGCGACGCGCGCATCGAGCGCCGCGCCCTCGCAGCGGGGGAGCGTGCGGTGGGTCCGATGCCGGTCGCCGAGCTCGAACGGCGTGTGAGGAACGCGCGATGAGCGGGCGCACGTCCCGGGTCGCCGCCGCCGTCGCGGCGGTGCTCGTCGCCTTCGCCGCGCAGGCCTACGAGCGCACCAAGAGCTCGCAGGGCGCGTGCTTCTACTGGCCCCAGCGGACCGTCCCCTTCTGGATCAACGCGAACCGAAGCGCGAGCTCGGCGAGCTGCGCGGCGCCGAGCGGCGCCGAGACGGTGGCCATCGAGGCGGCGCGCGCGTCGTTCCGCACCTGGACCGGCGCCGCGCAGTCCTGCACCGATCTGGTGCTCGAGGACCGTGGCCTCAGCGCGTCGTCGATCGTCGGCTTCGATCAGCGGAGCGGGGCCACGAACCAGAACCTGGTGGTGTTCCGCGACGGCTGGTGCTCGAACGAGTTCAGCGACACGGATCCGTGCTGGGACGTCGATCCCTTCACGAGCCCCTCCGCGATCGAGGAGACCTGCGCGAACCTGCGCAACTGCTTCGAGGACCCCTCCCCGCTGGACCGGGCGACGATCGCCATCACCACCGTGACGCACGATCCACGGAGCGGCCAGATCCGCGACGCCGACATCGAGCTCGCCGACTGGACCGGCCTGCGCGACGGTCAGTCTCTGGGGTCCACGCAGCCGCCCGAGGGCTGGTACTTCACCTGTGGTACCTACCCCAGCCCCTGCGGCACCTACGGGCAGGACAGCTGCTCCTACATCGATCTGCAGTCGAACGTCACCCACGAGGTCGGCCACTTCATCGGCCTCGCCCACCCATGCGAGCTCGGCGATGGCGACTGCGGCCAGAACAGCCCGTTCCGGGACTTCGTCATGTTCCCGTCGGCGAGCCTGGCGGACTTCGACAAGCGCGTCCTCCACCCCGACGATCTGGCGGGGCTGTGCGCCATCTACCCCACGGGGAAGGCGCCCGTGACGTGCGGGTCGAGCGGCGGCGGCGGCGGCGGCTGCGCCTCGGCGGGCGGAGGGGCGGGGATCCTGTCGGCCGCGCTCGCCCTCGCGGCGCTCGCGTGGCGGCGCCGGCAGCGATAGCGCGGCGCCCGGCTGATCTGGTGGAGCACGGACCCTCTCGTACATCGGGACTCAGCGCCATGGGCCTCTTGACCTTCGCGCTCAACGTGACGCTGGACGGGTGTTGCGACCACCGCGAAGGGGTCGCCGACGACGAGATGCTCCGCTACTGGACGCGCGTGATGGACGCGGCGGGAGCGATGCTCTTCGGGCGTCGGACCTACGAGCTGATGGAGGACGCCTGGCCCCAGGTGGCGCGAGACCCGAAGGCGACACCGGCGGACCGGGACTGGGCGAAGAAGCTCGAAGCCAAGCCCAAGTACGTGGTCTCGACGACGCGCCGCGACTTCCCGTGGAGCAACACGCATCGCGTCGAAGGGGACCTGACCCGGGCGGTGAAGGCGTTGAAGAAGGCCACGCCGCGCGGACTGCTCGTGGGTAGCCCCACACTTTCGGCCGCGCTCCAGCGCCTGGACCTCGTCGACGAATATCGCTTCGTGGTCCACCCCGTGGTGGCCGGGCACGGTCCGTACTTGTTTTCCGGCCTGCAGCCGTCGTTGCGCCTGGAGTTCGTGGCCGCGACACGGCTCGAATCGGGCATCGTGGCGTTGCACTATCGCCGGCGCTCGAGCTCCCGAACCTCCTTGCGCCGCGGATCCCGGCGTGATCCAGCAACCGGATGAAGAGCGTCGTCCGTTCCCGTCGCTTGGTCACGCGATCGCGATCCCCGCGTAGCCTACTACCTGGTCCTCGTCCCCGCTCACCTCGCCCGAGTGGGCGTAGCGGACGAGCTCGGCGCGCGTGGCGCCCATGAGCCGCGCGGCGACGAGCATCACGGTGGCCGGGACGATCCCGCACATCGAGATGTCCTCCGCGTGGACCACCTCGTAGAGCCCGCGGGGATCGAGCGCGAGGATCCGCTCGATGGCGCGGTGATCCTTCTGGCGCGCGACCGGCGCGGGGAGGTAGTGGCTCATGTCGCTCGAGGCGACCACCAGCGCGCCCGCGGCGGACGCGGCCTGCGCGACGGTCCGGCCGATCTCGACGCAGTCCGCGTAGGGGAGGTGCGTGAGGCAGAGCGCCGCGATGGAGACGCCCGGCCGCGCCCGCTCCAGGAACGGCACCTGCACCTCCAGCGAATGCTCGAGCCGGTGCGCGCGCGTGTCGGCGGTGACGAGCGGCGAGGCCGAGAGCGCGGCGGTGAGCTCGGCGTCGACCGGGACCTGGCCGAGGGGCGTGCGCCAGGTGCCGCTCGCCGGCCAGAGCGCGGCCGCCGCGCCGATGCCGGTGTGGTTCGGGCCGAGCACGAGCACGCGCGCGGGGATCTCGACGCGCGCGTAGACCGCGCCGGCGACGGCGCCGGAGTAGACGTACCCGGCGTGAGGGACGACCACGCCGCGGGCCCGGAGCCGCTCGCCCGGCGCGGCGAGGAATCGGTCCACCTCGCCGGCGAGCACGGTGGGATCTCCGGGATAGAACCGGCCGGCCACGGCAGGCTCGCGGATCATGGCCGGAGTATAGGGACGCCGCGGGGAGCGGTCCCGCTCCCGGGCGTGCGCTGCGCGCGCGAGCGCGGGGCGAAGGGTTCGGGGCGCGCATGAGGCGCCCCGCCCGGCGGCGGGCCCTGCGGGGACGGGCGGGCGGGCGCCCGGCGCTCGCCCGGCGGGAGGCGCGAGCGGCGACGCGGGCCGTCCCCGGGCGAGCGGCAGGTTGACGGTCCGAGCGGCGCGTGCGATCCCCGCCGCAGTGCCGACGACGTCCGCCGACCCGCGCGCCGCCGCGGCCCTCGCTCCTTCCTCGCTCCCCCCCGAGCCGCCGCGCGCCCTCGTGCGCACGTGGCTCGTGGCGATCGGGGGCCTCGCGCTGGCGAAGCTGGTCTCCGCGGTGGAGCCCACGGGCCTCCTCGGCGCGAACCTGGCCGGCGTCGCCGCGTTCCTGTTCATCGCGCTCCCCGACGGCCGGATCCGGCGACGCCACGAGTCCTGGAGCGCGTACGGCCTGCCTCCGCTCGCGCTGCGCGACGCCCGGGCGTGGCGCGCGATCGGGCGCGGCACGCTGCAAGGCCTCCTCGTGTGCGCGGTGGTGTTCCCCGCGTTCGCGGCGATCTTCTGGGCGTACGCGGAGCTCGTCCCCCACGTCCCCGGCGCGATCGCGCGCGTCGTCGCTCCCTACGGCGTCGCGCCGCGGCCCGCCTTCCGGCTCCCCGATCGCGTGCTGCTGCTCCTCGTCGTGCAGCTCCTCGTGGTGGCGGCGCCGGAGGAGCTGTTCTACCGCGGGTGGATGCAGACGAGCTGGAGGCGCTCCGCCCCGGAGCGCGGGGTGACGGTGCTCGGCGCGCGGCTCGGGAGCGGGTTCCTCTGGACGCAGCTCCTCTTCGCCCTCGGCCACCTCGTCGTCCTCCAGCCCTGGCGGCTCGCCACCTTCCTGCCGGGGCTCCTCTTCGGGTGGGTCCGGGAGCGCACCGGCGGGCTCGTCGCGCCGGTGGTGGTGCACGCGCTCTCGAACGTGTTCCTGGCCACGCTGGAGGCGAGCTTCTACGGGTGACAGGTCCGGGCGCGAGCGCTACATAGCGCGCATGCCCGGGTCCATCCGAGAGATGCTCGAGGAGCTGGAGGAGCAGACGCTCCACCCGCGCGCCGCGCGCGCGGCGCGGTCCCGCGGCCGGGAGCGGCGAGAGCCCGAGGACGACGAGCGGCCGTCGTTCCAGCGCGACCGCGACCGGCTCGTCCACTCCAAGGCCTTCCGGCGGCTCGCCGGCAAGACGCAGGTCTTCCTCGCGCCCCGCGGCGATCACTACCGGACCCGGCTCACCCACACGCTCGAGGTCGCCCAGGTCGCCCGGTCGATCGCCCGCGCGCTGCGGCTCAACGAGATGCTGGTCGAGGCGATGGTCATGGGCCACGACCTCGGGCACACGCCGTTCGGGCACGCCGGCGAGCGGATCCTGAACGAGGTCCTGCCGGGCGGGTTCCACCACGTCATCCAGTCGGTGCGGGTCGTCGACGTCCTCGAGAACGACGGGCACGGGCTGAACCTCACCGCCGAGGTGCGCGACGGCATCCTGCGCCACTCCAAGGGGAAGGGGAACGTGCTGCTCAAGGGGAGCGGCGCGAAGGCGCTGACCCTCGAGGCCGAGATCGTTCGGCTCGCCGACATCATCGCCTACGTGAACCACGACCTCGACGACGCGCTGCGCGCCGGCCTGTTCACCGAGGCGGACGTCCCGGCCTCCATCCGCGCGGTGCTCGGCGGCGGGCCGACCCCGCGCTACCGCACCCTCATCCGCGACGTGATCCGCCGCTCCGACGTCGACGGCGGGGGGCACATCGAGATGTCGCCGGACGTGCACGAGGCGCTGCTCGCGCTGCGCGACTTCCTCTATGCGCGCGTGTACGAGAACCCCGTCGTGCACGACGAGTTCGTGAAGACGCAGCGGATACTGCGCGACCTGTACGGCTGGTGCCTCGAGGACGCGGCGCGGCTGCGCGAGCGTCACGGCGTGGTCGGGCGCGAGGGTGACCCGCCCGAGCGCACGGCGACGGACTGGCTCTCCGGCATGACCGATCGCTTCGCCATCGGGGTCTGGGAGGCGATCTTCGTGCCGCGGCCGTGGAGCGTGGTGTGACGGCGCGGCGCGCTCGCTCGTGCTTCGACACGCTCGGCACGAGCGGACACCCGCTCACCCTGCGCCCCGCCGAAGGGTGGCCGGCCCCGGCCGTTGCCTCGCGATTCCGCTACGGTCCGTTCAGGCTCGACACCGTCACCTGCAGCGACCGGTTCACCGCGACCACGCTCCCCTCCGGGACCTCGATGAAGCCGTTGGAGGCGCGGAGCCGGGTGGCGAACGCCACCGCCTTCACGCGCCGGTGCGGCCGGACGCGGGGATCGCTCTCGGGGGTGTCCACCGCGAGCTCGTCGAGGGCGCACGGCACGATGCCCTCGTACAGCGCGTAGAAGAGGGGACCGCCGCGGCGGGTCGCCGCCATGATCCGCCCGTTCGTCGCGACGAAGACGAGCGGGCTCTGCTTCTGCTCGCTCGCGTCGCGCGCCCAAGCCTCGAGCTGCCGCACCGTCTTCGCGAGCGCGCGCCCGGCGGTGGCCGCGTCGAGATCCAGATCTTCGAGGCGACCCTCGTCCTTGAGCTGCTTCACGAAGAGCATGAAGGCATGCTCGGCAGGAGTCTCGCCGGCGATCTGGCGGCGCAGGTGGTCGGGGAGGGCGGCGAGGAGCCGCGGCCGGATCGCCTCCCACCCGGCGATCGTCCCGGCGTGGGCGAAGAGCCAGCGCCGGTAGCGGAAGGGCTGCGTGTTCTCGTCCTTGGACGGCAAGCCCGGCGTGTGACGCGCGTGGACGAGCAGCGCCTCGGAGTCCACCTTCCCGACGACCTCGGGGAGGGAGAGCGGGGAGGTCGCGCCCGAGGGGCGCTTCCCGAGCAGCACGTTGCCCGCGGCGTAATAGCCGAACCCGTACGCCAGCGCCGGGGTGGCTCCCTCCCCCTGCAGCGAGACGTGCGACTTGAGCCGCTCCAGCTGGCACCGGAGCAGGCTGTCATCGGTCTGGAGCACCGCGACGAGCGCGCCCATGGATTCCCTTCCTCGCTTCGGACCGCGGGGCCGATGGTCCGGTCCCGCACCGATCACGTTAATAACCGCGTCCGTCGCCCGGGGCTGGCTCCGGTCGCCCACCGGGGGGGCACGGGACGGCCCGGTCGTTTGACAGGCGTCGGAAGCGGCCGCTAGGATGCGCTAACCCGGCGAAACCGCTGGGCAACCGCCATGAGCGACGACATCGCCGTCGGAATCGACCTCGGAACCAGCTACAGCGCCGTCGCCGCCGCCGCCGAGGCGGGTGGCGCCCCGAAAGTGCTCCCCAATGAGTGGGGGGAGCGTACGCACGCCTCCGTCGTGTCGTTCCTCGACGACGGCTCGGTGCTGGTCGGGAACAACGCGAAGCGGAACATCATCACGAACGCCGAGAACACGGTGTACTCGGCGAAGCGGCTCATCGGCCGGTTCTACTTCTCCGACGAGGTGAAGAAGGCCCAGGCGGTGATGCCGTACCGCATCGTGGAAGGGCCGAACAACGCCGTGCGGCTCCAGGTGCGCGAGCGCGACTTCGCGGTGCCCGAGATCTCGGCCCTCGTCCTCAAGGAGATGAAGGCGATCGCCGAGACCGCCCTCGGGCGCGAGGTGACGAAGGCGGTCATCACCTGCCCGGCCTACTTCAACGACAACCAGCGGCAGGCGACGAAGGACGCGGGCCGCATCGCCGGCCTCGAGGTGCTGCGCATCATCAACGAGCCGACCGCGGCGGCCCTCGCGTACGGGTTCGGCCGCGACATCTCGCAGAAGATCTGCGTGTACGACCTCGGCGGCGGCACCTTCGACGTCTCCATCCTGGAGATCGGCAAGGACGTCTTCGAGGTGCTCTCGACGGCGGGCGACACCTACCTCGGCGGCGACGACTTCGACGACCGGATCATGAGCTGGCTCGCGGACGACTTCCTCGCGCGCCACGGGCTCGACCTCCGCCAGAACAAGTTCTGCCTGCAGATGCTGAAGGAGGCGGGCGAGCGCGCGAAGATCGAGGTCGGACGCGACGGCGCCGCGACCATCCAGGTCCCCGGCATCTGCCAGTCGCCCGAGGGCGAGGTCCTCGACCTGCAGGGGAAGCTCACCGGCGACCAGTTCAACCGCATGGTGATGGACCTCGTGCAGCGGACGTTCAAGGTGTGCGACGAGGCGCTGCAGTCGGCGCGGCTCACGGCGGGCGACGTCGACGCGGTGATCCTGGTCGGCGGCCCCACCCGCCTGCCCATCATCCGCAACAGCGTCCGGCACTACTTCCAGAGGGAGCCGATGACCGGGATCGACCCCGACGAGGTGGTCGCGCTCGGGGCGGCGATCCAGGCGCACGCGCTCCAGAACCGCAGCGCCGCCGAGTACGGCCAGGCGAGCTACCTGCTCGACGTGACGCCGCTCTCGCTGCGCGTGGGCACGGTGGGCGGGTTCACCGAGAAGATCATCGACAAGAACACGCCCATCCCCATCGAGAAGGCCAAGACCTTCACGACGAGCCGCGACGGCCAGGATCGCGTGAAGATCCGCGTCTACCAGGGGGAGTCGAACCGCGCGGACGGCTGCGAGCTGCTGGGCGAGTTCGAGTTCAAGGGCTTCCGGGTGGCGCAGCGCGGCGCGGTGCAGATCCAGGTGACGTTCGAGATCGACTCGAACGGCATCGTGAACGTCTCCGCCGCCGACCTCGAGACGGGGCAGCGCACGTCGACGACGATCAGCCTCTCCTCGGGCCTCTCGGAGCACGATCTCCGCGCGGCGATCGATCACAACGCCGAGCTCGAGCTGGCCCGCGGGCCGCGCGCGGCGTAGCCGGGGAGGCAGGCGATGGCCTTGGACGCCCAGTTCCTCATCGAGGTGGAGACGCTGGCGGGCGCGCTCGACCAGCTCGACTACTTCGCCGTGCTGAAGCTCCCTCAGAGCGCCGCGCCGGCGGACATCAAGGCCGCCTACTACCGCGAGTCGCGGGCCTACCACCCCGACCGCTTCGCCGCCTTCCCGAACGCGGCGCTGCGCGAGCTGGTGGGCCGCATCTACCGCCGCGTCAACGAGGCGTACACGGTGCTGCGGGACGATCGGAAGCGGGCGCGCTACCTCGCCGACGTGACCGGGCCCGAGCGGGCGGCCAAGCTGCGCTTCACCGAGGTCGAGGAGGCCGCGGTGAAGGACGAGCAGAAGCGCAAGCTCGAGGAGCAGCTCGGGCAGACCCCGAACGGCAGGAAGTTCTACGCCGCCGCGCTCGTGGAGATCGAGGCGGGGCGGTGGGAGGGCGCGGAGCGCGCGCTGAAGAGCGCCCTCGTGTACGAGTCCGCCAACGCGCGGTTCAGGGAGCAGCTCGAGGCCGTCCAGCGCGAGCTCGACAAGGGCCGCGCGAAGGGCGACGCCTTCAAGATCAAGTGACCGGAACGGCGATCGATCTCGCGGCGCTCGCGACGGTGGCCCTCGCCGCCCTCCTGGGCGCGTCGTCGGGCGCGCTCCGCCAGGTCCTGCAGCTCGTCGCGGTCGTCGCGGGCGTGCTCGCGGCGCGCCACCTCGCGGCGCCCGTGGCCGCGGGGCTGGGCAGCTTCGCCTCCGCGCCGGTGGCCCGCGCGATCGCCCCGGCGTTCCTGTTCCTCGGCGTCTCCGCGCTGGTGTCGCTGGTGGGGGGGGCGCTCCTGCGGGGCACCGCCGCGTCGCGGATCGTGCACGGCCCGGCCGACCGCGGCCTGGGGTCGCTCCTCGGCGGCGTGAAGGGGCTGCTGGGCGCATGGGTGGCGCTGTCCCTCCTCCTCCTCGTCGCCTCCGTCGCCCCGCGCGAATGGGAGCGGGACGTGCGAGAGAGCCAGCTCGTGCGGCTCGCCGCGCGCTACGACCTCGTGGCGCGCGTCGCGCCGGAGGGCGCGAGGACGCTCGAGCGGTTCCGGACGAGGGGGGAGGGGGAGCCCGGCAGGAAGTGAGGTCGCGCGAGCTCGTCGGCGGGCTTCAGGCTCCGGGCCTCGGGCCTCAGGCGCAGCCCTGAAGCCTGTAGTCCGAAGCCTGGAGCCTCGACTTCAACCCTGCTGCGACCGCAGCATCCAGCCCACGAGCTTGTACAGGAGCCGGGCGCCGACGTTGCCGTCCCACTCCCCGCCGTCGGGATCGGGCGCCACCTCGACCAGGTCGAACCCGACGAGGCGCCGGCCGCTCCGGACGATCCCTCCGACGAGCGCCGCCGCCTCCTGGAAGGAGAGGCCACCGGGCACCGGCGTGCCGGTGTGCGGGCAGAGCGTCGGATCGAGCCCGTCGACGTCGAAGGAGACGTACACGTCGCGCGGCAGCGGCTCGAGGATGCGCCGCACGACCGCCGCCCAGGGCTCTCCCTCGAAGCGCGCCTGGGCCAGCCGGGCGTCGTGGTGCTGCACGATGCGCCCGCCCGAGCGCTCGGCGTAGGCGTGCTCCTCCTCGGAGAGGTCCCGCAGCCCCACCTGCACGACGCGGGAGATCCCGGGGCACCGCTCCGCGGCGTTGTAGATCACGGACGCGTGGCTGTAGGTGAACCCCTCGAACGCCACACGCAGATCCGCGTGGGCGTCCACGTGGAGGAGCCCGAGGCCGGGGTAGCGCCGCGCGTGGGCGGCGATGGCGCCGAGCGCGGTCGAGTGATCGCCGCCCACCAGGCCGACGCGCTTGCCGCGGGCGAGCAGCCCGTCCACGCGCTCCTCGACCCAGCGGTTCACCTGCTCGCAGGCCGCGTCCACCGCCGCGGCGGCCCGCGCGAGATCGTCCCGCCCGGGCAACACGCCGCCCGCGTCGATGACCGGCGCCGCGGCCGCCCGCGCCTCCCGATCGAGCCGCGTGACGTGCTCTGGGACCTCGAGCATGTGGATGCCGGCCTCGTACGGACGCCCGGTCTCCACGTCGAAGAGGTCCACCTGCCGGCTCGCCGACAGGATCGCCTCCGGGCCGCGGCTCGTGCCGCCGCCGTAGGAGGTCGTCGCCTCGAACGGGACGGGGACGAGGACGACGCCCGCCTCGTCCTCGGAGTGCGGCAGGCCGAAGACGCCGGAGCCCGGCTGGGCGGCGGCGGAGGGATCGAAGGACATGGCAGGTGGTCTAACGCCGCGGGAGCGCGCGGCCAGGGCCCATCGTCTTCGCCTTGCCGGAGTCGCGCATCTCCGGCAGCGCATCCGACCCCGGGTGCTTCCTCACGTGCGCCTTGCGGAGCGTCTCGTACATCTCCGGCAGCCGCTTGAACAGCCGCTTGGGCTTGCGCTTCTTGCGCGTGGCGAGCGCGTACGAGAACACCACGGGCGCGGCGATCGTCGTGTCGGAGTAGACCACGACGTGGTTCTTCATCATGTTCGCCTGCACCTTGCCCCAGCTGATCGCCTCCGACGGCGTCGCGCCCGAGAGGCCGCCCCACTGCGGCGAGTCGGTCGAGATCTGCAGCACGTACTCGTGCCCGCCGCGGTTCAGGTCGAGGATCTGCCAGAGCGTCGGCTGGGTCTGTAGATAGAAGTTCTTCGGCGAGCCGCCCCCGAGGATGACGACCCCGTTCACCTTCGCGTCGTAGACGATGGCGGTGGACTGGAGGACGTCGAGATCGGGATCGACCGTGGTCTCGCCGCCCCGGAGCTTCATGGCGGCGACGTTCATGCCGATCGAGGAGTCGCCCGGCGAGGAGGTGAAGATCGGCACGTCGTACCTGGCGGCCGTCGCGACCCAGCTCTTCTCGGGCAGCGGCGCCTGCTGGTTCACGAGCTGGCCGAGGTAGTGGTGCAGCTGCGGCGTGGAGATGTGGCCGCGCAGCGACTTCGGGGCCTTCTCCAGCGCCTCGCGCACGAAGGCGTCGGTGTCGAGCAGCGAGTCCTCGGTGATGAAGACGTCGTAGATGCGCTCGATCCCGGCCTGGTAGAGCTCCTTGTCGTCCACGTGGAAGTGGCCCTGGACGACCGGCAGCTTCAGCGCGAAGTGGAGGTCGTGGTACAGGTTCGCGCCCGTCGCGATGACGAGGTCCACGAAGCCCGCCTCGATCATCGCCTGGATCGCGCCGCCCAGGCCCGCGGGCGCCATCGCGCCGGTCACGGTGAGCGCGATGGTGGCGTCGGAGTCGATCATCCGCGCGAACAGATCGCAGCCCTCCGCCAGGCGGCCGCCGTTGAAGGCGCCGGCGCGGCGGTACACGTCGACGAGATCCTCGACCGACATCCCGGGCCGGAGCCGCATCGGCTCGACGGGCGGGCGGGAGAGGTACTTCTTGCGGAGAACCTTCGAGTTCTTGGCCATGGCGGGCGCGGACGTTAGCGACCGCGGCCGGCACCGTCAAGGAACAGCGGCGACGCGGGAGCTCACGGGCCCCGCGGGCCAGCGAGCGGAGGTGGGCCCCGCGCCAGACGCCTCACGCCTCGCGGGCGGAGGCCTGGAGCTGAAGCTGCACGAGCCCGATCTGGCCATCGTCCGCCGGCTTGAAGGCGAGCTCGTTGAGCTTCGCCTGCCGGTACACGTCGAGCATCCGCTCCTGGCCCTGCCGCCACACCGACACCATGGTGCACGCGGTCGAGTGCCCGCAGGCGTCCTCACCGTCCAGGCACACGTTGAGGGCGACCGGCCCCTCGACGGCCTCGATGACGTCGAGGAAGCTGATCTCGCTGGGAGTGCGCGCCAGCGCGTAGCCTCCGTGCGGGCCGCGCGTGGACCGAACCAGGCTCTGGTCCACCAGCGTCTTCAGGATCTTCGCGAGGAAGTCCTCCGGCACGTCCATCTGCCGGGCGATCTCCCGGAAGGGCACGACCGACTCCTGCGGGATCGAGGCGAGGTAGATCATCGCCCGGAGGCCGTAATCGATCTTCCTGGAGATTCGCAGTACGTGCTGCATCGAGCCCTTCCTCGCGCGCCGCCTCTGCCGCCGAGCGCGCAGCTTTAGTGCCGCGTATTGTAACACGCACGAGGTGGACATTTCATGGCAGCCCAGCCCCCCGCCGGCCTCATCGACCTTCACTCCCACAGCCTCGCGTCCGACGGGGAATACGCCGCCGGGGAGGTGGCGGAGCGCGCCGCCGCGGCGGGCCTGCGCGTGTGGGGCCTGTGCGATCATGACACGGTGGCAGGTCTCACGGCCGCCCAGCAGGCGGCCGATCGCGTCGGCCTCCGGTTCGTGCCCGGGATCGAGCTCTCGGCCTTCCTCGATCGGCGCGAGATCCACCTCCTGGGCCACTTCGTGGACCCGGAGCACCCCGGCCTGAAGCGCTTCGAGGACTTCCTCGCGGAGCGGCGGCGGGAGCGCATGACCCAGATCGTCCAGCGCCTCGCGACGCTCGGCGTGACCCTGCGAGTGGAGAACATCGAGAAGCACAGCGGCGGCAAGACCATCGGGCGGCCCCACGTCGCCAAGGCGATCCTCGAGACCGGGGTGGTCTCCAGCGTGAAGGAGGCGTTCGATCGCTTCCTCGGCGAGGGAAGGCCCGCGTACGTGCAGCGCTACCGCCTGGAGGCCGACGAGGCGGTGCGGCTCGTGCGGGCGGCGGGAGGCACCACGACCATCGCGCACCCCGGCGTCAACGGCCTCGAGCGCGGCGATCTCGAGCGGCTCCGCGCCGCGGGCGTGGAGGGGATCGAGGTGCTGCACGCGGATCACAACCCGTCGGTCCGCGAGAAGTACCGCCGCCTGGCCGAAGCGCTCGATCTCGTCCCGACGGCCGGCTCCGACTTCCACGGACCGGCGATCTCGCCGGACCGCCACTTCGGCGACGTCACGATGACCGAGGCGGACCTGGCGCGGCTCGAGGCGCGGAGGCCGTAGCGCCGGCCGCGCGGCGCTCGAAAAGGAAGCGGCCCGACCGGATCGACCGGCCGGGCCGCGCGCGCCGCGACGGGCGGCTCCGCTAGCCGCGGAAGAGCTGCAGCGAGGCCTCGGTCCAGCGGACCATCGGCGTCCACCAGATCCCGAACACCAGGATCGCGACGGAGAACGCGCCGAGCATGACCTGGTAGCCGACCCGCAGCCGGACGGGCGGGGCCTCGGCGACGTACGGAGCGTCGATGAACATCGCCCGGATCACGCGCACGTAGTAGTAGAGCGCGATCGCGGTGTTGAGCGCGCCGATGAGCGCGAGCCACGCGTACCAGGCGCCCCCCGGCCCGTCGATCCGCTCGAACACCGCGTAGAACAGGTACCACTTGCCGACGAAGCCGGCGAAGGGCGGCAGCCCGGTGAGCGAGAAGAGGAAGATCGCGAACGCCACGGCCGCCGAGGGGTGCCGCTTCGAGAGCCCGCGGTAATCCAGGATCGACTCGGAGCCGGTCGACTCCGCGACGAGGATCACGACCAGGAACGCGCCCACGTTCATCACGAGGTACACGAGCATGTAGATCATGACCGACTGCATGCCGCGGTCGGAGACCGCGGAGAGGCCCATGAGCGTGTAGCCGGCGTGCGCGATGGAGGAGTACGCGAGGAGCCGCTTCAGGTTGGTCTGCCCGAGCGCGGTGAGGTTGCCGAGCGTCATGGTGACCGCGGCGATGACGCCGACCACCGCCGGCCAGGGGATGCCCGCGAGCGACTCGGCGAACCCCGTGACGGGCGACGAGGGCCCGGCGAGGGCGGAGTGGAAGATCCGGATCGCGAGCGCGAACCCGGCCGCCTTGGGGCCGACGGAGAGGAACGCCGTGAAGGGGGTGGGCGCGCCCTCGTACACGTCGGGGCACCACATGTGCCACGGCACCGCGGCGACCTTGTAGCCGATGCCCGCGGTCACGAACACGATCGCGACGACGAGCGCGACGCGGGTGGCGGCGACCGAGACGGCCGAGCCGGCCTGCAGCGCCTGCAGCTGGGCGCCCAGCTCGTGCAGGCTCGTCGTGCCGGTGAGGCCGTACAGGTAGCTCATGCCGAAGAGCATGACGCCGGACGCGACCCCGCCGTAGATGACGTACTTCAGCGAACCCTCGGTGGCCTTCCGGTCGCCCTTGCGGAAGCCCGCGAGGACGTAGCTCACCATCGAGACCAGCTCGAGGGAGAGGTAGACCATGAGCAGGTCGGTCGCGCTCGCCATCATGAACATGCCGAGCACGATCGCCATGAGCAGCGCGAAGAACTGGCCGATGCGCTCGGGAGGGAAGTCCCGGCCCTGCGCCGCGATGATCACGGTGAGGGCGCCCGCGGCGAGGAACAGCCACTTGAAGAAGATCGCGAACGCGTCGTTCGCGAGCATGCCGTTGAAGAGCGCCTGCGCGTCGGGCGGCTGGATGGCGAGGAGCCCCGCCGCCGCGGCGAGGACGGCGAGCGCCCCGGCGGTGAGGAGCGCGACCCGCGCCTGACTCCGCCGGAAGACCAGGTCGAGCACGAACAGGACGAGCGTCCCGAACGTGAGCGCCATCTCCGGCCGGAACCAGAGCGCGGAGCGCAGGTTCTCGTCGACGAGAGGGAGGAAGGATTCCATCGCGGTCTCGCTCCGGGCCTACAGCGGCCGGATGTTCTGGATGAGGAGGTGCAGGCTGCGGTTGATGACCCCGAGGATCGCCTGCGGGTAGAAGCCGAGGACGATGGCGATGGCGGCGAGCGGGTAGAGGGAGATGCGCTCGCGCCAGTTGAGGTCCGGGTAGCCCTTGTAGACCGGGTTCAGCTTGCCCAGGAACATGCGGTGGATCGCCCACAGGTAGTAGGCGGCGGTGATGATGACCGCGGTCGCCGAGATGATGGTGTAGGTCGTGAAGACCGGGAACGCGCCCGTGAACACCATGAACTCCGCGATGAAGCCGGCCAGGCCGGGGAGGCCGAGCGACGCGAAGAACGCGAGGCCCATGATGGCGGTGTACTCGGGCAGCTCGGCGGCGAGGCCGCCGAACTTCTCGATCTCGCGGTGGTGGGCGCGGTCGTAGATCACGCCCACGATGAGGAACAGCATCGGGCTGATGATGCCGTGCGTGAAGAGGTTCAGCACCGCGCCGGAGATGCCCGCCGGCGTCATCGCCGCCATGCCGAGCAGCGAGAAGCCCATGTGCGAGACCGACGAGTAGGCGATGAGCTTCTTGAGATCCTTCTGCCCGAGGCAGACGAAGGCGGCGTAGACGATGTTGATGACGCCGAACACCGCCATCGCGTTGGCCGCCCACGCCGTCGCGTCGGGGAGGAGCGGGTAGTTGAAGCGCAGGATGCCGTAGATGCCCATCTTCAGGAGCACGCCGGCCAGGATGACGGAGATGGGCGTCGGCGCCTCGACGTGGGCGTCGGGCAACCAGGTGTGGAACGGGAACATCGGGATCTTGATCGCGAACCCGATGAAGAGCGCGACGAAGGCGAGCTTCGTGAACTGCATCCCGAGGATGGGCGCCGCGTTCAGGAACTGGCCCTGCGCGCCCTGCTTCCCGAGCTCGATGAGGTTGAACGTGTGGCCGCTCGACATCGTCCCGTCGGCGAGCATCGCCGGGAGGCTGTTGTAGTAGATGCCGATGATCGCGAGGAGCATCAGCACGGAGCCGGCGAGGGTGTAGAGGAAGAACTTGATCGCCGCGTACTCCTTGCGCGGCCCGCCCCACACGCCGATGAGGAAGTACATCGGCAGGAGCATGACCTCCCAGAACACGTAGAAGAGGAACATGTCCAGGGAGACGAAGGTCCCCATCATGCCGGTCTGGAGGAGCAGCAGCATGACCATGTAGCCCGGCACCATCCGCACCGAGAAGTGCTTCGGGTGGTGCGCGTCGTCGTGCCCGTGGCCGTGGTCGTCGTCGACCATGCCGGCCATCTCGGCCGCCTTCGCGCCCGACCACCACGGCATCGAGGCGATGGTCGCCACGAAGGAGATGAGGCCGGACAGGAGCACCATCGAGATGGAGAGCCCGTCGACGCCGACGTAGTACTCGATGTTGAACGCGCGGATCCACACGAAGTGCTGCGCGAGCTGCACTCCGGTGTCGGTCGGGTCGTACATCCGCCACGCCGCGATGGCCGCCACGAAGGAGAGCCCGCTCGTCAGCAGCGCGATGAGGCGCGCGCCGTCGTCGACGAGCTTCTTCGGGAGGTTCGCGACGAAGCGGACCGCGAGCAGGACGACGATCGCGGCCGCTCCGAGGAGCGGGAAGAAGGTGGCCCAGCTGAGGACGTTGCCCGGGTTCAGGAACATGTCTCGGCTCTCCTGGCGCTACGAGATGAGGAAGTTCAGCAGGACCACCACGAGCGCGCCGCCGAGCGCGCCGTAGAGGTACGTCTGGATCCGGCCGGTCTGGACGTGGCGCATCTGGCGACCGATGCCCCAGGTGGCCTGCGCCACCGCGTTGACGAGGCCGTCCACGAGGTACTTGTCGATGGCGGCGTCGAGCCGGCCGAGGGTGCGGCCCACGGCGCCGACGAAGTTCACGGCGCCGTCGATGACGCTGCCGTCGAACCGGCCGAACGTCCGCGCGAGCGCGACGGCGGGCCGCACGACCACGAAGTCGTAGAGCTCGTCCACGTAGTACTTGTTGTAGACGACCGTCCAGGCGGCCTCGAAGCGCGCCTTGAGCCGCGCCGGCACGTCGCTCCGCCCGTCCTTGTAGAGGGCGCGGGCGGCGAGGAAGCCCACCGTCGCCGCGAGCACGCCGGCCGCCTGGAAGACGTACTCCCAGACGTGCTCGACGTGCGCGAAGGGGACCTCGGCGAGCAGCGTCGGCTCGAGCCAGTGCTCGAGGAGCGGCGCCGTGTGGGTCCACGCGGCGGGGATGCCGAGGAACAGGGTGAGGAACGAGCCCGCCGCGAGGAGGCTGAGCACGAGGGTGATGGTCCAGGGCGACTCGTGCGGCGTGCCGCCGTGGTGGCCGTGCCCGTGCGCGTGGTCGTCGTCGCGCGCCGGCGCCGCGTGGGCGGCGGCGTCGTGGCCGTGCGCCGCGTGCGCGTCGTGCGCGTGGCCCACCGCGTGGAGCTTCACGGCACCGTGCGACGGCGCGTGGCTGTCGACGCCGAACGCGTGGGCCGCGCCGTCGTCGGCGTGGACCGCGTGCGTGTGCGCCGAGGCCTTCGCCGCGACCGCCGCGTGGGGATCGACGTTGTGCTCGTCGTGGTGCCCGGCGCTGCCGCGGTACTCGCCGGTGAACGTCATGTAGTACGACCGGTACATGTAGAAGGCGGTGCCGGTCGCCGCGATGATGCCGACCACCCAGATGAGCGGGCCGAGCCACGGCGTCGGGACGCCGAAGAGCTCGAGGTGCCGGCTCGTGAACGCCTTCCAGAGGATCTCGTCCTTCGAGTAGAAGCCGTTCGCGATGGGGAAGCCGGCGATGGCGACGCAGGCGAACAGGTAGGTCCACCGGGTGATGGGCATGTACTTCTTCAGCCCGCCCATCTTCCGCATGTCCTGCTCGTGGTGGCAGCCGAGGATGACGGAGCCGGACCCGAGGAAGAGCGTCGCCTTGAAGAAGGCGTGCGTCATGAGGTGGTAGACGCCGGCCCAGTACGCGCCGACGCCCACGCCGATGAACATGAAGCCGAGCTGCGAGACGGTGGAGTAGGCGAGGACCTTCTTGATGTCGTACTGGAAGAAGCCGATCGACGCGGCGAACGCGGCGGTGAGCACGCCGATGAGCGCGACCCACCCCATCGCCGACGGGGAGAGCGCGAACAGGAAGTTGAGGCGCGCCACCATGTACACGCCGGCGGTGACCATCGTCGCCGCGTGGATGAGGGCGGAGACCGGCGTCGGGCCCGCCATCGCGTCCGGCAGCCACGTGTAGAGCGGCAGCTGGGCGCTCTTGCCCATCGCGCCGACGAACAGCAGCATGCCGATGAGCGCGAGGATGGAGATGCCCCACACCTTCGTGTCGAGGAGGTGCTGCTTGACGCCCGTCGCCTCGACGACCACCTGGTCGCGCAGCTCGCGGAAGTTCAGCGTCGGCCCGACCTTGATCCCGTCGACGCGAGGCGCGAGCGCGTCGGCGGCGTCCGCGTCGGGCGCGCCGGTGACCGCGTTCAGCTCCGCCGCCGGGCGGTACTCGAGGTTGCGCACGAGGCCGTCGCGCGGCGCCCAGGCGCCGCCGAGGGCCCAGAACAGGAGCAGCAGGCCGACGATGAACCCGAAGTCGCCGAAGCGGTTCACCACGAAGGCCTTCATGCCGGCCTTCGCCTTCTCGGGGTCCGTGTACCAGAAGCTGATGAGGAGGTAGCTCGCGAGGCCGACGCCCTCCCACCCGAAGAACATGACCGCGAAGTTGTCCCCCATGACGAGGAGCAGCATCGCGAACACGAACAGGTTCAGGTACGAGAAGAACCGCCAGTACGACGGCTCGTCCGCCATGTAGCCGATGGAGAACACGTGGATGAGCGCGCCGATCCCCGTGATGATGAGGACCATCATCATCGAGAGGGGATCGAGCGCGAACGCGAGGTCCACGGTCACGCGCCCGGCCGTGAGCAGGTTCCAGAGGGTGTTCTGGAGGAACCGCTCCCCCGCCGGCAGCTGCAGGAGCTGCCAGAACGCGCGGACCGCGACGGCGAACGACGCGAACATCGCCGTGACCGCGATGCGGTGGACGATCTTCTTGCCGAACGCCTTCTGCAGCTTCCAGCCCACGAGCGCGTTGATGGCCGCGCCGACGAGCGGGAACAGCGGGATGAGCCAGAGGTACGAGACGTTGTGCACGGCCAGCCGGCCGAGCTCCCCGGCCGCGTGTCCGACCGCCTGAAGGTTCGCGTGTGGTTCCATCGCTACTCTCGCATGAGGTCCGCGTGGCGGACGTCGATGGTCTTGAACGTCTGGAAGATGGCGAGGACGATCGCGAGGCCGACCGCGGCCTCCGCCGCCGCGAGGACGATGACGAAGAGCGCGAACACCTGCCCGGTCACGCCGCCGGTCACGTAGTGGTTGAAGGCCACGAAGTTGACGTTCGCGCCGTTCAGGATGAGCTCGACGCCCATCAGGACGCCCACGGCGTTGCGCCGGGTGGCGACCGTCACGAGGCCGAGGGTGAAGAGCAGCGCGCCGACGACGAGGAAATGGGTGAGCGAGATCATGGCGTCTCCGGCCGTCAGTCGGCCTTGAGCTCCTTGCGCGCGATGACGACGGCCCCGACCAGCGTCGCGAGCAGCACCATCGACGCGACCTCGAAGGGCAGCAGCCAGCGGGTGAGGAAGGCGTTGCCGATGGAGGCGGTCGTCGGGGCGAGCGCGTCGGGGATGCGCACCGCCCAGGGCGTGAGGAGCGCGACCGCGAGGAGGACCGGCGCGGCGGCGACGAAGAGCAGGGCGCCGCCGACCGGGCCGAAGCTCGTGTTCGACACCTTCACGTCCGTGATGCGGCTCGTCAGCATCACCGCGAACAGCACGAGCACGAGCACGCCGCCGATGTAGACGAGGAGCTGGGTGATGGCGACGAAGTCCGCGGAGAGGAAGACGTAGAGCCCGCCCGCGCCGAGCAGCGCCATGAGGAGGCCGAGCGCGGAGTAGAGGATGTTCCTCGAGACGGCCACCCCCACCGCGCCGGCCACGGCGATGGCCGCGAGCACGTAGAAGATCACGCCGGGCACCGTCAGCGGAGCCGCGGCGCCCGGCTCGCTCGGTGGGACGACGACCTGCTTCGTCATGTAGACGACGAACGCGACGACGAGCGCCGCGGCGGCGACCCAGGCGACGAGCTTTCCTGTGTTCGATCTCACGGGCGCGTCCTCACTTCGTCTCGGGGTTCGGGGTGACGGCCGGCTCCGCGGCCTTCTCGGGCGCGGGCGCCTGCTCCGGCGCGGCCTTCTTGGCGACGGGGGCGGCCGCGGCGGCGACCGCGGTGTTGGCGGCGGGCGCCGCGGGAGCGGGCTTCTCGCCGGCGGGGGCGCCGTTGCCCGGGACCGCCTTCGCGGCGGGGGCGGGGGCCGCGGCGGGGGCCGCGGCGCGCGGCGCGGCCCCGGCGGCCGCTGCGGCAGCCTTCGGCTGCGCGACCGGCTTGGCGGCGCCGGCCGGCTCGGGCGGCAGGAACTCCGGCCCGGCCGCGTCCCACCGGTGCGCCTCGAGCTTCACGCGGACGAGCGAGCCGAGCGGCGCGCGCGGGTAGTACTCCGCGTTCTTGTCGACCTTGTAGACCGGGAACGGGCTCAGCGGGTCGGACCAGCGGAAGGTCAGGTTCCGGATGTTCCGCTGCGAGCCCTCGAACTCGCGGGTGTGCTGGATCGAGCCCGTCGGGCAGGGCTCCACGCACAGGCCGCAGAACATGCACTTCGCCTCGTCGATGTCGAACTGGGTGACGACGCGCTGCTTCGGGTTCGTCGGATCCTTCTCGAGCGTGATCTGGATGCAGTTGATGGGGCACGCCCGCTCGCAGGCCTGGCACCCGGTGCAGATCGCGGCGTCCACCTCGAGGAACCCGCGGTAGCGCGGCGGCAGCATGTCGCGCACCGGCATCGGCGTGCGATCCGGGTACTGGACCGTGATCGGCCTGCGGAGCAGGTGCGAGAGCGTGATCGACATGCCTTGCCAGAAGGACTTGACGGTGTCCCTGATGGCGCCGGTGTATTCGCTGACGGACTGGGCCATGTTCGTGTCCCGCCTTACCAGTTGGAGAGGTCGACCTGGTCGCCGCCGGCCTCGACGTTCCGCTTCGCGAGCCGCAGCATCTGGACGAGGGCGAGGACCGCCGCGACGGTCAGGACCACGCCGCTCACGGTCGACGCCGCCGGCACGCGGGCCACGAGGATCTGCCAGAGCAGCGTGGCGACGAAGGTCGCGAAGGCGCCGGGGACGAGGTACTTCCAGCAGAGGTTCATCATCTGGTCCACGCGGATGCGCGGGAAGGTCCAGCGGATCCAGATGACCAGGTTCATCACGAGGAAGGTCTTCACGAAGAAGACCGCCATGGACGCCACCTGCAGCCCCCACCACGCCGGGGCGGGGAGGGCGCCCGCGCCGCGCGCCGCCTCGTACGCCGCCGCGCCGACCCCGGGCACCTGCCAGCCGCCGAAGAAGAGCGTCACGGCGATGGCGCTCATGATCCAGACGTTGCCGAACTCGACGAGGAAGAAGATCGCGTAGCGGAACGCGGTGTACTCGGCGAGGTAGCCGGCGACGAGCTCGGACTCGGCCTCGGGCAGGTCGAAGGGCGGCCGGTTCGACTCGGCGAGCTGCGCGATGAAGAAGATGACGAACGCGATCAGCGCCGCCGGGTTCGAGAACACGAACCACTGCCACGGCCAGGCGCCCTGGGCGCGGATGATCCCCTGCATCGACAGGGTGCCGGCCATGAGGATGGGGACCATCACCGCGAGGCCGGCCGGGATCTCGTAGGAGATCACCTGGGCGGCGGAGCGCATGCCGCCGAAGAGCGCCCACTTGGAGTTGGAGGACCAGCCGGCGAGGAGGATGCCGACCACCACGAGCGCGGTGACCGCGGTGATGTAGTAGATGCCGACGTTGAGATCGGCGGCGATGACGCTCTCGCCGAAGGGGAGCGCCACGAAGATGAGGCCGAACCCGGCGAAGACGAAGTACGGCGCCGCGCGGAAGAGCATCCGGTCGGACTCGGCGGGGATGAGGTCCTCCTTGAGGAGGAGCTTCACCGCGTCCGCGATCCACTGGAAGAAGCCGCCCGCGCCCACGCGGTTGTAGCCGATGCGGCTCTGCATGCGGGAGCTGACCCGCATCTCCCACCAGATCGTCACCGCGGCGACGACCGCGCCGAAGTTCAGGATCATGAAGGTGAGCGCCGCGGCGACGGCCGCGAAGACGAGCCCGGTGTACGGCCAGGTGGCCGGATCGTGGCCGAGCACCTCGCGCACGAACACCTGCACCGGCTCCGGCTTCGCGAGCGTGGCGAGCACGAGCACGGCGCCGAACAGGATCACGGGGAGCGCGAGCGCCACCGCGACGGTGAGGAGCAGCTTGGTCCGGGGGTTGCCCTTCGGGAGGGTGACGGTGGCCATTAGCGGTCGATCTCCGGAGCGGCGACGTCCACGCGGCGGGCGAAGCCCGCCGGATACGAAGTGTGCAGCCCTCGTCGCTGGACGTCGGAAGTCATCGGTCGATCTCCGGAGCGACGACGTCCAGCGAAGAGATCAAAGCGACGAGGTCGGCGACCATGAGGCCGCCCGAGATGTCCTCGATGATCGACATCGCGGTGAACGAGCCCGTGCGCGAGCGGAGCCGGTACGCCTTGTTCGTCCCGTCCGACACCACGTAGTAGGCCATCTCGCCGCGCGCCGACTCGACGCGCGAGAGCACCTCGCCCGCCTCCGGCTTCACGTTGCGCGGCACCTTGGCCATGATGTCCTCGGGCGTCTGGCCGATGGTCTCGAGCGCCTGGCGGACGATGCGCGAGGACTCCTTCATCTCGAGGCAGCGCACGTAGTAGCGGTCGAAGCAGTCGCCGACCGTGCCGGCCCAGCCCTTGCCGACGGGCACCTCGAACTGGAAGTTCGGGTAGGCGCCGTACGGCAGGTCGCGCCGGATGTCCCAGTCCACCCCGGAGCCGCGCAGGTTCGGGCCGACCAGGCCGTAGGAGATGGCCTGCTCGCGGCTGATGGTCGCGACGTTGGCGAGCCGCTTCTTGTAGATCTCGTTGAACGTGATGAGCCGGTCGAACTCGGGGAGGAACTTGTCGAACCGGTCGAGGAAGGCGAGGACCTTGTCGCGCCACCCCTCCGGCAGATCGAAGGCGACGCCGCCGATGCGGTGGTAGTTGTAGGTCAGCCGCGCGCCGCAGAGCGCCTCGATGTAGTCGTTGATCTCCTCGCGCTCGCGGAGGCCGTGCACCATCGGCGTGAACGCGCCGATGTCCATCGTCATCGTGCCGACCGCGATGAGGTGGCTCGCGATGCGCACCAGCTCGCCGCTGATCGCCCGCAGCCACTGGGCGCGGGGCGGCACCTCGACCTTGAGGAGCTTCTCGACGGCGATCGCGTACCCCTCGTTCGCGAACATCGCTGCGACGTAGTCGATGCGGTCGGTGAACGGCATGAACCCGGGGTAACCGGTCACCTCGCCGATCTTCTCGATCGAGCGGTGGAGGTAGCCGACGTCCGGGATCGCCCGCTTCATCACCTCTCCGTCGGTCTCGACGATGAAGTTGATGACGCCGTGCGTGGACGGGTGCTGCGGACCGAAGTTGAGGACCATCTCCTCGTTGTTGCGGTCGACGCGGCGGAGGATGAGCTTCTCCATGTTGTCTCCCTACGCCTTGGCGGGGCCGTCGACGCCGCCGGCCGCCTTGGCGGCCTCGGCGCGGCGCACGTCATCGAGTCGCTTCAGCTCCACGAGCGGGTTCTCGCGGACGTTCGAGAACCCGTGGTACCCGCCCGTCTCCTGGTAGTCCTTGCGCAGCGGGTGCCCGATCCAGTCGTCGGGGAGCATGATCCGGCGGAGGTCGGGGTGGCCGGCGAACGTGACGCCGAAGAGGTCGTAGACCTCGCGCTCGAACCAGTTGGCCGTCTTCCAGACGCCCTCGACCGTCGAGATGGAGGGCGCGGCGCGGTCGAGCTGCACCTTCAGCACGATGGAGTGGCGGTGCCGGTACGAGAGCAGGTGGTAGACGACCTCGATCTGGTTGTTCTTCGGCCAGTCGAGGGCGGTGAGGTCCTCGAGGAAGTCGAGCTCGAGGCCGGGCTCGTCCCTGAGGAAGGTGCAGACCTCCACGATCCGCTCCCGCGTCACGACCGCGAACGCGTCGATCTTCGGCTCGGAGAGCGGGCCGACGTCGTCGCCGAAGCGCGCCTTCAGCCGGTCATGGATTTCTGTGGTCGTCATTCGGTCCCCGTCTGCTAAGCGAGGCGAGCGGGCCGCTCTCGCGTGCCCAGGCTCGCCCCGTCCGGAAACAACCCAACGTGAAGCCTTCGTCTCGGCACGTCGCCGTTACGCGGCGCTCCCCTTGGCCGGCCGGCGCTTCGTCGCCCAAGGCTCGGAGCGGATCAGCTCCTGCAGGCGGATGAGGCCCTCCGTCAGCGCCTCCGGGCGCGGGGGGCAGCCCGGCACGTAGACGTCCACGGGGATGACCTTGTCGACGCCCTTGCAGACCGAGTAGCCGAGCTGGAAGAGGCCACCGCAGTTCGAGCAGGAGCCCATGGAGATGACGTACTTGGGCTCGGGCATCTGGTCGTAGAGGAGCTTCGCCCGCTCGGCCATCTTGTAGGTGAGCGTGCCCGCGACGATCATGAAGTCCGCCTGGCGCGGGCTCGCGCGGGGGATCGCGCCGAAGCGCATCACGTCCGCGCGCGGGCCGCCGAACTGCATGAGCTCGATGCCGCAGCACGCGAGGCCGAACAGCAGGTACCAGAGCGAGTTCTCGCGAGCCATGTTGATGAGCTTGTCGAGCTGGCTCGTGTGGAAGAGCGTGACGTCCCCGGTCCCCGCGTCCATCGTTCTTGCCGTCATTTCCAGGCGATCTCCTGTGCGTGCAACACGTGCGGGTTACGCCGCCTTCCGTCCCGAGGGCGCCTCCGGGGCGCGCGTGGTCGTCGAGGACGTCAGCGTCTTCACCCACTCCAGGTCGCCGTGCGCCCACACCCAGGCCAGGCCGACGACGAGGATCGCGGTGAAGAGGAACAGCTCGGCGAAGGCCACCCACGCCAGCCCGGGGCTCGCCGAGACCCAGTCGCGGTAGACCGCCACCACCGGAAAGGTGAGGGCGATGTCGACCTCGAAGATCACGAAGACGAGCGCGACCAGATAGAAGCGCGGATTGAAGTTGAACCAGGCCACCCCGATGGGCCGCTCGCCGCACTCATAGATCGTCGCCTTCTCCGCATTGGGTACGCGAGGACCCAGGAGCCGCGACAGGGTGACTCCACCCAGAGCAAAGCCCAGGGTGACGATCGCGAAGACGAGGATGGTGCCGAACTGATAGCCCATGCCGGCGCTCCTAAAGTGGACCTATGTTGTCGGCAAAACTCAGGAAAGTGCGCGCGGAGTCTACACAACGCCCCCCCTGTGTCAAGGGGGCCAAACCCGTTGACAACCCCGATCGCGACAGGCACTAAAGGGGCCTTCAAGCGGACCCCTGCCCACCCATGCTGACACCTCTCCAGACCTATTTCCCGATTGCAGTCGCTCTGCTGGTCGCGGTCGGTCTCGCGGCCGTCATGCTGGCGCTCGCCAATGTGCTCGGTCCACGGCGGCCCAGCGAGGTGAAGAGCACCCCGTTCGAGTGTGGGTCGCTCCCGGTCTCACCCGCGCGCGAGCGCTTCAGCGTGAAGTTCTACGTCGTCGCGCTGCTCTTCATCGTCTTCGACATCGAGGCGATCTTCCTCTACCCGTGGGCGGTGCTGCTGCTGCCGAGCGACGGCTATCCGGGCCTCGGGTGGGCCGGCTACATCTCTATGGGTATCTTCGTGGCCACGCTGGTGGCCGGCCTCGTGTACGTCTGGAAGAAGGGCGTGCTCGACTGGGCGGACTAGGAGGCGCAATGGCATCCGAGTTGGACAACCTCCCCGTCATCACCACCCGCCGGGAAGAGGCGCAGGGTTTCCTTCAGGGGCTCGTCTCCAAGGGCCTCGGGTGGGCGAGGAAGTACTCGCTCTTCCAGTATCCGTTCGTCACCGCCTGCTGCGGCATGGAGTTCATGACCGTCGCGTCGGCGCGCTACGACCTCGATCGCTTCGGCGCCGCGCTGCCGCGGTTCTCGCCGCGCCAGGCGGACCTCCTCATCGTGGTCGGCACCGTCAACTGCAAGCAGGCGCCGATCCTCCGGCGCGTGTACGAGCAGATCGCCGAGCCGAAGTGGGTCGTCGCGTTCGGCGTCTGCGCGTCGTCGGGCGGCTTCTACGACAACTACGCGACCGTGCAGGGCATCGATCGGATCGTCCCGGTGGACGTGTACATCCCGGGCTGCCCGCCGAGGCCGGAGCAGGTGCTCGACGGCATCATGCTGCTGCAGCAGAAGATCCAGGGTCAGCAGCACAAGCTCATCGACCGCAAGCCTCTGCCCGTGGTCGGCCAGGAGCCGATCTCGCGCTGAAGCGAGGGACCATGTCGAAGGCCGTGATCGACGCGCTCGTCGAGCGCTTCCCAGATGCCGTGTACGACCCCTACGTGGGCGTGGGCGGTGACGACTGCGCGTTCGTGAAGAAGGACCGCATCGTCGACGTGTGCCGCTTCCTGAAGAGCGATCCCGGCATGCTCTTCGACATGGCGCCGTACATCACCGCGGTGGACTACCTCGGCCAGGAGCCCCGGTTCGAGGTCGTCTACAACCTCCTCTCGCTGAAGACGAACCGGCGCGCTCGCCTGCGAGTGAAGGTGCCGGAGCAGGACGCGGTCGTGCCGAGCGTCACCGGGCTGTGGCGCGGCGCCGACTGGTTCGAGCGCTACTGCTTCGACATGTACGGCATCCGCTTCACCGGTCATCCGGACATGCGGCGGCTGCTCATGTACGACGAGTTCGTCGGGCACCCGCTGCGCAAGGACTATCCGCTCAAGGGACGGCAGCCGCTCGTGCAGGAGCGCGAGGTCCGCGACATCGTGCGCGGCCCCGGCCCCGCGACCCGCGACTAGCACCCTTCGACAGGCTCAGGGACGGACGGGAGACTCATCGTGAACGATCACAAGGGGCTTGGGGGGCTCGACACGGAGGCGACGCCGGGCAGCTTCGGCGCCGGTGAGCCGCCGCGGGCGCTCGGGCAGGCCGGCCTGGCCGCCGAGAACGAGCTCGACGCGCCGCTGGCGTCGAAGCTCATGACGGTGAACCTCGGTCCTTCGCACCCCGCGATGCACGGCGTGACGCGGGCGGTGGTCGAGCTCGACGGCGAGATGATCCGCTCGATGAAGCTCGACATCGGCTTCCTCCACCGCGGGTTCGAGAAGAGCTGCGAGAACGTGACGTGGACGCAGTGCTTCCCTTACACGGACCGGCTCAACTACGTCTCGTCCATCATGAACAACGTGGGCTTCGCCCTCGCCGTCGAGAAGCTGTGCAAGCTCGACGTCCCCGAGCGGGCGAAGTACCTGCGCGTCGTGACCTCCGAGATCCACCGCATCTGCGACCACCTGACGCTGGTGGGGGCGATGGCGATGGAGCTCGGCGCGATGACCGTGTTCCTCTACGCCATCGAGGCGCGCGACATCATCTACGACCGGCTCGCCGAGCTGTGCGGCGCGCGGCTCACCTCGAACTACGGCCGCATCGGCGGCGTCGCGCGCGACACGCCCGACGGCTGGATCGAGAAGACGGAGAAGACGCTCGACCGCGTGAAGGGCTACGTCGACGAGATCGACCAGCTCGTCAGCCGCAACCGCATCTTCATCGACCGCACGCGCGGGACCGGCGTCGTGCCGCGCGCGGACGCGATCGAGCTCGGCTTCACCGGCCCGTGCCTGCGCGCGTCGGGCGAGCCGTACGACCTCCGCAAGGCGGCGCCGTACCTCGTCTACGACCGCATCGACTTCGACATCCCCGTGGGCACGAACGGCGACAACTTCGACCGCTTCCAGATGCGCATGGAGGAGATGCGGCAGTCGGATCGCATCATCCGCCAGTGCTTCGCGCAGATGGAGCCGGGCGAGATCGCGGTGCAGGACTTCCGCTACGTGCTGCCGCCGAAGCCGCTCGTGTACGGGACGATCGAGGGCCTCATGGCCCACTTCAAGATCATCATGGAGGGGATCCAGGTCCCCGCCGGCGAGGCGTACGGCTACACCGAGGCCGCCAACGGCGAGCTCGGCTTCTACGTCGTCTCGGACGGCGGCGGGCGCCCGTACAAGCTGGGCCTGCGCGCCCCCGGCTGGCCGATGCTGGCGGCGCTGCCGTTCATGTCGGTGGGGTCGCTCCTGTCCGACCTCATCCCGACGTTCGACAGCATCAACATGATCGGCGGCGAGGTCGAGCAGTAGGCCCCCCGTAAACCTTCAGGAGCGAACGAGCAATGGCCGACGAGAAGAAGCCCGACTCCGCGCCCGCTCAGCCTGAGCGTAGCGGCGCCGCAGGCGCCGCGGAGCCGAAGGCCGCGCCGCCGAAGCCTCCCCCCGGCCCGCCCGCGCCGCCGCCGCCGAAGAACCCAGGAATGGTCACGGCGACCATCGACGGGCGCGAGGTGGTCGCGAAGCCCGGGACGACCGTGATCGAGGCCGCGAAGGCGCTCGGGATCGAGATCCCGTACTACTGCTACCACAAGCGCCTCTCCATCGCGGCGAACTGCCGGATGTGCCTCGTGGAGATGTCGAACGCGCCCGGCGGCAAGCTCGTGCCGGCGTGCCAGATGCCGATCGCCGAGGGCGTGACGGTGAAGACCGACACGCCGCGCGTGAAGGACCAGACGCGCGCCACCCTCGAGTTCCTGCTGCTGAACCACCCGGTGGACTGCGCGATCTGCGATCAGGCCGGCGAGTGCAAGCTGCAGGATTACTACATGAAGTACGACCGGCAGCCGTCGCGCCTCGACGTGCCGAAGGTCACGAAGGGCAAGCGGGTCGTGCTCGGCCCGACGGTCGTGCTGGACCAGGAGCGCTGCATCCTCTGCACGCGCTGCGTCCGCTTCATGCGCGAGGTCGCCAAGGCGCCGCAGCTCGGCGTGGCGGAGCGCGGCAACGAGAGCTTCATCACCACCTTCCCCGGCCAGCCCCTCGACTCGAAGTACGCCGGCAACGTGGTGGACATCTGCCCGGTCGGCGCGCTGACCTCGACGGACTTCCGCTTCCGCGGCCGCGTCTGGTTCATGAGCGCGGCGCGGTCCGTGTGCACCGGCTGCGCGCGCGGCTGCAACACGTTCCTCGACTACCTGAACGACACGACGTACCGCTACCGCCCCCGCGAGAACGAGGCCGTCAACCAGGAGTGGATGTGCGACGACGGGCGGCGCTCGTACAAGTACCTGAACGCCGAGCGCGTGCTCGTGGCGCGCGAGGGGCGCGGCGCGCAGGCGAAGGCGCTCGGCCGTGACGCCGCCCTGGAGCGCGCCGCGGCCGCCCTCGCGCCCCACGCGCGCGCCGGGAGCCTGGCGGTGCTCCTCTCGCCGGTCGCGTCGCTCGAGGATCTGCTCGCCGCTGCGGCCGTCGCGAAGGAGGCGCTGGGCGTCGCGGAGGTCTTCGTGGGCGGGCGCCGCGACGGCTGGCAGGACGACTTCCTGAAGCGCGCCGACGAGAACCCGAACCGCCGCGGGCTCGAGCTGGTGGCCCAGGCGCTCGGCCTCGCGGTGCGGCCGTTCGGCGATCTCGCCGCGGCGGTCGCGGCCGGCAAGGTCCGCGCCGTGTGGGCGGTCGGGACCGAGGTCCCCGACGCCGCCGCGGCCGCGGCGCTCGAGGGCGCCGAGGTGCTGGTGGCGCAGGCGTACGACGACGATCCGGTCGCGAAGCAGGCGACGGTGCTCCTCCCGGCCTCGCCGCACTCGGAGTCGGACGGCACGTTCGTCAACTTCGAGGGGCGGGCGCAGCGGTTCGAGCTCGCGTACTACCCGCGCGGCGACTCCCGCCCGCACTGGCTGCTCGCGTCCGAGCTGGGCCGCGCGCTGGGGCTCCGCTACCGGTTCGCCACGGCCCGCGACGTGTTCCTCGAGCTGGGGCCGAGGCTCGGGACCACGCTGGGAGACTTCCGCTGGGACTCGCTGCCCTCGACGGGCCGGCGCCCGGGCATCGTCCCGCTCGCCGCCGGCACGGTGGATGGGCGGCTCCCCGGCTACCGCGACCGCGTTCCGCCCGAGACGTCCGAGGACGCCCGCCGCGCGCTCGCGCGCACGATCTAGGAGGAGGGCCAAGTGAACCGTCTCATCGGGATGGTGGTGCTCATCGGCGCGCTGCTGGCCGGCCTCGCCGGGCTGTCGGCCCTGTTCTACCTGGCCGCGGGCGGCCTCGCGTACGTCTTCGCGGAGTACCTCGGCCTGCCGCCGGCGTTCGGCGCGGCGATCGCGAACGTCCTCACGCTGATGCTGGTCGTGATGATGGTGTCGGGCTCGCTCCTCACGGTCGCCGAGCGCAAGTGGTCGGCGATGATCCAGAACCGCATCGGCGCGAACCGCATCCGCGTGATGGGCTCGGCGCTCGGCGGGATCCCGTTCCTCGCCGCCGACGCGCTCAAGATGCTGACGAAGGAGAGCGCGGAGCCGCGGGGCCGCACGCGCGTCCTCTTCGAGCTCGCGCCGGCGCTCGCGTTCGCGCCGGTCTTCGCGCTCTTCGCCATCATCCCGGTCGGCCCGTCGATCCCGCTCGGCAGCCTCGTGGACGGGGCGGCCGGGGCGCTCGGGAGCGCCGGCGTGGCGCTGCAGGTGGCCTCGATCGACGCGGGCCTCCTCTACATCTTCGCCATCTCGTCGCTGGCGGTGTACGGCACGTCGCTCGCCGGCTGGGCGTCGAACAACAAGCTCGGCCTCCTCGGCGGCGTCCGCGCGTCCTCGCAGATGATGAGCTACGAGGTCTCGCTCGGCCTCTCGCTCGTCGGCACCATGCTCGCGTACCGCACGCTGCGGCTCGAGGAGATGGTCGCGGCGCAGGGCGCGCCGGTGCTCGGCCCCGTCCCCGCCATCGGGCTGCTCCTCCAGCCCATCGGGTTCTTCATCTTCTTCGCGAGCGCCTTCGCCGAGACGAAGCGCGCGCCGTTCGACCTCCCCGAGGGGGAGAGCGAGATCGTCGGGTACTTCGTCGAGTACTCGGGCATGAGGTTCGGCCTCATGTTCCTCGGCGAGTTCGTCGAGATCGTGGTGCTGTCGGCCGTCGTCACCGCCGTCTTCCTCGGCGGGTGGCACCCGCTCGTCGTGTCGACCGAGTGGCTGAGGCAGACGCTGACGCCGCTCTGGTTCGGGGCGATCTGCGCCGCGTCCTTCCTCGCGAAGATGATCGTGCTGATGTGGCTGCAGCTCACCATCCGCTGGCTGCTGCCGCGCTTCCGCTACGACCAGATCCAAAAGCTGTGCTGGAAGATCCTGCTCCCGGCCGCGATCGTGAACATCTTCATCACCGCCGCCGCGCTGCTCGTCGATCCCTCGATGCGGCTCCTCGCCTGGATCGGCGTGGCGACGCTCGTCATCGTCGGCGCCATCACCGCCGCGGTCGGCCGCGCTCCCGCCCGGGAGGAGCACGGCGCCGCCCACGGTCACGCCGTCGCGGGACACTGACCATGCCCTACCAGATCGAGAACCGCCCCCCCGACCTGCGCGAGCGGATGTACTTCCCGGAGATCATCCGGGGCATCGGCGCGGTCACGAAGCACTTCCTCCGGAACCTGTTCTTCACGCGCGACAAGAACCCCGACATCCTCGAGCGCCGCCGCGGCGAGTTCGGATGGGCGGACAACGTGACGCTGCAGTACCCGGAGGAGCGGGCGCCGTATCCCCCCGGCTACCGTGGCCTTCACCGCCTCGTCCCGCGCGAGGACGGGCGGGCCCGCTGTGTCGCCTGCTACATGTGCGCGACCGCCTGCCCGGCGCAGTGCATCTACATCGAGGCCGGCGAGTACGCGGACGATCCGATCGAGAAGTACCCGGTGAAGTTCGTCATCGACGAGCTCCGCTGCATCGTGTGCGGCTTCTGCGTCGAGGCGTGCCCGAAGGACGCCATCCGGATGGACTCGGGCGAGCACACGCCGCCGTCCTACGAGCGCGGCGCCCAGATCTGGGACGAGAAGCGGCTCCTGCGCGGTCCGCCGGTCTCGTACCAGTACGATCCCTGGCTGCGGCGCGGCTCGCCGTCGATCCCGGCAGAGAAGCTCGAGGAGATGCGCGCCCGCGCCCGGCCGTTCTCGACCGTCGCGACGGACGAGTACGCCCAGACGCCCGGCTTCTCCGTCCGGGCGCTGGCGCAGGAGGCGAAGGACCGCGCCGAGCGCGCGAAGTAACGCCTCGACGGTCGCGGCTCCTCGCGGGCGCGGCGCACCGGCGTCGCGCCCGCGGCCGTTTCGGGCGAGGATGACGGCGCGACGCGGCGCCGGAGCGGGCGCCCGTCGGGGAGGAGCGGGGCGTGGACGGCGGCGGCGGCTCGGGGTGGTCCTCGCGGCGCGCAGCGCCCCTCGTCCTCGCGCTCGCCGCCGCGGCCTCGCTGATCGATCTGGGCGGCTCCCACCGGCTCGAGCAGGGGGACTCGCTCGTCCCGGTGCTCGTGTCCCTGCAGCGCTGGACACCGTTCTTCTGGGACCAGGAGCGGTTCGGGATGCTCGTCCCGCTGCTCGCGCTCCCCGTCCGCGACCCCCTCTGGAACCTGCTCCTGCAGCGCGCGCTGACCGCGTTCGCCGGCCTGTCCGCCCTGGTGCTGCTCGCGCGCCACTCGCTCGCGGGGCGCGACTGGCCGCTCGCCGGGCTCCTCTCGGCCGGCTCGCTGCTCGTGCTCGCGCCCGCGCCGTGGCTCTTCGAGTACCTGGTCTCCCAGCCCTACGGGCTCTCGGCCGCGCTCGCGCTCGCGGGGCTCGCGCTGGCCGAGCCCGGGCCGGGCGCGGGGGACGCGGCGAGGTCGCGGGCGGCGCGCGCCCGCGCGGGGCTCCGGGCGGTCGCGGCGCTCCTCCTCGTGGTCGCGGCGCACTGGGTGAACGCCGTCGCGGGGGTCGTGCTGCTGGGGCTCGCGGCGGCCCGCGCGGCCGCAGACCTGCTCGAGCGGCCGTCACCGGCCGGGATGCGCGGGCGGCTGCTGCGCGAGGTGGCGTTGCTGGCCGCCGGGCTCGCGGCGGGCCACCTGTTCCTGCGGCTGTACCCGCTCCTCACCGGCCGTCGCCTGCGGCTCGCCATGAGCGCGCTCCCCGTCGAGCGCTGGCCCGAGGCGTGGACGTCGTTCTTCGGGCTCGCGTGGCACGACGAGCGGCGGTGGGGGCTCACCCTCGCCGCCGCCGCCGCCGCGGGCCTGACCCTGCTGCTCACGCGACCGCTCCGGCCGCACCTCGCGGGCGCCCTCGTCCGCGCCGGCGCCCTCCTCGCGGCGGCGCTCGGCTATGCGCTCTTCACGGGCGCGCTGGAGTGGGTCGAGGCGAACGCCTTCCACTGGCGCTACCTCGCCCCGTCCGCGGTCCTCGTCCACCTCGCCGCCGTCTCGCTCCTGGCCGAGCCGATCGCGCGGCTGCCCAGGCTCGCGCCGGCGGCGGGCGCGGCCGCGCTGGCGCTCCTGCCGGTCGCGGCGATCGTGACCTACGGCGCGCCCTCGCTCGGCGGCGTGCGGGCGGACCTCGACGCGGCGACCGGGGCGCGCACCGAGGACGTGCTGGCGGCGGGCTGCGACCTCGTGGCGGGGGACTACTGGTCGGTCTGGCCGACGGTCTGGCACGCCGCGCTCGTCGCGCGCGAGCGCGGGCTCGACCGGCGCGTGTACGGCCTCACGCACCGCGCGAACCCGACCGCGCAGTTCTGGAAGGGGCGTGCCCCGGAGACGCTGCGGATCTGCCGCCCCACCGGCGAGGAGGAGCACGCGGAGCGCTGGCTCCGCGCGTTCCACCTCTGGCCGGTCCGGGGAGCGGGGCGGCAGGGGACCGTGGACGTGCTCGTCCCGGTCGCCCGGGAGAAGGCTACAGGCGGAACGACGCCAGCAGCATCGCGCTGAGCGTCGTGTCGTCGTAGTCGCCCGCGAAGTACGGGTTCACGCCGAGCTCGGCGCCCAGCTCGAAGCTCGGGGTGACGGCGAACCGCGCGCCGCCGGCGAGGCGCATCGCGAGGCCCAGCTCCGAGTCCGAGTAGTCCTCCGCGAACCCCGCGTAGCGGTAGTCGTACTCGTGCGAGAACGTCCCGACGTAGAGGCCGAGGCCGGCGTCGCCGTAGAACCCGAACCGCGGCGCCACGTCGAAGGAGAGCCGCGCCGCCGGCAGCAGCTTGAACAGGTTCCAGCTCCACTGCTCGCGCACGTCGCCGTAGCCGTCGCGGAAGTAGAACGAGTCGCCGAAGTGGGTGAAGCCGAGCGACACGACGAGCGACAGGTTCGCGTTCGGCCCGACGCGCGTGGGCATGAACTCCACGTCGCCGCGGAGCGCGAGGCCGCTCTCGGGGCCGCCGTCCTCGAACCCGAGGAGCACCGCGGCGTTGCTGAGGCCGCTGCCGCCGCGCGCCCGGTGGCCCTGCGCGAGGGCGGTGGTGGAGACGAGGAGCGCGGCAAGGACGACCGCGGAGCGGAGCACGTTCTTCATGATTCCTCCGGGAGGGTGCGCGCCGGGAGAGGCGCGGGCGCGCATGTTAGCCACAGGCCGGCCGGGTGCAAAGGGAGCGGGCGGCGGTGCCTGTGTGGCGGGGCGGGGAGGTGTGCGGTGCGCTCCCTGCCGCGTACGGGTCAGGCCGGCGTGCCGCCCGCGGGCTGCGACGCGAGCACGTCGCGCTGGTGGAGCGGCGCGAGGCGCTGGAGCACCAGGAAGCCGGGGATCGCCAGCGCGATGCAGGAGACGAAGAACAGCGAGTACCCCAGCCGCTCGGCGAGGAAGCCGCTGGGGATCCCGGAGAGCGTCCGGCCGAAGCCGAAGAGGCTGGAGAGGAGCGCGTACTGCGTGGCGCTGTAGCGCTTGTCGCAGACGCGCAGGATGAGCGCGAGCAGCGCGGCCGTGCCCATGCCCTGGGAGGCGTACTCGGCGGCGATGCCCACGTAGGTCCAGCCGCGGGCGAGCGCCGAGATGGGCTCGAGGGTGGCGCAGAGCGCCACGTCGAGCGGCGCCGCGCGAGCGGCGGCGGCGAGCGCGTAGAAGCCGATCGCGCCGGCCTGCGCGACGCCGAACACCCACAGCGCCCGCCCGAGGCCGAGGCGCGACATGAGCGCGGCGCCGACCCCCGTGCCGGCGATCGTGGCGGCCGTGCCGATCACCTTCACGGCGAGCCCGATCTCGGCGTTCGAGAAGCACATGTCCTTCAGGAACGGGTTCACCATCGTGCCCGCGGCGTTGTCGCCGAACTTGTAGAGCACGAGGAAGGCGGCCACCGTGAGGGCCTGCGGACGGCCGAAGTAGGTCCGGAACGGCTCGACGACCGCGGCCGCGAGCGAGCGCGGCGCCGAGGCCGGCCGCGCGGGGGGATCGGCCCACAGCGTCAGGCCGATCGACGCGAGGAACAGGACGCCCAGCAGGGCGAACACGGCCGGCCAGGGCAGCCACTGCGCCGAGAAGATCGCGAGCGCCCCCGCGATCAGCATCCCGATGCGGTACCACATGACCCGCAGGCCGCTCGCCGGGCCCTGCTCCTCCGGCTCGAGCACCTCGACCGAGTACGCGTCCAGCGCGATGTCCTGGGTCGCCGAGGCGAGGGTGATGAAGAGCGCGATGGCGCCGAGCGTCGCCGCGGCGCTCGCGGCGAGCGCCATCCGGCCGGTGGCCGCATCGCGCTCCAGGGCGAAGCCCGCGTAGGCCGCGAAGGCGAAGAAGCCGAGGGCGAGCGCGATCTGGGCCACGACGATCCAGCTGCGGCGGCGATCCGGCCGCGGCAGCGCGTAGCGGTCCACGAGCGGCGCCCACAGGAACTTGAGGCTCCAGGGGAGCGACACGGCCGAGAGGATGCCGATGGTCTTCAGGTCGACGCCGGCGCTCCGGAGGAAGATCTGGAACGTGTTGAAGACGAACCCGAGCGGCATGCCCGAGGCGAGCATGAGGACGCCGAGCACCTGGACGCGCTTCGACTTGAGGACGTTGGCCAAGGCCCGACGAGACTAGACGCGGGCAGGCCGCGGCACAAGCCGCCGGTCGGCGCTCGAAAGGTCGCGGGCCGGGAGGTAGCGCGGGGTCGCGGGCGGGGTCGCGGTCGCGGTCGGGGTCGGGGTCGCGGGGTCGGGGTCGGGGTAGCGGGCGCGGGCGCGGTCGCGGTCGGGGTCGGGGTCGCGGTCGGGGTCGCGGGCGCGGTCGGGGTCGGGTGTGTAGGATCGAAAGGTCGGGGTCGCGGTCTCTTCATTCGTCACATCCCACGGCGACAGCACGCGCATTCGGGCAGGTCGTGTGCCGTCGCCCGTACGCAGACGGGGCTCGGGCATCGAGGGGAGAAGCGCTCAGTTCTCGGCGCGCCTCGCGCATCGCACGGGCGGGTCTTCGTCGCCGTCGACGCGAGGACTGGGGAGCGGGCGGAGCAGGTCCGAGGAAGGTCGCGCAACCGTCTAGCGGCATTCACTAATAGTACCTGCTATCTCCAGCGACAGCGCTTGCGGGCCACTCGAGTCCCAGTTGCGGTGGGTGAACGTTGCCCTCTTGACGAGGTTCGAGGCGAAACGCGCTTCGACGTCCGCGGTACGTCGAGAGCACGTACCTCGCGAGCGCAGGCAGGCCGCGCCGTGCGCGTCCGGCGCGCCGCGTGGACGGCGAAGGGGCGGGGCCGGAAAACGGCGCAGGCGCGATCCTGGTGCGTCTCGGGGGGTGCGGAAATCGCGTGTTACGAAGGGTGCACAGGAGGTGCACCATGCCCGCGATCGCCCCTTCCGCCCTCGACTCGACCCTGCTCGCCCAGCGCCTGCGCGAGCTCGCCGGCGAGGAGCGCGACGTCCAGGTCGAGTTCCTCCTCCACCTCGAGGAGTTCGATCGCCGCCGCGCCTACGTGGAGGCCGGCATCCCTCGCTCTGGGCGTATTGCCTGGAGGTGCTCCACCTGCGCGAGGGCGCGGCCGGGCGACGAATCCAGGCGATGCGGGTGCTGCGCCGGTTCCCCAGCCTCGAGGACGCCCTGCGCAATGGCCGCCTTTGCTTGTCCACCGTCCAGCTGCTCGGCCAGGTGCTGACCGAGGAGAACCTGCCCGACCTCGTCGCCCGGGCCGCGTACCGCACCAAGGCGGAGGTGGATCACCTCGTCGCCTCGCTCCAGGCGCGCACCGCTCAGCGGGCGGGCCTGCGCAAGCTGCCCGACCGCGCCTCAGCCGCGAGCGCCCTGGCGCTGCCGCTGGCGGCAGTGGATGACGGACCTGCCGAGCCGCAGGAGGCGATCCCCGCGCCGCCGGCGGCTGCTGGTGGGTCGCCGGCCACGGTTTCCGCCCCACTCGACCCGCCTCGCCCGAAGGCGCGGGCGGAGACCCGTGCGGTGAGCGAGAGCGGCTGGTCGCTGCGGGTCACCATCGACGCGTCCTGCAAGGAGGACCTCGAGACGCTCACCGCGCTGCTCTCGCACAAGTTCCCGGACGGCGATCTCGCGGCGGTGCTCCGCGAGGCCATCCGCTGCGCCATCGAGACGCACGGCAAGCGCAAGGGCGCGGTCGCGCCGCAGCTGCAGCGTCAGCGGAAGGCGGACCGGGACCCACGGCCCTCTGCCGAGCCCGCCGCGCCCACGAGCACGATCCCGGCGGCAGTGCGGCGCGAGGTCTGGAAGCGCGACGGTGGACGCTGCGCCTGGGTCGCTCCGGACGGGCGGCGCTGCGACAGCCGCTGGCAGCTGGAGCTCGACCACATCCAGCCGCTCGCTCTGGGGGGTCTCTCGACGCTCGAGAATCTCCGGGTCGCCTGCAGGTCGCACAACCTGTTGCACGCCGAACAGACCTACGGGCGCGAGCACATGGACCGCTTCCGGCGTGAGAGCGTCTCCGAGCGGACGGGGCATGCCGGCACCGCGCCAGCTGCCATTCAGCAGGGCTTGTGGGCAACGTGACCGCGGTCGGCGGAACGGGAGCAAAGCCGACCGCAGCGCCTTCCGGCGACGCGGCGGACGCGCGGCGACGCCGCCCCTCCGGCCCTCGTAGGCCGCTTTCCCTCGCTCGTACTGCTGCCTCGTGCGTGCCCACCGCGGGCGCGCGGTCGGCACCTCGTCCCGAGTCCAGCGCGAGCCGATGTGACGAATGACAAGGTCGCGGTCGCGGTCGGGGTCGCGGTCGGGGTCGCGGTCGGGGTCGCGGTCGGGGTCGCGGTCGGGGTCGCGGTCGGGGTCGCGGTCGGGGTCGCGGTCGGGGTCGCGGTCGGGGTCGCGGTCGGGGTCGCGGTCGGGGTCGCGGTCTGACTATTGATCACATCTCGCCGCGCGCCGTTTCGAGGGCGAGGAAGTAGCCCTCCTCGATGCTGAGCAGCTTCTCGAAACCTCGCCCGAGCACCTGCCAGCCCGGGTCGCCGTTCGAGACGAGGTGTCCGCCCAAGGCGGCGACGGCGAGCATCGCCTCTCGCACGGTGAGCGACTCGGGGAGCTCCCGTTTCCGTCGCTTCTTGTAGGCGAACCGCAGGCATTTCACTTGGACGGAAGTGAGCGCCGTCGCGGCAGGGGCGTCGCTTGCATCTCGCGCCAGCGTTCGCAACGCCAGCAGTCGCCAGGCAACCGAGGCGAGGACTGCCAGCGCATTCAGGAGCGCAGCGCCGGACTCGAGTTGACGCTTCTCGATGCTGCAACCGGTCTTGAGCGACTTGAAGAACTCCTCGATCACCCAACGAGCACGGTACGTGTCGACCACTGCCAGCACGTCGTCGGTTGTCGCTACACTCTCGTTCGTCCAGAGCCACCACTCGACGGGTTCACTGTTCGGCGGAGTGTCCACCTCCGCCACGTGAACGAGATTCAAGGTGAGCTGCGCATGGGGACTGCGGTTGGACGTGACGGGGCGCGGGATGGTGACCTGCCCGGCGCTGACCTGGAGCTTCGCGACGCGGCTGATACGAGCCGGATGGCGCTTGCGGGTTGACGGCATCTGCTGCCGCCGACGGGTCGCGAGTGGCACCTCTCTCTCCGCAAGAACCGGGGCGTCTCGCATCGCGGACGTCACGGTGGTGTGTTCACCGTCGGTGTCTTGATTCGGCGGACGTGGAAGCCGTCGATCCGTCGCCAGCCGAACCACGAAGCGCGCCTCGGCGGCAACCATGTGCGAGAACAGGGCGTAGTTGTCGCCCTCGCGATCCATGACATGCACCGCGGACGCCTTTCCTGCGAGCGCGGCATTCGTCTCGTCGAACAGCGCCCTCCATCGAAGGGACGAGTTGTCCGGATTTTCCTGGTTCTTCCCGTGCTTGAGCCGCTTCGCCTTCTCGGTGCGCGAGAGGGTGTGGAGACCGAGGACGCCGAGCGGCAGGCGACTGCCGTCGGCGGCGACGGCCAGCGCGAAGTGGCCGAAGAATCCGTAGCTCCGGCCACGGCCCACGCGGCCGAGGCCCTTCCGGGGGAACAGGCCGAAGTTGAACTGGCTCGTGTCGTGGACGACGAAAACCCGCCGGAGAACGGCAGCGCGTTCGATGGTGCGGCGGACGTGCGGCCCGAGGCACCGCTCGGGCGTGACCTTCGGATTGTTGAAGAAGCGGTAGGTGCCCTCGAGCGCCGCGTCGTCCGCCGCCGCCTCGGGAAAGCTGCTCGATGGGTCCGCCGCCAGCGAGGTCGCAATCGCCGAAAGGCGCCTCGTCAGCCGTTCGTCATTGAAGTCCGCGGCGCGGAGCTCGTCGCGCAGAAAATCAGCCCGTCCAATGTCGTGGCGAGTCACCCCACCCGTAGATCACGGGGCCGACCGCCCCGGCAAGATGTGTAGGATCGAAAGGTCGCGGTCGGGGTCGCCGTCGCGGTCCTTCGACGTCGCGCCGTGGCTGCCGCCGCGTCGCGCAGCCTGTCCTGAGCGTAGCGGCCGGAGGCCGCGGAGCGAAGCGCTCAGGGTGGCCGGCCTCAGGAGATCCGGCGGTCGAGCTCGAGGTCGCGGCTGCCGTCCGCGCTCACCCGACCGGGCGCACCGCGCGCCGGAACTCCTCGGCGCCGAGGGTGTTCAGCACCTGCCGCCGGCGCACCCAGCCGCGCCGCGCCACGGTCACGGCGTTGCGCAGGTAGCCGAGATCTCGCACCGAGTGCGCGTCCACCGAGAGGACCACGCCGATGCCGCGCGAGGTCGCCGCCCGAAGCCAGCGCGGCTCGAGCTCCAGGCGGCGGGGATCCCCGTTCACCTCCACCGCGCCGCGCGAGGCGGCGAGCGCGTCGAGGACCTCCTCCACGCGGCAGGCGAACGACGGCCGGTCCAGCAGGAGGCGCCCCAGCGCGTGGCCCCAGATCTTGAACACCGGCAACGACATGCAGCGCACCAGCCGCCGCGTCATCGCGTCCTCGTCCATCTTCATGCGCGAATGGACGCTCGCGACGACCACGTCCAGCTGCTCGAGCACGCGATCCGGGAAGTCGAGCGCGCCGTCCTCCAGGATGTCCGACTCGGTGCCGCGCAGAAGCCGCACGTTCACCTTCTCCTGGACGCGCGCGATCTCGTCCCACTGCCGCCGGAGCCGCTCCACGTCGAGCCCGCCCGCGTAGGAGGCGGTGACCGAGTGGTCGGTGACGGTCAGGTACTCCACCCCGAGCGCCTCGGCGGCGCGCGCCATCTCCTCGAGCGACGCGCGCCCGTCCGACCAGTTCGTGTGGCAGTGCACGAGGCCGCGCACGTCCTCGAGCCGGACCAGGTCCTCCGGCAGGGTGCCCGCGCGCGCCGCCTCGAGCTCGCCCGTGTCCTCCCGCAGCTCCGGCGGGATGAACGGCAGCCCCAGGGCGGAGTACAGCGCGGCCTCGCTCTCGATCGGGACCTTCGCGGCGGGATCGGGGGCGATCTCCTCGCTCCCCGCGTCCCGCACGCCGGCCGGCAGCCGGTGCAGGCCCCACTCGCTCAGCGTGAACCCGCGCTCCCGCGCGAGCCCACGCAGCTTCACGTGGTGGGCCTTCGAGCCGGTGAAGTGGTGGAGCAGGGTGGGGAAGTCCTCGGGCGGCACCACGCGGAGGTCCACCTGCAGGCCGGAGGCGAGCTCGACGCTGGTCTTGGTGCCGCCCCTCGCGAGCGTGCGCGCCACGAGGGGATGGCCGACGAGGCGCACGGAGAGCGCGCCAGGGTCGCGGGAGGCGGCGACGACGTCGAGATCCGCGACGGTCTCCTTCCCGCGCCGGGTCGACCCCGCTACGGCGACGTCGAGCGCGGCCGGCTCGCCGCGCAGGTGCGCCACGATCCCTTCGCCCACGGCGAGGGCGTCCGCGAGCAGCACGCGCCGCTCGGTGGCGCGCTCGCGCATGCGACGCAGGCCGTCCAGGATCCGCTCCTCGGTCTTGGCGCCGAAGCCCTTCACGCCGCGGACGCGCCCCGCGCGGCAGGCGGCCTCGAGCTCGGAGACGGTCCCCACCCCGAGCGCCGCGTGAAGGGCCGCGATCTTCCGCGGGCCGAGATCCGGCACCTGGAGCAGCTCGAGGATGCCGGGCGGGTGCTT
Source organism: Anaeromyxobacter sp. Fw109-5 (assembly GCF_000017505.1). Lineage (NCBI taxonomy): Bacteria > Pseudomonadati > Myxococcota > Myxococcia > Myxococcales > Anaeromyxobacteraceae > Anaeromyxobacter > Anaeromyxobacter sp. Fw109-5. The sequence goes on from NC_009675.1 coordinate 1,475,661, forward strand.
CGCGCGCAGGCGGTCGAGCAGCGCGAGCGTGCCGGTGCGGTGCAGCTCGGCGATCTTCTTCGCGAGCGCCTCGCCGATGCCGGGCACCTCGGTGAGGCGCCCCGACTCGACCCGGGCGGCGAGGTCCTCGACCGCCTCGACGGCCCGCGCCCCGTTCTCGTACGCCCGTACCTTGAACGGGTTCTCACCCTCCAGCTCGAGGAACGTCCCGAGCTCGCGCAGCGCCCGCGCGACGGCAAACTTGTCGAGCATCGGCCGCTATATATAGAGGGCGACCCCGCCATGCCGCCTCCCCGCGTCGTCACCGTCCTCGTCGCTGCGCTCGCCGTCACGGTGGGTGGCTGCCGTGGCGCGCACGGCCGCGCCGCCGCGCAGCCGCCGCGGGAGGTGCTCGTCGAGGTGCTGCCGCGGACGGCGCGGGTGGAGCTGGACGGGCGCCCCCTCGCGCCGGGCGACGGCGCGATCGCCGCCCCCGCGGCGGAGGAGGAGCACGTGCTGCGCGTCTCGGCCGACGGCTTCGAGCCGGAGGAGCGGGTCCTCCCGGCCGAGAGCCTGGACGGCGCGCGAATCGCGACGGCGCTCCGGCCGAGCGGCTTCGACGCGGCGGGCGCGATCGACTACGACGACGCGGCGGGGCTCGCGATCGCCGCGACCTGGCTCGCGGAGGCCGGCGAGCCTCGCGACGCGATCGACTATGCGGAGCGCGCCATCGCGGTGGACCCGGGCGTCGCCCTCGCCCACCGCGCGCTGGGCGACGCGCGCGCGCGGGAGGGTGATCGCGCCGCCGCGATCGCCGCCTGGGCGGAGTACCTGCGGCGCGCGCCGGAAGCGCCGGACGCGGCGGCGGTGGAGCGGCGGATGGAGGCGGCGCGCGGCGACGTGCAGCTCCGCTAGGGGCGCGCCGGGCGCCGGGCACGAAACTCTCGAGCCCCGCCTCTCACGCGAGGCGGTGGCGATCAGGACGGCGAGGAACATGGGACACGAGGACCACAGGAGAGAGGCCCCGAGGACGGTGAGGGTCTTCGTCGTGACCGCGTCCGACACACGCGGCGAGGCCGAGGACGAGAGCGGCGCGTATCTGAAGACGGTCGTCGCCGCGTCGGGCCACGCCCTCGCCGGATACCGCTTGGTGAAGGACGAGCCCGCCCTCATCCGGGCGGCGCTCGACGAGGCGGTGCGCGCGGGCGCGGACGCGGTGATCGTGAACGGCGGGACCGGCATCGCCGCACGCGACCGAACCTACGAGGCCGTGGCGGGCCTGCTCGACAAGCGGCTCGACGGGTTCGGCGAGCTGTTCCGGATGCTCTCGTACGGCGAGATCGGCTCGGCCGCGATGCTGTCGCGCGCGGTGGCCGGGGTGTGGGGCGGGCGCGCCGTCTTCTCGGTGCCCGGCTCCGGCGCGGCGGTGCGGCTCGCCTGGGAGAAGCTCATCGGGCCCGAGCTCGGCCACGTGATCCGCGAGCTCCGCAAGGACTCGCCGCGGCCGGCGTGATCACCGGAGGGGAGAGAGGTGCCCGTGACCCGCAGGCGCTTCGTGCAGCCCTCGCTCCCGCTCCCGCTCCCGCTCCCGCTCCCGCTCCCGCTCCTCGCGCTCGCGGCCGCCCGCCGCGCCCGCGCCCAGGGGCGGAGCCCAGGCCGGCGGCACGTCCTCGTGCGCCCTCGCCGCTTGGCGAGCTCGCCAGCCGAAGCCGGGGCGGTAGGCGCGAGGCAACGGAGCAGGTGGGGTGATATCGGCAAGTGTGCCGATTTCTCGCACATGCTCACACCTGCTGCTAGCATCGCCGTCATGCAGACACCGGTGCGGATCCTGGTGGTCGACGACGCGGAACCCGTTCGAAAGATCCTCGTGCAGACGCTTCGCGCGATGGGCTTCGAGGCGTTGCAGGCCGACTCGGGGCCCGCGGCGCTCCTCCAGGTGCTGGCCTCCCCGCCCGACGTCGCGATCGTGGATCAGTGGATGCCGGACATGACGGGCGCGGAGCTCGTCCGGCTCATGCGCGGCTCCCTCGATCCCCGCGTGCGCTCGATCGCGGTCATCGGACTGTCGGGGCGCCCCGGCAGCGAGCGCGAGCTGCTGGCCGCCGGCGCGCTCACGTTCCTGCCCAAGCCCTTCCGCATCGCGCAGCTCTCCGCTGCGCTGAGGCTCGCCGTGGAGCCCGCGGTCCCCGCCGCCTCCTCCGCGGCCTGAATCACCCGGCGTCGAGGGTGCTGCCGCCGCGATCGAGCAGCGCGGCCATGAGCTGAACGCGGCGCTCCGCGCGCCGCCGGGCGCCCGGCTCGAGCGAGCCGTCCCGCGCAGCGCGCACCTCGATCCGTAGCTCGCCGATCCGCCGGTTCCTTCCGCAGTCCCGCTCGCCGAGCCAGCTCCTCATCCGCTGCTGCATCCCGCACCTCCGTGGTCGACCTGAACGGAATAGCAGGGGGCTCTGACACCCGTTGCCCGGCGGGGACGGGCGGTCCGCGCTAAGTCCGACTGGCATGCGCCGCCGGCCGCACCTCCTCTCCCCCGAGCGCGCCGCGGCGCTCCGGCCGCTGCTCGACGCGCTCGACGCCGCGCTCGATCGCACCGCCCGGATCGCGGCGGATCCGGTCGAGCTCCCGCGCCGCTACCCGGATCCGGGCGACGCGGAGGTGGCGGCGCTCGTCGCCGCGAGCCTCGCCTACGGGCGGGCCGACGTGTTCAAGCCGGTGGTCGAGCGGGTGCTCTCCGCGATGGGGCCCTCCCCGGCGGCGTTCGCGAGGGACTTCGCGCGCGCCCCGGACGCCGCCTTCTTCTCCGGCGCGACCTACCGCTTCAACCGTCCGCCCGATCTCGCCGCCCTCGCGGCGGCCATCGGCGAGGTCCGCGCTCGCCACGGCTCGCTCGGCGCCCGGTTCGCGGCCCTGCTCCGCGAGGCGGGGGGCGGCGACGGCGCGCTGCGGACCGCGCTCGCGCGCTTCGCCTCCGAGCTCCGCGCCGCGCCCGCCGTCGCGCCGCTGCTCGCCGGCCGCGGAGCACGCGGCCTGCTCCACCTGCTGCCCGACGCGGCCGGACCGGGCGCGTCGAAGCGCTGGAACCTGTACCTGCGCTGGATGGTGCGGGGTCCCGACGGCGTCGATCTGGGCCTGTGGCGTGAGGTCCCTCCCTCCGCGCTCGTCGTGCCGCTCGACACGCACGTTCACCGGGTGGCGCGCGCGCTGGGCCTCACCCGGCGGCCCGACGCGAGCTGGCGGACGGCCGAGGAGATCACCGCCTCCCTGCGGCGGGTCGATCCCGCCGACCCGGTCCGCTACGACTTCGCCCTCTGTCACCTCGGGATGAGCGGGGCCTGCCCGGCGCGGCGGGACGCGCGCCGCTGCGCCGCCTGCGCGCTCGGCGGCGCCTGCCTCACCGCGGCGAGGGGGTCGCGTGCGCGAGCGCGGTCGGCTCGCCCGCGTAGCGGCAGCGCCAGAGCTGGAACGTCGTGACCGTGTCGTCGCCGCGCTTCACCTCCAGGGGCGGCAGCGGCGTGAGCGGGCGGCAGGCCTCCTCCCGGCGCTCGCACGTGTGCTTCTCCCGCGGGTCCAGCACGAGGATCCCCTCGCGTCCCTGGAGCTCGGCGGGCACGAACCACAGCCGGTACTGCAACCCCGGGTCCCCCGCGATCTCCGCCGACCAGGTCCGCGGCCGCCCGGGGAGGTAGTACGCGAGCTCGGCCGAGACCTTGTAGTTGCACCCCGCCACGAACGCCTCGGGCCCGAGCGAGGCGCGCTCGCTCTCGACCCTCGCCGCGAGCGCGCGCCAGCCGGCGGAGCCCTCCTCGCGCGCGGTGAAGGGAACGGCGGGCACGAGCGGGACGAGGTGCGCGTACAGGGTCCCGAGCAGCGCGAGGCCGACGCCGGCGAGCCCGATCCGGCGCCGCCAGCGTCCCCCCGTGAGCGCCAGCGCCGTCGCGGCGGCGACCGCCGTGGGGTAGACGGGCGCGAGCCAGTTGCCCTTCACCCAGAGGAACGGCGACGCCGCGGCCGCCACCAGCAGCAGCGGCACGGAGAAGATGGCGCAGACGCGGAAGGCCGGGTCGGCGCGCCGCTGGATCGCCCGCGCCACGCCCTCGAGCGCGAGCAGCAGCACGAGGGGCGTGACGAGGAGGGCCTGCAGCCCCAGGAAGCGCGCGACGCGCACGGGGCGCAGCGACAGGTGCGAGACGCGCCCCTCGGTCTGGAAGGCGAAGCTCGCCAGATCGTGCCGGAGGTTCCAGGCGATCACCGGGGAGAAGGCTGCGAGCGCCAGCGCCGCCCCGGCCCACGGCCAGGGCGTGCGGAGCATGCGCCGGCCGCGGGGGTCGAGGAGGAGCACGAGCAGGATCTGGGGGAGCAGCAGGACCGCCGTGTACTTGCCCAGCAGCGCCCAGCCGGTGGCGGCGCCCGCCGCGAGCAGCCAGCGGGGCCGCTCCTCGTCGAGCGCACGAACCGTGAAGTACAGCGCCATCGCCCAGCCGGAGAGGAGCGGCCCGTCGGGGGTGACGATCACCTGGCCCAGCGAGAACAGCGGGACGGCGAGGCCTGCCCCCAGCGCGACGAGCGCCGCCCGCGCCCCGAACAGGCGCCGCGCCGCGAGCCAGTAGAAGACGCAGAAGATCGCGGAGTGCAGCGCCGCCGCGAGCCGGATCGAGCGCTCCGAGTCGTCCAGCGCGCGGGTGGTGAGGGCGATGGTCCAGGCGGCGAGGGGCGGGTGATCGAAGTAGGAGAGGTCGAGCCGGCGCGCCCACTCCCAGTAGTACGCCTCCTGCGGAGCGAGGGCGAGGAGCCCGGCGTACCCCACGTGCGCGAGCGTCGTCGCCGCCACCAGGCACAGCGCGGCGGCGGCGAGGCGGCGGTCGTGCACGGCGTCCCCGCTCACACGCGACGGAGCTTCTGGCGCAGCTCCAGCGCGATCTCGCCTTCCCGGAAGACGCGGACGGTGCCGGTGGTCTGCGACACCGTCACCGCGACGCACTTCGACTCGGCGGAGATCGACGCCGCGGCGCTGTGCCGCGCCCCCAGCCCCATCGGCAGCTTCACGTCGCGCGACATCGTGAGGAGGTAGCGGCCGGCGGCGAGCACGACCCCGTCCTCCCGGATGATGAAGGCGCCGTCCAGCGCGGAGAAGGTCTTGATGGCCTCGCGGATGGGAGGGTCGAGCGCGTTCCGCTCCGCTTCGCTGATCCCCTGGAACGGGTTCAGGATGAGCTGCCGGCTCTTCTCCATCACGGCGGTGGAGTCGCCGATGACGAGGATGGTGCCCACCGGGTGGCCCTCGTACCCCTCGGCCCCGATCTCCATCGCCGTATGGATGAGGCTCTCCACCACCTGCGACGAGAACCCGGGCGGCAACCCCAGCGTGTCGACCCGGATCTTCTCCTCGGGATCCTCGGAGCCGATCTCCACCTTGACGAGCGTGTCCACCACCCGATCCTGGCCGGGACCGGACAGGGCCAGGATCGTGTCGCCGTCGCGCACGAGCCCCGCGGACTGCGCGGCGACCACGGCGACCTTGATCTTCTCGATCCGCGTGTAATCGTAGGGCGGGATGACGACGGCGGTGTACTTGCGGGCCCTGAGCTGGTTGGCGAGCCCCTCGCTCGTCACGGCGTAGACGAGCTTGCGCTTGATCGGCCGCCCCCGGATCTCGTTCGGCGACATCGGGTGGTCCGAGACGAGCAGCAGCCGGTCCACCTCGGAGCGCGCCGTCAGCGCGAGCGCGCCGCGCAGGAACTCGCGGTCGAACTTCCCGTCGGCCATGGTCCGAGAGCATGTGCCGTAGGCACACACGAGTAAAGCTTCCCGCTGAAGCTTCCCGCCGGCGGCGGCGCAGCGGGGGAGCCGCGCGCGACCGCGCAGAGCGCCCGTCGCCGCCGCGCTCAGCGGTCCGCGACGCGCCGGTGGCCGCCTTGACAGCCCACGGCACGCAGACTAGTTTCTCCGCTCTTTTTCGGTGCCCGCCCCGGGGGGCGCGCGAGCGAGGTGGTCGCTTGAACAAGAAGGATCTCAAGAAGTTCAAGACGATGCTCGAGGAGTCGAAGCGGCAGCTGCTGCTCTCCGCGAAGAAGACGCTCACGGAGGAGGCGAGCTTCGACACCGACGATCTCCCCGACGAGATCGATCTCGCGTCCAGCGAGTACACGCAGTCGATGATCTTCCGCCTGCGCGACCGCGAGAAGTTCCTCCTCGCGAAGATCGACAAGGCGCTCGCCCGCATCGAGAACGGCACGTTCGGGATCTGCGAGCGCTGCGAGGAGGAGATCTCGGTGAAGCGTCTCGAGGCGCGGCCGGTGACGACGCTCTGCATCCGCTGCAAGGAGGAGCAGGAGCAGAAGGAGAAGTCCTTCGGCTAGCTCCCGAGGCGCCTCGCGCTGCACCTCGCGGCCGGGCCGAGCGCCCGGCCGCACGCGTTTCCGGCCCCCTGCGCGACGTCCGCCGCCCGCGTCCGCGCCGCGGTAGGATCGCCCGCATGCCCGCCTCCGCAACCTCGGCCCCTCGCCGGCGCCGCGCGTTCTGGCTCTTCGTGGCGGCGATGGCCGTCGCCCTCCTCGGGGGCGGCACCATCGTCCTCCTCGCGCGCCGGGCCGTGGGTGAGCACCGCGCCGAGCAGGCGCGGATCGAGGCGGAGAACGCGGCGGCCGCCGGACGGGCTCCCGCGCGCGGTGCTCCCTGAACCAGGGCGCCCGCGACGCGCTCACCTTCGCGGAGGGGCTCCGCGCAGGCTCGCCCCCGCCCGCTCCCCGCGCGGCTAGCGGAGCTTCTCCTCCACCGAGCGCATCTTGCCCGCGATCGTGTGCTCGCGATCGCGGCGGTCGTCGATCTTCACGAGCGTGGACACGCGCACTGCACCTTCCGTGAATGGGTGCTCGTGCATCCGCCGCACGACCGCGAGGATCTCGTCGAGGTCGCCCTCGATGATGGTGCCCATCGCGGTGAGCTGGTGGGTGAGCTTCGTGCCGCGGAGGATCCGCTCCACGCCCGCGACGTAGCGCGAGACGCTCGGCGTCCCGGTGCCGAGCGGCGTGATGGTGACGAAGACGACGGCCATCCGTTCTCCTCCCGCCGAACGGCTCCGGCGGACGGCGGCACGAGCGCCCCCTCGGCGCGCGCCGCGCGATGTCGCGGCGCACGTTACCCGCGCCGGCGTGCGCGCTCAACCGTCGTTCCGCTCGGCCGTGGCGCCGCCTGCCGCGCCGCGTTACGGAGAGAGGACGGAGGGTAACCGAGCTGCCCGGACTTGCCGCACCGGGGCACGAACCGATACGCTCGCACGACCGGCTTGCTGCGCCTCAACGACATCCTGGACCGGGTCGCCGGCTACCATCCGGGTCCCGACCTGGACCTGATCAAGAAGGCGTACGTCTACTCCGCCAAGGTCCACCAGGGGCAGATCCGGAAGTCGGGCGAGCCGTACCTCATCCATCCGCTCGAGGTCGCGGGCCTCCTGGCCGAGCTCAAGCTCGACGAGGCTTCGGTCGTCACGGGGCTCCTCCACGACACCATCGAGGACACCCTCGCGACGAAGGAGGAGATCGCGGAGCTGTTCGGGCCCGAGATCGCGGAGCTGGTCGACGGCGTCACCAAGCTCTCCCAGTTCAGCGCCGCGAACACCCAGGAGGAGAAGCAGGCCGAGAACTTCCGCAAGATGGTCGTGGCGATGGCGAAGGACATCCGCGTCCTGCTCGTGAAGCTCGCCGATCGCACGCACAACATGCGGACCCTGGACCACATGAAGCCGGAGTCGCAGGAGCGGATCGCGCGCGAGACGCTCGACATCTACGCCCCGCTCGCGAACCGGCTCGGGATCCAGTGGCTGAAGAGCGAGCTCGAGGATCTCTCGTTCAAGTACCTGCGGCCGCAGGACTACGTCGAGCTGTCGACGCGCGTCGAGGCGGAGCAGAAGGAGAAGGGCGAGTTCGTCGAGGAGGTGGTCGACCTCATCCGCACCCGCCTCACCGGCGCCGGCATCAACGCGCAGGTCTCGGGGCGCGTGAAGCACGTCTACTCGATCTGGCGGAAGATGCGGCAGCTCGACGTGGACTTCGATCAGATCCAGGACGTCATCGGCTTCCGCGTGATCGTCGACTCGGTGGCCGAGTGCTACGAGTCGCTCGGCATCATCCACTCGCTGTGGAAGCCGGTGCCGGGCCGCTTCAAGGACTACATCGCGATCCCGAAGCCGAACCTGTACCAGTCCCTCCACACGACCGTGGTCGGGCCGCGCGGCGAGCGCATCGAGGTGCAGATCCGCACCAAGGAGATGCACCGGATCGCCGAGGAGGGCGTCGCCGCCCACTGGGCGTACAAGGAGAAGGGGCGGGACGGGAAGGGCGCCGAGCTCTCGAAGAAGGACGCGGAGAGCTTCGGCTGGCTGCGGCAGCTCGTCGAGTGGCAGCGCGAGCTCGCCGATCCGCGCGAGTTCCTGGAGACGGTCAAGGTCGACCTCTTCTCCGACGAGGTCTTCGTCTTCACGCCGAAGGGCGCGGTGAAGAGCCTGCCCCGCGGCGCCACGCCCGTGGACTTCGCGTACACCATCCACTCCGAGGTGGGCGAGCACACCGTCGGCGCGAAGGTGAACGGCAAGCTCGTACCGCTCCGCTACAAGCTCAAGAACGGCGACACGGTCGAGATCCTCACCTCGCCGAACGCGCACCCCTCGAAGGACTGGCTCAGCTTCGTCAAGACGAGCCGGGCGCAGGCCCGCATCCGGCAGTTCATCCGGCAGGCGGAGCACCGCCGCTCCCTCGAGATCGGGCGCGACGTGGCGGAGCGCGAGTTCCGGCGCTTCGGCGTGGCGCTCGGGAAGGTGCAGAAGGGCGGCGAGCTCGAGAAGGCGGCGCAGTCCCTGGGCTACCGGGCGGCGGACGACCTCCTCGCCGCCATCGGCTACGGCAAGGTCGCGCCGGCGGAGGTGATCCGGCAGCTGGTCCCCGCCGACAAGCTGGCCGAGACCGCGCCCACCGAGCCGTCGCCGACCTCGCGGCTCACCGAGATCTTCCGCAAGGTGGCGCGCCGCCCGGCGGGCGGCGTGCGCATCAACGGCATCGACGACGTGCTCGTGCGCTTCGGGCGCTGCTGCAACCCGGTGCCGGGCGACTCGATCGTCGGCTTCATCACCCGGGGGCGAGGCGTGACCGTCCACACGCTGGCCTGCGACAAGGTCATGGAGATCGTGCCGGAGCGGCGCGTCGACGTCGCGTGGGACGTGAAGGGCGACTTCAAGCGCCAGATCTCGATCCGGGTCATCACGAGCGATCGCCCCGGCATCCTCGCGAAGATCTCGCAGATCTTCAGCGAGGCCGGGCTCAACATCTCTCAGGCGAGCTGCCGCACGACGCCCGGCGAGCGCGCCGTGAACGACTTCGAGGTGACGGTCGGAGACCTGAAGCAGCTCAACTCGGTCATCCGCAACCTCGAGCGGATCGAGGGCGTCCAGTCCGTCGAGCGCGTCTGATGAGGGCTCGCGCCGTCCGTTGAATCGTCGCCCCCGGGCCGTTACCGTGGAGGTCATGAAGCGGATCCTCTCCACCCCGGCCGCGCCCCAGGCGATCGGCCCCTACAGCCAGGCGGTCGAGGCGCGCGGAGCGCGCACGCTGTTCCTCTCCGGCCAGATCCCGCTCGATCCCGCCACGGGCGAGCTCGTCCCGGGCGACGTCGAGGCGCAGACGGCCCGGGTCATGGAGAACCTTCGCGCCGTGCTCGCCGCCGGCGGAGCCGGGTTCGAGCACGTGGTGCGCACGACCATCTTCCTCGCCGACCTCGGCGACTTCGCCCGCGTGAACGCGGTGTACGGAAGGTACTTCCCCGGCGAGCCGCCGGCGCGCGCCACGGTCGGGGTCGCCGCGCTGCCCCGCGGTGCCCGCGTCGAGATCGACGCCGTCGCCGTCGTGGACTAGGGGTCGAGGGCCGTGCGTCGTCCCCCGCGGGCCGCGCGGGAGGCTCCGGGGCGCCGGCCGGGCCTGCGATCTCGGCCGCTTCGGCGCGGCATGCGCCTCGCGATCCGACGCCTCGTCCGTCGGAGAGCGAGGCCAACGCATGTCACGGATCGAGTCGAGCGCCACACCCCACGTAGCCCTGCCGCCACGCGAGCCCCAGGGGGCGCGCGACCTCCTCTGGAACGGCTTCCGGCCGTCCTACTCCCTGCATGGACGGACCCCCGAGCAGCGCGTCCTCGCGCATCGCGCGAACGTCGCTCACCGCCGCCTGGACCTCGAGGATTTCAAGCGGTTCCTCGGCGAGTGGGTGGCATCGGCCAGGACGTGCCGGACCCTCGACGCGCTCGCGGCGCACCCCCGCGTCATCGATCCCATCCGAGAGCTACAGCCGTGGGAACCCGGCGCGACGACTGCCGAGAACCAGGATCTCGCCGCCGTCCACGGCGACTTCCGGCACGAGCTCGCGGACGCCCTGCGCGAGGTCGAGCGGCACCGGGCACGCCTGGAGCGGCGGCCAGAGCCCCTCGCCGTGAGGCTCGAGGCGACGGTCGGCCTCGAGGCCGCCGTTCGCGGGGGGCGCGTCGGCGCCCAGGTGTCGCTCCCCGACGGCGTCGCCACGGCGAGCCTGGGCGCGCGGCGCGCCACGCTCCGCTGCGAGCTCGATCGCGCGGGCGGGACGCGCTGCTCCGTCCAGCGCGCGGCGTTCACGGCCTCTCCGGACGGGCTGGAGCCGCTCGAGGTGGCCCGCGCCGCGGTGTCCGGCAGCGCGCGGCGCGACGGCTTCGGCCTGACGGCGGGGCCGGCGCTCCGGCTCGGCAGCCGCGGGCTCCACCTCGAGGCGCAGGCGAGGATCGGCGTCCGGGTCCAGCTCCTCGACGTGGAGACGGCCCGCCGCGCGCTGTCGAGCGAGGACTTCTGGACGCGGAAGCGCTGAGCCCATCCCCCCCAAACATCACGGGAGAACGCCATGTCACGTGCCGCGCTGCTCGTCGTCGTCGCCTCGCTGCTCGCCGCCTGCGCTCCCGACACGCACGGCGATCTCCGCGACGCCGTGAGGCTCCACCCCGCCGGCTGGCCTGCGCGCATGACGTTCGCGGGGGTGGGGGTCGGCTCCGCGCTCGGGGAGGCGCGGGCCGCCTTCGGCGGCGAGCTCGTGTTTCCGTGGGACGGGACCCACCTCGCCCACGAGCGCGTCGCCGACTTCGGGACGAAGCTGGACGTCTGGTACGGCCTGACGCGCGACGGGTCGGACGCGCTCTCGGGCCTCACGCTCGAATACACGGGGAACGCGCTCGCCATCTCGCGGCTGGGCGGGCGCTGGCGCGAGGTCTTCTCGGCCATCCCCGGCGCGTGCGGGGAGTCGGCCTGTCAATGGAACGACGAGGAGGGCCGCATGATCGCGCTCCTCACCACGATCATCCGCTGGACGGGGACGTCGTCGTTGACGGTGACGATCGAGCGATGATCGGGCCGTTCCATTTCGCGGCCGACGCGCCGCGAGATGCTCGCAGGCGCACGAGATCGTCCCTCGACTCCGCTCGCGCGCGAGCTACGCTCGGGATGAACGGGCCCGAGGCGAGAGGCGCAGCGACGAGTGGCGAGGCGTACTGCCACCGTCGTGTTTTCATCGCAAGTCGGCAACGGTTCCGCCGGGAACGGCCGTGTCCGCCGCCGCGGGCGGTTCCGAGGCTGGCTCGAGACGAGGGGAGGGGCGACCGAGTCGCCGGCGGTTCGAGTTCATCCCGGATGAACCGCTCGTGGTTCACCTGGACGAACCAACCTCTCTCGTCGTGGTCGCTGTCCGCTCGGGATGCCTGCCCGCGAGGCAGCGCGGCGGAGATCCTCGAGCGCGGCCTCGGAGCGCGCCGAAGTCGAAGGGCGCAGGCTCTGCCTAGGGCTCGAGGTACTCGTACTCCTTGCCCGCATAGTTCCGCAGCACCCAGCGCTTCCCCTCGTGCGAGACGACGTAGTTCGGGTTCACCGGGATCTTCCCGCCGCCCTGGGGCGCGTCGACCACGAAGTGCGGAACGGCCAGCCCGGAGGTGTGGCCGCGCAGATGCTCGATGATCCGGATGCCGGTCTCGACGGGCGTCCGGAAGTGGCTGATGCCCTTCGCGAGATCGCACTGGTAGATGTAGTAGGGGCGGATCCGCATCAGCAGGAGCTTGTGGTTCAGCTCCTTCACGAGCTCCGGCTCGTCGTTGACGCCCTTCAGCAGCACCATCTGGTTGCCGATGACGCAGCCCGCGTCGGCCAGGCGGCGCGCCGCCTCGAACGCCTCGGCGGTGCACTCCTTGGGATGGTTGAAGTGCGTGTTCACGTAGACCGGGTGGTGCCGGCGCAGCATGTGGACGAAGTCGTCGGTGACGCGCTGCGGGAGCGTGACGAGGTTGCGGGTGCCCAGCCGGAAGATCTCGACGTGCGGGATCGCGCGGAGGCGGCCGAGGATGTAGTCGAGCCGCTCGTCGGAGAGCGACAGCGGATCGCCGCCCGAGATCACCACGTCGCGGATCTCGGGGTGCGCCGAGATGTACGCGAGCGACTCCTCGATCTGGCGCTTCGCGGCGGCGCTCGTCGGGTCCGACACCTTGCGCTTGCGCGTGCAGTGACGGCAGTACACCGGGCAGTTGTGCGTCGTGTAGAAGAGCACGCGATCCGGGTAGCGGTGGGTGATCCCCGGCACCGGCATGTCCCGCTCCTCGGCGAGCGGATCCTCGAGGTCGGCGGGCGCGATCGTCAGCTCGCCCATGGTCGGCACCGACTGGAGCCGGATCGGGCAGCTCGGGTCGTCGGGGTCCATGAGCGCGGCGTAGTACGGCGTGATGCCCATGTGAAACTCGGCGTCGCTCTCGATCACCGCGCGGCGCTCGTCCGCCGTCAGGTGGATCACCTTCTCGAGCTGATCGAGGCGCGTGACGCGCTCGCGCTGCTGCCAGTGCCAATCGTTCCAGAGCGCGTCCGGGACGTCCTTCCACGCGGAGCGCGGCCCGGGCGGGAAGCGCGTGCGGACGCCCGCGACCGGCCGGATGCCGTCGTCTCGCGGCGACGTCGCGCGGGCCTCGCCGTTCGGGCGCTCGGGCCGCGCGGGCACCCCCACGAGCTCGCCCCCGCCGGTCAGTGGAAGATTCGCCATGTCGTTCGCTCCACGAGGGGCCCTTCGCTCGGGCTGCCCTGTCCTTTAACACCACGGCTGCCTGCCGCCAGGGTACGCCGCCCCTCCGACTGGGGGGCGTGCCACCTCCCGCAGACACCCCGGGGCGGAGAGCGGGCAGGCCGTCGCTTCGCGGGCGGGCGGCGTTTGACCGCAGCCGCCAGGGCGGTTAGCTTCCGCGCCCCGCCGGAGGTCGGCATCGCGGGCCGGCCGGAGCGGGCGATCCAATGGACTGGCGAGCCCGATTTCCTGACGTCCCGGAGAGCGACTGGCGCGACTGGCGCTGGCAGCACCGGAACGCGCTCCGCACGGCCGAGGAGCTCGGGCGCGTCGTGTGGCTCGGCGAGGAGGAGCGGCGCGGGCTCGCCCAGGCCCTCGGGCGCACGCGCGTGGCGGTGACGCCCTACTACGCGTCGCTCATGGATCCGCGGCACCCGAGCTGCCCGATCCGCCTGCAGGCGATCCCGTCGGCGCGCGAGGCCGAGGAGGCGCCGGGGGATCTGCGCGATCCCATCGGCGAGGAGGCGCACCGGCCGGCGCGGGCGATCGTGCACAAGTACCGCGACCGGGTCCTCTTCCTCGCCGTGGATCGCTGCTCGGTCTACTGCCGCCACTGCACCCGCCGCCGGATCACGTTCGGCGCGGACGGCGGCTTCGACCGGGACGCGATCGAGGAGGGGATCGCCTACGTGCGCGCGCACCGCGAGGTCCGCGACGTCATCGTCTCCGGGGGCGATCCGCTGGTCCTCTCCGACGAGCGGCTCGACGCGCTGCTGGGGGGACTGCGCGCGATCCCGCACGTGCAGCTCCTCCGCGTCGCCACGCGCGCGCCGGTCACGTGCCCGATGCGGGTGACCCCCGCCCTCGCCGCGCTCCTCCGGCGCCACGCGCCGCTGTTCGTGGTGACGCACTTCAACCACCCGGCGGAGTGCACGCCGGACGCGCGCGCGGCGTGCGAGGCCCTCGTGGACCACGGGGTGCCGGTCGAGAACCAGTCGGTGCTGCTGCGCGGCGTGAACTCCTCCGCGCGCCTCCTCACCGATCTGAACGAGCGGCTCCTCACGTTCCGCGTGCGCCCCTACTACCTGCACCAGGGCGATCTGGCGGAGGGGACGGCGCACCTGCGCACGCCGCTCGAGGCGGGCGTCGCCATCCTCGAGGCCATGCGCGGCCGCACGAGCGGGCTCGCCATCCCCCACCTCGCGGTGGACCTGCCGGACGGCGGCGGCAAGATCACGCTGCAGCCGAGCTACCAGCTCGGGCGGGAGGGCGGCG